>NZ_JAGIZB010000014.1 GCF_017813395.1 Pararoseomonas baculiformis | reverse complement strand
GGCGGGCGGCGTCGGCAGCGCCTGGGTCGGCGCGGGCGGCACGGGCGTGGGCGGGGCCGGCATCGGCGCCGCGGCCGGATTGGGAGGCGGGGGCGGCGGCAGCGGCGTCGGCGGCTCGTTGCGCGGCCGCTCGGGCGGGGTCGGGGTGGGCGTCGGCAGGGCCGGCGCGTCCGGCGCCGGGGGCGCGGGCAACGGCAGGGGCTCCGGCGCCTGGGCGAGCTGCGGCGCCTCCGGCGTCACGATCTCCACGGGAACCGCCGTCTCCAGCGGCTCCGGGATGTCGCGCCCGGGCATGTCGATGAGCATCATCAGCCCCACCAGCGCGTGCAGCGCCAGGGAAGCGATGAGCCAGGGACGGAGGCGGTCCTCCGTGGTCCCGTTGATGCCTGCGATCGCCGCCATCTGGCCCTACCGCTGCGGCGCGCCCTGGCGGGCGGGCGCGGGGCCGCGCGCGGGCTGGCCCGCCGGCTGCTCGGCCAGCAACGCCACGCGCGAGAAGCCGGCGGAGGAGACGATGCCCATCACCTCCATGATCCGCCCGTAGGCGATGCTGCGGTCGCCGCGCACGAAGATGCGCCGCTCCGGCTGGCCCTGGGGCTGGTTCTGCATGATGGCCTGGAGCTGCGGCACGAGGTTCTCGGCCTGCACCTCCGTCTCCTGCAGGAAGATCCGCCCCTCCGGGTTCACGGTGATGGTCAGCGGCTCCTGCTCCTGGTTCAGGGCCGCAGCCTGGGTCTTGGGCAGGTCCACCGGCACACCCACCGTCATCAGCGGTGCCGCCACCATGAAGATGATGAGCAGCACGAGCATCACGTCCACCAGCGGGGTGACGTTGATCTCGGCCATGGGCCGGCGGCGGCGCCCGGCGCCCCGGCCGCCCGGCTGCAGGGAAGCGGCCACGGGCTCAGACCTGGGCCGGCTGGCGCGGCTGAGGCACCGGCGCCTCGTCCGCCTGGCGGGAGAGGATGGCGCCGAACTCGGCCGAGAAGCCCTCAAGCCGGCCGGTGAAGCGGGCGATGTCGGTGTTGATCTTGTTGTAGGCGAGCACGGCCGGGATGGCCGCCACAAGGCCGATGGCGGTGGCGAACAGCGCCTCCGCGATGCCCGGCGCCACCACGGCGAGGTTCGTGTTGTTCATCCCCGCGATCGCGGAGAAGGAGTTCATGATGCCCCAGACCGTGCCGAAGAGGCCGATGAAGGGCCCGACCGAGCCGACCGAGGCCAGGAAGGTCATCCACTTCTCCAGCCCATCAGCCTCGCGGTTGATGGCCACGTTCATGGCGCGCTCGGCGCGCTCCTTCATGCCCGTCAGGGCGGGGGCGCCCGTCAGGCCCAGATCGGCCGCGCGCGTCCATTCCCGCATCCCCGCGCCGAAGACGGCCGCCATCGGGTGGCTGGGGCGCTCGCCCTCGGTCCGGTAGAGGTCCTCAAGGCTTCCGCCGGACCAGAACTTGTCCTCGAACGCATCCGCCGCGCGGTTCACGCGGCGCATGGTGTTCCACTTCTCGAAAACGATCGCCCAGACCCAGACGCTGGCCAGCAACAGCCCGATCATCACGGCCTTCACGACCCAGTCCGCCTGGAGGAAGAGCCCCCAGAGCGAAAGGTCATGCCCTGCCGCGGCAAGGTTCTGCGCCGTCACGCCACCCGTCGTGCCACCACCCATGGGCGGTCTCCTCATGCTCTCGCGCCAGGCCATCCCCGCCCGGGCGATCCATCCCCAAGCGCCTCGCGGCGCACCCCCGCACCCGTTTCCGGATGCCCCTGCCCTTCCGGGCGAATTTCTCCCGGCGGAGGCTGGGCCGCGCCGCTGGCGGCACCGGGGCAGCCCTGCCACCCCGCCGCCACGATGCGCTCAGCCCCCGGCTTCCGCCCCGGCCGCCGCGTCCGGCCGCAGCGCCGAGCGCCAGGGCTCGGGCAACGGAACGGGACGCAGGCTTTCCTGCGAGACGCAGACCAGCCCCACCTTCAGCCGCGCCAGCACGGTGCCGTCCTCCGCCACCACGTCCTGCCCGACATCCACCGACGCTGACCCTGCCTTGATGACCCGGCTCTCGATGAACACCAGGTCATCCAGTCGCGCGGGGCGCAGATACGCCACTTCGATGCGCCGCACCACAAGCAACGAAGCGTGACGTTCCATCAAAAGGTGATGCGGCAAGCCTATGTCGCGCAAGGATTCCGTCCGGGCACGCTCGGCCCACCGCAGATAGTTGGCGTGATAGGCAACGCCGCCCGCATCGGTGTCCTCGAAATACACGCGGATAGGGTATCGGTGGACGGGCATGGGCGCGGGGCCTAGCGCCGATCACCCATCGCCGCCAGGGGGCGACGCGCCGATGTGTTGCAGGTCTGCATCCCACCATGAGGACGGTGCCAGGGCCTGAACGAGCCTCCACCGTGCCATTTCCGCAACAGCGGAAAGCCTCCTGACATCGTTACCGGGAGCCCAAATTCTGCCTCAAAGAATGCTGGCTCGCCGCGTTGGTATTCCAGCGGAGGGGCCGACTGGCCGCTCCGCCATAAAGGGAGACAACGCATGTCGATGATGAAGAAGGCTGGTCTGACGCTCGCGCTCGTTGCTGGGACGGCTCTGGGTGCCTATGCGCAGTCCAGCTCCACCCTTGGCATGGGTGGCAGCACCGCCGGCGGCGGCACCTCCAGCACCACCCTCGGGACGGGCGGCTCCTCCGCCGGCTCCGGCACGGGCTCCGGCTCCGCCTCCACCCTGGGCCTCGGCGGCACCTCGGCGGGCGGCGGTCAGTCCAGCACCTCGCTCGGCACCGGCGGCTCCTCTTCCGGCTCCGGCACGGGGTCCGGCTCCGCCTCCACCCTGGGCCTCGGCGGCGCCACGGCGGGCGGCGGGCAGTCCAGCACCTCGCTCGGCACCGGTGGCTCCGCGGCCGGCTCGGGCACGGGTTCCGGCTCCTCCTCCACCATGGGCATGGGCGGCAGCTCGGCCGGCGGTGGCACCTCCAGCAGCACGCTCGGCACCGGCGGCTCCGCAGCCGGCTCGGGTTCGCGCAGCGGCTCGGGCTCTGCCTCCACCATGGGCGCGGGCGGCAGCTCCGCCGGCGGCGGCCAGTCCGCCTCCTCCATGGGCACGGGCGGTTCCTCGGCCGGCAGCATGCCGGGTAACTCGGGCAATGCACCCGGCCACAACCGCGACAACGGCAACCGCGGCAACAACCGCTAAGTCCGTGACGGGCCGGGCCGCGCATGCGCGGCCCGGCCCTACCGCGCCAGGGGGAGCCCACATGCAGGACATGAACCGGACCAGCCTTGGAAGCAGCCTCGGGATCCTGCTCCTCGCAGGGTTTCTCCTGCCGGCCGCGGCCTGGGCGCAGAGCAGCAGCAGCGCCTCCGCCACCGGGCCGAACAGCAGCGCCTCCGCAAGCTCGTCCTCGTCCTCTTCCTCGTCGTCATCCAGTTCGGGCGAGTGCGCCGTGCCGCCGGGTGCCCAGAGCGGCACCGGGGTCACCATGGGCGCCGGGGGCCTCAGCGGCAGCGCGACCGCCGGGCCGGGCGGAACCAGCGTCCAGATCAGCCCAGGGGGTGGGTCCGTGACCACCATGCCCGGCGGAAACGGAAGCTGGGCGCAGAGCCATTCCCGTTCGGGCTGCGTGGTTCCGGACCAACCGCGGACGCGCTGAGCGCCTCCATCGACACGACACATCAGGAAAGGAACGCCAGATGCCCCTTCGCACCACGCTGATGGCCACGGCCGCCGCCCTGCTGGCCGCCCCGCTGATCGCGGGCGCGGCGCAGGCCCAGACCTCGGCCGGCGGCACCACCGAATCCCGCGCCCAGGCCGCGTGCCGGTTCCCGGATGGCAGCACCGGCCTGCGCCGCGCCGAGAGCACCACCACCACGGGCACGGGCGCTGCGGCCGGCAGCACGGGTGCCACCGGCACCACCGAGAGCAGCGCCAAGGCCGCTGGCCGCCTGCCGGATGGCAGCACGGGCATGCGGCGCGCGGAAAGCAGCTCCACCATCGGCACGGGCGGCACCACCTCGGGCAGCGGCACCGGCTCTTCCTCCAGCACCGCCGGGACGGCGGGCACGGCGAATGCCGGCAGCGGAGTTTCCGCCAGCACGCTGGGCACGGGCGGCAGCTCCACCCAGGGTGGCACCAGTGCCAGCACCCTCGGCACGGGTGGCAGCTCCACCTCGACCCATTCGAGCGGCCCGGGCGCCAGCGCCTCGGCCTCGGGGCCGAGCGGGAACAGCAGCTCCAACTCCTCGGGCAGCGCGGCCCGTCCCGCGCCTGGTGCCTCGGGCGCGGCGGGGCCGGGGCGTTCCGCCCAGGCGCCGGGCCACAACCGGTAAGCCCAACGCCGGCGGGAGGCTTCCTCCCGCCGGTTTCCGTTTCAGGCCCCCGGGTCTTCCAGCAGGTCGCCCTGGGCGGCCAGGGCGTTCCGGGGCGGCGTCATGCCCAGATGCTTCCAGCCGGGCAGTCCCAGCACGCGGCCGCGCTGGGTGCGCAGGATCAGCCCCTCCTGGATGAGGAAGGGTTCGATCACCTCCTCCAGCGTGTCCCGGCTCTCGGCCAGCGCCGCGGCCAGGGTTTCCACCCCCACCGGCCCGCCCCCGTGATGGTCGGCCAGGCGCCGCAGATAGCGCCGGTCCATCGCATCCAGCCCCAGCCGGTCCACCTCCAGCCGCTGAAGCGCCGAATCCGCCAGGGCGCGGTCCGCGTCCCGCCCCGCCACCGCCGCGAAATCCCGCACGCGGCGCAGCAGGCGGCCGGCGATGCGCGGCGTGCCGCGGCTGCGCGTGGCGATCTCCCGCGCGCCATCCGGGGTGAGCACGAAGCCCAGCTTCTGCGCCCCGCGCGCCACGATCCGCTCCAGCTCCTCCGCCGTGTAGAATTGCAGGCGCAGAGGAATGCCGAAGCGGTCCCGCAGCGGCGTGGCCAGCAACCCCGCGCGGGTGGTGGCGCCCACCAGGGTGAAAGGCGGCAGGTCGATCCGCACGGTGCGGGCGGCCGGCCCTTCCCCGATGATGAGGTCGAGCTGGAAATCCTCCATCGCGGGATAGAGGGTTTCCTCGATGGCGGGCTGCAGCCGGTGGATTTCGTCCACGAAGAGCACGTCGCGCGGCTGAAGATTCGTCAGGATCGCGGCCAGGTCGCCCGCGCGCTGCAGCACGGGGCCCGAGGTGGCACGGAACCCCACGCCGAGTTCCCGCGCCACGATCTGCGCCAGGGTGGTCTTGCCCAGGCCCGGCGGACCGAAAAGCAGCACATGGTCCAGCGCGTCCCCGCGCGCCCGCGCGGCCTGCACAAAGACGGAGAGGTTTTCCCGCAGGGCCGGCTGGCCCGTGAAATCGGCGAGGGTCTGGGGACGCAGCGTCGCTTCCGCCGCGTCCTCCTCCTGCCGGCTTCCGGCGGTGATGCGATCCATGCTCATCAGGGGAACGTAGCGTGATCGCCCGCCCCTGTCGCCGCCCTCCGCGCCGCGCCCCTTGCCAGGGCGGGGATCAGCGCGGCGCCATCTCCTTCAGGCTTTCGCGGATCAGCGTGTTCAGATCCGCCTCCTCCCCCAGCCGCTCCTGCACCCGGGCGACGACGGACGCCGCTTCCGGGCGGCGCCAGCCCAGGTTGAGCAGGGCGGAGACGGCATCGGCCGCCACACCGCGCTCGGGCATGGGCGCGGCGGGCACGATGAAGCCCGCATCGCCCGTGGGCATGCCGCCCACCTTCTCCCGCAGTTCCGAAAGAAGGCGCACCGCCAGCTTCGGCCCGACGCCGGGCGCGCGGGTTAGGCTGCCCTTGTCCCCGGCCATGATCGCCGCGGCCAGATCGCGGGGGGAAAGCGCCGAGAGCAGGCCCAGCGCCACCTTCGGCCCCACGCCCTGAATGCCCGTCAGCAGCCGGAACCAGTCCCGCTCCGCCGCATCGGCGAAGCCGTAGAGGGTGATGGCGTCCTCGCGCACCACCGTCTCGATCCACATCGTGCCCTTGCCATCCTGCGGCAGGGCCGAGACGGCGCGGGATGAGGCGGCAACGAGATAGCCCACCCCGTTCACGTCCAGGATACAGCCGCCCTCATGCACGGAATCCAGGCGGCCCGTCAGCTTGCCGATCATGCGCTCTGATAGCCCCCGGTCTGGTAGGCGCGGGCGAGCGCGTTGCGTGTGGACCGGTGATTGGCGTGGCAGATGGCGATGGCCAGCGCATCCGCCGCATCCGCCCGGCGGATCATCGCGCCGGGCAGCAGGCGCCGCACCATGTCCTGCACCTGCACCTTGTCCGCATGGCCTGTGCCGACCACGGCGCGCTTGATCTCCATCGCCTGGTATTCGGCCACCACGACGCCCAGCATGGCCGGCGCCAGCAGCACCACGCCGCGCGCCTGGCCCAGCTTCAGCGCGGCGCCCGGGTTCTTGTTGACATAGGTGTGCTCCACCGCCGCCTCGTCGGGCCGGTGCAGCTCGATCAGCTCGGTCAGGGCGCGGTGGATGATGCAGAGCCTGTCCGCCAGCGGCAGGTCGGCCTTGGTGCTCACCACCCCATCGGCAAGATGCCGCAGCCGGGACCCGGCGCTTTCCACCAGCCCCCAGCCCGTGTGCTGGAGACCGGGATCGAGCCCGAGGATCCGGACGGAGCCGCCGGGGCGATCCATGCCGCGCGGCTCCGCCGCTCCGCGATCGGGCGGGGTCAAGCCATCAGCCGGTCGAGCACGTCGTCCGGCACATCGAAATTGGCGTAGACGGACTGCACGTCGTCATGGTCGTCGAGCGACTCGACCAGCTTCAGCACGCCCCGCGCGGCCTCCTCGTCCAGCGGCACGGTGGCGTTGGGGCGCCATTCCAGCTTGGCGCTTTCGGCCGGGCCGAGCTTCGCCTCCAGGGCCTCGCGCACGGCGAAGAGATCCTCGATCGCGGTGCGGATGGCATGGCCGTCCTCGTCGCTCTCAACGTCCTGGGCGCCGGCCTCGATGGCCGCTTCCAGCACCGTGTCGGCATCGCCGGCGGAAGGCGGGTAGCGCACCACCCCCTCGCGCTCGAACTGGAAGGCCACCGAGTTGCTCTCGCCCATCGCCCCGCCATTCTTGGAGAACATGGAGCGCAGGTCGGACGCGGTGCGGTTGCGGTTGTCGGTCAGCGCCTCGACGATGATCGCCACGCCATTCGGGCCGTAACCCTCGTAGCGGACCTCGTCGTAATTCTCGGTGTCGGTGCCCTGGGCCACGCGCTTGATGGCGCGCTCCACCGTGTCGCGCGGCATGTTGGCCACCAGCGCGGCCTTCACCGCGGCGCGCAGGCGGGGGTTGTGGGCGGGGTCCGGAAGGCCGGACTTGGCGGCCACGGTCACCTCGCGGATGAGCTTGCCCCAGGCCTGGGAGCGCTTGGCGCTCTGCTGGGCCTTGCGATGGGCCACGTTCTTGGCATGCGAATGGCCGGCCATGGTCGGCTTTCCTGTTCCTTCTCGCGCGGCGGCGCGCCGGCGGCCAAGCCCGCCCGGAAGGGGGCCTCGCGCCGCGCGCCGGCCCGCCGGGGCCAGGCCCCACGGAGGGAAGGGCGGCCCGCGCGGCGGGGCTGGGAGGGTTGATCATAGTGGGCGGGCTGGCCCCGCGCCACCCGGCCCGTCAGGGGCGGGCCACGGCTCGGTCGCGGGCCGTCCTCCGGCGCCCATCGGCCCGGGGCCAGTTCCCCCCGTGCCAGTCATCCGCGCGGGGCTCCGGCGGCCCGACCATGCCTTCCCGCCATGCGGCGGGGCGAAACCGGCGGCAGACTCCCGGGCCCGGCCCGGTGTAAGGATTCCGCCATGGACGCCAACCCCGCCCCGTATCCCCACGACATCACGACGCATGAGGCGCTGGCGGCGCTCTACCCCGCCCCCTCGCCCACCGTGCTGGCCAAGGCCACGGACCGGATCGAGGGCCGCAGCGCCGCTTTCATCGCCAATTCGCCCTTCTGCGTGCTCAGCACCATCGGGCGGCGCGGCCCCCACGCCACCCCGCGCGGCGACACGCCGGGCTTCGTGGTCCTGCTGGACGAGAAAACCCTCGCCCTGCCCGACCGCCGCGGGAACAACCGGTTGGATGCGCTGCGCGACGTGCTGGACGACCCGCGGGTGGCCCTGCTCTTCCTCGTGCCGGGGATGGGCGAGACGCTCCGGGTCCATGGCCATGCCCGCCTGACCACCGACCCGGCGCTGCGCGAGCGCCTGACGATGGGCCGCATCCAGCCGGCCACGGTGATGCTGGTCTCCGTCACCGAAGTCTTCATGCAATGCCCCCGCGCGCTTCTCCGCGCCGGGGTCTGGTCGGGGCGCGAGAAGCCGCAAGGTGCGCCCACGGGCGGCGAGCTGATCGCCGAGCACACCAAGGGCGCCTATGCCGCCGAGACCTATGACCAGGTCACGGCGCCCTATTGCGCCGAGAACCTGTATTGAGGTGGAGCCGCTCCAGGTCTCCCGCCGCCTGACGATCCCCGCCGACGCAATGGAGGAAAGCTTCATCGCCGCCTCCGGCCCGGGCGGGCAGAACGTCAACAAGGTCGCCACCGCCGTGCAGCTCCGGCTCGATACGGCCCGCGTGCCGGAGATGCCGGAGCGCGTGCTGGCGCGGCTGCGCGAACTGGCCGGGCGGCGAATGACCGAGGATGGCGTGCTCATCCTCACCTCCCGCGAGCATCGGACCCAGGACAGGAACCGGGAGGCGGCGCGGGCCCGCCTCCTGGCCCTCCTGCAGGAGGCGGCCGCGCCACCTCCCCCGGTGCGCCGGCCCACCCGCCCGACGCGTGCCAGCAAGGAGAGGCGGCTGACGGCGAAGGGGGTCCGTTCCGGGGTCAAGCAGGGGCGGGCCAGGGTTCGGGACGACTAGCTCGGGCCACCCGGTGCCGCAGTGGGGAACACTCCGTTTCGATCCCACTGCTTTGCCGTGTTCCCTGCGTTAGGCTGCCCCCCGCCGCTCCACCTTCCGTGGCGGAGCAGGACGGGAGTGCCCCATGGCAAGGTACCGCGACAGCCTGCCGCAGCTCGGCGGCGAAACCTTCCTCACGGATGGGGGGCTGGAAACCACCCTCATCTTCCATGAAGGGCTGGAGCTTCCCGAATTCGCCGCCTTCGTGCTGCTGGAGACGGAGGAGGGCCGCCGGCAGCTCCGGGGCTATCTGGAGCCCTATCTCCGGATCGCCCGGGAAAAGGGGCTCGGCTTCGTCCTGGACACGCCGACCTGGCGCGCCAATCCCGACTGGGGCGCCAAGCTCGGCTATGATGCCGCGGGCCTGCGGCGCATCAACATGGCTGCCGTCCGAGAGCTGATCGCCCTGCGCGAGACATGGGAAACGCCCGGCGCCCCGCTTGTGGTCAGCGGCGCGATCGGGCCGCGCGGGGACGGCTACAAGGCGGGCCGGAGCGGGATAGAGGAGGCGGAGCGGTACCATGCCCCGCAGATCGCCGCCTTCGCGGAAGCGGATGCCGACATGGTCGGCGCCTTCACCCTGACCGGCACCGACGAGGCCGCCGGGATCGCGCGCGCCGCCGCGGCCCAGGGCATGCCCTGCAGCATCTCCTTCACGGTCGAGACGGATGGGCGGCTCGTGGACGGCACGAGCCTGCGGGACGCGATCGCGACGGTGGATGCCGAAACGGGGGCCAGCCCCGCCTACTACCTGATCAACTGCGCCCACCCGACGCATTTCGAGCTCGCGCTGGAACCCGGGGAGCCCTGGATGGAGCGAATCCGGGGCATCCGCGCGAATGCCTCGGCCAAGAGCCATGCGGAACTGGACGAATCGGACAGTCTGGACATTGGAGACCCCGAGGACCTCGCCCGCCGTTACCGCGCACTCCGCGACCGCCTGCCCAGGCTCCGCCTTCTCGGCGGCTGCTGTGGAACGGACCACCGGCATGTCCGCGCGATCTGCGAGGCCTGGCTCCCGGCCTGACCGGACGAACGGCCCCTTCACAGAACCGGGAGCAACATGGCATCCCGCCCCCGCAAACTTGGGGCGGAGATCTATCCATGGCCGGGCACGGGCATGTCGAGCATTCCGGCGAGAACAAGAGGGTGGCGCTGCTGATCGCCGTGCTGGCCCTCTGCCTCGCCATCGCGGAAACCGGGGCAAAGAGCGCACAGACCGAGGCGCTCTCCCGCAATGTCGAAGCCTCGAATCTCTGGGCCTTCTTCCAGGCGCGCACGATCCGCCAGACCACGGTCCGGACGGCGGCGGAGAACCTGGCCCTGGCGCCCGAGTCCGAAGACGAGGCCCGCCGCGCCGCCACGGCTCGCCAGATCCAGGCCTGGATGTCCACCGCCCAGCGGTGGGACAGCGAGCCATCCACCGGAGAGGGCCGCAAGGAACTGGCCGAGCGGGCACGGGCGGCCGAGCGGATCCGCGATCGCTCCATGGCGGCCTATCACATGCATGAATACGGGTCGGCGGCCTTCCAGGTGGCCATCGTGGTCGCCTCGGCCAGCATCGTCACGGGCGTGCCGCTGCTGGCCGTGGGTGGCGCGGTGCTGGGGCTGGTCGGGGTCGCGCTCGCCGGGCTCGGCTTCTTCGCGCCCGAGCTGATCCACTTCTAGCGTCGCCGCTGCCCGGGGGAGCTGCTTCCCCCCGGGCAGCCATCACAGCGTGTTGCCGAGTGCGGCGGGCGGCGGCGAATGCGTCTGCGCCGTGCCGTCGCTTCCTTCCGGATCGGGGCGCTTCTCCTGGCGGGTGACGCCCGCCGCCTCCGCTTCCGTGGCGTTCCGCGCAAAGCGCGAGAGGATGACGCTCTGCGCCGGAACGGCGATCGCGATTCCCAACTCCTCGAAGCGCTGCTTGATCCGGCGGTTGAACTCGCGCTGCACGCCCCAGCGCCCCGTGTCCTTGCAGGGCATCTGGCCCAGCACGGTGAAGGTGGCGCCGTCCACCTTGTCCACGCCCCATAGGGCGAAGTCGTTCAGGATCTGGTCCTTGAAGGCGGGATCCTCCTGCATCTCCGCCCCGATCTCCTTCAGCACCTGGCCCACGCGGTCCGGATCCTCCGAGAACGCGACCGTCACGGAGACGGCGGCATTGCCGATACCCCTGTTGGTGTTGGTGACGGTGCTGACAGAGCTGAAGGGGATCACATGGACGGAGCCATCGCCCGCGCGCAGCCGGATCGTGCGGATCGAAAGCGCCTCCACCTTGCCCGACAGCCCGGAGACGGTCACCCAGTCCCCCACCTGCATCGTGTTCTCCAGCAGCAGGAAGATGCCGGTGATCACGTCCTGCACCAGCTTCTGGGAGCCGAAGCCGACCGCGACGCCCAGGATGCCGGCCCCCGCCAGGAGCGGCGCGATGTTGACGCCGAGCTGGGAGAGCGCGGTGAAGCCCACGATCGCGACGATCACCACGAGCAAGGTGGTGTGCAGCAGCGGCAGCAGCGTCCGCAGCCGGGCCGAGCGCGCATGCTCGCCGCGCTCGGTCATCTCGATGATCTTGCGGTCGATCCAGGCATTCACGCCTTCCCAAATCAGCACCGCGACGACGCCTGCCACGATCAGCACCAGGGCCGACCCCGCCAGTCGCTGCCCGAGCCCGCCGTTGCGGAAGGATTCGGTGACATCCAGGCCCCAGACCTGCAGCAGGGCCAGCACGGTGACCACGCCGATCGCCACGGAGATCCCGCGGCGCAGCACCGGCACGTAGCGGTTCGCGCGCCCTTCCAGCGAGGGAAGGCGCTCGGCGGTCGTCGCCTTGATCTTGAAGGCGCGGTCCAGCAGCCCGAGCAGCGCCACGGCAGCCAGCCGCGCCACCACCAGCACGACCGCGGTGGCACCGAAATAGCGCAGCAGCAGCCCGTAGCCATTGCGAATCTGGAGCGCCCAGATGAACCACAGGGCGAGCAGGACGACGATGGCGACGATATGCCAGACCCGCGCGAGCCAGTGCCGTGCCAGGGCGATGGCGCCCGTGGCCTCCGCCGGCGCATCGATCCAGGCCCCCACACGGTGGCGGCACTGCACCACCACCACCATCACGAGCAGGTGGTTCAGCAACACCACGAGCTTCGCCGCCGATTCATAGGCGGCCGGATAAAGGCCGAGGATCCGCGCGATTTCCAGCACCGCCATGCCATAGATGGCGATGCCCGAGATGCGCCCGAGCCAGACCTCGGCATAGGCGGCCGACTCATCCGAGATCCGGAGCAGCCGCAGGGCGTGGGAATCGGGTGAGAACACGGCCCGGCCCACCGCCATGACGACATGCTGCACGACGAAGGCATTCACGGCCGCCATGATGATCAGCGGCACCACCCCGACATCACCCAGCGGAGTAGCGGTAAGGACGTTGCCCACTACGGCGAAGAGGCCGATCGGCAGCAGGTCCAGCAATAGCCGCAGAACCGCCAGCGGGGCGCGCTGGAGCAGCCGAAGCTCTGTCTTGCTCGCGATCTGCGGGCCGGTTTCCTGGGCAGCACGGGCCCTGCGGGCCACCGCCCTCTCCGCCGCCCGCCGTTCCAGCGCCCCCATGGGCCGGCGCAGCGCGCGGGTCAGGAGCCAGCGAGCGCCCCAGGCGCAGGCCAGCACCGCGGCCATTCGCCAGGCGACATCGAGGATGGCGGATTGCGCGAAAGGATTGCTGGCCGTCCGCACCAGCCACGTCCAGACCAGGGAGACACTGGCGATCGAGTTCGCAGCGGCAGCGAGATGGCCCGAGACGCCGGAAAGCCACTCCGAAAAGGCCGATATGGTCTCCGCCAGAAGGCTGTCGGAGGTCAGGGTGACCTTCTCCCCCTCCGCGGCTGGCGCGGCGGAAGCCGGCTGCGGCGCGCTGGCCGAGGCGGCTGGCGCATTTGCGGCCGGTGCATTCGCGGCCGGCGCCGGCGAGGCAGGGCCGGTGGCCGCCACGGCGCGCAGCGCATCCAGCACCTGCTGGCGCCTTGCCTCATCCTGAAGGACAGCCAGGGCGTTCCTCGCCTGCTCCGGTGTCAGGGCCAGCGGGGCTCCCTCCGCGGCAGCGGGCCGGGTCGCCGCGGCCCCGGCCTGCTGCGCGGCGGCCGGCGCCGCGATCCCGGTGAGCAGCAGCAGGGCCAGCAGCACCGCGCCCCAGCCAACCATCCCACGCCGCCACAGGGCGAGGCCGCCGGAACATCCGGTGCGGTGGACGGCAGAGGCGAGGCGACTCCAGGCGCGGAAGGGCTGCTGCATGCGGGGGAGGACTCCTGCGGAAGGCTCGTGGATCCGCCGGGGCCGGGACGGGCCCCTCCGACGGGCCGGGGCCAGGCCATCGGGCGCGCGTGGCCGGCCAGCCGCGCGGATCCCCGGCATGGCGTTCAGGCCGGCCTGAGATCCGCGCGGTGGAACGTTCAAGTCCGCCTAAAGCGGCCATACCCCGGATGGGTTGCAGCGAGCTGTCTTGCCGGCCCTCCCGATCCGCCTGCGGAACGGGCCCGGGTTCAGAACCCCGGCATGATCTGCGAGAGGCGCCCGCCCAGGCGCAACGGCCCGATCCGGCCCGCGAGGCCGGTGGTATCATCCGTCTCCACCAGCACGCCGCAGAGCGTCGCCTCCCCCTCGGCCGGGGCCAGGCGCTCGGAGGGAACCTTCCGCCAGAACCGGATGGAGGCCCCTGCCTTCTGCATGCCGATCACGCTGTCATAGTCGCCGCACATGCCGGCATCGGAGACATAGGCGGTGCCGCCCTCCAGCACTTGGTGGTCGGCGGTGGGCACATGCGTATGCGTGCCGGCGACGAGGCTGACGCGCCCGTCGAAGGAATGGCCGAAGCCGAGTTTCTCGCTCGTCGCCTCGGCATGGATATCCACCACCACGGCCTGCACGGAGCCATGCGGGCCGAGCGTGTGCCGCGCCAGCTCGGCCTGGGCGGCACGGAAGGGATCGTCCAGCGGTTCCATGAAGAGGCGCCCCATCACCTGCATCACCAGCGCGCGGCCCTTGCCGGGCACATCCACGACCGTCGCGCCACGCCCGGGCGTGCCGGGCGGGTAGTTCATGGGGCGGATCAGCCTCGGCTCGCCCTCGATATAGGGGACGATCTCCTTGCGGTCCCAGGCATGGTTGCCGAGGGTCAGCACATCTGCCCCGGCTTCCAGGAAGGCGCGCGCCATGTCGGGCGCTAGGCCGAAGCCGTGGGACGCGTTCTCCGCGTTCAGCACAACGAGGTCGGCCGCCAGCTCGCGCCGCAGGCCTGGCAGGCGCGTGACCACCGCGTCGCGCCCCGCGCGCCCGACCACATCGCCCAGGAACAGAATTCTCAACCGGAGGAACCTTTTCGAAACCACATCACCCCGGCCTCGGTCGCCACCGCGCCCAGCGGCGCGTCATGCGGGCCGGAGGGCACCACATCCATCTCCTGGCAGGCATAGGCCACGCCAAGCGTTCCCGCCCCGGGCAACCCGGCCAGGGTGCGGTCGTAATAGCCGCCGCCATATCCCAGCCGCCGCCCCGCGCGGTCAAAGGCCAGCAGCGGCACGATCAGCCAGTCCGGCACGCAGGGCGGGGCATCCTCCGCCGGCTGCCGCGTGCCGACCGGACCCTTCACCAGCTCGTCACCAAAGGCGAAGGCACGGAAATCCAGGGGCAGGCCGCGCTTCGGGGTGCGGGGAAGGCAAAGCCGGTGCCCGCGCGCCTCCAGCGCACGCATCAGCGGCCGGATGTCGATCTCGTGCCCCATGGGCCAGAAGCCGGCAACGACGGCGCCAGAGGGCGGCGGGGCGTCCCGCAGCACATGGGCTGCCAGGGCCTGGCCGGCTCCCGCGGCATCGGCGCGCGCGCGGCGCGCCATCGCCTCCTCCCGCGCCACGACCTTGGCCGCGCGCAAAAGGGCGTCATCTTCGCCGGAAGGGGGGGAAACTGAGTGCGGAGCCGCCATGACCGCTGGCGATTCGTCCTCCCAAGGCCTGCTAGCGCAGGTGGGCGCCAGATACCCGGACCAAGATCCGGACAGAGCCAGCTCCCGGAGGATGCTTATTGGCCCTGGGGATGATTTGCCTGGCGCGAAAGGCAGCCCCGCCCACCCTATCTAGGCCTTCGCGTCGCCTCACGCCAGGGCCGGCTGCGAAACGGATCAGGACTTTCCGAGATCCGTCGCGATGCCTTCGATCCGTTCCGCCACCCTGGCCAGGCGCTCGGCCAGATGAGGATCGGTGGGCGGCACCGCGGGCATGATCCCGGCCCGCGCCTGGGACAGCTCCACCTTCAGGTCATGCACCTCATCGGCGAGGAGCAGGGCGGCCAGCAGCAGCAGCCGGGGCTCGCCATAGGAGCCGCCCATGGTCTTCACCGAGGCAACGCGCCGGTCCACCTCCGCCGCCAGCGAGATGAGATGCGCCTCCTGCCCGTCCTCGCAGGAAACCGGATGGCTGTAGCCGCCGACGCGAACCGTGACCTGTCCCAATTCTCAGCCCTCCTCGGCATGGCGGCGCGGGGGTTCGTCCCCCTCCCCGCCCTCATCCGGCAGCCCGACCTCATCACCTCCGGCGTCGCCCGCCAACTCCGCAGAGAGATCGGAGCCCTCGGGCAGCACGGCGCGGAGGCGGGCGATGGTGGCCTCCAGCCGGGCGGAAAGCGCCGCCACCTCCTCCGCCGGCACGCCGGCGGGGCGGGCAGAAGCCCGCGCCGCGACATCAGCCGCCACCCGGGCCAGCCGCTCCACCGCCGCTTCCAGACGCGCGGCCGCCTCCGTCAGGCTGTCCGACATGCCGCCCCCAATCCTTCCCGCCCGCGCCAGACCGCAGGCCTGCCATCGCTCCCGGCCCTCCGGGCTTCACACAGGAGCGTGAGGGCTTTACGCAACCGCCGGCAAGAGGGTCAACCATGCCAGCCCCCGCAATCCGCTTCCGTTCCGAGGCGGAGGCCGCCGCCGCCCTCTCCCTCGCGCCACCCGGGGGCGTCTTCCTGATCTCGGCGCCCGGCGCCGCGGCCTGGCCCGGCGCGAGGGTGGTCGCGGCCATGGTCGCCCGCGCGGCGGCCGCCCATCCCGGCGCCCAGCATGAGGCGGCGCTGGATTGCGGCTCAGCCCCGGGGCTCGCGCTGGACGCCCTTCGCCAGGGATGGCGCATTCTGGTCCTGGACCCGGCGCATCCCTCCTTCCCCGCCGTGAGGGCGGCCGCGGAAGAGGTCCGCGCGACGCTGCTTCCTGCCGCACCGGAGGCGCTGGACCTGTCGCGGCTGGATCTCCGCCGCCCGGGCGGGCTCGCGCTGCTGGCCCGCCACCTCACCGCTCCGTGCCCGTGACAAGCCGCGGCCCCTGCGGCTAACTCGCCAGGCCCGAATCAAGGCCCTGATCACGGCCCCTGGAGGAACCCGCCACGATGCAGATCACCCGGAAGGTTCGCGACATCCTCTCCTGGTACGAGAGCGACAATCCCGGCACGAAGGCCAACCTGGCCCGGATCCTCATGGAGGGCCGGCTGGGCGGCACCGGCCGCATGGTGATCCTGCCCGTGGACCAGGGCTTCGAGCATGGCCCCGCCCGCTCCTTCGCGCCGAACCCTGACGCCTATGACCCGCGCTACCATTTCCAGCTGGCGGTCGAGGCGCGGCTGAATGCCTATGCCGCCCCGCTCGGCATGATCGAGGCCGGTGCCGCGACCTATGCCGGCGCTATTCCCACCATCCTGAAGGTGAACAGCAGCAACAGCCTGTCCACCACCAAGGACCAGGCGATCACCGGCTCCGTCTCGGATGCGCTGCGCCTGGGCTGCTCGGCCATCGGCTTCACCATCTATCCCGGCTCGGAATACCAGTTCGAGATGATGGAAGAGCTGCGCGAGATGGCGGAGGAGGCAAAGGCCGCCGGCCTCGCCGTCGTCGTCTGGAGCTATCCGCGCGGCCCGATGCTGGACAAGACCGGCGAGACCGCGCTCGACATCTGCGCCTATGCCGCGCACATGGCCGCGCTGATGGGCGCCCACATCATCAAGGTGAAGCCGCCCACCGAGGCGATCTCCCTCGATGCCGCCAAGAAGACCTATGAGAAGAACCCGGTGGCCGATATCGGCACCCTGGCCGGGCGCATCCACCATGTGGTCCAGGCCTGCTTCGGCGGGCGCCGCCTCGTCGTCTTCTCCGGTGGCGAGGCCGGGACGAGCGAATCCCTCATCGAGATGGCGCGCGGCATCCACCAGGGCGGCGGAAACGGCTCCATCATCGGCCGCAACACCTTCCAGCGCCCGAAGGCGGAGGCGCTGAAGCTGCTCTCGGATATCGTCGAGGTGTATCGCCGCTGATCCGGTGGCGGCGCCGGCGTGGTATCACCGCGCCGACGCCGCCCACCGGAAGCCCTGCCCGCGATGACCGATTGCCGCCTCTACCTCATCACCCCGCCCAGCATCGACCTCGCCACCTTTCCCGACCTGCTCGCCCGCGCCCTGGATGCCGGCGATGTCGCCTGCCTGCAGCTTCGGCTGAAGGAGGCGCCACGCGACGATCTCCGCCGTGCCATCGATGCGTTGCGCCCCATCGCCCAGTCGCGCGAGGTCGCCTTCCTGCTGAACGACGACGCGGAGCTGGCCGCGCAGACCGGCTGCGACGGCGCCCATCTCGGACAGGAGGATGGAGACCACGCCAGGGCGCGCACGCTGCTGCGGGATGCGACGCTGGGCATCACCTGTCACGGCAGCCGGCACCTGGCGATGGATGCGGGCGAGATGGGCGCGGATTACGTCGCCTTCGGCGCCTTCTTCCCCACTGCCACGAAGGACGCGCAGCACCGCGCGGAGCCGGACATCCTGGAGTGGTGGTCGTCCCTGTTCGAGATCCCCTGCGTGGCCATCGGTGGCATCACGGCGGAGAATTGCGCCCCGCTGGTGCGGGCGGGGGCGGATTTCCTCGCGGTGGTGGGTGCCGTGTGGAACCATCCGGACGGCCCCGCCGCCGGGGTGCGGGCCATGAACGCGGCCATCTCCGGGGCCTGATGCAGGAGGGGCCGCGCCCCTCGCGGAGCGCGGCCCTTCCCGGTGCCGGGGGCTCAGCGCCCCTGCATCATCCGGCCCTGTCCCTGCATCATCTGGCTCTGGCCATCCATCATCTGGCCCTGTCCCTGCATCATCGGGCTGTCCGGCCGCATGGAGCCGGCAGGCGCGGTCTGACGCGGCATGGGCGCCGGGGCGCCGGGCGCACCCTCAAGCACCATGCCGCCACCCGCATAGGCGCCGTCGGTGTTGCTGCGCGAGGAGCCGCGGTCGATCGGCGGGCCGGGGGAGCGGTGGTTGGTGCGGCCGTCATTGAGATTGGCCATGGCGGGCGTGGCCATCAGCAGGGTGGCGGCGGCGAGGGTCAGGATACGCATGCAGCACCTCCTTTGCGTTGCAGCCCGGTCAACGCCGCCCTGGATAGGCAGTTGCGGGGGCGCACAGGATGGCCATCTGCGAGGCGGAACAGGGCCGGGGAACCCAGCATGGACGAAATCGGCTTCCTCTCGGCGCTGCACCGTCCGGGCACGCTCGTCGATATCGGCGCGCATGAGGGGCTGCTGACCCTTCCCCTGGCGGCCCTGCCCGGCGCCCGCGTGATCGCCTTCGAGCCCCTGGCGCGGGCCCGCGCGGCGCTGGAGGCAGCCGTGGCGGGGCAGCCCGGCATCACGATCCGCGCCGAGGCCCTGGGCGATGCCCCCGGTCATCTCGACCTCTCCGTGCCGGTGCTGGACGGGGCGCCGCAATGGCAATGGGCAAGCACCGCCAAGACCTATGCCGTCCATGAGAGCTCGCGAGTTTCGGTGCGGCGGGAGCGTGTTCCCGTCATCCCCCTGGACAGCCTCGGCCTGCGGGATGTCACCGCCATCAAGCTGGACGCGGAGGGCGCGGAATACGCGATCCTGCGGGGCGCGCGCGAGATCCTCCGCCATTGCCGTCCCCTGCTCACGCTGGAGCTGGAGGAACGGCACGCGGAGGGCTGCACCTGGGCCGTGCCCGCCTTCCTGAACGCGCTCGGCTATGAGGTGTGCTTCGCGCATCAGGGGCGCTGGCATCCGGTGGCGGCGCTGCACCGGCCGAGCATGCAGCGCGCGAGCCCCGACCCCTCGGTGTTCGAAGCGTCCGATCCCTACATCTTCAACTTCTTCGCCTGGCCGGTGGAGCGCGCCGCCGAGGCGCGCGCGCTCCTGCCGGGCTGAATCGGCGGTTCAGCCGCCCTGGCCCGGCGTGTCCTGCGCCGCCAGCAGCCGCTGCGCCTCGGCCGCCTGCGCATCCAGGGATTGGCGCAGCCCAGGAGCGAGGCCGAGGCGGTGGGCCAGCGCGTCCAGATAGGCGCGTTCGGCCGCCGTGTCCGGCTCGGCGACCAGACGCGAGACCATGTAGATCTCGGACTTCTGCGCATCGGTGCGCGCCATGGCGGCGACGGCGGAGGGATCGGCGGCGGCCTCCAGGGCCTGGAAGACGAAGCCCTTGGCCTCGGCATCCAGTTCCAGCCGCTCCACCTCCTCGAAAACATAGGCGCGCTCGTTGTCGTCGAGATGCCCATCGGCCTTGGCGGCCGCGATCATCGCCTTGACCAGCGACAGGCCGAAGGGATGGCCATCCGCAGCCGGTGCTTCCTCCCGCGCGAATTCCTCCGGCGGAGGCAACGGAGCGGCCGCGGCAGGCCCGGCGGAGGATGGCTGGCCGGACCAGGGGCCACTCGTGGGCCTGGAACCCGAACCTGCCGCTGCATGGCCCGGGGCATCCCCGGAGGCCTGCGCACCTGCCTGCTGGCTCTCCTGCCATTGCTGCCAGGCGCGATAGGCAAGCGTGCCGAGCACGGCCACGCCGCCCATCCGGAGCAGGCCCCCGCCACTGCCGCGCCGGCGCCCGCCGAGAAGGGATCCGAGCAGCCCGCCGGCGGCTGCCGTGCCCAGGGCACCACCCAGGCCACCGCCGCCAAGCATGCCGCCCAAGCCGCCACCGAGCCCGCCGCCCGCGCCGCCCATGCTGCCGATTGGGCCGCCGAAGCCACGGCCGCCCCGCGTGCCGTCCTCATCCCCCATGCGGCCGAGCGGGCCACCGGCGCCGCGCCGGTGCGCATCGCCCCCGAGGCTGCCGATCCCACCGCCCAGAAGCCCGCCGAGCACGTCCTGCAAGGACCCGCCGCCCCTGCCGAGGCTGCCGATCCCACCAGACGGGCGGGATCCGGCGTGCTTGCCTTGTCCGCCCAGGAAACCATCCAAAAGGCGCTTCGCATCAAACATGCGCGTCTCTCCCGATCAGACCGGAAGAACGCGGGCCGGGTGGCTAGGGTTCAGGCCGGGCTGGGAACCATGCCGGAGCGCGGACCGGCATCCCTGTGCCGCTGGGCGCGCATGCCCGCCTCCGCCTGCCGCAGCACCTCGATGAAATCCTCCCGGGGTCCGATTCCCGCAGCCACGCCCACATGCACCCGCAGCCCGGCCGCGGCTCTCCCCGGCGCCTGCTCCTCCGCCCGCTCCAGCACGATCTCGCGCAGTCGCCCGGCGACATGGGCGGCCGAGGCGGGCGTGATGCCATCCAGCAGGAGCGCGAAGCCCGAGGGACCACGGCGGAAGACCAGGTCATCGGCGCGCAGGCCCAGCGCCAGCGCCTCGGTGAGGGGCCGCATCCGCACGGCGCCGCTGCCCGGTGCGGGCATTACCTCCAGCACCACCACGCCGAGCGGGCGTCCGCTGGCCTGGGCGCGCCGGTGGCGCGCGCCGCCCAACGCCATGAGGTGCGCCTCGGCCAGCGCCCCCGTGACGGGATCCTGCGCGGCCTGGCGCAGGAGGTTCGCATGGCGGTGGCGGTAGGTGAGCAGGTCGAAAAGATCGGCCAGCCTCCGGCGCTCCCCCGCTCCTCCCAGTGCCTCGAAATGCCGGAGATAGGCGCCGAGCATCAGGCCGAAGGCGATGGCGGCGCCCATCTTCGCGGCCCAGCCGCCGAACAGCGCCGCCAGCGGCACCCCGGCGACCAGGCGCAGCACGGCGAAGAAGGCGAACTGATCGAAGCTGAGGACGATCGCCAGCGCGAAGATGATGCGCGCCGTCTGGTTCCGCCCGAACCAGGGCGCGCTGCGCTCGTAGAGCAGCACCAGCACGAGGCTGTCCAGGAACAGCAGCAGCGTGCCCCAGACCATCAGCACGCCCATCTGGTCGATGAAGCCGATATCGGGCCTGGTGCCGGCAAGGCTGACCGGATCGTGGAAGCGCAGCAGCACGCACATGGCGACGATCAGCATGTTGCCGATCAGCAGCCCGTACACCGGCTGCCGCACCGCCTCCGCATCCTCCTTGATGTAAAGGAGCAGCACCATGGCGAGCTTGCCGGAGAAGAGCACGGTGGAGCCGGGCGAGATCAGCCCGAAGGGAAGCTCGATGAAGAAGACCGCAGCGAGGTAGGTTTCGAGGAAGTGCATCACGCCGAGGGCGCAAACGAAAACACCGATGCCGAGTGACCCACGGGCGCGGAACAGGGCCACCATGGTCCCGAAATAGAGGACCGCCTGCACCAGGAGCAGCATCACACCGCTCACGGGCCATGCCCCTGCCGGAGAGGCGCCCGGCCGAAACTCCACCGCGGCATGCGCGACTCCCATCCTGCTGCCCGGAGATTGCAGACGGTGCGGGAAATCACAACCGGCACCGCCACCTGCAGGGCGTGCCTATGCGTGGACAAAAGGCCAGCCCCCCAGCCAGCGCACGGCATCGATCCCCGGCACCCCGGCCGCCAGCATGGCCAGCCGGTCGAAGCCCATGGCGATGCCGGCGGTGGGCGGCATGCCCTGGCGCAGGGCCGCCAGGAAATCATCGTCCACGGCCCAGCCCGGCCCGTAGAGCGCCTCGCGCTCCGCCACGTCCCGGTGGAAGCGCGCCGCCTGCTCCTCCGGGTCCAGCAGCTCGTCGAAGGCGTTGCCGAGTTCCAGCCCAGCGGCGAAGACCTCGAAGCGAAGGGCGGCGCGGGGATCGGCGGGGTCGCGGCGGGCGAGGGCGGCCTGGGGCGCGGGCCAATGGGTGAGGAAGCTGCCCCTGCCCCGCCCCAGCCGGGGCTCCACATGCTCCAGCATCAGGTGGAAGAAGAGGTCCTCCCAACCCAGCCCCTCCGGCGCTGAAAGCCCTGCCGCACGGGCGGCGGATGCGAGGGCGGCAGCATCGCCCGCCGCACTCGCCGGGTCCACCGAGGCCAGCACATCCATCCCCAGCCGCGCGAAGGCCTCGGCCACGCTCACCCGCTCGAAGGGCAGCGACAGGTCAGTCTCCACCCCCGCATGAGCGACGCGGGGGGGCAGGACGGCGCGGAGATAGGCCTCCACCGCATCCATCAGCCCATCGAGCCCCGCGCCCGCGAGATAGATCTCCAGCATGGTGAATTCGGGGGCATGGCGGGGCGAAACTTCGCCGTTGCGCCAGACCCGGGCCAGTTCGAAGCAGCTTCCCGTGCCGGCCACGAGCAGTCGCTTGATGGACAGCTCCGGCGAGGTGCGGAGCCAGAGCTCCCTTCCCTCCCCACGCCCCAGATGCGGCTCGAAGCGGGAGCGGAAACCATGGAGGTGCACCTCCATCCCTGGCGCTGGCACCAGGCAGGGGGTTTCCACCTCCAGGCAGCCCCGCGCCTCCCAGAAGGCGCGGGTGGCACGGGTCAGCTCGGCGCGGCGGCGCAGGGCGGGCAGGCGCGCGGCCAGGGCATCGGGATGCCAGGGTGGGGTGGGGCCATGCGGCACGCTGGGGGCTCCATGCGGCGGAAATCCGGGCTGGTCCGTGACACACCGGGGCGGTTGGCGCTACCAGCCCGCCATGCCCGATGGCTCCCTCCCCCCTTCCCGCCCGCTGCGTGACGCCGATTCCCTGGCCGAGGCCGGGCTGGTGCCGGCCGCGGCGCTTCCCGCGCTGCGGGCCGTGGCGGCGCGCTACGCCGTTTCCGTCACCCCGGCCATGGCGGCGCTGATCGATCCCACGGACCCGGCCGACCCGATCGCGGCCCAGTATGTCCCCGACGCGGCGGAGCTGGAGGTGGCACCGCTCGAGCTGGCGGACCCGATCGCCGACCACGCGCACACCCCGGTGAAGGGAGTCGTGCACCGCTACCCCGACCGCGCCCTGCTGAAGCCGCTGCTGGCCTGCCCGGTCTATTGCCGCTTCTGCTTCCGGCGCGAGCAGGTGGGGCCTTCCGGCGGGGTGCTGAGCGAGGCGGAGCTGGAGGCGGCGTTGGACTGGTTCGCCGCCCATCCGCAGGTGCGGGAGGCGATCCTGACCGGGGGTGACCCGCTGATGCTCTCCCCCCGCCGGCTGGGGCAGATCCTGGGCCGGCTCTCGGCCATGCCGCATATCGACATCATCCGGCTGCACACCCGCGTTCCCGTGGCCGATCCCGCCCGGGTGACGGCGAAGCTGGCCGAGGCGCTGGAGAGCGAGAAGGCCGTCTTCCTCTGCCTGCACGCGAACCATGCGCGGGAATTCACCGATGCGGCCCGGCTGGCGCTGCGCCACCTTTCCCGCGCGGGGGTGGCGCTGCTGGGCCAGGCCGTGCTGCTGCGGGGCGTGAACGACACGGCGGAGACGCTGGAGGCGCTGCTGCGCACCATGCTCGCCCACCGGGTGAAGCCCTACTACCTGCACCAGCTGGACCGCGCCCCGGGCACGGCCCGCTTCGAAGTGCCGATCGCCGAGGGGCGCGCCCTGCTCGAATCCCTTCGCGGCCGGGTCACCGGGCTGGCCTGGCCGACCTATGCGCTGGATCTTCCGGGCGGCCAGGGCAAGGCACCCATCGGGCCGGATTTCGCCAGCCGGGCGGAAGGGGGCTGGACGGTGCGGGGCCCCTTGGGCGGCGGGCATTTCCAGGCGGATGCGGAACCGCCTGGACCGGCTGGGGCGGGCTGAACTAGCCGCCTCCGGCCGCCATTCCCTCCCGGAAGGCTTCGCCGCCCTCCTCGAAGCGCGGCTCGGCCCGCGCGCCCATCGCATCGAAGAAGCGGCTGACGAAGCAGCGGAAGGCGGCGCAGAGCGCGATGTCGCAGATCTGCGTGTCGGTAAAGCCGTGAATCCGCAGGGCGTCGATGTCGTGCTGCCCGATCCGCGAGGCGTCGCGCGCCACGGCCTCCGCATAGGCCAGCATGGCCACGTCGCGCGCCGGCAGCCCCGCGCTGCGGAAATCCCGCTGCACCGCCACCACCGCATCACGTGATCCCAGATCCACGACGAGCTGCTGCCCATAGACCAGGCTGCAATAGCTGGACGGAATGTGCTTCGCCGCGATCAACGTGATGAGCCGCCACTCCCGCACCCCGAGGGAGAAGCCCGCACGGATCCGGTCGGAGAACTCGGTGTAGATGGGCAGCAGGTCCGGCCGGGCCGTGAAGCACCGCGTGGCCTCCATGACGAAGCCGAGTTGGGCGGCCTGGCGGGCGTAGATATCGGCCACCGCGCCGGTCGCTTCCTCCTTACCGATGGTTCGCAGGAACATGCGCCCCTCCGTGCTGGCTGTTCGGCCAGGCCTTCCGGCTGCTTGGCCGGCCAGGGCGGATGCTAGGCCGTCGCGCCGCCCGGGGGCCAGCGCAGAAGGGACCGTCTTCCGGCACGGGGGGAAGACGGGCAAGATTTCGGCGCAAGCGCCCCCCACGAGGCGCCCTGGGAGACATCCATGACGCAGATCACCCGCCGCCTTCTCGCGGCGACCAGCCTTGCCGCGCTCGGCCTGCCCCGCCAGGCGGGGGCGCAGTCTTCCGCCTTCCCAACCCGCCCGATCACCATGGTGATCCCCTTCGCCGCGGGCGGCCCGACCGATGTGGTCGGGCGGTTGCTGGCCGAGGCCATGTCGCGGGATCTCGGTCAGCCCGTGGTGGTGGAGAACACCACCGGCGCGGGCGGCACGCTGGGCGCCCAGCGCGTGGCAACGGCCCGGCCGGACGGCTACACCATCCTGCTGCACCATATCGGCATGGGGGTGATCCCCACCATGTACCGGCGCCTGGCCTATGACCCCGTGAACGGCTTCGAGCCGCTGGGGCTGGTGACCGAGGTGCCCATGACGGTGGTGACGCGGAAGGATATTCCCGCGAACAACCTCACCGAGCTGCTTTCCTACATGAAGTCACAGGGAGACCGCTTCAACCTGGCGGATGCCGGCATCGGCTCCTCCTCGGCCCTCTGCGGCGCGCTGCTGAGCAATGCCATCGGGGTGAAGCCCACGGTGATCCCCTTCCGCGGCACGGGCCCGGCCATGCAGGAAATCCTGGGCGGCCGGGTGGACCTGCTCTGCGACCAGACGACCCAGACCACGGAGCATATCCGCAGCGGCGCGGTAAAGGTCTTCGCCACCCCTTCGCGCACCCGCATCGGCACATTGCCGGAGATCCCCACCACCGCCGAGGCCGGGCTGCCCGGCTTCGAGGTGACGGTCTGGCACGGGCTCTACGCACCCAAAGGCACGCCGGCGCCGATCTGCGCCCGGCTGACGCAATCCCTCCAGGCCGCGCTGCGCGAGCCCCGGGTGATCGAGCGCTTCTCCGCGATCGGCACCACGCCCGTTTCGCAGGACGATGCCACGGCGGAGGCGCATCGGCGCTTCTGGACCGCCGACATCGCCAAGTGGAAGCCTGTGATCGAGGCCACGGGAAGCTACGCGGACTGACGGGCCGGCGGGGCGCTATCCCCAGCAGGGGCGCCCCGCCCCACAGGTTTCGCACAGGGTTTTCCACAGGGGCGCGCGCGCAAGAAGGGCTGATTTACAAGGCGTTGCAGCCCCATTCGCAGCTCCCCCCACAGCTTTTCCCACTAAATTCGCTCGCGGATCTGTGAGCAACGTTGCGGGGGCGAAGAGGGGATGGTTCCCTCCCTCGCAGTCCTATTATTGACCCTGGAAGACGGGCTTCCGCTTTTCCAGGAAGGCGGCCACCCCTTCCCGCGCGTCATGGCTTGGCACGATCCGCGCGAAGGCGGCCTCCTCGATCGCGAGCCCGTCGTCGATGGAGGCATCCATCCCCCGGTGAATGGCCGAGAGCGCCGCGGCCAGGGTGAGCGGTGGCTTGGCTGCCAGTTCCCGCGCCAAGTCCAACGCCTCCTCCAGCAGGGAGGCGGCGGGGACGACCCGGTTCACCAGCCCCAGCCGCGCCGCCTCCTGCGCGTCGAAGCGGCGGCCGGTGAGGATCAGCTCGGTCGCGGCCTTGCGCCCGACATTGCGGGGCAGGCGTTGCGTGCCGCCGAAGGTCGGGATGATGCCGATCGCCACCTCCGCCTTGCTGAAGAGCGCGGTGTCGGCGGCCAGGGCGAGATGGGCTGCCTCCACCAGCTCGCAGCCGCCGCCGAAGGCCAGGCCGTTCACGGCGGCGATGACGGGCTTGGGGAAGCTCTCGACGCGCCGCGTCATGCGCTGGCCCGGACGGAGGAAATGCGCCACGGCCTCGGCCGGGCCCGCCGCCATATGCTGCCGGAAGGCGTGGATATCCGCCCCCGCGCTGAAGGCCCGCCCGGCACCGGTGATGACCAGGGCGCGGATGCCCGGGTCCAGCTCCATCCGGTCCAGCGTCGCCTCGATCCCCGCGAGGAGGGCATTGTCGAGCGCGTTCAGGCGGTCCGGCCGGTTCAGGGTGAGCAGCGCGACCCGGTCCCGGATCTCGATCTCGAGCATGGCGTCCTCCTTCGTTCCGCAACGGATCGGGACGCTAGGCAGGGGGATGGGCCATGTATATTCACTGGTCGGTATACATGCGGGGCCGCTCATGGAACCCACGACGCGCGAACGGATCATTGCCGCCGCCAGCCGGCTCTTCTACGCGCAGGGTGTGGGGAAGGTGAGCATGGATGCCGTGGCCGCCGCCGCGGGCGTGACCAAGCGCACCCTCTACTACCATTTCCGGAGCAAGGACGACCTGGCGGCTGCCTATCTGGAGGGCCGGGACCAGCCGAACATCGCCCTGTTCCAGCGCTGGTTCGAGGGCACGGAAGGCGGGCCCGCGGAGCGGACGCGCGGGATCTTCCTCAACCTCGCCCGCTCGGCCCGGCACCCGAAATGGCAGGGCTGCGGCTTCCTGCGCACCACCGCGGAGCTGGCGGACATGCCCGGCCACCCCGCGGTGAAGGCTAGCGCCACCCATAAGAAGCGGGCCGAGGCCTGGCTCTGCTCGGTCTTCGCAGGGGCCGGGATCGCCGGCGCGCCGGCGCTGGCGCGGCAGGTGATGCTGCTGATGGACGGCGCCTTCGCCGCCACGCTCCTCCACCGCGACGCCTCCTATATGGAGGCGGCCGGGGAAGCCGCGCAGGCGCTGGTCCGGGTGGCGCTGCCCGCCGGCCCGGGCGCCTGACCCACCCTCGTTGTTGCCAACGGGAGGCCCCCCGTGTAAGGCCCCCGGCCGATCCTTTACCCATCCAGACGACGAACAGGACGCCCCACCATGGCGAAGATGCAGGCCAATCAGATGCGCGCCGGCATGGTCATCGAGTTCGAGGGCGCGCGCTACACCGTGCTCAAGCAGAACATCATGATCCCCGGCAAGGGCGCGGCCGTGATCCAGGTCGAGATGCGGAACATCAAGACCGGGGCGAAGAAGGACCAGCGCTGGCGCACGGCCGACACGGTCGAGCGGCTGCAGACCGAGGACAAGGAGTTCACCTTCTCCTACGCCGAGGGCGACCACCTCGTGCTGATGGATCCGGAGACCTTCGAGCAGACCACCGTCTCCAAGGACATCCTGGGCGACCGCCTGCCCTTCCTGAACGAGAACATGACGGTGAATGTGCGCCTCATCGAGGGCGAGCCCGTTTCCATGGACCTGCCGGACACGGTGGTGCTCGAGATCGTCGAGGCGGACCCGGTGGTGAAGGGCCAGACGGCCTCCTCCTCCTACAAGCCCGCCGTCCTCTCGAATGGCGTGAAGACGATGGTGCCGCCCTTCATCACCGCCGGCGAGAAGATCGTCGTGCGCACCGAGGACGCCTCGTACCTCGAGCGCGCCAAGGGCTGATCGGGAAAACGTAATGTCCGGCGCACAGCCCTCCGCGCGGCTCTCTCCCGCGCTCACCGTCGTCGTCAACGCCGCCCGCAAGGCCGGGCGGCGCCTTCTGCGCGACTTCGGCGAGGTCGAGAACCTGCAGGTCAGCAGCAAGGGCCCCGGGGACTTCGTCTCCCAGGCCGATCTGCGCGCCGAGGAGACGCTGCGCGAGGAGCTGCGCCGGGCGCGGCCGGGCTTCGCCTTCCTGATGGAGGAGAGCGGCGCGAGCGGCGAGGCCGACTGGGAATGGCGCTGGGTGGTCGATCCGCTCGACGGCACGACCAACTTCCTTCACGGCATCCCGCAGTGGTGCATCTCCGTGGGGATCGAGAAGCGCCTTTCCCCCACCAGCTCCGAGATCATGGCGGGGGTGATCTACAACCCCGCCACGGATGAGCTGTTCTGGGCGGAGAAAGGGCGCGGCGCCTTCCTCAACGACAAGCGCCTGCGCGTTTCCGGCCGGCGGGACATGAACGCCGCCCTCTTCGCCACCGGCATCCCCTTCGCGAAGGTGCCGCACCGGGCGGAGTTCTCCACCACCCTCGCCCGGCTGATGCCGCAGGTGGCGGGCATCCGCCGCTTCGGCTCCGCCGCGCTCGACCTCGCCTGGGTCGCGGCCGGCCGCTACGAGGGCTACTGGGAACTCGGGCTGAAGCCCTGGGACTGCGCGGCGGGGATCATCATGGTGAAGGAGGCCGGCGGATACGTGACCGGCCCCGGCGACGAGGATCCCTACGCCACCGGCAACATCGTGGCGGGCAATCCCTTCCTGCACACCAAGCTGCGGGAAGCCGTGGTGGAGGGGATGACCTATGTCGCGGAACGCCGTGGGGAAGCCGCGGGCAACGCGGGCTGACACGGACCGGGCCGATGCGGGCCCGGGCCAGCTTTCAGGGATGGCGCCGGCGCCGAATAGGGGCATATTGCGCCGCGGCATCGGGGCTGGAGAGGACAGTTTGAACGACCCTCTGCAGCGCGACGTAGAGGCGGTTGGCCGGATCGAGGCCGTTCCCACCATCCTGGACCTGGTCTGCCGCACCACGGGCCTGGGCTTCGCCGCGGTGGCGCGCGTGACGGCGGATCGCTGGATCGCCTGCGCCACGCTGGACCACATCGGCTTCGGGCTGAAGCCCGGGGGGGAGCTGCCGGTCAACACGACGATCTGCCGCGAGATCCACCAGAGCCGGGAGCCCGTGGTCATCGACCATGTGGCGGAGGACCCGCTCTACCGCCACCACCCGACGCCCGCCCATTACGGCTTCCAGAGCTACATCTCGATGCCGATCATCCTCCGGGATGGCAGCTTTTTCGGCACGCTCTGCGGGATTTCCCCCTCCCCGGCCCGGGTGAACACCCGCGAGATCACCGGGACGGTCCGCCTCTTCGCCGATCTCATCGCCGCCCATCTGAACGCCGACGAGGCGCTGCGGAGCATGCGCGAGGAGCTTTCCGAGCAGAAGGCGCTGTCCGAGCTGCGAGAGCAGTTCATCGCCGTGCTCGGGCATGACCTGCGCAACCCTGTCGCCTCGATCGGTTCCGGCGTGCAGCTGCTGCAGCGCATGGCCCATGACGAGGCCCAGCGGAACATCCTCGTGCTCATGCAGTCCAGCGTGGTCCGCATGAGCGGGCTCATCGGGAACCTCATGGACTTCGCCCGCACCCGCCTGGGCGATGGGCTGGATCTGAAGCTGACGGATGAGGCCCCCCTCGCCCCGGTGCTGGAGCACGCCGTGAGCGAGCTGCGCGCGATCCATCCGGGCCGGGCGATCGAACTGGCGCTGGACCTGGCCGAGCCGGTGGCGCTGGATCAGGCGCGCATCGCCCAGATGCTCTCCAACTTGCTCGGCAATGCCCTGGCGCATGGCGCGAAGGACCTCCCGGTGCGGGTGGGCGCCAGCGCCCGGGACGGGATCTTCTCCCTCTGGGTGGCAAATGGCGGGGCGCCGATCCCGCCGGAAGCCCAGGCCGGGCTGTTCCATCCCTTCTTCCGGGGCCAGGAACGGCAGGCACATGAGGGGCTGGGCCTGGGGCTCTACATCGTGTCCGAGATCGCCCGCATGCATGGCGGGCGGATGGAGGTCTCCTCGGACACGAGGGAGACGCGCTTCACCTTCCTCATGCCCATCCGCCGCCCGGCAGCGCGGGGCTGAGCCCGGCCGGTGCCCCGCTTCCAGGCAGGAGCACGCCGTACCGCCCGGCCATGCGCGGCCCCGGCCCTCGCCCTTGCTCGCTTCAAGCCCATGCATTCCTGGGCTACCCTGTGGCCGTGACCCCCGCCCTCCTCCGCCCGGCCGCGACAGCGGCCCTCGCGATCTTCCTGCTGGCCGGCTTCGCGCAGGTCCCGGCTTCCGGGCAGGCGACCGACGCCGATGCCGCGATGCCGGAGGCACCGGCCGAGCCCGGGGACGCGCCGCCCGACGCGGCGGATCTTTCCAAGGCTCCGCTTCCCGCCCTCCCCGCGGATGTGGCGAACATGACCCTTGCCCCCGATTTCACCCGGCTGCCGATCGGCGGCTGGCGCCTCGGCGGCCGCTCCGGGCGGGGGGACCCCGACCATGGCGCGCGCATGGCGATCGAGATGATCGGGCGCTACCTCGCCCAGCAGACCACCGGCCGCGTTACCCTCATCGCCCAGGTTTCCGGCCCGGAGGATGATCCCTCGGTGGCCCGCCGCAGCAGCCTGGCCCGCGCCATATCGGTGAAGGCCTCGCTGATGCGCGGGGGCCTGCCGGGCACGCGGATCGACATACGCCCGCTGGGCCGCACGGCCGAAGCGGTGGACGCGCTGGACATCGTGGCGCCGCCGGAGCCCCGGCCCCGTCCGGCGACTGCCGCCACGGCCACGCCCGCCCCCGGCACCGCACCCGCAGGAAGAGGCGGCTGAACGCCATGACCAGCCCCAACCGCTACCTGATCCGCATGGTGGTGTTCCTCGTCCTCGTGGCCGTGGTGGGCGCGTTGCTCTTCGGGGAGCTCCGGCACGCCTTCGAGGTGAACCCGGTGCTGAACGCCCTGATCCTGGGCGTGCTCCTGCTCGGCACGGTCTGGTCCATCCGGCAGGTCATGGCGCTGCGCCAGGAGGTGGACTGGCTGGAGGCCTTCCGCGCGCCCAGGCCGGGCCAGCCGGCCCAGCCCGCGCCGCGGCTGCTGGCGCCGATGGCCTCGATGCTGGCTTCCCGCCGATCGGAACGCCTCAGCCTCTCCACCGGCGCGATGCGGAGCGTGCTGGACGGCATCGCATCCCGGCTCGACGAGCAGCGCGAGCTCTCGCGCTACATGACGGGGCTGCTGATCTTCCTCGGCCTGCTCGGCACCTTCTGGGGCCTGATCCTGACCATCGGATCGGTTTCGGAGGTCATCCAGAACATGTCCGTCGGCTCGGGCGACGTGACCAGCCTGTTCAACCAGCTCAAGAGCGGGCTGGCCCTGCCGCTGCAGGGGATGGGGGTGGCCTTCTCCTCCTCCATGCTCGGCCTTGCCAGTGCCCTGGTGCTGGGCTTCCTCGACCTGACCGCCGGGCAGGCCCAGAACCGCTTCTACAACGAGCTGGAGGAGTGGCTGGCGGGGGTCACACGCCTGTCCTCCGGCGTGCTGGGCGAAGGCGGGGCCGAGGGCGGCTCCGTGCCCGCCTATGTGCAAGCCCTGCTTGAGCAGACGGCGGAGAACCTGGAAGGGCTGCAGCGTATCCTGGCCCGCGGGGAGGAACGGAGCTCCCAGTCCGGCCGCGCCCTCGAAACCCTGGCCGAGCGGCTCTCGGTCCTTACGGACCAGATGCGGGCCAGCCAGGTGCTGATGCAGCGCATGGCCGAGAGCCAGTCCGGCCTGGCCCCCACCCTGCAGCGCCTGGCCGAGGCCGGGGAGCACGAGGCCGCCTCCCGCGGGCATCTGCGGAACCTGGAGCTCTACCTCGCCCGGCTGCTGGAGGAATCCACCCAGGGCCGCAGCCAGGCGACGCAGGAGATCCGCTCGGAGATCAAGGTGCTGGCGCGCACCATCGCCGCCCTGGCCGAGGCCCCGCCGCAGCCATGAGCGGGATCATCCCATCATGGCCCTGAGCCGCCGCCGCCGCGGCCAGGGCGAGGGGCTGAATGCCTGGCCGGGCTATGTCGATGCGCTGGCCACGCTGCTCATCATCATCATCTTCGTCCTGCTGGTCTTCGTGCTGGCCCAGGGCTTCCTTTCCGTCGCCCTCTCCTCGCGCGACCGGGCGCTGGACCGGCTGAACCGGCAGGTGGCGGAACTGGCGGAGCTGCTCTCCCTGGAACGCGGGGGGGCGGAGGAACTGCGCGCGGCTCTGGGCCGGGCCCAGGAGGAGTCACGCCTTGCCGCCGCCGACAGGGATTCGGCGCGGCGCGACCTGGCCGTGCTGCGCGAGGAGGCCGGGCGCAGCGCCGCCGCGCGGGACGCCCTGCGGGAGGAGCGGGACCGCCTGGCCGCCCGGCTTTCCGATGCCGAACTGGCCTCGCGCGGGAACAACGAGCGCATCGCGAGCCTGGAGGCGCGGCTCGCCGAGGCGCTGTCCGGCGTGGAGGCGGCGGGCGCCGACACGGCCCGCACGGTGCGCGGCCTGACCGAGACCCGCCGCGCCCTCGCTACCGAACAGGCCGCACGCCAGGGTGCGGAGCGCAGCCTGGCCGAGACACGCGCCGCCCTGGAGGCCGCAAGGCGGGACCTGGAGGGGGTGCGCCAGGAGGTTGCCCGGCTCGACCAGCAGGTGACCACGGACCGGGCCGCGATCGAGGCCCGGCTCTCCGATATCGCCCGGCTGAACGAGCAGCTTCGCGCCCTGACCGCGCTGCGGGATCAGGCGGAGCGGCAGGCGCGTGAGGCGCTGGCGCGGGCCGGGGACGAGGAGCGCCGCCGCCGCGGCGCGGAGGAGATCGCCAGCGAGGCCGGCGCCGCGCGGGACGCCGCCCTGGCCGCCGCGGCCGAGGCGAACCGCGCCCGGGAGACGGCCCAGGCCGGCGCGGCGGAGTCCATCCGCGCGCGCGAGGCGGCCGAGGCCAATGCCGCCGAGGCCCTGCGCGGGCGCCAGGCCGCTGAGGCCACCACCGCCGAGGCCGTGCGTGCGCGCCAGGCCGCGGAAGCCGGCGCAGCGGAGGCCGGCCGGGCCCGGCAGGCTGCCGAGACGGCCCTGGCCGATGCCACCCGCGCCCGTGGCGCGGCGGAAACCATGCTGTCCGAGGCCACGCGCACGGCCCGGGCCGAATCCGAGGCGCGGCGGGCCGCCGAGGCGCAGTCCGGCGAATATGCCCGCCTGGCCGAGAGCGCGCGCGCCCAGGCCGCGCTCCTTACCCAGCAGCTGGATGCGCTGCGGGCCGAGCTGCGCCGGGTGGCCGCCGCGCTGGAGGCGCAGGAGGCCGAGGACCGCGCGAAGGACGCGCAGATCACCAATCTCGGCCAGCGGCTGAACGCAGCCCTCGCCGCCCGGGTCGAGGAGCTGCAGCGCTACCGCTCCGATTTCTTCGGGCGGCTGCGGGACGTGCTGGGCGACCGCCCGGAGATCCGGGTGGTGGGGGACCGCTTCGTCTTCCAGTCCGAGGTGCTCTTCCCGATCGGCAGCGCGGAGCTTTCCGAAGCCGGGCGGGAGCAGATCGCCAATGTGACGCAGCTTCTGATCGATATCGCGCAGCGCATCCCCGAGGGAACGAACTGGGTGCTGCGCGTGGACGGGCACGCGGACAACTCGCCGCTCCGTCCCGGGGGCCGCTTCGCCTCGAACTGGGAATTGTCCTCGGCCCGGGCCATCGCGGTGGCCCAGCTGATGATCCAGAACGGGTTGCCCGCGAACCGCGTGGCCGCGACGGCCTTTGGCGAGTACCAGCCGATCGACACGGCGGACACGCCCCAAGCCCGGGCGCGGAACCGCCGGATCGAGCTGCGGCTGACGGACCGCTAGCCTTTCGCGCGGTGGGGCTGGCGGAAGGCCCGCCGCCTCAGAGGATGGTCGCCTCGAAGGGCGGCAGCAGGTCCGGCGTTTCGAATTCCAGTACCCAGAGGTCCGGGTCGCGCTTCACCTGGCGGGCGACATAGGCATCCGCCGCGGCCTCATCGACCGGCGCGGCGCCGGTGCCGCGCAGCCAGGCCGGGCGGCCCATCGCATCCCTGGTCTGGGAGAGGACCACCAGCCCTTCCCGGCCCCGCAGCACGCAAAGGATCCCGCCGCTGTCGGGGTCTCCCTTGCGCAGCACCGCGCCGGGCTGCCCGGCGGCATCGCCCATCCGCAGCGCCATCGAGGCCCATAGGCCCGCCTTCACCCGTGCTTCCATGCCGCACCCGTGCCACGCCTTGCCCGCCGCGCGAAGGGGGCTTGATGCCGGCCCGCGCCCACGTCATTCCATCGCCCTCCCGCCCGCGTTCAAGCGGCCGAAACCAGACAATCCGGAAGTTCCGCCATGGCCGCCCAGACGCCGCCCAAGCCAGGCACCGCCCCCCGCATGACCGATGCGCAGCGCGCCTATGAATCCCGCCGCGCCGCGAAGGCCGGCATGACGCTGGAGAAGTGGCTGGCCTCCAAGGAGAAGGAGCGGGAGGAGGAGCGTCGCGCGGCCACCAATGACTCCGAGCGGCGCAAGGCCGAGGCCGAGCCGGCGAAGAAGCCGGGCTTCCTCCAGCGCCTGCTGGAGAAGGCGCAGCAGCCGCTGAAGGGTTCGCGCTGATCCCTGGCGGGCTGGTCGCCGCCCATGCGGACTGGTCCGCCCACCCCTCCAAGCGCTGGGTGACCGTCGCGCGCCGCCACGGCGCGGGGTGGGAGGCGCGGGCGGCTCTTCCCGTGGGCGATCCGGCTGGCATGGTGGCGGGGCTGCTGGCCGGGGGCGATGCACTCGCCCTCGGCCTCGACCTGCCGCTCGGCCTTCCCCGTGCCTGGGCCGCCGGGCGGAGGGAGGCCGGTTTCCCGGCCTTCCTGCGCGGCCTCTACCGGTTCCCCGGCTTCCTGCATGTGAATGACGGGCTGGAGACGGTTTCGCCGGATCGGCCCTTCTATCCGGCCCGCGGCATACGGGGCATGACCCGCGCAGCCCATGCCGCCGCCCTCGGCCTGAGCGGGCCGCATGAGCTCTCGCGCCTCTGCGATCGCGCCACGGCCGAGCGCCCCGCCGGGGCGCCGCTGTTCTGGACCCTGGGCGCCAATCAGACGGGCAAGGCGGCGATCGCGGCCTGGGGAGGCTGGCTTGGCCCTGCCCTTGCGGCCGGGGCGCCCTATCGGCTCTGGCCTTTCGAGGGACCGCTCCGGGCGCTGCTCGCCCCTGGCCGGGCCGTGCTGGCCGAAACCTATCCGGCCGAGGCCATGCGGCAACTCGGCATCCGCCTGCAAGGCAGCAAGCGGGCGCAAGGGGTGCGGCTGGAATCCGCCCCGGCCTTGCGGGCCGCGATGGCACGGCTCGGCGTCTCGGCCTGTCCCGCGCTGGAGCGTGCCATCGCCTCCGGCTTCGGCCAGGACGCGGCGGGGGAGGACCGGCTGGACAGCCTGCTCGGCCTGCTCTGCGTCATATCCGTGCTGGAGGGCGCCCGGCCGGACTTCATCCCCGATGACCCCTGGGTGCGCCGCTGGGAGGGCTGGGTGCTGGGCCAGACGGCCCTGCCCCGGCCTTCCGCGCCAGCCTCCGCCGCGCCATATCCGGAGGGACCGGGGGGCCATGATCTGACCCAGTCCTTGCCATAATCCCGCACGGGTTGCCGGCGATATTCCCCCCATTACCTGCCCTGGGAGGGCTCAACCGATGACGAAGTTCCGTGGCCTGATCCTGGCTGGCGCCGCCGTGGCCGCTCTGGCGGCCGCAGCCCCGGCCGAGGCGGGCTGGCATCGCCGCGGACCCAGCGGTGGTGCGGTGGCTGGTGCCGTCATCGGCGGGCTGGCGCTCGGCGCCATTGCGGGCGCGGCCATCGCCGCGCCGCCGCCGGCCTATTACGCGCCCCCGCCGCCCGTGATGTATGCGCCGCCGCCCGCCTACTACGTGCCGCCCCGGCCGCCCGTGGTGTATGCGCCGCCGCCGCCCGCCTACTATGTGCCTCCCCGGCCGCCCGTGATGTATGCGCCGCCGCCGCCGGCCTATTACGCGCCGCCCGTGGCCTACCAGCCCTATTACCGCTGGTAGGCAGCTTCGGCGCGACGATGCGTGAGGCCGGGCAGGCATCCTGCCCGGCCTTTTTCATGCCCGGGTCCGCGCCTGTCAGACTGCGGGCCTGAACTGCCCCGTGGCCTCGGCGGCCTTCCGGGCGAGCGTGACCAGCAGGTCCAGCACCGGGCTGGCCACCCCCGCCATGCGCGCCAGGGCAAGAGGCTGGAGCAGCATGGCCTCCATCTCGACCGGCCGCCCCGCTTCCATGTCCTGAAGGATGGAGGGCTTGTGGACGATCTTGGAGGAACCCTCCACCCGCTTCACCGGATCGAGGTCCAACGCGATCCCGAGGCCCTGGGCGATCGCCGCGCCCTCCGCCAGGCCCTTCAGCGCCGTGTCCCGAAGGGTCGGATCCGCGAGGGTGGCGGCGATGCCCTGGCGGGAGAGAAGGCAGAGCGGCCCGAAGGTGAGGTTGGAGACGAGCTTCATCCAGACCTCGCGCCGGATGTCGGGCACGACAGGGCAGCCCATGCCCCCGGCTTCCAGGATGCGGGCCAGGGCCAGGGCCCCTTCCCCGATCCGCCCGTCCGGCGCGCCCAGGACCACCCGGCTGGAGGCGTTCTCCACCTCGATCCGGCCGGGCCCGGTCACGGTGCAGGCCGAATAGACCACGCCGCCGATCGTGCGCTCCACCCCCACGGCGTGGCGGATGGCCCCGCCCGGATCCAGCGCCGGCAGGGCGGTGCCGTCCAGCGCCCCGCCATGGCGGTCGAAATACCACCAGGGAATGCCGTTCATCACGAAGGCGACCTGCGTGGCCGGGCCAAGCAGGGGCGCGATGCTCTCCGCCACGCCGGGCAGCTGGTGGCCCTTCACCGTGACGATCACCGCATCCTGCGGGCCAAGCTCAGCCGGGTCGGCGCTGGCGCGGGGGCGGCAATGGAAGGTGCCGTCCTTCGCGACCACGGTCAGCCCGCCTTCCCGGATGGCGGCGAGTGTCGCGCCGCGCGCCACCACGCTCACCTCCGCCCCGCCCCTCGCCAGCCGGGCGGCGACATGGCCCCCGATGGCCCCGGCGCCGAAGACACAGACCTTCATGACAGGATCTCCAGCGCGGCGCGCGACAGCGCCTGGACGCCCAACGGGATGCAGGCCTCGTCCGGCTGGTAGCCGGCATTGTGCAGCTTATCCGCCCGGCCCGGCGTGCCCGAGCCGATCCGCAGATGGGCGGAGGGCACGCGCTGCGCGAATTCCGAGAAGTCCTCGCTGCCCATGCTCGGCACCCCCGGCTTCGGCGCCGCGCCGAGCTGGGCGGTGACGGCGGCCAGAAGCTGGTCCAGCACCGCGTCGTCATTCGCGAGCGGCGGCACCAGGCGCCGGTAGTCCAGCGCGCATTCCACGCGGAAGCCGGCTTCCAGCCCGGCGCAGAGGCGCCGGATCGCGGCTTCCGCCAGATCCCGCGTCGCCGGATGCAGGGTGCGGATGGTGGCCTTCAGATGCACGCGCTCCGGGATGATGTTGTAGGTCGTGCCCCCCTGGAACATGCCGATGGTCACGACGGCCGGATGCAGCGGGTCCACCTCCCGGCTGACCACGGTCTGGGCCTGGGAGACGAAATGCGCGGCGGCGACAATGGGGTCCACGGCCGTGTCCGGATGGGCGGCGTGGCCCGAGCGGCCGCGGATCACGAGGTCGAACCGGTCCGAGGCGGCAAGGCAGGCGCCCCGGACGAAGCCGGTCTCGCCCACCGGCATGTCCGGGTGGTTGTGGAAGCCCAGCGCCATGTCGATCCCCTCGGCGGCGCCATCGGCGATCATGGCGGCGGCGCCCTGCAGGACTTCCTCGGCCGGCTGGAACACCAGTGCCACGCGGCCGGCCAGCATGGGGGCGAGATCCCGTAGCACCTCGGCCACACCCAGCAATGTAACCGTATGGATATCATGCCCGCAGGCATGCATCTTCCCATCCACGGTGCTGGCGAAGGGAAGGCCGGTTTCCTCATGGATTGGCAGGGCGTCCATATCCGCGCGTATGGCGAGGGTGGGCCCGGGGCGACCGCCCTCGATCATGCCAAGCACGCCGGTGCCGCCGACCCCGGTACGGTAGGGAATTCCCAGCCTTTCCAGCTCCGCGGCAACGATTCCCGCCGTCCGCACCTCCTCGAAGGCGAGTTCGGGATGGGCGTGGATGTCGCGCCGGATCGCCACCAGACCGGGGGCGAGCGCCGCCGCAGCCTCCGAGATGCGCCGCCCGGGCTCATTGATTCCCGGGCCCTGTCCGCTCGTCATGACATCAAATCTCGCAACGATGTTGCGCCGCATCGTAGGTGAAGAAGCATCCATGACAAGGCAGCAGGCAATCTGAAGCTTGTGACATGGCGCGCCGCCCCATAGGTTGCGTGTCTCTCTCTTTCGGGAGGCACGTCCCGCACGAGGACGAGGGCACGTAAAGTGCCGGCCGCGACACCCGCCGGGATGCTCGATTCGAGCTTTCCCGCCGGGGTCCGCGGCCGGGATCATATGCGCCCCGCCCTGCGAAGCCGCGCCCCCCGTTCGTTCGATTCTTGAGGGACCAGGGGTGGAGACTTCATGAAGATCAGCACGAAGGACCTTTGGGCTGGGGGCATCCTGATGCTCCTTGCTTTCATAGGCCTCTACATCAACGGCGGCCTGCTCGGGTTCGGCCTGGAACAGCACACGCTCGGCTCGGCCCGCCGCATGGGGCCCGGCTACATGCCGATGCTCGTGTTCTGGCTGCAGTTCGGCCTGGGGGCGATGGTCTTCATCCTCGCGCTCACCAACGGGCCGGACCCGCTGGAGCCCTGGACGAAGCTTGACCTCACCACGCTCGCCATCAGCGTCGCGGTCGGGATCATCATCTGGCGCGTGATGGAGGGCATGGGCGTCACGACCAACTACGTCCAGGTCGGGATTGCCTGCTTCGTCGCGCTGCTCGTCCTGTCGATCTCGCCGGCTTGGCGGCCGCTCGGCCTGGTCCTCGCCTCCTTCGCGATCTTCGCGCTGCTGCTCGAACCGCTGGGCCTCATGCTGAGCATCACGGCGCTTTGCGTCATCTCGGCCCTGGCCGACCGTGAGCACAATCCGATCAGCATCGTCGGGATGAGCGTCTTCCTCTGCATCCTCTGCTGGTTCGTCTTCATCTACGAACTCGATATCCGGGTTCCGCTTTGGCCGACGATCTTCGGGTAAGCGCCAGGAAAGAAAGGGCCAAAACAAGCTATGGAACTTTTCGCCAATCTGGCGCACGGCTTCGGGGTCGCGTTGTCGCTGGACAACCTACTCTTCGCGCTGCTCGGCGCGTTGATCGGGACGGCCATCGGCGTGCTGCCCGGCATCGGGCCGGTCGCCACCATCTCGCTGCTGCTGCCGATCACCTTCGGCCAGCCCGCCACCACGGCCATCATCATGCTCGCCGGCATCTATTACGGTGCGCAGTATGGCGGCTCGACCACGGCCATCCTGCTCAACCTGCCGGGTGAGGTGTCGTCGGTCGTCACAGCGCTCGACGGCTACAAGATGGCCCGCAACGGTCGCGCGGGCGCCGCGCTGACCATCGCCGCCCTCGGCTCCTTCTTCGCGGGCAGCGTCGCGACCCTCGTCGTCGCGGCCTCGGGCCCGATGCTGACCTCCGTGGCGCTCTCCTTCGGCCCGGCGGACTACTTCTCCCTCATGCTGCTCGGCCTCATCATATCGGCCGTGCTGGCACAGGGTTCGGTGCTGAAGGCCATCGCCATGGTGGTTCTGGGCGTTGCCCTCGGCCTCGTCGGCACGGATGTGCAGACCGGCCAGCAGCGCTTCACCTTCGGTGTACCCGAACTGTCCGACGGGCTCGGCTTCGTGTCGATCGCCATGGGCATCTTCGGCCTCGGCGAGATCATCCTGAACCTCGAGCGTCCGGAAGCGCGCCAGGTCATGTCCGGCAAGGTCGGCAGCCTGATGCTGACCCGGGAAGAGTTCCGCCGCTCGGTGCCGGCCGTGCTTCGCGGCACGGCGATCGGCTCCGTCCTCGGCATCCTGCCGGGTGGTGGCGCCTCGCTCTCCGCCTTCGGCTCCTACATGCTGGAGCGTAAGATCTCGAAGTACGGGAGCACGCTCGGCACCGGTGCGATCGAGGGCGTGGCCGGTCCGGAATCCGCGAACAACGCGGCTGCCCAGACCTCCTTCATCCCGCTGCTGACCCTCGGCATCCCGGCCAACGCCGTGATGGCGCTGATGGTCGGCGCGCTGATCATCCAGGGCATCCAGCCCGGCCCCCGCATGGTGGAGGCCCAGCCGGACCTGTTCTGGGGCCTGATCTGCTCCATGTGGGTCGGCAACCTGATGCTGCTCGTCATCAACCTGCCGATGATCGGCATGTGGGTGAAGCTGCTGCAGGTGCCCTACAAGTATCTGTACCCGGCGATCCTCGTCTTCTGCGCGATCGGCGTGTACTCGCTGAACAACTCGGTCTTCGACGTCTACCAGACCCTGTTCTTCGGCATCCTCGGCTACATCTTCAGCAAGCTGCAGATGCCCGCCGCGCCCCTGCTCATCGGCTTTGTGCTCGGCCCGATGATGGAGGAGCATCTCCGCCGCGCCATGCTGCTCTCCCGCGGCGACGTGGGCGTGTTCGTCGAACGCCCGATCAGCGCCACGCTCCTGGCCCTGGCGGCGATCGTGCTGGCCGCGATGGCCCTGCCCGCCCTTCGCAGCGGCAAGGACAAGGCACTGGCCGAATAAATCCGCCGCCAGTGCGACAGAGAAGCCGCTCCGGGCAACCGGGGCGGCTTTTCTTTTTGGGCATGCTCCGTTAGGTCCGGATATCTCTCGACCATATCTGGAAGCCACATGCCCCAGGATCGTGTTGTGCCGGTGGTGTTGTCCGGTGGTGTTGGCACGCGGCTCTGGCCCCTCTCGCGGGAGGGCTTTCCCAAGCAGTTCTGGCCGCTGACCTCCGAGCAGAGCATGCTGCAGGAGACAGTGGGGCGTGCCACGGGCCCGGGCTTCACCCCGCCCATGGTGATCTGCGCCGAGGCGCATCGTTTCCTCGTTGCCGAGCAGCTGCGCGAGAGCGGCGTGACCGGGGGGCGGATCGTGCTTGAGCCGGCCGCCCGGAACTCGGCGCCGGCGATCGCGGCCGCAGCCCTGCTGGCCTCGGAAGAGGATCCGCATGCCCTTCTCTGGGTCATGGCGGCCGATGCGGCGATCCAGGACATCCCTGCCCTGCACGCGGCGCTCGCCCGGGCGGCGGAGGCGGCCCGGGCCGGCCATATCGTGACCTTCGGGATGAAGCCCACCCATGCCGAGACCGGCTTCGGCTATATCGAGGCCGGTACCGCCATTCCGGAGGCGCCGGGGGTTTCTGCCATCGCCTCCTTCATCGAGAAGCCCGACCTCGCCCGTGCCCAGGCCTTGCTTGAGGGCGGGCAGCACCTGTGGAACGCCGGCATGTTCGTCGCGCGCGCGGCCAGCCTTCTGGCCGAGCTCGAGCGTCTGCAGCCCGAGCTGGTGGCGAGCGTGCGCGCGGCGGTGGACGAGGCCAGCCGCGACCTCGACTTCGTCCGGCTCGGCCCTTCCTTCGCAGGCGCCCCTTCGATCTCGATCGACTATGCGGTGATGGAGCGCACGGCTCATGCCGCCGTGGTGCCGGCCGATCTTGGCTGGTCCGATGTGGGCTCCTGGGACGCGCTCTGGCAGGTTTCGCCGAAGGATGGCCGGGGCAACGCCACCCATGGCCCGGTCGAGCTGCTGGACGCCGATGACTGCTATGTCCGCTCGGAAGGCATCCTGACCACGGTGGTCGGGCTGAAGGATGTGGTGGTGGTGGCCACCGAGGACGCGGTGCTGGCGCTGCACCGCGACCGGGCGCAGGACGTGAAGAAGCTGGTGGACCAGCTCAAGGCGCGGAAGCGCCCTGAGGCGGGCGCGCACCGGCGCATGTACCGCCCCTGGGGCCATTATGAAGGCCTGATCCAGGGCGACCGCTTCCAGGTGAAGAAGATCCTGGTTCGCCCGGGCGAGAAGCTCAGCCTGCAGAAGCATTACCACCGCGCCGAGCACTGGGTGGTTGTCAACGGCACCGCCGTTGTCGAGCGCGATGCCGAGCGGATTCTCCTGCGCGAGAACGAGAGCGTTTACCTGCCCCTCGGCTGCGTCCATCGCCTGGAGAACCCCGGCATGATCCCGCTGACCCTCATCGAGGTGCAATCGGGGGCCTATCTCGGCGAGGACGATATCGTGCGCTTCGAGGATACCTACGGACGCGCGTGACCCTGCAGGGGCGGCCATGACGGCATAGCGCCATGGCCGCCCCCTCCCGGCTTTTCCGCCTCGGCGCAGGCCCCGCCCATGCTGCTGCTTGAGATCACGCTGGCCCTGCTGGGCGCCTGCCTGGGCCTGGCCATCCTGGCCCGGCGCACGCGCCTTCCCTATGCGGTGGTGCTCATCCTCGGCGGGATGGCCCTGGCCTTCATCCCCGGCCTGCCCCGGGTGGAGCTGGACCCGACCCTTGCGCTCGCGGCCTTCCTGCCGCCGCTGCTCCAGGCCAGCGCCTGGCGGACGGATTGGCAGGAATTCCGCGCCAATCTCTGGCCCATCATGCTCCTCGCGGTCGGGGCGGTGTTCTTCACGGCGGCCTGCGTGGCGGTGGTCGCCAAGCTCCTGCTGCCGGACCTTCCCTGGGCAGCGGCCATTGCCCTGGGCGCGATCGTGGCCCCGCCCGACGCGGTAGCGGCGGCCTCGGTGCTGCAACGCATGCCCCTGCCCCGGCGGATCGTCACCGTGCTCGAGGGCGAGAGCCTGATGAACGATGCCTCCGCCCTGGTGCTGTTCCGCCTGGCCGTCGGGGCGGTGGCGGTGGGCAGCGTTGCGCCGGGCCTGGCGGCCGTCACCTTCCTTGCCGTGGCGATCGGCGGCTTCCTGGTCGGGCTGGCGGTGGCCTTGTTGGCCGCCCGCGTGCTGCCGCGGCTGGAGGCGACGCCGCTGGAGATCGCCTTCACCTTCCTCACGGCCTATGGCGCTTTCCTGATCGCCGAGAAGCTGCATGTCTCTGGCGTGATCGCCGTGGTCACCGCCGGCATCATGATCGCCCAGCGCCAGCGCGCTCTCCTCACCGCCCAGACGCGGATCGAGGCGCTGGCGACCTGGAGCTTCATGGAATTCGTCCTTACCAGCCTTGTCTTCATCCTGGTCGGGCTGCAGCTGAACGGCATACTGGAGCGCCTTGGGGCCTATCCGCTCCCCGTGCTGGTGGTCGGGGCCGCCGCGCTTTCGGCCACGCTGATCCTCTCGCGCCTGGGCTGGGTGATCCCCTTCGCCTATCTCCCGCGCCTGTTCCCGGCGCTGGCGCGGAACGAGATGCTCCCCCGCCCCCGCCATGCAGTGATCATCGGCTGGGCGGGGATGCGGGGCGTGGTTTCCCTCGCCACCGCGCTGGCCCTGCCGCTGGAGATCCCGCACCGGGACCTGCTGATCTTCCTCGCCTTCGTCGCCATCCTGGCGACCCTGGTGGTGCAGGGCACCACGCTGGAATGGCTGATCATCCGCCTGGGCGTGGTGGAGCCGACCCGGCGCGGCATGGCGCCCGCGGAGGCCACGGCCCGCCGGCTGATGGCCGAGGCGGCACTGGGCGAGGTGGAGGGCCGGCTGGACAGCCCGCTGGATGGCGTGATCGCGCGCGACCTCGTGGGAGAGTTCCGGGACATCGCGCGCGTCTTCACGGGGGTGGCCGCGGGCGGGACACAGGCTGAGCTGCGGGCCCGGTTGCAGATCCGCCTCGCCGCCCTCCGCGCCTCGCGCGAGCGCCTCATCCGGCACCAGCGCGAGGACGGGCTATCGGACGAGATGCTGACGAGCCTCCTGTCGGAGACGGATTACGAGGAGCTGCGGCTCCAGCAGCAGCTCGCCCAGGCCGGCTGAAGCCCCGAGGGGTTCAGCCCCGCGCCGCCGCCAGCTGGGCCCGCGCGCCCATCACCATGTTCGTCAGGTCGCTGCCGAGGGTGGCGTAGTCGAAGCCCATCTCATGCATCTGCTTCACATAGGCGCCGGTGGTGCAGTGCAGGCCGATGAACTTGCCACGTTCATGGCAGGCGCGGATCAGCCGGGCATAGATGTCCAGGATCGCCTGGTCCTGCCGCTCCATGATGGGCGGCAGGATGCCCAGCGAGATCTGCAGGTCGGTCGGCCCGATATAGATGCCGTCCACGCCCGGCACGTCCAGGATGGCGTCGAGGTTGTCCAGCGCCTCCCGGGTCTCGATCATCGGCAGGCAGAGGATATCGTCATTGGCGGTCTGGAAATAGGAGCCGGGCTCGCCGTAGAGGCCTGCCCGAATCGGCCCGTTGGACCGGGCGCCCATCGGGGGATAGCGGCAGGCAGCCACGAAGGCCTCGGCCTGGGCACGCGTGTTGACCATGGGGCAGATCAGGCCCTGGGCGCCGGCATCGAGCAGCTTGCCGGCAATGCCCGGCTCGTTCCACGGCAGGCGGGCCATCGGTGTGGGCCCATGCGCCTGCATCGCCTGGAAGCTCGCCACCGCGGAGAGGTAATCATGCACGCCGTGCTGGAGATCGACCGTCATGCTCTCCATCCCGAGCTGGGCCATCACCTCCGCCGAGAAGGCCGAGGGAATGGACAACCATCCATTCACCGTCTTCCGCCCGGCCTTCCACGCATCCCTCAGCTTGTTCGCCACCTGGCGTTCCCCCGTTCCGTCATGCCCGTCCTCGGCGCGATCGCGCCCGGCGCGGCTGCCCTGCATCCTTCCGCTTCCCCGCCCGCCGCGCAATCCGACAGCCTGCCGGCCTGGCATCAATGTCCGGCTACCGGGCGGAGGCACCGGGCCGCTCGGCACCCTCCGCGCGGGACTGGGGCGGCGCGATCTCCTCGCCTTGGCCGCCGCGCGGGCCTTGGCCTCCCGATCGCCGGGACCGGGCGGCCCGCCACCGCTTGGCGCGCAATGGGCAACCCCGCCCGCCGGGGCTAGGCTTCGCCCATGCCCGATCCCCTTCCCGGTTCCGCCTGGCGCGTTTCGTCCGAGACGGCGCCGTTGCGCGAGGTGTTGCTCTGCACGCCCGAGCATTACCGCTGGATCCCGACCAACAGCATCGTCCGCCGCACCCTGGCCGGGGAGAACCAATCCCCCGCCACCGCCCATCTGCAGGCGCAGCATGCGGAACTGGTGCATGCGATCGAGCAGGGCGGCGCACAGGTGCGGCTGATCGCGCCGGAGCCGCATCTGCCCTACATGGCCTATACGCGCGACAGCGTGGTGGTGACCCATCGCGGCCCCGTGCTGTGCCAGCTGGAGCGGCCGCAGCGCCGCGGCGAGTATGCGCCGCTGATCGACTTCCACGCCGGGCATGGGGGTGCCTTCTGGCGGAAATCCAGCGCCGGCACGCTGGAGGGCGGCGACATCCACATCATCCGCCCCGGCCTTGCCGCCATCGGCGCCTCCGGCGGGCGCACGGATCATGCCGGTGCGGAGCAGCTTGCGGGATGGCTGCGGGAGGAGGGCTGGGAAGTGCGCGTCGAGGATTTCGACGAGCATTTCCTGCATCTGGACGTGTTGTTCTGCATGGCCGCCCCCGGATTGGCCGTGGCCTGCGAGGACGTGCTCGACCCCGGATTCCTGGACTGGCTGCGGGGCCATGGCATCCGCTGGATCCCGGTTCCCTACCGCGCGGCCATGCATCTGGGCTGCAACATCCTCGCCCTGGGGCGGGACCGCGTGGTATCCGCGCGCGAGAGCACGGCGCTGAACGCCGCCCTTCGCGCCGAGGGGCTGGAAGTCCTGGACCCTGCCCTTTCGCTTTTCACCGCCGGTGGCGGCGGGCCCCATTGCCTGACCTGCCCGCTGCGGCGGGACGACTGACACGGAACACCGACATGACCGCCGAAACCCGCCCCGTCGACCACGTCATCGCCGCCATCCGCGCCTTCTTGGGCGACCGTATCACCACCAACATCGCCATGCGCGAGCAGCATTCCCGCGGCGAGGACACCACCACCCCCGTCCTGCCCGATGCGGTGGCCTTCGCCGAGACGACGGAGGAGGTCTCCCAAATCCTCGCGCTCTGCCACCGCCATGGCGTGCCGGTGGTGGCCTTCGGCGCGGGCACCAGCCTGGAGGGGCATGTCACGCCGGTGCGCGCGGGCATCTCGCTGGACCTGTCGCGCATGACCGCCATCCTGGATGTCAGCCCGGACGACATGGACTGCCTGGTGGAGCCGGGCGTGACGCGCCACCAGCTGAATGATCACCTGCGCGACCAGGGCCTGTTCTTCCCGGTGGATCCGGGTAGCCACTGCACCATCGGCGGCATGTGCGCCACGCGCGCCTCCGGCACCAATGCCGTGCGCTACGGCACCATCCGGGAGAACGTGATGGGGCTGGAGGTGGTGCTTGCGGATGGCCGGGTGATCAACACGGGCAGCCGCACCCGCAAGGCCGCCAATGGCTATGACCTGACGCGGCTGATGATCGGCAGCGAGGGCACGCTGGGCATCATCACCAAGATCCGCCTGCGCCTGCACGGCATCCCTGAGGCAACCTCCGCCGCCGTGGTCCAGTTCCCGGAGATGCGGGGCTGCGTGGAGTCCGTCATCCAGGTGATGCAGCTCGGCGTGCCCGTGGCACGGATCGAGCTGCTGGACGAGGTGCAGATGGCCTGCTGCATCGCCCATTCGAAGCTGGACAATCTTGAGGCCCTGCCCACCCTGTTCCTTGAATTCCACGGCAGCGAGGCCGGCGTGGCCGAGCAGGCCGAGACGGTGAAGGCCGTCGTTACCGAGATGGGCGGGCTGGGCTTCGCCTGGGCGGCCGATAGCGAGACGCGCAACAAGCTCTGGACCGCCCGCCACAACGCCTATTGGGCGGCGATCGCCAGCCAGCCCGGTTCCCGCGGCGTGACCACCGATGTCTGCGTGCCGATCTCGCGCCTGGCGGATGCGCTGCTGGGCGCGAAGGAGGACATCGAAGCCTCCGGCCTTTCCGCGCCGATGGTCGGGCATGTCGGCGACGGCAATTTCCACACCGTGATCCTGGTGGGCCAGGACGACCCCGCCGCGCTCGAGCGCGCCTGGGAGCTGGACCGCAAGATCGTGGCCCGGGCCCTTGCGCTCGGCGGCACATGCTCGGGCGAGCATGGGGTGGGGCTGGGCAAGCGCGAGTTCCTGGAGCAGGAGCATGGGATGGAGGCCCTGGCCGTGATGCAGAGCATCAAGGCGGCGCTGGACCCCAAGGGCATCCTCAACCCCGGCAAGATGTTCCGGAACTGAGCCAAGAGTGAAGAGCGACCTCGGCCCCGTGCAGGGCGGGGCGCGGAGGGAACGCGAATTTCATGAATGACGACGCGCGGGAGGCTTCGCTCGCCTTCGTGGCCCCCCTCGTGGCCCTCACCCTCGGCCATGTGCTCTCGAACATGGTGCGCACCCTTCCGGCCATAGCGGCGGATGTGCTTGGGCGGGATCTCGGGGTCACGGCGGGCGGCCTCGCCTCGCTCACCGGGGCCTTCAATCTCTCCTTCGCCTTCGCCCAGGTGCCGCTCGGCGTGGCGCTGGACCGCTTCGGCGTGCGGCGCACCGCGCTCGGCCTTCTCGCCGTGGCGGGGATCGGCGCGGTGCTGGCGGCTCTCGCGGGCGGTGCGCTCGGCTTCCTGATCGCGCAGATCGTGCTCGGCCTGGGCTGCTCGGGCATGCTGATGGGCCCGGTGACCTATGCGGCCAAGCGGCTGAGCCCGGCCCGGTTCGGCCTTTGGTCGGGCCTCGTCCAGGCGCTCGGCAATTGTGGGATGCTGCTCTCCGCGAGCCCCCTCGCGCTCCTGGTCGAGGCCTCGGGCTGGCGCGCGGGGTACTGGACCTGCGCGGGTGCCGCCCTGGTGATCCTCGGCCTCGTCGCGCTTCTTGTCCGGGGCGAGGATGCATCCGGCCCGCGGCGCAGCCTCGCTGCCGATGCCCGCGAGGTGCTGAGCCTGACGGTCTCGCCCAGGCTGCGCGGCGTCGTCGTGCTCGCCTTCGCCTCCTTCGCCGCGGTGATCGGCGTGCGGGGGCTCTGGGGCGGGCCCTGGCTGATGGAGGTGAAAGGGCTTCCCCGGGTGGAGGCCGGCAACATCCTCCTGCTCGCCACCAGTGCGGTGGTGATCGGCCCGGCGCTCTGGGGAATCGTGGACCGGCGCTTCGGGCACCGGCGCGCCCTGCTGGTGCTGGGCCATCTCGGCGCAGGCATTTTCCTGGCCCTCACGGCCCTCGGGGGACCGGGCGGCCCTCTGGGCGGGATGCCGCCGGCCTGGGATGCGGTCACGCTGCTCGGATTTTTCCTGCTGATTTCCGTGCAGCCCCTGGCCTTCGCGGCCACGCGGGCGGCGGTGCCGCCGGACCAGGCAGGCAAGGCCCTGGCCGGGGTAAACCTGTCCTTCTTCGCGGGCGCCGCGCTGCTGCAGGCGGCATCGGGCCCAGTGGTCGCCATGGCCGGGACAGGGGCTGGGCTGGTGTTCTTCGGCGCCGCCGTGGCGGCCTGTGCCCTGCTTTACGCCGCCATGACCCGGAAGCCCGCCTGACCGGGCCTTCCGGCCTGGTTCGTCAAAAAGACAGCCTGGCCTTCAGAAAAGCATGACGCGCGCCATGGCAGCCATGCCGCCCCAAATGACGAGGGACAGCCCGGTCAGCGCGGGAAGCGCGATCCAAAGGGGCCAGGGCCTTGGCACACGGTGCGCAGCCGTGCGTTCGGGCGCCCGGCGATGTCCGGTCTGAATCAGCATCCCACCTCTCCTCCCCGTTTGCCTCGTTGCCGGTGAGTTGAGCCCAAATCTTTTCATTCTCGCAATATACAAGAATGAGACGGATGACCGGGTCAGCGGGTCAGGCGGACCTGGAGTATGGTCCCTTCCACCCCATCCACCCGGATGATGTCTCCCACGATGGGATGGCCCTCCAGGGCAATGGCGGGCCAGTCGCTGTCGCCCACTCTCACGCGCAAGCCGGGAAGCCCGGTCGCGAGCACCACGCCCTCCCGCCCGACCAGGCCGGAACCCGGCGTGTTAACCCGCAGCGGTTCCGGGCCGCGCCGCCGACGCAGGCCGACCGCCACCCCGGCCGCCATCAACCCGACGAAGATCACGACGGAGAGCGGAAAGCCCGGTGATACGACCAGCCAGACCAGCCCCGTGCCGATCGCGGCCAGCCCGGCCCAGAGCAGGAAAGCACCGGGCAGGGCAAGCTCGGCGCCGAGCAGGACGAGGCCGGCGAGGATCCAGATCAGCCAGGGTTCCACGGGCCGCTCCCCACCCGGGGAACCGAGGCAGCCGGCCCGGCCGCAGTGGATGCCGGCGCGACGAAGCCGACCGGACCGGCGGGCCCGGCTGGCGGAGGGGTGCCTGCGGGCTTCTGCAGCAGCTCAAGCGCCGCGGTGATTCCCCCGGCAAGGCCGGAGGCCTCCATGGGCACGATCACCAGCCGGGAGTTCGGGCTGGCCGCGATGGCCTGGAAGGCACCGACATATTTCTCGGCCACAAAATAGCGGAGCGCCTCGACACCCGCCCCGGTCGCGGCCTCGGCCACCATGCGGGTTGCCGCGGCTTCCGCCTGGGCCATGCGCTCGCGCGCCTCGGCATCGCGGAAGGCGGCCTCGCGCCGGCCTTCGGCTTCAAGCACCAGGGCCGTCTTGGCGCCCTCGGCCTTCACCACCGTCGCGCGGCGCTCGCGCTCGGCGGTCATCTGAAGGTTCATTGCCCGGATCAGGTTCTCCGGCGGCTCGATCTTGCGGATCTCCACCCGGTTCACTTTGACGCCCCAGGGGTCGGTCGCCCCGTCCAGGATCGCCAGCAGGGCCGAGTTGATACGCTCGCGCGAGGAGAGGGTCTGGTCCAGGTCCATCTCACCGATGACGGCCCGGATATTGGTCATGGCCAGGGCCGTCAGGGCGCCCCGCAGGTCCTGCACCTGATAGGCGGCCTTGGCGGGGTCCATCACCCGGAAATAGACGATGCCGTCCACCGTGACGGTCGCATTGTCCCGGGTGATGACGGATTGCTCGGGGATGTCGAGCACCACCTCCTGCACGTTCATCCGCTGCCCGACCGAGTCGATATAGGGGATGATGAAGTTCAGCCCGGGCTGGAGAAGATGGGTGAAGCGCCCGAAGCGCTCCACGGTCCAGACCTCGCCCTGGGAGACGGTACGTATCCCCTTCGCTGCCGTGACCAGCGCGAGGATAAGGATGACGGCAAAGACGATGATCGTGCCGGAAACCGGCATGGACGAAACCTCCCTTGCCGTCCCCAGGTTAGGCGGGGGATCCGGCTGCGGGTCAGCATGCGCCGACGCCGGGCCGGCCGGAAGGCCCGGCCCCGCGGCCCGTGCCGGTTCGGAACTGCGTTCGTAGCCGGGTTCGGGCGCTTCCGGGCGGCTTCAGGCCGCGAGAGCGCGGGTGAGGCCCGCCGCGGCCTCCGCGACCAGCGGCTTCACCCGCTCCACCTCGGGCCAGAGGCGCTCGCTGGAGCCCGACAGGGTCAGCGCCCCGCAAAGCGTTCCGCCCGGCAGGAAGACCGGCGCCGAAATGGCGGCCGCGTCCAGCTCCCGCGTGCCCTGGGTGGCGATCACGGGATAGGCGCCCGGCGCCAGTTCCGGCGCCGCCTCGGCCGTCTCGCTCGATGCGGCATCCCAGACCGCGAAGACGCGGCCGGTCGCGGCGGCGCCAAGGGGCATCATGTCCCCGGCCTGGACCGCCACGCGCAGCGTGCGGGGCGGGGCGGCGCGGTAGAGGCAGACCCGGCGCTCCTCATCGGCGCGCACCCAGAAGGTGGCCCCCTGCCCCGTTGCCTCGGTCAGCGAATCGAGCACGGGGGGAATTAGCGGCTCCAGGCCGAGGCTGCGGGTATAGAGCGAGCCCCAGTGCAGCAGCATGGGGCCGGGAGACCAGGTGCCGTCCTGGTTGCGCTTGACGCAGCAATGGCGTTCCAGCGAGGCGAGGAGGCGAAGAATGGTGCTCTTGTAGAGCCCGGTTCGCGCGGCCAGAACTCGAAGTGGCAGGGAGGTGTCACCCGGCCGGAAGGCGCTGAGCACCGTCATTGCGCGCCCGACGGCTGCCACGCCCGATGCGGTGGAAGGTGGAGAGAGAAGCCGGCCGCGGCCGGGCGATGCGCCCTGGCCCTGGCCCGTTGCGCCGAGGCCCCCCTCTGCGCGAGCGGCGTCGGGCATCAGGACGATGGGTTCCACAACTCGTTCTCCCCTTGTGACGCGGATTAACTTTCAGCCCCGGAACGGGGACACGCCACAGCTGAACTATCCCTTATCGAAGCGACGAATCGGAAGGGATGCATGCTGTAGAGTGGAACAGCTTGGCCGAATTGCGAGAGATTTTCAGTTCAACCTCCGTTCTCCTCCCGGCAACCTCTCCGCCACCAGACTGAACCGATCGGTTCAATCACTCCTTGCAGCTTCGCGCCCCTTCAGCCACATGCCGCATATGACGCGCCGCACATCTTCCCGTGGGTCCTCGCGGGCTCCCGCACCCCGCATTCGCCATGCGCTCCTCGGCGCGGCATCGGCCCTGGCCCTGCTGGCGGCCCCTGGTCCCGCGATGGCGCAGTTCGGCCCCCAGGGCCCGCCCGCCGTGGGCGTGCAGGAGGCCGCCCGCCGCCCGGTGACGGAGAGCACCGAGTTCGTCGGCCGAGTCGAGGCGGTGGAACGGGTGGAGATCGTCGCCCGCGTGACCGGCTACCTCCAGGAGCGGCTCTTCCAGGAGGGCCAGGAGGTCCATCGCGGGGATCCACTCTACCGGATCGAGCGGCAGAGCTTCGAGGCGGAGCTGGCCCGTGCCCAGGCCAATGTGGCCTCCGCCGAGGCGGAGGTGGCGAATGCCCGCGTCACCCTCTCCCGCGCCCAGGAGCTGACCCGCAGCGGCGCCGGCACCCGCGTCGCGCTCGACAATGCGGTCGCGCAGGAACGCACCGCCAATGCGCAACTGGTCGCTGCCAGGGCCGCGGCCCGAAGCGCGGAAGTGAATCTCAGCTATACCGAGATCAGCTCCCCGATCGACGGCAAGATCGGCCGCACCAACCTCACCGTCGGCAATGTGGTCGGGCCGACCACGGGCACGCTGGCCGTCATTGTCAGCCAGGACCCGATGCGGGTCTCCTTCCCCGTCTCCCAGCGCCAGGCGCTGGAGCTGCGGGACCGCTACGCATCCCGCGGGGGCGTGGAGGCCGTGCAGGTCCGCTTCCGCACGGCGGATGGGAAGACCTATCCGGAAGTCGGGCGGATCGAGTTCATCGACAACCAGATCAACCGCGCGACGGACAGCATCCTGATCCGCGCACGGGTGCCCAACCCGACCCGTCCGGAGATCGGCGGCCGCTCGCTGATCGACGGGCAGTTCGTCAACGTATTCGTGGAGGGGGTGGAGCCGGTTCTGGCCATCACCATCCCACGGGCGGCCGTGCTGCAGGACCAGCAGGGCTACTACGCCTTCATCGTGGACAATGAGGGCAAGGCACAGCGACGGAACCTGCGCCTGGGCCGCAACACCCCGCAGGTGGCGGTGGTGGAGGAAGGGCTGAACCCCGGCGACCGTGTGATCGTGGAAGGCATCCAGCGCGTGCGCCCGGGGCAGGAGGTGAATGCCGCGCCGGCCAGCGTCCCGCCCGGAACCCAGGCCGGCACCCAGGCGGGCCAGCCCGGGGCGCCCGCCAGCCCGGCCGCCACCGGCAATGCGCCGGCGAGTGCCGCCCCCGGCCGCGCGAATCAGGGCACCGCCCAGGGCGCCCCGGTGGGAACCGCCTCCTCCCCGCCCGGCGCGCCGGCCGCGCCGAACACGGGGCAGCCGGGCACCAGCCAGCCCCAGGCCGCGACGTCGCCAGCCAACCAGTCCGGCTCCGCCCGGTAAGGCAGGAACATGATCTCCGGAACCTTTGTCGATCGCCCCAGGCTGGCGATCGTCATCGCGCTGCTCACGCTCATCGCAGGCGCGATCTCGCTGCTCCGCATCCCCGTTTCCCAGTTCCCCGACATCGTGCCCCCCCAGGTCTCGGTCGCCGCGCGCTATCCGGGCGCCTCGGCCACTGTGGTGGAGCAGACGATCGGGCAGGTGCTGGAGGGCCAGATCAACGGCGTGGACCGCATGATCTACATGCGCTCCAACTCCGCCAATGACGGCACCTACTCGCTGAACGTCTCCTTCCAGCTCGGCACCGATCCCGACCTGGCGACGGTGAACGTGAACAACCGCGTCCAGGCCGCCATGGCCCGCCTGCCGCAGGAGGTGCAGCGCAGCGGCGTGACCGTGCGCAAGCAGTCCTCCGCCGTGCTGATGTTCGGCTTCCTCTACGCGAAGCAGGGCGGCCTCGCCCCGCTCTTCCTCTCGAACTACTTCACCATCAACATGCTGGACGACCTCGCCCGCGTGCCCGGCGTCGGCCAGGTGAACGTGTTCGGCGCGCAGGACTACTCCATGCGCGTCTGGTTCGAGGTGGACCGCCTCGCCAGCCTGAACATGACGGCGCAGGACGTGATCGCCGCCATCCAGGGCCAGAACGTCCAGGCCGCCGTCGGGCGCCTGGGCGGCCGGCCCATCGGCGACGACCAGCCCTTCCAGATCAACCTGGAAACCCGCGGTCGCCTCCAGACGCCCGAGGAATTCGGGAACATCGTGGTCCGTGCCAACCAGGACGGCTCGGTCCTGCGCGTGCGCGACGTCGCGCGGGTCGAGGTCGGCGCGGCGAATATGGACACGGAGAACCGGTTCAACGGCCAGCCCGCAATTGCCTTCGGCATCTATCTCGCCCCCGGCGCCAATGCGGTGCAGGTCTCGACCGCCGTGAAGCAGCGGCTGCAGGAACTCAGTGTCCGCTTCCCGCAGGGGCTGGATACCGAGGTCTTCTACGACAGCTCCGACTTCGTGAACGAGACGATCCACGAGGTCATCAAGACCCTCATCGAGGCCTTCATCCTCGTGGTGGTGGTGGTCTACCTGTTCCTCGGCAGCTGGCGGGCGACGATCATCCCCACCATCGCGGTCCCGGTCAGTCTCATCGGCGCCTTCATCATCCTGCTCGGCATGGGTTACTCGGCGAACACCGTGTCCCTGCTGGCCATGGTCCTGGCCATCGGCATCGTAGTGGACGATGCCATCGTGGTGGTCGAGAACGTGGAACGCGTGATGGAGGAGCATCCCGAGCTCTCCACGGCGGACGCCACCAAGAAGGCGATGCAGGAGATCACGGCCCCGATCATCGCGATCACCCTCGTCCTCCTCTCCGTCTTCGTTCCGATCGCCTTCATCCCTGGCCTGTCCGGCGAGCTGTTCCGCCAGTTCGCGGTGACGATCTCGGCGGCCATGGTCATCTCGGCCATCAACGCCCTCACCCTCTCCCCGGCGCTCTGCGCCATCATCCTCAAGCCGCATCACGGCCCCCGCCGGGGACCGATCGGCTATGTGCTGCGCGGCATCGACTGGACGCGGGACCGGTATGCGGGCGGCGTGCGCCGGCTGGTGCGGGTCTCCTTCCTCTCGATCCTGCTGACCGCCGGCTTCGGCTTCGGCATCTGGACCATCAGCAAGGTGACGCCCACGGGCTTCCTGCCGCAGGAGGACCAGGGGGCGTTCTTCGTCCAGGCCCAGCTTCCCCCCGGCGCCAGCGTGGCCCGCACGCGCGAGGTGGTGCGCCAGATCGAGGAGATCGTCCGCCCCATTCCCTCCGTGCAGGGCACGCTGGGGATCGTCGGCTTCTCGCTCATCGATGGCGGGGCGCAGTCCAACTCGGCCTTCATGGTCATCCGGATGAAGCCCTTCGCCGACCGCACGCAGGTGGCGGACAGCGTGCAGGCCGCCATCGGTCGCGTCTTCGGCGCCACCCAGTCCATCCGCACGGCCAATATCTTCGCCTTCAACCTGCCCCCGATCGTCGGGTTGGGGACCGGCGGCGGCTTCGAATACATCCTGCAGGACTATGAGGGGCGGGACATCAATGCCCTGGCCGCCGCCATGCTCGGCCTCATCGTGCCCGCCAACCAGGATCCCAACCTCACGGCGGTGTTCTCGACCTTCGCCGCCAACAATCCCTCGATCTACCTCGATGTGGATCGCGACAAGGCGCAGGCGCTCGGCGTGCCCATCGCCAACATCTTCACCACCCTGCAGGCGGCGCTGGGCGGCATCTATGTCAACGACTTCAACCTGTATGGCCGCGTCTGGCAGGTGAACATCCAGGCCGAGGCCGGGGACCGCAACGACCTAGACGACATCTGGCGCATCCAGGTCCGCAGCAACAGCGGGGAGATGGTGCCGCTGCGCGCCTTCGCCGACATCCGGACGGTGGTCGGGCCGCAGACCATCTTCCGCTACAACAACTACCGCGCCATCTCGGTGAACGGCGCGCCAAGGCCGGGCGTCTCCTCCGGCCAGGCGCTGACGGCGATGGAGCAGCTTTCCGAACGCGTGCTGCCCAATGGCTACGGCTATGCCTGGACCGGCACCGCCTACCAGGAGAAGCTGGCGACGGGACAGACGGCCTATATCCTCGCGCTCGCGGTTCTCTTTGCCTATCTCTTCCTCGTCGCGCTCTATGAGAGCTGGACCATCCCGATCCCCGTGCTGCTCTCGATCGCGGTGGGCGTGCTCGGCTCCTTCATCGCCATCCTTCTGGGCAAGCTGTCGCTCGATATCTACGCCCAGATCGGCCTCGTCGTGCTGATTGCGCTGGCCGCGAAGAACGGCATCCTGATCATCGAGTTCGCGAAGGAGGCCCGCGAACGCGGCATGGGCATCCGCGAGGCCGCGGCCGAGGGCGCGCGGCTCCGTTTCCGCGCGGTGATGATGACCTCGATCGCCTTCATCCTCGGGCTCATTCCGCTCGTCATCGCGACCGGCGCGGCCGCCGTCTCGCGTCGGGCGGTGGGCACGCCGGTCTTCGGCGGCATGCTCGCGGCCTCGATCATCGGCATCTTCATGATCCCGATGCTCTATGTGGTGTTCCAGACCATCCGCGAGCGGGTGAAGGGCTGGTTCGGGCACAGGCCCAGGGATCCCGGCCCGCCCTCCACCGGCACGCCCGCCGACCTGCACTAGGCCCGCAACGAAACGGCCCGCGCTCCCCGGCGCGGGCCGTTTCTATTCCCCCTTCCCGCTCCCCGCCGCCTCACGCATGATCCGCCCCGCGAGTTCACGGGAGAATGCGTCATGGCGAAGTTCGGCCTCAGCCAGCCCCTGCGCCGGGTGGAGGATCCCCGCCTCCTAAAGGGAAGCGGCCGCTACACGGATGACCTGGTGCCCCAGGGCGTCGGTGCCGGTGCCGCGATCGGCTATATCCTTCGCTCCCCCCATGCCCATGCCCGCATCCTGTCCATCGACACGAGCGCGGCGGCGGATATCCCGGGCGTGCTGGCCGTCCTCACCGCCGAGGACTGGAAGAGCGAGGGGCTGGGCGAGATCCCATGCGCCGTTCCGATCAAGAACCGGGACGGCACGCGCCGCGGCAACACCCCGCGCGGCGCGCTGGCCGATGGCTTCGTCCGCCATGTCGGCGATCCCGTGGCCTTCATCGTTGCCGAAGATCATGGCGCGGCCCGCGACGCCGCCGAGGCGATCATGGTGGACTACGAGAGCCTGCCCTCGGTCACCGATCTCGCCACCGCCACCGATCCCGGCCAGCCCCAGGTCTGGCCGGAAATCCAGCGCAACGTCATCTTCGACTGGGAGACTGGCGACGGCGCCGAGACGGAGCGTCTGTTCGCCGAAGCGGCGCATGTCACGCGCATGACGATCGTGAACAACCGCATCGTTGTCGCCTCCATGGAAGGCCGCGCGGCCCTGGCCGAGTACGACCCGGGGACGGAGCGCTTCACCCTTCATGCCGGCACGCAGGGGAGCTGGTCCCTCAAGAGCACCCTGGCCGAGGTGTTCCACGTGCCCGAGGAAAAGCTGCACGTCCTGACCCATGATGTCGGCGGCGGCTTCGGGATGAAGATCTTCACCTATCCCGAATACGCGCTCTGCATGATGGCGGCCCGCCGCCTGGCCCGGCCGGTGCGCTGGACCAGCGAGCGGACCGAGGCCTTCCTCTCCGACACGCATGGCCGGGACAACATCACGACGGGCGAGCTGGCGCTGGACAAGGATGGGCGCTTCCTCGCGCTGCGCACGAAGAACTACGCCAATATGGGCGCCTATCTCTCCACCTTCGGCCCCTATATCCCGACCTTCGCGGGCACGAAGGTCCTGGCCAGCGTGTATGGCTTCAGGGCGATCCACGCCAATGTCATCGGCGTCGCCACGAACACGGTGCCGGTGGACGCCTATCGGGGCGCCGGCCGGCCGGAATCCAACTACCTGGTCGAGCGTCTGATCGATGCAGCGGCGCGCGAGTCCGGGATCGACCGGATCGAGCTGCGCCGCCGCAACATGGTGCCCTCCTCCGCCATGCCGCACACCACGCCGGTGGGGCAGACCTATGATTCCGGCGAGTTCGTGCAGGTGATGGACCACGCCCTGCAGCAGATCGACTGGGCAGGCTTCCCTGCCCGCCGTGCCCGGTCCGCCGCGCAGGGCAAGCGGCGCGGCATCGGCCTGGCCTATTACCTGGAGGCGACAGGCGGCTCGGACAGCGAGCGCGCGGAGGTCCGCTTCGCCGAGGATGGCATGGTGGAGGTTCTGGTCGGCACCCAGTCCACCGGCCAGGGCCACGAGACCGCCTATGTGATGATCACGGCCAATGAGCTGGGCATCCCCGTGGAGAAGATCCGGGTGGTGCAGGGCGATTCGGACCGTATCCCCACCGGCGGCGGGACGGGCGGCGCGCGCTCCCTTTATTCCGAGGGCACGGCGTTGCTGGCCACCACGGCCACGGTGATCGAGAAGGGCAAGCAGGCCGCCTCCGAGGCGCTGGAAGCCTCAGCGGGTGACATCGAGTTCGAGGCGGGCCGCTTCGCGATCGCCGGCACGGACCGGGGCATCGGCATCCTGGAGCTGGCCAGGACCCAGCAGGAGCGCGCCTCGCGCGGGGAGGCCGCCACGCTGCTGGATGCGGCCGAGATCGCCGCCATTCCCGCGCACACCTTCCCCAATGGCTGCCATGTGGCCGAAGTGGAGGTGGACCCGGACACCGGCATCATCGCCGTGCTGCGCTACATCGTCACCGACGATGTGGGTCATGCGCTGAACCCGCTGATCGTGCGCGGGCAGGTGCATGGCGGCGTGGCCCAGGGCATCGGCCAAGCGATGCTGGAGCGCACGGCCTATGATCCCGAAAGCGGCCAGCTACTCTCGGCATCTTTCATGGATTACGCCCTGCCGCGCGCCGGGGACCTGCCGGAAATCGAGGTGGCGCTGCTCTCCATTCCCTGCCTGACCAACCCGCTGGGGGTGAAGGGAGCTGGCGAGGCCGGTGCGGTGGGCTCCCCGCCCGCGCTGATGAACGCGCTGGTGGACGCGCTCTCCGAGGATGGGATCACCCATCTGGACATGCCGGCGACGCCGGAAGTGGTCTGGAAGGCGCTGGAAACCGCCCGCGCCGCCTGAAGGAAGCGGACCACCAGCAGGCGGGTGGCGGGGCGTGCCAGACATGGCGCGCCCCTCACCGCATCGCCAGAACAGGGCTGGCGGGGGCGCGGAGCGGTGCCGGGCGCTCGTCGAGGAAGCGCAGGCCGGTCACCCGGAAGCCGTCCCCCTGCCAGGCCAGTTCGAAGGCCACGCCGCCTGCGCCTTCGGCGGGCCCATATTCCAGCGAGAAGGCGCTGAGGCCCAGGGGCCGGGCCGAGCGCAGCCGCGAGAGCATCGCCGGCCCATCCCCCCGGCCGGCCTGGCTCCGCACCGCAAGCCAGGCCGCCACCCCCTCGGGCCGGGCCCAGGAATCCGCCATCCGCTCCGCCATCCCGGAGAGGAAGCGGCGTGCGCCCTCCCCGCCGCCATCGGGCACCTGCGCCGCCATCGCGGCGCGCAGGCTGGCCTGGGTGGAAGCCTGATCGAACTGGCGGATCAGCGCGGGCGCGTCGTTCTGGCCAATCGGCACGGAGATCCGCAACGCCAGAAGCCAGGGGATCGCCAGCCAGCCCAGGATCAGCACCAGGCCGGCCAGCAGGGCCGGTATCACCTGCCGCATCGGCCGCACCCGGCGCCAGGATGGCGCCTGCCCTGTCCAGCCATTCAGCTCCGGCGTCGATGCCCGCCGTGCCCGGCGCGGAGCCGGCCGCGGGTGCCGGCGGGCCTGGCGGGCGTCATACTCCGCCCAGACCTCGTCCCAGACATCCGCCCTGCTTGCATCACCCACAGCACCCGTCCCGTCCATCTCAGGAACGACGCTGTTTTGGCGTCTCGTCTCTGTTTTTGAGACTGCGTGGACAGGGGTGACGAAAGGCTTAACGCTAGTGGATGGCGCACGGCGCTGGATCCCTGAGCCGAAGGGGCCCGTGCCGGCAGGCAACACCATGGCCCGCCCCGCGCGCCAGCCTGTCCTGCAAGCGGCCTGGTCCGCCCCGGTTCCCCGGAGCGGCACCACCGTCAGGCGTGACGGGCGAGGCCTCTTTCCAGGCGGGCGAGCACCCCGGCCAGCGCCGCGACCATGCCGGCGGCCTGCGCATCCGGCCCCAGTGGCCGCTGCGGGGGTACAGGCGCCGTCGCCGTTTCAGAGAACTGGGCCACCACCCGCGTGCCGAACTGGCTGGTCTCCCGCATCAGGACGGCACTCATCGATGCCACGGCCACGCCGCGCGCCAGATCCACATGCAGGGCGGTCAGCTCGCTCTCCAGGATCAGGTCGGCATTCCCGCGCGATCCCGGGGCAAGAACGGCGGCGAAAAGGCCGGATTCGGTAATCCAGCGCCGCAGCGCCTCCTCCGCCGCCTCGGCGGGCGGGGCCGTCCATTCGGCGTAGTATTCCAGGGCTTCCGTGCCGTCCGGACGGATGGAGCGCAGAAGCCGGCTGTCCAGCCCCGGCGCCGCGCGGGTCAGCCGCATCAGGATGGTGCGGCGCCCGGTGCGGCGGGGCCGCGAATCCGGCCGGTCGGGGGAGAGCGGGTATCGCCGGGACTCGACATAGGACTGGTTCACCACGGAACACGCGCCAAGCGCGCCGGGCAGGGCCAGCCCCGCCGCCAGGATCATCCGTCGCCGCATCACCGCCTCCTTGCCCAGTCCGGGGCCGGCGGCGGTGGCGCCAGGATGGCTGCCCCCGGCGCCCGCCGCAGCATTTCCGTCGTGTCCCGCAGGTTGCCCGAGGTCGCGCGAAGATCCCGCAGGGTCGGCGCCAGGTCGCCGTTGATGTTGCCGACCGTGTTGTTGATCGAGCGGGCCGCCTGTTCCACCTGCGCGATCGCACTGGGCAGCCGGGCCAGCCCGGCCTGCAGCCGCTCCATGGATGCGTTGGCGTTGCGGAGCGTGCCCCGCACCTCCGGGCCGCCGATGATCCCCCGCGCCTCCTCGATCGTGGACTGCGCCTCTCCCAGTGTCGCGCGGAGATCGGCCGAAAGCCCGGCCAGGTTCAGGTCCTGCACGGCCTGGCGCAGCGTATCCAGGGTCTCCGTCGCGGCACGGGAAGCCTGGGCCACGTCGCCGTCACTCACTTGGCGGCGCAGGTCGGTCAGCAGGCCGGCCATGTCGGTCATGATCTGCTCGATCGGCAGGTTGCTGATGCGCAGGGCCAGCTGCTCGGCGACGGAGGTGACCTGGGCCACGGTGCTCGGCACGGCGGGGATCACAGGGTATTGCGGCGTCCAGGGCGCATCCTCCACGGGGAAGCGGGCCGAATCCACGAAATCCAGTTCGAGATAGCCCACCCCGGTGATGCCCGTGCTCGCCAGCCGGGCCCGCAGCCCGTTCGCCACCGCCCGCTCGACATTGGGTGCGTCGCGGAGGCGCGAGAGATCGAGGGCGAAGCGCACGATCACCCGCTGGTAGGCGCCCGAAAGCCCCCCTTCCGGTGGCGGATATTCCGTCGCAACGAGGTTGATCTCCGTGATCTGGCCGAGCTGCACGCCGCGGAAGCGCACGGCGGCGCCGATATCCAGCCCCTGCACGCTCTCCCGGATATAGGTCTCGTAGGTGACCGTGTTGCGGCCGAGCTTGCCGGCGGTGAAGAACAGGATGAAGGCAACGCCGAGCGCCAGCCCCACCAGGATGAGGACGCCGACGCGCAGGTAGAGGCCGCGGGATGTGGCCGGCATCAGCGCGTCTCCCGCCGGAAGAAGCGGCGCACCGTGTCGTTCGGCGGGTCATCGCGCAGGTGCCGCGGGTCGCCCTCGGCGATCATTCCCTGCGCCTCCTTGTCCAGCATGATGCAGCGATCCCCGATCGCCAGGATCGATTGCAGCTCATGCGTCACCACCACGAAGGTGGTGCCGAGGTCGCGTGCGAGGTCCTTGATCAACTCATCCAGCCCTGCCGATGTCACGGGGTCCAGCCCCGCGCTCGGCTCGTCGAGAAAAAGGATCGGCGGGTCCAGCGCCATAGCGCGCGCGATACCCGCGCGCTTGGCCATGCCGCCCGAGATCTCCGCCGGAAGCCGCCCGGCCGCGTCCGAAAGGCCGACGAGGCCGAGCTTCACCCGGGCCACATCCTCGCGCGCCTCGCGCGGCAGGTCGGTATGGGCCTCGAGCGGCAGCATCACATTCTCCAGCAAGGTCATCGAGCCGAAGAGCGCCCCGGACTGCCACATGACGCCCAGCTGCCGCAGCAGGTTGCGCCGCGCCTCCCCATCGGCCGTGGCAAGGTCCCCGCCAAGGATGGTCACCTGCCCCGCCGTCGGCTGGTAAAGCCCGATCATCAGCTTCAGCAGGGTGGACTTGCCACAGCCGGAGCCGCCGAGGATGACGAAGACCTCGCCGCGCGCCACGTCGAAGTTCACGCCCCGGAACAGCACGCGGCTGCCGAAGCCCATGGCCACGTCACGGGCCTGGATCACCGCCTCCGCCGCCATCACCAGCCCAGCCGGTAGAAGAGCACGGCGAAAATGCCGTCCAGCACCACCAGGGCAACGATACCGCCGACCACGGCCGAGGTGGCGGCATCGCCCACCGCACGCGGGCCGCTGCCGGCGGCCAGCCCGGCCCGGCAGCCAATGCCCGCGATCACCAGCCCGAACACCGCGGCCTTGCCCAGCCCGCCCAGCAGATCCCCAAGCGCCACGCCGGCATGCACCTGGTTGATCACGAGCTGCAGGGGAAAGCCCGTGGCCATCATCACCACGGACATGCCGACCAGCCCCGCCAGATCCATCAGCAGCGCCAGCACGGGCATGGCCAGGGTGGCGGCGATCAGGCGGGGCAGCACCAGCAGCACCATGGGGTCGATGCCCATGATGCGGAGGGCGCTCACCTCCTCATTCACCGTCATGGTGCCGAGCTCGGCGGCGAAAGCGGAGCCGGTGCGGCCCGCCAGGATCACGGCGGCCAGCAGCGGACCGAGTTCGCGCAGCAGGGAGATGCCGACCAGCCGGGGAACGAAGATATCCGCCCCGTATTGCCGCATGGGGATGGCCGACTGGAAGGCGAGGATGACGCCGATCAGCACCCCCAGCAGGATCACCAGGCCGAAGGCGCGCGTTCCCACCTCGTCCAGGTGCCGCAGCACGTCGGCGATACGCAGGTCGCGGGGGCGGCGTGCAGCGTTGACGAAGGTGGCCGAGGCCTCGCCCATGAAGGTGGTGGCTTCCCGCGCCGCATCGGCCCGGCCCACCCCCCAGGCGCCGAGGGCGCTGATCACCCCCAGGCGGCGGCCGGCGGGCGGCGCGGCAGGCGGCCGGTCCGCGGCGCGGGACCGTTCCAGCACGGCGGCCACGGGGCGGGATGCGCCCTCCACCGGCACGTCCTCCCCGGCGGCACGGGCGGCGGCGATGACAAGAGCGGCGCCGCTCGTATCCAGCATCTCCAGCCCCGAGAGATCGATCCGGCGGGCGCCATGCGCCTCCTTCAGGGCGGGGCGCCAGACCTCGCCGGCGGTCATGCTGGTCAGCCGGCCGGAAAGGCGGAGCACCTCGCCATCCCGCTCCACCCCCGGCGAGGCGGAGGGCTCCTGCCCAGCCGGGGCGGGCGCTTCCACGGCGCCGCCGGGCTCGGGCGCGGCATCCGGCGCGGGGCCCGGACCCATGTCCTCGGCAGGCGGCAGGGACGGGCTGCCGGGCACGGATGCGCGCTCCGCGGCGCCTTCGGGGCGCCCCTCGCGACGATTGCCCGCTCCCTCGCCAAGGGGAGCGCCGGGCTGCCGCTCCGTCATGCGGACGAGCTGCCCCCGGCCGGCATGCCCAGGGCCCCGGCTGCCTGCCGCGCCGCCTGCGCGCCGCTGAGCCAGGCGCCTGCAAGGGTGCCTGCCAGGTTCGGATGGCAGGCCTCGCCCGCCAGCATCAGCCGCCCGCCGGCCATCGGGGCCGAAAGTGCCTCCCGCGCGCCGCCGCGCCCCGGGCGGAGCGCGGCATAGGCGCCGAGCGCCCAGGGGTCACGGCCCCAATCGGAGAGGACGGCATCCGCGCGGCGAAGCGCCCGGTCCGCCCGCGCGCCATAGATGCGCCGGAGCTCGGAAAAGGCGAGATCGACCAGGGCTTCATCCCCTTCACGGGCCATGTCCCAGGCGAGCGAGCCGCCAGCGAAGCCCTGAAGATGGTCGCGGCCGAAAGGCCAGGCGACGAAGGTCATCGCCCGTTCTCCCTCTTCCAGGCGCCGCTCCAGCCCACCGAAGGGCGGAAGGTCCAGCCGGTCCTCGCCGGCCGCAGGCAGGCCGATCTTGGTCAGGAGGCCCATGGGAAGGTCATGCACCGCGGCCATGGTTGAATCCGGCAGGGCGGGGTCGAAGCGGATGCCGCCACCCGCCAGCACGCCCGTGGAGACCGTGACGATGGCGGCCCTGGCCTCCAGCGCGCCGAAAGGCCCCTCCGCGCGCACGCCTCGCCCAGCCCAGGAAATCCGCTCAACCGGTGCCTCCAGAGTCACCGGCAGCCCTTGCGCCAGCACCCCCAGCACATGGCCGCACCCATCCCGGGGCAAAAGGTTGGAGCCGTTCAACAATGTGGCGAGATAATCGCCCAGGTCGATGTCGCGCGCCTCGGCGGCGGCAATCACCGGGCCCTCCCAATGGGTCAGGGTCGCGTCCCAGAATCCGCCGCGCGGCGCGGCATCCGCCAGGCTGATGCCCGGGCGGGCGGCGGCGAGGCGCACGGCCTGGTGCCAGGCTCTCTCGGCCGCCCCATAGTCCCGCATCTCGGCCTCGCTGGCCCAGCGCCCGCCCATCCAGACGCGGGAATCCCGCACGCTGTCGTGGTCGAACAGTTCCACCCCCGCAGCCTCGGCCAGGGGGACGAGTGGGTTGGACTGCGCCGCGTGCAGCCATGTGGCCCCAAGATCGAAGGGCGTGCCAAGGGAGTGGTCGGTCAGCGCCCGCCCGCCGATCCGGCCACGCGCCTCCAGCACGCGGACCCGCAGCCCGAGCGAACGCGCCTCCCGGGCGGCCGCGATACCGGCCGCGCCCGCCCCCACCACCAGAAGATCACAATCCCCCGACACCATCCCGGTCCAAGCGGCCCAATGGCGCCAGGGTTTCCCCCGGCCCGGCTCTCCCGTCCAGACCGGTCAGTCCAGCTTCACGCCAGCGAGTTCCACCAGCCGCTTCCAGGCCGGGGTCTCCCGCTCCACCTGCGCGGCCAGGGCGGCCGGGCTTTCGCTCAGCTCCACATCGTAACCGAGGGGCTTCAGGCGGTTCACCAGCACCGGGTCGGCCGCCACCTGCCGAATGGCCCCGAAGAGGCGCTGCACCACGGGCTCCGGCGTGCCGGCGGGCAGCATCAGCGCGTTCCAGGGCTTGAGGTCGAGTTCACCGAGGCCGAGATCGGCGAAATCTCCCATGCCCGGCACCTCCGGGGCGAATTCCATCCTTTCCCTGGAAGACAGGGCGAGCGGCTTGAACTTTCCGGCCTGCACATGCGGCATCAGGGCCGGCGTCACGTCGAACATCATGTCGATGGTGCCGGCCAGGAGATCCGTGATGGCGGGCCCGCCGCCGCGATAGGGCACGTGCAGGATGCGCGCGCCGGCCATGGAATTCACCGCCTCGATGCAGAGATGGGAGGAGGTGCCGGGGCCGGAGGAGCCCATCTTCACCTGATCAGGATTCGCCTTGGAGTAGGCGACCAGGGCGCGGAAGTCGGTCCAGCCCCGGCGTGCCGCGGCCTCTGCATTCACCACGCAGATCAGCGCGCCGGTGGTGATCTGCGTCAGCGGCTGCAGGTCCTTCACGGGGTCGAAGGGCAGGCGGCTGTAGAGGGTGGGATAGGCCGTGAGCGTCGCGCCGCCGATCACCCCGATGACGCTGCCATCCTTCGGGCCCTTGGCCACGGCATCGGTACCGAGGATACCGCCCGCGCCCCCGCGATTCTCCACCACCACGTCCTGACCGAGGGCCGGGCCGAGCCGCTCCGCAACGAGCCGGCCGAGCAGGTCGATCGCGCCGCCCGGCGGGAAGGGCACCACCACGCGCACGGGGCGGCCGCCCGCCACCTGCTGCGCGGCGGCCGGCACCGCCCCCAGCGCCGGGAGGAGGGGAGCGGCGAGAAGGGAACGGCGTCGCAGCATCAGGGGATCTCCCATGTCGTCTTCATGAACGCGCGCAGCATGGCGGATGGCCGCGCGCCGGCGCCATGCGATTCCGGTGCCACCCCCCGGCCGCCGGCCTATTCCTGGCGCGGGCGGCCCTCGATGATGTCGCGCATGGAGATGGCCCGGGCGACGATGAAGTCGTTGAAGGCACGGATCCGCGGCAGGTCCTTCAGCTCCTCACGCGTGAGGAGGAACAGGCGGTAGCCGAAATCCGGCAGGGGGAAGCACTCCACCAGCTCGGGCTCCGTCGCCGCCATGGCGCAGGGTAGCGGGCCCAGGCCGTTCCCCGCGCGGATGGCGAAAACCATGTTCACGATGCTGCTGCACACCGTGCGCACCGGAGCCCGCGGCGCCACGCGGGAAAGCCAGGCAAAGGGATCCACCCCGGCCAGCGCGCCATCCGCGCCGATCACCACATGCGCTTCCAGCGTCGCCGCATCGGCCGGCATTCCGCGGCGGGCAGCATAGCCGCGGCTGCAATAAACGGCCCAGGGCGCATCGGCGATCCTCCGCGCGACGATCCCGGCCCCTTCGGGCGCCTTGGTGGCGCGAATGGCGATGTCGGCCTCCCCCCGCGCCAGGTCCAGGCGCCGCTCATCCGCAATCATCTCCACCCGGATATCGGGATAGGCGTCGGTGAAATCGGCCAGCCAGGGCGTGAAGACGCTGTTGGCCAGGCCCTCGGTCGTCGTCACCCGGATCACCCCGGCCAGGGCGCGCCGGTGGCGGGAGGCAAGCTGGGAGAGGGTTTCCGCCTCCTCCCGCACGCGCCCGGCCTGGGCCAGCAGCGCCTGCCCCGCCTCGCTCGGCCGGTAGCCATCCTGCCGCCGGTCAAAGAGCTTCAGGCCCAGCGCCGCCTCCAGCGCCGCGATGCGCCGGGCAACGGTGGTCTGGTTCACCCCCAGCGCCCTGGCGGCGGAAAGCGTGCTTCCTTCCTCCGCAACGGCCAGCAGGAAGCGCAGGTCGCCCCAGTCATACATCCGTTCATTCTGCGGAAGTGCAGAACCTCCCTGCAAGCATTCCTCTCCGGCAACGGTGCCGGAGGGCGCTACACCTTCAGCAGCCACGCAGGACCCTTGACCCATGCTGAAGCTCTATTTCGACCCGGTCACCACCACCTCCCGCCCCGTGATGCTCTTCGCCACGGACGAGGGCATCGCGCTGGAGCTGGTGCATCTCGACATCTCGGCCGGCGACCACTTGGTGCCGGGCTTCGAGCAGATCTCCCCCAACCGCTTCGTCCCGGTGCTGGAGCATGACGGCTTTCGCCTCTCCGAATGTTCGGCGATCCTGAAGTACCTGGCCGAGCTGCATTACTCCGCCGCCTATCCGGGCGATCCGAAGGCGCGGGCCCGGGTGAACCAGTGGATGGACTGGTTCATCGGCCTCTTCTCCAAGGACTATAACTACGGCTGCATCTACCCGCGGCTGCTCCCGGCCTACCGGCTTTCCGAGGCAGCGGAGGCGGAGCGCCGCGCTTGGCACATGGCCAGCGCCGCCAGGCGCCTGTCCATCCTGGACCGGCAGATCGCGGAGGGCGGCCCCTTCATCCTCGGCCCGGAGATCACCCTGGCCGATTACCTCGGCGCCAGCTTCGTCACCCTGGGCGACCTGGTGGAGTTCGACCTCTCACCCTGGCCGCATGTCCGGCGCTGGATCGCCACCATGAAGGCCCGCCCGAGCTGGGACGAGGTGCATGCCGGCTTCTATGGCTGGCACGCCGCGATCCGGGCCCAGGGGCCGCTCGCGGCCTAACCCCCTTCCCGCCCCACCACCACAGCAGACGCCCGGATGCGCCGCATCCGGTGAAGGAGACCCCATGTCCGAACGCTTCGACATCTACGCCCCCATCCACAAGGGCCTCCGCCTCGGCTCCGCGCGCATGCTGGAGCGCCTGGGCCGCGCCGACTGGGCCGATCCCGCGGAACGGGCGGCGGTGCTGGCCGAGCTGCGCGACCAGCTCGGCCTGGGCCGCGAGCATATCGAGCATGAGGAGGCCGAGCTGCATGACGCCGTGCGCGGCCATGCCCCCACCCTCGCCAAGGCGCTGGACCATGAACACCAGGAGCACCTGCTGGCCTTCGAGCGGCTGGAAGCCCTGATCCATGACGTGGAGACCGCGCCCGAGGCGCGCCGCGCCCGCGCCGGCCATGCGCTCTACCTCGCCTTCTCCATCCATTTCGCCGAGGACATGCTGCACATGGCGCATGAGGAGCATGACGCCATGCCGCTGCTGCAGGACCACTACTCGGACGAGGCGCTGATGGCGATGGATGCGCGGATCGTGCAGACCATCCCGCCGGAGCGCATGGGGGACTATCTCCGCCTGATGATTCCGGCCGCCACGCCGGAGGGACGTGCCGCGCTGCTCGGCGCCATCCGCCAGGGCGTGCCGCCAGAGGTCTTCGCCGGGATCCTGGATGGCATCGCCCGCCCCAGCCTCAGCCCGCGCGAGTGGCGGCTGCTGGAGCAGGATCTGGTCCTGCCGGCCTGAGGCGACTCGCGGGAACCGCCTGCCTTCCGCTGCGTTCGCCCAGCGCCTGCTCAACGGAAGGCCCGCCATGTCCCTTCGCCGCATCCTCCTCGCCGCCTGCGTCGCCCTGGGCGCCGGCGCCGCCCAGGCCCAGCCCGCGCCGGACACCCTGGCGGCCATCCGTGCCCGGGGCACGATGGCCTGTGCGGTTTCCACAGGCGTCGCGGGGCTTTCCCTCGCGGATAGCCAGGGGCGCTGGACCGGGCTGGACGCCGATTTCTGCCGCGCCGTCGCCGCCGCCGTGCTGGGCGATCCGGATAAGGTGCGCTTCGTGCCCACCACGCCGCAGACGCGCTTCACCGCGCTGCAATCCGGCGAGGTGGACCTGCTCTCCCGCAACACGACCTGGAGCTTCGCGCGGGATGTCGGCATCGGCCTCGCCTTCCCGGGCGTGCTGCTGCATGACGGCCAGGGTTTCATCGTGAAGCGCGAGGCGAATGTCGCCTCGCTGAAGGAGCTGGACGGGGCGACCATCTGCATTCAGCCCGGCAGCACGACGGAGCTGAACCTGGCGGACTGGGCGCGCTCCAACAATTTCCGCTTCACGCCCGTGCTGATCGAGAACTACCAGGAGGTGCAGCAGGCCTTCTTCTCCGGCCGCTGCGACAGCTACACCACCGATCTCTCCGGCCTCACCTCCATCCGCGCGGGACAGGGCGCGCGCGCGAATGACTTTGTGATCCTGCCCGATGTCATCTCGCGCGAGCCGCTGGGGCCCATGGTGCGCAAGGGCGACTGGCGCTGGTTCGACGTGGTGAAGTGGACGCTCAACGCCCTGATCGCCGCGGAGGAGCAGGGCATCACCCAGGCCAATGCCGAGGAGCGGCGGCAGGACCCGAATCCCGAAGTGCAGCGGCTGCTCGGCACTTCCGGAGAGTTCGGCCAGCAGCTCGGGCTGGAGCGGGACTGGGCGCTGCGGGCGATCCGCGCCGTGGGAAACTACGGGGAGATGTGGCAGCGCAACCAGGCGCCGCTGGGCGTGCAGCGCGGGCAGAACCGGCTGGCCCGGGATGGCGGGCTGATGTGGTCCCCGCCCTTCCGCTGACCCGGCCGGCCAAGGCTTGCCGCGTCGCGCGCTTGCCCCATGATCCGCGCCCTGTTCCGAAAGGGTGATGACTCATGGAATTCCAGGGCAAGCGCGCGGTGGTGATGGGCGGCAGCCGCGGCATCGGGCGGTCCATCGCGCTCGCCTTCGCCAGGGCGGGTGCCTCAGTCGCCATCTGCGCGCGGGGCGCGGGCGCGCTGGAGGAGACGCGGGCGGAGATCGCGGCACATGGGGTGAAGGCCTTCGCCGCACCCTGCGACCTGGCGGACGAAGGCGCGATCGCGCGCTTCGTGCCCGAGGCCGCGCAGGCCCTGGGCGGCATCGACGTGCTGGTCAACAACGCCTCCGGCTTCGGCCGCGCGGATGACGAGGCGAGCTGGGCCATCTCCCTGGCCGTGGACGTGATGGCGGTGGTGCGGGCCAGCCACGCCGCCGAGCCCTGGTTGATGGAAGCCGCCGGGCACGCACCGCTTGCGGCGAGCATCGTCAACATCGCCTCCATCTCCGCCCTGCGGGCGACGAAGCGGAACCCGCCCTACGCGGCGGTGAAGGCAGCGGTGATGCAGTACACCACGAGCCAGGCGCGCATCCTGGCCGCCAAGGGCATCCGGGCGAATTGCATCGCGCCGGGCTCGATCGAGTTCCCGGGCGGCACCTGGGAGAAGCGGCGCCAGGACGACCCGGCGCTCTACCAGGCCACGCTGTCGCAGATCCCATTCGGACGCATGGGCCGGCCCGAAGAGGTGGCGGAGGCCGCGCTGTTCCTCGCCTCGCCTCGCGCCAGCTGGATCACGGGGCAAAGCCTGGTGGTGGATGGGGGGCAGCTTCTGGGGGCCTGACGTGGCTCCCGGGGAGAGGAAGAAGGAATTCTTCCTCTCCCCGGACCCCTCACCATCATCTTCTTTTAGAAGTTTGGAAAAGCTCGGCTGACGGTGCGCCTCCGGTCGAGGACCGGAGGCGACTGCAAGGGCAGGATGGGGGAGAAGAGACCCCGTGTTGCACCGTATCCGCGGCAGCCAGATGGGGTTCCAAGGGCCTCAGGCCCTTGGCGGGCGAGGTCCGGAGAGGGCAAAGCCCTCTCCGGGAACCAGCCGCCAGGGATCAGTCGAGCGTCGCGCCGGACTCCTCGACCAGACGCTTCCACAGCTGGTCCTGCTGCTGCAGGTACTGGTTGTAGGCGGCCGGCGTCTCGTCCCAGATCGGGGTGAAGCCGAGCGGCTCCATGCGCGTCTTGAAGTCCTCGCTCTTCGCCACCTGGACCAGCGAGGAATGCAGCTTGTCGATCACGGCCTGCGGCGTGCCCGCGGGCACGTTCACGGCATACCAGCTCTGCATGTCGATGTTGGAATTGGGGAGCAGCTCCTTCATGCCGGGCACGTCCTTCAGCTCCGGCACATAGGAGATGCGGTCCGCGCTGCCGACCGCGAGCGCGCGGAAGCGGCCCTCGCGCACATGCGGCATCAGGGCCGGGATCACGTCGAACATCATGTCGATGTTGCCGGCCACCAGGTCGGCGATGGCGGGGCCGCCGCCACGATAAGGCACATGCGTGACCTCGATGCCCGCGGCGCGGCTCACCGTGGACATGGTGATGTGGCTCACCGTGCCCGTGCCGGAGGAGCCCATGGTGATCTTGCCCGGATCCTTCTTCGCGGCCGCCACCAGATCGGCGAATGTGCGCCAGGGGCGCTGGGCATTCACCACCAGCAGCACCGTGCCGGTCGTCACGCGCGTCACCGGCGCCAGGTCCTTCAGCGGGTCCAGCGGCATGGAGCGGCGGAAGAGATACTTGTTCGCCGTCAGGATCGAGACCGAGCCGAGCAGGGCGGTGTAGCCGTCCTTCTCCGCCTTCGCGACCGCGTCGGCGCCGATATTGCCGCCGGCACCGCCGCGGTTCTCCACCACGATGTTCTGGCCGAGGATGGGCTGCAGCTTCTCGGCCAGCAGGCGGCCGGTGATGTCCACGGCGCCACCGGGCGCGAAGGGAACGACGAGGCGGACGGGCCGGTTGGGATAGGCGGCCTGCTGGGCCAGGGCCGGGGAGGCAAGGGGCGCCATGGCGAGCGCGGGAACGGCCCCGAGAAGGGCACGACGAGTCTGGGGCAAGAGAATCTCTCCGGATTCGTGAAGCGGGGGTCATGTCGGCCCGCAAGGCCTCCAGGGCAACCCCATTCCGGCAGGAGGCCTGCCGCAACCGATGCCGCAGCCGGGAGCTTACGCGGCCGGGGGGTTCCCCGGCCCCGAAGGATCCCGCGACATGACGCCGCCCAGCCCGACCATCCCCCATCCGCGCCCGCCGAGCCTGAACAGCTCCCTCACCCGCAACATCCGGGCCCTGGAGGAGCGGCGGAAGCAGGAGGCGGCAGCGGCCCCGCGTGAGGCGCGGCTGGCGGCGGCGATCACGGGCTTCACCGGCAGCATGCGGTTCGTCTATCTCCACCTCGTCCTCTATGGCGGGTGGATCCTGGCGAATACGGGGCTGGTTCCCGGCATTCCGCGCTGGGATCCCTCCTTCGTCATCCTGGCCATGCTGGCCTCGGTGGAGGCCATCTTCCTGTCCACCTTCGTGCTCATCAGCCAGAACCGCATGGCCGAGGCGGCGGACCGGCGTGCCGACCTGGACCTGCAGATCAGCCTGCTGACCGAGCATGAGCTGACCCGGCTATCGGATCTGGTGGTCGCCATGGCGGAGCGCATGGGGATCCATGCGGCCGCCGACCCGGAACTGCAGGAGGTCCGGCAGGATGTCGCGCCCGAGGCCGTGCTGGACGAGATCGAGGCTCATCAGGAACAGGAGGCGAGCAGCCGGTGAACGAGAAGGAGGGCCGCCCCTGCATCAAGATCTGCCGTTATGAAGACGCGAGCGGCTGGTGCCTGGGCTGCGGCATGACCAAGCCGGAAAAGAAGGCCTGGAAACGCGTGCCGGGCTACCGCCCCGCCATTCTCCTGGCCCTGGAGGCACGGCTGGATGCCCTGGCCGCCGAGGGCCATCCCACCGGCCCCGCCGCCGGGGGAAAGCGCGGCTGACCGGTCCTATCGCCGCGCGGACAGCGCGTGGATGAGCACGGCGGCCGCCACGGAGACATTGAGGCTTTCCACCCGCCCTGATCCGGGCAGCGTGACCTGGGCATCGCAGGCCGCGGCCGTCCTCTCGGAAACGCCGCGCTCCTCATTCCCCAGGACCAGCGCGACGCAGGGCGCCGGCGGCAGCTTCTCCGGCGCCACCCCGCCGCTGGCCACGGCGGCCACGGTCATCACGCCCAGCCCGGGCATGATGGCCGGGAGTTCCGGCGCGGACCAAAGGCTGAGCACCTCCAACCCGCCCTCGCTGGTTCGCCAGGCAGCATCGGAGAGGCCGGCCTGGCGGGGATCGCCCGAAAGCACCATGCCGATGCAGCCGAAGAAGGCCGCGGAACGGGCGATGGCGCCGAGGTTATGGGGGTTCGAGACGCCATCCAGCACCGGCAGCACCGGCGCGGTGCGGAGCGCCGGCGCCAGCGGCAGGACGAGTTGCGGCACGCGGCGACGGGCGGTGATGGCCACGATTCCACCGTGATGCACCGTGCCGGCCACCCGGGCCAGCTCCTCCTCGCCCAGTTCGCGATAGGGCTTCCGGGCCTCGGCCAGCATGGCGCAGAAGGGATTCGCCTCCCGCCTGCGGGAAGGCAGGTGGAACAGGCGCAGCACGTCGCGCGGCCGGCGGGCGAAGACGGCGGAGACCGCCGCCAGGCCGCAGATGCGGTCCGGCTCCGGGGGCCGGGGCGGCCTGGGGCCGGCATGGGGGGCGCGTTGCATGGGCGCATCCACACCACCGGGCCGGGGCGGGTCAACCCGGCAGAACAGAAGCGGGCGATACCCTTCCCCTCCTGCCACTGCCCGTGGCAGGTTCTGCCCCTTTCATAGGCATAAGAGAGAAGAACATGGCCGGCGTCTTCTGGCACAAGGGCACCTGGACCACGGAAGAGCCGAAGGTGCTCGGCCCGATGGACCATGCCTTCTGGCTGGGATCCGTGATCTTCGACGGTGCGCGCGGCATCCGCGGGACCGTCCCCGACCTCGACCTTCACTGCAGGCGTTGCGTCCAGTCGGCCCGCAACATGCTCATGGAACCCACCATGACGGCCGAGGAGATCGAAGAGTTGTGCCGCGAGGGCGTGCGGCGGATGGGCCCGGAGGCGGAACTCTACATCCGCCCGATGTTCTTCGTGCGGCAGGGCCTGGGTGCCGCGCAGCCGGACCCGAAGACCACCGAGTTCATTCTCTCGGTCTATGATTCGCCGATGCCGCCCGCGAACGGCTTCTCCGCCATCACCGCCCCCTTCCGGCGCCCCTCAGCCGACATGGCCCCGACGGATGCGAAGGCCAGCGCCCTCTACCCCAACTCCGCCCGCGCCACCGCCTGGGCGAAGGAGCGGGGCTTCGACATGGCCGTGGTGCTGGACGCGGACGGGAACGTGGCGGAATTCGCCGCCGCCAACATCATGCTGGTGAAGGACGGCGTGGTGATGACGCCCAAGCCCAACGGCACCTTCCTCGCCGGCATCACCCGGGGGCGCGTGATGGACCTGCTGCGCAAGGCCGGGCGCGAGGTGCGGGAGTGCATCGTGACCACCGACATGCTCGAGACCGCGGACGAGATCTTCGCGACCGGCAATTTCGGCAAGGTGCAGCCCTGCACGCGCTACGCGGAACACCATATGCAGCCCGGCCCCGTCGCGGCCGAGGCCCGGCGCCTTTACTTCGAGTTCGCCGAGCAGAGCCGCATTCTCCCGAAGGCGGCCTGAGCGCGCTGTCCCTGGGCACGTGCGCCTTGCGCACGCGTCCAGGGAACCTGCCCGCTGTCCCGTCGTTTGCTGTGGCACCGAAGCCACGGATGAAGCAGGGGATTGGGCCACAGGACATGCCGAGGGATGACAGCCTCCCCGCCGCGACGCGCGGCAGGCCCGAAGCGACCCGCGCCCGCGCCGCGCTGATCGGCCTCTCGGCCATCCTTCTCCTGACCATCGGGTATTTCATCTACCGCCAGGTCGCGGTGGTGCCGGGCACCGCGCAGATGATCGTCGTCAGCAAGGGCGGGGAGGTCACGCGCATCCTCGGCCCCGGGCAATGGGGGCTGATCAATCCCTGGAGCCATGGCCGGACCGTGTATGACATGGCCGTCCGTGCCGCGGACCGCTCCGCCCCGGATGCCGGCATGCCGGCGCTGAGCGCGGAAGGGCACCCGATGACGGTGTTCGGCACCGCCTTCTGGCATGAGGGCGCCGAGGAGGACCTGCGCTGGCGCTTCTCCCATATCCGGCCCGAGCCGGACCTGCTTCCGGCGCTGATGTCGGCTTCCGTCCAGGCCGTGATGGGGAGCCGCCCGATGGATGAGATCATCCGGGAAACCGGCACGGTGCAGACGGCGCTCACCGAGGATCTTCGCCGCCGTGCCCGCGAACTCCTGCGGATCGAGATCCGCGAGTTCGTGATCACCCGGATCGACACCGGGGAAAGCTACCGGGCGGTGGTCGCGGAGCGGGAGATCGGCCGGGCCCGCGCTGCGGCGGTCGCCGCTTCCCCGGCCGTTGCGGGGAACAACGAGAATGCTGTGGAGGTGGAGATGATCCGCCGATGGGACGGGCGCGGCGTGATCCCGGAATCGATGGAGCGCCGCGCTCCCCGGCGGGAGCGCTGAGGCGGGGCCCGGCCTCAGGCCTTCCGCCGCGTCCGGACCGGCGGTTGGTCCGTATCGCCGGCCAGCAGCTCCTCCAGCATCGCGCGGTCCGGTGTCCTGCCGTCGCGGGCCCTGAGCGCGCCCGCGGCGGAGGCGAAGCGCAGCGCCTCCTCCACCCCCTGCCCCTCGGCGATGGCCAGCGTATAGGCGCCGTGGAACACGTCGCCCGCGCCGGTGGTGTTGGTCGCCTCCACCGGGAAGGCCGGGCGGGTGGCCGCCCGCTCCATGCCCGGGCAGCGCCAGTCCGTGCCCTTCTCCCCCAAAGTCACGGCGGCAAGCGCCAGCGGGCCGGTCGTCAGGGCCCGGGCCAGCCCCTCCTCCGGCGGCAGGTTCGGAGCGAAGATGGTGAGGCCGGTCTTGGCGAAGATGACATGGTCCGCGAGTGGCACGAGCTGGCGCAGCACCCGCTCCTCGCTCTTCTCGGCGTCCAGCGCGCTGGCCAGGCCCCTGGCGCGCGCGGCGCGGAAGGCGAGCTCCGCCGCCTCCGGCCAGCGCGGATCGCAGAGCAGGGCCCCTGCTTCGGCCAGCCGCTCCAGCGGAAGGGCGGAGGGGTCGGTGGGCAGGCGCTCGCCCCGGTAGGTCACGATGCTCCGCTCGCCGCGCTTGTCCACGATCACGGCAGAGAGCGGGGTGCGTGCGCCCTCCGCCATGACGAGGCCGGAGGCATCCACCCCCTCGGCCTCCAGCACATGCCGCAGCTCCTCACCGGCCTCGTCACGGCCGACGCGACCCCAGAACAGGGCTGCGCCGCCGAGGCGGACCACCGCGATGGCCGCATTCGCCGCCATCCCGCCCACGCTCGGCGCATAGCCCCGGGCGGTGGTCTTGGAGGGGGGTGGCTCCACCTCATCGACGCGGAAGGTATGGTCGGTCACCACCTGCCCGACGCAGACCACCACCGCCTTCTTCCGCTCCCCCTCCCGGCCGGACCCCCAGGACGCCATGCGTGACCCCTCTTCCCTGCCCGGCTGGCTCGCCGCGCGAATCCTGCACATCCGGCCCGAAGCCATGGTCCTCGACAAGCCGGCGGGCCTGCCGCTCGATCCCGGGCGCCGGGGGGGCAACGCCTCCCTCGTGGATTGGCTGCCCCTGCTGCAGCTGGGCAAGCGCCATCTGCCGCAGCCGGCGCACCGGCTGGACACGGACACGGCGGGCTGTCTCGTGCTCGGCCGCACCAAGCCGGCCCTGGCCGCGCTTGGCGCACTCTTCGCCGGGCGCCTGGCCGAAAAGGTCTATTGGGCCGTGGTGGCCGGCCGCCCGCCGCAGGAGGAGGGCATCCTGGATCTTCCGCTGCGGAAGGTCAGCACACGGGAAGGGGGCTGGCGGATGGAACCCCACCCGGAAGGCCAGCCCGCCCGCACCGCCTGGCGCCTGCTCGGCAGCAGTGGCGGGAGGGCCTGGCTGGAGTTGCGGCCTGCCACGGGGCGGACGCACCAGTTGCGCGTTCACTGCGCCTCGCTGGGGTGCCCCATCCTGGGCGACCCGTTCTATGGAACCTCCGCGCCCGGCGGAATGCATCTCCTGGCCCGGAGCATTCTCCTGCCGCTTGGACCGGAGATGGGAGGCGTGCTGAAGTCCGAAGCTCCCGTGCCGCCCGAGATGCTGCCGGCGTTCCGGCAATGTGGGAGCGCCACCGACTTCGTCACGGAAGTTTGACGCTGCCCCCCCGGCCCTGCCACACCACCCGCGTCAGGGATGGGATTCGATGCCTGGGAAGTCCTACGGCGCGAAGCTTCCCTCAGAGCCCATGAGTGCCGAAGCCACGTGCGGAGTGAAGGGGGACATGCCCGGGCCGGATGAGGAATCGTTGGCCGCGGCCGGCGCCTCCCCCATGGAGGAGGCGGCCCTGCCGCCGCGCTGGACCTTCAGCCAGCGCCTGGCCGTCGTCTATGGGGCGGTCTCGCTCGTCATCCTGCTCTGCGCCGGGATTTTCACTTGGTGGCAGGCCGAACTCCTCTCCGCCCGGAACGAGGAACTGGCTGTGGCCGAGACTCGCCGGATGGCCGAGCGGGTGGGCAGCGCCCTGGCCCAGGCCCGCCAGGGCGTCTCCGTGCTCGCGGTGGCGGACCCGCTGGCGGAAGGCCCGGAGGCCTGCGAGAGGCAGCTGAATGCCGCCCATCTGACGATGGACGCCATCGTGCGCCACCTGTTCGTCGTGGGGCCCGGGCACCGGATCGTCTGCTCCACCCTGCTCAACGCCACGGGGTTTCATACCGCCTCATCCCTCATCAGGACCGCCGAGCTGACCGGGCGGCCCGTGACCGGGCTGCTGAGCGAATCGGAGCTGGGGCTTGGGCGCGTGATCGGCGTGGCCCACCCGCTGCGGAACGAGGGCCGCCCGGCCGGGGTGGTCGGGGCCGCCGTGTCGGTAGAGGAGCTGCGGAACCTGATCCGGCCGCAACTTCCCGCCATCCCCGGGCTTCGGGTTTTGCTGACCGATTCGAACGAGGCGCGGGTCAGCCTGACCGATGACGGCGAGCCGATCCCTCCCCCGCCGCCCACGCTGACTACCTCCTTCATCACGCCGGAGCGGCCGGATGCGGGCGTCGCGACGGACCGGGGCACCGCCTTCATCCAGGCGCGGGTGACGGACGACCTCCTCCTCGTCGCCACGATGCCGGAGCAGGCGCTGCGGGCCGGCGCGCCGCTGGAGGTGGCGTTGCCGCCACTCCTTCTTGCCCTTGTCCTGCTCGGCGGCATGGGGGCGCTGTTCTGGTCGGTGCAGCGCTTCGTCGTCGCGCCGCTGGAGGCGGCGACGCGCCGGCTGGAAGCGCCGGACGGGGCCATGCCCGGACCGGAGACGGAGGATGCCGCCTCGGATGTGGCGGACCTGATCCGCCGCCTCGGCGCCACCCGCGCCACCCGCGACGAGGCGATCCTGCTGCGGGACATGCTGTTGCGTGAGGCGCACCACCGCATCAAAAACCACCTCGCGCTGGTCGCTTCCTTCCTGCGGCTGCAGGAGCGGCAGCTCTCCGATCATGCCGCGCTGCAGGCGCTGCGCGCCGCCCAGGGGCGGATGATGGCGATCGCCAAGACCTATGAACTGCTGCATGACGGCCCCGGAAACCTCGTCGCCCTGGACCAGACGCTGGAGCGCTTCGCCCGCGCGCTGGCCGAGCGGGACATGACCGAGGGCAACGCGGCGCAGGTCCAGGTGGACCTCAAGCCGCTGGAGGTGCCGGCGGATGTGGCGGTGAAGGTGGCGCTGGTGGTGAACGAGCTGGCGACCAACGCCCTGAAATACGCCTTCATCGGCCGCGCCCCCGGCGAGGTGCGGATCGTCCTGCGCCCGGAGGGCGAGGGCGGCTTCACCCTGAAGGTTTCCGACAATGGATCGGGCCTGCCCAACGCGCATCGGCGCGGCCTGGGGATGACCGTGGTGGACAGCCTGGTGCGCGGCATCGATGCGCGCCTGGATCGCCTGCCCGGGCCGGGAACGAGCTTCCTGATCACCTGGGTGCCGCGGACCACCCCCGCCAGCGAGACCTGAACCGGGCCACGCCTAATCGTTGGCGCGCACCCTGATCGGGGCGCTCGCCGCGGTGCCCGCCGCGTCCAGCACGGTCACGCGATAGAAGCCCGGGCCGGGTGGGACCCATCCGGCCTCCCGCCGTGCCCCGCCTTCCGCCACGGGAACGCCATCCACCAGGAAGGTCAGGGGCCGGCGCCCGCCCGCCGCGCGGATGGTCAGGGCGCCGGGCTCGATCACCGCGCCTGCCGGGGGAAAAAGAAGACGGAGAGCGTCCAGGGGCGCCGGGGCCGCCACGGGGCGAGGCCCGGCCGCACCGGCTGGAAGGGGGCGGGCCGCGGCGGGCAGGATTCCGAAGGCGCGCGCCAGGATGGGCAGGGCATGGCTGCGCCCGGTGGCGCCGGGAATGGCGGTGCCATCCGGGCGGCCCACCCAGACTCCGGCAACATGGCGGGCATCGAACCCCACCGCCCAGGCATCGCGCCCGCCCCAGGAAGTGCCGGTCTTCCAGGCGATGCCGGCCGGGCCGCCACCCGGGAAGGGCTGGGTGAGGATCGCGGCCACGGCCTCGGCGACCTGGGCACGGACCACCGGCTCCTCCCCGGCGCCCGCCGGGCCTTGCAGGGCCCGCAAAGACCCGGCCCGCCCACCATCCCCGAGAGCCGCGGTGACACCCACCAGCTCCCGCAGGGTTATGCCGGCGCCACCCAGCGCGAGCGGAAGGGCGGCCCCGGCCCCGGGTGGCAGGCGGGGCGGCGCGCCCAGGCGCTTGAGCGCGGAGGCGAAGCGGATAGGCCCCAGCGCCTCCATCAGCGCGACGGCCGGCAGGTTGAGCGACTGGCGCAGGGCGGAAGCGGCCGTGACATGGCCGGAGAATCCCCTGGCGAAGTTCTCGGGCGCCCAGTCCCCGAAATGTCGGGGCAGGTCCTCCATCACCGTGGAGGGGGTGGCGAGGCCGCGGTCGAAGGCCATCGCGTAGAGCAGCGGCTTCAGCGCCGATCCGGGGGAGCGCACGGTGCGGGTGAGGTCCAGCGCCCCGGCCCGGCCCTCGGCCAGCCATTCGCCGCCCACCACCGCGCGCATCTCCCGGCTGCGCAGATCGGCGACGACGATGGCGATGGATGCGCGTTCGGGCAGCCCGGGAAGGGCTTCCCGGACCAGCGCCTCCATGCCGCGCTGCAGCCCGGCGTCCAGCGTGGTGCGGATGGGCGCCGGCCCGGCATCCCGCGCTACCTCCCGTGACAGGTGCGGCGCCAAGCCGGGCATGGCGCGGCGGATGGCGGGGGCGGCCTCGGCCAGGGCCGCACGGCGCTCGGCCTCGGGCAGGGCGGGCGCGGCGCGGCGCAGCAGAACGGCATTCCGGGCGGCAAGGGCGGCGGCGGGGTGGCGGTCCGGCCGCAGCGCCTCGGGGCGGCGGGGCACCGCGACCAGAAGGGCGGCCTCGGCCACGCCGATGCGCTCCACCGGTCGCCCGAACCAAGCGAGGGAGCCCGCCCGCACCCCTTCCAGGTTGCCGCCCATGGGAGCGAGGGTGAGCCAAATGCGCAGCACGCCCGGCTTGCCCAGGCGCCATTCCAGCTGGGCGGCGCGGAAGGCCTCGATCGCCTTGCTGCGCAGGGTGCGGGGCCTGGGTTCCAGCAGGCGCGCCGCCTGCATGGAGAGAGTCGAGCCGCCGGAAACCACCCGCCCGGCCCGTATCCATTGGAAGGTCGCGCGACCCAGGGCTATGGGATCAACCCCGGGATGCCAGCGGAAGCGCCGGTCCTCGGCCGCGATCAGGAGATCGACCAGATGGCCGGGCACATCCTCAGCCGCCACGGGCAGGCGCCAGACGCCGCCCGGTGCCGGCAAGGCGGAGAGGACACGGCCCTCCCGGTCCTGCACCACCCGCCCCACTGTCTCCAGCCGGGGAAGGTCCGGCGGGAGGAACCGGTCGGCCAGGAGAAAAGCGCCGAAAGGCGTGGCAAGTGCCGCGAGCAGCCCGGCCGCGGCCAGCGCCAGGCGTCTTCCCCTTCCCTGCCCTTCGCGCCGCAACGCCGCGCCTCCGCCCGATCCCCGGTCACTCTCCTTATGGCGGCGCGCAGGGGCAAGCCCCGCGTGGTCAGTCTTCCCGGCTGCGGAAGGTGACGACGCGGTAGATGTAGAGAAGGACGAGCCCTCCCATCACGACATTGGAGACCGGGTTCAGATAGGCCTCCACCTTCTCGTAGCCATCCTCCAGCACATAGCCGAGCCCGGCGAGGAAGCCGCACCAGATGGCGGTGCCGGCAGCGGTGAAGGCGATGAAGGAGGGCAGCGGCATGGCCGCGATCCCGGCCGGGATGGAGATGAGGGTGCGGACCGCCGGCACGAAGTGGCAGAAGAACACCGCGCCGCGCCCATGCCGCTCGAACCAGCCCGTGGCGCGGTCCACATCCTCGGACGAGAGGGTGATCCAGCGGCCATGCGCCCCGGTCCAGCGGCGCAGCCTGTCCCGGCCGATGCGGCGCGCGACGAAGTACCAGAACAGCGCGCCGAGAACGGTGCCGACCGTGCCCGCCAGCACGACGAGGAAGATGTTGAGCTCACCCCGCGCGGCGGTGAAGCCGGCGAGCGGCATGATCAGCTCCGACGGGATCGGCGGGAACAGGTTTTCCGCCAGCATCAGGAGGGCGATGGCAATGTAGCCTCCGCCCTGCACCAGGCCCGTGATCCAGTCGAACATGCAGCCTCCGCCTCCGGTCCCGGGCGCAACGCATGAAGCCGGGTGAACGCCTCCATCCTCACATCCCTCTCGCCGTCACGTGAGGCTAGGCCGCGGCCACCACCTCGGCCGCGGGGCGCTTCACGAGGGCGACCAGCACCGCCGCGACCACCGTGCCGATCGCGATGGCGGCGAGATACATCGCCACGTTCCCCACGGCCCCCGGGATGAGCAGCACGAAAAGCCCGCCATGCGGCGCGCGCAACGTGCAGCCGAACAGCATGGAGAGCGCGCCGGTGACGGCGCCGCCCACCATCATCGTCGGGATCACGCGCAGCGGGTCCCGCGCCACATAGGGGATGGCGCCCTCGCTGATGAAGCAGAGGCCGAGCACGCCCGTGGCCTGCCGCGCCTCGATCTCGGAGGCGACGAATTTCCGCGGCGCGATGAAGGTAGCCAGGGCGAGGGCCAGCGGCGGCACCATGCCCGCCGCCATGGTCGCGGCCATCGGCCCAAAGCTGTTGGAGGCGAGCAGGCCGACCGTGAAGGCATAGGCCGCCTTGTTCACCGGCCCGCCCATGTCGAAGCACATCATCGCCCCGAGCAGGGCGCCGAGCAGCACCGCGTTGGTGCTGGACATGCCGCCGAGCCAGGCGGTCAGCCCATCCATGATCCCCTTCATCGGCGCGCCGACGACATAGACCATCAGCAGCCCCGTCACCGCCGTGGCCAGGAGAGGAATGACCAGCACGGGCATGAGCCCCTGGATGCCTTCCGGCAGCTTCAGGCGGTCCGCGATCAGCTTCGCCGAATAGCCCGCGATGAAGCCCGCCACGATGCCGCCGAGGAAGCCCGCGCCGAGCTGCGAGGCCAGCAACCCTCCGATCAGCCCCGGCGCCAGGCCGGGCCGGTCCGCGATGGAATAGGCGATGAAGCCGGCGAGCACCGGCACCATCAGCAGGAAGGCCGCCCCGCCGCCGATCTGCATCAGCGCCGCCGGCAGCGTGCCCGGCTCCTTGAAGGCCTCGATGCCGAAGACGAAGGAGAGCGCGATCAGAAGCCCGCCCGCCACCACCACCGGCAGCATGTAGGACACACCGGTCAGCAGGTGCTTGTAGGGGCCGGACTGCACCTTGCCCGTCCGAGCCGCCGGTGCCGCTGCGCGCGGCGTGTCGGCCGCGGCGGGCGCCTCGGTGGCCAGCGCGGCCTCGATCACGGCGGGCGCCTTCTTCAGCGCCGAGCCCGTATCGGTCTGGTACAGCGCCTTGCCCCGGAAGCGGGAGAGGTCCACGGCCGTGTCGGCGGCGATGATCACGGCATCGGCCTGCGCGATCTGTTCGTCGCTCAGCACGTTCTTCGCACCGACCGAGCCCTGGGTCTCCACCGCGATCTCATGGCCCATCGCGCTGGCCTGGCGCTTCAGCGCCTCGGCCGCCATGAAGGTGTGGGCGATGCCCGTGGGACAGGCGGTGATGGCGACCAGCCGCTTGCCGCCGCTTCCCGGCGGCGTGGTGATGGGGGCGGTGGCCGCGCCCGGGGATGGGTGGGCGGAAACCGCCCCCGCCGCGACTGTCCTGGCCCCATCGGCCGGCGCCCCGGCAGGCGCGCGGATCACCGGGGCGGGCACGGGCGGAATGGCCGCCGGGGCCGGCGCCTCCATCTTCCCGCCCAGGGCCAGGGCCGCATGGATGGCCGCGCCCGGATCACGGATGGCGGCGGCCGTGCTCGTCACATGCATGCGGCGGCTGCCCAGCGGGCCGAGATCCACCGGCCGGTCCGTCGCCAGCACCACGCCATCCGCCGCGGCCATGGCGGCGTCATCGGCCCAGGCGGCGGCTCCGGCCGAGGGATCGATGGCGCGCGCCTCGATATCATGTCCCAGCAGGGCCGCCTGCTTCTTCAGCGCCTCGGCCGCCATCACCGAATGCGCGGTGCCGGACGGGCATGCCGTCAGGGCCAGGATCCTGCTCATCTCTCGTTCTTCTCCTTGCCCCGCATCTCAGGCCGCATCCGGCAGCGCCTCGACCTCGACGGCATTCGCGAGCGACGCGATCTCGGCCGCATCCGGCAGGCGCGGCCCGAATGTCGAGAGCGCGCCGAGGGAGAAGGCCGTGGCCAGCCTCGCCCGTTCCGCCAGGTCCAGCCCGCGCAGCCCGCCCATCAGCCAGCCCGCCACCATCGCGTCCCCCGCGCCCACGGTGGAGCGCAGCACGCGCGGGCGGCCGACCGCATGCACGCGCTTGTCGCCCTCCGCGAAGACCGCGCCTTCCGCGCCGAGGGAGACGATCACCGTGCGCACGCCGCGCGCCTGCACCTTGCCGATGGCAGCCACCGCGTCGGCGACGCCTTCGATCCGCTCGCCGAGAAGCGCCCCCAGCTCCTCTCCATTGGGCTTGATGCAGTCCGGTCCTGCAGCGAGCCCGGCGGCGAAGGGCGCGCCGGAGGCATCGAGCAACACCTTCGCCCCCGCACGCCGCGCTTCGGCAAGAAGGCGCGCATGGAGATCGGGCGACGCGCCTTTCGGCAGTGAGCCGCAAAGCGCCACCCAGCCCGCCTCCGCCGCCGCTTCGCGCAGGGCCTGGAGCAGCGCCGCCTCCGCCGCCGCATCCACGGCGAAGCCGGGGAAGTTCAGGTCGGTGACGCGCTCATCATCCTCGACGATCTTCACATTCGTCCGCGTGCTGCCGGGCACCGGGAGGAAGCGGTCGGCAATGCCGCTGGCGGAGAGGAAGGCGCGGAAGCCCGCCGCATTCGCCTCGCCCAGCCAGCCCGTCGCCACCACCGGCACGGGCGCGCCCTGGGAGGACAGGAATCCCGCGACATTGATGCCCTTCCCGCCCGGATCCTCCTGCGCCTCCCGCACGCGGTTCACCGCGCCGGGGGTCAGCAGTTCCAGCCGCGTGGTCAGGTCCAGCGCGGGATTGGGGGTGACGGTGACGACGGATCTCACGACAGCGCCCTCACCTCCGCCGCCGTGCCGCAGGCCAGCGCACGCTCCGCGAGGCGCCGCGCATCGGCCAGGCGCAGCCCGCGGATGCGCGCCTTCAGCTCGGGCACCGAGGGCGGGCTGACCGACAACTCATCGACGCCGAGCCCGACTAGGATGGCGCAGGCCGCGCGCTCCGCGGCCAGGTTGCCGCAGACGCCCACCCATTTCCCCTCCGCATGGGCCGCCTTTACCACCTGCCCGATCAGGCGCAGCACGGCGGGGTGCAGCCCATCCGCCCTGGTGGCGAGGGCGGGATGCATGCGGTCCATCGCCAGAACGTATTGCGTCAGGTCATTCGTGCCGACGGAGAAGAAATCCACCTCGCGCGCCAGCACATCGGCCATGGTGGCGACGGAGGGCACCTCCACCATGATGCCGACCTCCATGGGTGGTGCGCCAAGTTCCGCCCGCACCGCTTCCAGCGCCGCGCGGCCTTCGCGGTACTCCTCCACGCTCGCCACCATCGGGAACATCACCTTCACCGCCCCGGCCGGCGCCGCGCGGGCCGCGCGGGCGATGGCGCGCAGCTGGGGCCCGAACAGGTCCGGGCGCTGCAGGCAAAGGCGCAGGCCACGAATGCCGAGGAACGGGTTGTCCTCACGCGGGAGGCGCAGATAGGGCAGTTCCTTGTCACCACCGATATCCAGGGTGCGCACAATCAGGGGCAGGCCGCGCAGCGCCTCGGTCATGGCGTGCAGGGCCTGGAACTGCTCCTCCTCATCCGGCGCGGAGTCGCGGTCCAGGAACAGGAACTCGGTGCGCAGCAGGCCCACCCCCTCCGCCCCTGCCTGCACGGCGGCGGCTGCCTCGGCGGGGGTGCCGATATTGGCCACCGTCTCCAAGCGGTGATTGTCCCGCGTGAAGGCGGGGCGATAGGCGGCGGCGCGGGCCTCTGCATCGGCCGCCTGGCGCTCCGTACGGGCCGCCCCGGCCAGGGCGCGGTCATGCTCATCCGGCTCCGGCAGCAGCACGCCGCCATCGCCATCCAGCACCGCCTCGGTGCCGTCGGGGATCTGCAGGATGGCTTCGCCCAGCCCGGCCACGGCAGGCAGTCCGAGGGCGCGGGCGAGGATGGCCGTGTGGGAGTTCGGGCCGCCCAGCGCCGTGGCGAGGCCGAGCACGCGCTTCACATCCAGCCCCGCCGTGTCGGAGGGGGCGAGATCCTCGGCCAGGAGGATCACGGGATGCTCCGGCAGCACGATCCCCGGGGCCTCCGGCGCGCCGGACAGGATGCGGACCACACGGGCACCGACATCCCGCACATCGCGCCCGCGCTCGGCCAGGAGCTTGTCGCTCAGGGATTCCATCTCCCGCGCCCGCGCATCGGTCACGGCCCGCCAGGCGGCGGAGGCGGAAAGGCCCTGCGCGACCCGGGCGCGGGCTGCGCCGACCAGCTCCGGGTCGTCCACCATCTCCTGATGGGCGAGGAAGATCGCGGCCTGCTTGGAGCCGGACCGGGCCGAGACCTCGGCCTGCAGCGCCCGCAATTCCTCATGGGCGCGGGCCAGGGCCGCTTCCAGCCGCTTCGCCTCCTCGGCCGGGTCGCCGGCCGGGGCTTCCTCCAACGCGGCGGGCGCCGCATGGCGCAGGCGGTGCGTGCGGGCGATGGCGAGGCCTGGGGAAGCCGGGACGCCGCGCCGCACCGCGCCCCGATAGGGCACGGCCGCCGCGGCGCGGGCCTCCGGGGCAGGCGGCTCGGGCTCGTCCGCGTCTCCCAGGCCGGACGCCACGGCATCGGCCAGGGCGCGCACGGCCTGCGCGCCATCCGGGCCACGGGCGCCGATCTCCAGCACCGTTCCGCGCTCGGCGCCGAGGGTGAGCAGCGCGGCCATGGACTTGCCGTTCGCGAGCTTGCCGCCGTGCCCGACCAGGATCTCCGCCGCGAAGCTCCTTGCGAGGGTGGCGAAGGCCGTGGCCGGGCGGGCATGAAGGCCGGCATGGCCGGTGATCTCGGCCGGGAGGCGGTGATCATACCCATCCGGCATCACCGCCGGGGCCGATGGCGCTGCGGGCGCGGCAGCGCCGCCCAGGGCACGCAGGATGTCGCCCTTGTCGCGGGTGCGGCCCAGCGCCTCGGCCAGTTCGGGTTCCTGCAGCACGCCCGTCAGGGCGGCGAGGACCTGCACATGCTCGTCGGATTGCGCCGCGATGCCGATGGCGAGATGCACGGTCTGCCCGTCGCCCCAATCGACGCCATCGGGGAACTGGGCCACGGCCACGGCGGTGCGGCGGACCATGCCCGCATCCCCGCGCAGCCCGTGGGGAATGGCGATCCCGCTGCCGAGATAGGTCGGCACCTGCCGCTCCCGCGCCAGCATGCTGTCGCCATAGGCCGGATCGACACTGCCCTCCCCGGCCAGGATCGCGGCGGCCTGCCGGATGGCGTCCTCCTTGTCCCGGGCCGTCAGCCCCAGCCGGACGAGGGAATCGGTGATCGCCACCATGCGCGCCTGCCTCCTCGCGCCGCCCCCGCATCCGCGGGGGCGGCACATGCCTTCGGGAAGGAGGCGCGGTTCAGAGGATCTCCCCTCCTTGCCCCGGGGGCGGCGCCCTCCTTCCGCTTACCGGAGCGCAACGCGGCAGGAAGCGAGGAGTCACGGAAGCGGCCTCATGGCAGGGGCGCCACCGCGACCCGCCCTGGGTTCTGCCGCGCGAAGATGCCGGGGCGATACATGTCCCGCACCTCCGCCCCAGGCAGTTCGAAGCGCCCGGCGGTCACCGCCCGGATCCGGACGGCGAAGCGGGCCAGGGGCTGCTCCGGGGTCAGGGTCACGGCGGCGGCGAAGCGGTCATCCAGCGCCGGGAAGGCCTCGGCTTCCGACAACTCGCCCAGGAAGGGCATCCCGTCCACCTGCCCTTGGGGGAAGCGGCCGACGATCTCCCACCCTGCCGGCAGGCCCTGCTGGATCATGGTCCGGTGTGTCTCCCCCGTCTCGGCCCGGGCTTCGACCTGCAGGAGGAAGACCTGGTTCTGGGCGATCGTGTCGAGGTTGAGCGGCGTGCCGTCGCGGTTGAAGAAGCGGCGGGTGATCCGCATGCCCTGGCGTGCGGCGGCAGGGGGCTGCACCGGCAGGCCGGTGACGGATACGGCCTGGGGAACAGCCCGGTCGCCCAGGTTCCGCACCTCCGCCCGGCCGTCCAGCACCGCGCTCACCACTGGCGCCTGGGGCAGGTTCCGCCCGGCAAGGGCGATCCGCACGGGCCGCCCGTCCCTGCCCAGGGAGGAGGCCAGCAGCACCGCCCAGGTCGCCTCCTGGGTCGAGGCCGTCTCGGGCGTGAGCTCCGCGCCGGGAACGCGGCCCAGCGCCTCGGCCAGCCGCCCCGGAAGCACCCCGCTCTCCTTCAGCAGCAGGGCCACGGCGAGGCTGTCCCGCGTGGCATTGCCGTAATCCTGGTACCAGGGGCGCCGGCCGGGCGCGGCCAGGGCGGCGGCGAAGGCTTCCTCCGCCCTGGCACCGTCGCCCATGCGGGCGAAGGCCGCGCCGAGCTGCGCCTTGGCCAGCGGCGTGGGCAGCTGGTCCAGGATCTCGAAGAGGCGCCGGGCCGCGCCGGGCAGGGCGCGCCCGGCCATGGCCAGCACATGCAGGCGATAGGCCTGCACCGCCTTGTCGAAGGGCTCGTCGTAATAGGAGGTGTCGGCCTCCTCGCGGATGGTGCTGAGCAGCGCCTCCAGAGGGGCATCCGGAACGGTGACACCGGCGGCCCGCGCGCGCAGCAGCGCCTCGGCGCCGTAGACGGTCACGAAGCGGTCCTGCGGCCCACCGGCGGACCAGAGGGCGAGGCTGCCGTCGAAGCGCTGCTTGTCCAGGATCTGCGCGACGGAGCGCTGCATCTTCAGCTCGCGCTCCGCCTCGCCCTCGAAGCCGATCAGGGCCAGGAGGCGGCTGGCGGCCTGCTCCCCGCAGGCGAAGGGGAAATCGAGGTTCACCTGCATCAGCGCCGCCGGATCGTAGCGCACCGGCTGGCCCCAGGTGCCGCGCACCGTGGCCGTGCCCGCATAGAAGCGAGCGAGGTCCGGCGCGACCTGCGCGGCGGCATTCGGTGCCAGGGACGCCGTGACCACCTCCCGCGCCAGCGGGCGCGGCGAGCGCAGGGTCATCCGGCTCTCATGCGTGGCCGCATAGCCGCCGGGGCCGGAGACGGAGAGGCGCACGATCCCCTCCCCCGCGCCGGTGGCGCGCAGCGTGGCCGCGGGCAAGCTGCGCTGACCCTGGGCAAGCGTGCCGCCCAGGGCGTTGCCGCCCTCCACCGCCAGCGGCCCCTCCACGGAGACGGAGGCCGCCACGGCGCCCGCAGGCAGGTCCAGGTTATGGAGCAGGACCGGCATCCGGGCCTCGTCGCCTGGCGCCATGAAGCGGGGCAGCAGCGCCTCGGCCACCACGGGGTCGCGCACCGTCACGGAGCGGGTGGCGGAGCCGACGCGGTCGCCGGACCAGGCCACCGCCATGAGCCGCAGCTCCCCGTTGAACTCCGGCAGTTCCAGCGGCACCACCGCGCGGCCATCCGGCCCAACCGCCACCACGCCCGAGAAGAGGGCGACGATGCGCTGCGGCGGCTGCACGCCGGCCGTATCGAGGTCGCTGTCGCCGCCCTGGCGGAGGGTGGTGGGCTCGCCGTCGGCCGGGGCGATCAGGCGGCCGTAATCGTCCCGGATGTCCAGGCCCAGCTTCCGGCGCCCGAGGAAATGGCCCGCCGGGTCGGGCGAGGTGAAGCGGGTCAGGCGCAGGATGCCCTCATCCACCGCGGCCAGGGTCAGCCAGGACGGGCCGGAGGCATTGGCCACGCGCACCGGCACCTCCACCCGCTGGCGCGGGCGCAGCAGCGCCTCCCCTTCCAGCGCCACCTCCAGCCGGCGTGCGGCGGGGTCCAGCCCCACCCAGGCGAGGCCGATCGCCCGGCGCGGGGCGGCGCCTCCCGGGCTCTGCGCCTCGCCGGGGCGGAAGACGGTGACGGCCACCCAGGCTCCGGGGCCCCAGGCCGCATCCACCGGCACTTCCACCTCGGTGCCGCCCTCGGGCACCTCGATATCGCGCACGGAGACCACGCGATCCGTCAGCACCGCCAGACTGGCACGGCCGGCGAAGGGCGGGGTGATGCGAAGCCGCGCCGCCTGGCCCGGTGCATAGGCGCGGCGGTCGGCGGCGACATCCACCTTGTCCGGCACCACCGGGTCGTCCGAGCCGGTCCAGCCCGCGCGGAAGCGGATGGAGGCGATGGCCAGCCCGCCGGGTTGCGTCACCTCCAGCCGGTAGCGGCCGAAGGCCACGCGCCGGGCGAAGCGGGCCGGGCTGCCCGGCGCCACGGTGAGGTCGGCGGCATCCACCGGCTCGTCCTGCCACACGGTCTGGTAGCGGGCCCGGCCCCCGATCACGGCCATGCGCCAGGTCGGGCGTTCCCGCACCAGCCGGGCGCGCAGGCGGCCTGCGAGCGCCTCGCCGGATGGGGAGACCAGCGCGGCCTCGATGGCGGCCTCGGCGCCTTCATCCACGCTGCCGTCGCGGAAGGCCGGGCGGAGGGCGATGAAGGGCTCGGCGGAGCGGACGGGAATGGTGAGGGTGGCCTTGCTGCCGCGCCCGCCCGGCTCGGCCATGGTGGCCACCAGCTCGGCCCGCAGCGGGCGGGAGGTATCGGGCAGGCTGGGGAGGGAGAGTTCCAGCACCCCCTTCCCCGCCTCATCCGTCCCGCCGATCTCGAACTCGCGCAGGCCGCCATCGAAGGGCTCCTCAGCTAGGCCGAAGCGCCAGCCGCGCCATTGCTCGAACGGCTCGGGGTCCACGGCCAGACGCATCTCGGCGCTGCCGGACAGCCCGGCGCCGGGCGCGCCGTAGAGAAAGCGCGTCTCCACCGGCACGGAAAGCGGGGCGGAGCCGGTGAGCGGGCCCGGGGCTGGGCCGAGCTTCACCTCCAGCCGCTCCGGCACGAAGGCCTCCACCTGGAAGGCGATGGTGGCGACCGGCGGGCGGTTCGGGTCGGTCAGCGCCTCGATGGTCCAGGCCCCCACCGGTGCCCCGGCGGAGATTTGCGGAGACCAGAGCACCACCCCTTCCGGCCCGCGCTCCGGCACCGCCTCCTGCGCCACCTGCCCGTTGGGACGCTTCAGGCGCAGCCGAACCGGCAGTTCCAGCACCCGCCCGGCGGCATCGCGCGGCAGGAGCGACAGGCGCACCTGCTCGCCGGGCCGGTAGATGCCGCGGTCGAGCCAGAGAAAGGCGTCCACCGGGCCGGGATAGGCGCGTCCGGTGACGCCACGGTCGGAGAGGTCGAAGGAGGCGGCCTCCAGGTCGAGCGCGACCAGGTCCTCGCCGAGCTGGGCGTGCAGCGCCACGGGAGCGACCGGCCCCTCCCCGCGCAGCAGCGGGCCGCCGAAGCGGGCCAGCCCGTCCTCGCCGGTCACGGCTTCGGCCAGCACGTCGTTGTTGCGGGCCATGAGCGAGACGCGCACGCCGGGCTTCGGCCGCGCATCGCCCAGGCCGCGCGCCTGCACCGCCACGCCCTCGCTTCCTCGCCAGGCGGTGAGGCCGAGATCGGTGGCCATGATCGGCAACGCGGCGGTGTTTCGGTTGCGGTTCTCGCCCTCCTGCGCGTCTCGGGCGAGCAGCACGAACAGGCCGGGGCCGGAGCCCGTCAGCTCCGCCGGCAGGGGCAGGACGGTGCGCTGCATGGCGTTGCGCTGGAAGCGCGGGATCTCCGCCTTGCCCTCCCAGACCACGCGCCCCCGGCTCTCGGGGATGTCCTCGGCCTGGTAGCCGTTCAGCTCCTCGCCCAGCCGCGTGTCGCGCGTCAGCGGAACGAGGTTGCGCTCGCTGACGCGCACCAGGCGCAGAGACAGCGTCTCGATGTTCATGGTGCCGACGGAGACGCGGGGCGGCGCGCCGCGGGGCAGGATGAAGGCGCGCTGGTCGAAGGCGATGGTCGCCGCGCGATCCGGCATGGAAACATCCACCGGCAGGTCGGCGCGGAGATTGGCGCCACCCTCGCCCGGCAGGCCGGCGCGCAGCACCAGCCGCGTCCGCCGGCCCCAGGGCAGGCCGGCGACGCAGAGCTGGTCGCTTTCCCGCGTCACGGCCATTCCGGGCAGGGGCGGATCGGCGCGCACCCAATCCTCGGGCTGCCAGCCGCCATCACGCTGCGGGGCGACGGTGAAGGAGAGGCAGGCGCGGGCGGGCTCGGCCTCGGGCTCCGTCTGCACGCGGCGGAGCAGCATGCCCGCCTCGCGCCGTGCATCGGCCAGGGCCTGGCGGATAGCGGGGTCGGCCGGCATGCGCTCGGCCATGGCCTCCAGCGCCTGGATGGCCTGGGGCCAGCGGTTCTGGGCGCGCAGCGCATCCGCCATCAGGCGGAGGGAGGGAACCTCCTCCACCCCCGCGGGCACAAGGTTGAAGTTTTGCTGCGCCGCCATGAGGGCCTTGCCGGGATCGGCCGGGCTGCGCGCCATCGCCGCGCGGCCGAGGGCGAGCCACATCTCCGGCCGGGCATTGCCCATGCCCAGGCGCTCCTCCCAGGCGGCAATGGCGGCGGGCCAGTCGCCCCTTGCCTCGGCCTGCTGGGCACGCTGCTCCGCCTGGCTGCGCTGGGCGGGCGTCCCGCCGGCGGGAAAGCGGCGCGCCAGGCCCGAGGCGTAGCGGCCGCTATCCGCCGAAAGGCCGGGCAGTTCGAAGCCCTGCGCCAGGGCTGGCCCGGCCCCGAGCAGTGGCGCCCCGACAAGCGACGCCCCAAGCAGCGAAGCCGAAAGGACAGCGAGACGAAGCAGGCGCATGGGCGATCACCGCGATGGTGTTTCTCGCACCCAGCCTGCCACATTCTCCGGCCAGCGACACAGGCGGCCATACTCGCCGCCGGAACGGCGCGGCACCGGGAGGCACCGCGCCGGACACGCTCCCCCTCAGGCGTAGGCCGCCGCGATGGCGGCGCCGACATCGGCCAGTGCGGCGTCCCGGGTGGCACCCTCCGCGGCACCCTCCACCAGATAGGCCGTGACGAGGATCGGAGCGGCCCCACCCGGAGGCCAGAACAGGCCGATGTCGTTGCTGGTCCGGCCCGCCGTGCCGGTCTTCTCCCCGGCGGCCCAGCCCGCCGGCAGCCGCGCCTTCAGCCGAGCATCGCCGGTGCGGTTGCCCCGAAGCCAGCCCACCAGCTTCGCGCGGGATGCCGGCGAGAGCGCGTCGCCAAGGGTCAGCTTGCCCATGGTGGCCAGCATGGCCTGGGGCGTGGTCGTGTCCCGCGGGTCGCCCTGGCGGAACTCGTTCAAGGCGGGCTCGATCCGGTCCAGCCGCGTGACCGTGTCGCCCAGGCCGCGCAGCCAGGCGGTGAGCGCCGCGGGTCCGCCCAGCACGTCCAGCAGCAGATTGGCGGCGGTGTTGTCGCTGAGGATCATGGTGCCCTCGCAGAGCGCCTCCAGCGTCATCCCCTCCCCGCCCGCATGGGGTTCGGTGACGGGGGAGTAGGTGATGAGCTGCTGGCGCGTGTAGCGGATGCGGCGGTCCAGCCGCTCCTTCCCCGCATCGGCGCGGGCCAGGATGGCGGCGGCGAGGAGCAGCTTGAAGGTGCTGCACATCGGCACCCTCTCCTCCCCACGATGCGCGGCCCGGCGCCCGCTGCCTGTGTCCAGCACTGCCACGCCCAGGCGGCCACCGCGCGCGGCCTCGATCCGCGCGAAGGCGGCGGGCAGGCGGGCGAAGCCATCCTCCGCCTGAGCCGCGGGCGCCAGCGCCATTCCCCCGAGCGCGCAGGCTGTGCCACCGATCAGAAACCGTCTGCCGATCATCTTTCTCTCCCCTCTCCAGGGGATGCCCCTGGCGGGGGGAAACTGCTGGGCGGAGCGAGGGGCCGCAAACGATGATCCTTCGCGGGAGCCCCAAAGAAAACTAATGCATCCGCGCCATGAGCCTTTCAAACCTGCCCCTCAATGCCCTGCGCGCTTTCGAGGCCGCGGCGCGCCAGCTCAGCTTTACGCGGGCCGGAATGGAATTGCGTGTCACCCAGGCGGCCGTCAGTCATCAGGTGAAGGCGCTTGAGGAAATCTTGGGCGTCCCCCTGTTCCGGCGGCTTCCCCGCGGCCTGGCGCTGACCGAGGAAGGAGAGGCGCTGCTGCCGGTCATGAGCGACGCTTTCCGCCGGATCGCCGGCACGCTGGACCGCTTCGAGGGCGGGCGGCTGCGGGAGGTGCTGAGTCTCGGCGCGGTGGGCACCTTCGTCACGGGCTGGCTGCTGCCGCGACTGGCGGATTTCCGCGCGGCCCATCCCTTCGTCGATCTGCGGCTGATGACCAACAACAACCGGGTAGACCTGGCGGGGGAAGGGCTGGACCTGGCCATCCGCTTCGGGGACGGCGCCTGGCATGGGACGGAGGCGGCGCGCATCCTGGCGGCTCCCCTCACCCCGCTCTGCTCGCCGGAGATCGCGGAGAGGCTGCGGGAACCCGGGGACCTGATGCGGGAGACGCTGCTGCGCTCCTATCGCCTTGATGAATGGCCGCGATGGTTCGCAACGGCCGAGCTGGCCGCGCCCAATATCCGCGGCTTCGTCTTCGACTCATCGCTGACCATGGCGGAGGCCGCGGTGCAGGGGCTGGGGGTGGGGTTGCTGCCCGGGCGGATGTTCGGCCGCCAGCTGCGCCAGGGGCAGCTCGCCCGGCCCTTCGCGGCGGAGGTCACCCTGGGCGAGTACTGGCTGACCCGGCTGAAGTCGCGGCCGGAAACCCGCGCCATGGCGGCTTTCCGGGAATGGCTCCTGGCCGAGGCGGCGGAGGGCTGAACGCCGGTGCTCAGCTCCCCCGCGCGGGCGCCAGCCGGCCGATGAAGAGGATGGGGCCAGTGGGCCGGCCCGTGGGCGATCCGCCCGGCGGTTCCAGCGTGATCTCGATCAGCATGCCGGGCTCGGGCCTGACCCGGCCCGGGGCGACGCTGACCTGCCCGTTCGCCGGAATCAGCCCGAGCGAGATGGGGGCGGTGGCCCCGGGCGGAAGTGCCCAGAGCTGCTGCGCACGTCCCTGCTCGACCGGGCGCGGGTTGAGGCTGGCGAGGCGCAGCCCGCCGCCCTCGGCCTCCACCAGCCAGGCGGGCTGGTCGCTGCTGGTGAGGAGCACGGTCATCATCCGCGGCTCCTCTGCCGGGCGGAGCAGGAGGAAGGCGGCAAGACCGGCCGCGATGGCCGTGGAGCCCCCCGCCCAGGCCTGCCAGAACCTGCTGGGGCGGAGAGGCACCACCGGGGCTTCCGGACGGGCTGCGAGGGAATCCTCGATCCGGCCCCAGAGCCCGGGCGGCGGCGGTTCCGGCGGCGCGAGATCGGCCAGGGGAGCGAGGCGCCTCTCCCAGGCCGCCACCGCGTCGCGCAGGGCGGGGTTGGTGGGAAGGGCACGGGCCACCTCCCCGGCTTCCCGCGCATCGAGGGTGCCAAGGACATGCTCGGCGGCCAGGGCGTCCAGGACTTCTGGATCGGAGGGGATCATGCGAGGCACCCCTTCAGCCGCATCAGGCCGCGCCGGATCCAGGCCTTCACCGTGCCCAGCGGCATCTCCAGCCGCGCCGCGATCTGGGCATGGGAGAGCCCGTGCACGAATGCGAGGAGAATGCCCTCCCGGTTCCGGGCTTCCAGCGTGGCCAGGCAGTCCCGCAACCGGCTGGATTGCTGGGCGGCGGCCAGGCGCTCCAGCGCCTCCGCCGGCACCGGGCTGTCGCCCAGCGCGGGATCGTCGGAGAGGATCTCGCGCCCCCTGGCCCTGGCGAGGTCCAGGGAGGCGTTGCGGATGATGGCCGCGAGCCAGGCCGTGGCCTCGCCGCGCGTGGGCTCAAACTGCCCGGCGCGGGCCGCGATCTTCAGCACGGCGTCATGCAGCGCATCGGCCGCCGCGTCCCGGTCCCGCAGGATGGCCAGGGCGATGCCGAAGAGCCGCCCGGCCTGGGCGTCATAGAGCCGGCGCAGGGCGCCGGCCTCGCCAAGGGCGATCCCGCGGATCAGCAGGGCCGCATCGGCCGCGGGCTGGGTGTCAGGCATAGGCCTCACGATAGAGGGCCACGATCTCGGCCGCATCCGGCACGCGAGGATTATTCGCGGGGCTGCCCGAGGCAAGGGCCTGGGACGCCATGGTTTCCAGCAGCCCGTCCCAGCGGTCCGCGGGGATGCCATAGGCGGCAGGGCTGGGCACGGAGAGGTCGCGGTTCAGCGCCTCCAGCTCCTCCACCAGCCTCATGGCGGCGGACTGGTCCCCCTCCCCTTCGCTGGCCACGCCCATGATACGCGCCGCCTCGGCATAGCGCGGGAGCGCCGCCTGCAGGCCGAAACGCGTGACGGCGGGCAGGAGCATGGCGTTGGACAGGCCATGCGGCACATGGAAATGCGCGCCGACCGGGCGCGACATGCCATGCACCAGCGCGACGGAGGCGTTGGAGAAGGCAAGCCCCGCGAGCATGGCGCCGCGCATCATCCCCTCCCGCGCCTCCTCGTCCCGCGCGCCCTTGCCGCCATTCTGCGCATCGGCGTAGGCGCGCCGGAGATTCGGGGCGATGAGGCGCATGGCGAGCCGCGCGTAATCATCGCTGAACGGGTTGGCGCGCTTGCTGACGAAGGCTTCCAGCGCGTGGGTGAGGCTGTCCACGCCCGTATCGGCCACGGTGCGCGGCGGCACGGTCCAGGTGAGCTGGTGGTCCACGATGGCGGCCAGCGGCAGGGCGCCGAGGCCGGCGATCAGCATCTTCTCGTCATTCGCGGTGTCGGTGATGACGGTGAAGCGCGTTGCCTCGCTTCCCGTGCCGGCGGTGGTAGGGATGCAGAGGACAGGAACCGCGCCCTTGTTAGCCTGGGCCGGCACCTTGAAGGCACGGATATGGGTGCCCTCCGGCGCGGCGGCGAGGATGGCCATGGCCTTGGCCGTGTCCATCGGGCTGCCGCCGCCGAAGCCGATCAGGCAGTCATAATCGCCCGCGCGGAAGGCCTGCACGCCGGCCTCCACCACGGTATCCGTCGGGTCGGGCACGGTCTCATGGAACAGGCCCGGAGTGATGCCGGCCTCGCGCAGCGGGGCGAGGCAGCGTTCCACCGTGCCCGAGGAGGCCATCCAGGGATCGGTCACCACCAGCGGGCGGGAGAGGCCGAGCTGGGCCAGAACCTCCGCAACCTTCGCGACGGCGCCGCCGCCCGAGAGAATGAGCCGCGGCGCCTGGAGCGTGACGAGCATGGATGCGCTTCCCCGATGATCTTGCCCACCATCCTGCGGCGCGGCCGCGGGGTGGGCAATGCCCGGGGAAGCGCCCTTCAGGCCGCGGCCGGAGCCACCGCCGCCGTGCGGGCTGCGAGCGCAGTGGCATAGGCCGCCAGACGCCGCTGCGCGACGGGTGCGATGCCCCCCTCGGCTTCGGCATCGAAGCGGGGCAGGTCCTCGGCGAAGTGGCAGGCCGCAGTATGGCCGGGCGCGATCTCCCGCAGGGGCGGGTCGATCTCCTTGCACTTCGCCTGGGCCAGGGGGCAGCGCGTGTGGAAGCGGCAGCCGGGCGGCACGGCCAGCGGGCTGGGCAGGTCCCCGCCGAGCGGCGTGACGCTGCCGCGGCGCGAGGGATCCGGGCGTGGGATCGCGGCCAGCAGTGCGCGGGTATAGGGATGGCGCGGGTTGGAGAAGAGCTCGTGCTTCGACGCTACCTCGACGATCCGGCCGAGATACATCACCGCCACGCGGTCCGCGACATGCTTCACCACGGCCAGGTCATGCGCGATGAAGAGGTAGGACAGGCCGAGGCGCTGCTGCAGGTCGCCCAACAGGTTGACCACCTGCGCCTGGATCGAGACATCGAGCGCCGAGACAGGTTCGTCGCAGACCACCACCTCCGGCTCCACCGAGAGGGCGCGGGCGATGCCGATGCGCTGCCGCTGGCCGCCGGAGAACTCATGCGGATAGCGATCCGCGTGGAAGCTGCGCAGGCCCGTGAGGCGCAGCAGTTCCTGCACGCGTTCCCGGCGCGATTTTGAATCGCCGATACCATGCACCGCCATCGGCTCCGCGATGGCATCGGCCACCGTCAGCCGCGGATTGAGGCTGGCGTAGGGATCCTGGAAGACGATCTGCAGGTGCCGGCGCAGGGCACGCAGCTTCGCGCCGCCCACCTTGGTAACGTTCTCCCCCTTGAAGAGAACATCGCCCGAGGAGGGCTCGATCAGGCGCATCACCAGCCTTGCGGTGGTGGACTTGCCGCAGCCGCTCTCCCCCACCAATGCCAGGGTCTCGCCACGGCGCAGGGCGAAGGAGACGCCATCCACCGCCTTCACGGCGCCGACCTGGCGGGAGATGACCAGGCCCTTCTTGACCGGGTAGTGCTTGGCGATGCCGATCGCCTCAAGGATGGCAGGCTCGGTCATGCGGCGCGGTCCAGGGTCAGCTCCACGGGAGCGCGGATGCAGGCGGCGCGGTGGCCGGGCGAAAGCTCGCGCAAGGGCGGGTCGATCTCCGTGCATTCGCGGATGGCGAAGGGGCAGCGCGGGTTGAAGCGGCAGCCCTTGGGGAAGGCGAAGGGCGGCGGCACGCTGCCTTCGATGGAAAGGAGGCGTTCGCGGTCCTCCTCGATGCGCGGAATGCTGCCGAGCAGGCCGATCGTGTAGGGGTGCTGCGGGTCCTCGAAGATGTCCTTCGCGGTGCCGCGCTCCACCACGCGCCCGGCATACATCACGGCCACCTCGTCCACCATTTCGGCCACCACGCCGAGATCATGGGTGATGAGGATGACGGACATGCCCGTCTCGGCCTGGAGATCACGCAGGAGATCCAGGATCTGGGCCTGCACCGTCACGTCCAGCGCCGTGGTCGGCTCGTCCGCGATCAGCAGGCGCGGCTTGCAGGCAAGGGCCATCGCGATCATCACGCGCTGGCGCATGCCGCCGGAGAGCTGGTGCGGGTATTCGGCGAAGCGCCGCTCCGGCGAGGGAATGCGCACGCGGCGCAGCGCCTCGATCGCGCGGTCCTTCAGCTCCCCGTTGCTGGCCTTGCTGTCATGGGCGCGCATGGCCTCGGTGAGCTGGTCCCCGACGGTGTGCACCGGGTTCAGCGAGGTCATGGGCTCCTGGAAGATCATCGCGATCTCCGCCCCCCGCACCGCCCGCATCTCGGCGGAGGAGAGCGAGGCCAGGTCGCGATCATCGAGCACCACCCGCCCCTGGGCGATGCGCCCGGGGCGCGGAACCAGCCCCATGATGGAGAGGGAGAGCATGGACTTGCCGCAGCCGCTCTCCCCCACGATGCCCAGGGTCTTTCCGCGCGGGACCTCCAGCGTCACGCCGTCCACGGCGGCGATGTCGCCGTTGCTGCTGCGGAAAACCGTCCGCAGATCCTCGATCCGCAGGAGCGCGTCACTCATGCTCATGCCCAGGGAAAGCTCGGCGGGCTGATCTTCTCGACCGGGCGGTGCGCCCAGTCCTGCTTCGGCGCATTGTCCAGCACGCGCTTCTGCGCCTCGTGCAGATGGGCGGCCGCGGCCTCGTAATCCATGGTCAGGACCATGCCGTCCTTCACCACGAGCTGGCCATCGACATAGACGTCGCGCAGCGCACGGTCCCCGGCGGCATAGACCAGGCTGCGCATGGGATCGCGGCCCGGGCGCATCATCGGATGCTCGGCATTCACCAGCACGATGTCGGCGCGGCAGCCCGCGGCCAGCCGGCCGATATCCTCGCGGCCCAGGGCCTGCGCACCGCCGATGGTGGCGGCATCGAAGATCTCGGTGGTGGTGACGGCGCGCGGGTCGGTGGCCTGGGTGCGGGCCAGATAGCCCACCAGGCGCATCTCATCGAGCATGTTGTGCGGGTATGTGTCCGTGCCCAGGCCCATATTCACGCCGCTGCGCTTGTAGCGGCCGAAGTTCTTCATGGTGATGCCGCGCCGCGCGAAGACGGTGGGGCAATGGGCCACGGTGGTGCCGGTTTCCGCCAGGCGCTTCAGATCCGTGTCGGTGTGCCAGCGGGTGGAGGGATGGTCGTCCAGGAAGATGCCGTGGCCGATGATGGCGCGGTCGTTCAACAGCCCCATGCTGTCCAGCCAGCCGATCGGCGTCAGGCCGTGCCGGCGCGTGATCTCGTGGAACTCCACGACGGATTGCGCGGCATGGATCTGCCAGGAGAGGCCACGCATCCGGGCCTCCTCGCTGCTCTCGCGCAGCAGGCCCGGCGCGCAGGTGTCGATCTGTGCGGGCACGACCATGCCGAACAGGCGGCCGCTCTCATGCTGCTCCGCGCGGTCGATGATGGAGAGGGCCTCGGCCATCGCCTTCTCGCCGGCGGCCTCGTCCCACTCGTATTCCACGACATGGCCGTTCTTGGTGTACCAGCGCGCGGACTTGAACATCGGCGCGACGCAGACGCGCATGCCGGACTCCGCCAACAGGTCCAGCCAGCCCGGATGCGCCATGGACAGGTCGGCGACGGTGGTCACGCCGGAGAGCAGCAGCTCGCTCAGCGCCACGCGCACGCAGCTCGGCACCGCTTCCGAATCCGCCCGGAAGATCGGCATAAACTCATAGAGGGAGGAGTTGTAGAGGCCGGGCGAGCCGATCTCGTCCAGCAGCCCCTTGTTCATGGGCTCGGACGAAGGGTGCGAGTGGATGTTCACCAGCCCCGGCATCACCATGAGGCCGCGGCCCGCGACCACCTCATCCGCCGGGCCGGTATAGCCGCGGCCGACATAGGTGATGCTGCCACCCTCGAACGCGACATCCGCGCCGGTGAGGTAGACATGCTGCTTCGCCGAGGCATCCCAGGCGACGACGACATCCGCATCGCGGATCACGGTGGTGGTCATGACGATGTCCCGGCGGGAAGAAGAAGGGTGGCCGCGGGATGCGGCCACCCGGGTTCGAACTAGCGAGTCAGACGGATGTCCAGGCCCTTGTAGAGGGCAACACCGTAGATGCCATGCGGCCGCGCGCCTTCCGTGCGCTGGGAGGAGGCGAGCCAGAGCTGCTCCCGCGCCAGCGGCAGCCACACATTCGCCTGGGCGATGCGGCGCTGCGCCTGGGCGATCGCCTCGCTGCGGGCCTCCTCGGTCAGGCCGGTCTTGGCCTGGTTGAGAAGGCGGTCGGTCTCGGCATCCGTCCAGTTCATCCGGTTCGGGGTCGGCTTGTTCGCGCTGTCGAAATACAGGGCGAAGCCATCCGTCGCCGAGATGTAGGGGTAGGACATCACGAAGGCGTCGAACTCCTGCGTCGCCAGCTTGCCCCAGCCCACGGTCGCGTCCCAGAGCTGCACGCGCATGTCGATGCCGACGCGGCGGAGATCCGCCTGCATCGCCTCGGCCATGCGGCGCCACTCATTGGTTTGCAGCCCGTAGAGCAGGAAGGAAGCGCGCTGGCCGTCCTTCTCACGGATGCCATCGGAGCCCGGCTTCCAGCCAGCCTCGTCCAGCACGCGGCGCGCCTCGTCCGCGTTGAACTGCGGCACCAACTTCGCGGCCTCGGCGTCATAACCGCGGACGCGCGGGTTCAGATAGGCATCGGCCGGGTCGGCTGCGCCGAAGAAGGTGGCGCGGACCACCGCGTCACGATTCACGGCCAGGTTGACGGCACGGCGGATGGCGGGGTCGCTCACCACGGGCTTGTCGACCTTGAAGCCCATGAAGAAGTCCCAGAAATAGGTCTCCTGGCGGGCCAGCTTAACCGTGGGAACATTCCGCAGGCCCTGGATGGCGAATTGCGGGATGTACTGCGTCACGTCGCCCTGGCCGGACTGGAGGGCGGCGAGGCGGGTATTCGCCTCGGGGATCACGCGCCAGATCACCCGGTCCACCTGCGGGGACGGGTTCTGGTACAGCGGCGGGGCCCAGCGGTAGTTCGGGTGGCGCTGCAGCACGAAGTCCTGGCGCGGCGCCCAGGACACCCAGCAGAACGGGCCCGTGCCGTTGAAGCCCTGCACGCCGAAATTGTCGCCCAGCTTCTCGACCGTCGCCTGATCCACGATCGAGGCGAAGAAGAGGGTCAGCTGGTAGAGGAGCTCGCCATAGGGCTCCTTCAGCTTGTACTCGACCGTGTAGTCATCGACGGCGACGACATCCTCCACCGGGCCGGCGCGCCAGCGGACGGGGGAGCGGGTGGCGGGATCGACCCAGCGCTTGATGGAATAAGCGACGTCGCGCGCGGTGAAGGGCTTGCCGTCGCAGAAGGTGACGTCGCGGCGCAGCTTGAAGGTGTAGGTCTTGCCGTCCTCGGAGACGGTCCAGGACTCCGCCAGGCCCGGGCGGATCGTCTTCTGGTCCCAGTCCAGCGACACCAGCGTGTCGCTCATCATGTAGATCACCTCGCCGGCGCCGCGCGCGGTGGAGCGGGCGGGGTCGTAGCGGTCGGCGTCGATCTCGCGCAGCACGACCAGGGTGTTGCGCGGCGCGGCCTGGGCCAGGGCTTCCGCGGCGGGTGCCGCGGCTCCCAGGGCCAGAAGTCCCGCATAGAGCCAGTTCTTCATCGTTCTACCCCCTCTGTATGTCATGCGCGGAGCCGGGGATCGAGCGCGTCGCGCAGCGCATCCCCGAGCACGTTGAAGGCGAGCACCACCGCGAAGATGGCGACGCACGGGATCACGGCGATATGCGGCGCGAAGAACAGGAAGTTCCGGCCGTCACTCGCCATGGCGCCCAGCTCCGGCGTCGGCGGCTGCGCGCCGAGGCCGAGGAAGGACAGCGCGGAACCGAGCAGGATCACCTGCCCGAAGCGCAGGGTGGCGAAGACGAAGATGGATGAGAGGCAGTTCGGCGCCACGTGGCGCAGGATGATGCGGGCATCGGACATGCCGGTGGCCCGCGCCGCCTCGATATAGTCGAGCCCCATCACCGCGAGGGCCGAGCCGCGCACGATGCGCGCCATCAGCGGCACGGTTGCCACCGAAAGGGCCAGCACCACGGCCTGGATGCCCGGGCCGAAGATGGCGGCCAGGGCCAGGCCGAAGAGAATGGCGGGGAAGGAGAGCATCACATCCATGATGCGCATCAGGAAGCTGTCGATCCGGCGGTAATAGGCCGCGGCGAAGCCGACCAGCGCGCCGATGCTGCCGCCCAGCAGCACGGAGGCGAAGCCCATCAGCAGCGTGATGCGCAACCCGTATAGCAGCCGGGTGATCATGTTGCGCCCCTGCGCATCGGCGCCCAGCAGCAGGCCGGGCGAGCCCGGCGGCTGCATGGCCAGCGACAGGTCGTTGTCATAGGGGTCGGTCGGCGACAGCAGCGGGGCGAGGAGCGCCGCCGCCAGCACCAGCGTGACCAGAACCAGGGAGAAGGCCGCCGCCGGTTCGCGCATCAGGCGCGACAGGGTTCCGGGCCGCTTCGGCGGCGCGGCTTCCTGCTGTGCGGGAAGAGGGGGGGCTTCGACGGTCGCGCTCATCAGGTCCGCATCCGGGGATCGAGGGCGGCGTAGAGCACGTCCACAACGAGGTTGATGATGATGAAGCCGAGGGACAGCACGATGATCGTGCCCTGGGCCATGGGAAAGTCGGCAGAAAGGATGGCGCCCACGGCCAGGCGGCCCACGCCCGGCCAGGAGAACACCGTCTCCGTCACCACCGCGCCGCCGAGCAGGAAGCCGATTTGCAGGCCCACCAGCGTCACCACGGGGATCAGGGCGTTACGCAGCGCGTGGCGGGTGACGACGCGGAACTCGCCCAGCCCCTTGGCGCGGGCGGTGCGCACATGCTCCACGCCCAACACATCCAGCACCGCCGTGCGCGTCATGCGCGCCACCGGGCCGATGAAGACGCCGCCCAGGGTGAGCGCGGGCAGGATGATCGCCTTCACACCCTCTTCGGTCCAGAGCGGGCCGGCGCGGCCCGTGAAGGGCAGCAGCTGCATCTTGAAGCCGACATACCAGATCAGCACGAGGCCGAGGAAGAAGACGGGGATCGAGCCGCCCGCCACGGCGAAGGCGGTGATCAGCCGGTCCACCAGCTTACCGCGCCAATAGGCACCGATGGTGCCGAGCGCGATCCCGGTCGGGATAGACCAGATGAGGCTGGCGAACATCAGCTCCAGGGTCGGGCCCACCGTGTTCCCGAGCTCCTGCAGCACCGGCACGTTGTTGATGATCGAAACGCCGAGATCGCCATGCAGCAGGCGCCACATATAGATCCCGAACTGCTCGTAGAGAGGCCGGTCCAGGCCGAGGTCGCGCCGGAGCGCCTCGATCACATCCGGGGTGGCGGTGGGGCCGGCGCGCACCAGCGCCGGGTCGGTCGGCACCACCTGCATCAGCAGGAAGCCCACCAGCACCACCCCGAACAGGACCGGGATGGCCATCAGCAGCCGCTGGACGGCATGACGTCCCATGACGGCCTCAGGCCGCTGCCGCGGCGCGGAGCGCGCCGTGGCGGTCGAAGATGGGTTCGCCGCCACGCAGCGTCAGGTCGGCTTCCGTGGCCAGCACCTCCTCGGGCGCGATCGCGAAGATATCCTTCGAGAGCACGGCGACATCCGCCAGCATGCCAGGTTCCAGCGTGCCGCGCCGGTCCTCGGCGAATTGGGAATAGGCGCCGCACCAGGTGTAGCAATGCACGGCCTGCTCCGCCGTCAGCGTCTCCTCAGGGCCGAGCACCGTGCCCTTGTTCGTCTTGCGGGTGAGCATCGTGTAGAGATTGCCGAAGGGATCCACGGAGGAGACCGGGCAGTCCGATGAGGCGGCGGGGTTATGCCCCTCCTCAAACCAGGTGCGCATCGGATAGGCGGCGGCCGCGCGGTCATGGCCAAGATTCTTCACGTAGAGATCGCCGAACTCATACATGAAGACCGGCTGCGGCACGGGGATGATGCCATGGGCCTTCATCCGGCGCCGCTGACCGGCATTCAGGAAGCCGCAATGCTCGATGCGGTGGCGGCGGCCAGCGAGCGGCGCATCGCCCTCCCCCGCCTTCTCCATGCCCACCAGAACCTGCTCGATCGCGGCATCGCCGATGGCGTGGATGTCGAGCTGCCAGCCCTGGCGGTGATACAGCGCCAACAGGCGATGCATCGTCTCATCCGGGAAGCAGAAGATGCCGGTGCCGCCGCCCGCGCTCTGCAGGTACGGGTCGAAGAAGGCGGCGGTCAGGCCACCGGCCGAGCCGTCGCCGAAGACCTTCACGGCACCCCAGGCGAGCATGTCGTCCGTGTGGTCCGGGCGCAGACCCTCGTTCCAGGCCGCCTCGGCGATGCCCTCCGGATTGCCTGCCAGCACCTGCCACATGCGCTGCATCAGCCGCCCCTCGGCCAGCGCGCGGCGATAGGCGGCGATCTCGTGCAGCCCGGCGGTCATACCGACATTCATGTCGCTGGCCGTCGCGAAGCCCCGCGCCGCCAGATCGCGCCCCGCTGCCTCGATCGCGGAGACCATATGGTCCTCCGAGGGCAGCGGCATCGCATCGACGATCAGCCGCTTCGCGCGCTCCATGAACAGCCCGGTGAGCCGCCCGCCCTTGCGCTCGATCGCGCCGCCCTCGGGATCGGGCGTGTTGTGGCCCACCCCGGCCACCCTCATGGCGGCGCTGTTTGCCACGCCCATATGGCCGCAGGTGCGGATGATATAGACGGGATTGTCCGGAGATACCTTGTCCAGCTCCTCGGCGGTGGGGTGGCGGCCGATATCCAGCTCGCCATGGTCATAGCCACGGCCGAGCACCCAGGCGCCCTTGGGCGCCTTCTTCACTGCATCGCCGATCCGGCGCAGCACCTCGTCAAGCGACCTGACCTGCTCGGCGCGAAGATTCACCTGGCTCAGCCCAAGCCCATAGGGCAGCAGGTGCATATGGGCCTCGTTGAAGGCCGGGATCGCCACCCGGCCGCCGAGATCCACCCGCCGGACGCCGGCGGGGGCGACGCCCTCCACCTCGTCCTTCGTGCCGACCGCCGCAACGCGACCATCCGCGATCAGCAATGCATCCGCGAAGCCGCCGGCCAGGCCGCGGAAGATGCGTCCGCCGGAGAGGAGAAGAGGCTCGCTCAAGACCGCCAGTCCCGACCCTGGCCCTCGATCAGGGCAAGCGAGGAATCCCAGGAGAACTGCGCATGGGTGAGCACATGCGGGCCGTTGAACTGGGCCGCCGTCTTCAGCCGCACTTCCTCGGGCGGGAAGACCAGCTCGGCCCCGCCCGAAAGCGCCGCCACCTGCGCCTGGCAGGCGCGCTCCAGGTAGTAGATCTGGTTCCACGCCTCGGGGATGGTGCGCCCGCCCACGAGCAGCCCGTGGTTGAGCAGGATCATCGCCTTGTTGGTCGGGCCGAGGTCATGGATCAGCCGCTCGCGCTCATCCAGATCCAGGGCCACGCCCTCATAGCCGTGATAGGAGAGGTGCCCGTAGAACTTCAGCGCGTGCTGGCTGATCGGCAGAAGCCCGTGCTTCTGGCAGGACACCGCGATGCCGGCGGAGGTGTGGGTGTGCACCACGCAGTTCAGGTCCTCCCGCGCCATGTGGATGGCGGAGTGGATGGTGAAGCCAGCGGCATTCACCTTCCGGCTCTGCGGCTCGTCATCCAGGACATTACCGTCCAGGTCGATCTTCACCAGGTCGCTCGCGCGCATCTCGTGGAAGAGCACGCCGTAGCGGTTGATGAGGAAGTGGTGCTCCGGCCCCGGGATGCGGGCGGAGATGTGCGTGTAGATGAGGTCCGTCATCCGGTGATAGGCCACGAGCCGGTACAGCGCCGCGAGGTCGCAGCGGATCGTCCATTCCTCGGCGCTCATGCCGGCCGGCGCTTCACCATCGGGGCGCAATGCAACATTCATCGGGAGGTCCTCCGTCGGGGCGGATGGTTCCCCCTGGCATGACAGATCGTCAACCCGGATATCGGATATTATCGCAGCTTTCGGGGCAAAGACGCTCATTCTGCGGGCAAATTGCTGCCAGTGCGAGCTTTAGGTGCTCCGCACGGGACGCAGGGCGAGCCTTTCCGGCGCGGCACCCCTCGGCGCTGCAGCAAAAGCCCCGGCCACGTCTTCCGGCCAGAGACAAACCCGGCGCTGCGAAAGATCCACGCAGAGAAACAGCAACTCGCAACGCGCGCTCTCGAAGCCGGCTTCCGCATGGAGCAGCCTGTGGCGGACCAGGAGGCGCTTGGAGTCATGCTCCAGCACCTCGCTCTCCGCGGCCAGCGGATCGTCCAGCCGGACCTCGCGCCGGTAGGATACCCAGTTCTCCGCGGCGAAGGTTCCCAAGCCCCGCCTGCGGAACGTCTCGCCCAGGAGCAGCCTGGGCCAGAGCACGTCCGTGGCCATGTCGAACACGGCCACGTAGTAGGCGAGGTTCATGTGCCCGTAGTGGTCCACCCATTCCGGGCGGACACGGGCAAGCACCGTGCGCGTCACGCCGGCTTGCGGAGCGTCCATTTCGGCCCATCCACCTCCAGTTGCAGCCCCTTCACCGCCGCGAACTCATCCGCTGCCTGTTTCACGCCGGGCCAGGGATAGTCATCCCCGATCATGATCCCCCCGCCGCGCAGCAACGGCCAGTAGTTCTCGATATCGCGCCTCACAGGGTCGTACTCATGCGCGGCGTCGATATGGATGAGGTCCGCGCGGATGCGGAGGTGCTTCAGGATCACCACCGCGTTGTCGCTGGTCTGGGGCAACGGCACCACCCGCTCTGCATGGCCCGAGAGGACCATGTTCGAGAGGAACTGCCAGTAGAGGCTCGGCCATCCATGCACGAGGCCGAGGCTCTCCACGATCCGGTCCGGCCGCGTCCGGTCCCAGTGCCCGGGACTGCCGAGAAAGGTGTCGATCGCGAGCAGCGCCGAATCCGGACGCTCCTGGCGCATGGCCTCGGCAAGCCGCGCGACGGATTGCCCCTTCCACACGCCGATGTCGAAAGCGACCGCCGGCTTCACCTCGGCGACCGCGCGCGCCAGCGCGGGATGGGTGCCGTTCCACCCCTGCAGGTCCAGCGCGCGGATCGGCGAGAAGCCGGCATAGATGTTCGCGCCGTGCACGCTGTCCATCAGCTGCGCGGCGGTGGGCGTCAGTGCCGGCCCGGATTCGCTCAATGGATTTCGTCCGCCTTCGCCAGCGCGTCGCGCAGCGCCGCCACGGTGAAGTCGCGCGAGGCGCAGAGATCCAGGATCACCTTTTCCCGGCGGGACAGCAGCTCGATCGCGGCGGGGATCTTCGTGACAGCGTCGTGCGGGATCACCACGGCGCCATGGCGGTCGGCATGCACCACCGCATCATGGTGACAGGCCATGCCATGCACCGAGACCTCCTGCCCATATTGCACGATATGCACATAGGCATGGGACGGGTTCACGGAGCCGGCGATGAGCTGGAAGCCGGAGGCCAGCATGTCCAGGTCCCGGATGGAGCCGTTCGTCACGCAGCCCTGCGCGCCGATGGCCTTGTGGACGTTGGTGTTCACCTCTCCCCAGAAGGCGCCGGTGCCGGGCGTGTCGTCCAGGTCCTGCAGCACAACCACCGTCGGCAGGGCGGCTTCGGCCACGTATTCGTACCAGCCGATGCGGGCAGCCCGGTCCACCTCCTTCGCACGGCCCGAGGGAGCGGCGGCGCGGATGGTGCCGGTGCGCGCCAGGCCGCAGATGGGCGGCAGGGCCGTGGAGGCGGGCACCAGCTGGCGCAGGGTGAAGCCGTGGCCGCGGCGGTGCGGCACCACGATCTCCAGGGCGTTGCAGATGGTCGGCGTATCCCAGGCGCGAAGGGCCTCAAGATCCGCAGCGGTGAAGGGGTATTCGGGCATGGCGTCCTCCGGCTCCCCTCCCGGCCTGCCATCCTGGCGGGGTTGCGGGGGCGGCGCAGCATCGCCGCGCGGCGCCGGAAGGGCAATTCCACCCCGCACGGCCGCCGCGCTTGTTCCGCCTTTGCATCCCGCACACCTTGTTCAGCCCCGTGGGCGGGGGTTAGCCTTCCGGATCATGGACAACACCCTCACCGCCCCGTCGCCCGGCGATCAGGCGGTGGGCGGCGCATCGCCCCATCGCCCCCCCGCCCCCGGCCCGTCCGCCACCCCGTCCGCCCCCCCTTCCCGGGGCTTCGGTACCTTGCTGGGGCGCATCGGCACGCGGGCGGCGATGATCGCGCTGCTGATGCTGGTGGTGGTCGGGCTGCTCACCGGCATGGCGCTGCTGCTGAGCGAGCGGCAGGTGTCGATCATCCAGCGGATCACCGGCGCCGAGCATGAGGCGGATGCGGCGCTGGACCGCTTCGCCGCGTCCATCGCGGATTTCTCCTCCGGCATGACCAGCGTGCTGGCCGGCGTGCTGCAGGCCCGGCCGGCGGCGGGGCGCATGGCGCGCTCTGGCCAGATCGTCCGCGAATCCTTCGCCGAGGTGGAACGGCGGCTGGGGGCGGAGATCGATCCCGTGGTCGTCAGCGCCGCCCGGGACATGGCGGAGCGAATGGCTCCCCTCACCGAACAGGTGCGAGAGGCCTTCGCGGAGAATCGCCGCGCCGATTTCGCCCGGCTGCAGGAGGAATGGCTGGATGCGCAATCCGGCTTCAACGCCTTCACCCTTGCCGCGCGCCGCGTGATCCAACGCCACAATGCCGAGACGCTGGCGGAAGCCCTTCAGGTCACGGAGCGCGCGCGGCGGATCATCCTGGCGGCGGGGGCGGTGGGGCTGCTGGGCTGTGCCCTCATCCTTTTCGTGCTGCTCCGCCTCATTGCGCGCCCAGTGGGCCGCCTGGCCCGCGCCATGGACCGGCTCTCGGCCGGCCAGCTGGAAACCGAGGTGCCGGAGGCGATGCGAACGGACCAGGTCGGTGAGATGTCGCGCGCCGTGCTCGTCTTCAAGAACAGCCTGCTTGCCGCGCGCGCGCTGACGGAACAGGCGCTGGAGAATGCCCGCCGCACCGCCATCGCCACCAGCCAGGCCTCCGACGCCATCGGCCAGGTGAGCGACGGGGCCATGACACAGCTTTCCGAACTGAGGCACACCACCGAGGCCCTGGGGCAGACCACGCAGGCCATCGCCGATGTGTCCCGCTCCACCGCGGAGGCGCGGGACCAGGCGGAGCGCGCTAAGGCCGTGCTGGCGGAGAACCTGGCGAAGCTGGGCAGGCTGATCGGGCTGGTGGACGCGGTGGGGGAGGATACGGAGCGCGTGACGCGAATCGCCGGCACCATCGCGAAGGTCGCCACCCAGACGAACATCCTGGCCATCAATGCCGCCATCGAGGCCGCCCGCGCCGGCGAGCACGGCCGCGGCTTTTCCGTGGTGGCGGAGGAGGTGCGTGCCCTGGCCGCTTCCACCGAGAACTTGGCCCGGGAGATCGCCGATGTCGTGCTGGCGGCCGGCCGCCGCGCGCGGGAGGGCAGCGTCACCGCCGCCACGGTCGGCGAGGCGATGGACGGGCTGGAGGCCATGGTGGCCGAGAGCGCACGGCTGGCCGGCGCGATCGCGGTCGCGATGGAGCAGCAGCAGGCCACCATCGGCGGGCTGGGCGAGCGCGTGGCCACCCTCAACCGCATCGGCCAGTCCAATGCCACGGCCGCCGAGGAGATCACCGTGACCATGATCGACCTGTCCCGCCTCGCCAGCGATACGCGGCAGGTGGTGGAGAGCCTTGCCGTGTCGGATGGGGGACGCAGCGCATGAGCGCCGGGGTGAGCACAGGCATGAACGAGGCCGTTTCCATTCTCGTGGTCGAGGATTCCTCCTTCAACCGCCTGGTCCTGAAGAAGCGCTTGGCGGAACTGGGCTATACCGGCATCACGGAGGCGGTGGACGGGGTGGAAGGGCTGGCCGCGATCGAGCGCGGCGCCTTCGACGTGGTGCTGCTGGACCTGGAAATGCCGCGCCTGGACGGGATCGGTGTGCTGGAGGCGCTGCATGCCGCACGCGGGGCGGCGCCGCCCGTCATCGTCATCTCCGCCCTGACGGAGATGGAGAAGATCGTCCGCTGCATCGAATTGGGCGCTGAGGACTACCTGCCCAAGAGCTTCGACCCGCCGCTGCTGCGCGCGCGGCTTGGCGCCGTGCTGGAGAAGAAGCGCCTGCGTGACCTGGCCGACCACCGGCTCGCCGCGCTGGAGGCGGAACTGGAAAGCGCCCGCGCCGCGCAGCTGGACCTGGTGCCGCGCGACTTCGCCTCCATCACCCCTCCCGCCCTGTCGCTGCACGCCGCCATGATCCCCGCGCGGCAGGTGGGTGGGGATCTCTACGACGCCGTGCGGCTTGGCCCCGGCCTGCTCATGGCCTGCGTGGCCGATGTCTCGGGCAAGGGCGCGCCCGCCGGGCTGACCATGGCCCGCAGCCTCGGGCTGATCCGCTCCTCGGCGGCCTATCTGGCGGCCCAGGGCGGGGTGCCGGACCCGGCGGCGATCCTGGCCCATGCCAATGACGACCTGGCGCGCGAGAATGACAGCCAGACCTTCGTCACCGTGGTGCTGGCGGTGATCGATGCGGCGTCTGGCACAGGGCGCATCGCCCTGGCCGGGCATGAGGATCCCTTTGTCCTGGCGGAGGGCAGCGCACGGGCGCTGGCGAACCTGTCCCGCCAGCCGCCCCTCGGGACGATGGAGGGCTTCCCCTACCGGTCGGATGCGCTGGCGCTCGGCCCGGGAGAGGCCCTGTTTCTCTTCTCGGATGGCGTGACCGAAGCGGAGGATGGCGCGGAGGGATTCTTCGGCCGCGAGCGGCTGGCGGAGATCCTCGGCCGGGCGGGCGGTGCGCCCGCGCCGATGGTCGTGGAGGCCGTGCTGGAAGCGGTGCACGGCTTCGCGGCAGGGGCGCCGCAAGCCGACGACATCACCGTGTTGGTGGTGCGGCGCAACTGAGCCGCCCCGCGCCCTCCGCTTTCAGGCGCCTCGGCGCTGGTCCCGGTCAGAGCGGACCTGTGGGCGAAACGCGATCGAGAACCCTTCCAGGATGGCGGCCGGGCGCCCATTCAGCAGGATGGTGCCATCCGCCGTCAGGCGCTGCGCGCTGCGGACGATCCGACGCACGTCCAATTGGTATTCCACACGGCCACGGCCCCCTACGGGCACCGGCAGCTGCCGCAGCCTGCCACCGTGGATCGGCTCCACCGCTCCTTCGAAGCCCAGCCAGATGCCATAATGGGCGAGCAACCGGATCAAGGCGTTCATGTCAGGCGTGCCGTCACCATCCTCACCGATCAAGGCCCGCATCGCGCCGAGGCCATGCCGGCCGTCCTTGGTGCCCAGCGAGAGGATGGTGCCAGGGCCATCCCAGCACGGTTCCGGAGGGCCGGCATCCGCGCCGTTGCCGGAGGAGGGTCCCTCATTGTCGTTGGCGAAGGCATCCAGGAGCCGCGACACGGCTGGGGAGCGCTCTGCCCGAAGGGCCGCCGCCAGGCGGAAAATCCGATCAGGCATGCCCGGTGCCATCCCCCGATTATCAATCCCCCTTATCATTCACAGTCTCGCGACCTGAGCATCATCAATATTGCGGATCATGCGTGCCGGAAATGCATCCGGTATCATGCTCGCCCGTGACAGAGCAGCAGCCCAGCCCGCAGAGCCCGCCCGGTTGGCCCGACGCAGAGGATGGATGGACGACACGGACTCCCTGATCACCGGGATCTACGCGGCCGCGGCTGAGGAGCTTTCCTGGTCCGATGCCATGCTTGCATTGCAGCGCGCCACGGGGGCCGTCAGCTCATCCCTGATCAACGCCCCGGCTCCGCTCGGCAGGATGGAGGCACTGCATGCCACGCCCTTCGATGGCGCGACCGTGCAGGCCTATCTGGATCATTTCCACAGGATCGATCCCTGGGTGGAGCATCTCCGGCCCGGCCTCGCGGCAGGCATCGGGCCGCAGATCATCCGCAGCGACCATGAGCTTCGACAGGAGGAGTACCGGGCAACCGAGTACTACAATGATTTCGGCCGCCGGATCGGGCTCGAATGGATCGTGGTTGGTATCGGGCGGATAGGCCAGGGCTATTTCAACATCGGCCTGCACCGGCCAGGCGGCGCGAAACCCTTCGCGGCGGAGGACCTGCAGCCCCTCCGGGCCGCGCTGCCCCATGTGCAGCGCGCTCTCGAACTGCGAGCCCGTCTTGGCGCCGCGGCCTCCGGCCTGCCGCTGCGGATGCTGGACGCGGTGCCCGAGGCGGCCATGGTCGTCGATGCCACCCTTGCGATCCACCATGCCAATACCGCCGCGCTCCGGCTCAGCGGCCCGGCGAGCGGCCTCAGCCTCGCGCGCGACGGATCCCGCCCTGGCGCGCCGCTCCATCTGCGCCTTCCCGGGACGGAGGAGACAGCCCGGCTGACGGCGCTCGTGCAATCCGTCGCGCGGCTCAGGCAGGCGGGGGGCGCCATGCGGCTGGCAGCCGTGGCGGAGCGGCGGCGCCATGCGATCGCCATCCTTGTCTCACCCCTGCCGGGGGCGCTGCATCCGGCGGGACGCCCGGCGGACTCAGGACCCGTGCAGGGCCTGGCGCTCCTGCTGCTCCGTCCGCTGGACCGGCCGGGCCCGCCCGCGCCGCTCCTGCAAACGCTGTTCGGCCTCACGGCGGCGGAAGCCGAGGTGGCCTCGGGCCTTGCAGGCGGCATCAGGGCGGAACAGCTAGCGGAACGCCGGCGGGTGAGCCTTCCCACCATCCGCGCCCAGGTCCGGGCGGTGCTGGAGAAGACCGGGACGGTGAACCTGCGGGAACTCGAAGCGCTCCTCGCCTCGCTTCCCCTGCCGGGCCCGGCGGAGAACGAACACTAGGGGCGGCGCCCCGCGGGGCCGGGGTCAGCCCTCCCCGGCCAGCCCGTCCGGCTCCAGCAGCAGCACCGGTTCCCCATTGCCCAGCACGCCCACGCCGCCGACGCCGGGCATGCGGGCCAGGGCGGGGTGAAGCGGCCGAAGCAGGATATCCGCGCGGCGCTGCACCCGGTCCACCCCGAGCGCGACAGGGCCTGCGGCGGACCGTGCAACCACCACGGCGCCGGTCGGCCTGCGGGGCAGGCCCAGAAGGGGCGCGAGGGCCAGCACAGGCCGCCCATCCCCTTCCCCCTCCAGCACCGCCTCAATCCGCGCCGTTGGAAGCGCATAGGGGTGCCCCGCCACCTCCACCAGCAGCACGGCCTGGGTAGCGGCGGTGAGCGGCAGGCGGAGGGTGAAGCTCGTGCCGCGGCCGGGTGTGCTTGCCACCTCCAGCGTGCCGCCGGCGCGCCGCGCGGCATCCTGCACCACATCCAGCCCCACGCCGCGGCCGGAGGTTTCGGTGACGGTGCTGGCGGTGGAGAAGCCGGGGCGGAAGAGCAGTGCCTCGATCTGGGCGGGGGAGAGCCCCGGCGCCTGCCCCGGCGTGACCAGACCGCGCTCCACGGCGCGGGCCAGGACCCGGTCATGGTGGATGCCGCGCCCGTCATCCGAAACGCGCACCCGGATGCTCCCGGCGCGCCGGGCGGCGGAAACGCGCAGCAGGGCACGGGGCGGCTTGCCTGCCGCGCGCCGCTCCGCGGGGGGCTCGATCCCGTGGTCCACCGCGTTCCGGATGAGATGCAGGAGCGGATCGGCCAGGAGTTCGACCAGAGAGCGGTCGATGGCGACCTCCTGCCCCTCCAGCACCACCTCCACCTCCTTCCCGGCGGGCTCCGCCACGGCGCGGGCAACCCGGGGAAGCCGGGCGAAGAGGGTGCCCACCGGAACCACGCGCAGTTCCATCACCGCCTCGTCCAGCCGGCGCAGGGAGAAGGAGAGGCGGCTCTCCGCCTCCTCCAGCGCGTCCTCGAAGCCGCGGAGCCGGTCGGACAGTTCCGTCAGCTCCCGGCCCACCGGTCCGTCCAGCTTTCCGGCTAGCACGGCGATCCGCGCGATGGCCGAGCGTGGCGTGCTTTCCCGCAGGGCCTCCGCCAGGGCCAGGGAGGCGGCACGGACTTCCGCCTCAAGGGTGATGATCCCGTCGATTACCTCTTGCCGCACCCGCATGGTGGCGCTGCCGAGCGTGGCCGGGGCGTGGGAGGCCTCATCCTCCGCGGCGGAGAGGGAGAGCAGCACGCGGCGCGAGGGATCCGCGGCCGTGGCCGCGCGGGAAAGGGCGTCCAGCTCCGCCGTGCTGGCGATCAGCAGTTCAAGGAGTGGCGGGCTGGCGCCGGGAAGGGTCCGGCTTCCCAGGATCTCCGCCTCGGGCCGCAGCGCATCGGCGATGCCGGCCTCCAGCGCCTCGCCCTGCCCCATTGCGAGACGCGCGACATAGAGCCGTGCCCCGGATTCGAGCGCGGCGGCGGCGCGCTGCCGGGCAGTTTCACTCAGCAGCGGCAGGAAACTGGGCGGGATGCGCGAATCGCTGGCAGACCCCGCCATCGGGGCGGCGCCTCCTCCCCCGGCATGGCGGATCGCCTCGGCCAGGGCCGGGCCGCGGGCGCCAAGCAGGGCAGCCGCATCCGGGTCGGCGGCACGATCGGCGAGATCCTCCAGGGCGAGCAGGGCGCGCTCCAGCGCCTCCTGGCCCAGCGCGCAGGCGGCGGCGGCCCCCTCGCGCGCCGTGGCCGCCAGCGCCGCATGGCCGCCCGGGGGATCGGCCAGGCCCTGGGCCGCATCGGCAAGGAAGGACCGGTCCACGGTACCGCTCGCGGCACCCGGAATGGCATCGGCGCCTGCCGCTTCCCCCGCCCGCGCTCCGAGCAGCGCGAGCAGCCGGCGCAGGCGGCCAAGGGCGGGCAGCGCGGCGGGGGTGCCGGCGGCGCCGGCCAGCGCCTCGAACCCGGCAGCCAGCCCGGGCAGGCGCATCAGCCGGGCAGCGCCGGCCAGATCCGACGCCTCGGCCAGCGCGGCCTCATCCCGTCCAGCGGAAAGCCCGGCCAGGGCCGCGGCGGCGGCAGCGCAGCGCGAGGCGAAGGCTCCCAGCAGCGGATCCGCCGCGTCCGGGGCGGTTGTCCCTCCCGCTTGCGGTTGCGGGATCCCCGCCTCGGACAGGGCGGCGATCCGGCGCAGCAGGGCAGGGTCGGCCGGGGCGTCCCGATGCGTTTCGATCACCTGCGCCCGCAGGGCGCGCAGCGAATCGACGGCCGCCATGAGCCCGTCCGCCACGCCGCCCCCGACCGCCAGCTTCCCGGCACGGGCAAGCCCCAGAAGGTCCTCGCAGCCATGGGCCAGATCCCGCATGCCGGCCGCGCCGAGCACGGAAGCCATGCCCTTGAGGCTGTGGAAGGCGCGGAAAAGGGTGTTCACCCCCTCCCCTTCCACCAGGCTCTCTTCCCCTGCGCCGGAGAGCAGGCGCTCGATCGTGTCGAGATGCTCCTCGCTTTCGGCGGCGAAGCCCTCCCAGAGGGCATCATCCTCGATCATGCGGCGCCTCCATGCGGCGGCAGGCCCACGGCACGGCGGGCCGCGCGGCGGATCGCCTCGCCCTGGCGCTCGCCGAGATCGGGGGAGAAGGCGCCGGAGGGCTTGCCCACCACGGCGCTGGCACCGAGCCGCCTCGCCTCCGTCGCCACCTCCCCGCCCGGCACGGCGGCGGAGGACACCACCACCACGGCGCCGGTTCCGCTCAGCGCCCATTCCCGCAGCACGCCCAGCCCATCCAGCACGGGCATCTCGATATCCAGCAGGATCAGCTCCGGGCTCTGCCCGGCGATCCGCTCCAGCGCCTCCCGCCCATCCGCCGCCTCGGCGACCACGGCGAAAGCCGGGTCGGCGGCCAGGCTCTCGCGGACCAGGCGGCGCATCATCGCGCTGTCATCCACCACCAGGGTCCGCACGGCGTCGCGGCCGTCGGCCGGCGCTGAGGGCTCCGTGAAGGGAAGGTCCCGCCCCGCCGCGACCACGGCCCGCGCATGGGCGGACAGGGCGGCGGCCGTGGCGGCAGCGTCAAAGGGATCGGGCAGCGGGTCCAGCGCGCGCAGCGCCCCGCGCAGCGATTCGATCTCCGCGCCCGAGGCGAGGCCCCGCAGCGCATCCAGGCTTCGGCGCTGCGCCGCCTCGTCCCCGCCCGCCGCCAGTCGCGCCGCCTCGGCCTCCCATTCCGGAAGGAAGAAGGACAGCAGCTCCGCATCCAGCGCGCGCCCGCTCATGCCATGCCCCAGCCGCGGCCCGGCAGGGTGGCGCGCGGTGTGGCCAGGGCGCGCAGCCTTGCCCCGAGGATATCAGGGGCTGCCACCTCGCCGGCCAGCCCGGCCTCGATCACGGCGCCGGACATGCCCGCCACCACGCAGCTTTCCGGCGATTGCGCCAGCACAGCCATGCCTCTCTCTCGCATCGCGGCGGCCCCGGCCGCCCCGTCGCGTCCCATGCCCGTGAGGACCACGCCGATCGCACGCTGCGCCACAAGGGCGGCCGAGCGGAAGAGCATGTCCGCCGAGGGATGCACCAGCCCATCGCCCCGCCCCAGGCGCAGTGCCAGCCCTTCGGCCCCGCGCGCGAGATGACCATCCGTGCCGCCCGGGATGACGGCGACATGGCCGGGGCGCAAGGCCATGCCATGCTCGCCCAGCACCGCCCCCACCCCACCGCGGCGGTTGAGATGGCGCACGAAATCGGGGCCGAGATCAGCGGGCATGTGCTGCGCCACCACGCAGGGCACGAGCAGCGGCCCCGAGGCGGAGAAAAGCGCGGCCAGCGCATCCGGCCCGCCGGTCGAGGCGGCGAGGACCACCACGTCGCATCCAGTGCGGGCCGGCGGCATCGGGCGGGGCGGCGGGGCGGGCGCTACAGGATGCGAAGCAAGCGAGGAAGGGCGTGCCCTCTGCCGGGCCCAGTGGCGAAGGCGGCCGCGCAGTTCCCGGTCGATCTGCGCAAGGTCCAGCGCCCCGATCGCGGAGCCCTTCCACAGCACATCCGCGGCGCCAGCCGCCAGGGCCTCCAGGGCCGCCTCGGACCCATTGCGCGTGTGGTGGCTGACCATCACCACGGCCGGGGGGTCCGGAAGGGCTGCAAGGCTGCGGGTGGCGGCAATTCCGTCCAGACCCGGCATCTCGATGTCCATGGTCACGATGTCCGGATGCAGCCTGGCCGCCAGTTCGACCGCCGCCCCGCCCTCGCTCGCCTCTCCCACCACGCGCAGGTCGCCATCGGCCTCGATGATCCGGCGCAGGGCCATGCGCATGAAGGCCGAATCATCCACCACCAGGGCACGGATCACACCCCGTGCCCCCCCTGAAGCGGCGCGAGCAGCGCGCGGGCACGCAGGATGGGGATCAGCGGCCCGTCCACCCGTGCCATCGCGGCCACCAGCCCCGTGCCGGCCAGCGGCGCGATATCGGCCTCGGGCACCGGTTGCAGCCCGATCACGGCGGAAACAGCCAGCGCGGCCGGGTGGGCGCCGGGCAGCCGGATCATCGGAACGGGGCGGCCATCCGCGAGCACTGGCGCGCGGCCCAGCCGCTGCCCCGCATCCAGCACGGGCAGCACATCCCCCCGATGCGCGGCGATCCCGGCGACCGCCCCGTCGCGGCGGTTTCCCGCTGTCATGGGCGGGATGATCGCGGCGACATCCTCCAGGAACAGGGCGAAGGCGGCCCCGGCGGCACGGGCGACCAGGAGGGAGCGCCTGCGCACCGGCAAGGCCTCGGCCGGAGGCACCACCAGCGGCGCGGCGGCGAGCAGGGCGGGGGAAAGAAGCGCCTCCGGCAGGGAGCCCGGCGCCTGGGCGAGCGGCACCACGGAGCGGCAGCCCAGGCCGATCCGGCGCCCCGAGGAGAGGATCACCGCCAGCAGCGGCGTTGCAGCCTCGCCCTCCTCCTCCGGCGCATCTGTTCCCAGGACCAGCACGGCTCCGACAGCCGTCCAGGCCATGCCGCGCATGCCGGGCGGGGCATCGGGCATGGGATGCAGCGCGGGCATGGGAAGCAGGCGGTCCAGCGCACCGAAGGGCAGGTCCAGAACCCCATCGCTCAGGATGAGGCGGAAGCCCCCCGGGGCCGGTGGCGCCGCGGGCGTCTCCTCCTGTTCGGCCGGCTCCACGCGCCGGGCCAGCCGCAGCTGGGACGGGGGAAAGGCGGGCTGCGGCACAGGGAGCGCTTCAGGCGGGAGCTCGTTCAGCAGAAGATCGCCACCGAGCAGCGAGGCCCCCTCTTGCCCGGGGAGAAGGACCCATGCCGAGGCGGGCTGGCGCGTGCCGGGCAGGATCCAGGCCGGGAGCGCAGCGCCCCCGAGCAGCCCCACGCTGAGGGTGCCGTGCCCGCGCGGAAGGGGCCGCAGCACCGGAAGGCCGGTGGCGGACGCGCCTTCCGGCAAACGGTACGCCGTGCCGCCTGCCAGGATGCCGGCCGGGCTCATGCGAAATGGCTCATAGGCGGCGCCACATCACGTGGGCGCCCGGCACCTGCGCCAGCGGCAGGCCCGGGTCTGGCTTGTCCGTGGCGCCGAGCAACAGGGCGCCGCCGGGCCGGAGAATCGCGACGAGACGGCGCAGCACTGCCTGCCGTGCTTCCGGCAGGAGATAGATCAGCACGTTGCGGCAGAGGATGGCGTCGAAGGTGCCGAGATCGGCAGGCGGATGGAGCAGGTTCGCGTGCCGGAAGATGGGGCGGGGGCCGGTGCGCGGCATCACCCAGCCGCCGGCCTGTGTGAAACAGGGCAGGAAGACGGGCGGAACCTCGCGCAGCGCATCGGGCGGCCCGGCAAGGTAGCGGCCGGATTCCGCAGCCTTCAGGGCGGGGCGGCAGAGATCGAGTCCGAGGACCTCGGCCTCAATCCCTGACGCCCCTGCCAGTATGGACAGGCTCCAGGCTTCCTCCCCGGTCGCGCAGCCGGCGGAGAGGAGCCGAAGCGGCCGCCCGGGCAGATCCGGCAGCAGCGCGGAAAGCGAGAGCAACTGCGGCGCGGTGCGGAACAGCCGCGTTTCCTGGACCGTCACGCAATCGAGCAGCGCGGCCCAGGGGGAGGATTTGGGGATCGATGAATCGAGCTCGGGCGAATCGCCATCCGGCGCGGTGCCCAGGGCTTCGAGAAGCGGCGCCGCGCGCTCAAGCCGGCGGCGCAGCACATCGGACGGAGCCAGGCCGGCCAGGGCCGCAAGCCCGTTCTCCGCCCGCTGACGCAGGGCAAGGAGGTGCGCGGCCCGGCCCGTGGCGGGCATGGTGCACCTCCTCTCCCGGCGCGGGCCGGTCAGCCCGCGGCCAGCGCCTCGGCGCGAGTCGCGTGCAGGGGAATGATCTTGTCGAAACCGGAAATCTCGAAGACCTCCCGCACGGCGGGCTGAAGCCCGCAGACGGAAAAGCCAACGCCCTTCGTGCGGGCCTGCTTCGCCGCCTTCAGCAGGACGCGCAGCCCGGCGGAGGAGACGTAGCGCACCCCCGACATGTCGGCGACCAGCGGCCCCCCTTGGATGAGGGAGAGGAGCTTTTCCTCGGTGGCCGGGGCGGTGGCGGTATCCAGGCGGCCCTCCAGCGCGGCCACTGTGGCGGCGCCTTCCCTGTGCTCGGCGATCTGCATGGCATCTCCAGTCAGGTCCGGCACGGAAGGCCGGTTGTGGTGAGCGATGTTTGCCCCCCGGTTCACCCGGCGTCCAGCAGGGCCGTCACGCGGTTCAGCCCGTCACGCCGTTCATAGGCGGCCGAACGCGTCATGGTGCGGACGAAATGCACGCCCAACCCGCCGATCTGACGGGTTTCGACCCCTGAATCGAGGTCCGGCCCTGCCACGGAAAGCGGATCGAAGGCCGGACCGTCATCCTCGATCACCAGCCGGACCGAATCGTGTTCCCGGCTTACCGTGATGCGCAGCATCGTCGCGCCCGCGGCGTGCATGGCGACATTCGCCGCCAGTTCCTCCGCCACCAGGGTCAGGTGCTGGGTCGTACGGGGAGAAAGCCCGGCGGCCTCGGCAAAGGCCTCCAGCCGGTCGAGCAGCGCGGGCAGCGCATCGACATCAGGCGGCATCTCGTGGCGCAACGCCGCAATGTCCAACCTGGGCCTCCCCTTTTCAGGCGCGAAGGATACGCCGGGCGGCCGCGATTGGGAACCGAAGGGCGGGCACCCATCACGCGGAGGCCGGCCTGCAAGGAAAAGGGGCACCCCCCTGGAGGGAGGCGCCCCTTTTGGGGTGCGGTGGCGCGAGGATCAGCGCCGGCCGCGGCGCCCGTTCAGCTTGGGCCAGAGCGCGGCGATGAGAATGCCGCCCAGCGCCATCAGCGGCGCCCCCTGGGTGGTGAAGCTGGCAATAGCCGACTGCGCGGCCCCGGTGAGCGCGACGTTGCGCACCGCCTGGGCCTCCATCTCCTCCTGCGCCTTGGTGTTACGCGAGGCCAGGAAGACCAGCAGGCCAGCCAGCACCAGATCCACCACCATAACGATCAGCGCCGAAGTGGTTGGTCCGAAGCTGTTGCGCGCCGCATGCCATCCCAGCACATGCAGCATCACGAAGGCCGCCAGGCCCATCAGGGCAGCGGCGGCATAGAAGGCGGCACTGCGCGCGGTGGCGTTTGCCTTTGCCTTCAGGCGGCGGCCTTCCGCCTGCGCCGCCATTCCGACCAGGCCGAAGGTCCGCAGCAGCATCCCCTACCCCCTCAGCGGCCGAGAATGCGGGCGAGGATGAACCCCGCGGCGGCGGCGATCAGCAGCGACTGGGCGGGCCGCTCGCGCACACGGTCCGCCACCTGGTCATACTGCATCTGGGCCTGGTCGGCGGCGCGGGCGGCATAGCCCTCGGCCGTGTCCACCGCCTGGGAGAGGTATTTCTGCCGGTCGGCGTAAAGCTCCTCCACCTGCCTGCGCAGCGCCGCGATCTGTTCGCTGGCGCTCGTGGCGGCATCGTTCACGGCCGTGGCAGCCTGGTCTACGGCTTTCCCGGCCTCGGTATTTGCGGCCATCAGTCCCTCCTGCGGAGATGTCTCGGTCCCCACGGCAACGCAACCCTGCCAGGGGGGTTTCCGGCGCCAGGGCAGCTTGGTGCGCAAGGCCGGAGGCCGGGCGGGCAACCTGCCGGCACGATGCGGCGTTCGGAACGAAAGGCCTGGCCAAAGGGGCCAGGAAGGGAGAACGGAGAACAAGGCGATGCAGGTCGGGCGCCTCACGATGATGCTGCTGCTCGCGGCCTTGCTGGCGGTGCCCGTTGCCTATGCGCAGATGAGCGCCGTCCTGGATGGGGCCGGGGTTCTGATGACAGGCTTCGGCGGCACCGGCTTCCACACCGCCAGCCTGCCGCAGTAGCCATCCGGCCGGGGCCAGCGCGGCCCCTTTCATCAGGTCATGGCGCGCGGCGCGGGATTTTCCCGAATGGGGAAGCGCACCGTCCACCGCGTGCCGCCCGCCTCTCCGTCGGCCCTGCCGCCCACCAACTGGCCGCCGAGCTGCTTGGCGAAGCCCTCCATCAACTGGAGCCCCAGGCCGCGCGGCCGGTCCTTGCGGTCCGGCAGGCCTATTCCGTCATCACGGACCACCAGCGTCACCTCCGCCTCGTCGGCGGACAGGGTGAGCCAGACGGTCCCGCGCATGTCATCCGGAAAGGCATGCTCGACCGCATTGCCAACGGCTTCGGTGACGAGAAGGGAAAGCGAGACGGCCTGGTCGGTGGAGATGGCAATGTCCGCCACATCGAGGCGGAGCGCCAGGCGCTCGCCCGGGGCCTCGTTGTGGGAGGCGAATTGCTGGTTGGTCAGCTCCGTCAGGAAGGGCACGAGCGAGACGGCCTCGAAGCTGTGCTGCATGTAGAGATGGCGATGCAGCGTGGCGAGCGCACGCACGCGGTTGCGTGCCGCCAGGAACTCCTCGGCGGCCGCGGGGTCGCCGATGCGCCCGGCCTGAAGGTTCAGCAGCGAGGAGACGATCTGCAGGTTGTTCTTCACGCGGTGATGAATCTCGGCCATCAGCGCGTCTCGCTGTTCGAGCGCCGCGCGCAGGTCACCCTCGCGCCGGGCCAGGGCGGCGGCGGCGTCGCTGAAGGCTTGCTCCACATCCCGCACCTCCCGCGGCTCGGTGCCGGCGGGGCTGACGCCGAAGGGATGACCGGGACGCCAGCCGCGGACGCGCGCCGCAAGCGTGCGGAGGGGCCGCACCATGGCCAGGTCCGCCCCCACGACGATCGCCGCGAGACAGGCCACGAGGAAGGTGGCCAGTTCCATGAAGCGCTGCATGAGGAAGCTGCGCGCTGCTTCCTTCACGGCACCAATGGAACGCCCGACCACCAGGCGGAGCCCCGGGTTCAGCCGGGCCCCTGCATAGGCCATTTCGCCGTGCCGCCCCTCGACAACCGCCTCCCCGTCCCCGAGCGCGGCCAGCACGGCGGGATCCAGCGTTGCGGCCGCAGGCTGGCCGGGGGAGATCACGCGTCCGTCGCGGTCCACCAGCCAGACCGTGTCGCCGGCTCGCCGCGCCTCGCCCGGCAGCGTCGCGTAGTCCCGCAGGAGCAAGGTGCCGACAATGGCCCAGCCCGCACTCTGCGAGGCAGCCGTGGAGACTCCCGGCATGATGACGGGAAGGGTTGGCGTCTGCCCGGTGCCGCCCGGCAGGAAGGGGCCATAGGCGGGCGCTCCGCTCGCCAGGGACTCGCGCAGCAGGGCTTCCAGGTCAAAGCCTGGCGCCACGGCGCCGCAGATGGGCTGCTGGCCGGGCACGGCGACGGAAAGGCTGGTGATATCGGCGGGCGCGAGATCGGCAAGGCGCCGGAAGCCGGCACTGCACCCACCCTCCGGTACGCGCGGATCCTGGCGCGACAAGGAGAGAAGAACCGATTCCGAGACGCTAAGGGCAACGCCGTAGCGCGCCGCCATGAGCGTGCGGAGCGACTCCACGCCCCGGCGCCCATCGGCAAGGGCGCTTTCGTAATCCTGAATGGAATTGGTGATCGCGATGGAGGCGACAGGGATGCCCGCCACCATCAGCAGGACGATCATTCGCCCGCGAATCCCGCCGAGGCTGGATGCCACCCGGCGTCTCAGCCGCGTGAAGCGGTCGCGCTGCCCCATCAAACGCTCATTCTCCGCGCGGCAGCACCCGGCGCTTGCCCGATCCCGGATCAGCCCTGGCTTCGATCCTGCTCGATCAGGCGAAGCAGTTCCTCCGGGATGGGCTCGCGCATGACATCATCGAACATCTGGTGCAGGCCCCGCTGCAGCCAGAGATCGAAGGCAGTTTCGGGCGCGGCTTGGCCGCGCCCGTTCCCAACACCCTGCCCTGGTTTCGGCACCGGCCCTGGTTTTCCCTTTGGCTGACTAGTCTCGTCCATCCTCAGACAGGGGTCGCATGCCCCATCCCCGCCTCATGCGACGCAGTATGACGACGCTGCGCACGAGGGGAAGAGGCGGACTTGCGGGCAGAGGCAGCGGCCTTCGGGGCATCCACCCCACGCTCCTCGCCCGTCAGCCAACGCTGCAGGGTCTGGCGGGCGCGGAAGACGCGGCACTTGGCGGTGCCGACGGCGCAATCCATCGCGGCAGCCACCTCCTCGTAGGACATGCCCTGGACGGTCACCATCACCAGCGCGGTGCGCTGCTCGGCCGGCAGGCGCGACAGGTGGCCGCGCAGCTCGCGCATCACCAGGCTGTCCTCCTGCGCGCCGGGGCGGGCGAAGGCGCTGCTCGGCACATCATCGATATCCGTGGTCTCGCGCTTGCGGCGGACATCGGAGATGAAGCGGTTGCGCAGGATGCGGAACATCCAGGCGCCGAAGTTGGTGCCGGGGGTGAAGCTGTCCTTCGCGGCCAGGGCCGAGGTCACGGCGGCCTGAACCAGGTCATCCGCGTCGGCGCGATTGCGGGTCAGTGCCAGGGCCTGGACGCGCAGGCGCGGCAGGGTCGTCACAAGAAGCTTGTGGAAATCCGCGATGTCATGGGTCGGGCGGGCAGCCGGGGTCTCGACGATGTCGGTCGCGACGGTCTGGCTCATCTGTTTTTCCCCTCAACTCGATCTTCACCGGACCAATGCGCCATGCCGGGATTCAGTTACCGCCCGCTTGATCACGAAAAAGCCAGGGGCGGGGTCAATCGGTAACCCCTTGATCCGGCTCGCTGCCGTATTGCGAGGCGAGTGCCTTGCGGGCCCGGGAGAGGCGGGTCTTGAAGGTTCCAACCTGCACGCCGGCGACACGGGCCGCATCCTCGTTGGAGAAGCCGAGCGCGCCGACAAGGACCAGCGCTTCCTGCTGTTCGCGCGGAAGATGGTTCAACGCGCGGGCAAGCCCCATCACCTCCATCCTGTGCTCCTGCCCCGCCGGCACTTCCTCCTCGACCGTGACGCGGTCCAGGGCCCGCTGGCGGGCGGCGGCTCGGCGGCGATTCTCGAACCAGGCGTTCCGGAGGATGGAAAAGGTCCAGGCCCGGAGGCTGGTGCCGGGCTGCCATTGCTCCTCGTTGCGCAAGGCGCGCAACAATGTGTCTTGCACGAGGTCGTCCGCTGCGGCCGGATCGCGCGACAGAAAGCGGGCGAAAGCCCGCAGGTCGGGAAGCAGCCGAATAAGGGCCGGGCGGAAATCCTGGTCGTTCGTCATGCACCCGGCTGAAAAAGGACCGTGTGCCGCATCGACGCGGCGCGCGGCACACCCATGTAAGGACCCCGCAAGGGCGCGCCATGGCGGCGGCGCCCAGCCGGGGCGGCGGAGGACTATCACGGATGAATGCTGTCACGCAGGGGGAGTTGCTTCGCACCCTGCCCTTCGCCCGGCGCTACGCCCGGGCTCTGACGGGCGGACAAGCGCGAGGCGATGCCTTGGTGGCACAGGCACTTCGCGCGGGGCTGCCGAAGGACGTGCCGGGCCCAATCGCGCTGTTCGCAGGGGTCAGCCGGCTCGTGCCGGACAGCGCTGGCGAACACATCACCGCAAAGCAGCGCCAGCTCCTGCTCCTGACGGCCCTGGAAGATCTGTCCATCACGGATGCGGCACAGGCCGTGGGCCTGCCGGTCGGCGAGGCGAAGCAGCGTCTGGACCAGGCGCGCGAGGCGCTGCTGGCCGTAACGGCCACGGACATCATGGTGATCGAGGATGAGCCGATCATCGCGATGGATATCCGGCAGCTGGTGGAGAGCTGCGGCCACAATGTCGTCGGCATCGCGACCGGGGAGGCCGAGGCGGTGGAGATGGCCCGTGAACTGAGGCCGGGCCTGATCCTGGCGGATGTGAATCTGGGCCCCGGCGGGGACGGCATCTCGGCGGTGCAGCGGATCCTGCAGGAGCAATCCACGCCCGTGATCTTCGTGACCGCCTATCCGGAGCGGCTGCTCACGGCGGAACGGCTGGAGCCCGCCTTCATCATCAGCAAGCCATTCGAGCCGGTAGCCCTGGCGATCGCGACCTATCAGGCGGTTTCGGGCGGCATCTCGCTCGATTGAAATGGGTGCTTGAGGTTGGGGCGAGAGCCCTGGATCTGACGGGCCGGGCCGGGCAACGGTCCGGCCCAATTTCATTCTGCCCCCCTTCGCAGGCCGGCATGGCAACCGGTCGCATATCCGCCCCGTTCCGCGCCTGATGCCCGCCACCATGCGGGCCATGGAGGCAGCAATGGATTGGGACAGGCTCGCGGGTGACTGGGGCGACATGGGCGGCAAGGTCCGCAAGAACTGGGGAAAGCTGACCGAGGAGGATATCCGCGCGGCCGGCGGGCGCCGGGACATTCTGCTGGAGCGGATCCGCGAGCGTTACGGCCTGGGCCCCGACGAGGCCGAAAAACAGCTTCAGGACTGGGCTTCCCAGCACGACAAGAGCAACTCCGGCCAAGCGGTGTAGCGCAGGCGCAACGGGGCGTGGCCCACCGGCAACCGGCATCTGAATACCACGTTCAGGGAACGCATCTTCCTTGAAGGAAAACGGACATGCTCTACTGGACCATCATCTTCCTGATCATCGCACTGGTAGCAGGCGTGCTGGGTTTTGGTGGCGTGGCCTCTGCGGCCAGCGGCATCGCCAAGGTCCTTTTCGTTATCTTCCTCGTGCTGTTCCTGGTCTCCCTGGTGGCTGGCCAGGGCTTTATCTGAGGGTGCCATGAACCGCCGAACGGCGCTTCTCGCCGGCCTCGTGACGCTCGTCGCGAGGCCGGCTCTGTCTCAGGGTAGCGGCGGGGGGCGCTTCTGGTTTGACCCGACGCAGCTCCCCTCCTTTACCGGCGTGGTCGAGCGCTATCTTCTCACCCCGGAAGGAAAGACGGACCGGCTGGTCTTCCGCGAGGGACCGCAGGTCCTTTTCCCCGAGCATGTGGCGGATGCCATCATGGCGGCCGTGCCTCCGGGGCGATCCATCATCGTGTTCGGCATCCGCGCGCGGCGGGCACCGGTGATCACGCTGCTGGCCTGGGCCAGGGATGGCGAGTCGCAGCCGCGCTTTGTGGACCGCCCGAGCTGGACCTTCCCTGAGTTCCGCGCGGCCGATGAGAGGCTGGAAGCGGCAGGAACCATCCGCATGCCACTCTACACCCCGCAGGGGGATGTGATCGGCGCGGTGCTGGATGAGGGTGTGGTGATCCGCCTGCCGGCCGGGGTCGCGCAGGCGCTAGGGGACCGGCTTGCTCCTGGGCGGCCAATCGCCGCGGCGGGCCATGGTGCAACGGTGCCGGGCCGTGGCAAGGCACTGGATGCAGACCGGCTCGGCGACAGTGCTGAAAAGCTGGAGCCGCTACCGGCCCCGGTTTTGCCGCCTCAGAGTGGCGGGTAGCACACAAGGAAAAACCCCGTTCCCTTGTTGGAGGGGACGGGGTTTTTGGATGCGGGGACAGGATTTGAACCTGTGACCTTCAGGTTATGAGCCTGACGAGCTACCGGGCTGCTCCACCCCGCGTGAGGTGATTGTTTGGTAGGGAGGATGTTCCGCTACAGATCTGGTCTGGTGGCCTGGCGCCGACCGACTCTCCCGCGTCTTAAGACGCAGTACCATGGGCGCTGGGGTGTTTCACGGCCGAGTTCGGGATGGGATCGGGTGTATCAACCTCGCTGT
>NZ_JAGIZB010000013.1 GCF_017813395.1 Pararoseomonas baculiformis | reverse complement strand
CGGGCTATGGCCGAGACGCTCAGGCCTTGCCGGGCGAGGTCCAGGATCATGACGAGCTCCCCAAGGGTGACCACCGGGCTGCTCCCATGATGCCGGTCGGCATCCTGGGGCATGGCCGGCGCCACCCGTGCCCGGGGCTCGCCCCGGGCACGGGCAGTCGCGCTGAACTGGGGAATTTTCAGCCAGCACTTCCGGGGAGAATTCACTCAGCCGCTACAGTCGGTGTCCGGTATGCCCGACAGGAAGGCGGCGAGCGGCGCGGCCACCTCGCTCGGCGGAGCGGCCTCCGCAAGGGGAGCGCGGCCGGGCAGGACTGGGTCGGGCCCGCGACGGCGCCTGGCCTCGGTGCAGCGCCGGACCACCTCGTCCCGCACGGCCCGCATCACGGCAGCCTCTGTCCCGGGAGAGGACTGGGGGCCGGGACCCTGGTGCAGCAACTGCTCGAAGGCGGCGTCCATGAGGGCCCCCATGTGTCGGGCGGGGACGCGGCCCTCGACGTCCAGGGAGAGGTCGATGCAGCGCCCACGGCCTGCCCCCGGCAGGCGCCTTCGCCAGTACCACAAATTGCCCCGGCGCCGGATATGGGCGTGGTGCCTCATCGGATCCCCAGTCAGGACCGCTTGGCTGGGGGCACCGTGGTGTGACAGCTTTGTGTGACACCCATGTGCGACACCCGGCCATTTGGCCCGGTTGGCGCCGAGAGTGCTGGATGTCCGAGGCTATGCTGTTGATCTGCCAGACCCTGGGGAAGGGTTGGCTGGGGAACCTGGATTCGAACCAAGACTGCCCGAGTCAGAGTCGGGAGTTCTACCGTTAAACTATTCCCCAACGGCAGGCGTGGCGGCGATATAGCCGCCTCCCCGGAGGGCCGCAACCCGCCACATGAAGGTTTTTGTGGAATAAGGACTTGCTCCACCCCATCTGCGGGCGGATCATCGTTGTTCGAATGCCATGCAGACCCGGAACGCCTCCCAGCCGCCGGGTGGCAGGCGGGGGGAGGCTCCCCCGGCGCCGCCCAGCTCCCTCCCTGCAGGGCCCTCCACCGGGGCTCCGCTGTTTGCCGCGCTGGATCTCGGTACCAACAATTGCCGGCTGCTGGTGGCCAGCCCCTCCGGGCCGTCGGGGTTCCGAGTGCTGGACAGCTTCAGCCGCATCATCCGCCTCGGCGAAGGGCTGAGCTCCACCGGCGCCCTCTCTGACGCGGCAATGGACCGGGCAGAGGCTGCGCTGGAAGCATGCGGCCAGAAGCTGGCCCGTCGTCCCGTGCAGGCTGTCCATGCCGTTGCCACTGAGGCCTGCCGCCGCGCGACCAACGGCCGCCGCTTCATCCAACGAGCGGAGAAGGCGTTGGGAGCCCCGATCCGCGTCATCCCCGCGCGGGAGGAGGCGGAACTGGCCATGGAATCCTGCGCCCCGCTCCTGCGGCCGCAGGACCGGCGGGCCCTGCTGTTCGACATCGGCGGTGGCTCGACCGAAATCGCCTGGATCCGCACCGATGACGCTGAGCGCCCCCGTCTCATCGGCACGATCTCGGTCCCGCTGGGCGTGGTCACCCTGGTGGAGCGGGATGGCGCCGCCTGTTTCGGCGGGGAAGGCTTCGACCGCGTTGTCGAGGAAGTGGCCGAGAAGCTCGAGGCCTTCGACGCCGTGCATTGCATCCGCCAGGAGATGCGGGCCGGCGGGGTGCGCCTGATGGGCACCTCTGGCACTGTCACCACCCTGGCCGGCATCGCGCTCGACCTGCCGCGATACAACCGTGCCGTCGTCGACGGGCATGACCTCGAAATGTCCTGCGCCGACCGCGCCCTGGCAGTGCTCCGCTGCATGGGCCGGGAGGGGCTGGCAGCGCATCCCTGCATCGGCCCGGACAGGGTTGATTTCGTCCTCCCGGGATGCGCCATCTACGCCGCCATCCGTGAGGTCTGGCCCGCTGCCGGCATCACCGTCTGCGACCGCGGGCTGCGCGAGGGGCTGCTCCTCCGCGCGATGCGGGAGCGCCGCCGCGCCCGCCGCGGCAACTGAAGCCTTTAGGACCGATTCCGTGACCGAATCCCGTAAGACGGGTCAGCGCAACCTCTCCACCAGGCTGCGCACCGCCAAGGGCCGCAGCACCGCCAGCCAGAAATGGCTGGAGCGGCAGCTGAACGACCCCTATGTCCAGGCCGCCCGGGCGCAGGGACTGCGCTCCCGCGCCGCCTTCAAGATCATCGAGCTGGATGAGCGCTTCAAGCTCTTCCGCCCCAACCAGCGCATCGTGGACCTCGGCGCAGCCCCGGGCGGCTGGACCCAGGTGGCGGTGAAGCGCACGGGGGAGAAGGGCAAGGTCGTGGCCCTGGACATCCTCCCGATGGACCTGATCCCCGGCGCCATCGTGCTGCAGGGCGACTTCAACGAGGAATCGGCGGAGCAGGCCGTGCTTGAGGCACTGGACGGCCCGGCCGACCTCGTCATCTCGGATATCGCGCCCAACACCACGGGGCACAACGCCACGGACCACCTTCGGATTCTTGCCCTGGTGGAACTGGCCGCAGATTTCGCGCGGAAGGTGCTCTCCCCAGGCGGAGCCTTCGTGGCCAAGGTTTTCCAGGGCGGCACGGAGCGTGAGCTGCTGGCCGGGCTGAAGCGGGACTACGCCTCGGTTCGGCACGCCAAGCCGCCGGCCAGCCGCAAGGACAGCGCGGAGATGTATGTGGTCGCCCAGGGCTTCCGGGGCGGGCAGAAGGATGAGCAGCCGGGCTGACCCAAGCCGAGGGCGGGGATCAGCGTCTCGCCATCGTCATGGGCGCGGCCTTGCGGCCAGGGGTGCAACAAGCGTAGGAGGGATCGCCAAGGCAGCGCCGCCCCGTTCCGAGAGGCCCCCGCCAATGGCACCCGACACCACCCCGCCTCGCTTCCTCGCCCGTTTCGAGGAAGCCTTCGCGTTCGACGACGTTCTGCTCGTCCCGGCCTTCTCGAAGGTCCTGCCCGGCCAGACGGATACACGCACCCGCATCACCCGTGAGATCGGGCTGAACATCCCCCTCGTCGCGGCCGCGATGGACACCGTGACCGAGGGACCGATGGCGATCGCCATGGCCCAGGCCGGCGGCATCGGCGTGATCCATAAGAACCTCTCCATCGAAGACCAGGCCGCCCAGGTGCGCCGGGTGAAGAAGTTCGAAAGCGGCATGGTGGTGAACCCCGTCACCATCCATCCGGACCAGACCCTGGCCGATGTGCGCGCCCTGCAGGAGCACCACCGGATCAGCGGCATCCCCGTGGTGGAACCGGAGACCGGGCGCCTTGTCGGCATCGTCACCTCCCGCGACGTCCGCTTCGCCAGCGACCCGGGCCAGCGCGTCTACGAGCTGATGACCCGCGAGAACCTGGTCACCGTGCCGGCCGATGTCACGCCGGACCGGGCCCGCGCCCTGCTGCACAAGCACCGCATCGAGAAGCTGCTCGTCACCGATGAGAAGGGCCGCTGCGTCGGCCTGATCACGGTAAAGGACATGGACAAGGCCCAGGCCAATCCGAACGCGGTGAAGGATTCAATGGGCCGCCTCCGCGTGGCCGCCGCCACCGGCACCGGCGAGGATGGGCGCCTTCGGGCCGAGGCGCTGGTGGCCGCCGATGTGGACATCATCGTGGTGGACACGGCCCATGGCCATTCGGCTGGCGTGCTGAAGTCGGTGGAGCTGATCAAGCGCCTCTCCAACTCCGTGCAGATCATCGCCGGCAATGTCGCGACGCCAGAGGCCGTGGAGGCGCTGATCCAGGCAGGGGCAGATGCGGTGAAGATCGGCATCGGCCCGGGCTCGATCTGCACGACCCGCATCGTGGCGGGCGTCGGCGTGCCCCAGCTCACCGCGGTGATGGAATGCGCCGCCGCCGCGCGGGAGCACGACGTACCCGCCATCGCCGATGGCGGCATCCGCACCTCCGGCGACATCGCGAAGGCCGTCGCGGCCGGGGCGGACTGCGTGATGATGGGCAGCCTTTTCGCGGGCACGGACGAGGCGCCGGGCGAGGTGTTCCTCTACCAGGGCCGCTCCTACAAGTCCTATCGCGGCATGGGCAGCCTGGGCGCCATGGCCCGGGGCTCGGCCGACCGCTATTTCCAGTCCGAGGTCCAGGACCAGCTCAAGCTGGTGCCGGAGGGCATCGAAGGCCGCATCGGCTACAAGGGGCCGGTGGGCAATGTCATCCACCAGCTCGTCGGCGGGCTGAAATCCGCCATGGGCTACACCGGCAACGGCACCATCGCCGAGATGCAGAGCAATTGCCGCTTCCGCCGCATCACCGGCGCCGGCCTGCGGGAGAGCCATGTCCACGACGTGGCCATCACCCGCGAGGCGCCGAACTACCGGCAGGAAGGGTAGGGCACTCCGGGCCGGGAAACCGGCCCGGCCTGGGCCAAGGGGCGGGGGCTGCCTAGCGCAGCACCCACCCGTCCCGGCGCATGCAATCCTCCACAAAAGCCTCGCGCACCGGCTCGTTCTGGTCGCGGGTGCTGTAGCTCGGGCCGCGGTAATAGCCCTGCGTCTCGCGGCAGCGGCGGTTCGGGCCCTCGCCTCGGCACTCGCGCGATCCCGGAACCCAGCCGCCGCGGTCCGTCATCACCGTGATGTTCTCGGGCCGTGCCATGTTGAAGGCGGCCGCCTCGCAGCGGGCGAGGGTTGCGTCGCGCATCTGCGGGGTGGCGCCGGGCTTCTCCCACTGCGCGCAACCCGCCATGGCGAAGGCGATCAGCGGCAAGAGCATGGCAGGGCGCATCGGCAGCTTTCTTTCCTGGCGTTCCCAACGAATGCCTCCAGCGTAACAGATTCGGTCCCCGGCGGGGATGGGACCCGCGCGGAATGGGTGCTTGCGGCAAGGCCTCCATCCGCCGATGTAGCGCCCATGCCCAATCCATCCCTGTCCGGCGCGCCGCTGGCGCCTCGCGCCCCGATGCCCGGAAGCATGCCATGACCCCGCTCGCCCGCCTTGCTGCTGCCGTCTCCCTGCTGGCGGAGCTGGAAGCCGCGCCCCGCCGCCCCGCCGACGCCGTCGCGAACGACTTCTTCCGCGCCCGCCGCTACATCGGCGGCGGGGACCGCCGTGCCATTGCGGAGCGCGCCTGGGCCGTGGTGCGGGAGCGCCTGCGCCTCGACTGGCATCTGGCCCGCGCCGGGGCGGCGCCCACCGCGCGGCTTCTCATCGCCGCCCATATGCTGCTGGCGGAGGGCGGGCGGCTTGCCGGGCTCGATGCGGCCTTCACCGGAGAGGGCTATGCGGAGCCCCGTCTTTCCCCGGATGAGCGGCGCGTCCTGGCGCGGTTGGAAGGACAGCCGCTCGTCCATCCGGACATGGATGAAGCCACCCGGCTGAACCTGCCGGGCTGGGTGATGGAGGATCTTCGCAACCGCTTTGGCGGGAGCCTTCCCGAGGCGGCGGCCGCGATGGAGACGAGCGCCCCGCTGGATCTCCGCGTGAACCTCCTGCGCAGCACCCGGGAGGAGGCGGCGCGGGCACTCGCGGCGGAGGGCATCCCGACCGAGCCGACGCCCTATTCCCCCTGGGGCCTTCGCGTGGCCGATCGGCGCCCGATCCTCAACACCCGCGCCTTCGAGGAGGGCTGGGTGGAGATCCAGGACGAGGGCAGCCAGCTGATCGCAGCTCTGGCGGATGCCCGGCCGGGCATGAAGGTGGCGGATTACTGCGCAGGCGCCGCGGGCAAGACCCTGGCCATGGCCGCGACCATGCGCAATCGCGGCCGGATCGCCGCGCTGGACGTTTCCGCTCCCCGGCTCACCGGCGCAGCCAAGCGCCTGCGCCGGGCCGGGGTGGACAACGCCGAGACGCATCTGCTGGAGGCGGGCGACCGCTGGGTGAAACGCCGCGCCGCCCAGTTCGACCGCGTGCTGGTGGATGCGCCCTGCACCGGCACGGGCACCTGGCGCCGCAACCCCGATGCACGGCTGCGCACCACCCCTGAAGATTACAGCGAACTCATCACGAAACAGCGCGCCATCCTGGATCGGGCATCCACCCTGGTGCGTCCCGGCGGAAAGCTGATCTACGCTACCTGCTCGGTGCTACCCGGTGAGGATGAAGAGCAGGTGCGCGAATTCCTCGACACGCATGCCGATTTTGAAACCGTGCCTCTCGCCGAGGCCTGGGCCGAAGCCGGCATGAAAGGCCCGGCACCGGGTGAGGGGGCGCATATGGCGCTGGCCCCGCACAGCCATGGCACGGACGGCTTCTTCGCCGCCGTGCTGCGACGCCGGTCCTGACCTCTCCGGGCCCGGGCGGCGCGGCGATGGTGCAGGTCCGCAGGGCCCGGCCGGAGGACGCGCCGCTCATCGGCGCCATTCACCGCATCGCCTGGCAGGATGCCTATCCCGGGGTCCTTCCCGATGCCTATCTCGCCTCGCTGAACGAGCGGCGCCTCGCAGCGGGCTATCTCCGCGCCATTTTGGCGCGGCGCGGGGGGGAAGCGGTCTTCGTCGCCGGCACGCCCGATGGCCGGATCATCGGCTTCGCCTCCGCCGCCCTGGCCCGGCGGGAGGGGATTGCGGCCGGCGAGATCGAGACGCTCTACCTTCTTCCGGACTGGCGCGACCAGGGCATCGGAAGGCGCCTGATGCGCGCCTCTGCGGCCCATCTGGCCGCGATCGGCTGCGGCTCCGCCATGCTCTGGGTTCTCTCGGCCAATGGCGCCGGGTGGTTCTACCGTCGCCTGGGCGGCCGCCCGGTGGGGCGGGAGATGATCTGCGTCGGCGGGCACCAGGTGGAACAGACGGCGGTTCTCTGGGATCCCATCACCCTGTTGCTGGACGCCACCGCGGCAACGCGGGAGGGGGATGCGCTCGGAGAGGGTTGAAGCGCGCCGCATTCTGTGGTGATGGCCGCCATGGCCGACACGACTCCTCCCCCCTCCGAAACCCTCCAGAGCAGCGAGCGACACCAGCGCCTGCTCATTCTCGATTTCGGAAGCCAGGTCACGCAGCTAATCGCGCGCCGGCTGCGGGAAGAGGGGGTCTATTGCGAGATCTGGCCTTTCACCGCCGATGAGGACCGGATCCGGGCCTTTGATCCCATGGGCATCATCCTCTCCGGCGGCCCGGCGAGCGTGACCGAGGGCACCAGCCCCCGCGCCCCTCAGGCGGTGTTCGAGATGGGTCTGCCTATCCTGGGCATCTGCTATGGTGAGCAGACCATGTGCGCCCAACTCGGCGGCCAGGTCGAGGCCGGCGAGCACCGCGAATTCGGCCGCGCCCACGTGCAGGTGCAGGAGGATTGCGACCTGTTCCACGGCGTGTGGGAAAAGGGCGCGCGCGAGCAGGTCTGGATGAGCCATGGCGACCGCGTCACCGCCATTCCCCCCGGCTTCCGCGTCGTCGCCACCTCGGAAGGGGCGCCTTTCGCCGCCATCGCCGATGACAAGCGGCACTTCTACGGCGTGCAGTTCCATCCGGAGGTGGTGCACACGCCGCATGGCCATGCCCTGCTGAAGAACTTCGTCCGCCGCATCTGCGGCGCCAAGGGCGACTGGAGCATGGGCGCCTTCCGGCAGGAGGAAATCGCCCGCATCCGCGCCAAGGTCGGTTCGGGCAAGGTGGTCTGCGGCCTCTCCGGCGGCGTTGATTCCTCCGTGGCCGCCGTGCTGCTGCATGAGGCGATCGGCGACCAGCTCACCTGCATTTTCGTCGATCACGGGCTGCTGCGGGGCGGCGAGGCGGAGCAGGTCGTCTCCACCTTCCGTGACCGCTTCAACATCAAGCTCATCCACCGGGACGCGAGCGATCTTTTCCTCGGCGCCCTGGCGGGGGTCACCGATCCGGAGCTGAAGCGAAAGACCATCGGCCGCCTCTTCGTCGAGGTGTTCGAGGAGGAGCAGGCGAAGCTCGGCGGCGCCGATTTCCTCGCCCAGGGCACGCTCTATCCAGATGTGATCGAGAGCGTCTCCGCCACGGGCGGCCCCTCCGTCACGATCAAGTCCCACCACAATGTCGGTGGCCTGCCCGAGCATATGCGGATGCAGCTCGTCGAACCGCTGCGGGAGCTGTTCAAGGACGAGGTCCGCGCCCTCGGCCGTGAGCTGGGCGTTCCGGAGAACATCGTGGGCCGCCATCCCTTCCCGGGTCCGGGCCTTGCCATCCGCATCCCTGGCGAGGTGACGCGCGAAAAGGTGGCCATCCTGCAGAAGGCGGACGCGATCTTCCTGGAAGAGATCCGCAACTCCGGCCTCTACGACGCGATCTGGCAGGCCTTCGTCGTGCTGCTGCCCGTCCGCACCGTGGGGGTGATGGGCGATGGCCGCACCTATGACCAGGCCTGCGCTCTGCGCGCGGTGACGAGCACGGACGGGATGACCGCCGATGTATATCCCTTCGACATCGCCTTCCTCTCCCGCGTGTCCAACCGGATCGTCAACGAGGTGCGCGGCATCAACCGCGTCACCTATGACGTGACGAGCAAGCCGCCCGGAACGATCGAGTGGGAGTGAGGGCTTAGCCCTAGCGCAGGGCGTTCATCGCCGCCCTGAGGCTGTCGGGCTCCAGCCCCGGCAGCCCCGTTTCGATCCCGGCCTCGATCGCCGCATGGACCTCCTGCCAGATGGGCAGGGCCGAGAGAAGCACCGCATGGCCCCTCTCGGTCAGGCGTAGCAGCCGGCCGCGCCGGTCCTGCGGGTCTGTTTCAATGGTCACGAGGCCGTCGCGTTCCAGCGGCTTCAGCGCGGCGGTCAGCGTCGTCCGATCCATCGCGAGAAGGGCCGCCACCGGTGCCGGCTTCGCCGGCTCCGGCCGGTTAAGCGCCATCAGAAGCGAGAACTGGCCATTGCTGAGGCCACAGGGACGCAGCGCATCGTCGAAGCGGCGGGCGAGGGCGCGCGCCGCTCGCTGCGCATGCAGGCAGAGACAGGTGTCACGGACCTTTAACGTGGCTTCATATGGAACGCGGTTTGACATGGCCCAGATATGTTGATACCAACATAAAAGTCAAGGAGCGCGGCACTACCGCTCCCGGGGGAGAGGGAGAGTCCGGATGGGTTATGTCGATGGCTTCGTGGTGGCCGTGCCCGCCGCGAACAGGGAAGCCTATCGGAGGCACGCAGCGGAGGCCGCGCCGCTCTTCATGGAGTTCGGCGCCACCCGCCTGGTCGAGTGCTGGGGCGACGAGGTGCCCGAGGGCAAGCTCACCGATTTCCGCCGCGCCGTGGATGCGAAGGCAGACGAGGTCGTCGTCTTCAGCTGGATCGAATACCCGTCCAAGGCGGCGCGGGACGCGGCGAACCATAAGATGATGAACGACCCGCGCATGAAGGCCATGGCCGGCGAGATGCCCTTCGATGGGCGCCGCATGATCTTCGGCGGCTTCGCGCCGATCCTCGATGTCTGAGGCCGCGAAGATGGGCAACGCGCATGGCGAGTTCATCTGGTACGAGCTGGTGACCAGCGAGACCGGCGCCGCTTCCGCCTTCTATGGCAACGTGCTCGGCTGGGCGGTGAGGGATGGCGGGGCCGTTCCGGGCTACAGCATCTTCGCGACCGCTGACGCCGAGGTCGCCGGCCTCATGTCCATACCGCCCGATGCCGCGGCCGCCGGCATGCCGCCGCAATGGCTCGGCTACATCGCCGCGGAGGATGTGGACGCGACCGCGGCCGAGGTGTTGCGCGCGGGCGGGGGCCAGCATGTGCCGCCGACCGACATACCGGGCATCGGCCGCTTCGCCCTTCTCACCGATCTGCAGGGAGTGTCCTTCTATGTGATGCGCGGCGCGGAGGAGGGCGAGAGCACCGCCTTCGCCCCCATGCGGCCGGGCCATTGCAGCTGGAACGAGCTTTCCACCACCGACCAAGTCGCCGCGCTCGACTTCTACCAGGCACGCTTCGGCTGGGAAAAAGGCGATGCCATGCCGATGGGCGAGCAGGGCGAATACCGCTTCATCAATCATCGCGGGGTCGTGCTCGGCGCCATGATGACCCGCCCGCCCTCCGGCCCGCGGTCGCGGTGGACCTTCTATTTCGCCGTGGAGGATATCGACACCGCCACGGAACGGACCCGGGCGGGCGGCGGAACCGTCCATTACGGGCCTGCCGAGGTGCCGGGCGGCGCCTTCATCATCGTCGCCAGCGATCCACAGGGCGCAGCCTTCGGACTGGTCGGGCCACGAAAGGCCTGACCGGCAAGGGCAGGGGAACACCTACCCCCTGGGAAGCGGGCCCGGGAGAGGCCAGGATACGGCCCCGCCCGCCCTCTTCCGGCCGGCGACTCCCTGGGGGAAACGATCATGATCAGGACAATCCTGGCCGCCGGGGTGGCGGCGCTCCTCGCTCTGCCGGCGCTGGCCCAGCCAGCGAACGACACGGTCGCCGCCATCCGCGCCCGCGGGCAGCTCATCTGCGGCGTCACGCCGAACTCAGCCGGCTTCGGCACCCCGGACAGCCGCGGCGAATGGCGGGGCATCGATGTGGATGCCTGCCGCGCCATCGCGGTCGCCGTGCTGGGCGATGCGAAGAAGGTGCGCTTCGTACCGGCCAGCACCGCGCAGCGCTTCACCATGCTCCAGTCGGGCGAGATCGACGCCCTGGCCCGTGTGACAACCTGGAGCATGTCCCGCGAAGGGGCGCTCGGCCTCGCCTTCGCCAGCATCAATGTCTATGACGGCCAGGGATTCCTGGTGAAGGCGGATTCCGGCATCACCTCCGCCCGGCAGATGGACGGGGCGACGATCTGCCTCCTGCCCGGCACCACCAACGAGCTGAACGTCGCGGACTACTTCCGCACGCACAACATGCGTTTCACCCCGGTGGTGATGGACAATATCGAGGAGCTGCGGGCCGCCTTCCTGTCCGGCCGCTGCGACAGCTACTCCACGGACGCATCGGCCCTCGCGGCCTACCGCGCCAGCCATGGCGAGAACGCGAACCGCTTCGTGGTGCTGCCTGAGATCATCTCCAAGGAGCCGCTGGGCGTCGCCGTACGGAAGGGCGACTGGCGCTTCTTCGACATGGCGCGCTGGGCGCATTTCGCCATGGTCACAGCCGAGGAGCTGGGTATCACCAGCCAGAACATCGACAGCTTCACCAATAATCCTAACCCGGATGTGCAGAGATTCCTGGGTCGCGTTGGCGACATTGGGCAGGGAATGGGCATGAGCAATGACTGGGCGGCCCAGATCGTGCGCCAGGTCGGCAATTTCGGGGAGGTCTGGGACCGCAACCTCGCCCCCCTCGGCATCCAGCGCGGCATCAATGCGCTCTGGACCAAGGGCGGGCTGCAATACGCGCCGCCGCTGCGCTGACGGGGGTGCTGCAGGCCCGCCCCGGGCGGGCGGCACCACTCCCCGGACCGTGTGGATAGCGGCGTTTCCGGGGAGGCTTCAGCCTCACAAAATTGTTCCCGTTTTGTGAAGGGCTGAAGGACGAGGGACGACTCGCTGAAATGTCGCGAGTCGTCCGCCCACTGGCCCGGGCGTGACGAAAACGCCACGGCAACTCGCTACATATAGCGCCCGTTCAGTCGGCGCCGCGCGATATCTTGTGCGGATCACCCTAGTCGAGGCATCCTCCGCGCCGGGGGAATTCAGGGGTTTCTGTACGATGTTCGACGCCATCCAGCTTGAAGGGCATGGCCAGGTTAAGGTTGATCGCTCGCGCGATTCCCTCCTGACCGCGTTCGGCAAGGACACGCTGAGCGACCGCTATCTGCTCCCGGGCGAGTCCTACCAGGACCTCTTCGCCCGGGTCGCTAGCGCCTATGGCGATGATGCCGCGCATGCCCAGCGCATCTACGACTACATCTCGAAGCTCTGGTTCATGCCGGCCACCCCGGTGCTGTCGAATGGCGGCACGAAGCGCGGCCTGCCGATCTCCTGCTTCCTGAACGAGGCGGATGACAGCCTCGACGCCATCGTCGGGCTCTGGAACGAGAATGTCGCCCTCGCCTCCAAGGGCGGCGGCATCGGTTCCTATTGGGGCAACCTCCGCTCCATCGGCGAGAAGGTCGGGATGAACGGCAAGACCTCCGGGGTCGTGCCCTTCATCCGCGTCATGGACAGCCTCACCCTCGCCATCTCCCAGGGCTCGCTGCGGCGCGGCTCGGCCGCCGTCTATCTCCCGATCTCCCACCCCGAGGTGGAGGAGTTCATCGAGATCCGCCGCCCGACCGGCGGCGACCCGAACCGCAAGGCGCTGAACCTGCACCACGGCATACTGATCTCGGATGCCTTCATGCGCGCGGTCGAGGCCGATGAGGAATGGGCCTTCACCAGCCCCAAGGACGGGGCGCTGATCCGCAAGGTTTCGGCCCGCCATCTCTGGATCCGCATCCTCACCGCGCGGATCGAGACGGGCGAGCCCTACATCATCTATTCGGACCATGTGAACCGGCAGCTTCCGGAGCACCACAAGCTGGCCGGGCTGGAGGTGAAGACCTCCAATCTCTGCTCCGAGATCACGCTGCCCACCGGGCGCGACCACCACGGCCGCGACCGCACGGCGGTGTGCTGCCTCTCCTCCCTCAACCTTGAGACCTGGTTCGAGTGGAAGGACGAGCCGCGCTTCATCCCGGATGTTATGCGCTTCCTGGACAATGTGCTGCAGTCCTTCATCGACACCGCGCCGGACACCATGGCGAAGGCGAAGTACAGCGCGATGCGCGAGCGCTCCGTCGGCCTCGGCGTGATGGGCTTCCACTCCTTCCTGCAGGCGCAGAACGTCCCGTTCGAGAGCGTGATCGCGAAGGTCTGGAACATGAAGATGTTCCGCCACATCCGCGCCCAGGCCGATACCGCGAGCCGGGAACTGGCCGCTGAGCGTGGGCCCTGCCCGGATGCCGCCGAATACGGCATCATGGAGCGCTTCTCGAACAAGATGGCCATCGCGCCTACGGCCAGCATCAGCATCATCTGCGGCGGGGCGTCCCCCGGCATCGAGCCCATCGCGGCCAATGTCTACAACCACAAGACGCTGTCCGGCTCCTACATCGTCCGCAACCCGTATCTGCAGAAGGTCCTGGCCAGTCACGGTCGCGACGATGACGAGACCTGGACCTCGATCACCGTCACCAAGGGCTCGGTGCAGCACCTGGATTTCCTGACCCAGCAGGAAAAGGACGTGTTCAAGACCGCCTTTGAGCTGGACCAGCGCTGGGTGATCGAGCACGCGGCCGACCGCACGCCCTATATCTGCCAGAGCCAGTCTCTGAACGTCTTCCTGCCCGCCAATATCCACAAGCGGGACCTCCACCAGATCCACTTCCAGGCCTGGAAGAAGGGCGTGAAGTCGCTCTACTACTGCCGCAGCCTGTCCATCCAGCGCGCGGACACGATCAGCGAGAAGGTCGCCGCCCAGCCCAAGCTCGGACTGGCCGCGAATGCCGTCGTCGCGCCGCTGCCGCTGGTCGCCGCCGCTCCGGCCGAGAGCACCAACTACGAGGAATGCCTCGCCTGCCAGTGACGTAACCTGACGTGATTCGACCGCCGGAGCCGGCGGTCGCTATCTCGTCCAGAACCGGCGGGGTGCGCTGCCCGCCGGTGACGCTGCACCCTTGTCTCAAGCCCAGCAGGAAAGTCGCCATGCCCGACGGCGCCGTATCCCCCGACGAACTGCCCGTGCAGTTCGACCTCCTGACCTCCAACCCGGTCTACAAGCCCTTCCGCTATCCCTGGGCCTATGACGCCTGGCTGACCCAGCAGCGCCTGCACTGGCTGCCGGAAGAAGTCCCGATGGCCGATGACGTGAAGGACTGGCAGAAGAACCTCACGCCGGGCGAGAAGAACCTGCTGACGCAGATCTTCCGCTTCTTCACCCAGGCGGATGTCGAGGTGAACAACTGCTACATGAAGCACTATTCCCAGGTGTTCAAGCCGACGGAAGTGCTCATGATGCTGTCGGCCTTCTCCAACATCGAGACGATTCATATCGCGGCCTACAGCCATCTGCTCGATACGATTGGCATGCCGGAACTCGAGTACTCGGCCTTCCTCAAATACAAGGAGATGAAGGACAAGTACGACTACATGCAGAACTTCTCGGTCGAAAGTAAGACCGAGATCGCGAAGACCCTCGCCGCCTTCGGTGCCTTCACCGAGGGGCTGCAGCTCTTCGCCTCCTTCGCCATCCTCATGAACTTCCCGCGGCACAACAAGATGAAGGGGATGGGCCAGATCGTCTCCTGGTCGGTCCGCGACGAGACGCTGCACTGCCTCTCCGTCATCCGCCTCTTCCGCACCTTCGTGCAGGAGAACCCGGAGATCTGGACCGAGGAACTGCGCCGCGACCTCTACCTGATCTGCGCCACCATCGTGGACCATGAGGACGCCTTCATCGACCTCGCCTTCAGCATGGGCGGCGTCGAGGGCCTCGATGCGGAGCAGACGAAGCAGTATATCCGCTTCATCGCTGACAGGCGCCTGCAGCAGCTCGGTCTCGAACCGCTCTACCACATCGAGAAGAACCCGCTTCCCTGGCTGGACGAGATGCTCAACGCCGTCGAGCACACCAATTTCTTCGAGAACCGGGCGACGGAGTATTCCCGTGCCTCGACCGAAGGGACCTGGGAAGAGGCCTTCGCGGACCACGCCTTTAACGGCTCTCCCCAGCCACAGGGCGAGATCCTCCTGGGCGAGGCGCCGCGCCACTGAAATGGCAGGGGGCGGCTGCCTGCCAGCCGCCCCTTCCTACCAGCACTGCTCTTCCAACCTGTTGCCTTGGGGTAACATTAACTGCGTCTAAGCTGCAACGCTGCCGCATTGGATGGGGGGTGAAGTAGGTCAGCCCCGTTCACGATAACAATTTCGCTCGCTATGGTGACCGCCTGTTCCCTCTCGGAGGGAGTCGCTGCCTGCAAGGGCGCCGATCTGATCGGGTTGGGAGGTTGCAAGCTGCATGGCTGCGGATGAGCCAGAGGGGACAAAGCAGGCCGGGCGTCCTCCCGCCGCGCCGAGGCACACCCGCCGGCTGACGGACAAGATCCTGATCGCCTTCCATCATGCCTGCGACCAAGGCGACTACGAGGTGGCGGAGGAGATGCTCCGCATCCTCGAGATGATGATCACGCGGCGCGTCACCTCCCCCGATACGAACCGCCGCAAGAACATGGAAAGCCTGGTCGCCGCCCATGAGCGGCTCTGGCTTCTCCGCCATCCGGATAAGGAAGCCTGAGGACCGATAAGGCTCCGGTGGGTGCACCGGACCGCCCGGGTAGGACCGAACCGCCGCGGGCCGGGGAAGTCGATGCCAGCATCGGCAAGGGACACCGTCCTACGGTCCTTCGCCCCAATGTAGCCCGCCCCCTTTGAGAATCTTGTCGGCCTCCACGGTCCATCCGTCGGGGCCGTGCAGTGTCAGGCCGGGCAGCAAGGTCAGCGGCGCCCGCGGCGCATGCCGGGCCCGCAGCAGCACGCGCTTGGCCGGGCGCCCGGCACGCGGCCAGAACGGCATCACTTCGATCCCTCCCAGCCCGGCCTTCCGGAAGGCCAGCACGCCGTCATCGAGCCGCGCCGCCGGCAGGACAAGGCTGGCCCGGCCGGCCCTCCCCAGCACCGCGCCCAGCAGCCGCGCCCAGGGCACAAGCCCGGTCTCGCCGCCATGGGTCGCGCCGGCGCGGATCGGCTCGGGCGGAGCCGTGCCGCCCGGCCAGTAAGGCGGGTTGCTCACCGCGTGTTCGCAGCGGGGAAGGGCGGTGCGAAGGGCCGGGTCCGCCACATCGCCGGTCAGAACCTCCACCCGGTGCGCCCAGCCATTGAGGGCGGCATTCTCCCGTGCCAGTTCGGCCAGCGCCGGATCGCGCTCCACGGCCACCACGCGCGCCCCGGGGCATCGCGCGAGGACGCAAAGGAACACACCGCCCGGACCGCAACCGGCGTCCAGCACGGTGTCGCCGGGGCGGGCCGCGACGGAAGCGGCCAGCATCACCGCATCAAGCCCTGCCCGAAGCCCCTTTGCCGGCTGCCTCAGCCGCACCTGCCCATCCAGCAGGGTGTGGACGGGACCGGTCAGCGCTCCGTCCATTCGCCCGCCTCGCGGAGGATGCGGATTGCGGCGAGTTCCTCCTCCTCCGGCACAGCCAGGCGCTGCGGAAAGGCTCCGATCCGGCCTTCGACGGCGCTGATATGCGCATCCAGCAGGAGCGGCCGCAGCCCCCCATCGCGCAGCAGCGCCTGAAGGAAGCCCAGGCGAATCGGATCGCCCTCGGAGAGCAGGACGCGGATCATGGCACTCCGTCATGAGGCAGATGGGTGGGGGCCGTTGCTGCCCGGGCACCCCCCCGTTATGGTGCCGCCCCCCATGGACAGGTCAATGCCCGCGTGAGCGCCACCACCGCGCCCGTCTCCGCCACGCCCACCAAGGTGGCGTCCGGCACCCGCGACCCCGAACAGGCGCTCGAAACCCTCACGGCGCTCGTCCGGGACGATCTCGAAGCCTGCAACCGCCTGATCGTGGAGCGGATGCAGAGCCCCGTGGCGCTGATCCCGCAGCTTGCCGCCCATCTCGTGGCGGCGGGCGGCAAGCGGATCCGCCCGCTCCTCACTCTCGCCGCCGCAAGGCTCTGTGGCCATCAGGGGCAGCGCCATGTCGCGCTCGCGGCCTGCGTGGAGTTCATCCACACGGCCACCCTGCTGCATGATGACGTGGTGGATGAAAGCGCCCTCCGCCGCGGCGCCCCGAGCGCCAATGCGGTGTTCGGCAACAAGCCGAGCGTGCTGGTGGGCGACTTCCTGTTCGCACGTGCCTTCCAGATCATGGTGGCGGACGGCTCGCTGCGGGTGCTGGACATCCTGGCCACCGCCTCGGCCACCATCGCGGAGGGCGAGGTGCTGCAGCTCGTCACGCAGAACGACACCGCCACCACCGAAGAGCAGTACCTGCAGGTGATCGAGGGCAAGACCGCCGCCCTCTTCGCCGCCGCCACGGAGGTCGGTGCCGTTGTGGCGGAGCGCCCGCAGGCCGAAGCCGAGGCGCTGCGCGAGTATGGCCGCACCCTCGGCGTGGCCTTCCAGCTGGTGGATGATGCCCTGGACTACTCGGCCAGTCAGGCAGCCCTGGGCAAGACGGTGGGCGACGACTTCCGGGAGGGAAAGATCACCCTGCCCGTGCTCCTCGCCTTCAACTCCGCCGCGGAGGAGGAGCAGGTCTTCTGGCGGCGCGTGCTGGAGGAGCGGGACCAGGCCGACGGAGACCTGGAAAAGGCCATCGCCCTCATGCAGTCCCGCGGCACGCTCCAGGCGACCATCGAGCGGGCCCGCGAATATGGCGCCAGGGCGCTGGACGCGCTGTCCATCTTCCCCGATGGCGAGGAGCGCCGTGCGCTGGCCGGGATCGTGGAGTTCTGCATCGCCCGGGCGCGGTAGCACCGGGGGAGGCGCCGCTCCCCCGCGGGGGAGGCGCCGCTCCCCCGGGTCCGGTTGCCGGCCGTTCAGCCCCGGCCGAGCCAGGGCATCTTCGTGGCCATGATGGTCAGGAAGGGGATGTTCGCGTCGAGGGGCAAGGAGGCCATGTGGGCCACCGTCCGGCCGACATGCGCAACATCCATCCGGGGCTCCACCATCATGGACCCATCGGGCTGCATCACGCCGCGGGTCATGCGCTCCGTCATCGGCGTGGCCGCGTTGCCGATGTCGATCTGGCTGGCAGTGATGTCGTGCTTGCGGCCATCCAGCGCGATCTGCTTCGTCAGCCCGGTCACGGCGTGCTTGGTGGCCGTATAGGCGGCCGCCCCGGGGCGGGGCGCATGGGCGCTGATCGAACCGTTGTTGATGATCCGCCCACCCCTGGGTGACTGGTGCTTCATGATCCGGTACGCGGCCTGGGCGCAGTAGAAGCTTCCATCCAGATTGGCCGCGACCACCCCGCGCCAGTCCTCATGGGGCAGTTCATCGAAATCAACGGCCGGGGCGCCGCGACCCGCGTTGTTGAACAGAAGGTCCAGCCGCCCGAAGCGCTCCTTCACCTGGGCGAAGGCGGCCTCCACCTGGTCGCGCTCGCCCACATCCGCGGCGATGGCCAATCCGCGCGCCTGGCCCGCGATGGTCTCCTGCAGCGGATCCATCCGGCGTCCGATCACAGCCACCGTCCATCCATCGGCCAGCAGGGCCTGGGCCGCCGCCCGCCCGATTCCCGTCCCTGCCCCGGTGACGACGGCGTAGCGATCCGCCATGGCATTTCCCCCTTCGGTGTTCACGGCGCGGAGCCTGCTTCGGGTGCCCCGCCCTGGCAAGGCTCCCTCGCGCATGGGCGGGCGGCAACTGCCGTTGAAAGGTCGCGTTGTCGAGGACCAGGAGCGGAGGCCGAAGATGAGCGACAAGCCGGAACGCGATCCCATGGACGCCACGGCCAATGGCGTGGACCCGATCCAGGACAATCCGCGCGCGCGGCGCCAGGCCCATGGCCGCATGGGGCCGGAGCGCGGGGAGGACCCGGCGGCCGGAACGGCCGACGAGCCCGTATCGCCCGGCGAGTTCCAGGCCGGGGACCGGTCGGAGCTTGCCCAGGCTCTCGGCGGGCCGGTGGACATCTCGCCGATCCGCGGGCGCCGCATGATCGAGCGGCGCGAGGAATAGGCCGAGCGTGGCGAAGCCAGGAGAGGGGCAGGAGAGATGAGCGACAGGCCGGACCCGGATGATGAGGTGGATCTCGTCGTCAGCCTCACGACACTCGCGGGGATCATCGACGCCGCGCGCGGCGTGGGCGAGCTCGAGGAGGAGGCCACCAACGAGGATGTGCAGGATCCGGAGGTCCCCGACGAGATCGACCCGGATGCCATGGCCGACACGCTGAAGGGCCTGATCAACGAGCTGAACGAGGATGAGCAGGCGGCGCTGATCGCGCTCACCTGGATCGGCCGTGGCGACTATGACACCTCCGAATGGGAGGAGACCCTCCGCCTGGCGAAGGAGCGGAACGAGGACGGCAGCGCGGCCGAGTACCTGACGAACATGGAACTCTTCGGCGACTACCTCTCCGAGGGCGTCGCGGCCTTCGGCTACTCGATCGAGGAAGTCGCCCGCTAGGCCGCTCCCGCTTACCCCCGCCCGGCCACCGCTATACTCTCTGCGGCAAGCAAGACGGGGGAAAGCGGGATGGAGAAATACGGGATCGGCCAGCCGGTGCGGCGGCGCGAAGACGTGCGCCTTCTCACCGGGCGCGGCCGCTACACGGACGACATGGACCCGCCGGGCTGCGCCCAGGCCGTGATCCTGCGTTCCCCCCATGCGCATGCCCGCATCCTCTCCATCGGCACTGAAGCGGCGCGGGCGGCGCCGGGCGTCCTGCTGGTCCTCACGGGCCATGACGCCGCCGCGGACGGCATCGGCCGCCTGCCCACCCTGTTCGACGTGCCCGGCAAGGACCGGCCCCTCTTCGATCCGAAGCGCGAGGTGCTGCAGACCGAGCGGGTGCGCTTCGTCGGCGATCCGGTCGCGTTGATTGTCGCCGGGACGCGCCAGCAGGCACTCGATGCGGCGGAGCTGGTGGAGGTGGAGTACGAGCCGCTCCCCGCCATCGTGGACACGGCCGGCGCCGTGGCGCAGGGTGCCCCCGCCATCTGGCCGGAATGCCCGGACAACACGGCCGTCACCTGGGACAGCGGCCGTGCGGAGGAGACGGACGCGGCCTTCGCCCGCGCGCAGCGCGCCGTCTCGGTGGATCTCGTGAACAACCGCATGGTTGCCAACCCCATGGAGCCCCGCGTCGCGCTGGGCGAGTGGGACGCCGCCACGGGCCGCTACCTCTTCCACGGGCCGAGCCAGGGGGCGCACCGCATCCGGGACAACCTGGCGAAGCATGCCTTCGGCGTGCCGCCCGAGATGATCCGGGTCGTCTCCCCCGATGTGGGCGGCGGCTTCGGCGTGCGCGGCAAGCTGGTGCCCGAGAACGTCATGGTCCTCTGGGCCGCCAGGCGTCTCGGCCGCCCCGTGAAGTGGCTCGCCGGCCGCACCGAAACCTTCCAGTCTGACCCGCATGGGCGCGACCAGGTGACCCATGCGGAAATGGCGCTGGACGGGAATGGCAGGTGCCTCGGCGTCCGCATCCGCACCATCGCGGGCATGGGCGCCTACCTGCAGGACATGGGACCGCGCATCCCCACCACTGGCGGAGCACGGGTGATGGGCACGGTCTATGACGTGCAGGCCATCCACAACCAGGTGCGCTGCGTCTTCACCAACACCGTGCCGACCGACAGCTTCCGTGGCGCCGGCCGCCCGGAGACCGCCTATGTGATGGAGCGCCTCTTCGACAAGGCCGCGCTGGCCTTCGGCATCGGGCGGGACGAGATCCGCCGCCGCAACTATGTGCGGCCGGAGCAGATGCCCTATCGCAACACGGTCGGGAACCTGATCGACAGCGGTGACTTCCCGGAAACCCAGGCCATGGCCCTGCGCATCGCCGATTGGCACGGCTTCCCCGCCCGGCATGCCGCGGCGCGGGCACGCGGCAGGCTGCGCGGCATCGGGCTGGGCTATTTCATCGAGGCCTCGGGCGGGCTGACCAGCGAATGGGCCCGCCTTTCCATGACCCCCGAGGGCGATGCGGAAATCCGCGTCGGCACCTTCAGCCACGGCCAGGGGCATGAGACGGCTTTCGCGCAGATCGTGGCCGAACGGCTCGGCCTGGACCCAGAGAAGATCCGCTTCATCCAGGGCGACACGGACGCGGTCGAGAAAGGCACGGGAACGGGCGGCTCCCGCTCCTCCCAGATGGGCGGGGTGGCGGTGCTGCGCGCCAGCGATGCCGTGGTGGCGAAGGCCCGCCGGATCGCGGCCCATCTCCTGGAAGCCTCGCCGGAGGATGTGGAACTGGAGAACGGGCGGTTCCGCGTCGCCGGCACGGATCTTGGCCTGGACTGGTCCCGCGTCATCGCCGCAGCCCAGGATCCGGCGCAGTTGCCAGCGGGAGAGGCGCCCGGCCTCGATGAGGCGCTGACCTACACGCGCGACACGGAGTGCAACTTCCCCAACGGGTGCCATGTCGCCGAGGTGGAGATCGACCCCGAGACCGGGCGCGTCGAGCTCGTCCGCTACGCCGCCGTGGATGATGTGGGCAAGGTCATCAATCCCATGCTGGTCCACGGGCAGATGCATGGCGGCATCATGACCGGCATCGGCCAGGCGCTGATGGAGGAGGCGCGCTACGATCCGGAAAGCGGCCAGTTCCTCACCAGCACCTTTCAGGACTACTGCATGCCGCGCGCCGGCGACGCCTGCGGCTTCGACCTGGCCCTCAACATCGTGCCGACCCCGACCAACGAGCTCGGCGTGAAGGGCGCGGGGGAGGGGGGAGCCTGCGGCGCGCCGCCCGCCATCGTCTCGGCCGTCTGCGACGCGCTGGGCGTCGCCCATCTCGACATGCCGCTGACGCCGGAAAAGGTGTGGCGCGCGATCCGCCAGGGTGAAGCCGCACGGGCGGCGTAACACCGCCCCGCCGCCCCGATCTGGGCTGGGGCGCGGGCCGCGGAGCCGCCCGGGGAAGGTTCAGCGCGCCTCCAGCAGCCGCTTCGCTCCGGTGAAGCGGCGGCCGAGGGCGCGGCAATGGCAGGCCACATGCGGTGCCACGGCCATGCTCCATTCCCGCATGCCTGCATTCAGCCCGGCCAGCCGATCCGCCGCTTCCTGGGCCTGCCGCGCCAGCGCGGCCTCGTCCACGCCCAGCACGCGGCCATCACGCAGCTTCCACGCGCCGCCCACCATCACCTCCCGCACGGCGGAACCATCCTCGGTGAAAACGAGCTGGTTCGCCGCGTCGTTGAAGGGTGCCCAGTTCACGTGGTGCAGGTCGAGGAAGACCAGATCCGCCAGCTTCCCCGGTGCGATAACCCCCGCATCCAGTCCAAGAAGTTTCGCCGAACCCTCCGTTGCAAGACGCACCGTCTCGGCGGTGCCAAGCCACTCATCCTCGCCGGCATCCTCCCAGAGCCGGGACGCGAAGGCGGCCAGGCGCATCGCCTCGAACATGTTCTGGTTGTCCGAGGAGCCGGAGCCATCCGTGCCAAGCCCCACCGTCACCCCCGCGCGGATCGCCGCGCGGGCGGGCGCAATTCCGGAGGCCAGCCGCATGTTCGATCCGGGATTATGCGAAAGCCCGGCGCCGCGCCCGGCCAGAAGGGCAAGATCGGCGTCGGTCAGCCAGACACCATGCGCCACGCTGAAACGCTCATTCACCAATCCAAGCCGGTCCATATGGGCAAGCAGGGTTGAGCCGTAGCGAAGCTCCCCGCCGCCGGCCTGGTAGCGCGCCTCCGCGACATGGGTCTGCATGGGCAGGCCATGCTCGGCCGAGAGTTCGCGGCAGCCCTCCAGGAAATCGTCGGAGCAATGCAGGGGGATGGTGGGGGCGCAGCCCAGCCGCACCATGCCGCCGCGCCAGGACTTCGCCGCGGCATGGATCGTGGAGAGGATGTCGTCGGCCCTGGCCATGGACATGGCCGCGGCCCGCGCCTGGTATTCCGCCGGCAGCGCCTGGATCAGCCCCGGCGTCGCCTGGAAGAAGGTCAGGTCCGCCACCATCGGCGCCAGCACCGCGCGCAGGCCCACGGCCTCATAGGCACCGGCCATGGCTTCCAGCCCTTCCACCGAAGGGCCGGGAAACTCGAAGGCGAGGTCATAGCCCGCCGTGCAGCCTTTCCGCAGCATTTCCACCGCTGTCAGCGTGGTGGCCAGCCGCTTGTCCTCCAGCCCCCGGTGCCCGCCGATCCAGGCCGCATGGGTGAGCAGCAGGGCCAGGTCCCACTTGTCCCCCATGCCCTTCGAAAGTCCGCCATGGCCATGCGTATGGCCGTTCACCAGGCCGGGGATGACCAGCCGGCCGGCCGCATCGTGGAGCGCGGCATCCTCCACTGCCGTTCCGGGCGGCAGCAGGGCGGCGATGCGGTCCCCGTCCAAGAGGAGGTCCGTGAAGGGAGCGGAGAGCGCGTCGGCCGAAAGGACGCGGGCGCCGGTGATCAGGACTCGTTTCATCCGCCCAGCATAGCAGCGCGCAGCAGCATCGCGCCCCGGCGACCGCGCGCCGGGCCGGCCCGACGAGCATTGTGGGCGCACCAACCTTCGGTCACATAGAACAACATGGTGGCTGGGCCGATCACGATTCCCCCTGGCGCGGGCAGCGCGCCTCCGGTGCCGCACGCCGCCTGGACGGCCGCCCGGCGCGAGATCCTCGCGGGCTTCGCTGCGGGCGAGCACCTCCTCGCCCTTGTCGGGCCGCCGGGCGTTGGAAAGAGCCGTCTCCTGCGGGAGATCGAGGAGGCGCTGCGGTCGCCCGATTTCCAGGTGGACCGTCTGGAATGCGTCGAGTGGACGGAGGCGGCGCTGGCTGCCCAGGTGCTGCTGATCGACGAGGCAGACCGGCTGGACGATGCCGCGCTGGAACAGCTGCTCAGCCGTGACACCGGCTTCGCAGTGCTGGCCGGCCTTCCTGTCCTCGCCGCGCGCCTTGGGATCCCGCCAGACCAGGTGGTCGAGCTCAGGCCGCTGCAGCCCGCCGACATCCCCGCCTATGTCGCCGCGCGGACCGCCGGCATGGGGCTCGAGCAGGAAAGGTTGACCCAGGAGTCGGTCGCCGCTCTCGCCGATGCGTCCGGCCGCATTCCGCGCCTGCTGAACCTGCTGATCGGTTCCAGCTTCCTGATGGCCGATATGGCGGGATCGCGCGCGGTGAGCCCGGAGCATGTCCGCGAGGCCGCGGCGTTGCGCATGGACATGGCCGGAGCTGACGCCATTCCCGACGCGGCCGCCGGGCCGGAGCCGGGAGGATCGGTGGAGCAGGCGCCGGCCGAGAAGCCCGTGCTCGAAGCGGCAGCCGCGCCGCTTCCTCCCGATCCTCCGCCTGCAGCCCCGGAACCCGGCGGTGCCGAGGCCGTCGCGGCTTCCCCGCGCAGCCATCGCCGCCTGCTCGCTGCTGTGGCGGCGGTCGTGATCGGCGGCGGCATCGCCTGGGTTGGCCTGCAGGGGCAGGTCGAGCGGCCCGCACCTGCCGGATCCCGGGCGAACCAAACGCAGGCGGCCACGCTCGGCTCGTCCACGGAGCGCAGCGGTGCCGAGGCTGCACCCGCTCCCCCGAGAGGAGATGCCACGCCCGATGGCGAAGCGGTCAGCATGCCCGTCGGCGCATCTGAGGCTCCGGCGGCGGTGGCCGATGGGGCAGGGCGCGGGGAGGCGGGCACCGTGCCAGCCTTGCCCGCCGGCGCGATGGTGCGGGTCGTCGTCACCTATCCCCGCGCCGCGCCGGGCGCCGCGCAGCGCGCGGCGGCGCTCTCCTCCGAGCTGGGCCGGGCCGGGCTTGCTGTCGGTGTGCCTTTCCCGATCGCGAACGCCCCCGCGCGGCCCGTGCTGAGCTACTTCTTCCGCGAGGATCGCGCGGCGGCGCTCCGGATCCAGCATCTCGGCGGGGCGGAACTTGTTGGGGCCGCGCCGCGGCTCAGCCCGGCCGGTGCCACGCTGCCGCGGCCGGGGACCGTCGAACTTGGCCTGCCCGGCACGGCCGCCGCGCCCGAAAGCCGCCCGCCCGCCGCACAGGAAGCCGTGCCGGCCGGGCCGGAGCCCGCCATTCTCACGGGCCCGGCGGAAGGTGCCGTGATCCGCTGGGACGGCGGCGCCCGCAGCCTTACCCTTTCATGGAGCGTTCCCGGCGAAGCACGCCCGGATTGTTGCTTCGTGGAGGTGGTGATGCCTGGAGAGGAGAGCGGATTGCGGGAGGTCTTCGCCGCCTATGCCGAGGCGGGCGACCGCCAGCAGATCGGGATCGACCGGCCCGGCCGATATGCCTGGCGCGTGCTGACCGTATCGCGTGCCTCCAGCCGCTACACGGCAAGCGCCTGGCGCCATTTCACCGTCGGAGAGGCGGCCCCATGACCCGCGCGTGGTCGCTCCTGCTGCTGCTCGGGGTCGCGGCCTGCCAGGCGGCGCCGGCGCCTGTGCGGCCTGTCTCCCGCGCCCCGGCGCGGCCGGCCCAGGCTGTGCCGAGCGAAGTGGAGGGCGCCTGGTCCTTCGGCATCGCCGGGGGCCGCTGCACGGCACGGGTGGCGCACCGGGACATGACGCTGGGAATCACGGCTAGCGCTGGCCAGCCGGCGAATCTCTCCGTCACCGCGCCGGGGCGGAGCCTGCCAGCCGGCCGGCCGGTCCGGCTGGCATTCCGCGGCGATGGCGGCAGCTGGGAGCTGCCCGGCCGGACCAACGGGCGGCGCGTGGCCTCCGCCTCCCTGCCACCCGGCGAGGCGGGCCATGGCCGGCTGCGCGACCTGCTCGGCGGAGGCACGCTCAGGCTCCGCGGCGCGGGCGTCTCCGCCCCAGCCCTCGTGCTTCCGGATTCCGGCGTCTCCGGGCGGGACTGGTATGCCTGCGCGGCGCGGCCCGCGGAAAGCGCGCCGCCGCCCGCGGCCCGCGAACCCGGCGACGAGAGCTGAGGGGCACTGTCGGCCATCTCTCCGGCCTGCACAGCCCGGCCCGATCCGCTATAGGGACCGGCCCCGCACTGCGGGCGTGCGGGCGGAGAGGGGCATGACGATCGGTATCGAGCTGGGACGCACGAATACGGGTGTGCCCGGGATGATGGACCTGGAGGAGCTTCTCGCCACCCGCCTCCTGGTCCAGGGAAATTCGGGAAGCGGCAAGTCGCATCTCCTGCGCCGCCTGATGGAGCAATCCGCGCCCTGGGTGCAGCAGGCCGTGATCGACCCGGAAGGCGACTTCACCTCCCTGGCCGACCGTTTCGGGCACCTGGTCATCGATGCCGCCGCCCATACCGAGGACGCGATGACCGCCGCAGGGGACCGCGTGCGCCGGCACCGCGTCTCGGTCGTGCTGAACCTGGAAGGGCTGGAGGTGGACCGCCAGCTTCGCCATGCCGCCGCCTTCCTCAACGGGTTGTTCGACGCGGAGCGCGACCACTGGACCCCGATGCTGGTTGTGGTGGACGAGGCCCAGCTCTTCGCCCCCGCCGCGGGCGGCGACACCTCGGACGATGCCCGCCGCGCCGCCCTCTCCGCCATGACCGACCTGATGTGCCGCGGCCGCAAGCGCGGCCTGGCCGGGATCATCGCGACCCAGCGCCTGGCGAAGCTGGCGAAGAACGTGGCGGCGGAAGCCTCCAACTTCCTCATGGGCCGCACCTTCCTGGACATCGACATGGCCCGCGCCGCCGATCTCCTGGGCATGGAGCGGCGGCAGGCCGAGCAGTTCCGGGACCTGCAGCGCGGCCATTTCATCGGCCTGGGCCCGGCGCTCGCCCGCCGCCCCCTGGCCATCCGGATCGGCGCGGTGGAGACGCAGAGCCGCGGCAGCGGACCTTCCCTGACGCCCCTGCCGCAGACGGCGCCCGAGGAGGCGCGGGAGCTGATCCTGGCCGCGCCGGACCCGGTGGCGCTGCCCCGGCGCGAACGCCGTCCGCCAGCCGCGCCGCCACAGGACATCCTGGCCCAGCTTGCCCAGGCGTCCTCCGGCCCCCGCCCGGCCGCCGCCCGGCCCGCCGAGCCCGAGCCCTCCGCGGAAGAGGTCGCGGAGCGGGAGGCTCGGACGCGCGCCATCCTGCACGACATGCTGGCCGAGGAGGACGCGGCCTTCCGCCCGATCGGCGTGCTTTACCAGGATCTGCTCGTGCGGCTCCGGATCCATGCCGTTGCCGGGAAGCCGCCGGAGCTGCCGGCCTTCCGCCGCATGCTCGCCGTGGCCCGCGCCGGGGTTCCCCCGGAAGCCGCGAATGATCCGGCCTGGCCGGAAGCCGCGGCCCGCGCCGAGGGGCTGCCCGAGGACACCCAGGGCGTGTTCCTCCTGCTCGCCCATGCCGCGCGCCAGGGGCTGCCCTGCCCATCCGACACCGCCATCGCGCGGGCTTATGGCAGCCGCTCCGCCGGGCGTGCGCGGCGCCTTCTCACCTGGATCGAGGAGCAAGGGCTGATTGTGCAGCGCCCGGCCGCGGGTGGCAGGCGCATCGTTGCCCTGGTCGGGCTGGCCTGGGAAACGGCACCGGGCGATCCGGCAGCGGCCTGAATGGCGCCTGCGGGCGCCGGAACGGGTAGCATTTGTGTGATATCGTGGACACGCTGTGTCGCGGGCGCCATAACCCACTCAGCGGCAGGCCGGGGCCGTTCCCGTGCCTTCCCGCCGATGGAGATGTCCCGTGAGGAACCTCGTCTTGGCCCTGCTCGCCGCTGGTGGGCTGGCATGCAACGCCATTCCGACTGCCGTGGCCCAGCAGTACTGGCTACCCAATGGCTCGGGCGGAACCACCTTCAACAACCCCCAGGGTTCCCTGCTCGGCACCGCGAATGAGCGGATGCTGCAGCAGCATATGCAGCGCCAGCAGATGCAGGGCCGTTCCGGCGCCTCATCCTCGGCCGGTGCAGCCACCCAGGCTCCGCAGGCCGCAGCGGCCTCTCAGGATCCGTCCTTCCGCCTGGGCAACCGCGGCAAGCAGACGATTCAGGAGGTCTATGTCTCCTCCGCTTCGGAATCCCATTGGGGCCGTGACCAGCTCGGGCAGGACATCCTGAATCCCGGCGCGCGGGTCATCATCCGCCTGCCGCATGGCCAATGCCTGAATGACATCCGCGTGGTCTATGCCGGCGGCCAGGCCGAGGAGCGCCGCGGCGTGAACACCTGCGCCCTCACGGACCTGTCCTTTCCCTGACGCGATCCCATCGCGCCGCCCCGCCCGGAAGGGCGGGGCGGGGCCGGCTCACCACCGGTAGGAGATGGAGCCGAGCACGTTCAGCCGGTTGCCGTAGAAGCAGCCACCATCGCCCGAGCAGCGGCTGACATAGCGCGTATCCGCCAGGTTGCTCGCGGCCACGGCCAGCTGCAAACCCTTCAGCGCCGGCGTCATCTTCTCCAGGTCATAGCGGATCGTGGCATCGAACAGCGTGGTGGAGGGCACGACATTGCCGCCGGAATTAGCGGTGGTCGTGTTGCCCAGGAAGCGCACGCCCGCCCCGATCGTCAGGCCGGAGAGCGGGCCCGTGGCATGGACGAAGCTGTACTCGCCGTAGAGGCCGGCATTGTGGCGCGCGACGCCCGCCGGGCGGTTGCCGATCTCCGCCGCCGTGTTGCTCTTCGTGATCTCCGGGTCGAGATAGGTGTAGGAGCCGACGAGTGAGACGCCATTGCCCAACTCGGCCACCGCCTCAAGCCCCACGCCCCGCACCCGGACCTGGCCGACCGAAACCTGCTGGAAGACGTTCAGCGGGTCCGGGGTCAGCGTGTTCCGCTGCGTCAGGTGGAAGGCGCTGAGCTGCACGAAACTGCGCATGCCATTGGGCTGGAACTTCAGCCCCACCTCGTACTGCTCGCCCTCCAGCGGATCCCACGGCCTGCCCAGGCCGTCCGTGCCGATCTGCGGCTGGAAGGAGCGCGCATAGGAGGCATAGGGCGCGAGCCCGTTGTCGAAGAGATAAAGCGCGCCCGCGCGCCATGTGAAGGCGCGGTCATTCTGGTAGCGCCGCACGCCGCCGGCGTCCCGGTCATCCACATCCGACAGGGCCCAGTCCTGCCGGACGCCGCCGAGCAGCACGAGCCGGTCCCAGCGGATCTGGTCCTGCAGGTAAAGGCCGTACTGCGTGTTCACCTGCCGGACGCTGTCATAGGGCGTGGTCAGCGCCGGCACCGGGCTGCCATAGGCCGGCGCGAAGACATCCAACCCCTCCGCAAAGGCGAAGTACTGCGCATTGCGATAGTTTACCTGGCTATAGTCGAAGCCGCCCAGCACCGTATGGGCCACGGGGCCGGTGTTGAAATCCGCGCGGAGCTGGTTGTCGATCTGGAAGGTGGCGACATCGATATCGGCACGATAGGCGAAGCGCTTCAGCGTCCGCTGGTCCGCCTCCAGCCCGCCGCCATAGACCTGCCGCCAGGCAATGTCGGTATGGCTGTGGCGGGCATTCTGCTGGAAAGAGAAGACGCTGTTGAACCGGTGGGTGAACTCGTATCCCACCCCGTATTGCGTGCGGTCGAAGCGGTCGTAATCCGTCTCGCCCGTAAAGAGGCTGCGGCCGATCCGCCCGAAGGGCGTCGGCGTGACCGTGCCGTTATAGGGCAGGAACTGGTTCCCCGAGGTCCGGTCCGCCTGATAGTAGCCCAGCACGGTCAGCGATGTGTTCGCATCCGGGCGCCAGGTGAGGGCAGGGGCGATGAAGGCGCGGTCGTCATGCACCTCGTCCACCGCCGTCTGGCTCGCCCGGCCCAGGCCGGTGAGGCTGTAGGACCAGACGCCATCCGCCGTCAGCGGCCCGCTGGAGGTGCCCTGCACCTGCGTGCGGCCATAGGAGCCGGCTGTGAGCCGAACCTCGCCCTGCGCCGTCTCGGTTGGGCGGCGCTGCACCATGTTCACCAGACCGCCCGGCGCGATCTGCCCGTACAGGACCGATGTGGGGCCGCGCAGGATCTCGTAGCGCTCGAGCCCGTAGGTCTCGAACATGCTGCCGGCATAGCCCGTGTTGTAGCGCAAGCCATTGAGGAAGATGCCGTTGTCCTGCGCGTTGAAGCCCCGGATCTGGAACCAGTCCGTGCGGCTGTCCGTGCCGTAGTTCTCGCCCCGAACGCCCGGTGTGTAGCGCAGCGCCTCGCCGAGCGTCTGGGCCTGTCGCGCATCGATCTGGTCGCGCGGGACGACCGAGATGGATTGCGGGTTCTCCACCAGCGGCGTGTCGGTCTTGGTGCCGGTGATTTCCTGCCGGGCCACGAAGCCGCGCACGGGGTCCAGGGCGCGCTCGGCGCTGCCGGCCACGTCCACGCTGGGCACCGCCACCGGCTGGTCAGGCGCCTGTGCGAGGGCGGCTGCCGGCAGGGCGATACCGGACAGGGTAACTCCGGTCAGGGCCGTTGCGCTCATCAACCAGGCAAGCAGGCCGGCAGTGGAGTGGGGCTTGGGGGAACGCATCTTGGTCTCCGCGCGATTCCGGCGATCCGGCTTCGCGACCCGGTAGCCCAGAAACACGCGAATGAGAACGCCTTGCAAGTAAGATGATGCGAATTTTTCGCATTCGCCGGGCTGGAGCATTCCCGATGGCAAGCCCGGGGCCTTGGTCTATCCTTCCCGCAATGTCTAAGGAGGAAGAACCATGACGCTTTCCAGGCGCGCAGCCCTGGCGGGGCTTGCCGTGGCGGGCGTGGCCGGCCGGGCCAGCGCACAGTCGAACAGCATCACGCTCGTGGTTCCCACGGCCCCCGCCGGTACCACCGATTTCGCCGCCCGACTGCTGGCGGAGCCGCTCTCCCGCCAGCTGGGCCAGCCCGTGGTGGTGGAGAACAAGGCCGGCGCCAATGGGGCGCTGGGTACGCAGGACGTGGCCCGCGCGCGGCCGGACGGGACCCGGCTTCTAGTGCAGTATTCCGGCTACCATGTGGGCTCGCCCGCCATCGTGCCGAATATCGGCTATGACGTGCGGAAGGATTTCGCGCCGGTCTCCCTGCTGCTGGACGCGCCGCAGGTCATCTTCCTGCACCCCTCGGTCCCGGCCGCGAACCTGCAGGAACTGGTGGCCTATGCGAAGGCGAATCCGGGCAAGCTGAACTATGCCTCCTCCGGCACCGGCTCCCTCCAGCATCTCGGCACGGAACTGCTGAAGCTGCGCACGGGCACGGACATGATCCATGTTCCCTATCGCGGCACCGGCCCCGCCACGCAGGACCTGGTAGCGGGGCGCGTGCAGATGATGATGACCACCCCGCCGCCGCTGATGCCCTTCGTGCGCGAGGGCAAGCTGAAGGCCATCGCCATCACCGCCGGCACGCGCCACCCGGCCTTGCCGGATGTTCCCACCCTGGCCGAGGCCGGGCTGGCGGATCTGGAGGTAATCGGCTGGTTCGCGGTGTTCGCGCCGGCCGGCACGCCGGAAGCCACCTTGAGGCGCCTCACGGAGGCCTGCAACGCCGTGGTCAACACGCCCGAATTCCGCCGCCGAGCCGAGGAGCAGGGCGCGATCATCCGGATCCTGCAACCCGCCGAGCTCCAGGCGCGCGTCAACCGGGAGCTGGACGAATGGACCCGCGTGGTGCGGGAAGCGAAAATCCAGCCGGACTGAGGCCGGAGAGGCGTGGGGCGCCGCATCGTGCCCCGCCCATGCAGGAAAGGGGGAGCCGCCGGGGCTCCCCTTCAGGGGTGGGTCAGGCGGCCAGGGCGGAGCGCCCCGGAAGGGCGCCACCCCGCACCGCGCCGGGCGCCGTGGAGCCCCACTGCACCGCATGCCCCGCCGGAAGCGCCCGGCTGTTCGGCGTGGCCAGCCAGATCCGCATCAGCACGCGCGAGGCGCCGGACGCCGCGTCATCGGCATAGGCGGTGCGGCCATGATAGGTGACATGCTGGTTCATCAGCTGGATCTGCCCGGCCTCGAAGGGCAGCTGCAGGGACAGTTCGTCCGCGATGGCGGCCAGCATGTCCATCGCCTCGATCTGCTCGGGCCGCAGCGGCGGCACGCCCGGCTCGGCATGCGCCATCTCCACATAGGTGCGGGAATACTGGCTGGTGAAGGCACCGTTCGGCCCGCGCGAAAAGACCGGCATGGTGAAGACGCGTTCCGCATGGCCTTCGCCTTCCTCATCGGCCGGGCGCATGCGGTAAAAATCCTGGTAGAGGACGTCCAGCAGGTCAGGCCGCCGCTCCGCGAAGGCGTCATGGATGGCAACGGTGGAGACGATGCGGCTCTCCCCCCCGGCGATGCCGTTGGAGGCGCAGAGAAGCGCCAGCACGTCGCACTTGTCCGTATGGAAGCGCAGCGGGCCGGTGGAGCGGGAGCGCGCCCGCGCGGAAGGCACAGCGCCGGAAGCGTCCGGGCCCGTGATGGCGGCGCCCGTTCCCGTCTCGTCCTTCACCTCGGCCAGGATCTCGCCCCCGGTATTCTGCGGCAGCGGCGTGCCGAGATGGGCGCACAGTCCCCAGAACACCGTCCTGAGATCCTCAGCGGAATAGCGGTCCGCCGGCAGGCCGGAGATCCGGACCAGGCCGCGCCCTTCCTCCAGCTCCTTCGACACGGCGTCCAGCAGGGGCCGCGCGGAGGGCAGGGGGAAATCGGCCGCGCGAATGCGCGGGAGCGGCAGGCCGCGCTGGCGTATGCCCGCGAGGGCGGCGTCGATCTCGGCCAGCGCCGGCGCATCGAAGCGGAAGACCCAACTCGGGTCCTGGGTGAGTTCGGCGCCGGTCCAGGCGGCGCGGCCACCGATCGGCTTCAGATGTTCGCTCTGCATGGCGGAAACGGTCGCGCGCGCGCCGCGGCCGGTCAACCCGAAATGGCATGGCGGCTGCATCGCAGCGCGTCATCCGCGCTCCGGCGGCCTTGGGCGGCGCCCGCAGGCTGCGGCAAGATGCGCGAAACAGCGCCCATCCAGGGGATTCGATGACCGATCTGCGCCGCCGCGACCTCGCCGCACTTCTCTCTGCCTCCGCGCTGCCACCGGCTCTGGCGCGGCCGGCCCTGGCCCAGGCATCCTGGCCGGCCAAGCCCATTCGCTTCATCGTACCCTGGCCGCCCGGGGGGCTGAACGACCTGCTGGCCCGCGCCTTCAACGACCAGGTTTCCCGCATCCTTGGCGCCTCCGTCGTGAACGACTTCAAGGCGGGGGCGGGCGGGCGCATCGGCGTGGCGGAAATCGCCCGCGCGGCGCCGGATGGCTACACCATCGGCATGGGCAATCTCGGCCCGCTGACCATCTTTCCCAATCTCTATTCCAACCTGCCCTATGACGCACGCCGGGACCTCGTGCCGGTGACGATGTTCGCGGCCTCGCCGCTCGTGCTCGTGGCGAACAAGGACCTGCCGGCGAGCAACGTGGCGGAGCTGGTCGCGCTGGCGAAGCAGCGCCCGGGCCGGATGAACATGGCCTCCGTCGGCGTGGGCACGCCGCAGCACCTCGTTTTCGAGATGATCAAGGAACGGGATGGGTTGCAGATGGAGCATGTGCCCTATCACGGCCCCAACCAGACGCTGCCGGCCATCTTCGCCGGGGATGTGCACGCGATGTTCGACGCGCTCCCCCTGATGCTGCCGCAGATCCGCTCCGGCGCCATCAAGGCACTGGCGGTCACCACGCCGCAGCGCGTGCCGCTCCTGCCGGATGTGCCCACCCTGGCGGAATCCGGCTATCCGGAAGTGGATGTGGTCGGCTGGTACGCCGTCATCGCTCCGGCCGGCACGCCGCGCCCGGTCATCGAGCGGCTCTACACGGCCTATACCGAGGCCGCCGCCACGTCCGAGATCAGGAAGCTGCTGCAGGAGCAGGCGCTGATCTACCTGCCCAACACCCAGGCCGGATTCGCCGAGCGCATCGCGGCGGAGACGGAGCGCTGGGCGCGCATCATCAAGGAGCAGAACATCCGCGTGCAGTAGCCCGGGCGCTCAGCCCGGCGCCCGGACCTCGTTGGCCAGTTCCTCGCCACGCTCGAAGGCCGTGATGCTCTCGAGCGTGGTCGCGCAGATCGTCCCGAAGGCCTCACGCGTGAAGAAGGCCTGGTGGCCGGTCAGCAGCACGTTCGGGAAGGAGACGAGCCGCTGGATCAGGTCGTCATCGATGATGTCGCTGGACCGGTCCTGGAAGAACAGGCTCGCTTCCTGCTCATAGACATCGATGGCCAGCCCGCCGAGGCGGCGCGACTTCAGCGCGGCGATCACCGCCCTTGTGTCCACCAACCCGCCGCGGCTCGTATTGACCAGCAACAGCCCCGGCCTGGTGCTGGCGAGGAACGCCGCATTCACCACATGACGTGTGTCTTCCGTAAGGGGGCAGTGCAGGGATATCACGTCGCTCTCCCTCGCCAGCACCTCCCGCTCCACATAGCGGCCGCCCAGCGCCTCGAACCCGGGGTGGGGGAAGGGATCATGGCCCAGCACCCGGCAGCCGAAGCCTGCCATGATCCGGGCGAAGACGCGCCCGATCTTGCCCGTGCCGATCACACCCACCGTCCGGCCATGCAGGTCGAAGCCCATCAGCCCGTCCAACTCGAAGTTGCCGCTGCGGGTGCGCTCGAAGGCCTTGTGGATGCGCCGGTTCAGCGCCAGGAGCAGTCCCACAGCGAATTCCGCGACGGAATGGGGCGAGTAGTCCGCCACGCGCGTCACCCGGATGCCCAACCGGGCGGCGGCGCGCAGGTCGATCTGGTTGAAGCCGGTGGAGCGCGTGGCCACCAGCCGCGTGCCCCCGGCCGCCAGCGCTTCCAGCACGCCCGCATCCACCTGATCGTTGACGAAGACCGAAACGGCGGGAAAGCCGGATGCCAGGGCCACCGTCTCCGGCTCCAGCCTCGCCTCCTGGAAGGTCAGGGCATGGCCATGCGGTCCGTTCAGCTCCGCGAGCATCTGGCGGTCGTAGCGCTTGGCGCTGAACACGGCGACCTTCATCAGGCGGCTCCCTGGCGATGTCCTCCGCCCCTATCACGCCTCCTCCACCCCATGCGACCCTGCGGCCCCACCATGCGTTCCCCCGCGGTCAGGCTCGCCAAGGGGAGGGACGGGGTTGCCGCTGCTGACGCGTGAGGATGTCCGCCGACAATCCGCCTTCGCCTGGATCTGCATTCTCGCCCTCCTCGCCATGGCCGCGTGGTTCTGGGATCTGGAGAAGCGCAACGCCGCCATGGGCACGCTGCTGGCGCTGCTTGGCTGCCTCGGCCTGATCCTGCCCCCGCGGGAGCGGATGGAGGTCCTGCCCCACCGGATCCGAGCCCTGCCGCGCCGGGTGGATGCGGCCCCGATCCTCGCCACTCTCATCTCCAGCCCGGGCTATGGGCTGAACTGGTTCTATGGGGTGAATCCCTATGACGAGATCGTGCATCTGCTCAGCGGGTTCCTGGCCGGCATGGTCTTCGTCGCGCTGCTCCAGGCGGATGGGCGGCCGAGGGAACGGGCCGGGCTGGTGCTGGCGGCATCCGGCTTCGGCCTTGCCCTGGGGGCGGGATGGGAGGTGTTCGAATGGGCGACCGACCTGATCGGCGACTGGACGGATACCTGGACCGACGTGCTGCTGACGGGGGCAGGCGCCACCATCGCCGGCGCCGTCGCGCGCCGTTCCGTCCCACCGCGCTGAGGGCGATGGATGCTGGTCGCCACCTATAACGTGCACCGGGGCCGCGATGCCGCCGGGCTGTTCCGGCCGGATCGCATCGCCCGCGTGATCGCCGAGATCCGCCCGGACCTGATCGCCCTGCAGGAGGCGCAGCACTACTTCCACCCGGCGCGGCCGATGTTCGATGCGGCATGGCTGGCGCGCGAGACCGGCCTGCATCCGCTTCGCGTGGCGGAGCGGGAAGGGGAGCAGGGCTGGCGCAGCAATGTGGTGCTGCTGCGTGCCGGGGCGCGGCTGCTCGCCCCACCGCACGGGCTGCGCCTGGGCGGCATGGAGCCCCGCGGGGCTATCCTCGCGGAGCTGGACCTGGGCTGGGGCGGCTTCCGGCTGATCGCCACCCATCTCAGCCTCGGCGCCGGCCGCAGGCGGATCCAGGCGGAGAGACTGCTCGGCGCCATGCGGACCGGGGCGGAATCTGGCCTGCCCACCCTCGTCCTCGGCGACTTCAATGAATGGCGGCCGGGCCACTCGGTGCTGGGCGTGCTGGAGCCCGTCTTCGGCACCCCGCCGCCCGCGCCAAGCTTCCCCGCCTTCCGGCCCATGCTCTCGCTCGACCGCATCCTGGGCCATCCGAAAGGGCTGGTCCCGGTGGTGGAGGTGCATGACACGCGCCTGGCGCGCCGTGCATCGGACCACCTGCCGCTGAAGGCGAGGGTGGACACCGCGCTGCTGGCGCCGCGCGCGGCCGGGGTCTGAACCCGGGCCGCGCCGGCCGGAATCAGCCGATCCTGCGCTCGCTGGCGGGAGGCAGGAACCGCTCCGTGAACATCTCCGCCGCCTTGGGCGGGGTGGTGACGCCATAGGCCTCGGCGTTCACACGGATCAGCGTCTCGGCACGGCCCATGTCCACGGCGCCGCTCGCATTCGCCCGCACATGGGGAGTCAGGATCGAACGGTCGCGCGTCATGGCCCAGCGGCGCTTCTCCAGCGCCTCGTCGAAGAGCGGCTCGTGGCGCTTCAGCGCGGCCATGCCGGCATCGGGCTCGTTGAGGAGCATCTTCAGCCCTTCCACCGAAGCCTTCACGAAGGCGGCGGCCTGCTGCGGGTTCCGCTCCAGCCAGTCCACGCGGGCGACCACCGCGCTGCCATAGATGTCCAGCCCGTTCTCGGCATAGGGCCAGGCCATGATGTCCTCCTCCTTCACGCCCAGCCCGACCAGGTTGAAGAAGGTGGTGAAGAGGAAGCCCGTCACGGCATCCACCTGGCCCTGGGCCAGCATGGTGTCGCGAAGATTCGCCGCCATGCTCGTCCAGCGGATGCCCGATGCCTCGATCCCGGCCACGCGCGCGAAGGCGGGGAAGAGCATGCGGCTCGCCTCGCCCTCCGGCGCGCCCAGCCGCTTGCCGGCCACCGCCTTCGGATCGGTGATGCCGCTCTTCCTCAGGGTGATCAGCGCCGTCGCGGTGCGGTCGAGCACCTGGTAGATGGAGACCAGCCGCTTGTCCGGGTTCTCCGCGTTGAACTTCACCATGGTGGAGACGTCGGTGTAGCCGATGTCATAGGCGCCGGCTGCCACCTTCACGGCCGTGTCGCCCGAGCCGAATCCGCGATCCATCCGCACGGCCAGCCCCTCGCGCCGGAAGACGCCGCGGTCCTCCGCCAGGGCGAACATTCCGTGGTTCCCCTGCAGCGCCCAGTCCAGGCAGAAGCGGATCGGCGCCTGGGCGGCGGCGCTTCGGACGGCGGGCAGGGCCAGGGGCAGGCTTGCCCCGGTGGCCAGCAGCGTGCGGCGATGGAGGCTCATGATCAGGCGTTCTCCGGAGGACCGAGGGCACCGGCAAGCCGGCGTGGATGCACCGCCCATGCAGGAAGGATGCCGCGCGACGGCCCGAAGCGCCTAGCCCGGCAGCACCTCCGGCTCGTCCATGTCCACACCGACGGAGACCGAGTGGTGCCCTCCGCCAAGGATGACGCCCAGCAGCGGCGACACATCCCCGAAATCCCGCCCCCAGCCGAGCACCACATGCTCCTCCTCGACGAAGAGGCTGTTGGTCGGGTCCATCTCCACCCAGCCGGCCTCCTCGCCCAGCCAGGCGGCGACCCAGGCATGGGACTGGTCGGCGCCCACGCGCCGCACCCCGCCCGGCGGCGGGTGCGTGCGGACATAGCCGGAGACATAGCGAGCCGGGATGCCGAGCATCCGCAGCCCCGTGATCATCAGATGCGCGAAATCCTGGCAAACCCCGGCGCGGCGGCGCAGCACCTCCTCCACGGGGGTGGAAACAGTGGTCACACCCGCCCGGAAAGCCATGCCGTCCCGGAAGCGCGCGATCATCTCCAGCGCCGCCTGCCCAGCAGGGCGCCCCGGGGCGAAATAGGGGGCGAAGTAGTCGCGCGCTGCCTCAACGGGCGGCAGGGATGGGCTCGGGAACAGGAACTCGGCCACCTCCGGATGGCCAAGCGCCGCCTCTCGGATCGAGGCCCAGGGCGGCGTGACCTCCGGCATCCGGGGCGGGGAAGTCACATCGACGACGGACTCGGCCGTCACGCTGAACCGCGTATGGGGACGGTCCAGGTAGAGCCAGGCCGTGTGGTTGCCGAAATGGTCGGTGCTTTCCTCCCGCCGGGTTGGCACGGGGTCGCTGGTCAGCCTGGCCTTCAGCACGCGCTGGCGCTCCAGCGGGCGCGGCAGCAGGTGCAGGAGATGCGTCGCCATCTCCACGGGTGCCTCATAGGCGTAGGAGGTGACATGCCGGACGCGGTAGATCACGCCGCCCCCCGTTCCGCCGTGTCCACGCCGAGCAGCCGCGGCCCGGCGAGAAGCGTGAAGTAGCGCCGCCCGATCGCGTCCGACAGGGCGCCCACCGCGCCTTCCAGCGCGAGCAGCCGCCCGGCGATGCCATGGGCCGCCGCGGCGCCATCGGCCGCCCCGGCCACCTCCGCCGCCAGCGCCTCCGCATCTGATCGCAGCTGCCGGGCTGTGGCGGAGAGGATCGGGTCGCCCCCGCCCTCAACCCCGGCCAGCAGCATCTCGGCCGCGCCGAGCTGGAAGGAGAGCCCGCGCGGATTGGCCGGGTCCGCCATCACCAGGTCCAGCGCCGCGGCGGGCTGCAGCACATGCAGGTAGCGCGTGCGGTAGGTGATGACCGAATCACAGAGCTCAAGCGCGAGGACCAGAGCGTTCTCCACCCGGGCCGCCGGCTCCTGCAGAAGATGCCCGAGCAGGGCGGCCACGCTCGCCCCCCGTTCCAGCCTCCGGCCGAGATCGAGGAAGGCGTGCGCGCCGCCGCGGACCATGTTCTCCGCGGCCACCCCGGCAACGCCGGCGGCATAGCGCACCAGCCCTCCCAGCGCGGCGCCCAGAGCGGCCGGGTCCTGCGCCTCCACCAGCGCCGCCCGGCTCTCCCGCAGGGGCAGGGTGAAGGCCGCGTGCATGTCGCCGGTCAGGCGGTCGCGCGTGGCTTCCACCAGCCGCGCCACCTCACCGCTCAGCCGGTGCAGCCGCCCGCCCTCATGGCCCGCGGCCAGCAGGGCCCGGCGCAGCGCGGCATCATTGCCGGAGGTCGGCACCTCCTCCGGCAGGATCAGCCGCGCATCCAGCAGGCAGCGCGACAGGGCTGCCACCTCCGCCACGTCATGCGCCAGCATCGAGGCGCGGTTCAGCCGCGAAAGGGTGGCCCGCATCAGCCGGGCCGAATCATCCAGCCGTTCCACATAGCGGCCGAGCCAGAAGAGGTTGTCCGCCACGCGCGAGGGCAGGTCGCCCGAGGCACGGCGGATGGCGAGGGCGGCCATGCGCGGCGCTCCCGGCCCGCGGGTCTCGCCGCGCTCATCCGAGATCACCCAGACATCCTTGCACAACTCGGTCGGCCGCCCCTCCGCGTCCGTCACCCGTGCCAGCCCGCCAGGCAGGCAGCGCCAGGCGTGGCCATCATGCAAAAGAAAGAGGCGAAGGGTGACGGGCCGGGGCTCCAGGCCATTGCCCACGAGGCTGGGTGCGAGGGAGGGCCGGGGCCGGGCGGTTGCGGCCCAGAGCCGCGGGTCGCCCTGCGGCGCTGCGGCTTCCGCGCAGGCGCGGCCGGCGGGCCGGGCAAGATAATCCTCCGGCGCTGCCGCGTAGCGCCCCCGGCTGGCCTCGTTGCCCAACCAGAGCGTCTCCAGGCTGGGAAGGATCAGCCTCTCGCCCAGCACCGCCTGGCAGAGCCTGGGCAGGAAGGCGGGCAGGGCAGGGGCCTCGGCAAGACCGGCGCCGGGATGGTTGTGCAGCACCACGGTGCCTGCCCGCAGCGCGCCGATCAGCCCCGGAATGCCGGCGGAGGGGCGTCCGCCCAGTTCCAGAGGATCGAGCTGCGCGCCCGGCAGGCGCGAGAGCAGTACCCGCACGGGCTGGAGGCCCCGCAGGGTCTTCAGGAACAGCGATCCCCCGCGCGCGGAAAGGTCGCCCACCTCGGCCAGGGCGCAGGACAGCTCCCGGGCCAGGATCACATGCTCGCCCCATGCCGGGTGGCCGACCCCCGGTGTCAGCAGCGCCACCGTGGCCGCGCCGGCCGGCTCCGCCCCGGCGGCGCGCTGCAGCACCTCCCGCCAGGCATCCATGAAGGGCCGCAGCGCGCGCATGGGAACGGCGCGTGTGCCTTCCGGCAGGGCCCGCGCCATATGCGTGCGGTTGGCGAAAACCTGCGCCAGCCCCTCCATCGCCACCACGCTGTCGCCAGCCACGGCCCATGCACCGTCCGGGCCGCGGACAAGGTCCGCCGCATAGGCGTGCAGGTAGCGCCGCGCTGGCAGGTTGCGGCAGGGGCGAAGAAAGGCCGGGTTGGGAAAGACCAGTTCCGGCGGGATCAGCCCATCGGCCAGCAGGCGCTGTGGGCCGTAGAGATCCGCGAGCACGCCCTCCAGCACCTGGGCGCGCTGGGCCAGCCCCTCGGCCAGCGCGGCGAATTCGCGGGCGTCGAGGACCAGGGGCACGGGATCGAGCCGCCTTTGGTCGCGACGCGCGGCGGGGAGGAACCCGGCCGGCCCCTCCTCCTCGAAGGCGCGGTCGAGCAGACGGGCGCGCTGCGCCAGCCCACCTTCCGGCAGGCTGGAAAAGGCGCCGAGAAGCCCGCTCCAATGGGGGCGCACCCGGCCGCGCCCGTCCACCATCTCGTCGGGTGTGGTGAAGCTCACGCCGGCCTCGATGACCGGATGGGCGGGAAGAGGATGGCGGGGAACATGCGGGATGGGCCTGGAAGAGGGCTCTGGCAGAAGCGGGCGCAGCATACTGGCCGCCGCGCCGGGTGAAAGGGCGCTTCTTGCCCCGGCCACCGCCGGCGGCAGGACCTGGCGGCAGCCGGGCCCGCTGCCACCCGAACATGCCGGCCTTGCGACCGAACGGGCGCGATGCATGGCCGTGGGCACCCGCTCCCCGCTGGTGCCATCCCCGCCCGGCATGGCATCAAGGCTCCGGAACGCGCATCGGCGCGGGCATGGGGCCCGCGCGCGGAACCGGCATCAGGACAGAGAGCATCAGCATGGGCACCAGATACCGCATCGAGCGGCGCAGCCTCCTGGCGGGAGGCGCGGCCTTCGCCCTTGTCCCGGTGGCCGGGGCACGGGTTTCGGCGCAGAGCCTGGACAAGGTCGTCTTCCAGACCGACTGGCGCGCCCAGGCGGAGCATGGCGGCTACTACCAGGCCGTGGCCAAGGGCATCTACCGGAAGCACGGCATCGATTGCGACCTGCGCCAGGGCGGGCCGCAGCAGAACCCGGCGCAGATGCTGGTCGGCGGGCGGGCGGACATGATCATGTCCAACCCTTTCCAGGCGCTGAACTACGCGCGGGACAACATCCCCTTCCTCTGCATCGCGGCCATCTTCCAGAAGGATCCCGTCATCCTCATGACCCATGAGGAAGCAGGGATCGACAGCTTCGAGAAGATGCGCGGCAAGCCGATCTCGATCAGTGCCGCCGGGCGCGTGACCCATTGGCCTTTCCTGCGCAGCCGCTTCGGCTTCGACGACAGCCAGATCCGCCCGAAGGCCGTCAGCCTGCAGCCATTCATGGTGGACAGGACGAGCATCTACCAGGGCCTGGTCTCCTCGGAGCCCTTCTCGGCCATCCAGGCCGGCGCCAGGCCGCGCGTGCATCTTCTCGCCGATGCGGGCTACGAGGCCTACAACACCACCATCGACGTCTCGCGGAAGATGATCGCGGAGCGGCGCGAGGTGGTGCAGCGCTTCATCGACGCGACGATGGAGGGCTGGGCCGACTACATGAAGGGCGAGGACGTCGCCGCCGCGAATGCCCTGATCCGGCAGCACAACCCGGAGATGCCGGATGAGCTGATGGCCTATGGGCTCCGTGCGATGAAGGAGCGCGGCATCGTCCAGTCCAACGAGGCGCTGACGCTGGGCATCGGCGCGATGACCAATGAGCGCTGGGACCGCTTCTACGCCATCATGCGCGAGACAGGCGTGTACCCGGCCGGGCTGGACATCCGGCGCGGCTATTCGCTGGACTTCGTGAACCGGAAGGTGGGCCTGGGCTGAGCCCTGCCGGCCCGGGCGGGCCAGCCGCCCGGGCCTACCAGGGCAGGTCGACCCAGGAAAGATGGCCGCCCTTGCCGGCGCCCGTATCCATGAAGACCGCCGCCCCGCCGGCGGCACCGAGCTGCATCAGGGGGCGCCCGTTCCCGCTGCGCATCTCGTGGCCGCAATAGATGGTGAAGCCCTGGGGGATGCGGTCCACCCAGTCATGCAGGCGCTCCGGATAGCCGTTTTCCCGCATCCGGCTCGTCACCTGGCCAAAGAGGGCACGGGGCACCAGCCCTTCCGGCTTGCGGGCCCCGGCATCGGGCGGCGGGGCGGCGTGCAGCATGCGCGGGTGGAAGCCGCCATGGACAAAGAGCCGCTGGTCGATCCGCAGCCAGGCGGGCGCGCGGCCGATCTCCTCCACGGCGCGGCGGCGCAGGGTCCCGGCATCCTTCGTCGCCTCGATCTGCTCCAGCGTGCGGCCCAGCCCGTTCGGCTCGATCCGCAGCGGAGCGCCCTCCAGCGCGCGGCGCAGCTTGTGGTCGTGGTTGCCCAGCACGAAAAGGCCGCGGCCCTCGGCGCGCATCGCGAAGGCGCGGCGAAGCACGCCCGGTGCGTCCGAACCGCCATCCGTCAGGTCGCCCAGCTGTATGACGAAGAGGCGCTCCGACACCGCGCCGTCCACCGCGATATGGAATGCCTCCGCGTCGCCATGGACGTCGCCCACGACGCGGATGCCTTCGAAGCGCTCGCGCAGCTCCCTCAAGCGCCGGCCTCCTCGGGCAGGACGCCGCGGGCGGTGGCGCGCAGCGCGGCCAGGGCGCGCGCCCGGCCGGCGGCATGCTCCACAACGGGCCGGGGATAGGTTCCCTCGGCCAGGCCGGCGCCGGCGCGGATATCGGCGGGCGCATCCCAGGGGCGATGGATGAAGCGCGCGGGCATGGCGGCCAGCTCGGGCACCCAGCGGCGCACATAGGCGCCATCCCGGTCGAACTTCTCCCCCTGGGTCACCGGGTTGAAGACGCGGAAATAGGGCGCCGCATCCGTGCCGCTGCCCGCAATCCACTGCCAGGAGGCGCCGTTATTCGCCGGATCGGCATCCACCAGCGTGTCCATGAACCAGGCGAAGCCATCCTGCCAGGGCTGCAGGAGATGCTTCACCAGGAGCGAGGCCGCGATCATCCGGACACGGTTGTGCATCCAGCCGATCTGCCAGAGCTGCCGCATACCGGCATCGACGATGGGGTAGCCCGTGCGGCCGCGCTGCCACGCCCGCAGCAGGCGCCGGTCCGGCTCGAAGGGAAAGCGCGCGAACGGCGCGCGCAGGGCGGCATGCGGCATCTCCGGCCGGTGCCAGAGCAGGTGATGGGAAAATTCGCGCCACAGGATCTCCCGCAGGAAGGGCAGGGCCTCCTCGGCGCCTCCTTCCCGCGACGCCTGCCAGACCTGCCGCGGCGACACCTCGCCCCAGCGCAGATGGGGCGAAAGGCCGGAGGAACCCTCCACCGACGGGTCGTTGCGGCGGAGCGGATAGTCCGCCAATCCGCTCCGCGCGAAGCGCATCAGCCGCTCCCGCGCCCCGGCCTCACCTGGCTTCCAGGCTGATCCGAAGGCAGCGGCCCAGTCGGGCACGGGCGGGCGCGGGAGCAGGGCCAGCGCGGCGAGTGGCAGGCCGGGGGAGGGCGGGGACACCCCCTCCAGCCGCGCCGGTGCCGCAAGAGGCGGCGGCGGCTCGCCCATGGCGAGCAGCTTGCGTGCGAAAGGAGCATACACCGCATAGGGCCGCCCCGATCCGGCGCGAATGGCATCGGGATGGACCAGATGGGTGGAGGTGTGGAGGACGAGGCGACTTCCCCCCGCGGAGAGCCGCGCGGCCAGGGCCGCCTCCTGTGCCCGGGCCCAGGGCTCCGCCAGCCAGCCCGCATGCACCTCGCCCGCGCCGATCCTCTCGGCAAGGTCGGCAAGCAGGGCGACGGCATCGCCGCGCAGAAGCAGCAGCGGCGCACCCCGCGCGCCGAGATCACGCCCCAGGGCTTCCAGGCTGTGGTGCAGCCACCAGCGGGCAGCGCCGCCATAGGCCAGGTCCCCCGCCGCCGCGTCATCCAGCACGAAGACAGGAAGCACCGGCCGCTGCCGCGCCGCCTCCAGCGCCGGATTATCCGCAAGGCGGAGGTCCTGGCGGAACCAGAGGATGGCGGGCGCCGTCATCCCACCCGCTCCGGGCTGCGCTGAGCCGGGCGGCGCATCGGCGGCATGGGAATGCTGAACAGCCGGCCTTCGCCCAGCATGAAGGCCCTTCCTCCCCGAGGGAAAAGGCCGCCCAGCGCGGGATCGCGCACATCCAGCCCGCCCGTATAGGCGCCGAAGGCGGGCAGGATCACGCGGCGCGCATCGGTGGCGAAGCAGGGCCGGCTGATGGTGCCGGCCCGGGTGGCCAGGGCGGCCTTGGGGTGGAAATGCCCGCTCAACTCGCCCACCGCCCGGAAATCAGCCTCGTGCCGGAAGGTGATCGGCCCATCCGCCAGGCTCGCCGAAGCCATTCCGGGCAGCCCGACCGGCGCGACGGGGTCGTGATTGCCGAGCACCCAGACAACCTCCTCCACCTCGGCAAGCAGCCTGCCCAGCGCCGCGCAATCCGCGGGTGCCATGCGCTCGCATCCGCGCGGGTCATGGAAACTGTCCCCCAGCAGCACGAGGCGTGCCGGGCGATAACGGCGGACGGCCAGGGCGAGCCGGCTCAGGGTCTCCCGTGTGTCGTAGGGCGGAACAAAATGTCCGCGCGCGGCGAAGTGGCTGCCCTTCTCCAGATGCAGGTCGGAGACGACGAGGGTGCGGCGCGCGGGCCAGGAGACAACGCCCATGGGGTCAAGCATGAGCCGTTCCCCCGACAGGTGAAGCGGGGCGGGGGTCATGGCGCCAGCTCCCTGGCGCTGCGGATGAAACGGCGCGGCGGCGGCCTGCGCTTCCTGTCCTGTCTTCTCGGGCGGTCCACCACCCCAGAACGCACGCGGACCCCCTCCGTCACCTCGGCCAGAACATCGGCGAAATGCTCGGCGCCGCCGGTTGCCTCATCCACGAGCGCGGCGGCCTCGGCCAGCAGCGCGTCCTCCGCGCCGCCCGCCACCCATTCCCGGCCTTCCTCGATCAGGGCCGGAACGGCGAGCGGCGAGACGCGGTCCAGCCGCCGCACGCGGATGCTGCCCTGAACCCGGGAGAGGAGAGTGGCGATGCGCCCGACATCGGTCAGCCCGTGGGCGGCCTCCGCCCGGGTGGCGCGGAGGAGGATGTGGTCGGGCTCATGCTTGCGCAGCACGTCGTAGATCAGGTCCGAGTTCATGGTCATCTGGCGGCCGGATTTCTCCTGGCCCGGGTGGTTCTTCTCGATCAGCCCGGCGATCGTCGCGATGTTGCGGAAGGTGCGGCGGAGCATCGAGGATTCGGCGATCCAGTCCTCCAGCTCCTCGCCCAGGATATCCTCCTCGAAGAGGCGCTCGGGCTCGTCCGGCTCGAAGGCGCTCCAGGTCGCCAGCACGTAGTCGGTGCCGAGATAGCCCATGGGGGCGTAGCCCATGCGCTCCATGCGCTTGGTGACCAGCATCCCCAGTGTCTGGTGCGCCAGGCGCCCCTCGAAGCAATAGGCCACCATGAACCAGCGGCCGCCCTTGGGAAAAACCTCGATCAGCATCCCGTCCCGCTGCGGCAGCTCGGAGCGGTGGCGCTGCAGCCGCAGCCAGTCCCGCACCGGCTCGGGAAGGCCGCGCCACCGGCGGGGGTCCGCCAGGATGGAGCGCACGCGCAGGGAAAGACTGGTGGAAAGCGGCATCCGCGCCCCGGCATAGGCGGGCACGCGCGGCTCGCCCTCTCCCCCGCGTGTGACCACCATGGTCAGGGCGTCGATCCCCTCATAGCGCAGCGTCTGGCCCGCGAAGATGAAGCAGTGGCCAGGTTCCAGCGTGGAGGCGAACCACTCCTCCACCTCGCCCAGCACCGGCCCGCCGCGCAGCCGCACCTTCAGCATGGGCGTGTCCACGATGGTGCCGAGATTCATCCGGGCCTGCCGCGCGACGCGGAGATCGCGCACATGCACCATTCCCTCGCTGTCGCGGAACAGCCGCCGGAAACGGTCATAGGCCTGCAGCGCGTAGCCGCCATCCTCGACGAAGCGCAGCACGTCGTCGAAGTCGCGCCGGGACAGGGTGGAATAGGCGCCTGCCCGCGTGACCTCCGCGTAGAGTTCATCCGGGTGGAAGGGCGCCTGGCACGCCATGGCGAGGATATGCTGCGCCAGCACGTCCAGCCCGCCCGGCCGAGGCGGGTCGCCATCCAGCTCATGCGCGCGCACGGCCTCGGTGGCGGCCACGCACTCGATCACCTCGAACCGGTTGGCCGGCACGAGGACGGCGCGGGAGGGTTCGTCCATCCGGTGGTTGGCTCGGCCGATGCGCTGGAGCAGCCGCGAGACGCCCTTCGGCGCGCCCACCTGGATCACCTGGTCCACCGCCCCCCAGTCGATGCCAAGGTCGAGCGAGGCCGTGGCCACCACGGCGCGCAGCTTCCCGGCCGCCATGGCCGCCTCCACCTTCCGCCGCTGCTCGATCTGGAGCGAGCCATGGTGGAGCGCGATGGGCAGGTTCTCCTCGTTGATCTTCCACAGGGCCGCGAAGATCAGCTCCGCCTGGGCGCGGGTGTTCACGAAGACGATGGTCACGCCCGCCCCGGCGATGCGCTCCAGGATCCGCGGCGCGGAAGCCAGGCCCATATGCCCGCCCCATGGCAGGTGTCCCGCCGGCAGCATCAACTCCATCACCGGTTCCGCCCCACCCTTGCCGAGGACGAGGCGCACATCCTCCGCCCGCGCGGTCGGGGAGAGCCAGGCGCGAAGGGCCTCCGGATGGGCCACCGTGGCCGAGAGCCCGACGCGGCGCAGCCCGGGAGCCAGCCGGTCCAGCCGGGCCATGCACAGGGCAAGCTGGTCGCCACGCTTGCTGCCTGCCATGGCATGGGCCTCGTCCACGACGATGGTCCGCAGCCCCGCGAAGAATTCGGGCGCCTCGGGCGAGGCGAGGAGCACTGCCAGGCTTTCCGGCGTGGTCAGCAGGATCTGGGGCGGCATCTCCCGCTGGCGGGCGCGGCGGTTCTGGGGGGTGTCGCCGGTCCGGGTCTCGATGCGGATGGGCAGGTCCATCTCGCGCACCGGGTCCATCAGGTTGCGGGCGATGTCCACCGCCAGCGCCTTCAGCGGCGAGACATAGAGGGTGTGCAGCCCCTCCCGCGGTTCCGCATGCAGGTCCACGAGGCTGGGGAGAAAGCCCGCCAACGTCTTGCCTCCGCCGGTCGGGGCGATGAGGAGGGCGCTTTCGCCCGATATCGCGGCCTTCCAGAGGGCCAACTGATGAGTTCGCGGGGTCCAGCCGCGCGCGGCGAACCAGCCCGCGAAGGGTTCCGGCAATGTTCCCATGGGCCCGCCCTATATGGCATCGCCCGGCGGGATGGCGAGGGCCTTCCGCCCGGAACTCCGGCGGATCAGAGAGGGGTGGCGGGAATGCCCGCCGGAGCCTCCGTCAGCTGCCGCGCACAATCCCCGGCGCCGAAGCGCTGCGCCATGGCGGCGTGGCGCGCGGCGTAGCGCTCGATCAACCGGGTCGCCGCGTTCTCCTGCGGGCCCACTGTCGAAGCCGCCAGACTTTGCGCGGCGCCCATGGCCAGATTCACGGGCAGGCTGACCATGGGTGGAAGCGGCAGCATGGAGAGGCCGAGCTGCGCCACGCTCATCGCCTCGACCGCCACGAGGCCGGGGGGAGGCTCGGCCTGCCGCATCGCCGCTGCCACCTCCGCCCGCTCGCGCGCCATCCGCTCCGGATCGCCGAACTGGGCCAGGATGGCTTCGCAGCTCAGGGCGGAAACCTCCTGCACGGCTTCCGGATGGGCGGCCACCATCTCCTCCGGCGTGGAGGGAAGGCCGACCGGCGGCGAAGCCGAGCAAGCCCCGAGCAGCAGCATCCCGCCGAGAAGAATGCGGGTCGGACGAGGCGTCATCTTCGATCTCCGGTCGGTATCGATGCCCGGCTCTATCCGGCCCCGCCCCTTGCGACCCCCTTCATATGGAGGGGCGCGATGCGTTCGGGCATTGTTCCCAGGCGCGCCACGGTGTGGCATGGCCCGGCGCGCCCCGCCTTGCCGACCGGAGTTCCCCATGGCCGAGATGATGCCCCTGCTGACCCTGGTGCTTGCGGCGCTCGCCCTGGTCGGGCTGCTCCTCATGCTGTTCCGGCGCTCTCCGGGCGGTGGTGGGGAGGCGCTTGCGGCCGTGTCGGGCAAGCTGGATGCGCTGGGCGCCGCCCAGGACCGCCAGGCCGCCGCGGCGGCGGACCGCGCCGCCGCCACGGAGCGCGCGCTGGCGGACCGCCTCGCCGAGGCCCGCCTGGCCACCGATGCTGCCCTGGCCGCCCAGCGGGAACGCCTCGCCGCCACCGAGCAGGCGCTGGCCGACCGCCTGACCGAAGCCACCCGCGCCATGGCCGAGGCGCTTTCCTCCCAGGGCCTGGCCATGGCGAACAGCACGGCCGCGCAGAATGAGCGCCTGGCCGCGCAGGAAAAGGTGCTGGCCGAGCGCCTCGCGGCCTCCAGCCTTGCCCTGACGGAGACGCTGGCCACCGCGCTTTCCAGCCAGAATGAAAGGCTGGCCGCGCAGGAGAAGGCCCTGGCGGACCGGCTCGCGGCGACGCAGGAGTCCCTCGGCGCCGCCGTGGCGGCGCAGAATGAGCGCCTGTCCCGCATCCTGAACGAGAATGCCGTGAAGGCGGAGGAAACAGCGGGCAAGATTCATGAGCGGCTGGCCGTGATCGACGCCGCCCGGGCCAATATGGAAGCCCTGGGCGCCCAGGTCGGCAGCCTCGCCCAGATCCTCGGCAACAAGCAGTCGCGCGGCGCCTTTGGGGAGGTGCAGCTGCGCCAGATCGTCGAGGACCGGCTGCCGGCGGACGGCTTCTCCTGGCAGCATACCCTGGCGAACCGCACGCGCTGCGACGTGCTGATCCGCCTGCCCCATCCGCCCGGCCCGATCGCCGTGGACAGCAAGTTCCCGCTCGAGGCCTGGCTGGCGGCGCGGGACGCGGCGGATGATGCGGCCCGCATCGCGGCCACGAAGCGTTTCGCGTCCGATGTCACGCGCCACGTGGACGATGTGGCCGGCAAGTACATCTGCCCCGGCGAGACGGCCGAGGGCGCGCTGATCTTCGTTCCCAGCGAGGCGATCTACGCCGATCTCCACGCTGCCCATGCGCCGGTGGTGGATCGCGCCGCGCGGATGGGGGTCTATATCGTCTCGCCCAGCACGCTCTGGGCCGTGCTCGGCACCATGCGCGCGCTGATGCAGGATGTGCGCATGCGCGCGGAGGCCGGGCAGATCAAGAACCAGGTGGCGGAGCTGATGAAGGACATCATCCGGCTCGAGGACCGGGTCGGGAAGCTCCGGAAGCACTTCGTCGATATCCAGACGGATGTGCAGCAGATCGAGATCACCACGGGCAAGATCACCCGCCGCGGCGTCGCGATCGAGGCGGTGGAGCTGAGCGACGCCCCGGCGCTGCCGGCGCCCGGCGGGATGCTGGCGCCCGCCGCGGACTGAGCCACAGGGTCCGGAGCGGGGAGGGTGGTCGCCCCCCGCTCCGCCCTTCTCTAGGCAGGCGTCATCCCGATTGCCCGCACGACCGGCTCCCATTTCTCCATCTCGCCCTTCAACCAGGCGGACGCGGTTTCCGGGGTGGTGTCGGAGCGCGGGTCGATGGTCATCTCCACCATGCGCTGCTGGGTGCGCGGGTCCCGCACCACCGCGTTCGCCGCCTCGTTCATCCGCCGAACCACCTCTTCCGGCACGCCCGCCGGGGCGAAGATCATGTGCCAGGTATAGGCCTCGTAGCCCGGCAGCCCGGCTTCGGCGAAGGTCGGCAGGTCCGGAAGCTGGGGGATGCGGCGGGCGGAGCTGATGGCCAGCCCGCGCGTGGCGCCGCGCTTCACGCTCTCCACCCCGTCCGAGGCCACGTTCAGGAACATGGTGAGGTTCCCGTTCAGCAGGTCCGGCATGGCAGGGGCCGAACCACGATAGGGAACATGGTTCATCTTCAGCCCGCCGGCCGCGTGCAGGAACAGCTCCGTCGCCAGATGCACCGCGCCGCCGGCGCCGGAACTGCCATAGTCGTAGCGGCCGGGATTGGCCCGGACCATCGCGATCAGCTCCCCCAGGTTCCGCGCCGGCACATTGTTGTTCAGCTGCAGCAGCATGGGGATCGTGCCCAGCAGCGCGACGGGCTGGAAATCCCGCACGGGGTCGAAGGACAGGTTCGAGAACAGCGCCCGCAGCACCGAATGCGCGACCGTGCTGTAGAGGAAGGTGGAGCCGTCCTTCGGTGCCTTGGCGACGAGTTCCGTCCCGACCACGACACCGGAGCCGGTGCGGTTCTCGACCACCACGCGCTCCGGCAGCATGTTGGACAGCCCCTCGGCCACGAGCCGCGCCGCCACGTCGGTCGGCCCGCCGGCCGCGAAGGGGCAGATCAGCCGGACGGGCTGGCGGGGCCAGCCCCCGGTTCCCTGGGCACGGGCAATGGCCGGGGCGGCGAGCCCCGCGGAGACACCGAGCCGCAGGATTCCGCGGCGCTGCATGAGCATGAGTCTTCCTCCCTGTCCGGTGCTTCGCGCACCGTTATGGAAGGCAGCCTCTCACCCCGGCGGACCGCGCCGCAACAACAATGCGGCGGCTAGCCTTGCGTGACGCCGCCCACGCGCATGAGGTGCTGCATGCCCACTTCCTCGGGCGAGATGCAGCCGAGCAGGGCGAGGTCCCGGTCCACCTCCTGGGACAGGATCTCGATCCCGTGCCGCACCCCGCGTTCACCACCCACCGCGGCCGCATAGAGGAAGGGGCGGCCGACAAAGACGAAATCCGCGCCCATGGCCAGCGCCTTCAGCACATCCGAGCCACGGCGGACACCGCCATCCATCATCACCACCATGTTGCCCGCGGCCGACTTCACCTCCGGCAGCGCGCGGAAGGCGGAGATGGCGCCATCGAGCTGCCGGCCGCCATGGTTCGAAACGATTACGCCATCGGCGCCCTCCTCATGGGCGCGGCGCGCATCCTCCCCGTGCAGGATGCCCTTCACGACCAGCTTGCCCTTCCAACGCTGCCGGATCTGGGCGAGGTGGGTCCAGTTCAGGTGGTCCCGCGCGCCGAAATCGCGCTCCACGTTGCGGGCGATGATGGGGGCGCCGCGCGTCGCATAGGAATTCTCGAAATGCGGCATCCCATGGTTGCGCAGCGTGCGGAACATGGTGTCCCAAAGCCAGAGGGGGCGGAGCGCGCCATCCCAGGCCAGGCGCAGGGAGGGCTTGAGCGGGGTGGAGAACCCGCTGCGCACGTTGTTCTCGCGGTTGCCCATGGTGGTCGTGTCCACCGTCAGCACCAGGGTCTCGAATCCCGCCCGTGCCACCCGGTCCACCAGCCCCGCGATCCGGTCCGGCTCGCCCGGCAGATATGCCTGGAACCAGCTCCCCGGCGCCTCGCGCGCCACCTCCTCCAGCGGGATCAGGGAGGAGCCGCTCATGATCATGGGGATGCCCGCATCCCGCGCCGCGCGGGCCAGCGCCAGATCGCCGCGATAGGCCATCATGGCGCTGATCCCCATGGGCGCGATGCCGAAGGGGGCACGGTATTCCTGGCCGAACAACGTCGTCGCCATGCTACGGCGGGATACATCGATCAGGTAGCGCGGGCGGAAGGCCCAGTCCGCGAAGACGTTGCGGTTGTCCTTCAGCGAGGAATTCGTCTCCGCCGCCCCGGCGACATAGCCGAAGAGCGGTCGCGGCAGCTTGCGGCGCGCGGCAGGCTCGAAATCATCCAGTGCCAGGATCGACCGCAACCGCCGGGGCAGGTCCTTCGAGACGCTGCGATAGACGCTCTTGGCCGGGGGAGGGACGGGGGCGGCGCCATTCGCGTCGGGCGGGGTCATGCAAGTCTCTCCAGCACGCGGTCCACGAAAAGGCCGGCGCTGCCAAGATAGGTTGATGGGTCGGTGATCCGGGCAATGGCGGCGGCATCCATGCGGGAGGCCACAGCATCGTCGCGCCCCAATGCTTCGGCGAGGGATATGCCCTCCGCCAGCGCCACGTCGCAGGCATGGTGCACGGCGTCATGCGCGGCCCCGCGCCCGAGCTTCGGGGCCAGGCCCATCATCACGGCTTCCGCCATGATGGCGCCGCCGGTCGCATCGAGATTCCGGCGCATCCGCGCCGCATCCACGGTCATGCCTTCGGCGATCTGGCGCGCCTGGTCCAGGGCGCCATGGGTCAGCAGCATCGCCTGGGGAATGGCCAGCGGCTCGGCCTGCCAGGGGCCTGTGCCGCGCTCATGGTCCAGCGCCATGGCCGAGAGGACCTGCGGCACCAGCGCATGCACGCCACGGGACTGGGCGAGCACATATTCGCAGGCGATGGGGTTCCGCTTCTGCGGCATGGTGGAGGAGCCGCCGCGCCCGGCCTCGTGCGGCTCGAACACCTCGGCGACCTCCGTCTGCATCAGCAGCATCACATCCGTCGCCATCTTCGAGAGGGCGCCGCAGAGGATGCCGCACCAGCAAACGGCCTCGGTCACGCTGTCCCGCGTCACATGCCAGGGGATTTCCGGCACGGCGAGGTCCAGCTCCCGCGCCAGCGCCTCGGCCACGGCGGGACCCTGCTCCCCCAGCGAGGCCAGCGTGCCCACGGCGCCGCCGAACTGCACCCGCAGCAGCCTGGGCAGCAGGGTGTCCAGCGTCTCCCGCGCGCGGATCAGCGGCGCGAGCCAGACGGCGCATTTGTAGCCGAAGGTGACAGGAAGCGCGTGCTGCAGATGCGTGCGCCCCGCCATCACCGTGCCCCGGTGCTCCCGCGCGCGGGCGGCGAGGGCCGTGATGGTGGCGTCCAGGTCAGCCCGGATAAGGGCGAAGGCGTCGCGCAGGGCCAGCACCAGGGCGGTGTCGAGGATGTCCTGGGTCGTCGCGCCCCAATGGGTCCATCGTGCCGCCTCCTCGCCCGCCAGAGCGCCGAGCTGCTTCACCAGCCCCACCACCGGATAGCCCGTGTTGCGCGTGGCGGCGGCGAGACTGGGCAGGTCCAGTCGTTCCGCCCGTGCCGCCTCGGTGATGGCCCGCGCGGCTTCGGGCGGCACGATGCCCAGCCCGGCCTCGGCCCGGGCCAGCGCCGCCTCCACGTCCAGCATGCGCTGGAGCAGCGCCATCTCCCCCACCACGCGCCGCATGGCCTCGGTGCCGTAGAGAACGCCCCAGACCGCGCCATCCGCCGGGTTGACCACCATGGCCGGCGGGGGCTGGCCGCTCACCGGCCTTCCTCCATCTGGGCCAGGATCTCCTTGGCGATCTTCAGCGCGTGGTTGGCCACGGGCACGCCGGCATAGGCGCCGACCTGAAGCAGCACCTCCGCGATCTCCTCGGGCGTCACGCCCGTGTTCCTTGTCGCGCGCACGTGGAGGCCGAATTCGCCTTCCCGCGCGAGGGCGGCGGTGACCGCCAGGGTCAGGAGCGAGCGCGTGTGGCGCGGCAGGCCCGGGCGGGTCCAGATCTGCCCCCAGACATTGCGGGTGATATAGTCCTGGAAGGGCGCATCCAGCGCTGTGACATTGGCCTGCGCGCGGGCGACATGCGCCGCCCCCAGCACGGCCTTGCGCACCTTCATCCCGGCGGAATGGGCATCGCCTTCCGGCAACGGGGCGAGATGGGCGCGGAGGGCATCCGTCACTGCTTCCGCGGCTTCGAAGGTCGGGATGTGGGAGACACCGGGCAGCACGGTGAGCCGCGCACCGGGAATGGCATCGCGAATGGCCGCCGCCGCCGAGACGGGGGATGCCTGGTCCAGTTCCCCGACAACAACCGTGGCGGGACCGCGCAGCTTGCCCAGGAGTCTCTCCGGGGTGGCGTCCCGCAGCGCCGCCGCCGCGGCGGCATAGCCCTGGGGCGGGGTGGCGAGCAGCATGGCCCGGAGGGCGCGGGACGAAGGCGCATCCTGGTCCACCACCCAGCGCGCCATCACGGCATCCGCCACGGTCTGCATGCCGCCGGCCTGCACGGCTTCGATCCGCGCCTGCCAGTTGGATGGCGGGGGGAACTCCATCGCCGTGTCGAGAAGGAAAAGGGAGAGCACGCGGTCCGGCTGGCTGGCCGCCATCTCCATCGCGATGCGACCGCCGATGGAGATGCCGGCCAGATGGGCGGCGGGGACGCGCAGGGCGTCCATCACCGCGAAGGCGTCCTCGGCCAGCGCGGCCATGCTGGCCTCGCCCGGAACCACGCCTGTCAGCCCATGGCCGCGAAGGTCGAAGCGGATCACGCGATGGGTGCGGGACAGGGCCTCGGCCTGCGGATCCCAGACATGCAGCCCGGTTCCCAGGCTGTGCAGCATGAGCAGCGGTGGCGCGCCGGGCGGGCCTGAGACCTGCACATGCACCGACATGTCGCGGATCGCGATGAACATCCGGCCGTTCTTCTCCCCCGCGGCGCTCCCCCTCGGGCCCCGAACCGGCCGGGGCCGCGATGGATGGAAACGCCTGCCCGAAGGCGTATCACGGCACCCGGGCGGCGCAAACCCGCGCGGCATGGAGGGGAAGGAGGCGCGCAGGCCCCATCCCGTCACACGCCCGCGACGGAAACCTGGCCGGAATCCTGCCCGCGCATCGCCCAGCCTGTCGTGCGGTTCTCGATGGCCACGGCCACCACATACATCAGCACGCCCATCACGCCGGTGACGATGAGGCCGGCGAAGACCAGCGGCACGTCGAAGCGGGAGGAGGCGAGCATCATTAGGTGCCCGATGCCCTTATTCGCCGCCACCGTCTCCGCGATGATGGAGCCGACGAAGGCCACGGTGATCGCGATCTTCAGCGAAGCGAAGAAATAGGGCATCGCCCGCGGCAGCCCGACCTTGCGGATGATGTCGGAGGGCCGGGCGCCAAGGGCGCGCAGCACGTCCCGCAGCTCCGGCTCCACGGTGGCGATGCCGGTGGCAACATTCACCACGATCGGGAAGAAGCTAATCAGGAAGGCCGTGATGACGGCCGGGATCGTACCAATCCCGAACCAGATCACCAGGATGGGCACCACCGCCACCTTCGGCACGGAGTTGAAGGCGATCAGCAGCGGGTAGAGCCCATGATAGAGCAGGGTCGAGGAGCCGATCGCCACCCCGAGCAGCAGCCCGAAGACAATCGCCAGGGCGAAGCCGATCAGCGTCGTCATCAGGGTCTGCCAGGAATTCTCCAGCAGGGGCACCCACCATTTCACCATGCTCTGCGCGATGGCGGAGGGAGCGGGAAGAATGAATGGCGGGATGTCGAACACGCGGCAAACCAGTTCCCACAGCAGGAAGGTGCCGATGATGATGAGCCAGGGCAGCGCCACCTGCAGCCGGCGCCGCCGGCGCGCAGCGGCCGCCATGGCCTCGATGCGGCGCTGCGCCGCACTTGGTCCGGAACTCCGGGAAGGGCTTTCAAACGGCATGGGGGGCCTCCTGCACGGCCGGGGCGGCCAGGGGCGGCTCCTCGCCGCGGCGCGCGGCGCTGATATGCTCGCGCAGGTCATGCACCAGCTGCTGGAAGGGCTGGGTGTAGGTGATCTCAAGGCTGCGCGGGCGTTCGAAGGGAACGCGACGCTCGGCGATGATGCGGCCGGGGCGGGCGGACATGATCAGCACGCGGTCCGCCAGGAACACCGCCTCCTTCAGGTCGTGTGTGACCAGGATCACGGTGGGCTTGAGAATGTTGCACACGCCCTGCAGCTCCACCCAGAGATCCTCGCGCGTGAAGACATCGAGCGCGCCGAAGGGCTCGTCCAGCATCAGCAGCTCGGGGTCGTGGATCAGGGCGCGGCAAAGGCTCGCGCGCTGCTGCATGCCGCCGGAAAGCTGGTGCGGCGTCTTGTCCTCGAAGCCCTTGAGCCCGACCAGGGCCAGGAGCCTGCGCGCCTTTTCCTCGTACATGGCACGCTCCGCCCGGAGGCGGCGGCGATGCGGCTCCACCACCTCCAGCGGGAGCATGACGTTCTGCAGGATCGTCCGCCAGGGCAGCATGGTGGGCGCCTGGAAGGCCATTCCGGCCATGGAGAGCGGCCCGTCCACCTCCTTCCCCGCCACGATCACGCTGCCGGCCGAGCAGGGCCAGAGCCCCGTCACCAGCCGCATCAGCGTGGACTTGCCGCAGCCCGAGGGGCCGACAACCGCCACGAACTCGCCCTTTGCGATCCGCATGGAGGTGCCGCGGAGCGCCAAGGTGCCCTCCGCCCCGCCATACCGCATGGAGACATCGTCGATCTCCACGAAGGGTCTTTCCAACCCACCCATACTCCACCCAGCCTTTCCGTCCGCCGCGCCCTTGCCCGGGGCGGGCCTGCCTGGCGCCCCGAGCCGCCGATTCCGGCGGGTTCCTAGCAAAGCCCGCGCCATGAGGGGTAATCCAAAGCGCTCCGGCGGGCTTGGCAGCGGCCCCAGGCGGACCCAATCTGCCGATACCCCCATACCCGAGGACGCGCCATGCCGGTCGAGGACATCTCCCCCCAGGATAGCTACGAGGTAATCAAGGCCGATCCGGACGCCGTGCTGGTGGATGTGCGCACCGATGCCGAATGGAACTTCGTCGGCATCCCCGACCTGTCCGAGGCGGGCAAGCAGCCCTTGCTGAACCCCTGGCAGCTCTATCCTTCCATGCAGGTGAACGGCGCCTTCGTGGAGGGGCTGCGGCGGGCCGGGGTGACGCCGCTGAGCAAGATCTACTTCCTGTGCCGGTCCGGCGCCCGCTCCCTGGCGGCTGCCCAGGCGGCCCAGGCTGCGGGATTCCCGCACGCCTTCAACGTGTCTGACGGCTTCGAAGGCCCGGTCGATGCGGAAGGACACCGGGGAAGCGTCTCGGGATGGAAGGCCAGCGGCCTGCCCTGGCGGCAGCGCTGAACCCGGCGGCGCTGCTCGGTCCGCGGGGTCGCTGAGGCAGGCCGGGAGGGGGTGTCCCCACCTCCCGGCACGCGCCAGGCGCCCGGATCACTCCACCCGGATATTCGCCCGCCGGGCCACCTCGCCCCAGCGGCGGGTCTGCTCGGCCACGAAGTCCCGGAACTGGTCCGGTGAGAGGGTGCCGGCGGTGATCCCCAGCTCCTCGAAGCGGGCGCGGACTTCGGGGCTCGCCAGCGCCGCCAGGGCCTCGCGGTTCAGGCGCTCCACGATCGGGCGGGGCGTGGCGGCCGGGGCGAAGAGCCCGTGCCAGGAGACGCTCTCGAAGCCCGGCAGGGTCTCGGCGATGGTCGGCACGTCGGGCGCCTGCGGAACGCGCTGCAGGCTTCCCACACCGAGCGGGCGCACGCGGCCCTCCTTGGCATGCGGCCAGCCGGAGGAGAAGTTGTCGAAGGCCATGGGCAGCGTGCCGCCCAGGATGTCGGTCATGATCTGGCCGCTGCCGCGATAGGGCACGTGGACGGCATCGGTCCCGGTCAGCTGGGTGAACAGCTCACCCGCCAGGTGGATGGAGGTGCCGACGCCGGATGAGCCGTAGTTGATCTGCCCCGGGCGCTGCTTCATCAGCGCGATCAGCTCCTGCACGTTCCGCGCGGGCACGTTGTTCGAGACCACCAGCATGTTCGGCTGGCTGCCGAGCAGCGCGAGGGGGGCGAAGTCCTTCAGGTTGTCGAAGGGGATGCGCGGGTAGATCGAGGCATTGATTGCGTGGCTGCTGATCGTGCCCATGCAGATCGTGTAGCCGTCCGGCGCGGCCTTGGCGCAGGCCTCCGCGCCGATATTGCCGCCGGCGCCGGCGCGATTGTCCACCACGAGGGGCTGGCCAAGGCGCTTGGACATCTCCGCACCGACCAGCCGGCCGATGAGGTCCGTGGTGCCACCGGCCGCGAAGGGCACGATCATGCGGATCGGGCGGTTGGGCCAGTTATCCTGGGCAAGCGACGGCAGGGGCGCGAGGGTGAGGGCGCAGGCCATGCCGAGCAGGGCGCGACGAAGCATCGTTCTTCCTTTCCTGGGCGCCCTTCCGGGCGGCGTTCTCCGGCTGCACCCTCATCACCCCGCGGGCTCCACGTCAAGCTCTGCAATGGCAGTTTCGCAGTCAGGCAGATGAACCGGCGGCTTCCGGACGCGTTCCTTCCGGATGCCCGTGGAGAGTTCCGGTGCTCGCCCCTGACCCGACCGCCCTTTCGCCCCAGTCCCGCCTGCTGGAGGCGCATCGGCGGCTCTGCGAGGCCTATGGATGCCCCATCGCCTATTTCCACGCGCTGGAACCACTGGACGAGCTGGTCTCCTCCCTCCTGTCCCACCGGACGCGCAATGCGGACAGCGCTCGTGCCTTCCGGCAGCTTCGGGACGGTTTCCCGGGCTGGGAGGCCGTGCGGGACGCGCCGGTCGAGGCGGTGCAGGATGCGATCGCGCCCTGCACCTGGCCGGAAGCCAAGGCCCCCGCCTTGCAGCGGATCCTGCAGCTGATCACCGCGCGCCGGGGCGCCCTGGACCTGGACCATCTTGCGGATATGCCGGTGCAGCAGGCGCGGGAATGGCTGGAGTCTCTCCCGGGCGTGGGACCGAAGACCAGCGCCGCCGTGCTGTCCTTTTCCATGCTCCGCGCGCGGGCCCTGCCGGTGGACAGCCATCACCACCGGGTGGCGCAGCGCCTCGGCATCATCCCTGGCAACCTCCCGGTCGGCCCCTCGCACCGCGTGATGGAAGCGATGCTGCCGCCGGAGTGGGATGCCCAGCAGGTCTATGACCATCATGAGGTGCTGATGCTGCACGGGCAGCGAGTCTGCCACTTCCGCTCGCCGGCATGCGGGCGCTGCGTCGTGCTGGACCTGTGCCCGACCGGGCAGGCGCGCATGCGGCCTTCGCGCGATGGCGTAACAACCCCGATTGACCGCCAGCCCAACCCTGCCTAGTCCCCCCGCCCTCGGCTGCGGGGCGCTGTGCGTGACGATGAGACTGGTGATCTTCGACTTCGATGGCACGCTGGCCGACAGCGCCGCCTGGACCACACTCGCGCTGATCGACGGTGCGGAGCGGCACAACTACCGCCGCCTGGACGAGGCGGCGGTGGAGGCGCTGCGCGGCATGGACAACCGCCGCATCATCCGCGAACTCGGCGTGCCCTTCTGGAAGCTGCCCCTGATCGCGCGCGACATGCGGCGGCGCATGGCGGAGCAGGCCGGTACCATCCCACTCTTTCCCGGAACGGCCGCGATGATCGAGGCACTGGCGGCGCGCGGCGCCGTGCTCGCCATCGTTTCCTCCAACAGCGAGGAGAATGTGCGCCGCATCCTGGGGGATGCCCTGTCGCGCCGAATGGCGCTGATGGAATGTGGCGCCTCCATCTTCGGCAAGGGGCGCCGCCTGCGCCGGGCCCTGCGCCGCGCCGGCTTCGCACCGGGGCAGGCCATCGGGATCGGCGACGAGGCGCGGGATATCGAGGCCGCCCGCCAGGCCGGCATCGTCGCCGGGGCGGTCAGCTGGGGCTATGCCAGCCGCGGCCTGCTCGAATCCTGCCGCCCGGACATGATCTTCGACCGGATGGAGGAAGTGGCGGAGCGGCTGTACCCGGTCAGCCCCGGGCCGTCAGAACCGCCCGGTTTTCCAGCCGTGACAGGAGCCGCACCACCGGCCAGAGGATGATGAAGTAGGCCAGCGCGGCCGCGACGATGGGTGAGGCATTGTAGGTCACGCTCTGCGCCTGCCTCGCCTGGAACAGGAGCTCCGGCACGGCCACCACCGAGGCGATGGAGGTGAGCTTCACCACCTCCAGCGTGTTTGAGACGAGGTCCGGCAGCACGTTCCGCACGGCCTGCGGGATCACCACGAGCCAGAGCGCCAGCGCGGGGCGCAGCCCCAGGGCGCGCGCGGCCTCCATCTGCCCGGGTGGCACGCTGTCCAGCCCCGCTCGCAGCACCTCGCCGTAATACGATCCGGTGTTGAGGAAGAAGGCGAGGGCCACAGCGCCCCAGGGCCCGAGATCCACACCCAGGAAGGGCAGGCCGGCATAGAGGAAGATGAGCAGCACCAGCGGCGGCAGCGCGCGGAAGGTGTCGGTCCAGACCGCCAGCGGCCATCGCACCCATCGGCTGGAGGCGCGCGAGAGCAGGGCGATGGCCATGCCGTGCAGCAATCCGAGCGGCACCACGATGGCCGCGAGCAGCAGGGTCTGCAGAAGGCCCCGCCACAGGATCGGCATGGCCCGGCGAATGATGTCCAGGTTCAGGAAGGAATCGACGAAGTCCTCGAACACCGTTTTCTCCTCAGCGCCCGGGGATCGTCACGTGCCGCTCGATCCAGCGGCCGGCACCAACCACGGGCAGGAAGAGCAGGGCATAGGCGATGGCGCCGAGCGTGAGCGGCGACGGATTGCCGGAGAAGGCCATGGCGGATTGCGCGGCGCCCAGGATTTCCGCCACCCCGACCACGGAAGCGAGGGCCGTGCCCTTGGTGATCGCGATGGTCCGATTGGTGAGCGGCGGCACCACCATCCGCACGGCCTGGGGCAGCACGATCCGGAACAGGATCGGCAGGAAACGCAGGCCGAGTGCCTTGCCGGCGTCCCACTGCCCCTTGGGCGTGGCCGTGATGCCGGCCCAGAAGATCTCCTCAGAGAAGGCCGCGAGGACGAGGGAGAGCGAGAGCCAGGTCGCCCAGAAGCCCGAAAGCGAGATCCCCATCCCGGGCAGGCCAAAATAGAGCAGGACGATGATCACCAGCGGCGGGAGCGCCCGGAAGAGATCGACGAAGAAGACGATCCCCCAGTTCAGCACGCGCAGCCCCATGGCCCGCAGCACCGCCAGCCCCAGCCCCAGGGCCAGCCCCGCCACCACGATCAGCGCTGCCAGGGCCACGGTGAGCACGAAGCCCTCCGCGATCTTGGGCAGCCACTCTGCCATCACCTTCGCGTTGAGGAAGGTGAAGGCGAATCCGTCCAGTCCCCCCATCTCGGGCTACGCGTCCTCAGCTGCAGCGGGGCTCGTGCGGGGTCGGGTCGTAGCCGGGCAGGCCAGGCACGCCATAGCCGGGGAAGATGGTGTTCTCGGCATCATCCGCGGCCGGCTTCGCGCCGAACCACTTCTCAGAGAGCTGGGCGATGAAGCCGTCCTTCTTCATGCATTCCAGCACGTTCTCCACCTGGTTCCGCAGTTCCACGTTGTCCCGGCGGAACGGGGCGGCCCAATGGGCGCGGGTCTCGCGGATGGAGAAATCGGGAACAAGGTTGCGCTGCTGGCTGGCCGCGTACTTCACCACGGTATTGCCCGCCAGAACCGCATAGGCCCGGCCCGACACCACGGCCTGCACCGCATCCGGGTTTGAATCATAGGTCTGGAAGGTGAAGCCCAGGCGCTCGGCATTCTGCTGGGCCCAGGCGTCATAAGCGCTGCCCTTGTTCACGGCGATCACCTTGCCGCGCAGCTCGTCCAGGCTGCGGATCGGGGCATTGCCGCGGCGGATGCCGAACTGGAACTCGGTGTAGAGATAGCCCTCGGCGAAGAGCATGCCCTCGGCCCGCTCACGCGTCACAGTCACGGGCGCAGCGAGGAAGTCATACCGGCCCGCATTCAGGGCCGGGACAAGGCCCGAGAAGGATGCGCTGTCGATCGTGATCTCGCGGCCCATGCGGCGCGCGACCTCGCGGAACAGGTCCACGTTGAAGCCCTGAACCCCGCCTTCCAGCCGCGGGAAGGCGTGCGGGGCGAAGGTGCCGTCCACCGCGGTGCGGAGCGGCGGGCCGCCCTGGGCCAGCGCGGGTTGGGAGATGGCCGGAAGGGCAGCCAGCACGGTGGCGAGGAGGAGGCGGCGCATTCGGGGATCCTTGCGGGATTCGGCGGTGGCGGACCATGGCATGCGCTACCGCGGCGGGGGAGGGGGCGCGGACGCGAAGATTGCCCCGATCTTGCCACCTTTAGGTCGCCGCTTCGCCGCGGAGCGGGTGTTTAAGCCATGGTGTCGCCCGCCACCAAGCGCGGGCCGGAGGCTCCACCATGGACCGCATCGCTCTGGGCCTGATCGCTTCGGGTCTTTTCCTCATCCTTGGCATCGTCGTCAGCGTGCTCGGTGGCACGCCGACAGGCACAAGTTCGACCTATGCCGCGCTGGGCGCCGCCTTCTCGGGCAGCGCGATCGTCGCGGGCCTCGCCATCCTCGAGCGCCGGGCCTTCGCGCCCGCCGGGCGCATCCGCGCCTGACCCCTGCGGCCCTGGGGCACCGCCCCCGCGGCCCAATCCAGACACCATCGGGCCGCCGGGGAGAGATCCCTAGCGGCCCGAACTGTTTCTGCGGCCGCGTGTTCCGGCCGCTCTCAGGCCTTTTCCGGATACAGGGCGGCCAATCCCGCCTCGCTCGCGTCGCAGCGGCCCCGCTCGGTGATAAGCCCCGTCACCAGCCGGGCCGGGGTCACGTCGAATGCGGGGTTCGCGGCCGGAGTTCCCTCGGCCGCCACGCGGACCGTCACGACGCTGCCGTCCGGCAGGCGCCCGGTCGCATCCGTGACCTCGGTGCCCGAGCGCTCCTCGATGGGGATCTCGGCCATGCCGTCGCGCACGCTCATGTCCAGGGTGGAGTGGGGCAGGGCCACCCAGAAGGGAACGTCATTGTCCCTGGCGGCCAGTGCCTTGAGATAGGTGCCGATCTTGTTGGCCACGTCGCCCTGCCGTGTCACGCGGTCCGTGCCGACCAGCACGATATCCACCAGTCCACGCTGCATCAGATGCCCGCCGGCATTGTCCGCCACCAAGGTGTGGGGCACGCCATGCGCCCCCAGTTCCCAGGCAGTGAGCGCCGCGCCCTGGTTGCGCGGCCGGGTCTCGTCCACCCAGACATGCACGTCCAGGCCAAGGTCATGCGCCTGGTAGATGGGCGAGAGCGCGGTGCCGAAATCCACGGTGGCGATCCAGCCGGCATTGCAATGGGTGAGCACACGAACCGGCTCCCCGGCCGGCTTGCGCGCGGCGATCTCCTGCAGCAGCTCCAGCCCGTGCTGGCCGATCCGCCGGTTCGTCTCCACATCGTCGTCGCAGATGGCCGCGGCCTCGGCATAGGCCGCCTCGGCACGTCGCTCGGGAGGATGGTTGCGCACCGCCGCGCAGATCCGGTCCAGCGCCCATTTCAGGTTCACCGCCGTCGGCCGCGTCTCGTTCAGCATGGCGGCCATCCTCTCGAGATTCTCGATCGAGGGATCGCGGCGCAGCGCCATGGCCAGGCCATAGGCGCCAACTGCCCCGATCAGCGGCGCACCGCGAACCTGCATGGAACGGATGGCATGGGCGACCTGCTCTTCATCCGAGAGGACCAGTTCCTCCACGGCCCAGGGCAGCTTCGTCTGGTCGAAGATGCGGATGGAGTGGCCGTCCGCGTCAAGCCAGACGCTGCGGAAGGGTTTGCCGTTGATCTTCATGGGAAAGGGTCTCTGGGCGTCAGATCCGTTGGTGCAGGGCGCAGACCAGGGTGAAAAGGCGCCGTGCCGTCTCGAAATCGAGCGTGACCCGGCCCTGCAGCCTTTCCTGCAGCAGTTCCGCGGCCTCGTTGTGCAATCCGCGCCGCCCCATGTCGATGGCCTGGATCCGGGCTTCGGCGGCACCCTCCGTCACGGCCTGCTCGTGCCCGTCAATCACCATTTGGTAGTCCTTGATCAGCCGCCGGAAGGGGCCGAGGGCAAGGAGATAGGCGTGCAGGGGGGCATCCCCGGCATCGCGCACATCGAGGAGAAGCCTGCCTTCCCGCAGCGCGAGGTGCAGCACATAGGGCCCGGGCGGCAGCCCGGCGGGGGCGAAGCGATTGCCGGCCAGAAGGTCGGCCACTGCCTGCTGCCGGTCCGCCTCGGCGAAGGCAGAAGGAAGCGGCGCCTGTTCCGGCAATTCGATCCGGACGATGTCGCAGAGAGACAGGGCGGTTTCGGCCAGGGGCGCCTCGCTCATCATGACTGCGGGCCGGGCGGCGGCATCTGGCCGTGATTGGGGTGGTCCCGGTCCGCGAAGCCGAGCCGCATCATCCAGCCGACCACCCCGCCCTTTACCGGGCGAAGGAGAAGGGTGCAGACCACGGCGAAAAGGGGCAGCCACACGACCATGTGCAGCCACATCGGAGGCTCATAGGCCCGTTCGATCCAGAAGATCGGCGGCAGGAGGATATGGCCGGCTATGAAGATGACGATGTAGGGCGGCGCATCGTCGGCCCGCAGCAGGCCGAGCGGCGCATGGCAGACCTCGCATTCCGGCGCCACCGTGAGAAAGCCACTGAATACCCGTCCCTGGCCGCAAACGGGGCAGCGATTGGCCACGCCCCGGCGGATGGCGGTCAGCATGGAGGGCTGCTCGACAGCCTCGGCCTTGAGGGCGGAGTCCGGGCGCCAGGTGGTCGTGGCCTCGGGCTGGCCTTGCTGGGTGGGCATTGAAGCGGTCCTCCCGGGACGGGGTATCAACGTGCCCCGCCAGGCTTTGTTGCGATGCAATATGGGGCCGTGCCCCGACCTGGGCAAGCACCGCAGGGCCGGGCCCGCCCTTGCCCGGCGCGCGGGCGGCCGCCACCATCGCCAGATGGAACGCCGTATCCTCGTCATCAACCCGAACAGGGACCGCGCCTGCACCGCCGGCATCGCTGCCGCTGTCGCACCCTTTGCCCGCCCAGGCCACGCGCGGTTCGACACCATCGCGCTGGAGGAGGGCCCGCCCGCGATCGCGAGCTGGCGGGACTGGTTCTCGGTCGCCCTTCCGCTCTGCGCCGCTGTCCAGGCCGAAGCCGCGGATGCCTATGTGATCGCCTGCGTCTCCGATCCCGGCATCGACGCCGTGCGCGAGGTGACGGACCGGCCGGTGCTCGGGCCCTTCCGTGCGGCCGTGCTGGCGGCCATGGCCCGTGCGGACCGTTTCGGCGTCATCGCCTTCGTGGAAGCGAGCAAGGCCCGGCAACGCCGTGTTCTTCTCTCCCTCGGCGTCGAAGGGCGGATGGCAGGGACGGAGGCACTGAACCTGCCCATGACGGCCTTGACCGATCCCGAAGCTCCCCGCGCCGCGCTGGTGCGGGCGGGGCGGCGCCTGGTGGAGGCGGGGAGCGGCGCCGTGGTGCTGGGCTGCGCCGGTATGGCGGGCCACCAGACCTTCCTGGAAAAGGAACTGGGCGTCCCCGTCATCGAGCCCTGCGCCGCCGCGGCCGCCCAGGCGCTGCTCGCCATCGCCTGAACCAAAAGCGGCCCGGCCGCTTAGGGCAGGGCCGTTCTTCTCATCCGAACCGGGTTCAGCGCACGGCAATGCTGCGGTTCGAAGCCTCCCGCGTGAACTGAGCCTCGGCCAGCCGGGCGCGCTCCCGCTGCCAGTACTCGCGCCGCATGTCGCGTGCCTGGCGCTCGCGCTCCTGGATCACGGCGCCGGCATCGGCCTTTGGAGCATCGGCCCGCGCCAGGCGGGACAGCATGTTGCCGAAGATCCCATCATTCGCCTGCGCCTGCGGGACGGCGAAGCCTACAGAGGCCGCAAGGGCGAGGGCGAAAAGGCCGCGTGTCATGTCAGTGTTCTCCTGCCACCGAAACGCGCGCCTCTCCCTCCAGGTTGCCGCTCAGCGGCGGCGCTGCTCATCCAGGCGGCGGCGCTCCTCCGCGATCCGCCGCTGCTGCTCCTGAAGCTGCCGGTCCCGCTCGGCCAGCTCGCGGTCCCGTCGGGACTCCCGCTCGCGCTCGTAGCGGGCGCGCTCGCGCGGGGACATCTGCTCGTCGCGGCGGTCATAGCCCCGGTCGTCGCGCCGGCGATCATCCGCCCGGCGGTCATCTTCCGCGCGGCGACGCTCTCGCTCATCGGTCCAGCGGCGTTCCTCCCCGCTGTCGCGCCGTGCCTCGTCGCGGCGGCGGCGCTCCTCTTCCTCCGCCCGCCGGCGTTGGTCTTCCGGGCTGTCGGTGAATTGCCGGAGCACGTCGAGAAGCTGGCGGCTGCCATCCTGCGCCCGTGCTTCCGGCGCCGCACCCAGTGCGGCAAGGGCCAATGTGGCGGACAGCAGACCTCGGCGCAGCATGGCATTCTCCAGAGGGATCGGCTCCGGGGCAGAGCCGTCTTCCTGCACAAAACGCCGTGGCGGTGTCCCTGTTGCGGCGGGCACGTGGCCGAAGCGCGGCGCCGTCAGCGCTGCGGGTTGTCGCTGAGCAGCGGGATGCTCGTGGCGCCCGGCGCGTTCGGCGCGACGGCGCGCGGCACCACGCGGTCCGGCGTCAGGGTCGTGCGCTGGCGGTTCATGTCGTCCACCAGAGCCGGCGTCCCGGCCCCACCGGTCTCGAGATCGCGGGCGACATCCGCCACGCGATCCTGGCGCTGGTCCTGCTCAACCTGGCGCGCCGCCTCACGCTGCGCGGGGCTGGCGGCCATGGCAGGGACCAGCGCGGCAGGAGCCGCGAGAAGGGAAAGAACAAGGACGACAGGGCGCATGGGGGTACCTCCACCGCCACAACGCCCCGTGGCGCTCCCGGGTTGTGGGAAGGTTCAGCCCGCGCCGGGGTGCCACTCCGCCGGAGCTTCCGCACCGGTCTGACCGGTGATCCGGCCATAGGCCTCGACCCGCCGGTGGGCCGCGAAGTTGAAGATGGTCTCCCGGCCCAGGCGGCACATCTCCAGGTCGCAATCGGCTGTGATCAGCTCATCGTCCCAGGAGGTCGCCTGGGCCACGATCTCGCCCTGCGGGTTCACGATGATGGAATGGCCGAACAGCTCATGGCCGTCCTCCACCCCGCCCTTCGCGGTGGCGACGGCGAAGGTGGCGTTCTGGTAGCAGCCGGACTGGATCGAGAGATGGGAGTGCAGCACGCGCAGGTGATGCGCCTCGAAGCCGCGATTGTCCTGGTTCAGGCTGGGCGTGTTGTAGCCGAGCATCACCAGCTCCACGCTTTGCAGGCCCAGCACGCGCCAGGCCTCCGGCCAGCGGCGATCATTGCAGATGAGCATGCCGACATTCACCGGCCCCGCGCCGCCCACCGGCGCGCGAACCACGGGGAAGCCGAGATCGCCCACCTCGAAATAGCGCTTCTCCAGGTGCTGGACCTTGCGGTTCGGATCGTATTCCGCATGGCCGGGCAGGTGCACCTTCCGGTACTTCAGCGCGATCTCACCCGAAGGGTGAACGAAGACGGCGGTGTTGAAGCGGCGCCCCTCCGGCGTCTTCTCCGCATAGCCGAGATGGAAGGCGATGCCGTATTTGCGCGCGGCCTCGAAGAGCGGCGCCGTCTCGTTGGAGGGGAGGGCGGATTCGTACCAGTTGTCGGCGGCCGCCACATCCTCCTCGTACCAGCGCGGAAAGAAGGTGGTCAGCGCGAGTTCAGGGAAGACCACCACTTCCACGCCGCGCTGATGCGCGCGCTCCATCAGCCGCACCATGCGCCCGACCGCGACATCGCGGCCCTCCGCCTTCTGGATTGGGCCGAGCTGGGCGGCGGCGACGGTCAGGCGGCGGGCCATGCGATGGTTCCTGTATGATGCCGAGGGAAAGGCGCTGCGCACATTATATATGTGCGATCGCCGGAACAGCCCGGAACGGTCGTTCGACTGGTTGCGCCGGTCGCGGCCATCGCCATTCGACGCGGGCCGGGACGGCGAAGGGCGTGCCTGCCGCTCGTCACTCCTTGCCCTCGGGCTTGCGCCAGGGTTCCGCATCCACCGGCGGCGGCGAGCGCCGGCCGATGGGGCGAGGCGGCGGAGGCGGCGGGCCTGCCTCCGGAGTCGGCGCATCCTCCTCCGCCATGCCGCGCGCGGCGATCCACCATCCCGCGCGCCCGAAGAGGATGCCGCAGAGCAGCGCTAGAAACGCATTGGGCACAGAGGTGCCGGGGCCGGTGAGCCAGGTCCAGAAGGCGAAGCCCAGCAGCGCCGCCATCACGGCGATGATCAATGGCCGGTTCACCGGCGGCCTCCCATGAAGGCGAAGAGCCCGCCCACCACCGCGACGATGAGGCCGGCCAGCATATGCGCCATGCCGAGCCCCCCCATGTTCAGTCCGAAGGCGATGAAAAGGCCGACCCCCAGAAGGATGATCAGCCCGGCCAGGACAACGGGCGATGGCGGTGGGCGATTCCTCATCCGAGTTCGACGGGCCGGCTGTGCTGGCGGGGCACGAAGCGGCCCTGACCCGGGCGGGCCAGCACCTTCTCGCCGTCCCAGATCCTCTCGCCACGCAGATAGGTGGCCGCCACGCGCCCGCGCAGCGCGCGGCCGTGATAGGCGGAATGCTGGAATTCCGGCCGGTCGATGATCTTCGCCTGGTCGAAGGTGAAGTCGCCGCGCTCGATGACGCAGAGATCGGCGTCCGATCCCAGGGCGATGCTGCCCTTCTTCGGGTCCAGCCCGTGATAGCGCGCGGGCTCCTCGGCGCAGTACTTCGCCATGAGGGTGAGCGGCAGGCCGCGCTCCTCCAGCAAGGTGAACATGACCGGCGCGAAGCTCTGCATGCCGGTCAGCCCGGCGCCGAGGGCGAAGATGTCACCCTTGTAGATCTTGCGCTCCCGCTGCCAGGGCGCGTGGTCCGTGGAGATGTAGGCGACCTTGCCCAGGAGGAGGGAGGCCCACATCCGCTCCACCTCGTCCTGGGTGCGGAAGGGCGGGTTGCACTTGCCGAAGCCCTCGAGGCGGATGATGTCCTCCTCGGTCATGCAGAAGTAGTGCAGGCATGCCTCGCCCGAGGAGCGGGCGCCGGCGGCGCGGAAGTCCTCGGCGATGTCAAAGCCGCGCGCCAGGGAGGAATGGGCGATGTGCACATGCGCCCCCGTCTCCAGCCCGATCTCGAAGATGGCCAGGTTCGCCAGGTTCTCGGCCAGGGGCGGGCGGGTGCGGCAATGCCAGATCGGGTCGGTGTGTCCGGCGGCCTTCGCCTCCGCCGTCAGCTTCATCACCAGTTCCTGGTCCTCGTTATGCACGGCGACCATGAGGTTGGTCTTCGCGATCTCGGCGAAGGCCTCGCGCATCAGCCCCGGGTCGATCCGGGGGAAGCGCACCGCGTCATACTCATAGGTGGAGAACTTGAAGGAGCAGGCGCCGGCTTCGGCCAGCTCGGCGATGGCATCCACGCCGCCATCCTTCCTGATGGTACCGTAGAGCGCGACATCCACATGGGCCAGCTTGTGGAGCCACTCCACCTTTTCCTTCAGGATCGCAGCGTCCGTGACGGGCAGGGGAATGTCGTAGGGCATGTCCACGCAGGTCGTCACGCCGCCAGCGGCCGCCGAGGTCGTCGCGCCCTCGATGCCGGGCCAGCCGATGGAACTCGAGGTGTGCATGTGCCCGTCCACCAGGCCCGGGAAGATCAGCCGGCCCGAATGGTCCTCGGTGGCGTTGGACGGCGGCGGCGCGCCCTGGCCGATGGCCGCGATCGTCTCTCCACGCAGGGCGACATAGCCGCCTTCCAGCACGCCGTCCGGCAGGACGAGGTCACCAAGGATGACGCGGTCATAGGGCTGGCTCATGCGAGGTTCCAGGCTGTGCTGAGAGGGGGCGGAGGTTAGGGCAGATCGCCCGGCGCGGGTATCCCGCCCGGGCTCGCGGCGGAGGCCGGGAAGAGTTCGTCCAGCAGGGAGAGCGCGAGGGACGCCGCCTCTCCCTCGCGCTCCGCATTCCAGGCAAGGGCGACGCCGACGGCGCGAATGGGGCCGGCGAGGGCACGAAAGGCGACTCCGGGTGGGCGCAGCCGCGCCATGCCCGAGGAGACGAGGGCGACGCCCAGCCCGGCGGCGACGAAGCCGAGCTGCGCCATGGCCGAGCCCACCTCCCGCATCGCGCGCGGCGCGAATCCGGCATCGCGGCATGCGGCCACCATGGCATCGGCGTAGGCGGGCGAGATGGCGCGCGGCAGCAGAAGCATCGGCTCATCGGCGAGGAGGGCGAGGGGCAGGGGATCCGGCGCGGCGAGCAGCGCATGTCCCTCGGGCAGCGCGACGAGAAGGTGATCCTGCCCGAGCGGGCGGATGCGGATCGGCGGGCGTGCCCGGTCGTCCCGCAGCAGGGCGATATCCACCTCCCCGCGCCGGAGCGCCTCCAGCGCATCCGCCGTGTCCATCTCCCGCACGGAGACGGCGGCCTCCGGGCGGGCCGCGGAGATGGCCCGCACCAGCGGCGGCAGCTCGTCGAACAGGGCCGAGGTGACGCAGGCGATGGCAACCGGCGCATGCCGCCCGGCCCGCAGCTCGCGCGCCAGTGCCTCCAGCGCGCCGGCGTCCTCCGCCAGGCGGCGCGCCAGCGGCAGCAGCGCCTCCCCGGCGCGGGTGGGGCGGGTGCCACGACCGCCGCGTTCCAGCAGCCGCACGCCCAGCTCCTTCTCCAGCGCCTGGATCTGCGCCGTGAGCGGTGGCTGCGAGAGGCCGAGCCGGGCGGCGGCGCGCCCGAAATGCCCTTCCTCCGCGACAGCGAGGAAATGGCCGAGCCGGCGCACGAGGCGGAAATCCATGCGCGATACGGAAACGCTATCACGCGGCGCCGTCAATCGGATTGGACGATCAGCTTCTCCGGGTGCAGAACCGCGGTCCCAAAAGAGTAGAGGGGAGTACGCCGGTGCAGCTGCACGACGTGAAGGTCTATCCGTCCAAGGCCCTGCTGAAGCGCGAGGACCAGCTTGCCTGGAAGATCGCGGGCGTCGCCGCCGATCCGGTCGCGGTGCCCGGGGACACCGAGGCGATGATCATCAACCGGATCATCGACAATGCTGCCGTGGCCATCGCGGCCATCAACCGCTCCGCCCCGACCTCCGCACGGCAGATGGCCATGGGCCATGCGCGCCAGGGCGGCGCGACGGTGTTCGGCCTTGATCCCGCGAAGCGCTTCTCGCCGGAATGGGCGGCATGGGCGAATGGCACCGCGGTGCGCGAACTGGACATGCACGACACCTTCCTGGCGGCCGACTATTCCCACCCCGGCGACAACATCCCGCCCATCCTCGCCGTGGCGCAGACCATGGGAAAGAGCGGCGCGGACCTCCTGCGCGGCCTGGCGACCGGCTATGAGATCCATATCGACCTGGTGCGCGCCATCTGCCTGCATGAGCACAAGGTGGACCATATCGCCCATCTCTGCCCCGCCGCCGCGGCGGGCATCGGCACGCTGCTCGGGCTGGACCAGGCGACGATCTACCAGGCCGTGCAGCAGGCGCTGCATGTGAGCATCACCTTCCGCCAGAGCCGCAAGGGCGAGATCTCCTCCTGGAAGGCCTTCGCCCCGGCCCATGCGGGCAAGCTGGCTGTCGAAGCCGCGGACCGCGCCATGCGCGGCGAGGGTGCGCCGAGCCCGATCTACGAGGGCGAGGATTCCGTCATCGCCTGGGTGCTGGCCGGCCGCACCCAGCGCTACCAGGGCGATGTCTATGAGCCCGTATACTACCAGGTGCCGCTGCCCGGCGCGGGGGAGGGCAAGCGCGCCATCCTCGACAGCTACACCAAGGAGCATTCTGCCGAGTATCAGTCCCAGGCGCTGATCGACCTGGCCTTCCGGATGCGGGAGAAGATCAAGGACCTCGAGCAGGTCGAGAAAATCCTTCTTCATACGTCCCACCACACCCACTACGTGATCGGCACCGGTGCGAACGATCCGCAGAAGATGGACCCCAGGGCCAGCCGCGAGACGCTGGACCACTCCATCATGTACATCTTCACCGTCGCCCTGCAGGACGGGCGCTGGCACCATGTGGACAGCTACGCCCCCGAGCGCGCCGCGCGCCCGGATACCGTCCGCCTCTGGCACAAGATGGAGACCCGCGAGGATCCGGAGTGGACGCGCCGCTACCACTCCCGCGACCCGAACGAGCTGGCCTTCGGTGGGCGGGTGGAGATCACCCTGAAGGATGGCACGGTACTGGTGGATGAGCTGGCGGTCGCCAATGCACATCCGCTGGGCGCCAAGCCCTTCGGCCGGGCGGACTACATCCGCAAGTTCTGCATCCTGACCGAGGGGCTGATCGACAGCGCCGAGGCCGATCGCTTCATCGCCGCGGCCGAGAACCTCGCCTCGCTCAAGGCCGGGGAGCTCGACCAGCTCAATGTCCGCCTGCCCGAAGGGAAGCTGGCCCAGGGCAAGCCCGGCATCTTCTGATCGCGTCCCGCGCCGCCGCGGCTCCTGCCCGGCGGCGCCCCGCGCCCACAGGCGCGCCAAGGGCGTGGCCCGCCGGCCTGCCCTGCGACATGCAACAGAGGAACACCCCATGAGCGAAACCCAGCCCGACATCCGCAAGGGCCTTGTCGGCGTCGTCGCCGATGTCTCCGCCGTCTCCAAGGTGATGCCGGAGACGAACAGCCTGACCTATCGCGGCTACCCCGTGCAGGACCTGGCCGAGAATTGCAGCTTCGAGGAGGTGGCCTATCTCCTCTGGAACGGGGAGCTGCCCAATGCCGGCCAGCTCGCCGATTTCCGGCGCGAGGAGGCCGGCCAGCGCGCCCTGACGCCGGCGCTGCTGGAGGTCATCCGCGCCTTCCCGCGTGACGCTCATCCGATGGACGCCATCCGCACCGCCGTTTCCTTCATGGGCATGGAGGATCCGGAAGCGGCGGACACCTCCGAGCCGGCGACGCGCCGGAAGGCGATGCGGCTGCTGGCGAAGATCCCCACCGCCATCGCCGCCGCCCACCGCGCATCCAAGGGGCTGGATGCCATCGCGCCGGACCCGTCCCTCACCTTCGCGGAGAGCTTCTTCCACCTCGTCTTCGGCAAGGTTCCGCAGCCGGAGGTGGTGAAGGCCTTCGACGTCTCTCTGACCCTTTACGCCGAGCACGGCTTCAACGCCTCCACCTTCACCGCCCGCACCATCACCTCCACGGGCGCGGACCTGCATGGGGCGGTGGTAGGCGGCATCGCCGCGCTGAAGGGGCCGCTGCATGGCGGCGCCAATGAGGCGGTGATGCACATGCTGGCTGAGATCGGGGAGCCGGCCCGCGCGGTGGAGTGGCTCCAGTCCCGCTTCGACCATCGTGCCCTGGTGATGGGCTTCGGCCATCGCGTGTACAAGAACGGCGACAGCCGCGTTCCCACCATGACCCGCTACGCCGAGAAGATGGCCGAGGTGGTGGGCGACCGCCGCTGGATGGAGATGTCACGCCTGCTGGCCGGCGAGATGCTGGCCAAGAAGAACATCCACCCGAACCTCGATTTCCCCGCGGGGCCCGCCTACCACCTCATGGGCTTCGACATCCCGCTCTTCACGCCGATCTTCGTTGCTTCCCGCATCACCGGCTGGTCGGCCCATGTGATCGAGCAGGCGGCGGACAACCGGCTGATCCGCCCGCTATCGCACTACACCGGCGCGACGCAGCGCAGCGTGCCGCCCATGGCGGAGCGCGGCTGAACACCGCGCAGAGGAGGATGCGTCTCGGCGCGCATCCTCTTCACCTGACGGCGCGCTGGCTGGAAGCGCATCGTGTTCCCGCACATCGGCGCACATGGCGGCGCGCAACGCGCATCGCATCGATTCGGATGCACGCGAAAATCTGCACGGATGCGAAGTGTTTTTGTTGACACTGCGGATGCGCGTGCAGATAGCGTGGCGTGCGCATGAACCATTCCGCGCGATTCGCGTGTGAAGCTGTCAAGCACCCTGTGCAGATGGATGCACCCGGCAAGATGGCGACGCGGAGAGCAGACGGAGGGTGATCGGCGCGGCGCCATGTGGAAGCCCGGCTTACGGTGATCCCGGACCGGATGAGAGAGGACGATGCGGGCTTCGGAGACGAAACCCTTCTGGAGCGCGAAGCCGGCGACGGCGGTGCGCAGCCACCGCTTCCTCCCGCATGACGTAGCAGACCCTGTGACGCCTCCCTCCCCAGATGGGCGCGTCGGCGGGTCCGGTTGGACCAAGACGTGACCCCCTCGGCAACAATCCTCAGGAGATCCAGCACGTGAGCGAAGAGAAAACCCCCCGGGCAGCCGCCATGGCGATGAGCACCTCGCGCCGCAGCACCGGTACGCGCAAGGCCAGCACCGCCGGCCGCGCCAAGCCGGCCGCGAAGTCCGCGACGAAGACGGCCGCGAAGAGCACCGCCGCGAAGAAGCCGGCTGCGAAGAAGAGCACCGCGGCCGCCAAGGCCCCGGCCCGCAAGACGGCGGCCAGCAAGACGACCACCGCCCGCAAGAGCAGCGCGACCACGGCCCGCAAGACCAGCACGACCGCCGCCCGCAAGACGACGGCTGCCGCGAAGAAGGCCCCGGCCCGCAAGACGGCCGCGAGCAAGACCAGCACGGCCCGCAAGGCCGCGCCGGCCCGCAAGCCCGCCGCCGCCAAGGCCGCGCCGGCGCGCCGCAGCGCCGCCACCGCCAAGCGCGCCACCGGTGCCAAGACCGCCGCGAAGACCGCGACGGCCCGCCGCCCGGCCGCGAAGCGCACCACCGCCGCCGCGGCCAAGCGCACCACCACCACGGCGAAGCGCAGCACCGCGACGGCCGCCCGCAAGCCCGCCGCCGCGAAGACCAGCACGCGCAGCACCGCGGCCAAGGCCAGCACGGCCCGCAAGGCCCCGACCACGAGCCGCGCTGCTGCTTCCCGCACGGCTGGCGCGCGCAAGAGCGCCGCGCCCTCCGCGCGTAGCGAGGCCGCGAAGAAGGGTGCCCTGACGCGCGCCCGCAAGAAGGCCGAGGCCGCCGCCGCCGCCGCGAACGAGGCCGTGACGGAGATGGAGAACGCCAGCTCCACGACCAACAACAACGACGCGGGCTGAGCGCGTCCGATCCGATGGAAAGGGGGCGCTCCGGCGCCCCCTTTTTTCGTTCAGATCGGCAGGAACGCGCGCAGCAGGATATCGCGCCCGCCCGCGCCGCCGGGCTTGAAGGCGAGCTGGAGGCCGGTCCCCTCCGCGATGCACCAGGGCGTTGCCTGCGCGGCCTCCGGTCCCACCCGCAGCACAGGATGGCCCAGCGCGCGCAGCACCGGCCCGAACAGCGCTTCGCCTGCCACCAGCAGGCGTCCCACGCCGCGCTCCGCAAGCGCCGCGGCAAGCGCCGCCAGCGCCTCTGCGCCCGCCCCTTGCCGCACGAGGCCGGGTGAAGCCGCGAGGATCACCGGATGCTCGTCCGAGAGAAGGGGCACCGCCCATTCCAGGGCATCTGTCGCGTCTTCCACCCTGTCCAGTTCGCGCACCGGGCCGTGCAGCCGCGCAAAGCCGATCTGGGCGAGGGTGGCGCGGGCCTCCGTCGCGGCAAGCACGGCCCAGGCGCCGCGCGGCGCCGGCCATTCCTTCTCCACGGGCTCGGCCAGCATGCCAGCACGGCGAAGCGCCGCCGGCATCACGAGGCCAAGCCCCGCGCCAGCCACGGTCAGCGGCAGCGCGGTGGCGCCTTCGGCGATCGCGCCCAGCTGGATGTCGGTCACGCTATCGGCCACACCGTAGCGGCGCCCCGCTTCGGCCAGTCGCGAGATCTCGCGCCGGATGGTGCCCACGCCCTCCTCCACCATGCCGAAGGGCAGCAGGCCGACCGGCGCATCCGCCCAGGCGGCGAGGCGGCGCGGCAGGTTCGGCTCCTCTCCGGCCAGGGCGGTGCCCATGAAAAGATGGCCCAGATAGACACTGCGCCCGCGTGAAGGGAAACCGGGCGCCACCAGGGCGAAGCCGGACTGCAGCCGCCGCAGCAACGCGTCGGCGACCGGCCCGATGGATGGATCTCCGAAGCCCGCCTCGCTGAGCAGCAGGATGCGCGCCGCGCCGGCCGACAGCAGCGCCTCGCAGGCCGAGACGGCTTCGGCCACGGCAGAGCCGGGCGGCAGCAGGGACAGGAGCGCCTCGGCATCCGCCGCCGTGGGCAGGTGGGACACGGGCCCCATCCATGTCCGCACGCCGTCATTGGCGAGCAGAGCGCCGAATTCCAGCGCCGAGGCCGGATCCGTGGCGATGCAGCCCAGCTTCACCATGGCGCTAGTGCCCATGCCGTGGCGGCAGGGCAAGAAGGTCGGAATGGCCCACCACCGCCCGGAGCCGCCCGCGCTGCGCCTGCGCGGCGCGCAGGGCCGACCAGGCGGCGATCATGGCCGCCGAGCGCGGAGCCTGCCGCATGGCGGCCTGCGCATGGCCGCCGCTCAGTTCCGACAGCATCCGCGTCTCCGCCGGCCCGATCCGCCAGGGGGAGGGCGCGGTGGCCACCTGGAAGCCCTGGGCGCGGAAAGCCGCCGCCATCGCCCGCGTCGCGCCCGGGCCGAGTGCCGGCCCGCCGAAGCCCTTCTCCCGGATCTGGTCGCGCCGGAAGCCACGCGCCACGATCCCGTCCACCGGGTGCGGCGGCAGGAAGCGCGCATCCCCTTCAACATTGAGCGCGGAATAGAAGGGAAGCCGAAGGCCCGACGCCATGCGCGCCACCCAGCCGCGCGAGACGAGGTCGCACAGCGCCGTGCAGACCACCCCATCGGCACGGGAGAGCGGCAGGCCGCTCGGTGCATCGGCCAGGTCCAGCACCAGCCCTTCCACGCGCCAGGCGCCGGACGGCGTGTGCACCAGCAGCGTGCGCTTGTTCGGTGCCGATACCTCGAAGCCGACAGAGGCGGCGCGCATCGCGATGGTGTCGAAGGCGAACTCGATCAGCGTCACATCCGCGTCCACCAGCGTCCAGGCCTGGGGGCGGTTCAGGATGGGCGCGAGCCAGCGGAACAGGCTTCCGGTTCCCGCACCCAGGTCCAGCAGCCGCGGCCGCGCCGGCAGGGCCGCCGAGAGGGCCTCCGCAAGGGCGAAGTTGCGCGCCCGGGCGTCAACGGGCTCGCGCAGCTCCAGCCAGTCCGCATCGAAGCTCTCGGTCATGGGCGGGCTGCCTCGATCTCGCGGGCGAAGGAGGCAGCGCGGTCGGACCAGCGCGGCAGGCGCTGCCCGGCGCGCCAGGCGGCATCCGCCATCATCCGCCGCAGCTCCGCGTCGTAAATGGGGCGCCGCATGGCGCGGGAGAGGCTGTTGGCATCTCCGGGCGCGCAGATCACGGCAGCGTCGCGGGGCGCCAGTTCCGCCAGTGCCCCGCCCGCCGTGACCGCGAGCGGAAGGCCGCGCGCGAGGGCTTCGGCCACCGCCATGCCATATCCTTCCCAGTGAGATGCGGAGGCGAAGAGGTCGGCGCCGGCATAAAGCGCCTCCAGTGCCGCCCCCTCCACCTCGCCGGCGAAGGTGACGCGGCGGGCGATGCCCAGTTCCTCGGCCAGGGCCAGCAGCCCCTGCGCATGCACCGGGTCGCGCGCCCCGCCGGCAATGGTGAGCGTCCACTCCACATCCGTCAGCCGGCCGAGCGCGCGGAGCAGCACGTCATATCCCTTGCGCGGCACCACGGCGCCGACGGAGAGAATGGCGCAGCCCGGGCCGCCGGAGCCATGGGCGCGCGGCGCCTCAACCGTTCCCGGCTCCACCGTGCCGATCCGCGCGGGATCGGCGCCAAATTCCGGCGCCAGCCGCTCGGCGGTGAGCCTTGAGGTGGTGATCAGCCGTGCCATGGCGGGAAACAGCGCCTTCTCGCGCGCCCGCAGGGCCTCGCGTTCCGCCTCCGGATGGCCGGTCTCCAGCGCGGTCGGATGATGGATCAGCCCGACGGCGCGCGAGAGGCCGGGCAGCCCGGCAAAGGCAGGAAGGCCAAGACCATCCACCACCAGCACCTCATCGGGCGAAAGCCGTTCCATCACGCCGGCGGCGGCCGACATGGCGGCTTCATCCGGCAGGGGGTGGCGCCCCGCCATCTCTTCCACCCGCAGGGAATGCCCGAGATCACGCAGCCCCGCGATGATGCGTCGGTCATAGTTGTATCCGCCGCTGATCGCATCCAGTGGCGCGGGGACCGCGAACGCGATCCTCACGCCGACGCGGCCCGCTTCGGCACCTCGGCCTCATAGGCGGCCCAGGCAAGCGGGCTCTCCCGCAGCAGCACCTTCACGCTCGTCACGTCATTCCCGCCCGCGCCGAGCTTGCCCTCGGCCAGGGCCTGGCAGAGCAGCCCATGCACATGGAAGCAGAGGAACTCGGTGGTCGTGTTCTGCCCGGTGAAGGCGGGCAGCGTGTCGAGGTTGTTGTAGTCGAAGCTGTCGAGGATGCGGCGCAGCTCCACCCGCGCGGCGGCGATGTCCACCAGCAGATTTGCCTCGTCCAGCCGCGGCGCGCGGAACTCTGCCTCCACCACGAAGGTCGCGCCATGCACGCGCTGGGCGGGGCCGAAACCCTCACCCCGGAAGGAATGGGCGATCATGACGTGATCGGCGACGGTCAGGCTGTACATGGATGTCTCATTCATCGCTGTCATAGGTGACGACGGGGCAGAGCGGGGCGGGCTTGCCCTCGGCGGCCGGGCCGAGCAGCTCGGCCATCGCGCGCGGGAGCTCGCGGAAGGGCACCATCGGGCCGCAGAGCGCGTCCAGGGCCGGATCGCCGAGCAGGGAAAGGGCGAGGGCAAGCCGCTCGGCATGGGTGCGCCGCCCACGCATCGGACCCGCCACCTGCCCGACCTGCGTGGAGCGCAGCGTCACGCGCCCAGAATGGAAGGCGCCGCCAAGGGGCAGGGAGCATTCGGAGGAGCCGAACCAGGATGCCTCCAGGATGCGTGCCTCGAAGCCCGCGCAGCGCAGCGCGGTGCGGAGCCCGTCCGGATGCCCCGAGGCATGGATGATCAGGTCGCGCCTGTCCGGTGCGTCTCCGGGCGCCACGAGGCGCAGGCCCAGCCGCTGTGCCACCTGGGCGCGCAGGGGATCCGGATCGGCCAGGGCGAGGTCCATGGCGGGAAAGCGCGACAGCAGCCAGGCGCAGAGCAAACCGACGACACCCGCGCCAATCACAAGGGCGCGCTCGCCCGGTAGCGGCTGGGCATCCCAGATCACGTTGAGCGCCGTTTCCATGTTCGCCGCCAGCACGGCCCGCCATTCGGGCACCCTGTCGGGAACGGGAGAGCAGAGAGTGAGAGGCGCGACGAAGCGGTCCTGATGGGGGTGCAGGCAGAAGACGCGTTGCCCGATCCATTCCGCCGGCCCGTCCTCCACCAGCCCCACGGCCGCGTAGCCGTATTTCACCGGCCAGGGGAACTCGCCGGATTGCAGCGGCGCGCGCATCCGCGCCGCCTCGCTCTCGGGCACGCCGCCCTGGAAGACCAGCCGCTCCGTGCCGCGGCTGATGCCGCTGGCCAGGGTGCGCACCAGCACCTCCCCCGGCCCGGGTGGGCGAAGGGTCTCGCCATGGATGGCGCCCTGGCCCGGGCCGGTGGTCCAGAAGGCCGTCGCGGTGAGGGGCGCGGTCATGCACCCTCGCAGACGCGAGGACGCATGCGGCGCAGGGGAATATCGAGCAGGATGTCGCCGCCCTCCAGCGGGTGGATGGTCCATTCGAAGCGCAGCCCATCGGCGATGCGCGACGCCTCGGGCAGCGTGAAGGCCGCACGGCCCGAGCCGAGGATCACCGGCGCGACGGTCACATGCAGCCGGTCCAGCAGGCCCGCCGCCAGGAAGCGCGAGACCGTCATCCCACCACCTTCCACGAAAAGGCGCGAGAGGCCACGAACATGCAGCTCCCGCAGGAGCGCGGCGAGATCCGGCCCGCCGTCCAGGCGGGGGAGGGGCAGGAGCTCCGCCTGCCCGTGCTGCCCGCCATGCGCCAGATCGGCGTAGCAGGCGAGCAGTGTCGGCGGCCCGCCATCCATGAACACGCGATGCGTGGCTGGCAGTCGCCGCTCGGGATCGAGCACCACGCGAACCGGATTTTCGCCCTCCACCTCGCGCGTGGTCAGGCGCGGGTCATCATGCGCGACGGTACCGGCGCCAACCAGCACCGCGTCGCACAGCGCGCGCAGCCGGTGCGTGTGCAGGATGTCTCCGCGCCCGCCGATCCACTGGCTTGAGCCGCCGGAGGTGGCGATGCGTCCGTCCAGGGTCTGCGCCAGCCTTCCGATCACCATGCAGCCATCCGGCGCGGCTCCGGCAAGGAGCAGCGGCGCGAAGAGATGGCAGAGCGGGTCGTCGGGCAACACGGGCTTCTCCCCGGCGCGCTGCCTCAGCAGCGCCGCCCAGGCCTCCGTCGTCGCGCCATCCGCGGTCTCGGCAAGGCTTCCCATGTCCCTGTGCTATGCCCCAGCCGCGCGCAGCGCGCCAGGAGCCCCGTGCCGCCGCACCGACCCGCATCAGGCCCGGGCGGCGAGGGCGAGGGAAGGGGTCTGCCACGGCATGGCGCGCTGTCCCATCGCGGCATAGGTCGCGGGTCGGCTGGCCGGCAGCGCGGCGCCTGCGATGGTCTCGATCACGCGGGACTGGAGGGCGATCGCGTGCTCCAGCAGCCGGCGGTTCTCATCGGTCAGGTCGCGCAGCCGCGTCGCCAGCTGTTCCGCCGCCGCGCGCAGTTCGCCCTGGGCGGTGCTCTCCGTCCGCGTCGCGGCGCCATAGGCGGCCGCAAAGGCGTCGGAGGCCTGCAGCTTGGCGCCGGCAAGGCCCGCGGCGCGGGAGAGGTCGAGGCGCGCGAGGGCCTCATTCTCCTCCCGCAGCGCCTCGGCCAACCGCTGCCCGGCATGCAGCAGCGCCTGAATCATGGTTACCTGACTCATCTGTTCTCTCCGTCTTGGAGGGGGCGGCCCTGCGCCGCCTGGGCGCGCAGCAGCTCGCGATAGACAGCATCGGCGATTCCAACACCGCCCCGGTCCGACCAGGCGCGGGCGTGATGCTCGATCAGCATGGGCCGCCACTGCTCCTCCGCGGACCCGCCGGAGAGAAGGCCCTTCGGCGCGGTTCCGAAGACCGGCTTCAGCAGCGCGCCCAGGGCCTGCGCCTCGAAGCGGCGGGCCAGGCGGGAGAGGGCGGCGTGGTTCGCGGCCGGAACCTCCATCACCGCACCTCCAGCTCGGCCTGGAGCGCGCCGGCCGCCTTGATGGACTGCAGGATGGTGATGAGGTCCCGCGGACCGACGCCGAGCGAGTTCAGCCCGCGCACCAGCTCTTCCAGCGTGACGGAACGCGGAAGGATGCCCAGGCGCCGCTCGCGCTGGTCATCCACCTCGATCCCGGTGCGCGGCACCACCACCGTTTCCCCGTTGCGCGACAGCGGGCCGGGTTGGCTCACCTGCGGCGTCTCCGTCACCCGGATGGTCAGGTTCCCCTGCGCGATGGCGACGGTCGAGACCCGCACATTCGCGCCCATCACGATGGTGCCGGACGCCTCCTCGATGACGACCCGCGCGGCCTGGTCCGGTTCGACCCGCAGTTGCTCGATATCCGTCAGCAGCCGGGCGATGTCGCGCCCGGCGGTCATCAGCACCACCGTGCGCGGGTCCGTGGCCGTGGCGCTGCCGGCCCCCGCGGCCCGGTTGATCACCGCCGCCATGCGCTGCGCCGTGGTGAAGTCGGGGTTGCGGAGGGAAAGCCGGATCCGGTCCCGCCCGCCGAGCTCGAAGGGCAGCTCCCGCTCCACCACCGCGCCGGAGGCGATGCGCGCGGAGGTGGGCACGCCGCGTTGCACGGAGGCCGCCTGGCCGCGCGCCCCGATGGCCCCGGTGGCGACCGCGCCCTGCGCCACCGCATAAACCTCCCCATCGGCCCCGAGCAGCGGCGTGACGAGCAGCGTGCCGCCGGTCAGGTTGGAGGCATCGCCCAGGGAGGAGACAGCGATATCCACCCGGCTTCCCGGCCGCGCGAAGGCTGGGAGATTCGCGGTCACCATCACCGCCGCCACGTTGCGGGTGTCCAGCTGCCGCTCCTGGTCGCGGGTGTTCACGCCCAGCCGTTCCAGCATCCCCACCAGGGACTGCCGCGTGAAGATGGCCGAGCGCAGACGGTCCCCGGTCCCCGGCAGCCCCACCACCAGCCCGTAGCCGACGAGCTGGTTCTCCCGCACGCCCTCGATATCCGCGATGTCCTTAATCCGCACCTGCGCCCCGGCCGGCGCGGCCAGGAGCGAGGCGAGCAGTGCGGCGCACAGGGCCAGCGCGGTCTTCGCGCTTCGGAAACCGGTTTCGGGCAATGTCACCTCCGCCAAGCCGCCCGGCATGGCGCAACCCCCGTGCCAGGGTGGGCCCGGCTCCGGGCGGCAGCTTCTGCCGGGCCGGGACGGCTTCCTGCCGGAGGGCGGCAGGAGCGGGCGGCCGGCACGAGGCGGATCAGGGAGGGCGGAGGTGGCGGCAGGCAGGATCGGCATGGGCGGCATCACCCGCGCGGCTGTCCCGGCGGAGCGCGGCGCGCCACGGGCGAGGGGGGGCTTCAGGCTCCCTCCGGCGGGCACGGCGCCGGCTTCGGGACCTTCTGCTGCTGGGACAGTCCAGCCCCTGGGGCTGATGGCGCTGCAGGAGGTTGAGGATGCGGCCGGGCGCGACCAGCGGGGGGCCGCAAGGGCGCGGGCGCTTCTGCAGGAACTCTCCGCGCTTCAGGCGGAGATGCTGAGGGGCCGGGCCGACTCCGGGCGGCTGCTCCGCCTCGCGGAACTGGCCGAGGGCGAACCGCCTGCCGATCCGGTGCTGGCGGATGCGCTGGCGGGCATCGCCCTGAGGGCGCGCGTGGAACTGGCGCGGCGTGGCATAATGGTTGCAGCGCGGTGAATAGGTGCCGAAGAATCCCCTGATCGCCGCAGGCTTCAGGCACTTGCCCCGGGGTTCCCCTTGTTTTGCGACCGGTAGCATCGCTATACGCGGCTGCCTGGCCGGCCGGGGGGACCGGGGGGTCGGGCCAGGCTATCGGGATGTAAGCCATGCTCATCACCTTGCCGCCGGACTACAAGCCCTCGGATGACGAGGCCTTTATGAACCCCCGGCAGCTCGCCTATTTCCGGCAGAAGCTGCTGCGGTGGCGGGCTGAACTCCTGCGGGAGGCCGGGGAAACCCTGTCCTCGATGGGGCAGGGCGGGATCGTCGAGGCGGACCTGACCGACCGCGCCAGCGTCGAAACAGACCGGGCTCTGGAGCTTCGCACGCGGGACCGTGCCCGCAAGCTGATCGCGAAGATCGATCAGGCGCTGGAACGGGTGGATAACGGCACCTACGGCTATTGCGAGGAAACCGGGGAACCGATCGGGCTCCGCCGCCTGGAGGCTCGCCCGATTGCCACCCTGTCCATCGAGGCGCAGGAGCGCCACGAGCGCATGGAGCGGGTGCACCGCGACGACTGACTGCCCGGGCTACCAAGCCTAGAGGACCTGCGAGGCTTGCCTTCCCACGTCGTGCCGCCTTCCAGAGCCCTGCGGGGCCGGCGCCCGCGCCAGGACTGGACACGAATCGCCCGGCGCCGTCTGACTCCTTCCCTATGGCCGGGGAACCGCGGCGACACTCCGCCCCCCATACCCCTGCGTCCCACGCGGGGGCGCATTCAGGCGGCAAAGCTTGCAAAATGCCGCCCGGCAGAGCATGTGTGCGCCCGCAGCAGGGGCGCGGCAGCGGCGCCCGGCGGCATCGGGCAGGATGGTGCGGAAGCGGGCGGGGCGACAGGGTCGCCGGTGGCCCGCGAAGCCGCATCCGGACTGCCCGCCGCGCGGCAACAGTCGGTGCCCTGGGGTTCTCCCCTGGTCCGGCCGCATCACCCGCGGCGTTGCCGCAAACCCATCTGTGGCGCTGCCGCAGAACCCTTTTGCGGCCCCGGCCGCAGAGCTAAACGCGCGGGCTTCCCCACAGGGAGCCGCGACCGACGGAGGCCCAAGTGGCGCGCACCCCTCTCGAGCGAATTCGCAATATCGGCATCACGGCGCATATCGACGCCGGCAAGACGACCACGACCGAGCGGATCCTCTACTACACCGGCAAGTCCCATAAGATCGGTGAGGTCCATGAGGGCAACACCACCACCGACTACATGGACCAGGAGCGTGAGCGTGGCATCACGATCACCTCCGCGGCCGTGACGGCCGAGTGGAAGGACCACCGGATCAACGTCATCGACACCCCGGGCCACATCGACTTCAACATCGAGGTGAACCGCTCGCTGCGCGTGCTCGACGGCGCCGTCTTCATCATCGAGGGCGTGGCCGGCGTGCAGCCGCAGTCCGAGACGAACTGGCGCCTGGCGGACCGCTACAACGTCCCCCGCATCATCTTCATCAACAAGCTGGACCGCACCGGCGCGGACTTCTACCGCGCCGCCGCGACGCTGACCGAGAAGCTGGGCATCAACTGGGTCGCCCTGCAGCTGCCGATCGGCATCGAGGACACCTTGAAGGGCATCGTCGACCTGGTCGAGATGAAGGCCCTGATCTGGGAAGGCGACGAGCTCGGCGCCAAGTACCACGAGGCCCCGATCCCCGACGACCTGGCCGACAAGGCCGCCGAGTACCGCCAGACCCTGCTCGACGCCGTGCTCGGCGCCGATGACGCGGCCATGGAAGAGTATTTCGAGAAGGGCGACGTCTCGGTCGAGACCCTGAAGCGCGCCATCAAGAAGGGCACGATCTCGGGCGAGTTCCGCCCGGTGTTCTGCGGCTCGGCCTTCAAGAACAAGGGCGTGCAGCCCCTGCTCGACGGCGTGATCGACTACCTGCCCTCCCCGGTGGACATCGAGGGCATCAAGGTTGCCCCGGAAGAGGGTGAGGACGAGACGGCCGACCGCCGCGTCATCCCCGCTGACGAGAACGCCCCCTTCGCCGGCCTCGCCTTCAAGATCATTAACGACAAGTACGGCAACCTGACCTTCGTCCGCGTCTACCGCGGCGTGCTCCGCACCGGCGACACGGTGCTGAACACGACCAAGGAGGGCAAGGAGCGCGTCGGCCGCATGTTCCAGATGCATGCCGACAAGCGCGAGGAGATCAAGGAGGTCTCCGCCGGCGACATCGCGGCCTTCGTGGGCCTGAAGGACACCGGCACGGGTGACACGCTGGCCTCCTCGGAGGACCCGGTGGTGCTCGAGCGCATGGCCTTCCCGGTCCCCGTAATCGACATCTCGGTGGAGCCGAAGACCAAGGAGGGCGTCGAGAAGATGACCCTCGGCCTGCAGAAGCTGGCTGGCGAGGATCCCTCGCTGCGCCTGAAGACCGACCAGGAGACCGGCCAGACCATCCTGTCCGGCATGGGCGAGCTTCACCTGGAGATCATCATCGACCGCCTGCGCCGCGAGTATGGCGTGGACGCCAATATCGGCGCCCCGCAGGTCGCCTACCGCGAGACGATCACCAAGCCGCACACCGAGATCTACACCCACAAGAAGCAGTCGGGTGGCTCGGGCCAGTACGCCGAGGTCAAGATCGTCTTCGAGCCGAAGGAGCGGAACACGGGCATCGAGTTCGTGAACGGCGTCGTCGGCGGCTCGGTGCCGAAGGAGTACATCCCGGCGGTCGAGAAGGGCATCAAGGTCCAGGCGGACACCGGCGTGCTCGCCGGCTTCCCCACCGTGGACTTCAAGTACAGCCTGGTGGACGGCAAGTACCATGACGTCGACTCGAGCGCCCTGGCGTTCGAAATCGCCGCCAAGGCCTGCTTCCGCGAGGGCATGAAGAAGGCCGGCCCGGTCATCCTGGAGCCGATCATGGACGTGGAGGTCACCACCCCCTCCGACCATGTCGGCGATGTCGTCGGCGACCTGAACCGCCGCCGCGGCGTGATCCAGTCCCAGGACATGGCCTCCACCTCGGTCATCATCCGGGCCCATGTCCCGCTGAAGGAGATGTTCGGCTACATCTCCAACCTGCGCGGCATGACGAAGGGGCGCGCCTCCTTCTCCATGCAGTTCCACCACTATGATCCGGTGCCGCGCAACGTGGCGGACGAGATCATGAAGGCCTCGGCCTGATCAGACCGGTCGGCCCCGCTCCAGGCGGGGCCGCCAGGGCAGCTTCGGGCGGCGCGGGCGAATCCTTCGGCCGCGCCGTTTCCGTTTCCGCCCCTCTGTCTATCGCCGCAGGTGGTGCAGCCCCGTCGCGTCCAGCACGACCACCCCGTCCTCGACCCGCCGCGCTACGTAGCGCAGACGTGCGGATCCCCGGTCCTTGCGCGCCCGGGACCGCGTGACCTCGATAACCTCCACGCTGACGGTCACCTCCTCTCCGGGCCGGAGCGGGGCGGGCCAGCGGATATCCATCGCCGAGCCCGCCAGGCTGATCTCCTGCAGCAGGGGGCTGGCCATCAGCATGCCGAAGCAGGCTGACAGCGTGTGCAGTCCGGCGGCCACCACCGTGCCGAACACCGAATCCCGCGCCGCCTCCTCGTCCAGATGGAAGGGCTGCGGATCGTAGCGGCGGGCGAATTCCCGGATGTCCTCCAGGGAAAAGGTGAGGCGCCCCAGCTCGTACCGGTCGCCAGGTTGCAGCTCGTCCAGGGATTTCAGGCGGGGCAGGGTCATTCCGCTCCCTTAGACCCACTGCGCCCCCCCTTGAAGCGGCGCGTCACAGGGGCGACATCCATCATATGATCCAGGATCCGCACCGGCCCCCGGTTCTCGATATGACGCCGGAGGGCGACTTCCGGGATGCACCGCCCCGGCGCGGAGTGTCCTGGCTTGACCGCGCGCTGCTCCGGCTGGGCGGCGTGGCGGTGCTGGCCACCGCTGTCGCGGGTGGGCTGGTACTGGCGGCGCTGGGCGCGCTGCTCCTTGGCCTCCTGATCCCCGTGGTCATCGTGGCAGGGCTGGTGGGCTTCGCTTCCCTCTGGTGGCGCATGCGCCGCGCAGGCCGTGCTGGCATGCCGAGCTTCGTCGTGATGCGCCGCTGAGCCCAAGGCTTGGGCGGCACTGGGTTCACCCCCGATCCGGGCCGCCTCTATGAGGTGGGGCGGGACGGCCGGCCTTATACGCTTGAGCCGGAGCTTCCCGGCGCCGCGGAGGCACGGGAACGCCGTGTCCGCCGCTGGTGGGTCTGCGCGGTCCTGCTGAACGGGATTTCCATGGGCGCTGCGGCGGCGGCGGTTTTCCTGCTGCCCAGGTCGGCCGCGGCCTGGTTCGGTGTCCTGCCCCTTCTTTCGGCACCGCTCCTGCTGGTCCCGCCGCTCATCCGGCGGCGTGGCCTCGGGCCGCCCCGGCGCATCCACCGCCGCCGCCCGGACGGCTTCCCGCCGCCCGAGCTTCCCTGAGGCGCGGCTGCCCGGGCCTAGCGCGGGTTCTCGATACCGTAATTGGTCGGCCGGTGCGGGTCTGACGCGGCACCGGGGGAGCGGTGCTCGCGCTCGCCCTTGCCGCCCTGGGCCTTGGCACGGCTGCCATGCGGCCCGTCCGTCTCCTGCCCGAGCTGTGTCTTCGCATCGGGGTCCAGGGAGAGGCGCTGCTGCATCTCCGCTTCGTCAATGGACGCTTCCCGGGCCTTTTCAGCTGGCATGGAAAGCCGCACCACGCCGCCTTCCAGCCCGGCCACGAGGCTCCGGGGGATGTAGCGGTGAACGCCGCCGGAGGCGGGATCAGTTTTCGTCAGCTTTATGTATTCGCCTTCCACGGAATCGACCGTGCCGAAATGCTGGCCGTCGCTGCCCACGACGGGCGTGTGGTCCGGGATCTTTCCTGCGGCCATGTCGGCGGCGTTCGCCATGCGTGATTCCTCCAATGAAGCGCCCCGGGCCGGCTGGCGCCGCCCGGGAGGCGAACTGTCCGTCTACGAGGTCTGACCGCGCTTGCGGTTGTCGGGGGAGGGATCCTCGCCCTTCAGCCGGGCGTTCCCGACGATGTCCTGGTCGTCGCCCCCGGGCTTGCTGTTGCCGCCGCCCTTGCTGTTGCCGGCATCCGGCATCTTGCCGGCATGTTCCTGGAAGGCGCTCTTCTGCTTGTCAGCCATGGCCGAGCTTTCTCGCCTCGCTGTTGCACCGGGGAAGAACGCCTCGCGCGCGATGCTGTTTCAGGCGGGCCGGTTCAGGCGGGCCGGCCGACGGCCGGAAATGCGCCTTGTCCCTTCCCCTGGCGCGTGGAAGCCTCCGTCACCGGCCGCAGAGCCGCAGGAGGAGACCGCCATGCATCGACGCACCCTCGGGCAGGGGACGCTCGCCGCCGTCCTGGCCCAGGCCATCGCCCCGGGCCTGCACGCCCAGGGCACGCCCGCCGGTGCGGCATGGGCCACCAGCTGGGTCGGGTCGGTGCAAGGGCCCTATCCGGTCGGCAATCCCTCGGCGCAGCCGAACCAGTCCTTCATCTTCCCCGACCCGGCGGAGGGGGCGCGGGACATGACCCTTCGCTTGGTGCTCCGGCCATCCCTTTGGGGGCGGCAGGCACGGCTGCGCTTTTCCAACGCCTTCGGCACCCGGCCCCTCACGCTGGATGGGGTGCATGTCGGGCTGCAGCATGGCGGCGCGACGCTGGTGCCCGGCACCAACCGCCCGGTCCGCTTCGACGGCCAGCCCGCCGTCACCATCCCGCCGGGCGGCCAGGCCTGGTCGGACCCGGTGGAGCTGCCTTTCGCCACCGAACCCGATTCCCCGCTGCTGATGGGCCGGAAGCTTGCCGTCTCCCTTCATGTCGTGGGCTCCAGCGGGCCGATGACCTGGCACGCCAAGGCGCTCCAGACCTCCTATGCCACCGCCCCCGGCGCGGGCGCGCATGGCGGGGAGGAGGGAGAGGAATCCTTCCCCTTCTCCACCGCCTCATGGTTCTTCCTCGACGCGGTGGACATGGCCGCGCCCGCCGGCACGCCGGTGATCATCGGTTTCGGTGATTCGATCACCGACGGCACGGCCTCCACCATGAATGGCGATGATCGCTGGCCCGACGTGCTGGCGCGGCGGCTGAATGCCCGGCTCGGCAACCGCGTGGCGGTGCTGAATGCGGGGATCGGCGGGAACCAGGTGGTCGGCCCGGCGGAGTACGGACCGCAGAAGCCCTTCCCGGGCGGCCCCTCGGCCCTGGCGCGGATGGACAGGGACGTGATCTCCCTTTCCGGCGTCAAGACCGTGATCTGGCTGGAGGGCACCAATGACTTCAGCCGCAATGGCAATGCCTCGCTTGAGGCGGTGCGCGAGGGGATGAAGGCCGGCGTGGCCCGGCTGCGCGCTGGCATACCGGGCGTGAAGGTGATCGGCGCCACCGTCACGCCGGCACTGGGCAGCACCAGCGCGGCGCATGGCCATGCGGAGCAGGACGAGAAGCGGAAGGGCCTCAACGCCTTCATCCGCGACAGTGGACTGTTCGACGCAGTGGCCGAGTTCGATCGCGCGACCCTGGACCCTGCGACGGGTGGGCTGAAGGCGGAGATGATCCCGGATTCCACCACGGGCGGCCCGGGCGACAAGCTGCACCCGAACCGGGCCGGCTACCTGGCGATGGGTTCCGCCATCGATCTCGGCAGCGTCATGCCGGCACGGCGGTGAAAGCCGGGGCCGGGCGGGGATGAACCCGCCCGGCCCGTGGCGTCAGGCTGCCTTGCGGGCGCCCACATCCGCGCGCTTGTCGAAGCGCGCCACGCGGGAGAGCAGGTAGTCCACCTCCTCCCGCGCCTTCGCGCTCAGCCCTGCGCCCGGGCGGCGCTGGGCATCGCTGGCCAGCACGCCGCGGCGCATCAGCACGTATTTCCGAACAGCCAGGCCCGTCGGCCCCTGCTGCTGCTCGTAGCGGAGGAGCGGCAGATGGGCGTCGAACAGGTCATGGGCCTCGTCGCGCTTGCCTTCGGCCTGCAGACGGACGAGATCGGAGAGCATGTCGGGGAAGGCGTAGCCGGTCATCGCGCCATCCGCCCCGCGCTCGCACTCGAAGTCGATGAAGAGCCCGCCATTCCCGCAGAGAATGGAGATGTGCTTCATCGAGCCGTCCTTCTCGAAGCCGCGCAGGGCGGAGATCTTCTCAAGGCCGGGCCAGTCCTCGTGCTTGACCATCACGCAGTTCGGGTTGGCCTGCACGATCCGGCGGATCACGCCGGGGGTCATGATGACGCTGAAGGTCTGCGGGAAGTCCTGCACCACGAAGGGCACGTCCGCCCCGATCGCCTCGGCCGCCTGAGCGTAGTAGCCGACGATCTGGTCATCCGTGCGCAGGGTGTTCGGGGGCGCGATCATCACGCCGGCCGCGCCCGCGTCCATCACCGCCTTGGTGAGGGAGGTCATGGCGGCGAAGCCGGGGGCCGAAACGCCCACGATCACCGGAATGCCGGCACGCTTGATCATGCGCGAGGCGAGCGAGACGCTCTCGGACATGTCCAGCTTCGGCGCCTCGCCCATCACGCCAAGGACGGTAATGCCGGTGCAGCCGCTCTCGACGCAGAAGTCGGTATAGCGGTCGTTCGAGGCCTCATCGAGCCGGCCATCCTCGTGGAAGGCGGTCGGCGCGATGGCGTAGACGCCCTTTGCCTGGGTCAGGTCCATCAGGCGTTCTCCTTCTTCCAGGCCTCGTAGCGGGCCTTGTTCTCGGCATTGGGGGGATAGAGGCCGGGCAGGGAGGCGCCGCCTTCCACCTGCGTCATGATCCAGGTCTCCTGCCGCTCCTGCTCCACCGCGGCCTCAGTCACGGCCTCCAGCAGGGCCTGCGGGATCAGCACGGCGCCGTCCTGGTCCACCACCACCACGTCGCCGGGGAAGACGGCGACGCCGCCGCAGCCGATCGGCTGCTCCCAGGCTACGAAGGTCAGTCCGGCCACGGAGGGCGGGGCGGCCGCGCCGTTGCACCAGACCGGAAGACCCGTGCCGAGCACGCCGGCCAGGTCCCGCACCACGCCATCGGTGATCAGGGCTGCCACGCCCTTCTTCGCCATGCGGGCGCAGAGGATGTCGCCGAAGATGCCGGCGTCCTGCACGCCCATGGAATCGACCACGGCGATGCAGCCCTCCGGCATCGCCTCAATGGCGGCGCGGGTGGAGATGGGGGAGGACCAGCTTTCCGGGGTGGCGAGGTCCTCACGGGCCGGGACGAAGCGCAGGGTGAATGCGCGGCCGACGAGGCGGGGCTGGCCCTCCCGGATGGGCTTGGTGCCGCGCATCCAGACGTTGCGAAGGCCCTTCTTCAGAAGGACCGTCGTAAGGGTGGCGGTGGAGACGCCTTCGAGCGCCTGCTTGATCTTGGGATCGAGGTTCAACCCGGTCTCCTCCGTTCTGTCGTCCGATGCCGGGCTTCGCGCGGCATGGCATGCGCGTCAAGCAGGCCGGGAATCCATGCGAAAGGATTTTTTCAGGGTTGGAGAGCAACCCGGCTCGCCCCATCTGCCGGGCATGATCCGCACCGGTCGAACCATCGGGTTGGGCGCGCTCGCGCTGCTGGCGGGGCTTGCCGCCCCATCAGGGGAGGCCCAGGCGCAGGAGCGCCGCTTCTTTCAGGTGGCACCGGGACCCAGGACAACGGCCCCGGTGCTGGACACGAGGCCGGTGCTCGCCACCAACCAGGCCATCACGGTGATGGACCGCGCGGCCATCAACCGCTGGCTTTGCCCCAATGGCGGCAAGCCCGTTCGCGGCCGTCCTGGCCGCTGCGACGGGCGCGGCATGGCCAGGGGCGGGGGTGGTGGGGCCGATCCCGACGTGGCGGGCTGGCATGCCGATCTTCCGGCGCCCGCTCGTCAGCAGATTGCCTGCCCGGCGGGCACGGTGGCTACCCAGGCCCGGGCAAACCCCGGCACGGTCCGGTGCATGCCGATGGCCGAGGAGGTGCAGCAGGCCAGCGCCCAGCCCAGCCCCGCTGAGGCAAAGCCTGCCGATCCGAAGCCGGCCCCCACCGAAACCGCCGAGGCTCGCGAGTCGGCGGCCCGTCCCGTCTCGGCGCCCGCGGCACCCGCCGCCGCTCCGCCCGCCCAGCCCGGGCCGGAAGCGCCGACCCCGGCGCCCCGCGCCGAGGCCGCTTCGCCGAAGCCTGCCGCACGGGCCAGCGCGGGCTCCTAGCGGCCCCTTCTTCCGAGACGGAAACCCGGCGCCAACCGCACCACCCCGGTCCAGCCGCCTGGGGCGTTCTGCACGCGGAGTTGCGGGAGCAGCCCCCTTGGATGGTCCTCCTACTCGCTCAGGCGCTTGCTGGCCGGGATGTCCATCCGCCCCTGGAAGACCTGCCGGCCCGCCCAGGCGAGCGCCGCCAGGGACAGGACGGCCACTCCGGCAAGCAGGACCCAGACGGCCGGGCGGATCTCGAACTCCAGGTCGAAATTGGCCTGGAGGATTGCGCCGGCAGGCAGGTTCGTCGCCAGGGCATACCAGAGATATTCCAGCCCGCCGGCCCCGACGGCGGCCAGGATGGCGATGGGCAGCAGGGACCAGGGCACCGACCGCCAGCGGGCCGGAACCAGGCGCCACAGCATCAGCCAGAGAAACAGCCCGCTCATCAGCACGGGCTCGGAGACGTTGATCTTCGACTGCATGTAGAAATGCAGGATCCCCAGGGCGACCAGCGGGTAAGCCAGCCGGTGCAGCACCTTCCACTCCCGGCCTAGGCGCCGGAGCCAACCATCGGTCGAGGTCCAGCCCAGGACGGCCAGGCCGATCAGGGCGGTGAAGCCGGTGGAGAGATAGGGCCGCTTCACGATCTCCAGCAGCACATGCCAGAGCCGGAGATGCTCGTTCCCGACATAGAGCGCGAGGTGCACCAGCCCGTAGCCGAGCGCCGCCAGCCCTAGCATCCGCCGAAGCTGCAGCACGCGGGGCCAGTCGAAGATCCAGCGCGCCGGGGTGACGAAGAGGCTCATCAGCAGGAAGCGGACGCACCAGCTGCCTGTCTCGTGCGTGGCCAGGGTCAGCGGCTCCGGCCCGAGCCCGTCGCTTGCCCAAAGCCAGCCGAGCCAGAGCAGCGGCGCCAGGCAGCCCAGCAGCACCGCGGTCTTGAACCAGGAGAAGCGCCCGCCGCGATCCAGCCAGGGCCAGGGGCCTGGACGCGGCGGAGGGGCGCTCCCGCGCCGGGCGCGGCGGGGGCGGGATGGAGAGTCGAGCGTCGCGTCGCTCACATCGGGGGCACCACGCCGTCCCGCGCGACGGTCACGCGGGAGGCGGTCAGGGTACCGTCCGGGCCGGGCGTCGCCACGAGGAAGACCTGCGCGCCGGGCTTCAGGTCCTCCATCGCAGCGGGGATCGGAGTCACCACCGGGACATCGGGCGGAACCATGACCCGGACCTGCTGCCCGCGCGCGGTGAGGAGAAGGCTGCGGCCGTCATTCGCCTCCACGGCCGAATCCACCGTGGCGTTGGTCATGGAGGATGTCGGCGTCAGGTCCCAGGCATAGTGGCCCTCCCCGGTGCCCCGCATCGCCTCGGGGAAAACCAGCACCTCCAGCGCCCGCCATGCGCCGTCCGGCCCGGGTTCGGCGGCAGTGCCGATATAGCTGCCGGGGGCGATGGCAGAGAGCTCCAGCCGCCGCAGCGCGGAAACGCTGGCATTCTCGGCCAGCCGGATCGTCACGCGCTGCCCCTCTCGCGTGGTCACGGCCAGGTCACGGCCGGAAATCCCGTCGATGGTGCCCCGGACCCGACGAGGCGCACCCTGGGCCCAGAGGGGCAGGGGTTCCACCACCGCCAGGGCGGCCGCTGCTGCCAGGAACTGCCGTCGTGTCATCGCCTTGCCTCCATCCGGCCCGGCGATACGCCGGGCGGAGCTATCCGTGCACGATACCGGCCTCCCGCAACCGGGAAACCTCCCCGTCGCCCAGCACGGCACCCAGGATCTCGTCATTATGCTCGCCAAGACCAGGGGCGGGCCGCGCAAGAATTCCTGGGGTGCCGGAAAGCCGGGGCACGTCGCCATGCATGGGCAGCCAGCCCATCTCGGCATCCGGCACCTCGATCAGGCTCTCGCGCTCGGCCACGAAGGCGTCCTCATCCAGCGCCGGGGCATCCATGATCGGGCCGATGGTCACTCCGGCCGCGTCGAAATGCGCCAGGTTCTCCGCCATGCTCCGCTCCGCGACGAAGCCACCGATGATGGCGTCCAGCGACTCCCAGTTCTTCAGCCGGGCGGCATTGGTGGCGTAGCGCTCGTCCTGCAGCAGCTCCGGCCGGCCGATCGAGGCCAGGAGCTTCGCGGTCATTCCCTGGGTGGAGGAGGACAGGCAGACCCACCCGTCATCCCTGGTGCGATAGGCGTTGCGCGGCGCCGTGTTGGTGCTGCGACTGCCCGTGCGCGGCTTGCGCCGCCCGCTCAGGCGCCGATTCGCGATCTGGGGCTCCATCATCGCGAAGATCGGGTCGAAGAGGGAGAGATCGACCACCTGCCCCTTGCCATAGGCACCCTCCGCCGCGCGGAGCGCGATCATGGCGGCCGAGGCGCCATAGAGGCCGGCGAAGGCGTCGCCCAGGAACATGGGCGGCAGCACCGGCTCCCGGTCGGCGAAGCCGTTCACGGCGGCGAAGCCCGAATACCCCTCCACCAGCGTGCCGAAGCCCGGCTTGTGCCGGTAGGGACCGGTCTGGCCCCAGCCTGAAACCCGCACGATCACCAGCCGGGGATTGATCGCGAGCAGGGCTTCCGGGCTGAGCCCCATCGCCTCCAGCACGCCAGGACGGAAGCTCTCGACGAGCATCGCGGCACCCTCGGCCAGGCGGCGCACCACCTCCTGGCCCTCGGGCGCCTTCAGGTTGAGGCAGACGCTCTTCTTGTTGCGGCACCAGGTTTTCCAGGAGGTGGAGACGCCCTCCACCTTCCAGGCGCGGAGCGTGTCGCCCTCGGGCGGCTCCACCTTCACCACCTCGGCACCATGGTCGGCCAGCACCTTGGTCAGGAGATTCCCGGCCACGAGGCGCGAAAGATCCACCACCCGCACCCCGTCCAGCGCGCCCTTGGCGGCTGGGTCGAAGGCGCGGCGGCGAAGGCGGGGCTTTTCGGCTGTGCTGGTCATTCGATTCGGATATTCGCCGTGGAGGCGACCTGCTTCCACTGCGCCAGGTCGCGTTGCAGGAAGGCCTCGCCCTCGGCGGGCGAGAGCGGCGTGGGGGCGGCGCCCTCGCTCTCAAGATAGGTCGCCAGGCGGCCACCCGAGAGCGCCTCGTTCGCGGCTGCGTTCAGCGCCGCGCGGATCTCGGGTGGCGTGCCACGCCGGGCCAGCAGGCCCCACCAGATGCTTGCCTGGTAGTCGGGCAGCCCGCTCTCGCGCGGGGTGGGCGCCTGCGGCCCGCTCGGCGGGCGGTTCTCGCCGGTCCAGCCCAGCACCTTCACCCGCCCGCTGCTGATCACGCCGCGCGCGGAGGGCAGCGTGGTGAAGAGAAGCTGGATGGTGCCGGCGGCAAGGTCGGTGGTGGCGGGCCCCATGCCGCGATAGGGCACATGCTGCATCTGCACGCCCCCCGCCTTCTGGGCGAACAGCTCGGCCGAGAGATGATTGATGCTGCCCGGCCCGGCGGAACCGTAATCCACCTTGCCCGGATTGGCGCGCAGATAGGCGACCAGCTCCGCCATGTTCCCCGGGGGGAAGCCTGGCGCGGCGAGGATCACCAGCGGCGCGGCGGCAAGCATCGCCACCGCCTCGAAATCCGCGGCTGGGTCATAGGGGGTGCGCTGTGTGGCGCCGCTGGTCGCGAAGGTGGAGGAGGTGACCATCAGCGTCAGCCCGTCCGCCGGGCTGCGCACCACCTCCGCCGAGCCGATGGTGCTGCCGGCGCCCGGCCGGTTCTCCACGACGAAGGGCTGGCCGAACTTGCCCTGCAGATGCTCCGCCAGCGGACGGGCCACCGCGTCGTTGCTGCCGCCGGGCGGGAAGGGGACGATGACCCGTACGGGGCGGGAAGGCCAGCCGCCCGGGCCCGTGCCCTGCGCGCGCGCCACGGCGGGAAACGCCAGCGCCATGGCCCCGAAGGCGCGTCTCGTGAAGCTGCTCATCTGTTCCTCCATCCTGTTACGCGCCCTTGTCCCGCGTTGTTATTCCGCACCGGGCAGGCCGAGCTTGCAGGCGAGTGCCAGCACCGCCTCCGCCCCCGCGACGAAGGGGGCGTCCACCATGCTACCATCCACTAGGAAGGCGCCCATTCCGGCGCCAATCCGCTCCCGCGCCACCTCCACGATCCGCCTGGCCCGCGCGATCTCGGCCGGGCTCGGCGCGAAAGCCTCGTTCGCCGGGGCGATCTGGGTGGGGTGGATGCAGCTCTTCCCCGCGAAGCCCATGCGCCGCGCGGCATCCGCCTCCTCGCGATAGGCCTCGGGCTGGCCCACCTTGGCGAAGGCGCCGTCATAGGCGGGCAGGTCGTGCTCGGCGGCGGCCAGCCGGACCGTCATGCGCAGATGGGCGAGCATGGCCGGGTCCATCCGGTCGAAGCCATAGGGTTCGAGCAGGTCGGCATAGCCGATCTGCAAACCGCAGACCCGGGGATGTGCGCCCGCGATCTCATGCGACAGGCGCAGGGCGCGTGGTGTCTCGATGTTGCAGAGGATGCCGATGGGCTCCGCCACGCCGTTGGCGCGTTCGGCCCTCTCCAGTGCCGCCGCGGCCTCCGCCACCTCCGCTGCGTCCCGGATCATGGGCAGGTTGATCATATGCGTGCCGGGAACCGCGACGGCGGCGATATCGGGCGCGAAATGGGGCGTATCCATCCCGTTCACGCGGATGACGATGACCTTCCCGCCGTGCTCGCCGCCCCCCAGGAAGCCCGCGAGCGTCTCGCGCGCCATGTCCTTCCGGTCGGGGGCGACCGCATCCTCCAGATCGAAGGAGAGTGCATCGGCCGCGGAGGTGGCGGCTTTGGCGAAGAGCTCCGGCCGGGAGCCCGGCACGAACAGCTTGCTGCGCATGAGGACAGGGCGCACCGCTTCACTCCCGAATCATCTTGCGGCCAACCACGCATGCACCCCGGCCGATAGGGGGAGCATAGGCCAGGCTTCGGGAAACAGAATGTTGAGAATTGAACGTTCAAACGATAGTTTTTCTTTCGTATGGACACCCGCTTCCTCGAAACCTTCCTGGCCGTCGCGGAGAGCGGTTCGGTCGCCGCGGCGGCGCGCCGGCTGAACCTGACCGCCGCCGGCGTTGCGCAGCGGCTGCGCGCGCTGGAGGCGGAGATCGGGGTCCCGCTCCTCAAGCGCGCCGGCCGGAGCCTTGCCCCCACCCCTGCCGGCGCCCGCATCGCGGCCCGCGCGCCGGAGCTGCTCGTGCAGCTGCGCGACCTCGCCGCCCTCGCCACCGCCGATGCGTTGGCGGGCGAGCTGCGGCTGGGCGCCGTTCCCACCGCCATTATCGGCCTGCTGCCGGACATGATGACCGCCATGCGTGAACGGCATCCGCGGATCGAGATCCGAATTGTGCCCGGCCGTTCCGAGGAACTCTTCGCCCGCGTTGCCGAAGGCGCGCTCGACGCCGCCCTGATCGTGCAGCCACCCTTCGAGATCCCCAAGAGCTGCGGCTGGGCCATGTTGCGGCGCGAGCCGCTGATCGTGCTTGCCCCGGGCCGCCTGGCGGGCGCGGAGCCGCTCCACCTGCTCTCCGCCGAGCCCTTCATCCGCTACGACGAGGCGAGCTGGGGCGGGCAGCTCGCCAGTGCCTATCTGCGCCGCCGCCGAATCCGGCCGCGCGAGGCCTTCGAGCTGGTCACGCTCGACGCGATCGCGGTGCTGGTCGATCGGGGGCTGGGCGTCTCCCTGGTGCCGGACTGGGCGCCGCCCTGGCCGGAGGGGCTGTCCCTGGCCAGGCTGCCAGTGCCGGATGCGCCGGTGCGCTGCATGGGGCTGGCCTGGGGGCGGGCCTCGCCGCGCATCCGGCTGATCGAGGCGCTGGCCGGCCAGGCCATGGCGGGCTGAGGGCTGGACGCGCGGCCCGGCTCATGGAACGCCATGCGCCTCAGAACGGGGAGGCGGCCATGGTCACGGGCATCACGCGGAACGAGGGAAGCGCGGCGCAGCGCGCGGCGGTGCGCGGCTGGCTCGCCGGGCTGGACCGCCTCTCGCCCGCGATGGCGGAGATGGTGGTCACGGCCTGGGTGAGCGCCTGGACCTCCAGCCCCTTCGCCTCGCTGGAGGACATGCCCTATTCGACCCTCGCCCCCGAGCACCGGCTGATGGACCATGTGAACCATGTGACGCGCACCGGCTGGGACCTCGCCGCGCGCGCCGAGGCCGATTGGGGCGTGGCGCCCGAGCCCGACATCCTCGGCGCCATCCTCATGCTGCACGACGTGGACAAGCCGCTGATGTATGTGCGGGAGGACGGAGCGGTCCGTGGGTCGCCGCTGTCGCGCGAGCTGCCCCATGGCGTTCCGGGCGCGATGCTGCTGCGGGAGATGGGCTTCCCACACCTTGTGGTCCACACGGTGGCGACCCATGCCCACAACCAGCCCTTCCACGGCACGAACCCGGAAGCCTGGATCCTGCACTACGCCGATTTCTTCGCCACGGATCGCGCATTGCTGCTGGCGGGCACCCAGCCCTTCTACCAGCGCAGGCACTGAAGCCGCCGCTATTGCGGCCTGCGCGGGATGACAGCAATCGTCCCGCTCACCTCCAGCACGGCCAGCCGGATCTCATCCATCCGGGTGAGACCATGAGATTCGCGCGCACTCTGAAGAATTTCGGACTCGGAAATCCGTGCTTCGCGAATGCGGTCCGGCAGCGGCCGGCCATCGACGACGAGGATGGTCGGCAGGCCTTCGAGGATGCGGTCCACCGGCTCGTGGCGCGCCTTGATCCAGCGGATCGCGACGTCCAGCCCCAGCAGCGTCGCGATCACCAGCACGGCGTTGGTGATCGAGAAGTCCTCCCCCAGCAGGGCCTGCTGCGTTGCCTCGCCGACGACGAGCAGCAGCACGAAGTCGAAGGTGGTGATGTGGCTCATGCTGCGCCGGCCGGTGATGCGGAACATCAGGGTCAGCGCGACATAGATCGCCAGGGCGCGAAGAACGCTCTCCATCGGTGCCTCAGCCCCGCGTCATGGCAGCACCACGATGCGCACCCGCACCCTGGATGCGCCCGCGGCCAGGGTTCCGCTGACCAGGCCGGGGCGGGTGGCGCGCAGGTTCAGCAGGATCTCGGCCCACTGCTCCCCGGGCGGTGGCTCGAAGCGCATCCCGATCCGGCCAGGTGCGCGGGTTTCGGAAACGGGTCTCGGCTGCCCCCCAGCGACCTCGACATCCTCGACCAGTCCCTCTTCGAGCCGCAGTTCCAGCGGCCCCGGAGCTAACTGGCGGATGCGGATGCGAAGCTCGCTGCTGCGCCCAAGACGCTCGATCCGCTCCCACGCAACCTCGAGCGCGCCGTCATCGCTGCGCGCGCTCGCGTAAGAGAGTGGCCCGCCGCCGAAGGCGCCGGCCATCGCCAGGAGAATGAGCACCGCCATGCCGAACCAGCCCAGGCGCTGGAACCGCCAGACCTTGCGCTGGAAGGCGAGGTCCTCGCCGACGATGCGAGAGGCTTCGTCCAAGGCTGGATCGCTCATGATCGCGCAACGCGCAGCACCGGGTGGTGTTTCGCCACCCCTTCACGGCCCGTGGCACCCATGCGAAAGCCTGGGACATGCGCATCCATGTCCAGAACCCCGCCAACGACCCGGAATTCGCGATCACGCAGGCCCAGTGGGACGCCGCGATCGCCCGCAGCCCGGACATGGCCGGGCTCCAGGTCAGCTTCGCCGACAGCGAGGAAGGCTTCGCCAGCGCGCTGCCCGAGGCCGAAATCCTGCTGAGCTGGGTGCGGCCGCTGCGCCAGCGCTTTCCGGCAGGCGCCCTTCCCGGCGTTGCCCCGAGGCTGAAGGTCATCGCCTGCACCTCCGCCGGGGTCGACAGCGCGGCGCCCTTCGACTGGCTGCCCGATTCCGTCGCGCTGCTGAACAACCGCGGCACCCATGCCGAGAAGGCCGGCGAATTCGGGATCATGGCGATCCTGATGCTGCAGACCGGGATGCCCATCTTCGCGGACCAGCAGCGGCGCGGCGAATGGAAGCCCCGCTTCTCCTCCACGCTGGAGGGGCGGCGCGTGGTGATCGTCGGGCTCGGCTCCCTGGGTGGCGGCGTGGCCCGCCGGGCAAAGCAGTTCGGCATGACGGTGATCGGGGTGCGCAACGGGGCCGGCGATCACCCGGATTGCGACGAGACCCACAGCACGGATGCGCTGGACCGCGTGCTGCCGCAGGCGGAGTTCCTGGTGCTCGCCTGTCCGCTCACGGACCGCACGCGCAACCTCCTCTCGCGGGAGAGGATTGCCCTGCTGCCCAGCGGCGCGCGGATCGTGAACATCGCGCGTGGCGCTGTCTGGGATCAGGACGCGGTGTGCGACGCCCTGGATGCCGGCCATCTGGAAGGCTGCGTGACCGATGTGGCCGTGCCCGAGCCCCTGCCGGCCGAGCACCGGCTCTGGCGGACGCCGGGCATGGTCGTCACGCCGCATGTCTCGGCGGATGACCACGCGCGGTACAATGACCGCACGCTGGACATCCTCTTCGAGAACCTGCGCGCCATGCGCGAGGGGCGGCCCATGCCGAACCGGGTGGATCCCGCCAAGGGCTACTGAGGAACGGCCCCGTCCCGCCCCGCCGCTCAGGAGGTAGGGGAGGGCGGCGTGCGTTCGCAGCTCCGGCGGGACGGAATGGGGGATGACTGGGGCGCGGCCGGTGCCTGGGTCGAAGGCGCCGGGGTGGGTGGCGCCGGGCTCGGTGCCGGCGGGGATTGTGCCGCGGCCATGCAGGGGAACAGGGCCGCGGAAAGCAGGGCGACCATGAGCGGGGCGGGGGCTGGCATGCGCGGGCTCCAGGCTTTTCCGCACCAGCTTGCCCGGCCGGGAGGGCCGGGCGCCAGGATTTCCGTCGGGCTCAGCGCCGCGGCGGCATGGGCCAGGCCGCTTCGCGCAGGATCCGGGCCGCGGCCTCGCGGTGTTCGCCATAGCTGGCCACCGGGGTCGCGTCGAAGCGCGGCGTGCCCAGGGCGCGGACCGCTTCCGGCACGGGCGCATCCGGGAGCGTGGCGTAGAAGATTCCGCCGCTGAACTCCGCCTGGGCCTGCTCGGTCATCATGAAGTCGATGAAGCGGGCCGCCGCCTCGCGGTTGGGGGCGTTCCTGATCAGCCCGATGGCGGTCAGGTTCAGCATGGCGCCGGGCTGGCCATCGCCCTGGTCCGGCCAGGCCACGCGCAGCCGTGCGGCGGCCTGGCGCTGTTCCGGCGTGGCGGAAGGAGCGCCGAGCCGCAGCAGGTAGTAGTGGTTGCTGATCGCCACGTCGCAGCGCCCAGCCGCGACGGCCTGGATCTGCGTGAAATCGGAGGCCAGCGGCACATCCGGCGCGAAGTTCGCTGCCACGCCCTTGGCCCAGCGAAGCGCGCCCTCCTCGCCCAGGAGCCCGATCATGCGGGCTGTGACGGAAAGGTTATAGGCGGTGGGAGCGGTGGGGCAGACCTTGCCGCGGAATCGCGGATCCGCCAGCTCCGCCATGCTCCCCGGCGGGTTCTGCTCATCGGCGCGCACCACCGCGATCCGCGCGCGCGCGGAAACACCCGTCCAGAGGCCGGCGGGATGGCGGAACCGCACCGGCACGCGCTGCGTGGCGGCAGAGGAATAGGGTTCGAACACGCCGGCCGCCTCAAGCTGCGCCAGCGCGCTGGCATCCGTGCCCAGCATCACGTCGCCGGGGCCGCGCGGCGTGGTGGAGAGGGCCTGCACGGCCGCGTTGCCGGCAGTGGGCACGAAGGTGATGCGGATGCCGGTTTCCCGCGTGAATCGGGCGAAGGGCTCCTGGTCGGGCGAGGCGGGACGCTGGGCGATGATCGCCAGCTCGCCCTGCGCCAGGGCGGGGCCGGCGAGGGGGAGGGCAAGAAGGCTCGCGGCGAGGAGCCGGCGCGCGATCGGAAGCATGGGCATCTCCGGAGGACAGAGGGGCCGCATAGCGCCTTCCAGCCGATTCGCAAATGCGGATTGTTCGCAAATGCACAGGCGACTTCGGCTCGCGCGGTGCCGGGCCAAACCCCGGCCGCTCCGCCGCGTTCAACCGCGCATGCGAATCCACGCCTTCGAATGCGGATCCATGCGGCCCCTGGGCGGGCGGCTCTGGGATGGCTGGACGGGCGGGCTCGGCCCCGCGCATCTCGCCTGCCGCTGCCTCCTGGCCGAGACAGAGGCCGGGCTGGTGCTGGTCGATACGGGCTTCGGCCTGGAGGACGTGACCGCCCCCGTGCCGCGGCTGAGCCGTGCCTTCTACCATGCGGACCGGGTGCATCTGGAGGCCGATGAAACCGCCATCGCCCGGGTCCGCCAGCTCGGCCTGGACCCGCGGGATGTGCGGCACATCGTGATGACCCACCTGGACTTCGATCATGCCGGGGGGCTGACGGATTTCGCTTGGGCGCAGGTGCATGTGCATGCGGCCGAGATGGCTGCCGCCCGCCGCCGGGAAGGCGCGATCGGCCGCGGCCGCTACCGCCCGCTGCAACTGGCCCATCCCATGCGGGAATACAGCCAGCCCGGCCCGATGTGGTTCGGCCTGCCCACCATCCGGGGGTTGGAAGGCCTGCCGCCCTCCATTTTCTTCATCCCGCTGCCCGGCCATACAGCCGGTCACTGCGGTGTCGCGCTCGGCACGGGGGATGGCTGGGTCCTGCATGCGGGGGATGCCGTGTTCATGCATTCCGAACTCGACACGCCCCTGCGCATGCCGCCGCTCTCCGCCGCCTATGCCAATGTCATGCAGGTGGACCGCGCGGCGCGGCTGCAGAGCCGGGCCATGCTCCAGGAGCTGGCGAGGCAGCATGGGGAGGAGGTGACCATCCTCTGCACCCATGACCCCGCGCTGCCGGCGCAGGCGGGCAGGCGGGTGTCGGTCAGCGCCGGCGAAGGGCCTGTTCCCGCCAGAAGATGAACAGGCCGGCCCCGACGATGATGGCGCCCCCGAGCAGGGTGAGCGGCGTCAAAACCTCGCCGAAGAACAGATAGCCGAACAGCATCCCCCAGGGGATCAGCGTGTAGTGCAGCGGCATGACCGCCGAGGCCGGGGCCAGCCGCAGTGAATGGGTGACGCAGGCATTCCCCGCAAGGGAACCGAGGCCCAGAACCACCAGCATCGCGAAATCCAGCGGCCCTGGCGTGATCCATTCCTGCTTCCCGACCAGCACCAGGCCCAGCAGCATGGCTACCAGGAACTGCCAGCCCAGCAGGGTCGGCGCGGGCGTGCCGGCCAAGCGGCGGGTCGCGATCAGGAACAGCGAGTAGGCGAAGCTGCCCGCGATGGGCACCAGCACGGCGGGCGAGAGATGCCCCTGGGGGTCAACCGCCAGGATGACGCCGCAGAACCCGATGCTCACCGCCGTCCAGCGCCGCCACCCGACGCGTTCGCCCAGAAGGAAGGGCGAAAGCGCCGTCACGAAGATGGGCGAGGCCATGTAGAAGGTGATGACCTCCGCCAGGGGCAGGAGGGCGATCGAGACGAAGAAGATGGTGGATTCGGCCGCGGCCAGCCCGGCGCGAAGCAGGTGCAGCCCGGGCCGGGCCGGCAGCCGCCGCAGCGCGCCCGAGCGCCACAGGCCGGGCAGCAGCACCAGGAACCCCACCGTGCTGCGGAACAGAAGAAGCTGGCCCGCCGCATAGGTCGCGGCGAGCCATTTGCCGAGCGTGTCATTCGCCGCGAAGAGCAGCACGCCCAGGATCATCAGCAGGACGCCCCGGGCGGTGTTCCGGTTGCCCAGGTCGTCCATGATCAAGGGGAAGGGGCGGTGCCGCTCAGCCCTGCTGGAGCGCCGCGACGCCCGGCAGGGTCTTGCCCTCCAGCCATTCGAGGAAGGCGCCGCCGGCGGAGGACACATAGGTCATGCGCTCGGCCACGCCCGCATGGCGCAGGGCCGACACGGTGTCGCCGCCGCCCCCGATGGACTTCAGCCCGGCGGACTGGGTAAGGCCGGCCACGCTCTGGGCCACCGCCACCGTCGCCGCATCGAAGGGCGGCGTCTCGAAGGCGCCCAGGGGACCGTTCCACACCAGGGTGGAGGCCTTGCGGAGCCGGTCCTCGATGGCGGCGATGGTGTCGGGACCGACATCGAGCGCCATCATGTCCGGGGGCACGGAATCGGCCGCCACGGTGCGGGTCGCGGGATTGGCCTTGAACTCGGCCGCCACCACAAGGTCACGCGGAAGCAGGATCTCGCAATTGGCGGCCTTTGCCTCGTCCAGGATCCGCAGGGCAGTGTCGTGCATCTCCGCCTCCTGCAGGGACCGGCCCATGGGATGGCCCTGGGCGGCGAGGAAGGTGTTGGCCATGGCCCCGCCGATCACCAGCACATCGACCTTCCTCGAGAGGTTCCCCAGCAGGTCCAGCTTGGTGGAGACCTTGGCCCCGCCCACGATGGCGACCACGGGGCGGGATGGCGTGCCCAGGGCCGCCTCCAGAGCCTCCAGCTCCGCCTGCATCAGCCGCCCGGCATAGGCGGGGAGCAGCTTCGCCACGCCCTCGGTCGAGGAATGGGCGCGGTGGGCGGCGGAGAACGCGTCGTTCACATAGGCATCGCCGAGCTTCGCCAGATCGGCGGAGAGCTGCGGGTCGTTCTTCTCCTCCCCGGCATGGTAGCGGGTGTTCTCCAGCAGCAGCACCTCGCCGTCCTGCAGCTTCGCCACGGCGGCCTCGGCCTCCGGGCCGATGCAGTCATCGGCGAAGGCCACCGGCTTGCCGAGAACGGAGGAGAGCGCCTCCGCCAGCGGCTTCAGCGACATCTCGGGCACGCGCTTGCCCTTGGGCCGGTCGAAATGGGAGAGGACAACCACCTTCGCACCCTTATCCGACAGCTCCCGGATCGTCGGGGAGAGACGCTCGATCCGCGTGCGGTCCGTGATGGCCCCGTCCCGCACCGGCACGTTCAGGTCGGCGCGCAGCAGCACGCGCTTCCCCTTGGCATCGAGCTGGTCGAGGGTGCGGAAGGAGGCCATCGGTCGTTTCCTGGGGAGGAGGGGGCGTCGAAAATGAACGGGGGCGCCGAAGCGCCCCCGAAAGGTCTCAGAGGTTGCCGAGGAGAGCGGCGGTGTCGCTCATGCGGTTCGAGAAGCCCCACTCGTTGTCATACCAGGACATCACGCGGACCAGCCCGCCATCGACCACCTGCGTCTGCGTCGCGTCGAAGGTGGAGGAGTGGGAGTCGTGGTTGAAGTCGATGGAGACCAGGGGGGCGGTGTTGTAGCCCAGGATGCCCTTCAGCTCTGGCGACTCCGAAGCCTCCTTCATCGCCGCGTTGATCGCCTCCTTGGTCAGGCCCTCGGTCTTGGCCGGCACGAAGTCCAGGCTGACGAGGGAGACGTTCGGGGTCGGGATGCGGATGGCGGTGCCGTCCAGCTTGCCCTTCAGCTCCGGCAGCACGAGGCCGACCGCCTTGGCCGCGCCCGTGGAGGTCGGGATGGCGGAGACCGCCGCCGCGCGGGCGCGGTGCAGGTCCTTGTGCAGCGTGTCCACCGTGTTCTGGTCACCCGTGTAGGCGTGGATGGTGACCATGTAGCCGCGGAGGATGCCGAACTTCTCGTGCAGCACCTTGGCGATCGGCGCCAGGCAGTTCGTGGTGCAGGAGGCGTTGGAGACGATCTGGTGCGAGGGCTTCAGGATCTTGTGGTTCACGCCATAGACGATGGTCGCCTGGGCGGAATCATCCGCATGGGCCTCGGCCCAGGTGACGGGGGCGGAAACCAGAACCTTGCGCGGGCCGGACTGCAGCAGCAGCGCCGCCTTGTCGGAGCTGGTGAAGATGCCCGTGCACTCGGCGGCCACGTCCACGCCCTGCCAGGGGAGCTTGGTCGGGTCGCGCTCGGCCGTCACCTTGATCGGCTTGTAGGTGCGGCCCGCGGCCGAGATGATCATCGTGTCGCCTTCGACACGGACCTCGCCGGGGAAGCGGCCATGGACGCTGTCGTAGCGGAAGAGATGCGCATTCGCCTCGACGGAGCCGAGATCGTTGATATGCGTGAACTCGACATCGTCGCGCCCGCTCTCGAGCGCCGCGCGAAGCACCAGGCGGCCGATGCGCCCGAAGCCGTTGATCGCAACCTTGACCGCCATAGGCTTATCCGTCCCTCTCTCTGGTTCAGTTCACGCGGCGCTTGACCGCCGCCACCACCGCATCCGCGGTGATGCCGAAGTGCCTGTACAGGTCGCTGGCCGGCGCGCTGGCGCCGAATCCCTGCATGCCGATGAAGATGCCATCGGGGCCGAGCCAGCGCGACCACCCGAACTCCAGCGCGGCCTCGATCCCGACGCGAAGCGCGGAGCCGAGCACCTGATCGTGATAGCTGGGGTCCTGCAGCGCGAAGAGCTCCCAGCAGGGCAGGGAGACGACCGCGGTCGGGATTCCCGCCTGCTCCAGCGCCTCGCGGACGGCCAGGGCGATCTCGATCTCGGAGCCGGTGGCGATCAGCGTCGCCTTCCGCTCGCCCGAAGGCTCGGCCAGGACATAGCCGCCGCGCGCCGTGCGGTTCTCGCCCGCATCGCTGCGCACCGTGGGCAGGTTCTGGCGGGACAGGGCCAGCACGCTCGGGCCATCGGCCCGCCGCACGGCCAGCTCCCATGCCTCCGCCGTCTCGATCACATCGGCGGGGCGGAAGACATGCAGGTTCGGGATGGCCCGCAGCGCCGCCAGCGTCTCGACCGGCTGGTGGGTCGGCCCGTCCTCGCCCAGCCCGATGCTGTCATGCGTCAGCACATGCACCACCCGCTGCCGCATGAGCGCCGCCAGGCGGATGGAGGGGCGCATGTAGTCGCTGAACACGAGGAAGGTGCCGGAATAGGGGATGATGCCCCCATGCAGCGCCATGCCGTTCATGGCCGCAGCCATGCCGTGCTCGCGGATGCCCCAGTGGACGAAGCGCCCGCCCCAGTTCTCGGTAGAGAGGGCAGGGACACCCTTCACATTGGTGTTGTTGGAGCCCGTGAGGTCGGCCGAGCCGCCGATCATCTCGGGGATGGCCGGCACCAGCGCCTCCAGCGCCTTCTGCGAGGCGACGCGGGTGGCGAGCTTCGGCTTCTCGGCCACGGCCTTCGCCTTCCACTCGGCGATCGGGGCGTCCCAGCGCTCCGGCAGCTTGCCCGCCATCGCGCGCTCGAAATCACCGCGCTGCGGGTGCTTGGCCAGGCGCTTCAGCCATGAGCGGCGGGTGCCGCCGCCGCGCTTGCCGGCGGCTTCCCAGGACTCCCGGATATCCGCGGGCACCTCGAAGGGCCCGGCATCCCAGCCCAGCGCCGCCTTGGCCGCAGCCGCTTCCTCGGGGCCGAGGGGGGCGCCATGGCTGCCCGCCGTGCCCGCCTTCTTCGGCGCGGAGAAGCCGATGATGGTGCGGCAGGCGATCAGGGTCGGCTTGCGGGACTTGGTGGCCGCGTTCAGCGCCGCCGCGACCGCCTCGTGGTCATGCCCGTCCACGCGGCGCACGGCCCACCCATAGGCCTTGAAGCGCGCGAGCGTGTCCTCCGAGGTGGAGAGCGCCGTGTCGCCATCGATGGAAATGTGGTTGTCGTCCCAGAGGACGGTGAGCTTGCCCAGGCTGAAATGCCCGGCCAGCGACGCGGCCTCGTGGGAGATGCCCTCCTGCAGGTCGCCGTCCGAGGCGATGACCCAGGTCCTGTGGTCCACCAGGCTCTTGCCGAAGCGCGCGGCCAGGTGCCGCTCCGCCATGGCCATGCCAACCGCCGTCGAGATGCCCTGGCCGAGGGGGCCGGTGGTGGTCTCGATGCCCGGATGCTCGCCCAGTTCGGGGTGGCCCGCCGCCGGGGAGTGGAGCTGGCGGAAACGGCGCAGTTCCTCCACGCCCATGCCCGCATGGCCGGTCAGGTGCAGCCATGCATACAGAAGCATGGAGCCATGGCCGGCGCTGAGCACGAAGCGGTCGCGGTCCGGCCAGCGCGGGTCGGCGGCGTCATGCTTCAGGAAACGGGTGAACAGCACGGTGGCGGCATCCGCCATGCCCATTGGCATGCCCGGATGGCCGGACTTCGCGGCTTCCACGCCGTCGATCGCCAGGGCGCGGATCGCATCCGCCATGCGGCGGGCGGGCGTCACGGGGCGGGCAAGGATGGCATCCTGCGCCACCAGAGCGGGGCTGCGCTCCGGGGTGGCGGGTTGCCGGTCGGGTTCCAGGGTGGCCAATTCAGGGTGTCTCCCGCGACGATGCCGGGCATGGCAACGCCCGCCGGCTGCGCAGCGGCGAGGCGGGCGTCCCAGTCGCGTCGCGCGCCGCTATAGAGGCGCCCCGCCCGTATGCCAACCCTGTGGCCGCGCGCCGGGCGGCAGCGTGGGCTGTTACGCGGATTTCAGAACGGGTCGTGCAATTTTGGAGAAACCGGATATAAACTGAGACGATCTGGTGAGAACGCTACTGTTCGCCACCAGGAAAGGGGTATTCCCTTACCGTATGGACGTGGAGGAGAGCCCGATGCCTCCGGAAATGGCTCCGACGCGGCGGCTGCGCCGGGTGGCGGCACTCACGGCCGGCGCCCTGCTCGGATCGCTTTCGCTCGCCCTGGTGCTGGCCCTTCTGCTTCCCGCCTCCCTGTCGGTTCCGCTGGTGCTGGGACTGATGGCGCTGCTCGTGGGCGCGTTGTTGCTGGGGCTCGCCATCGCCTGGCCATCCATCCGCCGCGCCGCGCTCCTGCGCGAGGCGATCGACCGCAGCGCGGTGCGCTACGCTGTTTTCGGCCGAGACCGCACCCTTCTGGACCACAGCCCCGCCCATGACCTCCCCGGCATGGGGTCGGGGCCCGTTCCGGCCGGGACCAGGCTCGATGACCTTCTCGCCGCCTCCTTCCGTGATGATCCCCTGGCCGCCACCGCCATCGCCGGCCAGATCGCGGCGCATGAGGACGATGCCCGGGCGGAGTATGAGCGCAACCTCCCGGATGGCCGGATCATGCAGGTGAGCAAGCGGCGCCTCGCGGGTGGCGAGGTCGCGCGCTTCTCCCTCGACATCACCAGCGCCCGCGCACGCGACCTGCGGGCACGGGCGATCCATGAGGGCGTGCCCGCCGCGATCTGGCACCTGGACCGCGAAGGGCGAACCATCGCCGCCAACCAGCGCCTCACCGATCTGCTCGGCGGGGAGGTTCCCGCCACGCTCACGGAAAGCGGGCTGCAACAGCTTGGCTCGCAGGGGGACGGACCTTTCGGCCTGCCCACGGGCCGCGAGGTGGAGGGCGTGCTGCCCGCGCGGGGCGAGGCGCCGGAGCGCCGTGTCATCGTGACCACCTCCCCATGGCTGCCGGGCGAGAAAGGGGGCGAGCGGGCCGTGCTGATGCTGCTCGATGTCACCCGGCTGCATGCCGCCCAGGCCCAGGCCGTTCACTTCGCCTGGCATGATCCGCTCACCGGCCTGCCCAACCGGTTCCGCTTCCAGCAGGCTATCCTGCAGCTCACCGCGGCGCGCGATGGCGGCTCCGTCCTGCTCGTCGATCTCGCCGGGATCCGGGCCGTGAACGACTCCCTCGGGCAGCGCGCCGGCGACACCATTTTAAGCGAGGCGAGCCGCAGGCTGCGGGAGCAGCTTCGCCCGGGCGATGCGGCCTTCCGACTGGGCGGCGACGAGTTCGCGGTGATCGCGGCCGGGCTGCGCACGCCCCAGGCGGCGGGCGCGATGGCCGGGCGCATCCAGCGGGCCCTCGCGGCGCCGCTCGATCTCGGTGGCGGAGGGGTGCCGTTGCGCGCCTCCATCGGCCACGCGCACCTGCCCGATGACGCGGAGGACGCGGAGGGGCTGCACCGCGCCGCAGCCCTGGCGCTCGCCCAGGCGAAGCGGCAGGGCAATGGCAGCGTGGTTGCCTATGATCCCGAGCTGGGTGAGCGCGTCGCGCGGCGCCTTGCCCTGCGGGAGCAGCTGATGGCGGCCGTTGCCGATGGCAGCTTCGAGCTGGCCTGGCAGGCCCAGGTGGATGCGCGAACCGGCACCTTGCGGGGCGCCGAGGCGCTGCTGCGCTGGCCAGGCGGGCCGGGCGGCCCGATCTCCCCCGGGGAGTTCCTGCCGGAAGCTGAAGCCGCAGGCCTCATGCCGTCGATCGACGCCTGGGTGCTGGAGGAGGCGCTGCGCCAGAAGGCCGCCTGGACGGCGGCGGGCACGGGGCCGGAGGTGGTGGGCATCAACATCTCCCCGGCAACCCTGCGGGATCCGGAATTCCCCGCCCGCGTCCAGGCCACGCTGGTCCGCTATGGCGTGACCCCCGAGGCGCTGGAGGTGGAGATCCCCGAGGACGTCGCGGCGCGCGACATCGACGCCATTGCCCCCGTCCTCAACGAGCTGATCGCAGACGGCGTCCGCCTCTCGCTGGACGATTTCGGCGGCGGCAGCTCGGCGCTCGCCCACCTCCTGCGCCTGCCCGTGGATCAGGTGAAGCTTGACCGCTCCATCGTGGAGGGGCTGCCCGGCGGGGCACGGGAAAGGGCGATCCTCCGCGCCGTCGCCACGCTTGCGCGCGGGATGGAAATCCCGCTCCTGGCGGAGGGTGTCGAGACGGAGGCCCAGCGCGAGGCGTTGCTCGCGGAGGGCTGCACCGTCATGCAGGGCTGGCTCTTCGGCCGGGCCGTGAGGGCGGAGGAGCTGGTCGCCCGCTGAGGCGCAGCCCCGCCCGTCAGAGCGGGCGGTTCGCCCGCGCCAGCACCGCCTCGAACAGCACCTGGCAGCCATCCGCCGCCTCTTCCGGCAGGATGCTCTCCGCCTCGTTGTGGGAGAGGCCATCCTTGCAGGGCGTGAAGATCATGGCGGCGGGGACGCGGCGCGCGACATAGATCGCGTCGTGACCGGCGCCGGAGATGATCTCCCGGGCGGGCAGGCCCAGCCGCTCCGCAGCCTCTCGCACCAGTGCCACGCATTCCGGATCGAAGGGCTGGGCGGGAATGCGGAACAGTTCCCGCAGCTCCAGGCCGAGCCCCGCCTCGTCCGCGATGGCACGGGCGCGGGCGGGGAAGTCCTCCGCCAGGGTTTCGATTTCAGCGCCCGACGGATGGCGGAACTCCACGGAGAAGCGCACCTCGCCGGGGACGACGTTGCAGGAATTCGGGAAGACCTGCAGGCGACCCACCGTGCCGCGGCCATCCTCGCCGCGGGCGCGCATCAGCTCGTCCACCAGCTGCACGATGCGCGCGGCGCCCAGCAAGGCGTCACGCCGCGTGGATGGAGGGGTGGTGCCGGCATGGGCGTCCTGGCCGGTGAGCACGGCGTCGTACCATACCTGTGCCTGACCGCCGGTGACGATGCCGATCCGCTTGCCCTCGTGCTCCAGGATCGGGCCCTGCTCGATATGCAGCTCGAAATAGGAATCCGCCTCGAATGGCTGGGCCGGCTGCTCGCCCCGATAGCCAATGCCTTCCAGCGCATCGAGGACGGTCACCCCGTCCAGGTCCCGCAGGCCATAAGTCGTCTGCTGGTCGTAGACGCCGGACCAGACGCCGCTGCCCATCAGGGAGTGCCCAAAGCGGCTGCCTTCCTCGTCCGTCCAGTTGATCAGCTCCAGCGGAGCCTCGGTCTCGATGTTGAGGTCCTGCAGCGTGCGCATCACCTCCAGCCCGGCGATCACCCCCAGCGCGCCATCGAACTTGCCGCCGGTGGGCTGGCTGTCGAGATGGCTTCCGAAGAGAACGGGCTTGCGGCTCGGGTCCCGGCCCGGGCGCCGGGCGAACATGTTGCCCATGGAATCCACCCGCACCGTCAGCCCCGCCGCGTGGCACCACTGGGCGAACTGGTCGCGGCCGGCGCGGTCCACCTCGGTCAGCGTCAGGCGCTTCACGCCGCCCTTGGGGGTGGCGCCGATCTCGGCCATGGCCATCAGCGCGTCCCAGAGCCGGCCGCTGTCGATGCGCTGGTTCGTTCCGGACATGCTGCTCTCTCCGCCGTGATGCCTCCGGATGAATGCGGCGCGCGGCCGGCTTCGGCAAGGCCCAACCGGCCGCCCTCCCGCCTTGCGATTCCGCCGCATCGGCGCGAGGTTGCGACGCCCGCTGACCGGAACCCGCCATGGCGCACGCCCTTCCTTCCGCCCCGAAGCTGCTCCGCAACAGTGACCTGGACACGCCCGATATCCGGCAGGCCCGGGTGGACCTGGCGGCTTGCTTCCGAATGGCCGCCCGCCTCGGCCTGCAGGAGGGGATCTGCAACCACTTCTCCGTCCAGGTGCCAGGCCGGCCGGATCTGATGCTGGTGAATCCCTATGGCTGGGCTTTCGCCGAGATCACCGCATCCCGCCTGCTGATCTGCGACTTCGGGGGGCATGTCCTGGCCGGGGAGGGCACGCCGGAAGCCACCGCCTTCTACATCCACGCCCGGCTGCATCTGCGGCATCCCCGGGCCGTGGCCGCCTTCCACACCCACATGCCCAACGCGACGGCCCTTTCCATGCTGGAGGGGCCGCCCCTCGTCTGGGCCGGGCAGACAGCCCTGAAGTTCTATGGCCGGACCGCGGTGGACGAGGCCTATAACGGCCTCGCGCTGGACGCCGCCGAAGGCGACCGCATCGCCGCGGCGATGGAAGGCGCGGATATCGGCTTCCTGAAGAACCACGGCGTGATGGTGGTCGGCCCCTCGATCGCCGAGGCCTGGGACGACCTGTACTACCTGGAGCGCGCGGCCGAGGTGCAGCGTCTGGCGCTCGCCACCGGGCGCCCGCTGAAACCCGTGCCGAAGGATGTCGCCGAGCGCACCTACGCGCAGATGCGCGAGGGAGACAGCGAGAGCGCCCGGCTGCATCTGGAAAGCATCAAGCGGATCCTGGCGCGCGAGGAGCCGGATTATCTCGACTGAGGCGAGATCGGAGGCGGGGAGCGGCCAGGGCTACGGCCTGCTGTTCCTTGGCGTCACGGCGTTGGGGTGGGGTCTGAACTGGCCCGTGCTGAAGGCGCTGCTGGGCGAAATGCCACCCCTGGCGGCTCGCGGAGGGGCGGGGCTGCTGGCCGGCTGCGCCCTGGCCGCCTTCGCGGCGCTGCGCGGCGTGCCGCTCGCCGTCCCGGCGGGCCGCTGGGGCCCGCTGATCATGGCCTCCCTGCTCAATGTCACGGCCTGGATGGGGCTTGCCACCATGGGGCTGCTCTATCTCGGCGCCGGTGAAGGGGCGATGATCTGCTACACCATGCCGGCCTGGACAGCCCTGGCTGCCTGGCCCGTGCTGGGGGAACGCCCGACCTTCCGCCGAATTCTCGCCCTGTTCCTGGGAATGGGAGGCGTCGCCATCCTGGTCACCTCCAACGGGTTCGACCTGGACTGGGGCAAGATGCCGGGCGTTCTGATGATCCTCGGCGGCGCCGTGCTCTTCGCGCTCGGGACGGTATGGTTCAAGCGCCATCCGGTCGGGCTCAATCCCCTGGCCTCCGTGGCTTGGCAGGTGGGGCTCGGCTGCCTTCCCCTCGCGATCGCCTCGCCCTTTCTCGAGTATTTCGACCCGGCCGGCGTCTCGCCCCAGGGGTGGGCGGCCTTCATCTACATGGCCGCTGTTCCGCTCTGCCTCTGCTACCTCGCATGGTTCGCGGCGCTGGCCGCCCTGCCGGCCAGCGTGGCGGCGATCGGCACGCTGTTCACGCCGGTGATCGGGGTGATTTCCGGCGCCCTTCTCCTGGGAGAACTACTGGGCGGGCGCCAACTCGCCGCGCTCGTCCTCACCCTCTCCGGGATCGTGCTCGCCATCCGGGGGGAGCCGCGACGGGAAGAGGGCTGATGCTCGCCCGGGCGCGATATCATTTTCGGCTCTCCCCGGACCCCTCACCATCATCTTCTTCTATCAGTTGGGGCGGCTGAACTGACGGTGCGCCTCGGGTCTATGACCCGAGGCGACTGCAAGGGCAGGATTAGGGGCAGAAACCCCTGCTTGCATCGTATCCGCGGCAGCTAGATGGGGTTCCAAGGGCCTCAGGCCCTTGGCGAGCGAGGTCCGGAGAGGGCAGCGCCCTCTTCGGGACACAACCGACGGGAGCGGAAGCCGCAGGAAGCGGGGCGCGATGCCCTGTGCAAGCGCAGCCGATCCGGCCTATGCCGCGCCCCATGCAAGACCTGCCCCTGATCCGCCTGCTGCCCGGCCGCGACCGGCGTGCCAAGGCGGGCCATCCCTGGATCTTCTCCAACGAGGTGGCGATGACCCCGGCGACCCGCGCCATCCCGCCCGGTGCCGCCGTTCGGGTGGAGGGGGATGACGGGTTCCGCCACGGGGTCCATCACTTCAACCCGCATTCCCTCATCGCCGCCCGGCGCCTTTCCCGCGATCCGGCAGCGGTGATCGACGACGCTTTCTGGCAGGCGCGGATCGCCGAAGCCCTGGCACTGCGCACCCGTCTCTTCCCCACGCCTCACTACCGGCTCGCCCATGCCGAGGCCGATGGGCTGCCCGGCCTGATCCTGGATCGCTACGGCGACCTGGTAGCGCTGCAGGCCAACACGGCCGGCATGGAAGCGGCCACGCCGGCCATTCTGCGCGCGCTCGACGCTTTGATCGCCCCCCGGGCGGTGGTGGCGCGGAACGAGGCCTCGGTGCGCGCCCTGGAGGGCCTGCCAGAGGTTACCGCGCTGCTGCGCGGCGAGGAGGCGACCGGCAGCGTCGAGGAGGGCGGCGTTACCTTCACCGTCGATCCGCTGGGCGGGCAGAAGACGGGTTGGTTCTTCGATCAGCGGGAGAACCGGGCCCGCGTGGCCCATCTGTCCCGCGGGGAGACGGTGCTGGACGCCTTCTGCCACACGGGCGGCTTCGGGCTTCAGGCAGCCGCCGCCGGCGCCGCAAGCGTCACGCTGCTTGACCGTTCGGAGCACGCGCTGGCCACCGCCATGGAAACCGCGCGCCGCAACGGGCTGGAGGAGCGGACGGAGACCGTGCGAGGGGAGGCGATGGAGACGCTGGAGCGGATGGGCCAGCAGGGCACCCGCTTCGGCGTGGTGGTCGTCGATCCGCCCGCCTTCGCGAAATCCCGCAAGGACATCCCGCAGGCCATCCGCGCCTATTCCCGCCTGGCGCGGCTGGCGGCGGGGCTGGTTGTGCCGGGCGGCATCCTCTTCATCGCGTCGTGCAGCCACCATGTTCCGGCCGGCGAATTCACCGATACGGTGATCGCAGGGTTGCAGCGCGCCAGGCGGGATGCGCGGATCCTCGCCATCTCCGGCGCTGGGCCGGACCATCCAATTCATCCCATGCTACCCGAAAGCGTATACCTCAAAGCACTGACTTTGCAGCTTTCCTGAAGTCTCCCTCTTGGCGCGGCCGACCCTTTCCGTGGGGCGGTCAGGCGCCAGTAAGGGGTTGCTCATCGGCTCTTTGGCGCTGGCTCCTGCGGGGCTGCGTGAAGGGCCAGGCGCACGGTGGTGCCCTGGCCAGGCGCGCTCTCGATGGAGAAGGAGCCGCCGTGCAGCTCCACCAGGGCCCGGACAAGTGGCAGCCCGAGGCCGGTTCCCCGCTCACCCGTCCCCGCGACCCGGCCGAAGGGCTCCTGGGCGAGGATGAGCTCGCCTTCCGACATGCCCCGTCCCGTATCCGACACCACGATAAGGATCATCGCGCCATCCTCATCTGCCCGCAGCTCGGCCCGCTGCCCGGGCCCGGCATATTTCACGGCGTTGCCAAGCAGGTTGAGCAGGATCTGCAGCATGGCCCGAGGATCGGCCATCACGGCCAGCCCCGCGGGGACATGCTGCTCCACCGTCATCCGGCGGCTCGCCGCCTGGGCCCGGAGAAGGCGCACCGCCCGCTGGGCAATGGGGCCGATCCTCACGGGCTGCCGAACCAACTGCTGCTTGCCTTCCCGCAGAGCCGTGAAGTGCTGCACATCCTCGATCAGGGCCAGCATGTGCTGCCCGCCCTCCGCAATGTCATTCGCGAACTCGGCGTAGCGCTGGTCGCCAAGAGGGCCATGGGGCTGCATCTGGAGCAGCTCCGCGAAGCCGAGCACGGCGTTCAGCGGCGTGCGGAGCTCATGGGTGACCTCGGCCAGGGCTCGCTCGCGCCGCAGGGCGGAGGCGACCGCCTCCTTCTGTGCGCCGCGCGCGGCTAACAAGGCCGTGTCCAGCTGGGCCAGCGTGCTCTGTGTCGCTGCCATCAGCCGCCCGCCCAGGTCCGGGAGGCCGAGCGGAAGCTCGGGCAGTACCTCCTTGTTCGCATAGGCCTGAAGCGCGTGCATGCTCTGCCGCACTGGAGCGAGAAGCCCGTGCACGGCGAAAAGGGCGAAGATGGTGCCGCCCAGCGTTGCCAGGAGCAGCGCGCCCATGAGTTCCCAATCCGCCGGGCGGTCCCGGAACAGCAGGAGCACCGCCGAGATCAGCGGGACATGGGTGGCCAGGAAGGCGACGATGAAGAACTTGCCCGCATAGCCGAAGGGTATGCGGAGCCGGCCGAGAAGCAGGTAGAAGCGCATGAGTCTTTCTACCCTGGGTTGTGCCATCTGATCAAAGAAAGCGCGCGCGCAGATCCACGCTGTCCCGCTGCCCGATGGCGCCCCGGTTCTCCGTCAGCCAGGCATCGGCAGCCGCCCGTCCATCTTCGCGCAAGCCCGTAAGAAATTCCCAGTTACCATTGTATTTCGTAGAAATTCCAAGCCTCCGCATACGCTCCTCGTCCTCGATGAGATGGACGAACAGCCTCTGGTAGCGGGGCGGCTTCAGGACCCCCTGGTCCACGAGACGCTGCACGAACTCGATGGCGCGCATCTCGTACATCAGGGACGCATTGAAGCCGATTTCATTCACCCGTGTGTTAATGTCCTGAACCGTCTGGGGAATATCGGGACGGGAAATCGGGTTGATACCCACCAGCACGATGTCCGGCGGCGCCCCACGCTGTTCGTAGAGTGGCCAGAGCGCCGGATTTCCCAGGAACCCGCCATCCCAATAGGCCTCGCCGTCTATTTCCACCGCGCGGAACAGGTTGGGCAGGCAGGCCGAGGCCAGGAGCGTCTCCCGGGTTAGCTCCTGCCGCTTGAAGATCCTGGGCTTGCCGGTGCGAACATTCGTCGCCGTCACGAAGAACTGCGGGGCGGCGGCGGCACCGCAGAGCGTCGTGAGGTCGAGCACTTCCTCAAGAACCCGCCGCAAAGGGTTCATCTCAATAGGAAAAGGATTCAGCTGGTACGGCGAGAACAGCCGGGTGAGCGCATCGAAGCCCTGCCACGCCAGGCTGTGGCTGAGATCCGGGCCCCAGATGAACTCCTCCAGCGGGCTGTTTCGCAGCGGGCTGAAGGCATAGCGCGCCCCGATCGCAGCCCAGAGCCGGTCCAGCAGCGCGGCCGCGCCGGCGCGGCCGCCCTCGGCCATCCCCTGCACGAAGGCGGCACCGTTGATCGCACCGGCGGAGGTACCGGAAATGGCGGCGACCTCGATCGACTCCTCTTCCAGCAGCCGCAGCAGCACGCCCCAGGTGAAGGCGCCGTGAGTGCCTCCACCCTGCAGGGCAAGGTTCACGCGCCGCGGCCCAGCCTGGCCAATGACAGGCGGGGCCGCGGGCGTGCCCTCGATCGGGTGTACGCCCTCCTCGCTGCCGCCCGGCTTGCGCTCGGTCACGGGCGGATCAGGAGGCAGTCCAGCCGCCGTCGATCGACAGGGCAGCGCCATTCACCGCGCCGCTGTTCGGGCCGCAGAGATAGACGGCCATGCCCGCCACCTCCTCAACCTCGACCCAGCGCTTGCTGGGCTGCTTCTCCAGCAGGTAGTCGGTCAGCGCGGCCTCCTCCGTCACGCCGTGCTTCTTCGCGAGCGGCGCCACCTGGGCCTCGGCCAGGGGCGTGCGGACAAAGCCGGGGCAGATGGCGTTGCAGGTGATCGGGCTGCGGGCGACCTCGATCGCGACCGTCTTCGTCAGCCCGACCACCCCATGCTTGGCGGCCACATAGGCCGCCTTGAACGGGGAGGCCACGAGCCCGTGGGCGGAGGCGACATTCACGATCCGTCCCCAGCCCCGGGCCCGCATGCCGGGCAGCACGGCCTTCGTCGCGTGAAAATTGGAGGAGAGGTTGATCGCGAGGATCGCGTCCCACTTCTCCTCCGGGAACTCCTCGACCGGGCTGACGAACTGGATCCCGGCATTGTTCACCAGGATGTCCACCCTCCCGAGCGCCGCCTCGGCCTCGGCGCACATGGCGCGGACCCCCTCGGCGCGTGACAGGTCGGCCGCCGAATAGGGCGTCTCGCCACCCTGGATTCCGGCCAGTTCGGCGCGCGCGGCGGAGATTGCCTCCGGCGTCCCGAATCCGTTGAGCATGACCTTCGCGCCCTCCCGCGCGAAGGCCAGGGCGATGGCGAGGCCGATTCCGCTGGTGGAGCCGGTGACGAGGGCGGTGCGGCCCTCCAGGAGCTTGGGCATGGACAACCTTCCGGATCTGGCTGGCGCGGAGGAGACGCTCAGGGAAGCCGCTTCGCAATCCCCGCCAGCCAGCGGATGCGCGGATTGGTCACCATGGGCGCCTGATGCTCGAGTGCCGCCCGGGCAATGGCCGCGGACAGGCTGGGATGCGGCAGGGTTGCGCCTGCGAGCTCCGAGACCGGCCGGCCGATGCAGAGGGAGAGCATCCCGGCCATTTCCAGCCCTCCCGGCGCGAGCAGCCCGGCGCCGGCAAGGCGGCCCCGCCGGTCCACGGACAGGGTGACCAGCCCGGAGTCGATTCCCTCCGCCGACCCGCGCGCCGTGTCGGCCAGCGGCCAGCGCAGCGTTTCCAGCTCCGCGCCTCCCGTGGGAACGCCGAGCTCCACAAGGGCAGGCTCAGTGCGGATCACGCGCAGGGCCGGTGGGGCTGCGGGCGTCCCGGGCACGCGGAACAGCATGCTGCGCGCGAGAATCCCGGTATCGGAGCCTCCCGGCCGGCCCAGCACGCCACCTGCGGCCCAGATGCGTCGGGTACCCCGGAGCCGAAGCGTCTCATCGGCCGCCAGGCTGCCATCCGGCAGCCCGGCCGTGACGAGATCCAGCCCTGCCAGGCGCGGCGCACGGCCGAGGGCGAGCAGGAGATGCGATCCCTCGACCCGCGTCCCATCGGCCAGGAGCAGGGCCACGCCGCCCTCGCGCCGCTCCGCGCGTGCCGCCTCCTGGCCCTCCGCCAGCACCACCCCTTCGCGGCGAAGCATCCGGGCCAGGCCCTCGGCCATGGCGGGATCGGCCCCGGGGGCAATGCGAGCGGGCTCGATCACGGTGGCCCGGCTGCCGAGGCGGGTGAAGGCCTGGGCCATTTCCAGCCCGAATCCGGTGCCACCCAGGATCAGGAGGTGCTCCGGCCGTTCCTCCAGCCGGTGGACCGTCTCCTCGGTCATGTAGGGGATGGTCTCCAGCCCCTCGAGCGCGGGGACGACCGGGGCCGCGCCCGTTGCGATCAGGGCGCGGCGGAAGCGCCATTCCCGTCCGGCGGCGGCCACCCTGTCCGGCGCGGAAAAGCGTGCGGCGGCGCGCACCAGCTCCACGCCCATCGCCTCGAAGCGCGCGGCGGTCGATTCGGGCGCGGCATCGGCATCGGCATCGGCGAGATGGCTGCGCAGGGCGAGCCAATCCACCGGAACCTCGCCCGTGCCGATCCCCATCCGCGCCGCGTCGCGCGCCAGGGCGGCCCGTGCCCCGGCCGCGCGGAGGGCCGCCTGGATGACCTCCGGATCCGGTGCCTCGCCGCCCATGGGGCCGCGCTCGAACAGGGTGACGCGCAGCCCGAGCGCCACGGCAAGCGAGGCGAGGCCCCGCCCGGTGGCGCCGGCGCCGATCACGGCGATGTCCGTCTCAGCCATGCTTCCCCTTCCGGCCGCTGCACTCGCGCCACGCATAACGCCGCCACGCGGGAAGGGTAGGGGGCGCGGCCGCCATAAGGCATTGGTTGACGCGGATGGGACCACCTTTCTATACAGCGCCACCCGCGCCGGGCACCCCGCCGCGGCTGCCCGCGTCTGCGCCCATGTGGGCGCGCCGGGCGGCCGGGCTGCCCGGGAAAGACCACTCAACGCCGTCCCGCCCCCTCATCCGGGCGGCTCGCACCTGATACGGAGCGCCTTGCCGTGAAGCGTACCTACCAGCCCTCCAAGCTCGTCCGGAAGCGCCGGCACGGCTTCCGTGCCCGCATGGAGACCGTCGGCGGCCGCAATGTGCTGGCCAACCGCCGCGCCAAGGGCCGCAAGAAGCTCTCGGCCTGAGGCATTCCATGGGGCGCGACCGTCTTCCGCGCCCCTGTTTGCGGTCCGCAGCATGAAACTGCCCCGGATGAAGAAGCGGCGCGATTTTCTTCGTGCCGCCCAGCGCGGCAAGCGCGCCGCCCGGCCGGGGCTGGTGATCCAGGCCCTCCCGGGGACGGGCGGGCCCATGCGCCTCGGCTTCACCGTTACGAAGAAGGTGGGCAATGCCGTGGTGCGCAATCGCACCAAGCGTCGCCTGCGTGAGGCCGCGCGCCTCGTCCTCGGCGATACCCCGCCCGAGGGGTGGGACGTCGTGCTGATCGGCCGGGACGAAACCCGGACCCGCCCCTTCGCCCAGTTGCAGGGCGACCTGCGCGGCGCGTTGAAGCAGGCCGGCTTGCCTCCGCTGGGGGGCACGTGAGCACCGTTGCCGAGGCGCTCAAGCTGGGCGTCCGGACCTACCAGTTCACGCTGCGCCCCTTCATCGGGGCGCATTGCCGTTTTCATCCCCATTGCAGCGCCTATGCGATCGAGGCCCTGACCGAGCACGGGGCGCTGCACGGCAGCGCGCTGACGGTCCGCCGCATCCTTCGCTGCCACCCCTGGAACCCGGGCGGATACGACCCCGTGCCCGCCCCGACACACCGCTGAGCGCCGGATCTGATGGACAACAAGCGACTATTGGCCGCGATCGCGATCTCGATCGGCATCCTGCTGCTGTTCGACGTGTGGAACCGCCCCGCACGCGAGGCACAGCGCCAGGCGGCGCAGGATGTGCAGCAGTCCCAGACCAGCTCGGTTCCGCTTCCCCAGGCGAACACCGCCTTGAACCCGGCTGGCGTCGCGAGCACCGGCGCGAATGATGGCGCCCCCACCGGCCCCGCCCCGCGGCTGCGGATCGAGAGCGCGCGGGTCGAGGGCAGCGTGAACCTGCGCGGTGCGCGCATCGACGACCTGGTGCTGCGCGACTACCGCGAGACGATCCAGCCCGGCAGCCCCAATGTCCGCATCCTCGCCCCGCGGGAGGACAACGCCTCCTATTTCGCGCAGTGGGGCTGGACAGCCGCGGATGGCCACACCGCCGTGCCCGGTCCGAACACCGTGTGGACGGCCGAGGGTGGCCCCCTGACTCCGAACGCCCCCGTGACGCTCCGCTGGGAGAACGGCACGGGCCAGCGCTTCGAGATCGCGCTTTCGCTCGACCAGAACTTCATGGTCACGGCCGAGCAGCGCGTGGTGAACACGGGCAGCGAACCGGTGCAGGTGCTGCCCTGGGCCCGGGTGCGGCGCGAGCACACGCCGCATGTGGCCGGCTACTACATCCTTCATGAGGGCTTCGTGGGCGTGCTGGATGGCCGCCTGCGGGAGGAGAAGTACTCCGACGCCAAGACCGAGGCCGGGCGCCGCAATGGCGGCCCCGCCTTCGAGCAGGAGGGCGCGGGCGGCTGGGCCGGCTTTACGGATAAGTACTGGCTGACCGCCCTTGCGCCGGTCAACCAGTCGGCCCGCGACCGCGCGGCCTTCCGGCATGTGAGCGAGAATGGGCAGGACCGCTGGCAGGTGGACTTCTCGCCCGTCGCGCCCGTGACCGCCGCGCCTGGCGCCACGGCCGGCTTTGCGACCCGCCTCTTCGCCGGGGCCAAGGAGGTGCATCTGCTGGATGCCTATGCCTCCAATCTCGGCATCACGGACTTCGACAAGGCGATCGACTTCGGCTGGTTCTACTTCCTGACGAAGCCGTTCTTCTATGCGCTCGACTGGCTCTTCAAGCTGACCGGCAATTTCGGCGTGGCGATCCTGGTCTTCACCGTCGCGCTGAAGATCCTGTTCTTCCCGCTTGCCAACAAGTCCTACAAGTCCATGGCCCGCATGAAGGTCCTGGGCCCGAAGATGCAGGAGCTGAAGGAGCGGAACAAGGACGACCCTGCGAAGATGCAGCAGGAGATGATGGCCCTTTACAAGGCGGAGAAGATCAACCCCGCCTCGGGCTGCCTTCCCATCCTGGTGCAGATCCCGGTCTTCTTCGCGCTCTACAAGGTGCTCTTCGTCACCATCGAGATGCGGCACGCGCCCTTCTTCGGCTGGATCCGCGACCTTTCGGCGCCGGACCCGACTAACCTGTTCAACCTCTTCGGCCTGATCCCCTGGGATCCGCCCCTGTTCCTGCACATGCCGGCCTGGGCGATCATCATGGGCATCACGATGTATGTTCAGTTCAAGCTGAACCCGACGCCGCCCGACCCGATCCAGGCCAAGCTCTTCGGCTTCATGCCGATCATCTTCACCTTCATGCTGGCCAGCTTCCCGGCCGGCCTGGTGATCTACTGGTCCTGGAACAACCTGCTCTCCGTGGCGCAGCAGTACTACATCACGCGGCATGAGCGGGCGGAGCGGAGCGTCCAGAAGGCGACGGCGAAGACGTGACGATCCTGACGCCTGAGGAGCAGGAGGCTCAGCGCATCGAAGCCGGGCGCCTCCTCTTCGCGCGCCCGGTGCGCTTCTTCTTCGCAGCCCAGAAGCTGGATGGCCTCCCCGCGCCCGAGGCGCCGGAGGTGGCCTTCTGCGGACGTTCCAATGTGGGGAAATCCTCCCTCATCAACGCGGTCGCAGGGCATCACGGGCTGGCCCGCGTCTCCCACACCCCCGGGCGGACGCGGCAGCTCAACTTCTTCGCGGTGGGGGAGGGGACGGAGCACCCGCTCACCCTCGTGGACATGCCCGGCTATGGCTTCGCCCAAGCCAGCAAGGCGGTGAAGGCCGACTGGCAGGGGCTGATGTTCGACTACCTGCGCGGCCGCCCGACGCTCCGGCGCGTCTTCCTGCTGATGGATGCCCGGATCGAGACGAAGGACGGCGACCGCGCCGCCATGGACCTGCTGGGAGAGGCGGCCGTGCCCTTCCAGATCGTGCTGACCAAGTCCGATGACGCCAAGCCGGCCTCCCGCCTGCTGAAGCGGCAGCAGGAGATGGCGGAGATCGTGCGCAAGCGCGTCGCCGCCCATCCGGTGGTGCTGACTACCTCCTCCGCGAAGGGAACGGGCATCCCCGATCTGCGCGCGGCCATCGCCGATATCGCTGCGGGCGGCTGACCCGGCTCCGCACGGAACGGGCTCCCCGGGTTGACCGTGACCGGCGACGCCGCTTACCACCGCCGCCGTTCGGCCATCCCGGAAAGAGCCATGACCACCGACGCGCAAGACCAGATGGCCATCCTCGCCGGGGCACTGCCCTATCTGAAGCGCTATGACGACCAGATCGTCGTCGTGAAGTATGGCGGCCATGCCATGGGCGAGGAGGAGAGCGCCCTGCGCTTCGGCCGGGACATTGCCCTGCTGGAGCAGGTGGGCGTGAACCCGGTTGTGGTGCATGGCGGCGGCCCGCAGATCAACGCGATGCTGAAGCGGCTCAACGTGCAGTCCACCTTCGTGAACGGGCTGCGCGTGACCGACGCCCAGATGGTGGATGTGGTCGAGATGGTCCTTGCCGGGACCGTCAACAAACAGGTTGCCGAGGCGATCACCCGGGCCGGCGTCATCGCGGTGGGCATTTCGGGCAAGGACGGCAATCTCATCCGCGCCCGGAAGGCCGAGCGCACCATCCGCGACCCGGAGACCAACACCGAGCGCGAGATCGATCTCGGCTTCGTGGGCGAGCCGGAGCAGGTGGACACCAAGGTACTGCGGCTTCTTATCGGGGCCGATATCGTGCCCGTGGTCGCGCCGGTCGGCGTGGGCCCGGACGGGCAGACTTACAACATCAACGCGGATACGGTGGCGGGCGCGATCGCGGGCGCCCTGGGTGCCGCGCGCCTTCTCATGCTGACCGATGTGGCCGGGGTTCGTGGGCCCGACGGGGTGCATATTCCCGAGATGACGGTTTCGGATGTCCGTGCCGGGATTGAGGCGGGCTGGATTTCCGGGGGCATGATCCCGAAGGTGGAAACCTGCATCTACGCCATCGAGCGCGGGGTGCAGGGCGCCGTGATCCTGGACGGGCGCGTCCCCCATTCGGTGCTGGCGGAGCTCTTCACCCCGGCCGGCCCGGGGACCCTGATCAAGCCCTGATCCGGGCCATCAGTTCCTGACGAGCAGCCCCTCCACGAGGGCCTGCATGGAATCGGCCGAGAGGGCCCAGTGCCCTCCGGGCAGGATCAGCAGCTCCTCCGGCTTACTGCCGGCCAGGCGCATCTGTGCGAAGGTGGCCGCGCGCGCTGAAAGGCCGGCCTTCCAGCAAAGCGCCACCAGGACCGGCGCCTCCCGCGTCTCGATGGCACGTGCGACCACGCCCGCGGGCAGGCCGCTCAGCGCGGCAAGAATTCGGGCGCATTCGGTGCGGTAGCCCTTTCGCGCGGCGGCGATGAAGCTGTCCTCGGTCATTCCGCCCGGCTGGTCCTCGCCAGGATCGACGCCGCCGCCTTGCCGCAGCGTCTCCAGCGCCGAGGGATCCAGATCCCTCCGGGCAAGAAGAACCCGCAGCGCCTCATCCGCGAGCAGGTCCCGAATGGCACCGAGGATAGCGGCGCTGAGCGCCGGGCGGCGGACCAGGGCGGATTGCCAGGCCGGGTGCGCGGCGGCGCCGGTCGCGATCGCGACCAGGGTCGCCTCCCGGATCCGGGCCGTCGCGTTCGCCAGCAGGGCCGCGACGGACGTCTCCTCCCCCCTTGCGGCGATGGCTTCGCAGGGGCGCTCCGGCAGGTGGGGGCGGCGCGCGATGGCGCCCAGCGTTTCGGGCACGGGCGGGTCGGCGATCAGCCCGAGCAGATCCTCCTCCTGCAGCACCGGCGACCCGCGGAGCACCGGTTCGGCGACCGCCATGGCAATATCCCGCGCCAGGCGCAGGATCAGGGGGCGGGGCACATCGGCCTGTTCAGCCACCCGCTCCGTCACGGCGGCCCGCACCGCGACGGCCTCGTCCTCCGCCAGCAGGCGTAGCGCCTCCCAGCTGGCACGGCGATGACGGTCGCTGCTCTCCGGGTCGAGAAGGGGGGCGAGGGAGGCCAGCTTCCGGGCGAGGACGCGCCGCACCCCCGGTTCCGAGTCGGTGGCGAGGACGTGATCAGCCAGGGGAGGGGTGGCGGCATTGGCCGCGATGGCGGCCCGCACGGAGGTTGCGGGATCATTGGCAAGGAAGAACAGCATCTCGGCCGGGGTATCCCCCCGTTCCGCCAGCCTCGCCCGCGCGGCTTCGTCCATGCGGCGGGGTGAGGCGGCCATCATGGCTTCCATCGTCGCCTCCTGGGTTGAGGCGAGCGCTCCGTTCGAACGGGGCTCGCCGCAGGGAAGGATGCGCCATGCCGGTGAAGGAAGGCTGAATCGCCCTGATGCGCATGCCGCGTTGACAGCACCCGCCGCCCGCGCGATGGGGTCCGCCCCCGGGACAGCCCGAAACGCAGGACGCCGCCATGGATCTCGCCTCCCTCCAGCCCCGCATCGAGGCGCTCTGGGAGCGCCGCGCCGAGCTGACCCCGGCCACCCGCGGCGAGGACCGCGATGCCGTGGAGGCGGCGCTGGAGGCGCTGGATTCCGGCAAGTTCCGCGTTGCGGAGCCGGATGGGAATGGCGGCTGGCGGGTGAACCAGTGGCTGAAGCAGGCCGTGCTGCTCTCCTTCCGGCTGGAGGACAGCGTGCCCATGGACACCGCCGCGGGCGCCTATGACAAGGTGCCGCTGAAGTTCAGCGGCTGGGGCGAGAACCGCTTCAAGGAGGCCGGCTTTCGCGCCGTGCCGGGCGCCGTGGTGCGGCGCTCGGCCTTCATCGCCCCGGGCGTGGTGCTGATGCCGTCCTTCGTCAATCTCGGCGCCTATGTGGACCGGAACACGATGGTGGATACCTGGGCCACGGTCGGCTCCTGCGCCCAGATCGGGAAGAACTGCCATCTCTCCGGCGGCGTCGGCATCGGGGGAGTGCTGGAGCCGCTGCAGGCCAATCCCGTGGTGATCGAGGATGACTGCTTCATCGGCGCCCGTTCAGAGGTGGCCGAGGGCGTGATCGTCGAACGCGGCTCCGTCCTGTCCATGGGCGTGTATCTCGGCGCCTCGACCAAGATCATCGACCGCGCCACCGGGGAGGTCTTCATGGGCCGCGTGCCGGCCTATTCGGTGGTGGTGCCGGGCAGCCTGCCCGGCCGGGCGCTGCCGGACGGCACTCCCGGTCCCAGCCTCTACTGCGCCGTGATCGTGAAGCGCGTGGATGCCCGCACGCGCGAGAAGACCTCGATCAACGAGCTGCTGCGGGACTGAGAGCGCACCCCATGGCCACCGACCCGCTTCCCGTCGCGCAGGAACTCATCCGCTGTGCCTCGGTCACGCCCGCGGATGAGGGCGCGATCGCGGTGCTGGAGCGGGCGCTGGAGCCGCTGGGATTCCATTGCACCCGGCTGCGCTTCGGCGAGATCGAGAACCTCTTCGCCATCCGCCGCTCCGGCGGGAACGGCCCGCATCTCTGCTTCGCCGGCCATACCGATGTGGTGCCGCCCGGCGAAGGCTGGACGCATCCGCCCTTCGCAGCGGCGGTGGCGGACGGCGCGCTCTACGGCCGCGGGGCCGTGGACATGAAGGGCGGCGTGGCCGCCTTCGTGGCGGCCGTGGCCGATGCGGTGGCCGATGGCACGGCCGACAGGGGCACGCTCTCGTTCCTGATCACCGGCGACGAGGAAGCCGAGGCGGTGGACGGGACGACCCGGGTGCTGGACTGGATGGCCGAGAACCATCTGGTCCCCGACATGTGCCTGGTGGGCGAACCCACCAGCAAGGAAAGGCTGGGCGACACGATCAAGATCGGCCGGCGTGGCAGCTTCTCGGCCGAGTTCACGGTTCACGGCATCCAGGGCCACGTCGCCTACCCCGATCGTGCCGACAATCCCGTGCACCGGCTGGCACGGGTGCTCCACCGCCTGACCGCGGAGCCGCTGGACGGCGGCACGGATTGGTTCCAGGCGAGCACGCTGCAGGTGACCACGGTGGATGTGGGGAACCCGACCAACAACATCGTGCCCGCCAAGGCCTTCGCGCGGCTGAATATCCGCTTCAACCCGACCCACACCGCCGCGAGCCTGGAGGCCTGGATCCGCGGCATCCTGGAGGAGGAGGCGCCGCGCCACGAGGCACGCTTCTCCTGTTCGGGAGAGGCCTTCCTCACAGAGCCCGGCCCGTTCGTGGATGCGCTGCGCCGCGCGGTGCGCGCCAGCACGGGCGAGGACGGCGCACTGGACACGGGGGGCGGCACCTCCGATGCCCGCTTCATCACCCGGCTCTGCCCCGTGGCCGAGCTGGGTGCCGTGGGCACCACCATGCACAAGGTGGATGAGCGAACCCCGGTGGAGGAGCTGCGGCGCCTCTCCGGCCTGTATGGCGCCGTCATCCGGGAGTGCCTGGGCTGAGCGCGCCCCGCGTCAGCCTCGAGACGCAGATCGCGGCAGGGCTGCGGGCCGCCTGGCTGCTCGGGCAGGGCCGGGAGGAGGGGCTGCGCTTCACGCTCCTCTCGATCGAGGGGGCGAAGCGCTCCTTCTGGGCCGGCGCCATCTGCCTGCTGCCCTTCCTGCTGATCCGTGCCCTGGCGAGCGGCGTGCTGCTCTCCCACAGCCTTCCGGTCGAGCTGATCGGCTATGTGCTGGGCTGGGTCGTCTTTCCGCTCGCGTCGCTTTCCCTGGCCGATGCATCCGGGCGCGGGCCGCTCTGGCCGGTGTTCGTCGCTGCCTGGAACTGGACCAATATCGCGCAATACGCTGCGCTGCTCCTGGCCACGCTGCTGGGCGGGGTGCTTCCATCCACCCTGGGCGGCACCCTCACCCTCGCGGCTTTCGGCTATGCCCTGTGGATGGAGTGGTTCGTCACGAAGACCGCCCTGCGGGTGAGCGGCGCCCGGGCCGTGCTCTTCGTCCTGCTGGACATGTCCATCGGCCTGTTCATCGCCTCCATCGTCAGCCGGCTGGCGAGCTGAAGCCCGGCCCGGGGGCCCGGCGCAGTTCAGATGTCCTTGGGCTTCGGCTCAGGCGGCGCCGAGACCGTTCGCAGCCCCTGTTCCACCATGCAGTTCCAGGCGCTCTCCGCGTCGTCGGCATAGCGGAACAGGTCCAGGTCGCCCGGCGAGATCATGCCGGCCTCCATGAGGTGCTCGAGATTCATGACGGAGCGCCAGTACTGGCCATCCACCAGCACGATCGGCACCTGCGGTGCCTTGCCCGTCTGGCGCAGGGTGAGGATCTCGAACAGCTCGTCGAAGGTGCCGAAGCCGCCGGGGAAGACCACCAGCGCATTCGCGCGCATCGCCAGGTGCATCTTCCGCATGGCAAAGTAGTGGAACAGGAAGGTCAGCTCCGGCGTGGAATAGGCATTCGGCTCCTGCTCGAAGGGCAGGCGGATGTTGAAGCCGATGGAGGGCGCGCCCGCTTCCATCGCGCCGCGATTCGCCGCTTCCATGATCCCGGGACCGCCACCGGTCGCGACGACATTCTCCCGCACGCCCTCGCCATCCAGAAGGGCGCCGCCACGCTCGGAGGCGATGCGGCCGAATTTCCGTGCCTCCGCGTACCAGAAAGGCTGCCTCCCCGGCCCATGCTCCTGCACCCGGGCGCTGCCGAAGACCACGATGGTGGAACGCACGCGCCACTGCCGCAGGATCTCGTCCGCCTTGGCGAATTCCAGAAGGAAGCGCACCCCGCGCATCGAGGAACCCATGAGGAACTGGGGATCGAGCGCGGGCATCCGGTAGGAGGGGGACGCGATCTGTGCGGCATTGGCTTTGGGCGGCGGGGGAGGGGCGTCGGTCATGGGCACTCCAGGCTACGGTGGGGCCGTGCCGGGCAGCGCAAGCCCTCGGTGAAGCGGTTGGGCCCCGATGCTGTCCCATGGGCCGCCACGGCACGCCCTGCCGGATCAGGAACGCCCGCCCCTGCTCCGGGGCACCACGCGGCGGGCAAGGCCACCGGATCGTGAACAGGCCCGGATCAGCCGGGCATCAGCGCCGGCCGGCCGGGCCAGCCAACCCGCGCCCTGCGCGGACGGCCCCATCCCCGTAGCGGGCGCGCAGGGCTTCCATGGCCGCCCAGCGCGCCGCGCGCCGGGGTGCCTCGGGATCCGCCAGGTCGCCATGGTCGGCCTTCGCGCCCTCCACCAGCGGTTGCGCGCCGATCCCGATCAGCCGGAAGGCCGTGCCGTCCGCCTCCCGCATCAGGAGGGGTAGCACGGCGGCGTAGAGCGTCTCGGGCACCCGGCTCGGCCCGGCGAGCCGGACATGCCGCGTCCGCAGGGCGAAGCGGCTCGTCTTCAGCTTCAGCACGACGCCGCCAGCCGCCAGGCCCTTCTCCGCCAGCCGGCGGGCCAGCTTCTCGCAAAGGCGCCAGAGCAGGGGCTGCATCTCGGCAGGCTGGGCGAGGTCCCGGTCGAAGGTGGTTTCGGCCGAGATGGATTTCGTCTCCCGCTCGGGCCGCACGGGCCGGGAGTCCTCGCCACGGGCGCGGGCGACCAGAAGCGGCCCGTCCTCCCCGAAGCGCCGCATCGCCTCCCTCGCATCCAGGGATTGCAGCTGGCCCAGCGTGGAGAAGCCCATCCCGGCCAGCTTCGCCGCGAAGGCCGGGCCGATGCCGGGCAGGATGGTGACCGGCTCCGGCGCCAGCAGCGCAGCGGCCTCGGCCGCGCCGATGCAGGCCAGGCCCCGGGGCTTGTCGCGCTCCACCGCGATCTTCGCGAGAAGGCGGTTGGGGGCGAGGCCGATGGAGACCGTGACCCCCACCTCCTTTTCCACGCGGCGCGCGAAACGGGCGAGGGCGACCGCCGGGGGGGCGCCGTGCAGCGCCTCCGTGCCCGAGAGGTCCAGCACCGCCTCGTCGATGGACATGGCCTGCACCAACGGGGTCAGCGCCTCCATGAGCGCGCGGACCTGCCGCGAGGCTGCGACGTATTTCGCGAAGTCCGGCTTGATCACCACCGCATCGGGGCAGGCGCTCAACGCCTTGAACATCGGCATGGCGGAGCGGACGCCCCGGGTGCGCGCCACGTAGCAGGCGGCGGAAACGACACCCCGCTGCCCGCCGCCCACGATCACGGGGCGGCTGGCCAGCTCCGGGCGGTCGCGCTTCGCCACGCTGGCGAAGAAGGCATCGCAATCGACATGCGCGATGGCCAGGGTGAAGAGCTCGGCATGGCTGGACATTCGCGCGGAGCCGCAGGCGGCGCAGCGGCGGCGCGGTTCCTCGGTGTGTGCGAAGCAGTCCCGGCAGAGGGAGGGCATGCCGCCTTCTAGCACGGAACGGGAACGATGCCCGAGTCCCGTCAGGGACCACGCCAGACGTCGCCAGAGCCGCGGATCAGCCGCCGTCCCAGAGGCGCGCGGCACCGAAGACACCGGAACTGTCCCCGTGCCGGGCCTTGGCGATGTTCACCCGCTTTGAGTCCCCGAAGATCCACTGGCCGACCATCCCCGGGAGATCGCGGTAGAGATGCGGGAAATTCGAAACCCCGCCGCCCAGGACGATCACGTCCGGGTCCATGATGTTCACCACCATGCCGAGCGCTCGGGCGAGCCGGTCCGCATGGCGGGCCAGCCCAGCCTGGCAGATCGGGTCGCCGGACCGCGCGCGCTCTTCCACCAGGCCGGCATCGCGGTGGCCGGGCCCGAGCGTGTCGGCGGCGAGGGAGGGACCGGCCAGGAAGGCCTCCAGGCACCCGTGCTGCCCGCACCAGCAGCGCGGCCCCGGGAACTCCTCGGGACGCATCCAGGGCAGCGGGGTATGACCCCATTCGCCGGAGACGCGGTTCAACCCGTCCAGCGGGCGGCCATTCACCACCCAGCCCGCGCCAACCCCGGTGCCGAGGATGGCCGCGAAGACCACGGGATACCCCGCCCCGGCGCCATCCGCCGCCTCGCTCATGGCCAGGCAGTTCGCGTCGTTCATCACCCGGACCTCGCGGCCCAGGGCGGCAGCCAGGTCCTTGTCCAGCGGCTGGCCGTTCAGCGCCTGGGAATTCGCGTTCCGGACGAGCCCGGTCTGTGGGTTGATGCTGCCGGGGATCCCGATGCCCAGGGTCCCCTTCGCGCCCAGTTCCGCCTCCGCGTCTCTCACGAGCGCGGCGATGGTCTCGACAATGGCGGCGTAGCCCTGTCCCGTTGGCCTGCGGCGCCGCAGGAGGACCGTTCCGGCCCCATCCAGCGCGGCGATTTCCGTTTTGGTGCCGCCGAGATCCACGCCAAGCTTGATCGCCATGGCGGATGCATGCCGTGGCCCCGGGGCGACGTCCAGCGCCGTGCGGACAAAAGCCGCGTCGGCGGTGCTGGACTTGTGGCCGCGCTGGTGGTGGATTGCCCGGCCCGATGGCCGCCTCGCCCCCAATCCCCAAGAACGAAACCGTCCTCGACGTTCAGGGCCTGACCTGTCCGTTGCCGGTTCTCAAGGCCAACAAGGCCCTTCGCAGCCTGCCCGCGGGGGCAAGATTGACCGTGCTGGCGACCGATGCCGCCAGTGTGATCGATTTCCAGGCCTTCTGCCGGGAGACCGGGCATGCCCTGGTCTCCTTCAGCGAAGATGCCGGCGTGTACCGCTATACGCTGCGGAAGCGGGAAGAACCGGCGGGCAAGGGCCGCTGATGCTCCTCCTGACCCACCCGGCCTGCCTCCGCCACGAGAACGGGCCGCACCATCCGGAATGCCCCGATCGGCTTCGGGCCGTGATACAGGCCCTGGAGGCGCAGGAATTCTCCGCCCTGGTGCGGGCCGAGGCGCCGGAGGCCAGCCGGGAGGCCCTGCTGCGGGTGCATCCGGCCGCGCATATCGACCGGATCCTCGCACTTCGCCCCGGGCCGGGCGAGCTCATCCATCTGGATGCGGACACGGCCATGAACGCCCACTCCGCCGAGGCCGCGCTGCGCGCCGCCGGCGCGGGGGTGGAGGCGGTGGATTGCGTGATGCGGGCCGAGTTCCCCCGCGCCTTCTGCGCGGTGCGCCCACCGGGCCACCATGCGGAGCCCGGCACGCCCATGGGGTTCTGCCTCTTCTCCAATGCTGCCGTCGCTGCCCGCCATGCCCAGGCCGCGCATGGTGTCGAACGGGTGGCGGTGCTGGATTTCGACGTGCATCACGGAAACGGCACCCAGGCCGCCTTCTGGGACGAGCCCTCCCTCATGTTCGCCTCCTCCCACCAGTTCCCGCTCTATCCGGGCACAGGGGATGCGAGCGAAACGGGGGCGGGAAACATCCTCAACGTCCCGCTTGCCGCCGGCACGGACGGGCCCGCCTTCCGCCGCGCATGGGAGCGGGACATCCTGCCCGAGGTCGCGCGCTTCGCACCGGGGCTGATCATCATCTCCGCCGGCTTCGATGCCCATCGAGCAGATCCGCTCGCCGGGCTGCGGCTGGTGGAGGAAGACTTCGCCTGGGTGACGGAAGCCATCTGCGAGGTCGCCAATGCCAGTTGCGGCGGGCGGGTGGTTTCCATGCTCGAAGGCGGCTACGACCTCGGCGCCCTCGCCCGGTCCACGGCGGCGCATCTGCGCGCCCTGGTCCGCGCCTGATCCTTCCGGAGCCCGAATGCCCGACCCGAACCCCCTGCCGGATGTGGACAGCCTCTCCTTTGAGGAGGCCATGGCCGAGCTGGAATCCATCGTCCGCCGCCTTGAGGGCGGCCAGGCCAGGCTGGAGGAGGCCATGGATTCCTACGCGCGCGGCACGGCGCTTCGCGCCCATTGCGAGCGCAAGCTCTCGGAGGCCGAGGCGCGGGTGCAGGCCCTTGTGCCCGGTGCCTCCGGCCCGGCCCTGCGGGATGTGGAATGATGAGCGAGGCTGAGGCGGTGGAGGACCTCTCGATGGAGGGCCTGAAGAAGGCGATGTCCGAGGCCGCCTCCGAGGTGGACGAGGCGCTGGACGCGCTCCTGCCGAAGGAGGAGGGCGAGGAGCGTTCCCTCTTCGCCGCCATGCGCTACGCCACTATGGGGGGCGGCAAGAAGCTGCGTGCCTTCCTGGTGCTGGAGAGCGCCAGGCAGTTCGGCGTCGCCCGGCAATCCGCCCTGCGCGCCGCGGCGGCGGTGGAGATGCTGCACGGCTATTCGCTGGTGCATGACGATCTTCCCGCGATGGACAATGACGACCTTCGCCGGGGCAAGCCGACCGTCCACAAGGCCTGGGACGAGGCGACCGCCATCCTCGTGGGCGACGCGCTGCAGACCCAGGCCTTTGCCGTACTGGCCGCGCCAGAGACCCATCCGGACCCCGCCGTGCGCGCCGATCTCTGTCTTCACCTCGCCCTGGCGTCCGGCGCCCGCGGCATGGTCGGGGGGCAGATGCTCGACATGATGGCCGAGAAGGCGACTGCGCCGCTCGATGAGGCGCAGATCGGCCGTCTGCAGCTTCTCAAGACCGGCAAGCTGATCGAGTTCTCCGCCGAGGCCGGTGCGATCCTCGGCAAGGCCGCCCTTCCGCCGCGCCAATGCCTGACCTTCTACGGCCGGGAGATCGGCGCCGCCTTCCAGATCGCCGATGACCTGCTGGACCTGACCGCGACGCCCGAGGAAGCCGGGAAGGCCACGGGCAAGGATGCCGGCGCGGGCAAGGCGACGCTGCTGGGCCTGCTGGGCCCCGAGCGTGCCCGGGTTCAGGCGGAGCGGCTGGTGGAGCAGGCGAAGCGCCACCTCGACAGCTTCGATGAAAGGGCGGATCACCTGCGCGCCCTGGCGGATCATGTGATCCGCCGCCGGAACTAGCGTTGAAGAATGAACGGTTCGAGGAAGAGCCCATGTCCCCCCCGCCAGTGACGCCGCTGCTCGACCGGGTTCGTGTGCCGTCGGATTTGCGGAATTTCTCACCGGACCAGCTGAAGCAGTTGGCGGATGAGGTTCGGGCCGAGACGGTGCATGCG
>NZ_JAGIZB010000012.1 GCF_017813395.1 Pararoseomonas baculiformis | reverse complement strand
TGGACATGTTCCTACGCGTTACTCACCCGTCCGCCACTGACATTGCTGCCCGTGCGACTTGCATGTGTTAAGCATGCCGCCAGCGTTCGCTCTGAGCCAGGATCAAACTCTCAAGTTCATCCACCAAACCAGGACAAAACCCAGTCCAGCAAATGCTCAGATGACCAGACTCCGCTCACCATTCTCGACGAAAAAACATCCCCCATCATCACACGCTCACCACGTGCAACAACAGAAGACATCAACATGTCTTCCAAAAGACAGATGCAGTTTTCAGAGAACAACCCGAAGCACTCCGGCCCGGTCCAACCTATTTAGTTCAGCCTCACCAAGACGTCAACCCCAAATACTTCAGAAACTCTCAGAAGCACTCGGCGAATTCTTAGAGAGAACCAAACCTCACCAGCGGGAGCGGCGATGTAGACCCGCACGACACCCATGACAAGAGGGTTCCGCGATGGGACGCAAGATTTTTGCGGGGCGTCCGACCGGCAGGGCCTGGGTATGTCAGCCATATGGTGCGGCAGGCCCCGGATATAAAGAAGGTCAGCGCGCCCCTGGCTTTCGCAGCGCCATGGCATCGGTCAGGTGCAGGCGCATCTGAAGGGCCGCCCTATCCCGGTCGCCGGCCTGGAGGGAATCGAGGATGGCCAGATGTTCGCGGACGGAAACACCCACGCGCTCGTCACCTAGTCGCCAGGAGTAGTTGGCCAGGGTCCGCAGCCGGTTCTGCTGCACCACCGCGGCCGCGATGAAGCGGTTGCCCGAGGCCTCGGCCAGGCCGGCATGGAATTCGGCATTGATCCGGAAGAAGGCCACAGCGTCGTCGTCACGCCAGGGGCGGTCCAGGAAGCCCTGGTGCTCGCGCCGCATCTGGGTGGCGAAGCCCGGTGGCAGAGTGAAGCCGGGCTCCAGCAGCGCCGCCGGCTCGATCAGCAGGCGGAAGCGGTAGGAGGCGGCACGCTCCTCGGCCGAGGCGAAGCCGGCGGTGAAGCGCCAGCCATGGCCCCGGTTGCGGCTGACCACCCCGGCCTCGGCCAGCTGGGCCAGGGCCTGGACGACCACGCCGCGCCCCATGCCGAGATGCTGGGCGAGCTGGCGCTCCGACACCTCGTCCCCCACCGTGCCATCGGCCCGGCCCCGGGCAATGGCCACCAGCAGCCGCGCCACCCCGGTCTCCTCGCCGCCGGGCTGAAGGGCCTCCGGGGCCAGGTCCAGGGAGCATAGCCGGACGGAGCGCCCCTCCGTCCGCACGGCGCCCAGCTCCTCAAGCAGCGCGATCGCGCCGTTCACGGGGGTGCGGGACACGCCCAGTGCCTCCGCCAGGGCCGGGCGGCTCAGCCGCTCCCCCGGGACCGCCCCGCGCTCCCGCAACAGATCCAGGATGTCGCGCGCCAGGTTGCGGCGGAGCGGCGTGGGGGTCTGTTCCGTCACGTCGGGCGGGGTCCGGTCATGCGCGGCGGCATAGGGACCGCCGCCCGGCTTGGGAAGGCGTGGGGGTCACCCATCCAGGCGGGGCGTCGCATCCAGCAGGGCACGGGTATAGGGGTGCTGGGGCGCGTCGAAGATGGCGTCGCGCGGGCCCTGCTCCACGATGGCGCCGTCCTGCATCACCAGCACGCGGTCCGCCACCTCCGCCACCGCGCCCAGGTCATGGGAGATGAAAAGGCAGGCGAAGCCGCGCTCGGCCTGCAGGGTGCGGATGAGGGTGAGGATCTGCTTCTGCACCGTCATGTCCAGCGCGCTGACCGGCTCATCCGCTACCACCAGCGCGGGGCGGCGGACGATGGCGCGGGCGATGGCCACGCGCTGCCGCTGCCCGCCGGAGAGCTGGTGGGGGAAGCGCCGGTCCATTCCCGGCAGGCCCACGGCGTCGAAGGTCTCGGCCACGCGGGCGGCCCGCTCGGCGGCACTCAGCCCGGGTTCGTGGCGCAGCGGCTCGGCCACGATCTCCCCGATGCGCTGCCGGGGATCGAGGGAGGAATAGGGATCTTGGAAGACAATCTGGCAGGCGAGCCGGAAATCCCGCACGGCACCGCCCGCCCCCCTGGTCACATCCTGCCCCCGGAACAGGAGCTGACCGCCGCTGGGCTGCACCAGACGCAGCATGGCGCGACCAAGCGTGGTCTTGCCCGATCCGCTGCCGCCCACCAACGCCACCGTCTCCCCCCGCTCAATGGCAAGATCCACCCCTCTCACGGCGCGCTTGCCGGGAAGGCGGCGGAAGAGGCGGGTTCGGCCGGGGTAATCCACCGTCAGGCCGCGGGCCTCCAGCAGCACCTCCGAAGGCATGCGGGGCGGGCGGGGCAGGCGCTGCGGCATGGCCGAGACGAGGAGGCGCGTATAATCCTCCCTTGGGGCGGAGAGCAGACGGCGCGCGGGCCCCTCCTCCACCACCCGGCCGCGCTGCATCACAAGGGCACGGTCGGCATAGCGGGACACCAGGCCGAGATTATGGGTGACGAGCAGGACGGCGGTGCCGTTCTCCCGCGCCAGCTCCACCATCAGGTCCAGCACCTCGGCCTGGGCGAGGTTGTCGAGCGCGGTGGTCGGCTCATCCGCGATCAGCAAGCGGGGCCGGGGCAGCATGACCGCGGCGAGCATGATGCGCTGGCGCATGCCGCCGGAAAACTCATGCGGATAGGCGCGCAGGCACCCCTCGGGATCGGCGATCTGCACGCGCCGGAGCATGGCGATGCAGGCCGCGCGCTGCGCCTCGGGGCTCAGGCCGCTGTGCAGGGCCAGGGCTTCGCCGAGCTGGGCGCCGATCGTCATGGCGGGGTTCAGGGAAACCATCGGCTCCTGGAACACCATGCCGATGGCGCCGCCCCGCAACTCGCGCAACCGGGTGGGAGTGACGCGGGCCAGGTCCTCCCCTTCGAGGCGGATGGCGCCGGCGGCGCGGGCCAGGCCGGGCGGAAGCAGGCCGAGGATGGCGCGCCCCGTCGCGGTCTTGCCGCTGCCGGACTCTCCAACCAGGGCCAGGATCTCGCCCGAGGCGATGCGGAAGGAGACATCCTGCACCACCGGAAGGCCTGCGGCCTCCACGCGCAGCCCTTCGACCAGGAGGAGGGGCTCGGCGTCCCGCGCCCGGACCATGGGGGCGCTGTCCAGGGCGAGGCTCATTGCGGGCGGCTCCGCGGGTCCAGATGGTCGCGCAGCGCATCGCCCAGCAGGTTCACGCCGAGCAGGGTGAGCGCGATGCAGGCGCCGGGAGCAAGGCTGAGCCAGACGGCGGTTTCGAGATAGGGCCGCGCGGCGGCGAGCATGTTGCCCCAGGTGGGCGCGGGCGGCGGCACGCCGAGGCCGAGGAAGCTCAGCGCGCTTTCGGCCAGGATCGCCCAGCCGAACAGGCTGGTCGCCAGCACGATCAGCGGGGAAACCGTGCCCGGCAGCACATGGCGCCACATGGTATAGGCGGCGGAGTTGCCGATGGAGACGGAGGCCTCGACAAACTCCCGCTCCCGGATCGAGAGCACGGAACCGCGCACGATGCGCGCCACGGTCGGCGTATAGGCCAGGCCCAGCGCCGCCACGATTCCCCATTGGCTCGGCCCCATCACGGCAAGAAGGCCGAGGGCCAGCAGGATGCCGGGAAAGGCGAGCAGTGCGTCATTCACCAGCATCAGCATCCGGTCCACCCATCCCCGGGTGAAGCCGGCGACCAGGCCGATGGCGCTGCCCAACGCCACCGCCACAAGCACGGTGAGCGCGGCGACGAGGCAGGAGGTGCCGGCCCCCGCCATGAGGCGACTGACCACGTCCCGCCCCACCTCGTCCGTGCCCAGCCAATGCGCGGCAGAGGGCGCGTTCAGCCGCGCGCGCATGGCGATACGAAGCGGGTTCTGGGGTGTCCAGACATAGGAGGTGATGGCGGTGCCGAGCACCAGCGCCATCAGGGTTCCGCCGATCAGGGCGTTCAGGCGCAGGCGCATGCCCGGCTCCTATTCCGCGGCCACACGGGGGTCGAAAAACGGGTAGAGAAGGTCCACCAGCAGGTTCACCAGCACATAGATGGCGGCGACGAAGAGCATGGTCCCCTGCACGACAGGATAGTCCCGCGCATAAATCCCATCCACCATGAGCCGCCCGAGGCCGGGGATGGTGAACACCGTCTCGATCACCGCGATGCCGCCCAGCAGATTGCCCAGCACGATGCCAAGCAGCGTCAGGGTGGGGCCGAAGGCATTGGGCAGGACATGCCGGCGCAGCACGGTGGATTCCCGCAGCCCCTTTGACCGCGCATGGGCGACATATTCCAGCCGCAGCACGTCGATGGCCGCGCTGCGGGCCATGCGGGTGAGCACGCCGGTTTCGATCAGCGTCAGCGTGACCACGGGCAGCGCGATATAGAGCAGCGCGGCCCAGGGATCCTCGCCGAAGCCCACATAGCCCACCACCGGCACCCAGCCGAGCTTCAGCCCGAAGAGGAGCAGCAGCAACAGGCCGAGCCAGAAGCTGGGGATGGAGAGCAGCAGCGTCGCGCCGCTCACCACCGCCAGATCCAGGCTGCTGTTCTGCTTCCAGGCAGCGATGGTGCCGAGCGGCACGGCGATCGCCGCCGCCAGCGCCACCGCCACCAGCACGATGGAGGCGGTGACCTGGAAGCGCTCGATGATCAGCGGCAGCACCGCCTGCTCATTGGCCAGCGAGCGGCCGAGATCGCCCTGGAGCGCGGCGCCGAGCCAGCGGATGAACTGCACGGGCAGGGAATGGTTCAGCCCCATGCTCTCCCGCAGCGCCTCGAGCTGGGCGGCATCCGCCGCATCGCCCAGCATGAGCTGCGCCGGATCGCCCGGCACAAGCCGGAGCAGGGCGAACACCGCGAGGGCGACGAGAAGCAGGGTGGGCAGCGCCATGCCCAGCCGCTTCAGCGCATAGGTGGCCGACATTCCCCGCTCCTCAGTCGCGCGAGACGTTCCAGAGGCGGGTCTGGCCCGAGGACCAGGGCTGCACGCCCCGCACATTCTGGCGGAAGGCGACGTAATCCGGCTGGTTGTAGAGGATGATCATCGGCACCTGGGCCATGAAGAGCCTGTAGAGCTCATCGAAAATGGCCTGGCGCTCGGCCTGGTCCGTCACGCTCATGGAGCGCTGGATCAGGGCCAGGGCCTGCGGGTCCTCCCACACCTTGCGGGGCTGGGTGTCCTTCGGGCCCGAGATCATCTCATAGGACAGGGAGGGATCGAGGCGTGGGGAGTAGATGAAGGACATCGTCTGGTAGTCGCCGCGCGTGTAGCGGTCCAGCTGCGTGGCCCAGTCCATCACCTCCAGCTCGATCTTGATCCCGGCATCGGCCGCCATGGCCTGGGCCGTGACCGCCGAGTCATAGACATTGGGGTAGCGGCGGTTGGTGATCATGCGGATCGTCTGGCCGCGATACCCGGCTTCCGCCAGCAGGCGCTTCGCCGCCGCGATGTCGCGCGCGGGGCGGCCGGCCTGGGCTTGGCTGCGGTAGGGGCTGGCGCTGGGCAGCGGGGAAGCGTTGGGCTGCGTATCCTGGCCCAGGATGCCGGTGACAAGTTCCGGCACATCCAGCGAAAGCGCCAGGGCGCGGCGGATGCGCTCGTCCTTCAGCAGGGGATCGCGGGTTTGCAGCAGCAGCGCCGTCACGCCCATGCTCGGCGCCGCCACCACCGAGACGTCGCGGCGGGCGCGCAGGTCGGGCAGCTCCGGAGAGGGCACGTCGGTCAGCACATCGACATTGCCGGCCAGGAGCGCGGCCTTGGCCGCCGAGGAATCGGGGATGATGACGAAGCGCAGGCGTGGCATCAGGGCGCGCTTGCCGCCTGCGAACCCGTCCCGCTCACCGGGAAGGGATGCATAGCCCTCGAAGCGCTCCAGCTCGACATATTGTCCCCGGCGCCACTCGCCGAGGCTGTAGGGACCGGTACCCACGGGCTTCACCCATGCCCCATCCGCGCCGACGGAGCTGGGATGCAGGATGCCGGTGCTGCCGCAATCCGGGCGCGCGATGGTGGAGAGGAACAGGGCGGCCGGCTTTTCCAGCGTGATCGTCACGCTGCGCGCATCGGGCGCCGCCATGTCGGTGATCTTCGCCAGGCCCGAGCGGCCGTTCAGATCCGGCAGGCAGCGCCACTGCGTCGCCGGGTCCATGTAGCGGCGCAGGCTCCACAGCACCTCGGCGGAGGTGAGCGGCGCGCCGTTGTGGAAGGTGACGCCCTGGCGGAGGGTGAAGCTGTAGGTCAGCCCGTCGGGCGAGACATCCACCTTCTCCGCCAACATGGGCACGGGGGCCGCGCGCTCGTTCAGCGCGACCAGCCCCTCCACCACATGCATCATCACCGTATCGGTGTTGAAGTCCCGGTTCCCGCCCGGCTGGGTGCTGCGGATGTCGGAGTTGAGCGAGGCGCGCAGGGGCGCCTGCGCGGCCGCGGGAAGGATCGACAGCGCGGCGGCAGCGAAGCCCGCCAGGAAGGAATGAATCTTCATGCGGCCTTTGCCTCAGCGTTGGGGAACAGCTCGTAGCGGGTGAAATGCCGGTTCAGCGCGGGGAGCGGGGCCACCTCCAGCACGCCCCGGGCCGGCTGCATCACCAGCATGGCCACGGTGGCGGAAAGATTGCCCGCGGAATTCAGGCGCGGCGGGCGGCACACGGCCCAGGGGGACTGGTAGTCGTCGAAAAGGGCATCCTTCACCGCCTGCACGTCCAGCCCGCCCTTCCGGGCCTCCAGCAGCTGGCGCACGCGCATGTCGCGGTACAGGCTGTCCGGCGTGGTGGCCACGCCGGCATCCTTCAGCTTCGAGAGGGCAACGGGGCTGATGAAGTGGTTGGCATGCACGATCAGCCCGTTGGTCGCATGCACCTGGAAGGTCTCGTCCGGTGCGCATTCGAAGTTGATGGCGATGCCGCCGGCCTGGCTGACGATGACATTGTTGGAAGCCGACTTCACCGTGGCATAGACGGATTGGAAGGCCTGGGCGACGAACTCCTTCTCCAGCACCTTCCGGCGGATCAGGGCGAGCGGCACGCCCAGGCTGCGGTAGTCCCGGTCGCTCTGCAGGTAGTTGGCGGTGATGGCGATGCCGGCGGCGTTCAGCCCGGCGCGGGCCAGGCCACCCGCTTCCACGAAGGTGAGGATATCCGGCCCGTCATCGCGCCGGATGCGCAGCACCACGCAGGTTTCGGCGCATTCCGACTTCCAGTCCCAGTTCTGGGCATGGATCAGCGAGCCATCGGCCGAGGCCTCCGGCAGCACCACCACGCCGGTGCAGCCATCCGGATCCTTCTTCGCCGTCGCCTGGCGCTTGCCGAGCTGCAGCACCTCCGTGCGGGCATTGATGAGGACGATGTCCTCGAACGCCACCTCAGCCCCGGCGGCGATGCCGCGCATCTCGGCGATGTAGTCGGGGTCGAAGGCCTCGATCCGCGGCAGGAAGTCCCGCGCCCAGCCATGGACCTTGTCCACGCCATGCCCGTCGGCGGCGAGCTGGGCGGTGTAGTGCTCGATGCTGCGGTGGATGCGCCGCGCCGCCTGCCGACCGTAATCGCGGCCACGCTGCTCGGGGGAGCCGCGCAATTCGATGAGGGGAAAGGGTTCAACCGTCATATCTGTCCTGCCGCCTGGACTTTGGCGATCCAAAGTGCAAGCATCCTGCATCGCCCCAGGGGAAAGCTCAAGGCGAATGATGCGGCCGATGCATATTGCCGGGAGGACGGCGCAGCCCCGCGCGAAAGCCGGGGCCACGGCACCCCGGCATGCATTTTGGAGGCCGGAGCAGAGCATCGGGGGCCAGAGAAGGCGCCGCAGGGTTGCGCGCGCCCTGCCCCATCGCGTCCAGGCCCGCGGTGGCCCGGCCGAGGCCGCGCTCCGCGGCGCCCGGGCCCTGCCACCCCTTCCCTTCCCCCTCACCGGAATAGCCGGACCATGAACGACTTCTCCTTCGACACCGCCCCGAATTCCCTCGACGCCTACTGGATGCCCTTCACCCCCAACCGGGCCTGGAAGCGGGATCCGCGCTTCGTCACCCGCGCGCAGGGGATGCATTACGTCACGCCGGAAGGGCGCCAGGTGCTGGACGCCATCGCCGGGCTCTGGTGCGTGAATGCCGGCCATACCCATCCGAAGATTGTCGAGGCGATCCGTGCCCAGGCGGGCCAGCTCGACTTCGCCTCCTCCTTCGGCCTCGGCCATCCGGCAGCCTTCGAATACGCCAACAGGCTGACCGAAGTGGCGCCGGAGGGCTTCAACCGCGTCTTCTTCACCAGCTCAGGCTCCGAGGCGGTGGACACGGCGCTGAAGCTGGCCCTCGCCCATCATTCGGTGCGCGGCGAAGGGCAGCGCGTGAAGCTGATCGGGCGGCAGCGAAGCTATCATGGCGTGAATTTCGGCGGGCTCTCCGTGGCTGGCATCGGGATGCAGCGGAAGCATTACGGACCGCTCCTGCCCGGCGTTTCCCACCTGCCGCACACGCATGATCCTGCGCGCAACGCTTTCAGCCGCGGCAGGCCGGAGCATGGGGGAATCGCCTTCGCGGAGGCGCTGGAAGGAATCGTGCAGGCGCAGGACCCTTCCACCATCGCGGCCGTGATCGTGGAGCCGGTGGCGGGGTCGAGCGGCGTCTTAGTGCCGCCGGTCGGCTACCTGGAGCGGCTGCGCGAGATCTGCGATCGGCACGGCCTTCTGCTGATCTTCGACGAGGTCGTTACCGGCTTCGGCCGCCTCGGGGCGCCTTTCGGCAGCCAGGCCCTGGGCGTGATGCCGGACCTGATCTGCTGCGCCAAGGGCATGACGAACGGCGCCGTGCCCATGGGCGGCGTCCTGGCGAACGACCGGGTGGCCGCCGGCCTGATGTCCCAGCCCGAGGGCGTGGCCGAGTTCATGCACGGCTACACCTATTCGGGCCACCCGCTCGCCGCTGCCGCCGCCATGGCCACCCTCCAGGTTTATCAGGAGGAAGGCCTGTTCCAGCGCGCCGCCGACATTGCTGGCACCTGGGAGGCGGCGGTGCATGGCCTGCGCGACGCGCCGGGCGTGACCGATATCCGCAATATCGGCCTCCTCGCCGCGATCGAGTTCGCACCGCAGGGCGACAAGCCCTCCCCCGCGCGCGCCGTCGCTGCGCGCTGCTTCGACAAGGGCGTGCTGATCAGGGCCGCGGGGGATTCACTGGTGCTCTCGCCGCCGCTCATCATCTCGGCGGACCAGATCGACGAGATCGTGGATACGATCCGCTGGGCAACACAGGCTGGGTGAGGCGCCACCTTCCCCAGGCCCCCTCCACCGGGGTGGCAGCCTCCACCCCGGCCCCCGCGTTCGGCCTCCTGTCGGCACGGCGTTCAGACGCGCAGTCGCGGGAAACCGGTTCAGGGCGTCGGGGGCAGTCGCCTGAGGCCGGTGGCCTCAGGCGCAGCTCCTTGCGGCGGGGGCGTGCAGGAACCGCCCTTCCCCCTGCCCTGGCGTGATCAGGCCGGCAGAAGCTCCCGGCTCCGCAGCAGCGGCGCGATGCTGGGCTTGCGCCCGCGGAAGGAGACATACAGTTCCATCGGATCCCGCGTGTCGCCCGCGCTCAGCACCTTGCGCAGGCGCTCGGCGGTTGCGGGGTCGAAGGGGTTCTGCGCCTCGGTGAAGGCGTCGAAGCCATCGGCGTCCAGCACTTCCGCCCAGAGATAGGAGTAGTAGCCCGCCGCATAGCCGCCGCCGGCGAAGAGGTGCTGGAAATGGGCGGGGCGGTGGCGGATGCCGATCTCGGCGGGCATGCCGATGCGCTGAAGGAACGCCGCCTCGAAGCGCTCAATGTCGATGGTCTCCGGCGCGGCGTGGCGGTGGAGTTCCATGTCGATCAGCGCGGCCGCCGTGTACTCCACCGTGGCGAAGCCTTGGTTGAAGCCGCGCGCGGCGAGGAGGCGCGCGATCACCGCGTCCGGCACGGGCTCGCCGGTCTCATGGTGAAGGGCGTAGCGGCGCAGGGTCTCGGGCAGGGCCAGCCAGTGCTCATAGATCTGCGAGGGCAGTTCCACGAAGTCGCGCCGCACGGAGGTGCCGGACTGGCTGGGGTAGCGAACCTGGCTCAGCAGCCCGTGCAGCGCATGGCCGAACTCGTGGAACAGGGTCTCCGCATCGTCGAAGCTCAGCAGGGTGGGCTCGGACCTGGCGAAGTTGTTGTTGTTGACGATGATCGGCGAGATGGGCGCGTCCAGCCTCTCCTGGTCGCGGTAGCTGCTCATCCAGGCGCCGGAGCGCTTGTTGGCGCGGGCATAGGGATCGGCGAGGAAGACGCCAACATGTCCCGAGGCGTCCCGCACCTCATAGGCCCGGACATCCGGGTGATAGACGGGCGCGTCAGGAATTGCGGTGAAGGTGAGGCCGAAGAGGCGCGTGGCCGTGTCGAAGGCGGCCTGCTGCATGTTGGCCAGCAGGAAATAAGGCTTCAGCTCGGCCTCATCGAGGTCGTAATCCGCCTGGCGCACCTTTTCGGCGTAGAAGCGCCAGTCCCAGGGCTGCAGCGGGCCTTCGAAACCCTCCTTCCGGGCCACGGCCAGCAGGCGGTCGCGTTCGGAAGCGGCCTTGCGCCTGGCGGGTTCCCAGACCTGGGAGAGCAGTTCCTCGGCGGCTTCGGGCTTGCCGGCCATGGTATCGGCCAGGCGGAACTCGGCGAAGCTGGCATAGCCGAGCAGCCGCGCCCGCTCGGCGCGCAAGGCCAGGATCTCGGGAATCAGCGGGCGGTTGTCATGCTCACCGGCATGGGTTCCGCGGGCGACCCAGGCCCTGTACGCCGCCTCCCGCAGGTCCCGCCGGGCGGAGAAGGTGAGGAAGGGCTCGATCAGCGAGCGGGAGAGGGTGACAGCGAAGCCAGGGATGCCACGCTCGGTCGCCGCGCCCTCCATGCTCTCGCGCAGGAAGTCCGGGATGCCGTACAGGTCGGATGCGGAGAGCGAGAGGTGCCACTCCTTCTCGTCATGAACCACGTTCTGGCCGAACTGGGTGTGCAGCAGGGCCAGGCGCTCGGAGATGGCGGTCATTCGGGCCTTCGCGGCCCCGTCCAGCGCCGCGCCGCTGCGGATGAAGCCGAGATGGGTGCGCTCCAGCACCCGCATCTGGTCCTCCTCCAGGCCCAGGCTTTCCCTCTGGCGGTAGAGCGCGTCCACCCGCGCGAAGATGGCGGGGTCCAGCGAGACGCGCATGCCGTGCTGGGCGAGCCGGGGGGAGATCTCCAGGTCCAGCGCCTCCAGCGCCTCGCCGCCCAGGCTGACGGAGAGGTTGGAGAAAACGGAGCCGACCCGGTTGAGGGCGCGGCCGCTGCGCTCCAGCGCCTCGATGGTGTTCGCGAAGCTGGGGGCGGCCGGATCGGCGCCGATGGCGGCGATCTCCGCCAGATGCTCGGCCATGGCCGCCTCGAAGGCCGGGAGGAAATGGTCCGGGCGGATCCGGTCGAAAGGCGGGATGCCGAACGGGGTGTCCCAGGGAGACAGAAGGGGGTTGGTCTCGCTCATGGGCCCATAGGTCGCCGAAGCCCGGGCGGGGTCAAGCCTGGGCCTGGGATGGGGCCGTGGGGATTTCTTCTCCCGTTACGGGTTTCCTACCCACCCCTCTCCTCCCTATGGTGCGCGCCCGACCATCTCACCGCCGGCGAAAGGGAAACCGTTTTGCACCTGCCGTCCCCCGGCCGCCTCGCCTTCGGTGGCCTTGTCTCGGCCGCCTTCGCGCTGATGCTCGCCCCGGTGGCGATGGTGATGGTCATCAGCATCTTCGCGCAGGAGATCGTCTCCTTCCCGCCCTCCGGCTTCACGCTGGAGTGGTACATCAATGCCTGGCAGCGGCAGGAATTCGCCCGCGGCTTCCTCTCCAGCCTGCAGATCGCCACGCTCGCCACGCTGATCGGCGTGCCGCTGGGCACGGCGGCGGCCTTCGCGCTGGTCCGGGCGAAGCCGCGCGGCGGCTCGGCCATGCAGACGCTGCTTCTGGGCCCGCTGGCCGTGCCTGGGGTGGTGGCGGGCACCGCGCTCTACATGTTCTACCTGCGCGCCGAGTTCTGGCTGGACCAGGACATCACCTCCACCCTGCAGGGGCTGGTGGCGGCCCATGTGCTGCTGACCATTCCCTGGACCGTGCGGCTGGTGACGGCCAGCCTCCAGGGGCTGGACCGCGCGGCGGAGGAGGCGGCGGCCAATCTGGGGGCGCGGCCCTTCACCGTGTTCCGCCGCGTGACGCTGCCGGCCATGCGGCCCGGCATCATCGCCGCCTGCCTCTTCTCCTTCATCCAGAGCTTCGAGAACCTGGAGCTGAGCCTGCTGCTGGTTGGCCCCGGGCGCACCACCCTGCCCGTGGCGATGCTCAACTACCTCGAATTCCGCATGGACCCCACGCTCGCCGCGGTCGCCACCGTGCAGATCATCCTGGTGGCCGTGCTGATGCTCATCACCGACCGTTTCGTCTCGATCGCGAGGACCGTATGACCCGCCCCGCCCAGGAGGGCCTTTTCTGATGGGAAGCCTTGTCCTCGAAGCCCTGAGCAAGCGCTATGGCCAGTCCACCGCGGTGGAGCGGGTGGACCTGGACGTGCCCCAGGGCGAGATGGTGGCGCTGCTCGGCCCCTCTGGCTGCGGGAAGACCACCACGCTGCGGATGGTGGCGGGCTTCGTGCCGCCCAGCGCCGGGCGCGTGCTGATCGGCGGGACGGATGTGACCCGCACCCCGCCCCATGCGCGGAACACGGGCATGGTGTTCCAGTCCTATGCGCTGTTCCCGCACATGACGGTGGCGGACAACGTGGCCTTCGGGCTTGAGATGCGCCGCGTGAACCGGGCCGAGCGCGAGAAGCGCGTGCGGGAAGCCCTGCAGCTCGTGCGGCTGGACAAGCTGGAGGACCGGCTGCCCCGACAGCTCTCGGGCGGCCAGCAACAGCGCGTGGCCCTGGCCCGCGCCCTGGTGGTGAACCCCGCCGTCTTCCTGCTGGACGAGCCCCTGTCCAACCTGGATGCCAAGCTGCGCGGCGAGGTGCGGATGGAGATCCGCTCGCTGCAGCAGCGGCTGGGGCTGACCACCCTGATCGTGACCCATGACCAGGAGGAGGCCCTGACCATGGCCGACCGGCTGGTGGTGATGGAACGCGGCCGGGTGCGGCAGGTGGGCACGGCGGAGGATCTGTATGAGAGCCCGGCCGACCCCTTCGTGGCGGGCTTCGTGGGCCGCTGCAACCTGATCGAGGGGGAGCTGGAGACACCGGGCGGCTTCCGCACCGCCACCGGCGCCCTGCTGCCCTGCATCTTCGGCCCCCGCACCCCGGCGGGGCGGGTGGTGATGGCGCTGCGCCCGGAACATGTGCAGATCGCCCCGGCCGAGGACGGGCCCGCGCGGCTGCAGGCCGTGACCTATCTTGGTGCCCAGACCGAGTACCACCTGGATTTCAACGGCACGCCGCTCCTGGCCATCCGGCAGACCCCCGCGGCGGAGGACCCGCTGCGCCGCCTTTCCAACGGCGACGCCGTGGCGGTTTCATGGAATCCTGCCGCCGCCCGGCTGCTGCCGGCCGCGCAACCTGACGGAAAAGGAGCCTGAGCATGATCCTCTCGCGACGTGGAACCCTCGCGGCCGGCGCCGCCTTCGCCGCCGCGGCCGGCCTGCCGGGCCTTGCCCGGGCACAGGGCAAGCAGGTGGTGGTGGGCACCTGGGGCGGAGATTATGGCGAGCTGCTTCGCCAGAACATCGACGCGCCCCTCATCGCCCCCCAGGGCATCGAGGTGCTGCAGGACGTGGCGAATGCCGATCCGCGCAAGACCAAGATGCTGGCCGAGCGCCAGGCGCGGCGCGGCACGCTGGACGTCTCCTGCCTGTCGGACACCGACATGCACATGATGTCGCAGCAGAACACGCTGGACACGCTGGAGATGGGCCGCCTGTCCCGCTCCGGCAGCATCGTGGCCGGGCTGCGCAAGCCCTACGCCATCCCGCACATCTATTCGGCGCTGGTGCTGCTCTACAACCCGGAGAAGGTGACGACGCCGCCCAAGTCCTTCGCGGACATGTGGGATCCGAAGTATCGCGGCCGCGTCGGCTTCTCGGACATTCTGTATTCCACCAACACCTTCGCGGCCGCCGTCGCGGGTGGCGGCAGCTTCAGCGACTACGGCCCCGGCAAGAACAAGCTGATGGAGCTGCGCTCGCTGGACGCCAAGGTCTATCCCTCCAACGAGGCCCTGGCCGCCGCGCTGAAGGGCGAGGAGGTGTGGATGACGCCGATGTGGCTGGCGCGCGGCTACATGTGGCAGAAGGCCGGCATCCCGCTGCGGCATGTGGTGCCGAGCGAGGCCGCCTACGCCATCGTCTTCGAGGCCGCCATCCCCCGGAACAGCCGCAACAAGGATCAGGCCTATACCTATCTGGATGCGATGCTGAAGCCGGAGGCGCAGACCGCCTTCGCCGACCGCATGGGCTATCTGCCGACGGTGACCGATGCCCGGCTTCCGCAGGAGATCGCCAGCCGCATCAGCCTGAGCGAGGCCGACCAGAACAGGCTGCGGGCGCCGGATTACGACTACCTCCTGCGCGCCCATAGCGACATCCTCGACTTCTGGAACAAGCAGTTCAAAGCCTGAACCATGGCCGCGCTCGTCCTTCCTGCAGGGCTGCTGGTGTCGATGCTGCTCGTGGCACCGATGCTGCTGCTCTTCCGCATCTCGCTGAACCTCTACAGCCCGACCGAGATGATGGTGGAGGCGACGAGCGCGGCGAACTACCTGCGCGCGGTGGCCGACCCCTATTACCGGCAGGTCCTGGTCACCACGCTGCTCGTCGCGACCGGCAGCACGCTTCTGACGCTCATCCTCGCCTTTCCCGCCGCCTATTGGCTGGCGCGGATGCAGAGCCGCTGGAAGAGCTTCGCCACTGTCGTGGTGATGTTCCCGCTGCTGGTGGGCAATGTGGTGCGCGCCGCCGGATGGCTGGCGCTGCTGGGCAATGGCGGTGCGATCAACGCCGCCCTGCTGGGCCTGGGGCTGATCGCCGCGCCGCTGCCGCTGCTCTACAACACCGGCTCCGTGGTGGTGGGCATCGTGGCGGTCGTGCTGCCCTACATGATTCTCACCCTGGCCGCGGTGATCGAGAGCATCCCACGCCAGGCAGAGGAGGCCGCCTCCAATCTCGGGGCGCGGCCCCTCACGGTTTTCCGCCGCGTGGTGCTGCCGCTTGCCCTGCCGGGCGTGATCGCCGGCTGCGTGCTGGTTTTCGTGCTCTGCATGAACACCTATGCCAGCGCGGTGCTGCTGGGCGGGCCGCAGTTCAAGATGATGGCCCCCGCCGTGTATGACCAGTTCGTGCGCGGCAACAACTGGCCCTTTGGCGCCGCCCTGGCCTTCATTCTTCTCGGAATCACGCTCACCCTGACCGTGGTGGGCAGCGCGGTGCTCGGGCGCCGCTATCGTCGTGGAAAACTGGAGGAAGCGGCATGAGCGTCGCCCCGCAAACGGCCTTTCCCGCGCCGGATGCCGCGCCCGTCGGGCAGGAGATCACCGCCAAGAACGGGCGCCTGGGCATGCCACCCGTGCCCGCCGCCACCACGCGCGACCGCGGGGCTGGCCCCTACAAGCGGCTGGTGCTGCGCGGCGCGACGGTGATCGACGGCACGGGCGCCCCGCCCTGGGGCCCCGCCGATATCGTGATCGAGGGCGACCGGATCGCCGCGATCCAGCCCGTGGGCACGCCGCACAAGCCCATCAACCCCGCCCGCCGTCCCGCGGGCGGCGATCATGAGATCGACTGCCACGGCAAGTTCGTCACCCCCGGGCTGATCGATTGCCACACCCATATCGGCGTGCCCTACCACGCCCTGCACGGCTCCGTGGCGCCGGCCGACTACGTCTACAAGCTCTGGCTCGCACATGGCGTGACCACGGTGCGCGAGATGGGCTGCTTCAGCGGGCTGGACTGGGTGGCGGAGCAGCGCGAGGCCTCGGCCGCGAACCGCATCGCGGCGCCGCGCATCCGCGCCCATCCCTATTTCCCCGCAGTCAACGACATGCTGAAGACCATCCACACGCCGGACCAGGCGCGGGACTGGCTGCGGCGCGCCAGGGATGCCGGGGCGGATGGGGTGAAGTTCTTCGGCGCTCCGCCCGCCATCATGCGTGCCGCCCTGGATGAATGCGGCAAGCTCGGCCTGCGCACCGGCTGCCACCATGCCCAGCAGGCCGTGACGCGCATGAACGCGCTGACGACAGCCGAATGGGGCCTGACCAGCGCCGAGCACTACTATGGCCTGCCCGAGGCGCTGTATGATGACCGCGTCGTGCAGAGCTATCCCACGGGCTACAACTATAACGACGAGTATTTCCGCTTCTCGGCCGCCGGCCAGACCTTCCTGCAGGCGGCGGAGCCGGGGAGCGCGAAATGGGAGGAGGTGCTGGAGCGCTTCCTCGCACTGGATTTCACCTTCGTCCCGACCATGACGATCTACGACGCCAACCGCGACCTGATGCGCTTCCGCCGCGCGGATTGGCACGACGACTACACCTGGCCGAGCATGTGGCGCTATTTCCAGCCCGCGCGCGGCGGCCACGGCGCCTATTGGTACCGCTGGTCCGTGACCAACGAGATCGAGTGGAAGGCGCATTACCGCCTGTGGATGCAGTTCCTGAACGCCTACAAGAACCGGGGCGGGCGGGTCTGCACGGGCAGCGATTCCGGCTTCATCTTCCAGATCTTCGGCTATGGCTATGTGCGCGAGCTGGAGCTGCTGCAGGAGGCCGGTTTCAACGCGCTCGAGGTGCTGCGTTCCGCCACCATCCAGGGCGCCGAGCTGCTGGGCATCGACGGGGAGACCGGCAGCATCGAGGTGGGCAAGCTGGCCGACCTGCTGATCCTGGACGAAAACCCGCTGGATGACTGGAAGCTGCTCTACGGCACCGGCGCGCTGCGGCTGAACGACGAGACGGGCAAGGCCGAGTGGCGCCGCGCCCTGCGCCACACCATCCGCGCCGGGCTGGTCTTCGATGTGGAAGAGCTGCTGGCCGATGTAAGGGCCATGGTCGCGGCCGAGAAGGAGGCGGAGGCGAAAGGCGCGTGACGTCTCAGCCCGAGTTCATCCTCCTCACCGGCTTCCTGGGCAGCGGGAAGACCTCGCTGCTCCGGGACTGGCTCGCCCTGCCCGAGGCGGCGGACACGGCGCTGATCGTGAACGAGGCCGGCGAGATCAACGTCGACGGCGCCATCCTCGCCGAGGCGGGCGGGGTGCCGATGGCGATGCTGGCCAATGGCTGCGTCTGCTGCTCCCTTACCAGTGACCTCGTTTTCACCATCCGCGCCCTGCTGGAGGAGCGGGAGCGTTCTGGCCAGCCGCCCTTCCGGCGCATCGTGCTGGAAAGCTCCGGCCTGTCGCGGCCGGGGCCGATCCTGCGCTCCCTGGCGCCGCTCGCCCCGCTGGGGCTGCGCGTGCGGGTGGTGGCCACCTGCGATGCCGCCCAGGCGGCGGAGCGTGCCGCGCATTTCGACGAGGCGGTGGCCCAGCTTGCCGCTGCGGGGATGGTGGTGTTCACCAAGCTCGATCTCAGCGGCACCGCCGACGCCGAGGCGCTGGTTGCCGCCATCAACCCGCTGGCGACGCGCGTGCTGGAGGCGGACCGCGCCGAGCGGGCGCGCCGCGTCTTCCTGGGCGGGGCTGAGGACCCGGCGGCCATGCTGGATGTGGAGGATGCGGCAGGCAACGCAGCCCATCCTCGGGTCGCCGTGCTGCGCCTCTCCTTCGCGGAGAATGCGACCTGGGAGGACCGGCTGGACCTGATGGAGGACCTCGCCGCCTTCTGCGGGGAGAGGCTCCTGCGGGTGAAGGGCTTCATCCGCCGGCCGGGCACGGAGGTGCCGTTGCTGATCCAGGCCGTGGGTACCTTGTTCAGCCCGCCCGTGCCCATGCCCGGCGCGAAGGCCGTGCCGGAAGGGTTGGTGGTGATCGCGCGGGATCTGAGCGCCGCGGAGTTGCGGGCCGGGCTGGGCGGAGCCCCGGTTCATGTCGGCACGTTCCGCGACAATCCCCTGGCGTGCACGCCGGGCTGAGCCCGCCCTTTCCCCATTCCCGCCGGTCATCGAGACCATAGCGGGTCGGCATTGGAGAGTTCGGCGGGCGGGGAGCATCTCTTGGCCACGGAAGCGGCGCGATGCGCCGCCGGACAGAGAGAACGGAGACCCCCCATGCGCAAGACCTTCGCCACGCTGAGCCTCGCCACCGCCCTGGTGCTGGGCCTGGCCGCCCCCTCCTTCGCCGACCAGGACCGCGTGCCGCAGGGCGCCACCGCCTCCGGTGCCTGGAGCCAGGCCGATGGCCGCACCCCCCTGGCCGGCAGCCAGGCCGGGAGTGCCAACTTCGACATGACCCGCCAGGGCGCCTGACCAGCGTGCCTGACCAGCGTGCCTGACCGGGGCGGCTGAGGCCCCAGGCCTCCCGGGGCCTCACTCCCCCAGCCCCGCCCCGGCGAGCCCGGCCGCCCCTCTCCCCGGGGGTGGCCGGGCTCGCCGCCGTTCAGGCGGCAAATGATCGCGCCATGAGTGCAAGGCAGCGCCACTTGATGCAGCCTCCTTCCCCATGGATCTCGAATCGACCCTGCTCCTGCTCGCTGCCGGCCTGCTGGCGGGGGCCATGAATGCCGCCGCGGGGGGCGGCTCCTTTGTCAGCATCCCCGCCATGGTGTTCGTGGGGCTGCCCTCGGTGGCAGCCAATGTCTCCAGCACGGTGGCGCTCCTGCCGGGCACCTTGGCCAGCGCCTGGGCGTGGCGGCGCGATTACCGCTCCCTGCAGGGCATTTCACTCGTCACCTTGCTGGCGATCAGTCTTGTGGGTGGGCTGGGGGGCGCGCTTCTCCTGCTTGCCACCACTCAGCGGCTCTTCGACGGCCTGCTGCCCTGGCTGCTGCTGACGGGCACCCTGGCCTTCACCTTCGGCCGCCCGCTCGGCGCCGCCCTTCGCAAGAAGGTGCAGATCGGGCAGGGCACTGTGATCACGGCACAGGTACTGCTCTCGGTCTATGCGGGATATTTCGGCGGCGGCGTCGGGATCATGATGATGGCCGTCTGGGGGCTACTCGGCGATCTCGACATCAAGGCGATGAGCGCGCTCCGCACCCTGCTGGTCAGCGCCGCCAACCTGGTCGCCGTGGCCTGCTTTGCCATTGCGGGCCCGGTCTTCTGGCCAGAGACGCTGGTCATGCTCGTGGCGGCCATTGCCGGGGGCTATCTCGGCGCGCTGCTCGCCAGCCGCATGCCAGCGTCCGTGCTGCGGGGCTTCGTTATCCTGTTCGGCACGGCCATGACCGTGCTGTTCTTCTGGCGCGCCTATGGCTGAACCGGAAGGCGGGGCCGCCTTCGCGGCCCGCCCAAGGATCAGCCCGCTTTCATCTTGATCCCGGTATCGAGGAAGGCGTTGGCATAGGCCTTCTCGATGTCGAAGGGCTGCGCGCCCGCAGCGCAGACGGCTTCGACATTGTCCTTCCGCCGGAGCGGGGGGCGGACATCAGGACCACCGAGCCTCCGGCGGCCATGTGAAGCGGAGCTACCTTCTCGGCATGCACGAATGCTGGCGAGGCCTTGTTCTGACCTGTCGTCGCGCGTGGCCTCCAGGGGTGGGGAGAAGGAGTTCTTTCCCTCCCCGGAGAGCTCGGCAACGCCCAAGGCAGCTGGTTGGTGAGATCCGGAGAGGGCAGCGCCCTCTCCGGGACGTCAACCCATCCCGCCCGCGAGCATCTCCGCCACGCGCCGGGCGAAGGCGGCCGGGTCGCGCGGGCTGTCGCCATCCTGCACCCGGGCAAGGTCCAGCAGCAGGCCAGCGGCCTCCTCCAGGCTGCCGCCCGTCTCGGCCTGGGCGGCCAGCTTGCGCAGCAGCGGATGGCGCGGGTTGATCTCCAGCACCGGCATGGAGGCGCCGAAGTCGCGGCCGGCCCGCTGCAGCAGGCGCTGCATATGCAGGTCCGGCCCGTGCTCGGGCGCGGCAAGCACCACGGCGCTGTCCACCAGGCGGTCAGTGCCGCGAACCTCGGAGACATGCTCCTTCAGCGCATCCTTCAGCAGCGGAACCAGCTTCGCGATATCCGCCGCCTCACCCTGCTCGCCCTCACCGGCCACGACCTTGGAAAGATCGACCGAGCCCTGGGTGATGCTGCGGATCGGCTTCTCCTCGAAGCTGCCCAGGCGCTCCGGCCAGAAGGCATCGATCTGATCGGAGAGAAGCAGCACCTCCACGCCGCGCGCGCGGAAGCCCTCGATCTGCGGGGAGCGGGCCAGGGCCTCTGCGGAGTCACCGGCCAGGACATAGATGGCCTCCTGCCCCTCCTTCATGCGGGACAGGTAGTCGGCCAGCGACGTCCAGCCCTCCACGGCGGAGGAGCGGAAGCGGAGCAGGCCGGCGATGTCCTTCCGGTGCTCGGCATCCTCCCAGATGCCTTCCTTCAGGATCGGGCCGAAATTCTCCCAGAACCTCGCATAGGCCTCGGCGTCCTTCGCGCGGTTCTTCAGCTCCGTCATCACGCGCCCGGTCACGGCGCGGCGGATGCGGGCCAGAACCGGCGTCGCCTGCAGCATCTCGCGCGAGACGTTGAGGGGCAGGTCCTCGGTGTCCACCACGCCCTGCACGAAGCGCAGCCAGGGCGGCAGGAGGGAGGCCTCGTCGGTGATGAACATCCGGCGCACATGCAGCCGCACGCGGCTCTCGCGCTCGCCTTCCACCACCTGGAAGGGCTTCATGCCCGGGATGAAGAGCAGGGCGGTAAAGTCTAGCGCACCCTCGGCGTGCCAGTGCAGCGTGGCCCAGGGCTCGTCGAACATGTGGCCGAGATGGCGGTAGAACTCGGTGTAGCTCTCCTCGCTGATCTCGGATTTCGGCTTGCGCCAGAGGGCCGTGCCCTCATTCGCCGGCTCGTCCTTGCCATCCCGCACCACGATGATGGGGATGGTGATGTGGTCGGCCCATTTGCGGATGATGGCCTGCAGCCGGAACGGCTCCAGGAACTCATCCGCATCCGCCTTGATGTGCAGGACGATGTCGGTGCCGGGCTCCGCGCGGGTGGCGGGAGCCAGGGTGTAGTCGCCCCGGCCTTCCGAGGCCCAGAGCCACGCCTCCTCGCTGCCCGCGCGGCGGGAGGTGACCTCCACGCGCTCCGCCACCATGAAGGCAGAGTAGAAACCCACGCCGAACTGGCCGATCAGGCTCGGCCGGTCGCCCGGCTTCGCCTCGGCCAGGGACTGGGTGAAGGCCCGGGTGCCGGAACGGGCGATGGTGCCCAGGTTCTCCGCCAGATCCGCCTTCGCCATGCCGATGCCGGGATCGGAAATGGTCAGGGTGCGCGCATCCTTGTCCGGGATGATCCGGACCCCAGCCCCTTCCGGCAGGGCGGGGCTGGCCCCGGTCAGGGCCTCGAAGCGCCGCCGGTCCACGGCATCGGCGGCATTGGCCACCAGCTCGCGCAGGAAGATCTCGCGGTCCGAGTAGAGGGCGTGGACCACCAGGTCCAGCAACCGCCCGACCTCAGCGCCGAATTCGTGGCGCTCCACCGTGTCGCTCACAAGCGTCCTCCAGGGGTGGGAATTGACTGGGACGCGATATGAAAGACGACGCCCTGCCCTTCAAGGGCAGGGTTCCCGAAACGGTCACTCAGGCCCGGCGGGGCAGGACCAGCACAGGGGCGGGCTCGGCCGAGACGGGCAGCGGGGCCCGCACGATCTGCCCCGCCTCGTCCAGCATGGCCACCAGCTCCGCCAGGGGGCCGAGATCCCCGGCGGGAAGCCGGAGGCCGATGGCCTGCAGGCGCTTCTCCAGCAATGCGATGTCCTGCCCGCTCATGCCTCCGCCATCTCCAGCACGGGGCGGCGGGAACGTGTTCCCAGCGCCCGTTCCACCGCATCACCGATCCGCAGCACAACATGGTCGTCGAAGGGACGGCCGGCGATCTGCAGCCCCACCGGCAGCCCCTCATCCGAGAAGCCGTTGCAGACGGACAGGGCCGGGCCGCCCACTAGGTTGAACACCCGCGCGAAGAAAGCGGGCGGCGAGCGCGGGGAGAGGGTATCCACCCCGATCGGCTCCGCCGTCCCGCGCGCCGTGGGAAAGACCACGGCGTCCAGCCCCTCCATCGCCCCGAAGGTGCGGGCGATCAGCATGGCGCGGCGCCGCTGGGCATGGAGATAGTCGCTGGCGGAAACCAGGGCGCCGGAGGCCAGGCGCTGGCGGCCATAGGCGCCGTAGCGCATGGGGTCCTCGCGCAGCCATGCCTCGTGGATGGTCCAGGATTCGGCACGGGCGATGATGTTGCCGGGCGCGGCATATTCGGCAAAGGCCGGCAGGACCACCTCCGCCACCTCGGCGCCAAGCTCGCGCAGGGCGCGGATGGAATCCTCCATGGCCGCGAGCACCGGCGGGGTGCAGGGCACGTCCCGCTCGAAGAAATGCCGCACCACGCCGATCCGCAGCCCGGCCAGCCCATGCTTCCGCCCCGCCGCGATGGCCCCGGCGAAATCGGGGGCCGGTCCATCGGCGCTGGCCGGGTCCTCCGGGTCATGGGCAGCGAGGACGCTCATCATCAGCGCGCAATCCTCGGCGGTCCAGGCCATCGGTCCCGCATGATCCAGGGACCAGGCAAGCGGCAGCACGCCGCGGCGGCTGACAAGCCCATAGGTCGGCTTGTGCCCGGCAATGCCGCACCAGGCCGCTGGATTGCGGATCGAGCCGCCCGTATCGGACCCCATGGCGCCTGGCAGCAGCCCCGCCGCCACCGCCACCGCGGAGCCGGAGGAGGAGCCGGTCGGGTCGCGCATGCGGTCCCAGGGGTTGCGCGCGGGCGGCCAGGGCAGGTCGAAGGATGTGCCGCCGATGGCGAATTCCCAGGTGGCCAGCTTTGCCGGGATCACGGCCCCCGCCTGCCGCAGCAGGCGCACGCTGGTGGCATCCTGGGCCGGCACATGGTCCCGCAGCACGGCGGAATGGGCCGTGGTGGGGATACCGGCGGTCTCGTAGATGTCCTTCAGCCCGATCGGGATCCCGTGCAGCGGGCCGCGGTGGCGCCCGGCTGCGATCTCGGCTTCCGCCTGGCGGGCCTCAGCCATCGCGCCTTCCTCCATCAGGAGAAGAACGCTGTTCAGCCCGCCATCATGTTCACGGATCCGCCCCAGGCAGGACTCAAGAAGTTCCACCGGTGAAAGCGCCCGCGCGGCGATCTGGCGGGAGAGTTCCGCCAGGCTCAGCTCATGCAGCGGCGCGCTCACTGCAGGTCCACCGTCGTCAGGTCCTGGAACCAGGACTGGGCCGAGGTGAAGCCGCGCACCCGGCGCGACATGGCGCGGGGATTGAGATCATGCACCACGTAGAGCCAGGGCGCCCCGTCTACCAGCCGCTCATGCGCGCGGGTGACACCGGCATTCACCCTGGCCGGGTCGGTCGCTGTCTCCACCTCGGCGAAGGCCGCGTCGAATTGCGGGTCCACCCAGTGCCCGGCATTCGAGCCGCGCGGCGCGACATTCGCGCCCAGGAACCAGCGCGCCATCTGCGAGGGATCGGAGGAAACGAGCGAGATGTTCAGCGCATCCGCCCCCAGCCAGGCCGGCTGGTCGGGCGAGGCGCGCAGGCCGCCGAGCAGCGTGTTCCACTCCACGACGCGGAACTCCACCTGCACGCCGCAATGCTCGCGCAGCGATTCCTGCAGCGCCTCGTTCATCGGCTGCGGCAGCATCTGGCCGGAGCCGGAGGTGGAGATGCCGACGGTGATCTTCAGCGGCTTCTGAGGGCCATAGCCGGCCTCGGCCAGCAGCGCCTTGCCCCGCGCGGGATCGAGCCGATAGGCGTTCTGCGGGCGCCCGAAAAGCGGGTTTGCCTTGTTGTAGAAGCCCACCGCCGGCTCGGCCGTGCCGTTGAGCAGCCCCACCAGCCCCTCGCGGTCGATGCAGTAGTTCAGCGCCTGCCGCACGCGCACATCCGAAACCGGGCTGCCCGCGCGGCCGGAGGCGAAGACCCAGGGCCACACATGCGGGTAGGAATTGGTGACAATGTTGAACCCGGCCTGCTTCAGCGAGGGGATGCCATCCGGCGGCGGCACCTCGATCCAGTCCACCTGGCCCGAGCGCAGCGCGGCGAGGCGCGTGTTTGCCTCCGGAATGGGCAGGAGCACGATGCGGTCCAGCTTCGCGCGGCGCCCCGCATCCCAGTAGTCGCCGTTGCGGGTGAGCTCGACGCTCTGCCGCGGCGTGAAGCGGGTGATGCGGAAGGGCCCCGTGCCCGCCGCGCCATTCGCCGCCACCTTCGCCCAGTCCCGCCCCGCATCCTCGAAGGACTTGGGCGAGGCAAAGAGGATATAGACGGTGAGGTACGGGAAGTAGGAGATCGGCCGGACCGTCTCGATCTCCACGGTGCGGTCGTCGATCTTGCGATAACCGGCGACGCCCGAGACGCGGCCGCGCACGATGGCGGCCCCGGCGGGCTCGGCCTGCGGCGCGCCGTCGCGGAAGAAGCGGTCCAGGTTCCAGATCACCGCATCGGCGTCGAAGGGCGCGCCATCATGGAAGCGCACGCCCTGGCGCAGGGTGAAGCGCCACTTCCTTCCATCCGCCGGATCCTGCTCCCAGCGCTCCGCCAGGCCCGGGCGAAGGCCCGCCAGCGCATCGGCGCGGGAGAGATCCCACAGCGCCAGGCTCTCGAAGATCGGATAGCCGAGGAAGCGCGTGCCCTCGTAGCCGTTGTTCGGCATGCCCGTGGTGGTGGGCACGTCGGAGGCCGTCATGGCGATCCGCAGGACCTTGCCGTCCTGCGGCGCGGCCTGCGCGGCCGCCTGCCGCGCGGGGGAGAGAAGGCCCATGGCCAGCAGACCGGCGGCGAGGAGTCGCGTCGTGATCAAGTCGTCTCATCCTTGCACGGGGCGGCGCATGGGCCGCTGCGGAAACCGCAACATTCCGAGCAAGACCTGTGCCGGACCTGTTTCCCCCGCGCTGGCCCATGTCGCGCTTTGCACTTTGCCTTCGCTTCGTGCCGCAGCCTAACCTTCCGGCCGGCGCCCAACGAGGCGCCGCATCCGGGAGGAATGAATGACCAGCATCGCGTCCCGCCGGGCGGCATTGACCGCCGGCGTCACGGGCGTCTTCGCCGCCGCACTGCCCGCTTCCGCCCAGCAGGCTTCCACGCCGCAGCCCTCGGGTTCCGCCACGGGCGGCCTGCCCATGGCGCGCCCTGGCGCATCCGGCTCGCCGGACACGATCCGCGGCTTCTCCAGGGAAAGGCTCGCGCGGATCAAGGGCGCGATGGAGCGCGAGGCGGAGCGTGGCTCCTTCCCGGGCTGCGTCACCCTGATCGCGCGGGATGGGGAGATCGTCCATCTGGAGGCCTATGGCCACCAGGATGCGGCGCGCACCCGGGCCATGCCCCTGGACGCCATCTTCCTCCAGGCCTCGATGACGAAGCCCATGACTTCCGCCGCGGCGATGATGCTGGTGGAGGAAGGGCGCATGAAGCTCGGCGACCCCATCACCAACTGGATGCCGGAGCTGCGTGAGCTGAAGGTGGAGCAGCGGCGCGAGGGGCAAGCGGCCGAGGACGTGGCGCTCGCCCGCCCGGTCACGGTGCAGGACCTTCTGCGCCACACCGCCGGCTTCATCTACGCCAACAGCGCGCCCACGCCCCGGCTGAAGGAGCTCTACGACCAGCACAACATCGAGGCGCGCGAGGGGCCGATCACCGGGGAGGAGATGATCCGCCGCCTGGGCACCATTCCCCTCGCCCACCAGCCCGGCACCACCTTCCACTACTCGATTTCCACCGACGTGCTGGGCATCCTGCTGGAACGTGTCTCGGGCCAGTCCCTCGCCACGCTGTTCCAGGAGCGGCTGACCGGACCGCTGGGCATGAAGGACACCACCTGGTTCGTGGCGCCGGACAAGCGTTCCCGGCTGGCCGAGGCCCCGACGACGGATCCGCAGACCGCGCCCATGTGGCGCTCCTACCGGATCCTGGAGGACGAGGCGGGACGCTCCTACTTCAAGGGCGGCGCCGGGCTCGTCTCCACGGCGCAGGACTATTTCCGCTTCGCGCAGATGATCGCCAATGGCGGCGTGTTCGAGGGGCGGCGCTACCTGGCCGCGCCGGTGGTGAACTATATGCTGTCCAACCACACCCAGGGCATGGCGGGCTCGCCCACCGCCTCCACCGGACCGGGCTATGGCTTCGGCCTGGGCTTCGGCATCCGGCTGCAGGACGGGCTGGCTGTGGCCCCCGGCAGCACGGGGGATGCGATGTGGGCGGGCGCCTGGGGCACCTCCTTCACCATCGACCGGGCGGAAGGGCTGGTGGCCATCCTGATGGCCCAGGGCCCGACGGCGCGGGTGCAGACCCGCATGCTGTTCAAGAACGTGGTCTATGGCGCCATGGTGGAGAGCAAGCGCATGCCGGCCTGACGGCATGCCCTGCCGGGGGCGGCTTCAGCCGCCCCCGATGCGGCGGGCCAGGGCTGCGGGAAGTCCCGCGGATTCCTTCGGGGCCGGACGGCGATAGCTGCCGGCCTCGGCCTTGCGCGGCCGCAGCGAGACCAGCGCCTCCAGCTGCTTCACCGCGGCCTGCACGCCATCCACCAGCGGCACGGGCACCCGCGCCGCCACGCGCCCCGCGAGCCCGGCCAGGGGCGCGCCGGCCAGGATCACCGCATCCGCCCCATCCTCCGCCACGGCGCGGCAGGCCAGATCGACCAGCAGCCCTTCCTTCTCCTCCTGCACATCAGCGATGGAGCGGAAGGCGCCATCCAGGCAGCGGATGGAGGCGCAGCGATGCGCAAGCCCGTTCCATTCCACCCCTTCCCGGTACCAGGGTTCCAGCGCCTGGGCGAAGGTGACGATGGAGAAGCGGCGCCCGAGCATGCAGGCCGTGAGCATGGCGGCCTCGGCCATACCGACGACGGGAAAGTCGAACATCTCCCGCGCGCCGCCCAGGCCGGGATCACCGAAGGCGGCGATGATGGCGCCGTCGATTTCCGCGGCTTCCGCGAGCATTTCCAGCGCCACCGCGCCGCCCAGCACAGCCTCGGCCCGCGTGGCGATATAGGGCACGCCGCGCGGGGCGGTGGCGGGCAGCAGTTCCGTGCCCGGTGCCGCCACCTGGCGCGCGGCCGCCAGCAGCCGCTCCGTCACTGCCCCCGTGGTGTTCGGGTTGAGGAGAAGGAGCCGCATGGCGGCGGCCCGGCCTCAGGCCACCTGGTCTGCCAGGAGCCCGACGGCCAGCCCGTAATTCATGGGGGAATTGTAGCGCCGGATCACCCGCAGGTTGGGCAGGCCCAGGAAGACCTGCCCGGCGCTGCGCGTGGGAACGGCGAGGCTGGCCTGGGTGTCGGAGGCCGGCAGCGGCGAGCCATCCGCCCGGCGCCAGCCCAGTCGGCCCCATTCGGCGATGGAGCGGCGCGTCTCGGTGTCCGCGCGCTCGATGTCGAAGCCCGCCGGCGGGCGGACCTCCATGGCCCAGCCCTGGCCGGACTGCCAGCCGCTGCGCGCGAGGTAGTTGCCGATCGAGCCCAGCGCATCGGCGCGTGTGCCCCAGATGTCCTTCCGGCCGTCGCCGTCGAAATCCACCGCCAGCCGCTCGAAGCTCGTCGGCATGAACTGGGGATGCCCCATGGCGCCGGCCCAGGAACCGCGCATCGCCTCGGCCTGGATGTGCCCGGCATCGATGATGCGCAGCGCGGCCAGCAGCTCCGCCCGGAAGAAGGCGGCGCGGCGCCCTTCCCAGGCCAGGGTCGCCAGGGCCTCAATCACGTTGAAGCCGCCTGTGTTGGAGCCGTAATTCGTCTCCATCCCCCAGATCGCGACGATCACGCGGGGCGAGACGCCGGTGCGCTGCTCGATCGACTGCAGCAGGGCCCGGTTCTCGGCATAGGCGCGGCGGCCATTCTCGATGCGGGTCTGGGAGACGATGCGGTCCCGGTACTGCTCCCAGCTCAGCACGCCCTCGGGCTGGCGCCGGTCCAGTTCGAGCACGCGGGCCAGGGGCCGCACGCCGGAAAGGGCGCGCTGCAGCGTGGCGTTGGAAACGCCTGCGCGCCGCGCATCGGCCCGCACGCCTTCCAGGAAGGTGTCGAAGCCCTGCGCATTGGCGACCACCTCCTGCGCCGGGGCGGGCGCGGGGGGCGTGGCTCCCACCGGGGCTGGCGGCGGCAGGCTCGCCGCCGGGGCCGGCGCGGTGCTCGGCGTGGAGGAGGAGCAGCCGGCCAGCATGGCGCCGGCGCCGGCAAGGACGAGACGGCGAGCGATCATGGCCGGAGGTTTGGCAGGTCGCCTCCACGAACGCAATTCGGGTCCTCGCCCGTCATGGCGGGGGAAATGCCGTGGTCACAGGATCTTGCGGCGGCGGTCCAGGGCCCGCTCCACCAGGGGCCGGAGTCAGGCTGCGCGGTGCAGCCCGGCCCGGACCTGGTCCGCGGCCGCTATCCTCGTCGCCAGCACCTTGTCGATGCGGTTGTGGTCCAGATCGACCACCTCGAAACGCCAGGCGCCGATATTGACGCTCTCACCGGTCCTGGGCAGGCGCCCAAGCGTGGCGAGCACATGCCCGGCGACCGTGTGGTAGTTGCGCTCGGCGGGCAGGCTCACCGCCAGATGCTCGGCCATCTCATCGGCCGGCAGCCAACCCGCGAGCAGCCAGGACCCGTCCTGGCGCTGCACGGCGCCGGCATCGTCCGAATGGTCCAGGTCGGTCCGGAACACGCCCGCGATGGTCTCCAGCAGGTCGGCCGGGGTGACCAGCCCCTCGAAGTGGCCGTACTCGTCATGCACGAGCACCACGGGCACCTCCGCGGCCTGGAGCAGGGCCATGGCATCCAGCGCGTCCGCGGTTTCCGGAATGACCTGGACGGGGCGGATCAGGCTGCGCAGGTCGAGCGGCTGGCCGGCCAGGACGCGGGCGAGCAGCTCGCGCGTCTGGATCACACCGATCAGCGCCTCGGTCGAGCCCTCGCCCACCGGCAGGCGGGAGTGGTGGGTGGTGGACAGGATCTCCCGAATTCGCGCCTCGTCGGCATTGATGTCCACCCATTCCACCTCGGTGCGCGGCGTCATGATGCCGCGCACCGGCCGGTCCCCCAGCCGCATCACGCCGGAGATGAGATGCCGCTCGGCGCTCGCGATGGTGCCGGAGCTTTCCGCATCGGCGACGAGGGAGCGGATTTCCTCATCCGTGATCTTGCTCTCCTCCTGCGGACCGACGCCGAGGAGCCGGAAGACCGCGCCGGTCGAGGCATCGAGCAGCCAGGCCACGGGCAGGGCAACGCGGGACAGGAAGGTCATCAGCGGCGCGATGACACTGGCAAATCCCTCCGGGTTCCGGAGTGCGAAGCGCTTGGGAACGAGCTCACCGATGACGATGGAGAGATAGGTCACGACGGCGATGACCAGCCCGAATCCGAGCGGGCTGGCGATACCCGCCGGCATGCCGAGGGTCTGGAACCAGGCGGAGAGCCGCCCGCCGAGCGCTTCGCCGGAGAAGGCACCGGCGAGGATGCCGACCAGGGTGATGCCGATCTGCACGGTCGAGAGAAAGCGGCCCGGATCCTCACGGAGGACCAGGGCGGCCCGGGCCCCCTTGCTCCCGGCCTCCGCCATGGCCTGGAGGCGCCGGGGCCTGGAAGACACCACCGCCAGTTCCGAGCAGGAGAACACGCCGTTGAGCAGGATCAGGGCGACGACAACGGCGATCTCGATCATTGCAGACCTAGATCACGCCAGGCGGCCCCATCGCAAGCCACGACGGGTTCAGGTTTTCGCGGGTCCCTGCAGGCCGGGGGGCGGGATGGCCTCTTCCGCGTCCGGGTCACGGCCGTGCTGGCGGTCCAGCGAGCGCATGATCGGCGTGACGGTCAGGCCATGCAGAAGGACAGACATGAGCACGATCAGCCCCATGATGCCCCAGAGACGCTCGGCGCCCTCCACCTCCATGTGGTTCAGCCCATAGGCCAGGTAATAGAAGGAACCCACGCCGCGGATGCCGAAGAAGGCGATGATCACCTTCTCGGTCCGATGCGCCGGGAAGCCGGCCAGCCCGATCAGCCCGGTCACGGGGCGGATGACCAGCAGGATCACCGCGGCGATCCCGGCATCGGTCCAGGTGACCGGTTCCAGCAGGCCGCTCACCAGCGCACCGCCGAAGAGCAGCAGCAGGATCATCATGGCGATCCGCTCGATCTGCTCGGTCATGGCATGCATCTGGACGTGGAAGTCATGGGCGCGGTGCGCGTGGCGGAAGGTGAGCGCCGTGACGAAAACGGCCAGGAAGCCGTAGCAGTGGATGATCTCCGTCAGCCCGTAGGAGACGAGCGTGGCGGAAAGGGCGATCAGGCCGTCGCCGGTCTTGGCCAGCTTCGTCTCGGCCGGCACGTGGAAGGTGAGCCAGCCGAAGGCGCGCCCGATCAGCCATCCCGCCAGCGCCCCGGCGCCGACCTCCCACAGCACGCGATAGCTGAACCACTCGAAGAACCAAGCCTCGCCCGTCGCGGCCACGGCGGCAAGGGTGATGGCGAGATGCACGAAGGGAAAGGCCAGCCCGTCATTCAGCCCGGCCTCCGATGTCAGGCCGAAGCGCACCTCATCCTCGGCGCCCGTCCTGGGCGGGCCGACTTGGACATCGGCCGCCAGGACCGGATCCGTGGGGGCGAGGCTGGCGGCCAGGAGGATGGCCACCGCCCATGGAAGGCCCATGCCCCAGCCGGCCAGAAGGGCGATCGCGACAATGCCGAGCGGCATCGTCACGCCGAGCAGGCGCCAGGTGACGCCCCAGCCGCGCCAGTTGAAGACGCGGTCGAGCTTCAGCCCCGCCCCCATGAGCGCGATGATCACCACGAATTCGGTGAAGCGCTCCGTGATCTCCGGATAGAGGATCGGCAGGGGGCGCAGCCCCGTCCCGGGCAGGGAGAACAGGAGAGCCCCCAGCCCGATGCAAACGATCGGCAGCGACAGCGGCAGGCGCCTCAGGACGAGAGGCAGCCATGCCACGAGGGCGATCAGGATCCCGAATCCGGTGAGGACAAGAATATAGGGATCAGGATCCCAGGCGCCGTCGGTCATGGGCGCCTAACGAGGCAGCACCAGCATCGTTCCGGTTCTGCCGGAATCAGCGGTCCCCGGTCTTGCGGTTGCTCTGGGTGGCGCTGCTGACGCCGCCCTGCTTGCCGCCCCCATCCCGGCCGCCGCCCGCGCGGGCATCCTTGGGGTTCGGCTTGCCGGTGGCATTCTTGCCGCCCTGCGGAGCGCGGCCGGCGGGAGGAAGCGGCGGAAGATTGGCCATGTTGGTGCCTTGTCGATGCTGTGATGATGAACGGGTGTGGCGGGCCGGGCGGCATGGCTTTCGGCACGCCCGCGATCAGCACCGCTGCCGCTTCAGCCATAAGCGCATGATTGCGGCGGTTGTTCCATCTCGAAAGGCAGTGGCGCCGTTTGCCTCACGGGATCCGGGCCGGGCCCCGCTGCCGGCCGCCGGTCATTGGCATGCCGGAAACGTGCGCCCAGCCCGGCTTACAAAGGGCCTAGGGTGACGAATGACGCACGACCCCACCCAGTCCCAGCACGCCCAGCCCTCGGAAGAACACCATCCGGCCGCAGCGAATGCCCTGGCCCTGCAACCGCCGCGCTGGATGCATGACCGTATCCTGTTCGAGGTGGAGGAGTGCGGCGAGGCGCTCGCCTGCTCCGTTTCAAAGGCAGCCATCCAGGATGCCGGCGGCCGTTATTCCAACCTTCCGCGCGACATCATGTCGGAATTCGTCCGCCTCCGCGGGCGGATCGAACGGGCCGCGATCGCCAAGTTCCGCGGGCGCCAGGGCGGGATGGAGGGGCCGGTGCATGTCTGGTCGGCCGATCTGGATGACGATCCGGAACCGCCGACCACCATGGTCCAGTCCGCGCTTCGCGGCTGAGAGGCGTCAGCGCCCCATCAGCCCCGCCGCGCGCAGCGCCTTCGTGATCACCGCGCCCGGCCCGGAATCCGCCTGGGGCAGCGGCCCCTGCCAGCCTGCCCCCGGCGCTTTCGCCGGCCCCGGGCGCGGGGCAGCCCCGGGCGGGATCACCTCCATCTCGGGCAGCGCGGCCCCGCCTGTCGGCAGGCCCCAGAAGTCCAGGATCGCATGGGTGGAGGACAGCCCGGCATCCAGCAGATAGGCCCCGGCCTGCCCGCAGCGCCCCTCTTCCCGCCCGGGGGAAAGGGGCACGCCATGCCCCAGCCCGGCCACGCGATGCAGGGCCACCCGCACCGTGCCATCCGCCCCGGCCCAGCGGTGCAGCTCATGCCCGCCCTCACCGGTGCCCCGACGCGGGGCCGCATCGGCAAGCCCGTGCAGGTCGAGCCACTGCTTCGCGATTTCGTCGGCATTGCCGGGATGCACGGTCGTATCGGCATCGCCATGCCACACCGCGACACGTGGCCAGGGCCCGCGATGCCGGCTCGCCGCCCGCACCGCATCGCCGCGCAGCCCTGGGGCAAGGGCCGCGGGCCGCGCCATGGCCCCCAATGCCTCTCCCACTCCGCTCGCTGCCCCATGGGGCAGCCCCGCCACCACCGCCCCGGCCGCGAAGACCTCGGGGTAGGTGGCGAGCATCACCGATGTCATCGCGCCGCCGGCGGAAAGGCCTGTGATGAAGACGCGCGCCGGGTCCAGCCCGTGCTCGCGCAGCATCCAGCCGATCATCTGCCGGATGGAGGCGGCCTCCCCCATGTCGCGCCCCGTGTCGCCCGGCTCGAACCAGTTGAAGCAGAGATGCGCGTTGTTGGTCCTGCGCTGCTCCGGCATCAGCAGCGCGAAGCCCGAGCGTTCCGCCATGTCGGACCATCCGCATCCCAGGTCGAAGCCGCCTGCGGTCTGGGTGCAGCCATGCAGGGCCACGACCAGCGGGGCGCCTCGCGGCAGGTCCGCCGGCACATGGGCCAGCATCCGGAGCCCGCCGGGATTGGCACCGAAGGACACGACCTCCTGCAACCGCCCATCCCCGGCGGGCGCCTTGCCGGCCTGCGCCCCGGCCGCTTGCCGGAGACGGACGAGGGTCTTGAGATCAAGCCGCATATTCATGAAGAGCCCTTTAGGCCAAGCCGGCTGCCGCGATATCGCGGCCATGCTGCACCGCAACATGGGGTGCTGCAGGAGCCATTGGCAGGGGCCCCGCGGTCACGGCCTCGTTCCCGGCCCGGGAAAAGGGGCGGCGCGGGCGGTGACGGGCGGGCCGGATGGCGGCAGCCGCCGGCGAGAAGCCGACCCGCAGCCGGATGCCACGTTCCGGAAAAGCCGTTCGGCCCGGCTGCTTGATTCGGTTCGTCAGCAGCCCCGAGGAAGGTTCTGTGACACTGCTTCGACGCAGGGAAATCGCTGCTCGCTCAGGGAGCCGCGACGCCTTTCATGAACTGTCATATTGAGGACTCGTGGAACGCTTCATTCCGCGGTTCCAGAGGATTTCTGCCGCCGGAACGGCCTGGAAGATCGGCAAGGCTGCCCGCTGTCTGTCACATTTCTTTCATTTAAGTGCAATCCAGGCGTCTCTCAGCCCACCTAGGTTCCGCGCCGCCAAGGGAACGCGCTACGGCTCGGCGCGTGCCCGGCCTTAACATGCCGATGGAGACCACACGGTGAACCGACGCAGCCTCCTGCTCTCCACCGCCCCTCTTTTCGGGGCCACGATGCTGGGCGGCCGCCTGGCTTTTGCCCAGCAGACCCAGATCACCGGCGCTGGCGCCAGCTTCCCGAACCCGGTCTACCAGCGCTGGGGCGAGGGTGCGAAGGCGGCCGGCCTGCAGCTGAACTACCAGTCCGTCGGCTCGGGCGCCGGCGTGAACCAGATCCGCAACCGCACCGTTGATTTCGGCGCGTCGGACGCCCCGCTGTCCCAGCAGCAGCTGACCGAGGGAAACCTGATGCAGTTCCCGACGGTGATGGGCGCGGTGGTTGCCATCGTGAACATCCCTGGCGTCGCCGAGGATCAGCTTCGCCTGACCGGCGAGCTGCTGGCCGAGATCTACCTGGGCAAGATCACCCGCTGGAACGACCAGAAGATCGCCGAGCTGAACAACGGCGTGACCCTGCCGAACCTGGCGATCGCCCCGGTCTACCGGGCCGACAGCTCGGGCACGAGCTTCGTCTTCACCTCCTACCTCTCCGCCGTGTCCAGCGAGTTCAAGGACAAGGTGGGCGCCGGCACCTCCGTGCGCTGGCCGACCGGCGCCGGCGCGCGCGGCAATGAGGGCGTGGCGGGCACGGTCCGCAACACGCGCGGCGGCATCGGCTATGTCGAGAACGCCTATGCCACCCAGAACAAGCTCGCCACCGCGCAGCTGCGCAACAAGGCCGGCCGCTTCGTGAAGCCGACCATGGAGAGCTTCCAGGCCGCGGCGTCGAACGCGAACTGGAGCGTGGCGGGCATGGCGGCAAGCATCATCGACCAGCAGGGCGAGAACTCCTGGCCGATCGTGTCCCCGACCTTCATCCTGGTGCCGACGAACCCGCAGGACCCGGCCCGCACCACGGCGGTGATGCGCTTCTTCGACTGGGCCTTCAAGAATGGCAGCGATGCGGCCCGCCAGCTCGAGTACATCCCGCTGCCGGAGACGGTCCAGAACGCCGTCCGCTCCGCCTGGGGGCAGGTCCGCGTGAACGGCCAGCCGGTCTGGCCGGCGGGCTGATCCGAGAACGCCCGGCGGCATCGCGCCGCCGGGTGACCTTTTTCTCCTGAGGAAGACCGCGTGGCCCAGGTCGCCATCCCCGAAGTTCTGCCATCCCTTCCGGCACGGCCGGCGCCCAGGCGTGGCGCCAGCGCCGGCGACGCGGTCTTCGCCCTGCTCTGCCGCGGTTCCGCGGCCCTGGTGCTGGTGCTGCTCGGCGCCATCATCATCGAGCTCTTCATGGGTGGGCTTCCCGCCTTCCGCGCCTTCGGCGCGGCCTTCATCACATCCACGGAATGGGATCCGGTCCAGGATATCTACGGCGCGGGCGTGCCGATCTACGGCACCATTCTCACCGCCATCCTGGCCCTGCTGATGGCCGTGCCGGTGGCCTTCGGCATCGCCTTCTTCCTCACGGAACTGGCGCCCGCCTGGATGCGGGGCCCGGTCGGGACCGCCATCGAGCTGCTGGCCGCCGTTCCCTCCATCATCTTCGGCATGTGGGGCTTCTTCGTCATCGTGCCGCTGATGGCGGGAACCATCCAGCCCGCCATCATCGACACGGTGGGCGAGCTTCCGGTGATCGGCAGCCTGTTCCAGGGCCCGCCCTTCGGCACCGGCCTGTTCACCGCCGCCCTCATCCTCGCGATCATGGTGCTGCCCTTCATCGCGGCCACGATGCGGGACGTGTTCCTGCAAGTGCCCGGCGTTTACAAGGAAAGCGCCTACGGCCTGGGCGCCACGCGGTGGGAGGTGATGCGCGGGGTCGTGCTTCCCTATACCCGCGTCTCGGTGGTGGGCGGCATCATGCTCGGCCTCGGCCGCGCCCTGGGCGAGACCATGGCCGTCACCTTCGTCATCGGGAATGCCAACCGCATCACCGCTTCCGTCTTCGGCCCGGGCAACACCATCGCCTCGATCGTCGCGCTGGAGTTCGGCGAGAGCGCGGCCGGCAGCCTCAAGCTCTCCTCGCTGCTCGCACTCGGCTTCCTCCTCTTTGTCATCTCCTTCGGCGTGCTCGCGCTCTCGCGCTGGCTGCTCCGCTCCCGGCTGAAGGCCTGAACCCGATGTCCGCGACCACCGCGCCCCGTTCCTCCATCCCTGGCCGGGCGAAGGACCAGTCCGCCTCGGCCGCCCTTGGCCGCCGCCGCGCCCGCACGGATGGGATCATCCGCGCGCTCTGCACCATTGCCACGGTGCTCGGCCTGCTCTTCCTCGTCTCCATCCTTGCCACGCTGCTGGTTAAGGGGGCGAGCGGCATCTCCCTCAACGTCTTCACCGACGTGACGCGCCCGCCCGGATCCCATGGCGGCCTGCTGAACCCGATCATCGGCAGCCTCATCCAGGTGGCGCTCGCCACGCTGCTCGGCACGCCGATCGGCCTGCTGGTCGGGACCTATCTTGCGGAATATGCGGGCAATGGCCGCTTCGGCCAGGTGGTGCGCTTCGTATCGGACGTGCTGCTTTCCGCACCGTCCATCCTGATCGGCCTTTTCGTCTACCAGCTCCTGGTCCTGCCCTTTGGCGGCTTCTCCGGCTGGGCGGGGGTGGTGGCGCTGGCCATCATCGTGATCCCCGTGGTGGTCCGCACCACAGAGGACATGCTGCGGCTCATCCCGAACACGCTGCGCGAGGCGGTGATCGGGCTGGGCGCGCCGAAGTGGAAGATGGTCGTGCTGGTCTGCTGGCGCGCCGCCATCTCCGGAATCATCACGGGCGTTCTTCTCGCCGTGGCCCGCGTGGCCGGCGAGACGGCACCGCTGCTCTTCACCTCCCTTGGCAACCTCAACTGGTCCGTGAACCTCTCGCAGCCCATGTCGAGCCTGCCGATCACCATCTACTCCTATGCCGGCTCTCCCTATGAGGACTGGATCACGCTCGCCTGGACGGGTGCGCTGATCATCACCCTCGGCGTGCTCGGCCTCAACATCCTGGCGCGCGCCGTGCTGCGCGCCCGCCGCTGACGAAGGCCCAGGGCAAAGCCATGAACCAGAACACCGAAACCGCCGCCGCGATGAACGCCGCCGCGGGGACCGCGCAGACTGCCACGGCCTCGGGGCCTGCCCCCGGTAGCTTCGGGGGCATGGCGGCGCGCTCCTCCGCGGCCATGAACACGGCGCGCATCTCCATCCGGGACCTGAACTTCTTCTACGGCACGAACAAGGCCCTGAAGGGGATTCAGCTGGACTTCCCGGAGCGCCAGGTCACCGGGATGATCGGCCCCTCCGGCTGCGGCAAGTCCACGCTGCTGCGGGTGCTCAACCGCATGTACAGCCTCTATCCCGGCCAGCGCGCGGAAGGGCGGGTGATGCTGGATGGCGAGAACATCGTCGATCCCGACATGGACCTGAATGCCCTGCGCGCGAAGATCGGCATGGTCTTCCAGAAGCCCACCCCCTTCCCGATGACCATTCACGAGAACATCGCCTTCGGCATCCGCCTGCACGAGAAGCTCTCGCGCGCCGAGACCGAGGAGCGCGTGGAATGGGCCCTGACCCGCGCGGCGCTCTGGGGCGAGGTGAAGGACCGGCTGCACAGCTCCGCCATGGGGCTTTCGGGCGGGCAGCAGCAGCGCCTCTGCATCGCCCGCACGATCGCGGTGCGCCCGGAGGTGATCCTGTTCGACGAACCGACCTCGGCGCTCGACCCCATCAGCACCCTCAAGATCGAGGAGCTGATCGACGAGCTGAAGCAGGATTTCACCATCGCCATCGTGACGCACAACATGCAGCAGGCGGCACGCTGCGCGGACCAGGTGGCCTTCTTCTACCTGGGGGAGCTGGTGGAGGTGGCGCCGGCCGCGCAGCTCTTCACCGCCCCGCGCGAGAAGCGCACCCAGGAATACATCACCGGCCGCTTCGGCTGAGGCGGACGCAACAATCATGGATCGTCCGGTGGAGCATATCGTGAAGTCATACGAGGAAGAGCTGAAGCGGCTGCGCGAGCTGATCGCTCGCATGGGCGGCCTCGCCGAGCGCCAGGTGGCGGATGCTGCTTATGCGCTGGTGCGCAAGGACTCCGAGATGGCCGGGGAGGTGGTGGGCCGCGATGCGCCCATCGATGCTCTCGAGCGCGAGGTGGATGCCTTCTGCGTCCGCCTCCTCGCCCTGCGCCAGCCCATGGCGAGCGACCTGCGCTTCATCGTCGCCGCGCTGAAGATCAGCCAGGACATCGAGCGGATCGGCGATTACGCGCGCAACGTCGCGAAGCGTTCCATCATCGTGTCGGGGCAACCCTTCATCGGCGGCCTGAACGGCTTCCAGTGGATGGCCCAGCTGGTGCAGCGGAACCTGAAGGACAGCATCGACGCCTTCGTGCGTGACGATGCCGACTTGGCAGAGCGCGTCTGGGCCGCCGATGCTCCCGTGGACGACATCTACACCAGCATCTTCCGCGAGATGCTGACGCATATGATGGAGGATCCGCGCAACATCACGGCCTGCACGCATATGCTCTTCATCGCGAAGAACTTCGAGCGGATCGGGGACCACGCGACGAACATCGCGGAAACCGTGCATTACGCCGTGCGCGGCGCCGTGCTGCCGGAGGATCGCCCCAGGGCCGATGTCTCCTCCGAGCTCGCTCCGCCCCAGGCGCCCGCCGCATGAGGGCCAGCGCGCTCGCCGACGGGCAGCGCCCCACCATCCTGGTGGTGGAGGACGAGGCGCCGCTGCTCACCCTGCTCCGCTATAACCTGGAGAAGCAGGGCTTCCGCGTGGAGGAAGCGACGGATGGGCCGGAGGCCCTGATCCGCGTCGCCGAGGCCAAGCCCGACCTGATGCTGCTGGACTGGATGCTGCCCGCCATGTCCGGCCTGGAGGTCTGCCGCCAGCTCCGCCGCCGCGCGGAGACGCGGGACCTGCCGATCATCATGGTGACGGCCCGCACCGAGGAGGCGGATGCGGTTCGCGCCCTCGATACCGGGGCTGACGATCATATCGGCAAGCCCTTCACCATCGAGGCCCTGATGGCGCGGATCCGCGCCGTGATGCGCCGCTCCGTGGGCCCGGCCACCAAGGGTGCCCTGAGCTGGCAGGACATCACGATGGACCAGGATGCCCACCGCGTGACGCGCGGCGGCCGGACACTGCATCTCGGACCCACCGAATACCGGCTGCTGGAGTTCTTCCTGCAGCATCCCGGTCGCGTCTTCTCCCGCGAGCAGCTTCTGGACGCCGTCTGGGGGCGGGACATCCATGTCGAACTGCGCACGGTGGATGTGCATATCCGCCGGCTGCGCAAGGCCGTGAACGGCGAGAACGATGCCGACGTTATCCGCACCGTCCGCAGCGCTGGCTACGCGCTGGACGTCGAGGGCTGACGCGCTGGCAGGGGACACTGCGGCCGAGGGCCGGCATCGGTCCCCGGATCGCCTTCCCTCACGCAGCTGCTCTCGCCGGCCGGAGGAAGAACAGGCGCCCCGAGGCTCGGCTTCCTAACGGCACCTCTATGTCAGATGACGGGCGAGGTGCTTGTTCATCTCGAACATCGTGACCTTGTCCTTGCCGAACACCGCACGGAGCTTGTCGTCCGCCAGGATCTCGCGCCCGTCCTTCGGGTTCTGCAGCTTGTTCGTCTTGATGTATTCCCAGACCTTGCTCACCACCTCGCCGCGGGCAAGCTTCTCCGAGCCAACCACGGCCGCCAGTTCATCGGACGGCTGAAGGGGCTGTTGGAGCGCATTGGGCTTGTTCCCCTTGGCCGGCTTGGCGACCTTGGTGCCCTTCACCTTCTCATCGCTCTTCGCGCCTTCCTTTTTCGACGTCGCCGCGCTTGCCTTGCTGGGCATGGATACTCTCCCGCTTGTCGCCGGACACCGGGTTCCAGCATTCCCGGCTTTGCAACGGCGCGAGGCCCCGGCAGGTTTCTGCTCCCCCTCCCCCGGCAAGCTGCTGCCAGAACGGCCAGTTTCTTGCCGTGTTTTCGGTGCCACGCGAGCAGGCAGCCCGAGGAGGCCGCGACGGCCTTTCACATGCGGGGTTCCTGACCTGGCCTTCCGGGCGTCCCCCGGGTGTTGCCGCCCCTCCCAAAGCCCATATTAGATCCGCACGAGCACTTCTGCGTCCGGGGACAGGGGCATGACGCGTTGCAGGACAGCGGGGCTGGTTCTGTTGTTGGTTGGCTTCCTGCCGGCCGGCCAGGGCATGGCTGCGCCGCGGGAGCAGAGTGCCGGCGCCGTCATCGAGATCGCGCCTCGCCCGGCCCCGAGGCAGCCCCCCAGGCAGGCCCTCGATCGCTCAGGCAAGGCGCGCCAGGCCGAGGCCTTGGTCCTGGACGACCCGGCCCTTGCCTCCAGACCCGCGGTTGGCGTCAGCGGCGTCCTCCCGCAGGGCACGACGGCTCGGGTGCAGAACCTGCAGAACGGGCGTTCGACCCTGGTCCAGGTCCTGGGCGGCGGACCGGCCAGCGCGGGCCGGCTGCTCGACATCACGCCTCCGGTCGCGCGCGCCTTGGGGGTGACGGAGAGAAGCGCACAAATCCTCGTGGCGCCCCTGGCGGTGCCGCAACCGGATGGCACGATAAGGCTAGGCGAGGGAACGCGCCTCGCGGGGACCGTTGCTCCGCCGCCTGTCAGCGACCGCCCCGAGGATTGAGTGCCGGCGGAAGGTTGTGCGTGAGGCAGCCGCCGGCACGGAAGGGTAAGCTCGCCTGGATCACAGCGCCGCAGAATGGCCCGTCATGGCCTGGGGAGGCGCGTTCCTCAACCTTCGAACCGGGGCGGGCGCTTTTCCTTGAAGGCAGCGAGGCCTTCCTTTCGTCCCGCACTCGTCAGAAGGCGTTGGTAGGCGTCTCTCTCAAGCTGCAGGCCGGAACCGAGGTCCATCTGCAAACCGGCATGGATGGCGTGCCGCGCCTGGCTCACGGAAAGGCGGGGATTGCTCGCGATACGGCGGGCCGTCTCGATGGCCTCGGCCACGACCTGCCCGCCCGGGCAGACGCGGTTGACGATGCCCCAGGCCTGCGCCTCCGTGGCGGAGAAAGGGCGCCCCGTCAGGATGATCTCCTTCGCGCGAGGCTCGCCGGCGATGCGGGAAAGCAGCTGCGTCCCGCCCCCACCCGGCATGATGCCGATCGCGACCTCCGTGAGGGCAAGCCGAGCCGTGTCTGCCGCATAGGCGAAGTCGCAGGACAGGACGATCTCAAGCCCGCCGGCATAGGCCGCGCCATTCACCGCGGCGATGACGGGAACGGGACTTTCCAGCACGGCCCGGATCGCGCCGGCAATGGCGAGGTACTGCGCCTCTGCATCCGGTCCGGCCAGTGTCTCGCGTTCCTTCAAATCCGCGCCGGCACAGAAGGCCCGCTCCCCCGCACCGGTCAGCACGACGCAGCGCCAGGCTTCGGGCTCGGCCCGGAGCCTCGCGAAAACACTGGCCAGCTCGGTGGCCATCTGCCGGTCGAGTGCGTTCGCCGCTTGCGGACGGTTCAGCGTGAGAAGAAGCACCCCGTCGCCCACCTCCTTGAGCACCAAGTTCCGGTATGGTGACGAATCGCCGCTCATCGCTCCCTCCGGCTCAATAGGACTTCGGCAGGCCGAGGACCTTCTCGGCGATGAAGCAGAGGATGAGCTGCGGGCTGACGGGAGCGATCCGGTTGATCATCACCTCCCGCAGATAGCGCTCCACGTGGTACTCCTTGGCATAGCCGAAGCCGCCATGGGTCATCACGGCCTGCTGGCAGGCCTCGAAGCCTGCCTCCGCGGCCAGGTATTTCGCCGCATTGGCCGAGGGCCCGCAGGGCAGGCCATTGTCGTACTGCCAGGCCGCCTGCATCGTCATGAGATAGGCCGCTTCCAATTCCATCCAGTTCTTCGCCAGCGGGTGCTGAATCCCCTGGTTCTGGCCGATCGGGCGGCCGAAGACTTGGCGCTCCTTCGCATAGGCCGTGGCTTTCCGGAGTGCCGCCCTGCCGATGCCGACCGCCTCTGCCGCGACCAGCACACGCTCGGGATTCAGGCTGTGGAGGATGTAGTGGAAGCCCTTGCCCTCCTCGCCGATCCGGTCCTCCACCGGCACCTCGAAATCCACAATGAAGGTCTCGTTCGAATCGACTGCCTTGCGGCCCATCTTCTCGATGACGCGGATATCCACCCTGGTCCGGTCGATGGTCGTGTAGAAGAGGCTCAGCCCCTCTGTCGGACTGCGGACTTCCTCCAGCGGCGTGGTGCGCGCGAGCAGCATGATCTTGTCCGCGACCTGCCCCGTGGAGGTCCAGACCTTCTGGCCATTGACGACGTAGCGGTCCCCCTTGCGGACGGCGCGTGTCTTGAGCTGGGTGGTGTTGAGGCCGGTATTGGGTTCCGTCACCCCGAAGCAGGCCTTGGACTCGCCGCGGACGATCGGTGGCAGCATGCGGGCCTTCTGCTCCTCCGTGCCGAAGACCACGACAGGGTGCAGGCCAAAGATATTCGTGTGGATGGCCGAGGCGCCGGCCATGGCCGCCCCGGATTCCGTGACCGCGAGCATCATCGTCGCCGCGGCGCTCACGCCCAGCCCGGCACCGCCATATTCCTCGGGGATGCAGATGCCGAGCCAGCCATCCTGCGCCATGGCCGCGTGGAACTCGTGGGGGAAACCTCCCTCCATGTCGCGCGCCAGCCAGTAGTCGTCCCCGAAACGCTCGCAGATCCGGAGCACGGCGTCACGGATCGAGGAGAGCTCGTCGGGCAAGGAGAAGTCCACGTGCGGGGTTCCTTATCGAATGTGCCGATCCGGGCTCAGGCTGCCATCGTCAAGCCAGGCGGCGGGCACCTGCACCGGCATGTCCAGCAGCACCTGGGCGAGCCCCTTTCCCTGGGCGTCGTAACGCAGCGACGAGACGCCACCGCCGCCAAGGGCCTCGTGCAGGAGGAAGTTGAAGCCGTTGAGCCCGGGCCAGGCGTAGCGCTCCACGCGTCCGCGGACAGCGTGGCGCAGGAAGTCGGCGACCGCCTTCCCGGTGACCTGCGCCGCGATCACCGGCAGCCACTCCGGCCGGCGCGCGATGAGAACGATGTTGGAAAGGTCGCCCTTGTCGCCGCTCCGGGCATGGGCAAGGGCGGCGAGCGGTACGGCGGAGACCCGCTCGCCCGTGGCGGCGGACGCCGCCGGTTCCCCGGGTGGCTGCGTCACGGGAGTGCCCTGCCCGTCGCAGCGGACAGGAACGGGGTGGCGCACCCCATCCATCTCGAAGGCTGGCGAGAGGCCTGTTTTCGGAACCAGCAGGGAGACAAGCCGGGTCATCGGCACCGCCTTCGGGCGCCCTGCCGGGCCGCCCGCCGTGCCAGGCGCCATGGCCGTCGTCGCCGCGTGGATCTCCCGCGCGAAGATTTCAACGGCACAGGCGTTGTCGTGGTGGACCGCCACCTTCAGCACCACCTCCCTGGCAACGGGGCGCGCATGCGGCCCGTAGCCCTCCTCGGCGCCCAGCGCCTCGATGGAGGTCTCGCGCAGTTCGCTGAATCCCGCGGCAGTAATCAGGCGGCGCGTCCGCGCGAGGAGCGCCTCCCCTGTCGCGCGCGCCTTGCGCGCGGCATCGCGGCCCGTGATCAGCAGCGTGGCCGTGGCGCGGTGGCCGTCGAGATAGGTCGCGCTCACCTTGTAGCTGTCGGTGCGGGGGCGCCCGCGCAGGCCCGAAACCGCCACCCGGTCGGGGCCGAGCTGTTCCAGCCGCACCTCCCGCAGATCGCAGACCACATCCGGCAGCACATAATTCGCCGGGTCGCCCACTTCGTAGCCAAGCTGCTCCGCCACCCCGGCGACGGTCACGGCACCGCCGGTGCCGGCCGGCTTGGTGATGGTGAAGCCGCCATCGGCACGGCACTCGGCGACGGGGAAGCCCATCATGGCCCAGCCATCCGCCACTGTTTCCCAATCGGTCAGGATGCCGCCTGTCACCTGCGGGCCGCACTCGATCAGGTGCCCGGCCATGCTGCCGGCCGCGAGGAGGTCAAGCTCGTCCGGCCCCCACCGGAACGCGTGGATGAGCGCCCCGAGGGTCATCGCACTGTCGGCGCAGCGCCCGGTCACGACAATATCCGCCCCTGCGTCGAGGGCGGCCGCGATCGGGAAAGCGCCGAGATAGGCATTGGCCGTGGCGAAAGGGGGATGCGGGCCCGGCGCCGACCCGTCCATCGCGCGGGCAGGTAGATCTCCCAGCAAGGGCAGCACGTCGTCACCGAGCACGGCGGCGACCTTCAGCGGCAGGCCCTGCGCCGCAATCTCGCGCAGCAAGGCATCCCGGCAGCCCGCCGGGTTCACGCCGCCTGCATTGGCGATCACCTTGATGCCTCGCGACGCAATCTCCCGCCCGAGGGGGCCGATCACCTGCGTGATCAAGTCGGGCGCGTAGCCCAGCTCGGGCCGGCGCTCGCGCGCACGCGCCAGCAGCGCGATCGTGATCTCGGCGAGGTAGTCGAGCACGAGGTAATGCACATCGCCGTGCCGGACCAGTTGCGCCGCGCCCTCCGGCGTGTCGCCCCAGAAGCCTGAGCCGCCGCCCACCCGCACCACGCCACGCACCACGTCACCCACCGGGCGCAGCTCCGGCATGGGCGGGCCGCCTGCGCAGGAGATAGCGATGGCGCCCGTCCAGCACGAGCTCGCCCCTTTGGTTGTGGACCGTGCTGCGCAGCCCCACGACCCCGGTGGTCCGGTTCGGCGCCAACTCGTCCAGTGTCAGCGCGGGATAGACCGTGTCACCCACGAAGACCGGGCGAAGGAACCGGCTGGACTGCTCCAGGAAGGCCTTCAGTGATTCCTCGATCATATGCGGGAACAGCCCCGCGCCCGCGACCGTCTGGATCGCGACCTGATAGCCATGTGCCAGCATTCCCGGCATGCCATGCGCCCGGCAATACTCGGCGTCGTAGTGAACGGGGTGGTTGTCACCGCTTGCAGCCTGGAAGGCCAGGAAAACAGCTTCCGTCATCGTCCGGCTCGGCAGCACGAAGCGCTCGCCGAGACGGAAGTCGTCGAACCAGCGCTGCTCCGCGACGACGCGGTGGCCGCGAGGGTCGAAGGGCGCGGCCCCGCCGCTCACTGCGTCGTCATCCCCGATTTCTGCACCACTTCCCGCCATTTGGTGATCTCGTTCCGGATGAAGGCGCCGACAGCCTCCGGCGCCACCGGCTCCGGCACGTCGCCGCCGAGCTCCGCCACGCGCTGGCGGAGGGCCGGCATCGCCATGACCTGGGCGAAGGCACGGTTGAGCTGGAGCACCGTGTCGCGCGGCGTCGCCGCGGGCACGAGGATGACATTCCAGGTGTAGCATTCATATCCCGGCACGCCGCCCTCGGCGAAGGTGGGCAGGTCCGGCACCAGGGGACTGCGCGCCGCCATCGACCAGCCGATGGCGCGTGCCGTTCCCGCCTTCGCGTGCGCGAGCCCGCCAGTCGCGGCATCGATGTAGAAGTCGATCCGGCCGGAGGCGAGATCGGTCATGGCGGGCGCGGAGCCGCGATACGGGACATGGGCTGCCTCCAGCCCGGTCATCATCAGCAGCAGCGCCGCCGCGAGGTGCGGCGCGCCGCCGACGCCGGAAGAGCCATAGGTCGCACGGCCATTCTGGGCCCGCAGCCAGGCCAGGAAGCCCGCCATGTCCTGAACCGGCAAGCTGTTGCGGACGAGCAGAACGAGCGGCACTCTGGCGATGAGGGCGGCGGGCGCGAAATCCCGCTCCGTGTCAAAGGGCAGGTTGGGGAAAAGAGAAGGATTCACCGCATGCGCGACGCTGGTGAGCAGGAGCGTCTGCCCGTCAGGCGCTGATTTCGCCACCACGTCGGTGCCGACGACGACTCCGGCTCCCGTGCGGTTCTCGACCACCACGCGCTGCCCGATCACGGGGCCGAGTTGCTCGGCGAAGAGGCGGGCGAGCACGTCCGTTGGCCCTCCCGCGGCATAGGGCACGACAATGCGTGTGCTGCGCGCCGGATCCTGGGCCAGGGCGAGCCCCGGAGCAGCAAGGGCGCCCGCCCCGGCAAGGAGCAGTTGACGTCTCTTGGCCATGTTGTGTCCTCCCGTTGTTGTCTTCACACTGTCCCGGTACTTCGCAGGTTGGCGATCTCGGCTTCGGTGCAGCCGATCTCGGACAGGATCGCCGTCGTGTGCGCGCCGAGCGCCGGAACATCGCCCATGGCGAGTTCGACATCGGCGAACTCCGTGGGCGGCAGCAGCGCACGCACCGTCCCCCCTGGCGTCCCCACCTCGCGCCAGCGATCGCGCGCCGCCAGTTGGGGATGCGCCCAGACCTGCCCTGCGTCGTTCAGCCGTCCATTGGCGATGCCAGCCGCATCAAGCCGCCCAATCACCGCCGCGCTGTCCAGCCCGGCGAAGACCGCCTCGATCGCTGCCGTCAGCTCCATGCCGTTGGCGACGCGGGCGACATTCGTCGCGAAGCGCGGGTCGGTGGCCAGTTCGGGCCGGCCCAGCACGTCGCGGCAGAAGGTTGCCCACTCCCCGTCATTCTGGATACCGAGGATGACCGCCCCATCCCCGGTGCGGTAGGTACCATAGGGCTGGATGTTCGGATGCCCGCTGGCAAGCCGCGCGGGCGGCCCGCTGCCATAGGCCGCTTGGTAGAGCGCGTGGCCCATCCACTCGGCCACCGCGTTGAGCATCGTGACCTGCAGGTGCGCGCCCCGCCCGGTGTTCCCGCGGCGGACCAGCGCGGCCAGGATCCCGGAATAGGCGTACATCCCCGTGGCGATGTCCGCCGCCGAAATGCCTGCCCGCGCCGGGGCCTCCGGCGTTCCCGTCACGCTCATGAGCCCGGCCTCGGCCTGGATCAGCAGATCATAGGCCTTGCGGGAGGCGTAAGGCCCGTCCCGCCCGTAACCGGATATGTCGCAAAGCACGAGGCGGGGATGCGCGGGCGAGAGCGCCGCGTAGGATAGCCCCAGCCGGTCCGAAGCCCCAGGCGCCAGGTTCTGCACCACGACATCCGAGCGTGCCACGAGACGGGCCAGCAGCCCGGCGGCGCCGGGCTTCTTCACGTCGAGCGTCAGGCTCCGCTTGCCGCGGTTCAGCCAGACGAAGAAGGAGGAAAGGCCGTGCACGGACTGGTCGTATCGGCGCGCGAAGTCGCCTATCGCCGGCCGCTCCACCTTGATCACCTCTGCCCCCATGTCGGCGAGGTGGCGCGTCGCGATGGGGGCTGCCACGGCGTGCTCCAGCGCGAGCACGCGGACCCCTGCCAGGGGAAGCTCCTGCCCAGCGGATCCCGTCATCTCCGCGCCAGGCCCTGGTGCTGAACGCGCCTACCCATACCGGCGCCCCGGAGGTTCCGGGCCGAAAGCTGTACCATTCCGACATTTCCCCGGCCGCCGGCTCTCCGGCCGACGGTCCTGAGGGAGGATGTCGGGCCCGGGATATGTCGGGAAGTAATTTGATTGCATAATGATATGCTGTTTCAGCATAAGATGGCGCGCGATGAAGCTGCACCAGCTCAGGACGATGCGGGAAGTGGTGGCGCAGGGCTTCAGCCTCTCGCGCGCAGCGCGCCAGCTGAACGCCTCCCAGCCGGGGCTCACGCGGCACCTGCAGGAACTGGAACGGCAACTCGGCGTAGCGTTGTTCGTGCGGGGCGCGAAGCGATTATCCGACCTCACGCCGGAGGGGCGTGCCCTGCTTCCCACCGTGCTCCGGATCCTGGATGAGGTGGACGAGCTGCACCGCGCGGCGAGGGACATGGCGGCCGGTGACCGAGGCAGCATCACCATCGCCACGATCGACACCCATGCCCGCTATGTGCTGCCAGCCATGATCGAGCGCCTGCTGCGCGACTTCCCGACCCTCCAGCTCCGGCTACTTCAGGGCAGCCGTATCCAGGTGGCGAACTGGCTCCGCGACGGGGAGGCCGACATCTCCGTCGCCGGCCTGCCCAGCCAGCCCTATCCGGACCTGGTCTTCCTCCCGTGCTACGAGGTCCATCGCCTCGTCCTGACGCCGCCCGGCCACCCGCTGGCGCGTCTTCGGCGCCCGATCAGGCTGGAGGAGATCGCAAGCCATCCCATCATCACCTACGACCCCGCTTTCGAAGCCTGGGCCGGCATCCTGGGCGTCTTCCAGGCCAGCAGGCTGTCGGTGAACATCGTGCTCAGCGCGATCGACGTGGACATCATGAAGACCTATGTCCGGTCGGGGCTCGGCGTCGGCATCGTGGCCGACCTTGCCTATAGCCGGAGCAACGACCGTGATCTCCGCGCGATCAACGCCCGGCACCTGTTTCCCTCGACCGTGACCCATATCGGCGCCCACCGCCGGCGGCCGCTGAGTGTCCATGCCCGCCACCTGATCAGCTTCTTCGGGCCGGATGTGGGCCGAAGCCTGGATCGTGCGTTGCGGGCCGATCCCACCCCGGCGTGACAAAGTGCGAGTGCCATGGGCCCGGTCCCACCCTTTCCGGTGGTGCCTCCTCCAGCCTTTCCGCGCCATGCGTCACCACAGGCCACCGGATGGCGATCAGCCCCCGCCCAGGAAATCGGTCGTCCAACGCGCGTAGTCGCTTTCGCGCGTCACCTGCTTCGCCAGGGCTGCGGAGGCGAGGCCCTGAAGTTCTGAAGGCTTCGTGCCGTCGCGCAGCGCCTTCATCGTCGCGTGCAGCGCCGCGATGGCCGCCTGGAAGGGCTGATGCCCCTGCAGTGCCAATCGTACCCCATGCGCAGCCAGCCATTCAGTGTCGGCAAGCTCGCCGCCAGTTCCACCCAGTACGAAGGGCAGGTCGGTCACGGCCCGCATCGCCTCAATTTCGGCGCGCGTCTTTGCACCGATAAGGAAAATGCCATCGACCCCTAGCCCGGAAAAGGCGCGCACCCGCGAAACGGCATCGTTGAGACCGCTGATGGCCAGCGCGCTGGTCCGGGCGAAGATGACGAGCCCCGGGTCCTCGCGGGCGGCGATGGCGGCCTTCATCTTGCCCACCCCTTCCTCCAGCGAGATCAGCCGCGCCGGGCCGCCGCCATATGGGGCGGGCAGCAGCGTGTCCTCGATCGACAGCGCAGCGACACCGGCCGTTTCGAGCTCCTGCACCGTTCGCATCACGCTCAACGCGTTACCGTATCCGTGATCGGCATCCACAAGCAGCGGTGGCGCACCGGCACGATTGATGCGCAGCGCCTGCTCGGCAAATTCGGTCAGCGTCAGGACGATCAGATCTGGCGCCCCCAGCACGGCGAGCGACGCGACGGAACCGGCAAGGATAGCCGTCTCGAAGCCCAGGTCAGTGGCGAGGCGAGCAGAAACAGGATCATGTACCGAGGCCGGGTGGATGCAACGCTCCCCGCCCAACACCGCGCGGAAGCGTTGACGGCGGCTCGTCCATTCCATGAAGCATTTCCCCAGGCGTGTCATGGCCGCTTTGGCCAGGGCGCCGACCATTGGCTAACGCCAGGAGGCCGCCGAGCGCAAGCGCCGAGGCATGGGCCGCAGCTGGGGCGGCTTGGCGCAGGGCCATGGCGTTCCTGCTTGCCGCAGTGTCGCTCTCCTGCGGCCCGTCGCGGATTGCCCGCCGACATGCCCCGCCAATGTGTCCAAAGCGTTGCAACGGAACCTTTCCGCGTTCGTTTCTGCGGTTGACCGACCGGAGTGGCTGCATGCAGCCGTGCATGCAGGTGGAACGCAACATTCGTTAACCTATGGCATTGAGTTGCCTGGCCACACCCGTAACCTGCGCTGATGGACTGAATGCACGTTCGCAAATGCACAGAAGGGCTCTCCCGTGTCTGGGTGGAAGCACGTAAGCTCGGCCATGCTGTCGGCGGTGAAATCCCGTCTGCCATCGCGACGGCCGCCAGGCAGCGCGGCAGCCACTGATGTCGCTTACCCCGCCTCGGATCAGGAGCCTCCCGGTGCCAAGGCCAGCCGCCTTCAAGCGGTGCTGGCCGGCATGAGCGACGGCGTGATGATGATGGACGCCGATCTGCGACTGGTGGAGTGGAACTCGCGCTTTCCCGAGTTCACGGGCATCCCGGCTGACATGCTCCGGGTGGGCCTTCCCCTCGAAGATATCCTTCGCGCCCAGGCTCTCGCGGGGGAGTTCGGCGAGGTGGAGGTGGAAGCCGAGGTCGCGCGCCGCCTCTCGCTTCTGAGGGCCGGTGGAAGCACCGGCGCGATCGAGCGGAAGCGGCCGAATGGCAAGGTGATGGAGTTGCGCCGCAACCCGCTCCCAGGCGGGGGCTTCGTCACGCTCTACACCGATATCACCGCACGCCGGCAGGCGGAGGATCAGCTTCGGCAGGCACAGAAGATGGAGGCCTTCGGCCACCTGACCGGGGGCGTGGCGCATGATTTTAATAATCTGTTGATGATCGTGCTCGGCAATCTCGATCGTGCCGAGCGGTTGCTCAAGGATCTTGACCTGGACAGGGCTGGCCAGGCGATAGAGCGGGCCAGGACAGGCGCACGCCGAGCCACGACGCTCACACAGCGTCTTCTCGCCTTCTCCCGGCGCCAGAAGCCCGAGCTGCAGCCCGTCGATCCCAACGCACTGATCACCGAAATGTCGGACCTGTTCCGCCAGTCCTCGGCCAGCAAGGTCGTGGTGGAGTTCGCCCTTGTCGACCAGCCCTGGATGGTGATGGCCGACATCAACCAGTTCGAGATCGCGCTGCTCAACCTGGTAATCAACGCGCGCGACGCCATGCCACGCGGCGGGGCTGTCACGATCGAGACGGCGAAGGTCACCCGCGGAACCCAGAGCGTGCCGGCTTCCTTCCCCGTTCCTGGCAATGAGTTTGTCCAGATCACCGTCCGGGATACCGGGACCGGCATGTCCCGGGAGGTCATGGCGCGCGCGGGCGAAGCGTTTTTCACGACCAAGGAGGCAGGCAAGGGAACCGGGCTCGGCCTCTACCAGGTCAGGGATTTCGTGAAGCAGGCCGGGGGCCATGTCACGATCGAAAGCGAACTCGGGGTCGGCACCTCAGTCAGCATCCATCTCCCACGTCTTCCTGCCCAGGCAGAAGACCCCTCGGCAGATCCCTCGGCCGAAGGAGATCAGCTTGCCGGGCGCGGCGAGACGATCGTGGTCGTGGAGAACGAGCCGGACATTCTTGCCTACACGGCAGAGGAACTTGAGCTTCTGGGATACCGGGTGCTGCGCGCCCAGGATGCATCCTCGGCCCTCACGATTCTGGAGAACACGCCTGAGGTCAAGCTGCTCCTCACGGATCGTGGGCTGCCGGGCGTAACCGGCCAGCAGCTTGCCACGGAGACGGAACGGCGTTGGCCGGATCTTCCCGTTGTCGTCATGTCCGGCGTTCCCGCGGATACGCCGCCGCGTGGCAGCCTTACGCGGCCGGAGATTGCCTATGTCACCAAGCCCTACACCATCCCGAAGCTTGCAGGGGTGATCAGGGCTACTCTTGATGCGCGGCCCCGAGCGGCCGATGCGGGCAGGTCCTGAAAGAGCGCCAGCAGGCGGCGGTTGAACCTTCGCTGCTGCTGCGGCCTCAGCTTACCAGAGCCGTCCGCAACGCATCGCGCAGGCGCGTGAAAGTCACAGGCTTCTCCAAAATGGATTCGGCTGGAATCCCGAGTTGCCTCAGATCTCCAAAATCTTTGCCGGTCATGTAGCCGCTCAGAACAACGATCGGCAGATCCGCCTCTATCTGCCGCAAACGGCGGACAAGGCCGACGCCATCGAGGTTCGGCATGCGCACATCGGTCAAGAGCACATCGAACTCATTCCTGGAATACTCCTCCAGGGCAAGTGCACCATCCGCAGCCACGGTGACGCGGAACCCTTCGTCAGTCAGGACTTCCTGAATCATTTCTGCAATGGCGCTCTCGTCTTCTGCGACGAGCACGCTGATGTCTCCGCGGTCAACCTCGTCACTGGCGCGGCGGCGTCTCATGATCCCGGTCCCCAATGTTGTTCACTCCGAGAGCGTGTCGAAGCAAGAGATCCAACAACCGTAAGTTGATTTAGTCGCCCTGGGGCGCCTTCGACTATCACAACAGGTCCTCAAGATTTCGTGATTATGCATTTCTCCACTGAGTGCCGCCCTGAAACTGGCAGATCTAGATCGGCAGGCAGATGAATAGTGAAGCGATTCAGGCGTGTGAGGTGCAGGCGAGGCGCAGCCCCACGCAAACCGCCGGAGCGGCCGCGAAGCGGCCAGCCGGGCTTGGCATGCGCCACTCCCGAGAGTGTCGAGGTTCAGCCCGCTGGAGGGACGCAGGCCGGCTGACACAAGCCCGTGTGAGAAAGGCTTAAGCCTTCGCGGTCCGCACGGCCGTCGTAAACTTGCTGGAGGAGTGGAGGGCAGCCTGCCGTGTATTGAGGCAAAGGCGGCAGGCCGGAGGATGACCGTTGATCCCCATCGATTTCGAGACCTCGGAAGAATGGCAACGCCGGACCCCCGAACAGCGTGCGAAATGGGGCCGTGGCGTCGTAGCCTCGCGGATCGTGCTGAAAAGCCGGGAGCAAGGCTTGGCGGGCCAGCTGCGCGACAGCTTCGCCATGCGGGAGTGGATGTCCGCTTATTCGGAGGCCGCTGCGCGTAGCGGGCAGAGCAAGGACCTGCATGCTCTGTCGCAGGTGTTGTGGATCAACTTCATCGCGGTCGCGACGAGAGGCTTCAGCGTGGTCGAGGAATTCGCGCAGCTGGACAGCTAGGGCTCTCCCTTCGAAAGCCGGTGCGGAGCTGTCGGTGAAAGGGCCCTGGAATCGCGAACAGGGGTGAACAAGACTTACCCGACCAGCCCATGGCTCACGTCGCGCTGCCGCCCTTTTCTTCCCAGGGCAGAAGCAGCGGGCGGCAGCCATCGGCAAGCCATGCGAGGGAGCGGGACGCAGTTCCTATCGGTCTCTCGCTTCGCGGCCGCGTTATCGTTGCCGAACCGACCGCGGAGACGATCCCATGCCCACGCCCCTGGAGCAATTCAATGCCATGGCAGCGGCCATCGCAGAGGCAGCGACACAAAGCCAGCTCGGAAAGCGGCTTGCCGTCACGGAGCAGCCTCGTGATCTGGAAGCATTGGAGGTTGAAACCCATGCTGACAAGCAGGCCGTCTCAGGCCGTTTCGAGATCACCATGGAGGGGATCCATGGCAGCATGGCCGTTAGCCTGACCCCGAGCGACGCCTCGGCGATGTTCGAATTCCAGTTGGTGATCGCCCTCCAGGGCAGCGACGAGCAGGTGGTGTTCACCGCGACCGTGGAGGACACGGAAGGTCTTGCCGAGACCTATCAGGCCCTCCTGGAGGGGAAGCGCGACCCGGGTGAGGATCCGGACATCCAGAACACGGTGGCATAGTGGCGTCATGCAGCTGTGACGCGTTGACCGGCCGGCTCCAGCACCGTGCCGGCGAGTGCGACGAGGTGCCCACGCAATTGGCGAAGATGGCCTTACCGCGAAAACCAGGGGCACCGAACATGGTGCCCCTGGCCAAGTTTAGCTGTTCCCACACGTGGCGGCTAAAGAATGAAGTCGGTCGCCAGCAGGGTGAGCGGCGTCGCCAGCTGGATCTGGAACTCCGCTCCGTCGGTCCCATCGAGATTGCCCTCGATGATGGTTGCTCCGCCCTCCTGAACGTATCGCAGCTGCCCTGCGGCGGTGAAGTTGTTCGTGCCGATGAAGGTAAAGCTATCATTGGCACCGCCCAGGACCGCATCGATGCCCGACAGGTCGATTTTGTCGCCCTGGCCCCGATTGAAGTCCATGATGATGTCCCGCCCGGTGTTCACACCCGTGCCGTTCCCCGCCTCCGCGGCGCTGCTGAAGAGGAAGGTATCGGCCCCAGTGCCGCCGATCAGGGTATCACTCCCCAGGCCGCCGACGAGCACGTCGTTGCCGGCCCTGGCATCCAGCCGGTCATTGCCCTCGTAGCCGAGCAGCAGGTTGGCCTGATTGTTCACGCCCACTGTCGTGCCGCTGGCATCATTCCCAGCCCGGACGATCAGCGTCTGGCCACCAAACTGCATCTGCTCCATGGATTCGAGCATATCGACCCCGTCCGTCCCGACCAGGTCGGACACGATGATGCTCGTCCCGCCGAGTGCGAAGCTGTAGTTCCCCACCGGCCCGGCGAACACCGCCGTATCCGTGCCGCCGCCGCCGACCAAGATCCGGTCGCCGGTCCCGCTCTGAAGCATGTCGTTGCCATTCCCGCCAAGCACGGTGGGAGGCACGGCGCCGAGGATGAAGTCGGTTCCGAGCAGCGTGAGCGGGGTTGCAAGCTGGATCTGGAACTCTGCCCCGCTGGTTCCGGAGAGATTGCCCTCGATGATGGTTGCTCCGCCCTCCTGGAAGTATCGCAGCTGACCAGCGGCGGTGAAGCTGTTCGTACCGATGAAGGTGAAGCTATCATGGGCACCTCCCAGGACCGCATCGATGCCCGACAGGTCGATCCTGTCGCCCTGGCCTCGATTGAAGTCCATGATGATGTCCCGCCCGGTGGTCACACCGGTGCCGTTCCCCGCCTCCGCAGCGCTGCTGAAGAGGAAGGTATCGGCCCCAACACCGCCAATCAGGGTATCCCTGCCCAGACCGCCGACGAGCACGTCGTTGCCGGCCCTGGCATCCAGCCGGTCATTGCCCTGGAAGCCGAGTAGCAGGTTGGCCTGATTGTTCACGCCCACCGTGGTTCCGCCGGCGCTGCTTCCGGCCCGGATAATCAGCGTCTGGTCGCCGAACCGCATTTGCTCGATCGAAAAGAGGTTGTCGACACCGTCCGTCCCGACCTGGTCCGAGACAATGATGCCCAACCCGTTGAACGCGAAGCTGTAGTTCCCGACCGGCCCGGAGAAGACGGCCGTATCCGTGCCGCCGCCGCCGATCAGGGTGTCGTTCCCGAGCCAGCCGTCGAAGGTGTCATTGCCCGGACCGCCCGTGAGCAACTGGTTCTCGTTCACCAGCTGCTGAATATCGAACTCAGCAGTCGTTGCTCCACTCAGCGGATCCACAAAGCGGATCCGCTCGATGTTCCGGATCATGTCTCCCGCCGCATTGGTGTCACTGCCGACCACGCGGATGGACCGGTCATGGTTCCTGGTGAAGGTATAGTCAGCGACGTCACCGCTGTAGACCGCAGTGTCGATGTCACCGAGCATGTTCCCGTTCAGGATCTCGCGGACGATCCTGAGCTGGCTCGGGTTGAGGGTTCCGTTGAGCATCAGGCTGTTGAGGCTGGCGCCGCCATAGAGATCCTGCCCCGCCTTGGTGACCTTGCCGGTCATGCTGTCGGCGGACCCGATCTCAACGCCATTGCTGTTATAGATCCCGATGCGAACATTCAGCCAGTTATCGCCGTCGATGTAGTCATCGCCGCCGCGGCCCTGGATGATGTCACTGCCGCCACCGCCAAGCAGGATATTGCCGCTATCGAACGCAACCACCTGCTCAAGGTCACCGGTCGTCGGCGCGGCCTCCACCCGGTCACCAAGAAGCTGGCGCAGGCCGGCGATGCGGTCGACACCTGCCTGGGACAGTTCGTTTCGTGCGAAGGTGGCTCCATCATCGCCCCCCCCGGCCGGCGCCTCGGCGTTCAGATCGCCGCGGTTGTCGCCGCGCAACACGTCGTTCTTCTCCCAGCCCGACAGGGCTTCCACCTGATCGAACCGGTCACGCAGGATGTCTTCCTCATCCGTGGTGAAGATGGGCCTGGTGAGGTCGGAGTCGGCAGCCTCCTGGTTGCCCTTGTGGATGGCCCAGTCGTAGCCGTACATGCCCTCGTTCCGCATGACGCTCTCGCCCTGGACCATGATGTCGTCGCCGGACTCGGCGTCGAAGTCATGCTCGTTCTGCCCGGCGAACATCACGTCGTGGCCGATGATAGAGGAGTTGAAGTTCAGCTCCGAATTGTCGCCGGCCGTCGTGTCGAAGCCGTTGCCGGCCTCGATCCAGTCATCGCCCTCGTTGCCGAGCAGGAAGTCGTCACCCTCGCCGCCCAGGATGAAGTCGTTCCCGGTTCCACCAAAGACCTCCTTACCATCAGGGCCGGCGATGATGTAGTCACTGCCTTCGTTGCCGAAGACGAGCGCCAGGCCGCTGCCGCCATGGATGACGTCATTGCCCTCCTCGCCATGCAGCATATCCACTTCACCGATATCCGTACCGGAATTGGTGATGATGTCGTCACCCGCCCCGCCATGGATCTTGTCAACGCCGTACCCGGCCTCGATCCGGTCATTGCCGCCACGGCCCCAGACCGAGTCGTCGCCGCCCCCGGCGATGATGGTGTCGTCCTCCTCGGTGCCCTGGATGAGCACATGGTCGTTCGTATTGACGCGGATATACTCGGCAACCCCGTCATTATTCTCGTCGATGCGCTCCACCATGGGAGATATCACCTGGAGAACCGGATCCTCCTGCTCGGGATCCACGTACCCGAACATCGTCTGGACATTCTTGTCCATGTAGAGGACGTGGTCCGGCACGGAGAAGATATCGCCGGGCAGCGCGTAGCCGGATGCCCCCAGATCGGTGTTGTTCAGCACCATCTTGGCGAAGGAGTTGTTCTCCAGCTCGTTGAGGAAGTTGAGACCCTGGACGCGTGACAGGTAGTAGAAGCGGTCGGCGTTCTGCAGGTTCTCCATCTGAAGCTCGAAAACGAAGGAGAAGGTTGAGCCCAGCATGCCGCCGAAGGCCATCTTCTTCTCGGCCATCCCGCCGACCCAGAGGTCGACGTCATCCAGCCCGCCCAGCTTGTTCGCATAGATGCCGGTACCGCCGAGGAAGGCCTTTCGGTCCGCCTCGTTGAGGCTCGCATCGCCGAAGACCAGTTTCATCGCGGCATCACGCTTCTCCGCGATCGTGTCGACGGAGGTGACGGTGTTATGCGTGCCATAGGCAGCGATGAAGTTGACGATCGAGGCCGGGTTTTTCAGGTTGAGCGCAAAATCCGTCCAGTTCTTGTAGGGATCGAGCTGCGTGTCGCCATTCGCCGCCTCCTTGAACTGGGCACGGGCCGCGTTCAGGGACGGAATTCCGGTATCGCGGCCGCGTGCGATGTTCAGCGCGGCGAGGTCCAGCGGGATGCCGACGAGCTGGTTGCGCAGCACGTCCGTGACGAATTCATCGATCTCATTGCCAACCTGGCTGGTCATGCCGCGGACGATGGCGCCGGCGGCCTGCTCGTGGCTTACCGTGGCCGATCCGAAGGCCAGCGGATTGAGGAAGGCATCGAACAGGTCCATGCTGGCATCGGTGCCGTCGCCATTGGTTGCCGCGACCTCCTGCTTCAGCATGGAATGGCCGAAGCGGTACACGACATGGGCGAATTCGGCGAAGATGGCCGGGTTGATGTCCACGGACGCGTTGAACACGAAGGCGTCCACGTCCGGCTGAACCTTGCGGGCGAACTCCTCGAAGACGAGGTGCTGGTACTGCATCTCGGTGGTGAAGCGCGCCGCCTGGAACAGGCGCTCGCCGTCCCATGACAATGTGTCTGCGAAAGCCTTGATTTCCGCAGGTGTGGTGAGGGTTGGCAGGGTGAAGTTGCCCGGCAGGTCCTGGAGAAGCCATTCATTGAGGAAGGCGATATCGCCGGACTCGATGGCCCGCTGCTTCACCTGATCCACAAGGTGGTTGTGCTCGGAGTGGAACACGTGATGGACGGCAGAAAGGCCGATGTTCTCGTTGCCGCGCCCGTCGCCCGTAATGTAGTGGGCGTCGAGCATCTCATTGTCATAGGCCGTCTGGGACCCACGGCTATTGACGCCGCCCGGCGTCCCGTCGGCGTTGAAATATCCGACGTCGTCGTCGGAGTCCTGCTGCAGGACCCCGCCCGAGATCACCGGGACAGCCGCATGGGCGATGTCGTCCAGGAAGGCGTGGCCGGTCCGCACCGCTCCGGCTGTGCTGATCGGGTTCGAAAGGTTGCCTTCCATGAAGGTATCGTCGCCGCCGCCGGGCTTGCCGTCGGCGCCCAGGCCGGTGACGAGCTGCGGGAGTCCGTTCGGGCCCCGGATGAACTCGCCATACTCGTCCATGACGAAGAGCGGGATGTTGGTGACATCCGCATCCGTGAGATTGATGCCCAGAAGCGTCCTCGCCTGCTCCTTCACATCGGCCCAGGTGGCCAGCCCGCGGTCACCTTCGAGGAGCCTGCCGGTTGAAAGCGGATGGGAGTCGGCAACGCCGTCGCCATCGGAGTCGACGGAGAACTTGTACTCCCGCAGGAAAAGCTGGTGCGACGAGTGGGAGGTATAGGTCTGGTTCTGGTCAACCCAGGGGGTCGTCAGGTTCGCGGCATCGGATGGCGCCCGGCTCAGAACCATGAAGTTGCTGTGCGGGGTCGCCGGATTGTACAGCGGGTCATCCGGCTGGAGCGGGATGTAGATCGTCCCGTTGCCGCCCTTCGTGACCAGGTCCAGGCCGTGGTCGAAGAACTGGCCGAACAGCGTGAACCAGCTGTTGTAGGGGGCCGAAAGCCCTTCATCGGGCGCCACATTCGGAATGACGACACTCTTGCCGTCCATCTCGATGCCGTGCTGCCCAAGGAGCACGTCGAGCGCCTCCTGGGCGGCCTCCCTCGCCGCCGTGGCGGCCGGCTTGTCGTCGGCCGAGGCCGCCCCTTCGGCGATGGTTGCGGCCTTTACGGACGCGTAGGCGCCCCTGATCTCGTTCAGCGCAGTGGTGATCGCCTGGCCCGTTACGCCGGCATGGGCCAGCGCCGTGTAGATGGCTGCCGGGTTCTCCAGCGTCTGGTCCACGATCAGGTTGGAAATGGTCCGTGGATCCGCGTCAACCACCGTCCCGCCGCCGAGCCCCATCGATGCGGGAGGCGGAGCGCCGAATTCCCCGTAATTGCCATCGGTGAAGACGACTTCACCAGGGGTTCCGGCACCGAAGACGATGCTGTCATCGGACTCGTTGCGGTAGACCGGCGTGGTGATACGCGGGAAGGGCTGGTCGGCGGCGCCCCACTCCTCGCGTCCTTCCACGAGATTGTTGTAGCTCCCGTCGACGGTCCTCAGCCCGTAAGGAGAAAGGGTGGTAGGAACGGCGGGCGCACCGTTGGGATCGGCTGGCGCATTGGGATCCGTGATGACATTGCCACTGGCGTCGAGCCGGATGTCCCTGAGCGGAATACCGGCGGAGTGTGCTTCCGCGATCTTGATCTGCTTCAGGATGAACTCGAGGTCATGCCTCACGAGATTTACCATCGAACCGTTCCCTCATCAGATGTTTCGATCAACGAAATTCGCCTCTTTTTTGAGACGATCCTCCGCTGCACTTCCGACGGATGCCGGAAGATGTTTGTCACTTCAGCAGTCGTTCGGCGGACACCCGAAGTTACGCGGCGTTCTGACGGGTAGTAACTTCCTAATAGTCCGCCTTCTCAGTGGCATGCGCCGAGCACACAAGCCTCCGGTTCTCGTGCCTTCGCGAGAAACTTCTTAGATCTCGATTCCTGTTCGCTGATCCGCACCACCAAATGGTAGTTGCGGCGCGCTTTCTTCTTACGATTGGTTAACTTGAACGTCGTTCGGGAAATGAGACAAATCACGAAATCGAAATTAACTTTCGCAATCGATATAGTTACAGAAATGAACCGGCATCATTTCGCCTGGTGCCATCAAGACGCCCGCCGCGTCTCGGGGACCGGGGGACCAACACGCCAATCCCACCAAGTCGGGGGGACGCTGAGCGCGAGGCCGACATCACCCAGGCAGGAGCAGGGAACCTTAACCAGGGTGAAGTAGGCCGCCGGGTGCGGCCGGGAAGGTGGTGAGGCCCTGGTGCTGTCCCGTGCCAAGGACAGGTTCATGTCAGCTCGCCCCGCGCATCCTCCATGCGATCGCGAGGAGCGCGTAAAGCGTGCCCGCCGCAAGCCCGACAGCGGGAAGGCCGACCGCAGACACCAGCTGGGCCGAGGCCGCCGCGCCCGCGACACTCCCCATGTTCAGCGCCGCCATGAAGACAGCGAAGCGCGTGGCGGCGAGCGCACCATGGCTCCTGCGCATCACCGCGGGGGCGAGGGCCACGAAGACGAGGGCCGGGACGATGGTGGAGAGGGCGAGTGCGGCTGGACCGCCGAGCTGCACCAGGCCCGGTTTATCCGCAAGCAGCAGCAGCCCCGCTCCGATATGGGCCACCGCGCAGAGCCCGAGAAGGAAACCCAGCGTCCGCCGCACGCCCTGCCGGTCGGTCCACCATCCCACCAGCAGCGCGCCGAGTGTGCCCGCCGTCAGCGCGGCGGCGGACTGCGCGTTCGAAAGCGCTTCCGCTGTCCAACCGCGCGCCTGGATCAACTCGACCCCGAGTGGCACGGCAAAGGCGGCCGCCGCAGCATCGATGGCGAAGCAGCCGGCGAGCCATGCCACGCTGTCGCGGCTGGCCAGGATGGCGAGAAATCCGCCAGCAGAAGCGCGCCAGGTTTCCTGCCCCGCAGTCCGCGGCACGACAGCGGCGGAAAGCAGCCGCTCGCCCGGCTTCTCCCGGACAAGAAGCGGGAGCAGCAGCATCAGCACGCCCGCAGACACCAACAGGGATACCGCCACGCGAAGCCCATGGGATGCAAGCACCCAGGCGAAGAACACCGCACCGGCCGCGCTGCCGCCGACAAAGCCGATGCGTGTCACGGCGCTGGCTGCACCCAGGCGCTCCGGCGGCATGTGGTCGATGATCATCGCGTCCGTGGCCGTGTCGGCCAGCGCCGCGAAGGCACCCTGAAGCAGGAACACCGCGCTGATCGCGGGCAGCGCCGCGGCGGTCCCGTCGTCCTCAACCAGCAGCAACCCGGTGAGGGACAGCAGGGATCCGAGGAAGGCGAGCACGACCCAGAAGCGACGCCGGCCCATGCTCCAGCCGCCGTACCGGTCCACCACCGGTCCCCAGAGCGGCTGCACGATCCAGGGAAGCCCGACCGTCGCCACATGGGCCCCAACCGCGGCGGTGGACGCGCCGAGAGCGGCGTAGTGGTTCGGAATGGCGGTGAGGGCGAAGCCCGCCACCAGGCCCTGCCAGGCGTAGAGCGAGCCGATCAGCGTTGCCCGCCAGGCCGGCGAGGCCATCAGTGCCATTCGCGTCCCCGGCCCGGATCGGCAGTCAGGACGCAGAACGGTATCGCCAGCACCAGCCCCGCGACGGCGGGAATTCCGACAAGGATGGCGAAACCCGACTGAGAGGCGAGAAGAAGCGCCAGGATGCCGAGGCCGAGCGCCGTGTGGGGCCAGAGAAGACGGGCCGCTTCGAACCATTCAACGCGGCGCTCCGCCCTTTGCTGCGCCGGCCACCCACCATGCGGGAGGCCAAGCGCATGGGACAGCACGATAAGGGTGTTGTGCGCTGCGGTGATGGATTCGAAGAGGATGAGGAACAGGGTTTCGGACAATGCCGCGCGGAAATAGGCGAGGCGCTCGCCTGGCGCAGCCTGCAGCAACGATGCGAGATGGCCTCCGAGGCGCGGAAGATGCAGCGCCGAGTAGCCGAGAAGGAGAAGCGCGATCAGCGCGCCGCGCGGCGTTCCTTCCGCGTCGAGCGCGGCATTGAGAGCGGCGAGCGGCAGGAGGGCGAACCAGGCGGGCGCGAGCAGGTAGTGAAGCAGGGCCTGGAACATCTGGAAGCGGCCGAGCGGGCCAAGGGTGCGATCGCGCAGCAAGTGGCGGTACTGCATGTTGCCCGCCGCCCAGCGCCGGTCCCGCGCCAGGAAGGCCAGCAGATGCGGCGGCGCCGATTCCAGCGAGCCGCCGGCATCCTCCCGCGTGTCGGGCAGCACGCGGACGACCCATCCGGCGCCGTGCAGGCGCGCCGCCTCGACATGGTCGTGCGAGAGGATGGTGGAACCGTCCGGCAGGGGATCCAGGCGGCAGTGCTGGCGGAAGGGCGCGATGCGGAGGATGGCGTTGTGGCCCCAGAAGGGCCCCTCATCGCCTTGCCACCAGCCCTGGCCCAGCGTCCAGCTGCGGGCACCGGCCCGGTGTCCCAGGTTGAACAGGCGGCCAAAGGCTGCACGCGCAGGGCGGCCGGCAATGGGGTGCTGCAGGATGGCAAGGCGCGGCTCGGCCTGCATGGCGCGGACAAGGCGCAGCACCGCATCCGGCGCCATCTCGGAATCCGCGTCCAGCAGCACCATCAACTCAAAATCCCCGGCATGGCGGTCGAGGAAGTCCATGACGTTGCCGGCCTTGTAGCCCGTGTTCTCGGCCCGGCGGCGATAGAGCACGGAGCCGGCGGGGCGGCCCTCGGTGAAGGCGGCGACGGCGGCCTCCTCCGCGGCCGCATGGGCCGGATCGGAGGTGTCGGAGAGGATGGCGAGGAGGAAGCGGTCGCCATGGGGCACCAGCCCGTCCATCAGCCGGCCAAGGGGCGGCAGCACCTCCTCCATCGTCTCGCTCCGCACGCAGACCGCCACGGCGGTGCAGAGGGCGACCGGCGCGTCCGGCTCCGCGGGCTGCGTGGCATTGCGGAGGCGGATGGCGAGGCCAGCCAGGCCCGTGGCGGCGGCCAGCCCCATCCAGGGCAGGTTCAGCAACAGGCAGAGAAGGATCAGCACCTCCCAGACCGACCAGCCGCCGGCGGCCAGAACGGGCAGGGCAAGGGCCAGCAACCCGAGCATGAGGGCGGCGGCGAGGCCGGCGAAAATCCAGCGGCGGCGAGACTGCGCGGCTCGCCCGGCGTCGGCGCGGCGCATGCCTACGAGGGAAGCCGTCACGCGGCCGGTCGCGCGGGGCAGGCCATGCCGGCGGCGCCCGTGTCGAGGAACGCGGTCATGCTGCGCTTTCCCTCAGCCACGCCGCCGCCTCCGCCAGCACCGCGGTGATGCGCGCCGGCACCTCGGGGCTGGTGCAGACATAGGTCGGGCTGGGATGCGGCATGGACAGCACGGGCAGGCCGGGCCGGGCGGCGCGGATGACGGGGAGGGCCGCGGCGGCAAAGCGGCCGGCCAGCACGGCAACGCGGAGCCGCGGCATCGCATCCAGAAGGGGCGGGATCCAGGCCAGGCCGGATCGCAGCTCGGCCGCGCGCGGCGCGCGGTTGAGCGCGCCGGGGGCGTGGATCACCCAGGGCACGGCGTTCCAGATGAGGGTCTCGCGGCGCGGTATGCCCGCGGCGCCGAGAAAGCGGCGGAGATTGGCCCCCGTTCCGCCCGGCTTGTCGCGGGAAACGATGGGGTTCTCGGTCAGCCGCGGCCCTGGCGTCTCCAGCAGGAGGAGCAGGCCGGCTTCGGCACCGCCATCCAGCGGGTCGGGCTCGGGGACGGGGCGCCCCGTGGCCTCCCGGATGCGCTGGGCCAGGGCACGGATCGGCGCCGCATGGGGCGCCTCCCGCAGCAGGGCGTGACGCGCCGCGCGCTCCGCCGGGTCCGAAAGGGCGCCCGCATGGGGGCGAAGGCGTGGGGTGCGCACGGTGCTGCGGGCGGTGGGAAGCGGCATCAGGGGCTGCCCGGCAGGAAAGGCGCCTCGCCCTCCACACGCATCCGCTCCGTCCCGCCTGCCGCTTCCAGGGCGCGGGCCAGGCCTTCCGGGCCGCCGAACTGATAGCCGAGCTGGGTCGCATAGGCGGCGCAGGCCCGGTGCCGGGCCGTGATATCCGCGGGAAACTCGGCCTCGCGCAGCCCGGCGAAGAGGGTTTCGAAGGGTCGCCGCGGCGTGTCGGCGCGTGTGGCATAGGGGAAGTCGCGCCACCACAGGATTGGCAGGGGCAGGCCAAGGATCTGCAGCGCGCGCACGGTCAGCACATGGTCCACATGCCCGCCGATGGCCTGCGGGGCGAGAAGCAGGTCCGGCCGCAGCTCGGGCAGCAAAGCCCGGATGACATCAGCCGCATCGAGATGGGCGGTGTCGCAGGAGCGCGGGCAGCCGAAGAGCGTCGAGGCATCGTTGTAGCCACGATGCGGTGCCTCGCGCAGCGGCAGATGCAGGGCGCGCGCGCCCAGGGCGGCGCAGGCCGCTTCGTCCTCCGCGCGCCGCATGGCCATGTAGTCGGCCTCGGGCGGGATGCCCTTGTCGGTCTGGCAGGCCAGGGCGAAGCCTTTCGGCCCGGGCACCGTTGCGGTGAAGAGCGTGGCTACCACCACCTGCCAGCCCTCGGCGGCCATCCGCGCCAGCGCCCCGCCGGCGGAGAAGGCGGCATCGTCGAGATGGGGCGAGAGGGCGAGGGCCGTTCTCATGCCGTGGCGCGCATCAGAGCAGATGCGGTGCCGCGCGGAAGCGGCACTCGCTCACTGGCAGGACGGGGTCGAAACCCGTATCGGGGGCGGTGCCGCGCAGCTCCTCGTAGATGCCCATGATCTGGCGGCCCACCGCCTCCCAGGAATAGGTCCGGCGGCACTCCTCCAGGGCATTGCCGGCCAGGCGGGCGCGCAGCGGCGCATCCTCGATGATACGGCGGAGATTCCGCGCCAGGGCGGGCACGTCGCCGGGTTGGGAGAGCAGGCCGTTCTCCTCATGGCGCAGGCAGTCGCGGACGCCCACCGCATCGCAGGAGACGGTGGCGAGGCCGCTCGCCATCGCCTCCAGCACCGTGTTGGAGAAGCCCTCGGCATAGGTGGGGGAGACGAAGACGTCCTGCGCCCGGTAGAGGGCGGGCGCCGCCTCGTAGTCGGCATAGCCGGAGAAACGCGAGCCGAGGCCAAGCTCGGCATCGCGCGCCACGCAGGCGTCGAGATCCGGGCCGATCCCGCTGATCGTGGCGGCGAAGGGCACGCCCTGCGCGCGCAGCATCGCCAGCGCGTCCAGGAAGTCGAGCGCGCCTTTCCGGCGGTCCACGCGGCCGTGATAGAACAGGCGCACGGGATCGGCGGCCTTGCCGGGGGCGTAGTCCAGGGCGGGATGGAAGCGCTGCACCTCCACCGCGCCGGGCACGATGGTGAAGCGGTCCCGCGGCACGCCCAGGCGCTCCACCACCTCCTGCGCGAAGCTGTCGCAGCCGATCAGCAGGCGGTCCGCGTGGTTCAGCACGCGCAGCATGGCCTGGCGGTGCGTCTCGCAGCAGGAACCGACCCAGTGGCCGTCCCCGCCCTGGATGGAGACAATGGTGGGCACGCCGATGCGCTGCGCGGCGAGCAGCACGGACCAGCCATTGGGGTACCCATACTGCGCGTGCAGCACGTCGAAAGGCTGTCGCGCATGCTCGGCGAGGATGGTCTCCACCATGTCCTCCACGTCCCGCTCGAAATCGGCGCCGCCGGGCGCGGAGAAGGCCTCCTCGCCCAGGGAGCGGCGGCCAATGACGCGGATGCCGGGCACCTCCGGCGGCGGGCCGCCGCCATAGACCTTCGTGCCCGCCGCATCGCCGCGGTACTGGCTCACCATCGTCACGTCATGGCCGGCCGCGGCGAGCTGGCGGAGCAGGTTGATGGCGTAGACGCTCATCCCGCTGATCGCGGGGAAGAAGCGGCGGGAGAGAAAAAGTACCCTCACGCGGCGCGTGCCTCTCGGCAGGCCTGCAGCCATGCCAGCGATTGCGGGATCATGGTGTCGGCGCGGTGGCTCTCGCGCGAGAGCTCGACGCAGACGAGGCGGGAGAAGCCGATTCCCTCCAGCGCGTCGAGGCAGCCGGGAAGGTCCATGTCGCCCTCCCCGAAGGGCAGGTGGACATGGACGCCGCGCGCCATGTCCTCGATCGCCACCGTGCCGAGATGTGGGGAAAATTCGCGCACGGCCGCGGCCGGATCCCGCTCGCCCGTCACCAGCAGGTGGCCAAGATCCAGCGCCAGGGTAAGGCCGGGCAGGCCCAGGGCGGACCAATCGTCCACAGTCTCCACCAGCATGCCCGGCTCTGGCTCCAGCGCGGCCGTCATGCCCCGGGACTGCGCGTGCTCCAGCACCCGCGCCACGCCCTCGCGAAGCCAGCTCGCTGCCTGCTGGCGATCCACGCCCGGGCGCGGCACGCCGGCCCAGAAGGAAACCGCCTCCGCGCCGAGGATGGCACCGATATCGGTGGCGCGGTTGAGGAAGGCCACGCGCCGGTCGCGCCCCTCGCGCGTGGGCGTCAGCAGCGTGGGCTCGTGCTTCGCGCGCGGGTCCAGGAGATAGCGCGCGCCCGTCTCGATCACGCAGCCGAGCTTCCGGGCGGCCAAGTCGCGCGCCAGCGCCTCGGCGCGGCGTTCCCAGCCTTCCTCCATCGGGTCGAGGTGATGGTGGTCCAGAGTCAGCGCCACGCCGTGGTAGCCGGCATCGGCGATGATCGCGACGGCATCGGCCAGCCGGTGATTGGCGGCGCCATTGGTGTTGTAGGCGAAGCGAAGGCTCATGCCGGCACGGCCTCCCCGCGCTGGGCCGCCAGCGCGAGTTGGGCGGAGAAGGTCCCGCTCTCGCGGTAGAGCGGGTAGAGCGTGCCGACGAGGCGGTCCGCGAGCGCGGCGTCGAACCAGGCGGGGCCGCCACAGCGGGCCTCGTCCTCCGGGCGCAGGCGCACGCGCTTCGCGCCCTCCCGCGGCGCGCTGAGGATAAGCGGGTCCGAACGATCGCGCAGGCGGCGCACGCCGCGCCAGCCGATGCGGTGATAGCTCATCGTCTCGCTCTCCAGGCCGGGCACGATCACCTTCACCACGCGCACGGCATGATCAGGCGGGGAGCAGTCCACCGTGAGCACCTCCAGCCCCTCGGCCGCCAGGCGCTCCACGAGCAGTGCCAGCCGGTCGCCGGAATTCGCGACGGCGGCGGCCGGAACGGTGGGAAGGGAGGAGAAGGGCCGGCGGCTGCGGGAGGAGAGGACGTTATCGGCGAGGCGCCCGCGCAGCACGGCGGCGTCCTTGTCCATCCACTCCACCATGGCGTCGAGGGCGCGGGACTCCTCCTCCTCATACATGGCCACCCCGATCTGGCGCTCGACGTAATCGGCGGGGAGGGAGGCGCGCAGAAGGGGGATGGGCCCGTGGGTGGCGGCCTTGCGGGCGCGGGAGCCGCAGAACTCCAGCAGTGCCTTGCGGAGCGTGCGGTCCCGGTCCGGGCTGACCGCCTCGCCGCAGGAGGTGACCTGGATCGGTGCGGTCGGACGGCCCCGGTCGTCTCCCACGACATAGAGATTCGCCATGCCGAAATCCGTGGCGGCGAGCTTCACCATCACGTCGATCCCGAGGGAACGGAGATGGTCCAGAAGCCCCCGCACCTGCGGGTCCGGCACCGCGTCGGGCTCCACCACTGCGCCCTGGTCGAGCGCGCGGTAGGACAGGACGTTACCGTCCCGCTGCAGAGCCTCCATGATGCCGTGGGCGATGGCGTGCTCCATGTCGAAGCCGGCGCCCAGCCCGTTGGTGATGGGGGTGATGAGGCGCGGCGCTTCTCCCAGCTGGTAGGGATAGGCGGCCACCCATTCGCGCGGCACCAGCACCGCCTCGCCCGAGGGCCAGCGGCGTGCCTCCACCCAGGAGAGCTCCATCTCCGGCGCGTAGCGCGATCCGGCGGGCAGGCAGAGGGTGAGCGGATCAATGACGGCACGGCTGCGGGAGAGTTCGGCATAGCTGCCCATGACACGCGGCAGCTGCTTCACGGCCACGCCGCAATGCACCTCCTCGCAGAGCTCGCCGAGGGCGCCGACCTCTGCCTCCACCTCGGTGAAGCCGTAGCCATAGCCCGTGGTAGCGGGCTCGTTCTCAAGGATGAGATTCGCCTGCACCACGGGAATGCCGGTGCGATCCAGATGGTCGATCCGGAAGATGGTGACGTGGGCGTCCTTGGGCATGGTGGCGCGGAAGGCATCCGCAACCCGGCGCAGTTCGTCGCTCATCTGGCGTTCTCCTCCGCGCGGCGGCGCAGTTCTTCCATGGGGATGTGACGCACCCCCGGCGGCCCGCGCAGCTGGTCGTCCAGCACCGCCAGCGCGATGTCGCGGGTGATGCCCCGCGCGTGCTCGAAAGGGGTGCAGACCGTGTCGAAGGCCATGCGGCCGATGACGTCGCGGTACTTGCGCACCTCGTTCGGCGTCAGCGGGATGTCCTTGTGGAAGGCCTTGTGGGTGGAGACAGCGAGGTTCTCGCCATCCGTCCCCTGGTCCACCTTGAAGGCGTCACCGCAGAAGAGGGTGTTGCGGGCGGTATCGTGCAGCACCGCCTGGCCTTCGTAATGGCCGCCGACATGCATCAGCACCTGGCCCGGCCGCAGCTGCAGCGCCTCGTCATAGGGCCAGGTGACGCGGAAGGCCTTTGTCATCCGCAGGTCATCCTTCTGGATGGCCAGGACCTCGGGCTGGAACACGTCCTGCAGCTGCCACAGCGCGCCGTAGCCGTGGCAGTGCGAGGCCGCGAGGAAGCGGATGCCGCCTAGGCGGCGGATCTCCTCGATCATCGCGGGCGTGTAGTAGGGGGCCGCCTCGAAGGCGGTATTGCCGTCCTCATGCAGCAGCAGCCAGCCCGTGCCGTTCAGGCCGAAGGGCGGGCTGGTGGTGAAGGCCACCATGTCGCGGTCCAGCCGCTTCCAGGAGCCGGTCAGCCGCGCGGCCACCTCCTCCTCGGGCAGGAAGTGCCAGCCATCATGCGGCAGGTCGTTGCGCGTATCGTCGCAGACCGGGCAGGAGCGCGGTTCGAAATGCTTCTGCCAGAATCCGCAATTCGCGCAGGCCCAGGGTGTCAGTGGCATGCGGGGTCCCCGGCATAGGCGCGGTGCAGCAGCTGCATGGTGTGCAGGTCCCGCGAAGCGCTGAAGCTGGTGCGGTCGCCACTGGCCAGGGCCCTGGCGAAAGCGGCCATCTGGCGCGCGAAAGGCGAGGCCTCGGCATCCGGCACGGGCAGGGCGGCACTGCGGCCGAGCCGGTCCGTGTGCGTCACCCGGCCGCCGGCATCCTGGCCCATGGTGTTCTCCGCCAGGATCTGGCCCGTGCTGCCCAGCACCTCCAGCCGGCGGCGCGGAAGCGCGTCGGGGCAGTTATAGGCGACGTGCATTTGCACCAGCACCCCGCCCGCCGTGCGCCCGATGAGCAGCGCGCCATCATCCACGGCATAATCCTGCACCCGGCGCTGGGTGAGCGCGGCGATCGTCTCGATCGGCTCGCCCAGCAGGTAGTCCGCCAGGTCGAGGCCGTGCGGGGCAAGGTCCATCAATGCCCCGCCGCCGGCGCGGGCCGGATCGGCGCGCCAGTTGTCCCCCTCCCCCGTCACGCTCCATCCCGGGCCGAGCCAGCAGGCATAGGCGATGCGGATCGCGGTGGGCGTGCCGATCAGCCCGCCGGAAAGCGCCTCGCGGATCGCCGCATGGGCGGGGTGGTGCCGCTGGTCGAAGGCGGTGCCGTAGAGGATTCCGGCGCGTCGCGCGGCTGCTGCCATCGCCTCGGCATCCGCCAGCGTCGCGGCCATGGGCTTCTCGCAGAGCACCGCCTTGCCCGCGGCGGCGCAGGCCTCGACCGCGGCGCGGTGCAGGTGGTTCGGCGTGGCGACATAGATCGCCTGCACCGCGGGATCGGCCAGCATCGGCGCGAGGTCGCCATGAAGCGCCGCGCCCGGATAGGCGGCGCGGGCGGCCTCCCGCGCAGCGGGGCTGGGATCACTGACGGCACGCAGCGCGTGGCCGGCCGCCAGCATGGCCGGTGCTGCGTAGTCGCGCGCCACCCAGCCATATCCCACGATGCCCCAGCCCAGGCTGCGCGAGGGGGAGCAGGCCACAGGGGCCACCAGCGCCGTCACCATCGCTCGGGCAGGTCCAGAAGTTCGCGGCGCAGAGCCCAATGCGCGGTGGCTGCGCCGGACAGCGCGCGTTCCGGTGCGTCCGACGCCGCGGGATAGGTCGCGCGCGGCCCGTATTCCCGCGCGTAACGCTCGGATGGCCAGGCAATGACGCCCTCGTGCAGGAGCGGGTTGCGGCGCAGCGCCACGCCTTCGGGCGGAAGGGCAAGGCGGCCCGTCACGGCCTGGGCGGGAAGAAGGCCGGGGCCGGCGGCGACCGAGAAGGCCTCGGCGCCCATGAGCGCGGTGGGCGGGGCGGATTGCGGCACCCGTTGCTCCAGCGCGGCGCGGGTGAGCTCGGCGTCGTCATACACCCTGCCATCCGGGAAGAGGGCCGCCAGCTCCTCCGCCGTTACCGCAGCGCCGGCGGAAAGGTTCGGCCAGTCGCGATTGTGGACATGGGCGATGGCAAGCCAGCCCGCATCGCCGGCCAGGCGGCGGAGCCGGGCCAGGATCGCGCCCTTGGGCTCAAGGAAGTAGAAGGCGTCGTGGCAGGCCACGAGGTCGAAGCGCGCATCTTCCGCGACAGGCCAGGGGGCAAGGGCGGCATCCAGGCAGACCAGCTCCGCCGCGGGCGCCACCCAGTGGCGCGCCACCCAGAGCTTGGCGAAGACCACATCCGCACCCGTGCAGGCCACGCCGCGCTGCAGCAGCGCGCGCAGGTAGTGGCCGATGCCACAGGCAAGTTCGAAGGAGCTGCGTGGAGCGGTCCAGTGCGCCTCCATCAGCGCCAGGCCCGCAAGGAAGGTCGGGTCACTCCAGCGATGCGCGAAATAGTCGCCCACGGGTCCCCAGGCGAGATGCGCCATCGCCTCGCGCAAGGTCAGCGCCGCGCGGTCCCGCACCAGGGCGCGCAGCGCGGCCTCATCGGCAGTGGGCCCACGCCACCAGTCATCCTGGTCAGCGAGCAGCTGCACCAGCGCGCCGTCCCGATCGCCCTTGTCCAGCCGGGCCAATGCCTCCCCGGCCAGCTCGGGGCGGGAGGCGCGGGCGAAGACGATGCCGTCGATCACGGGCCAGCGGCGCCCAGCCGCATCGCGGACGGAGTGCGGCGTGTCCGGTGTCATGCCGCGAGGCCCATGGCGGAGAGCAGACGGTCCTGGAAGCCGCGCACGGGGCCGGCATGCACCAGCTCCATGTCCTGCAGCACGTAACGCATGGTGGCCTTGCCTGCCCGCAGGTGCTGCTCGATTTGCAGCACGCGGTCCAGCGTGTCCGCGGCATGGAAGGCGCGGCCCTCGGGCGTGCCGGCATCGGGCAGGATGCGGCGGGCCTCCCGCACCTTCTCGGCCACGGCATCCGGCAATCCGGCCAGGGCCATCTCCGTGGCGCGGGCGAAGGCTGGTTCCAGCTGCTCGCCCAGCAGCACCTCTCCGGCGAATCCGGAATCCGGGATGATGGCGTTGTGCAGGTGGTGCGCAAGGGAGGCGAGGAAGACGATGCCGGGCCGCGCGCCATAGAAGGGCGCGAGGATCACGCCATAGACGGCGGTGATGAGGCAGTGCTCTGCGTGGTTCTCCGGCGGCTCGAGCAGAAGGCGCGGGCGCCCGGGGCATGTGACGCCCGCGCGGGGCTGGCGCGCGAGCTGCGCGACGAAGGGCGGCGGCGCGGCCTCCGCATCGGGCAGGGCGCGCAGTTCGGCGCGCAGGGCGGGATCGATCTCCTCCGCGGCCTCGTCCAGGGCACGGGCGAGAATAGCCTCGGCCCCTCCCCGCTCGATGCCTAGGGTGGCGAGCACGCGGCCATCGATGTCGCCCAGGCGGGTGGCAGCGAGGGCGGAGGCCGTGGCGGCCCGCCAGGTCTCATCGGGGGAGCGACCGGAGGCGAGGGCAGCCCAGGCCGCCGCGAAATGCCGCTCCGCAATCGAGCCCTCATGGGCGGCGGAGCGGATGCGCTTGAGCTCGCCCAGTTCGCGCAGAAGGCCGAGGATGCGCGCCGGCGGGGCCTCCGCGGGCGCGACCCCGTCAGTCACTGCGCGGAGCCCTGTGGCGCCCCCAGCCAGTCCATCAGCATGCGTTCCTGCAGGTGGAAGGCGTGCTCAGGCGCATGGCCGTTCGCGACCATCGGGGCCTTGAAGAAGACCGAGAGCTGCTCCTGCACGCCGCCCTGGCCACGCTGCTGGGCGAGGTCGAGCACACGGGCGATCTCCAGCGCGAGCGGAGCGGCCAGGACGCTGTCCTTGCAGAGAAAGTTCACCTTGATCTGCATGCGGTGGCCGAGGAAGCCGGAGATGTCGATATTGTCCCAGGCTTCCTTGTCGTCGCCGCGCGGGCGGTAGTAGCGGATATCCACCAGGTGGTCCTCGACATGGTAGCCCAGCATGCTGTCCAGCACGTTCCCCTTGGTATCGAGCTTCGATGCCAGGCTGTCCGGGTCGCGCAGCGCCTCTCCGTCACGGTTGCCGAGGATATTGGTGCTGAACCAGCCATCCACGTGCAAGGCGCGCGCCTTCAGGGCGGGGGCCAGCACGGTCTTCATCATGGTCTGGCCTGTCTTGCCGTCCTTGCCGGCCACGGGAACGTTCCGCTGCTTGGCAAATTCCTTCAGCGCGGGGGCATCGGCCGCCAGCGATGGCGTGAAGTTGCCATAGGGCACGCCGCTCTCGATCGCGGCATAGGCATAGAGCATGGCCGGGCCGATGACCGGGTCGTTGCGGTCCAGCGCGCGCTCGAACGCATCCAGCGAGTGCAACGCCTCGTCATCGCCGGGCATGCGCTCGGTCGAGGCAAGATTGATCATGACGACGCCTTCCGCCCTGCTGCTTTCGCGGAAACGGCGCAGGTCGTCACTGATCGCGCGAACGGCATCGCGATGGCTCGCCGCCTCGTATTTATTGGCGCCGCTGACACCGCGGCAGAACGCGCCGCTTCCCACGGCGGGCCAGGGGCGAATGGCCGCGAGGGCATCGCCGGCTTCGGAAAGCTGCGCGTCGCTCAGCACACGATGGCTGCCGGCGGCAGCGGCAAGGTCGGAGCCGTCCAGGTCCCAGCCGCCGAAGGTCATGTCGCGGTAATCGGCCATTCCGGCAATGGAAAGATCCGCGAGGGGAAGCCCATCGAGCCTGTTGGAACCGCGGCGAATAACCTCGACCCCCGCGACGGCCGTGGTTGCCACGGCACCGCCGACACCAACGATCGCAACACCAAGGCGGCGGCCCGAACCAGAAAGCGGCATGGTAGATTCCCGACTATTCTGCTTGGTCAATTAGGGCGGCTCAGAACTCTGCCAGTCACGTCTTCGTGCGTATCACCCACTCTGAAGCCAGCGATCGCCAATGCCCTGCAGGACGGGCCCTTGCGCCACAGGTCGCCTTGACCGTCGCTATTCCGCCCGGATCCCGAGGCGGTGAATCAGGTCCGACCAGTAGACCAGTTCGGATCCGGTGAAGGCTGCCAGTTCCGTGGGGTTCATGTAGGCCGCGTAGGTCCCGCTCTCCTCGCAGCGGCGGCGGAACTCCGGCATTTCGGTTATGCGCCGGATCTCGGCGGAGAGCTTTTCCACCAGGTTCTGCGGCGTGCCGGCGGGCGCGTAGATGCCGAACCAGGCCTCCAGCTCGAATGCGGGGAAACCCGCCTCGGCAGTGGTTGGCACATCCGGCAGCATCGGGTGGCGGCTCTGGCTCGTAATCGCCAATGCCCGGATGGATCCGTCCCGCACGAGGCCCACCACGGCGGGTGGCGTGGTGATCATCAGGTCGATGCTGCCGGCCACGAGGTCGTTCATCGCCGGGCCCGCCCCCCGATAGGGCACGTGGACCATTGGCGCACCGACGCTGCGGGCGAACTGCTCGCCGCCGATGTGCTGGATCGTGCCCGCGCCGGATGAGGCGTAGTTCAGCCGCCCGGGGTTGCGGCGCGCATAGTCGGCCAGCTCGGCCAGGGACTGCACGGGCAGGCCCTTCTTCACGACAACCACATGCGGCGCCCGCAGCACCAGGGCGACCGGTGCGAAGCTGCGTACCGGGTCCCACGACAGGTTCGGGAAGAGCGCGGGATTGCCGACATGGGTGCCGGAGTAGGCGAGCAGCAGCGTGTATCCATCCGGCGCGGCACGGGCCACCGCCATGGCCGCGACGTTTCCGCCGCCACCCACCCGGTTCTCGACGACGAAGGCCTGGCCAAGCGAGCGGGTGAGCGCGTCACCCAGCAACCGGGCCGTGAAGTCCCCGCCCCCGCCGGGCGCGGCCGGCACCACGATGGACACGGAGCGTTCGGGATAGCGGACCGCCTGCGCGCGCGCGGGCGCCGCGGCGCCCGCGATGCCCAGAGCCAGCAGGCCGCGTCGCGTGCCCTCTATCATGCTGCTGCTTCCCGCCATTCCCCGAACCGGAATGGGACCGGGGACGTCTCACCATAGCCGAACCTGCCGGGCCGTACCCGGGGATTCCTGGCGCGGGCTCTATGGCGCGGAGCGCTCGAAGGCGCGGGAACGCCGCCAGCGTACCCGGCTATGCCGCAGGTGGAGCCCCGCAAGCATCGCCGCCAGCCTCAGGGGAGCGCCGATCCCCTCCACCACGGGGACGCCGACCTCCCGCTCCACCCAGGCCGGGTCCAGGAGCACGGGGCATTGCGTCACTCCCATGGCAAGGATCACGTCGCAGCCTGAATCCCGGACCAGGCGCCGCGCCCCTTCGACGAAGTTCTCCGTCATCGCCGCGAGATTGGCGCTCAGGTCCGGCAGGTCGAAGCCCGAGGCGCGCCAGGCCACGACCTTCCTCTCCATTCCGTAGCGGCGGACGATGGCCTGAAGGAGCGGGATGAGGTCATCGTGGTAGACAAGCGCGCCGAACCGGTCACCGAGAAAGCTGGCCATGTGGAGCATGGCTTCGGTCGGCGCGATGACGGGGATGTCCACTACGGACCGCCCGCCATCGACGCCGAGGTCGAGCGTGCCAAGCGGCACGACGGCGTCATAGCCCTCCAACTCCGCTTGCCGGAAGGCGGCGATAAAGGCGGGCGCGGCGAGTTGAACCTCGGCTGGCGTGAGGCCGTGGACGAAGGGCGACGCGGGCGTTCGGATGATGCCGATCTCGACCTCCGGGGAGGCATAGGCCAGGGCTGCCGCCTCCCGGCGGCGGAACTCCTCCTCCGGGTAGTCGCCGATGACGAAGGCGACACGCACGGGGTGGCGCAGCCTGCGGCGCGTTTCGGTCACTTGTTTCCTCCGCAGGCTGCCAGACCCGAGCGCGGGTGCCGGGAACGGCCGTGTGACAGGTCTTTGAGCGGAAACCGAACCTGCCCCAAGATGACCCGCCCAGCCCCGACAAGGGGCGAGCCGCGCATCTTAAGGGAGGAACGAAGTTGGTCCAGCACCCGATACCCGCCGTTTTCATGCGGGGCGGCACCAGCAAGGCGATCATGCTCCACGCCCGCGACCTGCCCGCGGACCGGGAAGCCTGGGCGCCGATCTTTGCCGCGGCCATGGGTGCGCCGGATCCCTACGGGCGGCAGCTGGACGGCATGGGAGGCGGCGTCTCCTCGCTTTCCAAGGTCTGCGTGCTTGCCCCCTCCGCGCGGGAGGATGCGGATGTGGACTATACCTTCGCGCAGGTGATGATCCGCGAGGCGCGCGTGGACTACCGGCAGAACTGCGGCAACATGAGCTCCGCCGTCGGTCCCTTTGCGCTGGACGAGGGCCTCGTGGCGGCCTCGGCCGATACCGCCACGGTCCGTATCTTCAACACGAACACAGGAAAGATCATCCACGGCACCTTCCCGGTGGAGGAAGGCCGGGCCCGCTACGATGGGGATCTGTCGATCCCGGGTGTTGGCGGCGCCGGTGCGCCGATCCGCCTGGACTTCCTGGCACCCGGTGGCGCCACGACCGGCCGGCTACTGCCGAGCGGCGCGGTGCTGGACCGGCTGGAGGTGCCCGGTTTCGGCATGATCGAGGCATCGCTGGTGGATGCTGCCAATGCCGCTGTGTTCGTCCGGGCGCGCGACGTGGGCCTGACCGGGACGGAACTACCCGACATGCTGGAATCCCGGCCCGAGGTGTTGGCCCGACTTGAGGCCATCCGCCGAGCCGCCTCTGTCCGCATGGGCATTGCCCTGGATGCGGAGGCGGCCGGGAAGGTGACAAGCGTGCCCTTTGTCGCTGTCGTGGCACCGCCCACCGATGCGCCGAGCCTGTCCGGCCAGAATGTCCGTGCCGCCGAAGTGGACCTCGTTGCCCGCGTCATCTCCAATGGACAACCACACCGGGCCCTTCCGCTGACGATCTCCCTCTGCACCGCCGTCGCCGCACGGATCGCGGGCACGGTGGTCGCCGAGGCGCTCTCTCCCTCCGCTGGCAATGGCGAATTGCGGCTGGGAATGCCCTCCGGCGTGCTGACCGTCGGCGCGGAGGTCGCACGGGAGGGCGGAGACTGGGTCGCCCGCGCTGGCTCGTTCTACCGCACGGCGCGGCGGCTGTTCGAGGGGCGCGTGCTGGTCCCCGGCAGCGCTTTCGCATGAAGGCGGTCCGCATCGCGCGCTATGGCGGCCCGGATGTCCTCCTGCACGAGGACATCCCCGTGCCGGAGCCAGCCCCGGACGAGGCGCTGGTGCGCCTTCGCCATTCCGGCATCAACTTCATGGATGTCCACACCCGGCAGGGAAAATATGAGGGTTCCCGCACCTATCCCGTCCGCCTTCCAACCACCCTCGGCATCGAGGGGGCGGGCGAGGTGGTCGCGCTCGGCCAGGATGTCCGGGATCTGCGGGTGGGGGATCGCGTCGCTTACTGCCTCCATTGGGGCAGCTACGCCGACTATGCCACCGTCCCGGCCTGGAAGCTCGCCCCGGTGCCGGACGCGCTGCCGCTCGACCAGGGAGCGGCCGCCATGTTCCACGGGCTGACGGCGCATTATCTCGCTCATGATCTCGGCCGCGCCGGGCCGGGCGTGAGCTGGCTGGTCCACGCGGCCTCCGGCGGGATCGGACAGCTTCTGGTGCAGATGGGCGCGCAGCTCGGGGTTACGGTCTACGCCACGACCTCCACGCCGGCGAAAGCGGCCGTCGCGCGCGCACGCGGCGCCACGGAAGCCGTGCCCTATGAGGGCTTCGCCGAGGCCGTGCGCGAGATGACGAGCGGTCGTGGGGTGGACGTGGTGTTCGATCCGGTCGGCCGGCCTACCCTGCGGGAGAGCCTTCGCGTTGCACGGCGGCAGGGGCTGGTGGTCAACTTCGGCGCCGTTGGCGGCGCGGTGCGCGACCTTGACCCGATCGAGCTGGGAGAGGCCGGGTCGCTCTTCCTGACACGCCCGCGGCTGGCGGACCACCTGCCGGATGCCACCACGGTCCGTCGCCGCGCAGCGGATGTCTTCAGGGCACTACTGGACGGGACACTGAGCATCGAAATCGCCAGCCGCCACACGATGGAAGATGTCGCGGTGGCACACGAGGAATTGGAGTCACGCCGGGCCGTGGGGAAGCTGATCCTCGACCTGCACTGAGCTTCGAAAACAACCAACCTTCAACGAAAACCAAAAGAGGGAACGACCGAAGTGACGACACGCCGCAACCTGCTGCTCACGGCGCTCGCCGCGCCGTCGATCGCGCGCGCCCAGGGCACCGCGCACTTTCCCAACCGCCCGATCCGCATCATCCTGCCCTACGGACCTGGTGGCCAGTCCGATACCGTCGCCCGCCTGATCGCGCCTCATATGGGAGCGGTGCTGGGGCAGTCGGTCGTGGTGGAGAACCGGACGGGCGCGGGCGGCTCCATCGGCGCCGGGATCGTCGCCGCCGCCCCGGCAGATGGTCACACCCTGCTCTTCGACGCGCCATCCTTCCTCATTGTTCCGTTCGCCGTGAAGAACCTGCCCTTCGACTATGAGAAGCACTTCACTCCGCTCGGGATGGCGGTGTCGCAGCCCTACATCCTCGGCGTCACAGCATCCTTCCCGGCGCAGGACATCGCGAGCTTCGTTGCGCACGGGCGAACCGGAAAGACGATTGGCTTCGGCACCCCGGGCGTCGGGAGCATCGGGCACCTGGCCGGCGCCATGCTCGGCAGCCGCGCCGGAATCCTGATGGAACATGTAGCCTATCGCGGTGGCGCGGATGCTGCGCGAGACCTCGCTGCCGGGAACCTGGAAGCCGCGATCATCACGCCCAATTCGCTCGATGCAATCGTGCAGTCAGGCCGCGCCCGTGCCCTGGGGCAGACAAGCGAGCGCCCGAGCCCCCTGCTGCCAGGCATCCCGACGATTGCCTCGGCCGGCTTCCCCGGCTTCGACCTGACGAGTTGGAACGCGGCCTTTGCCCGCAGCGGTACACCGGAGCCGATCCTCGATGCCCTGGAGCGCGCCTTCCGGGCCGCCGTGGATAACCGGGAGGTGCAGGACGCCTTCCGCCGCATGGGCGGCGAGCCAGGCACGGAGAGTCGTGCCGCCTTCGGCGAGCGGCTCGCGCGGGAGCGCGCCGTGGTCCGGAATATCGTCGAGAGTACGGGGATTGCCTTCTGATGGCGCTGGCGCCTCTCTCCATCCAGATCGCGGAATTCGTCGCCGCGATCTCCCTCGATCGGCTGCCCGACAGCACCGTGCGTGCCGTAAAGCGCCTCGTCCTGGACACATTGGGCTGCGCGCTGGGCGCGGCGGGGGCGGAGCCGGTGCGGATGCTGGAAGCGATCCTGCCCCCGCCCGGTACGCGCAGCGCGCGCTGCATCGGCAGCGGGCGGCACACGACCGCGGAGGGGGCGGCCGGTGTGAACGGCGCCCTGGTGCGCTACCTCGACTTCATGGACGTGTACTGGTCCCGGGACATTTGCCACCCTTCGGAGAACATTCCCGTCGCGCTGGCCTGTGTAGAGGAGGCGGGCGGAACCGGCCGCGCGCTGATCGAGGCGATCGTTGCCGGCTACGAAGTGCAGATCCGGCTCTGCGATGCCTTCTCCTTCCAGGACCGCGGGTTCCACCACGTCAGCGCCGCCGGCTTCGTCGTGCCCTTCGTCGCCGGCAAGGCCTGGGGACAGGCGCCCGCCATGATGGCGCATGGAAGCGTGCTGGGCGGTAGCCGCCACCTGACCCTTGGCGTCCTGTCCTACGGTAAGCTGAGCATGGCGAAAGCGATCGGCTACCCCGCCAATGCGGCGGAGGCGATCACGGCGGCCCGGCTGGCCGGCGCTGGCTTTACCGGCCCGCTGGCTGCCTATGAATGGCTTTTTGGCAGGACAGCAGGGCGAGAGGAGGATCCAGGCGCCCTCGCGCTCGATTTCGATAGCTGGCGGCTGGAAAAGGTCAGTCTCAAGCAGTTCCCGGTGCAGTACGCCCTCCAGGCACCCGTGGCAGCGGCGATCCGGCTCCACGGTGAGCTTCGCGACCGCCTCGACGAGGTGGCGGCAATCCGTGCGCGGGTCCGGCCGGAAACCCTCGCCCGCGCGGCGGATCCCGAAAAGTTCCGGCCCACGGACCGCGAAACCGCCGATCACAGCCTGCCTTCCTGCATTGCCATGGCACTGTGCGATGGGATGCTGACGGAGCATCAGTTCGAGGCCGCGCGCTTCCGGGATCCGGACGTGATGCGGCTCACCGCCCTGGTCGAGCCCGTGGGCGACGCGGAATTCGAGCGTCGCTTTCCCCATGGCCGTCCCGGTGCGGTGGAGGTGGTATTGCGGAACGGCGGCCGGTTGGAGGCCGCGGAGGAGGTGCCCTTGGGGGACCGCGATCGCCCGATGGAGGACGCCGCCGTCCGGGCCAAGTTCCTCTCGCTAGCCGAGCCGGTCATAGGTGCCGACCGGGCAGCCCGGATCATGGCCCTCGTGGAGGAGTTGGAGTCGCTGCCCTGCCTCGACCAACTGCTTGACCTCTGCGCGGCACCTTCAACCTGCCTTCCTGAAGGCGAAAAGGCTGAATGATCAGAGCGGGATGAGGGCAGTGGAATGATGGGAGCTGCCCCGGGCTGCCTGTGATCGGCAGCTGAGGCGCCCCCATGGCAGGCTCCCCCGGTGCTACAGCTTTGTCAGCCAGCGCTTGGCAATGCGGCAGGCGACCGTGAAGGCGGGGTTGAAGACATTGCCCACATCATACCGGACGACTTGGCCCATCAGATGGCTGGCGGCCCGCGCGTCCAGCCCATAATCCTCGCCAAGCCACCGCGACATCTCGGTCGTGGCATGCTGCAGCGCCTGATCGAGCGGCCGGGCATTGCCGATGGTGAAGATGTCGTCGGCCGTCTCGCCGCGCGGCCAGGAGATCGTGCGCTTCAGGACACGGAACGTCACCTCCATCTCGAAGGAGGTTTCGATGCCCGTGCCGACGATCTCACCATCGCCCTGACAGGCATGGCCGTCACCAAGATAGAAGAGCGCCCCCGGCACGGAAACCGGGAACCAGGCCGTCGTCCCCGGCGCAAACAGGCGGTAGTCCATATTGCCGCCGTTCTGGGCGCTGGTTGCGGTGGAAAGCGCCTGCCCGCCTGCCGGCGCGACCCCGAAGCAGCCTATCATGGGTTGCAGCGGAGGAGAGAAATCCTCAAGTCCTCTCACCGGCTCCCTCAGCCGCACCGTCCCTGCCTCGCCATCGATCTCCCATACATGACGCTCCGACGACGGCCTGTCTTTGATCGCGGCTGGTTCGAGCACGGTGAGGGCAAGGGGCGAATAGGTCCATCCGGTTGCCCGGCTAGGGGTCAGCCGGTCGATATGGACGGCCAGCGTGTCTCCGGGTTCGGCCCCTTCGATATAAAAAGGTCCTGTCATCGGGTTCGGCCGGCTTCCGACGGCAATCTCACGGGCATCAAGGCCGGACGCGTCGATCGTGTCAGTCACCACCGTATCCCCGTCGGCGACCCGAAGGCACGGTTCTGCGGCGCCGATCACGCTGAAATAGCGGGTCGGGCGAAAGCGATGCGTGGCCATCGGGCTCCTCGTGAGGTCTCTTCGGTGCAGGCCATGGCGTGTGAGCAGGTGGCGCTACAGCTGCGCCGGGAACGCTAGGAACCGGTTGTGGGCCGGTCAACACCGCCTGCGGGATATGGGCTTTGCTGCCTGTCCGTCGTCGGATGCTTTGGGACAGGTGAGGATCTGACCTGACAGCGCTGGGCCGACATGCGCAGCTTGGCCGCCTCATTGCACCCTGGTGAATTCAGCCGAGTGGGCTTCCATCTTTACGAGCGGTTCCGTCCTGAGGTCCCGGCCGACGTTCGGGGCTGGGGAGCCAAGGGAGAGCCGAACCTCCACGAGGTGCGGGAGGCTGCCCGGAGATGAGCGGCGAAGGGAGCAACCGGTGACCGACGAAGGCGTGGATTTCACTGCCACACAGCAGGCCGCCGACAATGGCAGCCCCGGAGCGACGGCCGCCTTCCCGTATGACCGCATGACAGTGGAGCGCTTCCGGGAGGCCTTCCCTCGGGCACGCTGGCGCGACGACCTGCGGGCTTGGTTCGTGCCAGGCACCCGGGCCGAACGCCGCCTGACGGCATGGATGAGCCGGGAGTGGTCGGGCGTGCTGGCCTATGCCGACCAGCGCGGCCGCGACGCCTTTGCCTTCGAGCCGATCACGAGCCCCTACCTGGAGGTCGCCGATGACTTCGTGGTCCGCACGCCGTATTCCCGGACCGCCATTGCCGAGCTGCGCCAGGTGCCCTGGGCCCGATGGGACCCGGCGCTGAAGGCCTGGCGCGTGCCATTCCGATCCTTCGAGGAGCTGCGCAGGCGCTGGCCTGCGATCGAGACGGCGGCCCGCCTGGCTGAGCCTGGGGAGCGACGGAAACGTGAGGAGAGCCGCAAGGCCTCGCCTGAGCATGGGGAGAGGCAAGCTGAAGCTGCCGAGCGCCGTCGGAGACGCTACCCCGTGCCGGAGGATGCCCTGCCACCGGTCGGCCGCGTTCTGATGACCCATGTGGGATGCGTCCTGTTCGAAGAGATCACAGGCGAACTTGTCGAGCCCGCGGTCGCCGCGGCTTTCTACCCCGCTGTCACCAGCGGGCCCGCTGCGCTGGTCTGGGCAGCGTGGCGCAGGCCCAGTCATGCCGAGTTGGTTCAGGCCTGGCCCGCACGGGTGCCGCCCGGCCCAGCCGAGCAGGCGCGCGGCTGGTGGCAGCCGACGATCGAGACATTGCGAGAGGAACGTCGCAGGGCGGCATCGCTGGAACGTGCGCGGGAGACGCGTCGGGCCAAGCGCGTTGCGCCACCATCCTCCGAGCAGGAAAGCTAACTTGTTACGACGATGGCTTCGCTTCCGTAGGCGGTAAATTCTTGCCGACGGTGGAGCGCCGCTCCGGGTGGCGAAGCGACCAAAGCTGACGTTGAGATCGGTCCATGACGCTGGTGCGGGGGACGCGATGGGAGATAGGGATGAGCCGCCTGGAGGCGGTACCGGCCTGGTACCCGACCTGTTCAGCCCGATCAGGTTTGCCCCGCCTGCAGCACCATTCGGTCGCGGGCACCCCAGGTGTTCAGGCCTGGGTGGCACCTTCAGCGGTGGTCGGATCGATCATCCGTTCGACCTTGCTGATCTTGTTCGCCGGGAAGCCGCCGCGCTGAGCGTGGTCGCGGATCATCTCCTCGTTTGGCGCAACGTAAATGCAGTAGATCTTGTCGCCCGTGACATAGCTTTCGACCCACTGGATCTCGGGGCCCATCTGGCGGATCACGTCGCACGACGTCCGCGAGGCGCTTTCCAGGTCCTGCGCCGAGGCTTGGCCAACACCTGGCATGTCGCGCTCTATGACGAACTTGGGCATCTTCGGTCCTCCGGCGCTTGCGTGAAGTACCCGTCGGCTCTTGCCACGGTATGCGCCATATGAGCATCGATACAAACCTAATCTGCACCTACGCTGGCCAGCATCCCTCCCACGGCCGACCTGCATACGGATGCAAGGCCCCGATAGGCTCAAGGAATGCGCCCCTACGGGAGGAACTCTGTCAGTGCGTGGTTTTCGGATACTCCGCTGCCCGGGCCACCTTTGCCTCTTTCGATCCGCTAAAAGTGAGTAAGAGACGCACGGACCCATGCCGTGCCAACCTGCTCACCTATCCCGGCCCAAAGCCACACATTCCAGGTTACGGCGAGGCGCAGCAGGTCCTTCCCTCATCGGCGGCCATCTCTGTTGCAGGGGGACTGTCTCTGGTAGATGAAAGTGGCGTTGTTCGAGAAGGTGGGAGTTGCCAGGGTTGACAAGGTCTGAGATTGAGCGCGTGCAGGCCTACCTCCGTCGGCTGCTGGGGACGGAGCGCATCAGCATCGTAGCCCCGAAGCAGGCGGGAATGAGCGTCGAGGTCGAGGCCGGGGGCGAGGTGATCGGCACGCTCCACCGCGATGCCGAGGACGGCGAAGTGTCCTACGCCGTGCACCTCACCATTCTTGAGGAAGACCTACCCCCAGCCGCCCAACCCGCGCCGGCGCTGATTTCCGCCACATCCAAGCGAAAGCGCTGACGGTCCCGGTTACGCCGGCACCGTTACAGCGTCCGCTACGGAACTGAACCCCGCCGTGGTGCAGCAGAGGATGCTGGGGAGCGCCGCTTGCAGGGAGCAGGCCTCCTCTGTCCGGATCCGGGAAGCCTTGGCACGGCTACGACAGGCTACATGTCTGAGGGTGCCATCTTCTTTAGGGTACGGAGGTTTCGACGACGCTGTGACCGATGGCTACGGGTTTTGGCCCGTCGGGGGCAGCCGCTTTAATCTGGGCCGGCATTTGGTGCCGATGTAGGCTTCAGGCATACGACCATTCTCATCCAGGGAGTTCATATGGCCTCGGAATTTCAAGGTCGGCGTATCCTCGTGGTCGAGGATGAGCCGCTGGTCACCTTCCTGCTGGAAGACGTGCTGATGATCGCGGGTGCGCAGGCTGTCGTGCAGGCCGCGAGGGTTCCGGAGGCCCTGTCGGCCATCACGAAAGCCATGTCCGAGGGCGGAATCGACGCCGCCGTGATCGACTATACGCTCGCCGATGGCCGTTCGGCCCTCCCGGTCGCGGATCGCCTCGCCGCGCTGGGTGTGCCTTTCGTTTTCGCGACCGGCCTCGAAGCATCAGCAGTGAACAAGGGGCAGCACGTGGACGCGCCCGTTATCACCAAGCCCTATGACCCCGACGAGGTCGTGTCCTGCCTCGCCGGACTGGTGGGCAGGATTTCGGCGGGCTAGTGCGGTTGAGGGCAACTCGGCCAGCAACTCTCTCGGTCGGCGCTGAACTCTAGCTCTGACGCAGTTCCTCTGAAATTGGCTGCTGGCCTGCTGTGGCAGTCAGCAGAGGGTGGGGTGGGCCAGGCTGTCTGGGACTGGCCTCGCCTCGTTGGTGCCCCCCATGGAGCGGCGGCACTCGCGGACCGGGCCCGACACAAGCCAGCTGGAGAGACTGGGGTACCACCCGGCCTGGAGCGCAGGCGCATCGTCGCCCTGCTGCCCGACAAAGAGACGGCGACCCCCGAGGCGTAGCTCCATCAGCATCCCGTGATAGAAAGGCTTGCACCAGCGGGCGCGCCCTGCCTAGGATCATGCACGATGCAGGATACACGGGCCGTAACGCGGGTCGGTCTGGCTGAACAAGTCCGGACCCGACTCCAGGAACGCATCATGGATCAGGAGCTTGCGCCGGGTGCCCGGCTGAACATCGACGCCCTGGCCAGAGAGATGTCGGTCAGCAGCACGCCGCTGCGGGAGGCGCTGGCCGGGCTCTGCGCCCGCGGCCTCGTCCGGAACGAGGCCTTTCTGGGCTTTACTGTGGCGCCCATGCCGGACCAGGCGTTCCTGCGAGACCTGTATGAGACGCGGCTGCGGCTGGAGCCCTGGTTGGCCGGCCAGGCCGCCGCTCGGATGACGCCCGAAGCGATCACCCGCCTGCGGGACAGCCTGGCCGACATGGGCGCTCATGTGCGCAGCGGTCCCTGGCAGACCCATCGCACCCATGCCGCGGCGGACGAAGCCTTCCACGCCACCATCGCGGAGGCGTCGGGCAACCAGCCGGCCCGGCAGGCCCTCGCCGCCCTCAACGCCCAGGTCCATGCCTCGCGCCTCTACATGACCGCCCAGAGGGGGGCGGAAGAGACGACACGGGAGCACGAGGCCATCCTGGGCGCCCTTCTGCGCCGCGATGCCGCCGCCGCCGAGGCTGCCATGATCCATCACCTCACGGCATCGCGGGAGCGCTTGGCCCCATGAAGGACTGGACCGGCAACGCGGCCCGGATCGCACGCATCATCCTGCATCCCGTGCTGCACGTGATGGGGGAGGCGGGCGCCTATGGCATGGCGCGCGGCCTGGTCGCGGCACGCGGCGCCACCGTCGTGGAGGTCGAGACCAATACCGGGATCAGCGGCTTCGGGGAGGCCTGGGGCCCGCCGGGCTTTGCCGCTGCCTATCTCGATTTCGTCCTGGCGGATTGGCGCGGCGCGCGCCTTGTGGACCATGGCGCGCTGTTCCACCGACTGCTGGCGCGCAACTACCACTTCGGCGTCCAGAACGGGCTGATGGCGCTACTCTCCGGCATTGACATGGCCGTGCATGACGCGCTGGGGAAGGAGCATGGGCTGCCGGTGCATGCCCTCATCGGCGGCCGCGCGCGGGACAGCGTGCCGGTCTATGGCTCGGGAGGGTACTTCACCGCCGATCCCGCGCTCGGCCTGGAGGCGCAGCTGCCGCGCTTCCGCGACTTCGCGGCCTGCAAGATCAAGATCGGCCGGGGCATCGCCGATGACGTCGCGCGCGTGCGGCTGACGCGCGAGGTGCTGGGGCCGGACATGCGGATCGCCGTGGATGCGAATGGCAACTACGGCCTCGACCAGGTGCTGGCGAGCATGCGCGCCATCGCGCCCTTCGGCATCGACTGGTACGAGGAGCCGCTGCCTCCGGCGGATGAGGAAGGCTACCGGGCGCTGATGGCGCGGCGCGAGATCCCGGTGGCGACGGGCGAGGCGCTCTACACGGCCTTCGCCTTCGACCGGCTGCTGGCGCCGCGGGCCATCGACATTGCACAGCCCGACCTGGCGCTGTGCGGGGGGCTTTCTCAGGGGCGGCTCATCGGCCAGCTCTGCACGCTCCGGCATGCGCGCCTCTCGCCGCATGTCTGGGGCACGGGCCTTGGCCTGGCGGCGGCCGTGCATCTCGTCGCGGCCCAGCCGCCCTATCCCGCCGTGGCGGAAAGCGAAGTGGACCCGCCCTGGGTGGAATACGACATCGCCGAGAACCCGCTGCAGGACGAGCTGCTGCGGGAGCCCCTCCGCCCCAACGGTGGCGTCATCGCGGTGCCGGAGGCGCCCGGGCTGGGCGTGGAGCCCGACCGGGCCGCGCTCGAGCGCTTCCGGCCGAGGTGAGCGCCCCGGGATGAGCGCCACCGCTGCCCCGCTGCTGCAGGCCGAGGGTCTCTCCGTCGCCTTCCAGGGCGCGAAGGGCTGGATGACGGCGGTGGAGGACATCTCCTTCGCGCTCGCCCAGGGCGAGACCCTCGCCCTGGTCGGCGAGAGCGGCAGCGGCAAGTCGGTCACGGCCATGGCGGTGGCACGTCTCCATGCCGGCGCGGCGGGCACGCGCGCCACTGGCCGGCTGCGCTGGCGCGGCGCCGGCGGCGATGCGGCCGATCTCCTCCTCCTCCAGGGTGAGGCGCTCCGCCGCGTGCGTGGGCGGGAGATCGCCGTGGTCTTCCAGGATCCCGGCAGCGCGCTGGATCCGCTCTTCACGATTGGCGACCAAATCGCGGAGACGCTGCGCCATCTACGCGGCCTGGGGCGGCGCGAAGCGGCTGGGAAAGCCGTCGCGCTGCTTGGCCTCGTCGGTATTCCCGATCCGGCGCGGCGCGCGGGGGAGTATCCGCATCAGCTCTCGGGCGGGATGCGCCAGCGGGCCGTGATCGCCCTGGCCCTGGCCGGCGAGCCGCGCCTGCTGATCGCCGACGAGCCGACCACCGCCCTGGACGTCACGATCCAGGCGCAGATCGTGGATCTGCTGCGCGACCTCCAGGAACGGGAGGGCATGGCGATGATCTTCGTCAGCCACGATCTCGGGCTGGTCGCCGGCCTCGCGCATCGCATCTGCGTCCTCTATGCCGGCCAGGTGGTGGAGGAGGGCCCGGCGGCCGAGGTCCTCGCCACGCCACGCCATCCCTATACCCGCGCCCTGCTGGACTGCATTCCCTCGCTGGAGGGTGAGCCGCCGCGCGGCATTCCCGGGCTGATGCCCAACCCCCTTGCCCCGCCGCCGCATTGCCGCTTCGCCGACCGCTGCGCCATGGCCGTGGCGGCCTGCCGCGAAGCCCCGGTGCCGCTGCTCGACGCCGCCCCGGGCCGGCGCAGCCGCTGCATCCGATGGGAGGAGGTGGCGTGAGCGCGCCGCTGGTCGAGGGCCGGGACCTGGTGATGGAGTTCGGCGGGCCCAGCCTCGTCGCGCCCCGCCGCCGCCCCGTGCGCGCCGTGGCCGGGGTGGACATCTCGGTCCGGCGTGGCGAGGCGCTGGGGCTGGTGGGGGAGAGCGGCAGCGGCAAGTCCACCATCGGCCGCATGCTGCTGCGCCTCGCCCGCCCGACGGCTGGGCAGGTGCTGTTCGACGGGCAGGAGATCACGGGGGCCGACCGCGCCACGTTGCGCCCACTGCGGCGCCGCATGCAGATGGTCTTCCAGGATCCTTTCGGCAGCCTCAACCCGCGCATGGGCATCGGCCAGGCTGTGGCCGAGGGGATCAGCCTCCACCGGCTGGCCTCCGGCCAGGCCGCGCGGGACCGCGCCGCTTCCCTGCTGGAACGCGTGGGCCTCTCCCCCGGCCTGTATGGAAGGCGGCCCGCTGCGCTCTCGGGCGGGCAGCGCCAGCGCGTGGCCATCGCGCGCGCCCTGGCGGTGGACCCGGACTTCATCGTGGCCGATGAGCCGGTCTCTGCGCTCGATGTCTCGGTCGGGGCCGAGATCCTCAACCTCCTGCGGGAGTTGCGGCGCGAGAGGCAGCTCGCCCTGCTCTTCGTCTCTCACGATCTCGGCGCCGTCCGCACGCTCTGCGACCGCGTGGCGGTGCTCTATCTCGGGCGGGTGATGGAGGAGGGAGAGGCGGCCGAGGTGCTGCGGGCACCGCGCCATCCCTATACCCGGGCGCTGCTCTCCGCCTCGCCGGGACGCCCGGGGGAGGCTCGCGGCCCACGGATCATCCTGCGCGGCGAAATCCCCAGCCCGGCGGCCCCGCCCTCCGGCTGCGTCTTCCGCACCCGCTGCCCCTACGCCCTTCCCGCCTGCGCCGAGACCGTGCCGGCGCTGCGCCCGCTGGACCCCACCCGGCGCGCCGCCTGCATCCGGGACGACATCCTGGCCATGGAGACGGCGGCATGAGCGCCGGGCGGATCCTGGTGGTGGGCGGGCGCGGCTTCATCGGTAGCCGGCTGCTGCGCCTCGCGCTCTCGCAGGGCCGGGCTGTCGCCTCCTTCGGTCCCGGGGATAACGAATGCGGGGACGGTGTGGCGCGCTTCGACGGCGTCGCGGAAGAGGGCGGGCGGCTGGCCGCGGCTCTGCGGGCCTTCGCTCCGGACGCCGTGATCTGGGCCGCCGGCCACAACCCTTCGGGTGAGGGCCTTGCGCGCACCGCCCTCGCGGACCCGGGCGCGGCGGTGGGCGTGAATGCGGGTGGCTTCACGTCCGTGCTGGCCGCCTGCAGCGCGACGGGCGTGCGGCGCGTGGTGCAATGCGGCTCCACCGTCGTCTACGGCCCCCCCGAGCTCTACGAGGCGGTTCGCGTCGACGAGACGGCCGCCCCCTCGCCGCGCACCGCCTACGGGCTTTCAAAGCACATGGCCGAGCTGGCAGCGGACTGGGGGATGTATGCGCTCGGCCTGTCCGTCACCACGCTGCGCCTGCCGCTCGTGCTCGGGCCAGGCCGCTGGTATGTCGGCGCGGCCACGCTCTATGCCCGCCTGCTCCGCGCAGCGGCCCATCATGTCCCGATCGAGACGGTAGCCCCCGCCGCGCCCTTTGATGCGCTCCACGGCGATGATGCGGCGGAGGCGCTGCTGCTTCTTGCCGGCATGCCGGATGCGCCGCGACGCCTGAACATGGCCGGACTGACCCTGACCTATGCCGCCCTGGCCGAAGCCCTCGGCAGGCTGCGGCCGGAGGTGCGGATCACCCTGCGGCCGGAAGCCCTGCCGCAGGACCTGCCGCTGGTCGATGACGCGCGGCTTCGCGCGCTTGGATGGGCGCCTCGGCGTGGGCTGGAGGCCATTCTGTCGGAGACGCTGTGCGAGATGATGGAGGAGAAGGCATGACCTGTGAGGAGCGCCTGGCCGCACTGGGCCTCACCCTGCCGCCCTTGCCCAAGCCGGCCTTCGATTATGTGCCGGCGGTGGTGGAGCGGGGCCTTGTCTGGGTGAGCGGGCAACTTCCGCGCGATGCCGAGGGAAACCTGCCCGTGCTCGGGCGGCTGGGGGCGGAAGTCGATGTGGAGGAGGGGCGGCGCGCCGCGGCGCTCTGCGCCTTGCAGGGCCTGGCGGCCCTGCGCTCCGTCGCCGGCTCGCTGGATGCCGTCGCGCGGGTGGTGAAGCTCACGGGTTTCGTCGCCTCCGCCACGGGTTTCGCCGAGCAGCCCCGCGTGATCGATGCCGCCTCCAACCTGATGGGGCAGGTCTTCGGCGAGGCGGGGCGCCATGCCCGGAGTGCCGTTGGCGTGGCCATGCTGCCGCGCAACGTGCCGGTCGAGATCGAATTCGTCTTCGCCCTCCGCGACGGGGGCTGAGACACCGGGAGAACGCCGCTCGCCGTCCATGCAGCCTACGCTCACAGAAAGGGATGAATAGCGATGTCAGACCTGCGTATCGACCGCCGCTCCGCCCTGCTGGCCGGAGTAGGCCTGATGGGGGCCGGCCTGTTGCCGCCTGGCCTGGGCACCGCCTGGGCCCAGGGCGCCCCGCCCGGCGGGAACGATCTCTACGGGCCCGATGATCCGCAGGCGCGGCGGGGCGGCACGCTCACTGTCGCCATCGCGAACGAGCCGCCGAATCTCGATCCCTTCCATCAGGCCGGCGATGCGCGCACCGCCATCACGGTGCTGATGTATCAGGGGCTGATGTACGAGCATGCCTCCGGCCAGGCGAAGCCGCTGCTGGCGGAGTCCATGGCGATCTCGGAGGACGGCCTCACCTACACCTTCGCGCTGCGCCGCGGCGTGCGCTTCCACAACGGCCAGCCGATGACCTCGGCCGATGTCAAATACAGCTACGACTATGTGCGCGACCCCGCGAATGGCAGCCCCGGCGCCGCCGATTTCGGCGCGATCCGCACGATCGACACGCCGGACGACCATACGGTCGTCATTCGGCTGGCCGAGCCCAATGCCTCCCTGCCGATGACCCTGACGAACCGCTTCGGCTGCGTCGTGCCGCGCGACACCTTCGCGAACCCGCAGGCGCGCACCCGGCTCTCGCAGCAATCGGTGGGCACCGGGCCCTTCATGCTGCAGGAATTCCGCCCGCAGAGTCACATCCGCATGGCGCGCTTCCCGAACTACTGGGTGCAGGGTCAGCCCTATCTCGACGGCATCCTGTTCAGCGTGCAGCCGAATGCCGCCAGCGTGCTCGTGGCACTGCGCGGCCGCCGCGTGGATCTCGCACTGCTGGCCCGCCCGCAGGATGCGGAACAGCTACAGGGCCAGCCCGGGCTGTCCATCACCTCGGCGCCATCGCTCCGCCAGTGCTCGCTGGACCTGGATTGCAACCACGCGCAGCTGAAGGATGTGCGCGTGCGCCAGGCCATTGCCCTGTCCATCGACAAGCGGGCGGTGATGCAGGCGGCCATCAGCGGCAAGGGGCAGGTGCTCGGCACCATTCCCGCCGCCATGCAGGAGAGCTGGGGCGCGCCGCTGGAGAGCCTCCCATACCAGAAGACCGATCCGGCCCGGGCCAAGGCGTTGCTGGCCGAGGCCGGGCTTGGGGACGGCTTCGCGCTGGATCTTGTCAGCATCATCGGCTTCGAATGGATGGATCCCGCAGCCGTCACCATCGCGCAGCAGCTCTCGGCGGCGGGTATCCGGCTGAACATCCAGCGCGTGGAACTGGGGGTCTGGCTCAACGCCTTCCGCACGCGCAACATGCGTTTCACCTTCAACGACTGGGGCACCCAGCCGGATCCGCACATCCTGTACTACCGCCACTTCCACAGCACCCCGCGCGGCGCGGACTTCCGCAACTGGAACAACGCGGAGGCGGACCGGTTCATGGATGCGGGCATGGCAAGCGCCGACCCCGCCGCCCGGAAGCAGGCCTATCTCGGTCTCCAGCGCGTGATGGACGAAACCGTGCCGACCATCATGCTGTACTCGCCGGACCTGGTGACCGTCTCGCAGCAGCGGGTGCGCAACTACGTCCAGCATCCGACCGGCTGGTGGTTCGGCCTGGCGAAGACCTGGATCGCGACCTGACGGAACATGGTCGAGGCCCTCCTCCGCAGGATCGGCGCCACGCTTGCCACCGCCGTGCTCGCGACGGGCGTGGTGTTCCTGCTGATCCGCGCCGTGCCCGGCGACGCGATCGGCGAGATGCTCGGGCAAAGCGCGGGCGATCCCGCGGCGGAGGCGGCGCTGCGAGCCTTCTTCGGATTGGACCGGCCTGTCTGGTCCCAGTATCTGAGCTGGGCGGGGGATGTGCTGCAGGGTGATCTCGGCACCTCCATGCGCCAGGGCCTGCCAGTGTGGGGCATCGTGACGGATGCCTTCCTCGTCACCTTGCAGATCGGCCTCGTGACGCTCCTCGTCGCTATCCTGGTGGGCGTTCCTCTGGGCCTGGCGGCCGGGTCGCGCCCCGGCGGGGCGATGGACATGCTGGTGGAGGGCTTCACCCTGGTCAGCCTTTCCGCGCCCGTCTTCTGGACGGGAATGGTCCTCCTCATCCTTGCCGATGCCTGGCTCGGCTGGGCGCCGCCCCTGGTCTACACGTCGCCGGAGATATCCTTGTCGGACAACCTGGAGAGCATCCTGCTCCCGGTGCTCGCACTTGGGCTGCTCCAGGCCGGGGCCTATGCGCAGTTCACCCGGCAGCAGACGGCGGCGCTGCTCCGGCAGGATTTCGTGCGCGCGGCCACGGCGCGCGGCCTGCCCGCGCGGGTGATCTTCGGCCGGCACGTGCTTCGCAACATCGCCATCCCGCTCGTGACCTATGCCGGGCTGATCCTGGTGCAGATCCTGGGCGGGGTGGTGGTGGTCGAAACGCTCTTCGCCATTCCCGGCCTGGGCCGCACCCTGCTCGCGGCCATTCAGGGGCGCGACTATCCCGTCCTGCAGGGCGCCCTGCTCCTGACTGTCGGCGTCGCCTTGATGGTCAATCTCCTGGTCGATCTAGCCTATGCGCTGATCGATCCGCGCGTGCGGGGAGCATGATGCGGCGCGGCCGGATCGAATGGCTGCTGGGCGGCGGGCTGGTGGTGCTTTTCCTCGCCATCAGCATTGCGCCGGGCCTCTTCGCGGGCTCGCCCGATGCGGTGGCGGTCACGCGGCGGCTGGAGGCCCCTTCGGCCGAATTCTGGTTCGGCACGGATGAGACCGGGCGTGATGTCTATGCTCGCGTCGTGCATGGCGCGGGCAGTACGCTGGGTGTCGTGGCGACCGCCATTGCGCTGGCCGGTGTGCTGGGTGGCAGCCTTGGCGCGCTGGCGGGCTTCGCCGGGCGGTTGCCGGACCTAGCCCTGTCGCGTTCCGCCGATGCGCTCCTTGCCTTCCCGCCCATCATCCTCGGCGTGGTGCTGGCCAGCACCCTCGGTACTGGGGCCGGCAACCTGATCCTGGCGCTCGCGATCATCTACGCGCCGGTCTTCTTCCGCGTGGCACGGGCCGCGGCCCTGATGGAAACCGGGCGGGCCTATGTCGAGGCGGCGCGCACGCTTGGCCATGGCGAATGGGCGGTGCTGACCCGGCATGTCGCACGCAATGTGGCACCGTCAGTGGTATTGCAATGCGTTATCCTCTTTCCGCTCGCGCTTCAGATCCAGGCGGCGCTCGGCTTTCTGGGACTTGGCGTTCCCCCGCCCAGCCCGGATTGGGGAGCCAGCCTGCAGGAGAGCCGCAACTACCTGACCGTCGCGCCCTGGCTTGCCATCTTCCCGGGCCTTGCCCTGCTACTGGCGGCGATGGCCACCTCCCTGCTGGGCAGGGCGCTGCAGACGGCCGGGCGGTGAGTTCCAAGCTCGTGAGCGGAGCCCCTTCCTCCCTCGCAACGGGGTCACCCCCCTGCCAGGTCCATGAGCAGCGCCGCCAGCCGGTGCGCGCCGAGTTGGGCCAGGGTCTCGGCGCTCAGTGCGCAAGGCCGCGCCGCCCGAGCGGGGGCCTGCCTGGAGCTCGCCGGGGATTTCGGGAGACGTGCCATCTCAGGTGGCCCGATCCTGATGCTCAGCGGGCGCTCCCGCCATCCATTCCCTTAGCTTCGACCACCGCCTGCGCGTGTTCCTGTTCCTGACTGCGATGGCGAGCGCGCGCCGCTGCCCCACGAGCACGACCAGCCGCTTGCCCCGGGTCACGCCCGTGTAGAGGAGGTTCCTCGCCAGCATGGTGTAGTGCTGGGTGGTGAGAGGGATGACGACGGCCGGGTACTCGGACCCCTGTGCCTTGTGGATCGTCGTCGCGTAGGCCAGCACCAGCTCGTCCAGCTCCCCGAAGCCGTAGACGACCTCCCTCCCCTCGAACCGGACGGTGAGCTCCCCCTCCTCCATGTCGATGCCCGAGATCACGCCGAGGTCGCCATTGTAAACCTCCCGGTCATAGTCATTGGCCACCTGCATGACCTTGTCGCCCGGGCAGAAGGTCCAGCCGAAGCGCTCCACCCGCAGCTCGCCCGGCGGGTTCAGGGCTGAACCACCCCGGATTTGCCGGAGGCTGATTGGTTTGGGCTACGCTACCAGGGCAGACTTCTCCAGCGCGGCGTAGTAGCGCCTCCGCTTCGGCCGGTGGCATGTTGCCGAGCGGCTCGAGGAGGCGTCGGTTGTTGAACCATTCCACCCACCCGAGGGTGGTGTATTCGACTGTGCCAGGGACTGCCCCGGGCCACGGCGCGGGATCACCTCGGTCTTGAACAGCCCGATAACGGTCTCGGCGAGGGTATTGTCGTAGCTGGCACCGAGGCTGCCGACCGAGGGCTCGATCCCGGCCTCAAGCAGCCTTTCCGTGCACCGGATGCTGACGTATTGCCCGCCCCAATCGCTATGATGGGTCACGCCGCCCTTCGCCGGGCGGCGGTCATGCAGCGCTTGTTCCAGGGCATCGAGAACAAAGCCCGCATGAACCGAACGCGAGACCCGCCTGCCGAAAATGCGGCGGGCGAAGACGTCGATGACAAAGGCGGCATACACAGAGCCCTGTGAGGTGGCCACGCAGGTGAATTCAGACACCCACAGCATGTCCGGAGGCGACCTCCGGAAGTGCCGGTTCATCTTGTCCGACGAACAGGGCGTAGCCTTGTCGGTGATCATGGACCCAACCTTCCTGCCGCGGGCGACACCGTGCAGCCGCATCAGCCGTTCTACCTTGCAGCGAGCAACCGAGATGCCCTCGCGGCCGAGCTGCCGCCACACCTCGCGGGTCCCGTAGACCCCAAAGTTGGCGGCATGCACTCATCGGATCCCCTCCATGAGCACCAGGTCCCGCCGGGCGCGCGGCAAGGCCTTAGCCAGATCATCACGCCGGGCAACATGGACGTGGTAGGCCAGTGGGTCGATCGGCAGCACCCTGCAGATCGGCTCGACACCGTAGACCCCGCGGTGATCGTCGATGAAGGCGATCATGGCGTCCTGCGGCGGGCGAGCTTCACCACCGCAAAATTGGCCGAGGCCTTGCGCAGGATCTCATTAGCTTGGCGTAGCAGCTAGCGGACCTACCGCTCCAGAGCCTCGATCCGCTCCCCCTCCGCACTCGTCGGGCCCGGCCGCAGGCGCTAGTCGCGCTCCGCCTGTCTCAAGCAGCCGCGCAGCGTCTCCGTCGTGCAGCCGATCCTGGAGGCGATCGAGCCAATCGCCGCCCACTGCGAGGCGTGGTCGCCTCCATGGTCCAGCGCCATCCGGACCGCCCGCTGCCGGACCTCAGGCAAATACCGGTTCGAGGTCTTCTTCGTTATGGCTCCATCCTCTCAAGAGTTAGAGCCTCCAGGGAACCCGGGGCGGTTCACCGCGGCGAAGTCCAGCCTACGGAGATCGAAACGCTCCTGCCCTGGTAGCCCGAGCCGGACGCACAGGACGCCGCGTGAGCCGTCGGGCACGCATCCCGGCCCTGACCCTCGACGAACTCGAGGCCTGGCTCACCGCCCAGCCCGACATCACCCGTCGAAACTGGACCGTCTCCTCCATCAACGTCTTCGCGACAGCCCTCGCGGTCGGCCCCGAGCGGGTGCCCACCGACGACTAGCTTCGCATAATCTTCAAGCCCGACCTCCCGACAACCCCGATGGGCCTCGGTGCAGTCTCGGCCGTCCTCGACCATTCCAACGCTGTCCGGCAGGGACTACGGTTCGATGGCGGCCGGCACTGGCGCCCTCTCCTCCGCCAGGAGGACAGCGCCGTCATCACCCAGTCCTGGGCGGCGGGCTTCATGTTCGCATTCAAGCGCTTGCCCGCCCCCTAGCAGCCTGTCGGGTTTGGTTTAGCTGCCAGCGAGATAGTTAGGTGGTGGATCAGGTGGCCAGCCGCAGGCGGTGCAGCCTGCGGCAGTTGTAGGCCAGCGCGATCCGGTTCCACTCGGCTGTTACTTTGGCGAGGCCGCGGAGGTGGAAGCGGGTGAAGCCGAGGGCGGATTTGATGATGCCGAAGACGGGTTCGACGGTCTGCTTGCGGTGGGCGTAGCGGGCTTTGGCACCGGGGGTGTCGAGCCTGGCCTGCATGGCGAGGCGCCAGAGCTCGGTGATGCGGCGGGGAGCCTTGCGCTCGGCTCGGCAGACCGATGCCTTGTTCCATACCGAGGACAGTTGAGGCGAAGCTCGGCGCGTCGGCGGGGGTGGCGACGACGCCGGTGGCGATGATCAGCTGCGACCCCTCGGCGCAGACCACGGCCTGGGCGTTGTAGGCCTGGCGGTACTCGTGAGCGTCGGAGCGGCGCATCAGCGCGCTGTCGGGGTCGGCGAGGTTGGACTGCCGCTCGGGTGGCGGATCGTCCTCGGGCGGCTTGGGGGGGCGACCGCGCGGGCGGTCCTTCTTCGCCTCGTAGGCGGCATGCTTGGCCTCGTATTCGGGCCGGGCCGGCCTCGGCGCGGGCCTGTTCCTCAAGCCAGGCGCAGGCGGCATCGAGCTTGGCCTTCATTGCCTCGCGCCTTGCGATTTCGGCGGGCAGCGCCTGCCGGTTGGGATGCGCCTCGGCGCGGGCAGCCAGCGCGGCGATGTCGGCGGCAAGCCTGGCGCGCAGTTCGTTGGCCCGGTCGTAGCGCACTGAGCGGATCTTGGACGCGTTGGCGTCGAGCTTTGTGCCGTCGATCGCCACCATCCCGAGCCGCAGCAAGCCGCTCTCACGTGCCAGCAGCAGCACCTGTAGGAAGGCCGCCTCGAACGCCGCGCGGTTGGCCTGGCGGAAGGTCGCGATGGTTCGTGGTCCGGATGCAGGTTCGCCGCCACGTAGCGCACGCCGCGCCTTGCCGCCCGGGATCGGGCGGACGGCGAGGGCGCCAAGCGGCACCCGATCCACCCCCACCACCACAAAGTGCGCCAGGTCGTCCGCCGGCAGCCAGTCCTTTCGGTCAGGTGGCAGCAGGAACGCCTGATCACGGCCGAACGAAACGAACTGCGTCATGCTGAACGGATTTGCCGATCTCAGGCCCATTGTGAAGCCGACAGGCTGCTAGCGCCCGATCTTCGAGATGGCCACCACGTCACGTTCATACTGCCGATCATCATCCTCAAGGCCGAAGAGGAGGTTAAGCAGCTCACCGCCAGCCGTCCCGACGCCCGCGCCCACATGGCGCGGGCCCACCACCTCCCCAAGGCCTTCTGCGCCATCCGCGACTACCGCCAGGCCCGCCGCCCCAACTCGGCCTGACCTGCGCCGCCAGCACGCCACCGCACTAGTGGGGCGCAGACAACGGTTACGCCGATGCCGGCGGTCGGAATGGGCCACTTCTTCCCATGGGTGCTGAAGGAATGGGCAAGCTTCCGGACGCGCATCGGCTGCACCCCTAGATCGCCCGGGTGATAGGCATCGCGGCCTTCCCGCAGGACATTGGACAAGAACGAGCCTTAGAGCCGTTCCGGGGAGTTCTGGTTCAGCCTGAAGAGGTTGCGGCGAGGCGGCGGAGCATGAGGCGGATCATAGCCAGGCGGATGAAGGCGGCAGCTTTGCGTGCGTGACGCTCATAGTCGCGGGCCAGCCTGCGGCAGCGGCTGATCCAGGCGAGCGTTCTCTCCACGGTCCAGCGCTTCGGCAGAACGACGAAGCGATGCTGGTCACAGCGGCGGACGATCTCGAGGGTCCAGTTGCCGGTTTCTGGCGACGGTGGCCGCCATCCTTGGGCCCTGGTAGCCCGCATCGGCCACCAGGTGCTTGATGAAGGGGAACCGGCGCCGGGCCTGGCGCAGCACGGCTTCGGCACCCTCCCTGTCCTGCACATTGGCCAGATGGATGACAACGCTCAGCAGAAGGCCGAGCGTATCGACGAGCACATGTCGCATGCGCCTGAGCACCTTCTTGCCAGCGTCGTAGCCGGACGGATCAAGCGTTGCGCGCCCTTTTGAGCTCCCTTTGCGCTCTGGGCATCGATGATGGCCAGCGTCGGGCAGGCCTCGCGCCCCGCCTGCTCGCGCACCTCAACATAGAGGGCGTGGTGAATGCGCTCGAGCGTGCTGTCCCAGTCCCGGCGGTCTAGGTAGTTCCAAACCGTGCTTCGGGGTGGCAGGTCCTTCGGCAGCGCCGTCCACTGACAGCCAGTCGAGAGGATATAGAAGATGGCGTTCAGCACCTCCCGCACATCCACCATCCGGGGACGCCCACCGCGCTTGGCGGGACGGATCAGCGGTGCGACCAGCCCCCATTCGGCGTCGGTCAGGTCACTAGGATAGCCCAGGCTAGGCCGGTCATAGGTACGGCGGTGTTCCGGCTCCCACATGCGACACCCTCCATCCAGGTACCGAGGACCGGATCACAGCCGACCCAACAGATTCAACTTCTTTCCGGAAGGGCTCTTAGATTGCGGCAGCCGCATAGGAGGGGTCCCTTCAACCCTCAATGAGCCTGTTGGTTGTGTCACCTCCGCTTGCGGCCGGAGAGAGCATTCAGCGCGGCCGAAATCCGCCACGAAGAAGATGGCCACGTCGGTCGAGCAGTTCCTTCAATCGTGCGATCTGATTATCCAAAGTTTCTAGCTGCCATCTGGGCGGCCTTAGAGCGGCGGCTTCAGCGCTGGCAGCTTTGGAAGCTTCGAGGTCACCAAGCCCAAAGTAGCCCTCGGCCTTCGTCGCAAGCAGCCAGAACTCCTGCTCCCTGGCCCGTGCCTGGTGGCCTGTATTGATGTCACCCTGCCGCTCGGGCACCTGCTTGCGTGCCCGAAGGGCATCAAGTTCTCGCTCACACAGTACCAGGACCTCACGCCGAATGCGATTTGCCCAGACGAGATCAGCCAAGCGCTCGTTGTCGTCCACGTCGGGCGCCACGTCTGCGTGCAGTGTAAGAAGGTAGGCGAGATTGATGCCATTGTAACTGTCGTCGCGGAGGTAAAAGCCGCGTCCATAGTAGCGGATCGCACGTTCGAGGTGATCCGTCCCACGGCCCTGATCAAACAGCCGCTTTTCGATCGCGCCCGCAAGCCCCATCGTCTCGGGGTCGTTCGATACCTCAGGCTGTAATGGCTGGAGAAGATGCAAGGCTTCGTCAAGCGCTGCCGCTTCGTTTGGCTGCTTGGCCTTGTATGTCGCGAGCACCAGCCGTTGTTGAATATATGGATCGTGCAGAAGTGCTGCCCCCGCCTCCCCAGCAGCGGAACCACAGAACTGAAGGGCAGCAGCGAACATGGCCTTCGCCGCGGCGAAGTCGCTTCGCGCCAAAGCACCCTCGCCCTGCGCTACGAGCGCCGCCAGCGTCTGGTCTCCAGGTCCAGGCGCTGAAGCCCGCCTGGAGCTTTCAGCCGCATGGGAAACGGCATCGGCCGCCTTCTGCATGGCCTCCTCTACCTGTTTTCGCAACTCGGGCGGCCTCAGCTCCTTCAGGAATGTATAGATGGGACTATCGACCCTTGGATCGTTCAGCACGGCATCCAGTGTCTTGCTCAGCTCGTCACGGAAACGCAGCACCTCGTCGTAATCGATGGCATCCCCCAGGTGCGTGTAGCTGGCAATTCGGACATGGTTCAGGTCAAAGGGATAGGGAAGCTTGTTCTCGGAGATCACGATGGTTGTCTGCGGCCGAAGCGCGTGGCGAATGCCGAGCTCGTAAAGGGCATTCGGATTGGAGGTGGACAAGTCGGCAATCACCACGTCGGCGCTGAGAAGCCACTCGTACATGGGAACGTCTATGGCACCGGAGTGGCGGATCTCGTCCGCCCGCACACATTCGAGACCTTTTGCCTCGACCGCCGGCTTGATCATAGTCTTGTAGGACTTATTGAGGTCCAGCTTGCGTCCGGTGGCGAGGTCGGTTTTCACACCGAAACCCATCACGACGAAGCAGCGCTTCCGCCCGCCTGGACGAGCAACATCAAGCCGGTCCTCTGACATACATCCTCCCATGCCGGCTGCCCGCATCGCACAGGGCGCACAAAAGGACAGCAAGCCTGCAGCATCATTCCCGCAGCATCTATGACGGCTTTTTGTTCCAATTTGATCGTTATCCAGCCGGCCTGACGAACGCAAGCATTCCGATTGTCGCCTTTCCCCACAACGCCTCAGGCAAGCGGAGTGCTTTTGTCACACGGAACGGCGCTAGGCTGTTAGAGCACGCACACGGGACTGCGGAGGGATGATGGGGGGGCGGCGCGGAGACAGCAACGAATTTGCTTGCAACCCCGCAAAGAAGCTCCTCATGCTGATTGTGACGCGAAAGCGCTGAGCATGCCGCGCCTCTGGAGGGCCTCGGGATGACGTGCGAGATCGGGGCTGCGTCCCGGGATCGGAGGTGCCTTGCGCAGCACCCCGTCCTGACCTTTGCGTATCCGGCGGTGCAGGCCGAACGAGCCGAGCAGCGCCGGGCGGAGCGCTCCTGATGTCCTCCGCGGCGACGGCGCCCAGCTTCGGGCAGATCAGTTCGGGGCACGAAGTCCTCGCGCTAGAAAAGGCGTTCGACAGCAAAGACAAGAGCGCCATCGCGGAGCAGCGTTGGCTTTTCCGGATGCTCCGCAGCGTCAATATCCTCATCCTCGCTGTCGGCTTGCTCAGCGGCCTCATACTGGCCGAGGCGCTCGTGGCGGAGCATATACCGGCGGCTTGGCGTTCCGCGGTTGATGCGGCGACATGGGCTTGCGGCCTCGCGATCACCGTCTGCGGGATCCTCGCCACCGTGATCGGCCAGTTTGCCCGCGGCGGCGACCAGCTGGGCCTCTGGCGGACCTTGCGCTCCGAGGCGGAACTCGCGCGGGGACAGAAATTCGCCACCCTCGCTCGCCTCGCCGCCGCCTCTGGGCCAGGAGCGGCGCTGGAGGCACTGGAGGCAGTGCGGGTGGGCCTGCTGGAGGACCAGCGTGCCTACTATGAGCGTCGTGGGCGCGAGCACCGGGCCTCCGCCGGAGTCACCAGCCTATGGACCGGCGTGTCCCTGGCGCTCGCTGCCCTTGCGAGCGCCGCGGCGATCACCGTGCTCATCGGTGTGCAGGCGCAGTGGCTGCTCGTGATCGGGGTCATCGGAGCCGCCATCGGCGCCTATGCAGTGGACCGCGAGAATCTTCACCGAGACCGGGGCAATGCCGAGCTTTATGAGCGGACCGCACTGCGGCTCAACGCCCTGGCGGGTGGCGTGGACCGGGTCGCGGCCGAGGTGATAGGCGGCAGCCCCCAGGCCGTGGTCGCCTTCACCGACCTCGTGGTCGAGGAACTTCAGGCGGAGCACCGGCAATGGGTCGAGGCACTCAAGGTCACCCAGGAGCAGCTCGACCGGCTCGACGAGCGCCTGCGCGAGGCACGGGTCCGCGCCGGCCGTGATGCGTCTGCTCGCGGGACGGTCCAGGGCGGGGCAGCAACGGGCGCCGCGCCTGCGGGTGAAGGGACGTCGCGCGCTGCAACGGGCGCGGGCCGGGATTCTGTTGCGGAGCTCACGCGCTGGAAGCCACTGCTTGGCGCCGCCGCTTCCATCCTTCCGCCGCCGCATGGGGAGCGCGCGCGCGTGCTCTCCTCGGAGCTTTCGGCGGTTCTCGAACCCCTCGCCAGCGGCGCCCCTGTCAGCTCCGGCATCGCTGCCGCGGCGACGCTCGCGGACCGTTTGCGCGCCGAGAACCCGCTGGGCCAGTGGCTGGCGACGGCGCTGCCGAAGCTTGCACCTGTGGTCGGCACGGTGCTGCCGCCGCTCGGGGTGGTGCTCGGCATTGCTGCAGTCGGAGCGCGGCTGGGGGAGGATGCCTACCGGCGATGGGTCGCCCGGGTGCTCCAGGCCCCCATCGCGCCCGGCGTCATCGAGCCGGCGGCGTTGACCTCGACCATGGTCCTCGCGGCGCTGGAGATCTCTCCCGAGTTCGCTTCAGCCTGGGGCCCCGAACGCCAGGCGGGGAATCTGGACGTGATCACCGAGATGGGCCGGCAGGCACTCGCGGACCCAGAGGGACTGTGGTCGCGGGAGGGGGACCGCTTCAACGGGGACCGCGCGGCCTTCAACCGCGGGCTCGTGGCCCTGCAGCGGGTTCTGCTCGCCCGGGCCGTGGAGGACGACACGGCCAGCATTACCCGCGCCGAGATGCCGGGCGGAGCGACCCCTGCCACGGTGCTGGACGCCGTCTCCCGGCTGCAATCCGATCCGGAGGGCCGGGCGACGCTGCAGACAGCCGTGCAGCTCGTGCACGAGCTGAGGAACCAGGGGGTGGACGATCCGGTCGCCGCGCTCCGCATGGTCCGGCCGGAGGATGGATCTCCATGAGACGCCCGATGCACGCCGGCGCCCGCGGTGGACTGGCCCGTGCCCTGATTGTCGCCTGCGCGGCCATGATGCTCGCCGGCTGCGATCTGGGGCAGCAGGTCGCGGCCGGGGCGGGCGGCGCCATCGGGCAAGTGCTGAACCCGACCATGGCCGAGCTGCAGGAGGTCAAGGCCCTGCACGGGAGAGGGGCATTCGCGGCGGTCGCGGACCGCTCCGTGTCCTGCGAGCCCGCACAGGAGGGCTGCGGCCAGCTCCGCCTCCTCAGGGCCGACAGTTGCCGCCGGCTGGGCATGAACGCGGGGCCGCGGCGGCGCGAGTACCTGGACTGCGCCATCGCGAATTACGGGGCGACGCTCGTAGCGGCCGGGCAGCGCCCGGATCCGATGGTGGACCGCAGAGAGGCGGAGTCAGGGCTGCTGGACGCGAGCCAGCGTCGGCGCGACGCTGCGGGTGACCGCGCCGACGCGGCGGCACAGAACGACGCGCTGCTGCGCCGCGCGATGGCGGCGCAGGCCGGGCCCGCGGCGCGGCCGGCGGGCTTCTACTACGCGGCGGACGCCACCTTGAACGGAGTGCTCCAGGCGGGCACGTCGGGTGGTTGCGTCCGCATCGCTGAGGCGGAGCGCCTCCTCGATCAAGCGGGCGCGGATGGCACCGCATTCGGCCGGCCTGCCCAGGATCTGCGGCGCGCGATCGCCGCCGCGCGGAGCGCGAGGGGATGTGCCGCGTGAGCGCGAGCTTGCCTTACCCGGGCGTCCAGCTGCGCCTGTGCACGCCGCCGGCGATCGGGGAAGCGGTGCTGGCCGTGCAGATGCGCCTGTCGGAGCACGGCTTCGCCTGCGCCGACCTGCGCGGCGCGCGGTTGCCCCGCACAGGGACGGCAGGCGCACCGGTCGGCGACATTGCCGGCGTGTTCGGCCCGCGTACCGCTTCCGCCGCCACGGCGTTCCAGCGTGCCCGTGGCCTTCACCAGGACGGCATCGTCGGCGAGCGCACCTGGGGCGCGCTGTTCGGGCAGCAGGCCACGGCGGCCGCCTCGCCCCGCACCGCCACCGTGCCGGCAGCTTCCGCCGCCCGCTCACCCGTCAACCCGGAGACACGCGACACGGACCAGGCGAAGCTGCACCCGGCGATGCGCGAGCGCCTCGTCCGGCTACAGGCGGCTTTGCGCGACAGGGCCGTACCGATGCGGGTTTTCGAGGCCTTCCGCTCGCCGGAGCGGCAGCAGCACCTCTTCGCGCAAGGCCGCGATCGGAACGGCCGCATCATCGGCCGCGTGGTGACCCATGCGCGCCCGTTCGAGTCCTATCACCAGTACGGCCTCGCGGTGGACATGGTGATCGACAAGCCGGGGGTGAACCCTTGGGAGGACGGCACGCCCGAGACAGCGGGCTGGTGGCGGACCTATCACGCGCTGGCCCGCGAGCACGGACTGGAGCCACTGAATTTCGAGAAGCCCCATGTCCAGGTCGCTGGCCTTTCCACGCGCGGGCTTCTCGCGGGCAAGCTCCCCGACGGCGGTGACGAGAGCTGGGCCGACAACCTGTCGCAGGTACTGGCCCGCTGGACCGGATCGCCCAAGCCGCCACCGCTCGAAAGGCTGGAACGGCCCCCTCTTGAACCGATCAGACCCGGTCCGGTCACGGCGGAGGAAGCGGGCGGCGATGGCGATACGGTGGCCGGCGCAATCCAATGGCGGAGCCTGCCGGCCGTTCAGGAACGGGATTGGTTCAACCCATTCAGCGGGCGAAAGTGGCGGGTGGATCGCCACGGTATCTATCTGAAAGATCGTGACGGCGGGCTTCATCCCGTCCGCAGTCCCGGAAACCCGGCCACCTGCGGAGCCATCATCGCTGCGTTCGGCTCCTTGATAGCAAAGTACTCCGCCAAGCATGGGGTCCCGCCGGAGCTGATCATCATGACCATCGCCACAGAGGTGGGCATCTACCGGAAGGACGGTTTCACCGGCCCGAGGACCTTCCGGTGGGAAGCGCACAGAACCGACTACAGCGCCGGACCGATGCAGATGCTGGCCGAGACGGCGCGAGACCTGAACCAGAAACAACGGCTGGGTTACGCGGACTCCGACTTTCCGCGCTTCAACGCCAAGCCGAACCCGCCTCCAACGGACCTCGCGATCTACAGGCCCGAGGTCGCCCTGGATCTGGGCGCAGCCTATATCCGGCGCGGGATGGATTCCACCGAGACCAACCCGATCCTGGTCGCCGCGGCCTACAACGCCGGGAGTCTTAAGCCGAGCGGCGACAATGCCTGGGGTCTCCACTGCCATGGCGACCACCTGGACCGCGCCGCCGAATGGTTCGGCGATGCCTGCGCGCTACTCGCCGCATCCGGGCGCTGAAGGGGAGCTGCCCGCCGCAGGCACTGCTTCGAATACGCCCGCGTAAGTGATCTGCTGTTTGGATGGGCCCGCGATGTGACGGCTCGTGTCTCCCAGGCAGTCCGGCTTCTGCTCCCGGATTGGGGCAACGCGGTCAAATAGCCCCATCGTTCCGACCGAAACCCTGCACTTGCCTCGCATGCCGGACACAAAGAGAAGCTCCGCGCCAAGGCCGGTGCTGACCGGCCCTGGCGCGGAACTGTTGCGTGATGCCATCAAGCAGGGAGTCATCGTCCTGCCGGAGCTGCTGCGGCACTACCTCCCAAAGGGGATCAGGCACGAAGTCGCCGATGGCGAAGGCGCCATGCACAAAGCCATGCCAGGCCGCTAGGTAGATGACATCCGGGATTCACAGCATATCGTGTCGCGGTCATGCAAATCTGACCAGGTCTCGGTTTTGACACAGGTGTTGAAGCCAGACATAGCCGCATCGCGCTTCACTCTCCTCCAGACGCGAAGCCTTCACCGAAACAAACTTGTATCAAGCGGGACGAGTGGTTCAGGCTGGTCAGACCGATGAAGGCGGTCCCGTGTATCGCACCCTGCGCGACCTGCGGCACCAGTCAGGATCACCACTGAGCCGGAGAGGTCCATGAAGCCCGTCCATCTCCTCGTCGTCGGCGACATCCGTCTCCACCGCGATGGCATCGCCTGCATCCTGCGGCATGATCAACGCTTCGCGGAAGTCAGTTGCGTCACATCGGGCGAGGACGCACTGCGCACCGCTGCGGCGCTGATGCCCGACGCGATCCTGCTCGACATCGAGGGAGAGGATGTCATCGGGTCCATCAGGCAACTGGCCGCTGCGATGCCCGGGGTGCCCGTGATTACCCTTGCCATCCCGGAATCCGACGATCACGTCCTCGCCTGTGCGGAAGCGGGCGCGGCTGGATATGTCACGCGTGACGGCTCACCCGACGACCTGGCGGAGGCCGTCCACGACGCCTTGCGGGGCGAGTTCCGTTGCCCGCCGCGCCTCGCCCATCTCCTGTTCCGCCGTGTCTTCGCGCTGCGCTCGGGCTTCCCTCTGCCGGCCCCGCCCTCGCGCCTCTCGGAACGCGAGGAGGAGGTGCTGCAGCTGCTGCAGCAGCGCATGTCGAACAAGCAGATCGCCCGCTCCCTCGGCATCGCAGTCGCCACGGCGAAGAACCACGTGCACCACATCCTCACCAAGCTGAAACTGGAACGGCGGGGGGACATCGCACGGCCCCGCCCCGGTGGCCTCCCGCAGATGCATGAACCCCGGGTTCATGGGCCGGCATGAACCCTTTTTGAACCTTCAAGCCGGGTGCCAGCCAATCCTGCACCCGCCAAGATGCCTTTGCTGGGCCGGAAAGCTCCGCCCTCGCGCATTGGCCTCATAAGCTGGCTCTTCGCGGCGGATCCGGACCGGGCATGGCAGGGTCCCCGCCCGCGGGGCAACCAGGCATGGAGGCAGGGTTACGAAATGGCGACGCTCATCGTTCCCGGCGTCCAGGTCCAGGCCCGCTTCGACATCGTCCCTCCGCTGCCAGCGGCCAGCGGCATCGTCGGCGTCGTTGGCCTCGTGGATCGCGCCCCTGCCGATGGCGCCCTCGTCGGCGTCACCCGAACCTCGGAACTGCGGGAGATACTGGGCCCGGGCACGGAAGCGAGCATGCCGGAGGCGGTCCACGCGCTCGCCAATGGCGCGGCGGAGGTCGTGGTCTCGGCCGTCCCGGGCGGAGCGCGCGCGCAGACGGAGCTGCGCAACCCCGACGGAGCGGTCTGCGTCCGGCTTGTGTGCCGCGCTGCCGGCGCCTGGGGCAATGAGCTGCGCGCCGACCTGCAGGCGGTGACCGGCGCCGATAACGCACCGGTCCGGGTGACCCTTCGCCTGCTGCGCGGCGGCCGTGTGGCGGAGACCTTCTCGGATCTCCGTGTCGCGCCCGGGCAGCCGGATGATCTCTTCGAGACGATCAACCGCAACTCCCGCCACGTCGTGGCGCTGGATCCGGGCTTCGGGGCCGGAACCCTGCCGGCGGATGGCACCTTCGCCTTCGCGGCGGATGGCGCCCCCCTTCCAGTCAAGGAAGCCGCCGGCGCGCGCGACCTGCTCCAGCTGCTGCCGGGCGACGGCGTGGATCCCAGCGGGCTCAGCGTGCAGATCACCGCCACCGGGCCGCGGATCGGCCTGCGCGTGTCGCAGCGCGGCCTCCAGGAAAGCTACGCGGGGCTTTCCATGGACCCGGACGATGAGCGTTACCTGCCGGACGTGCTGCTGCGCGAAGGTCGCCTGGTCCGTGCCCGCATCCTGCCCTCCCTGCCTGCCGAGGCGCGCCTTCCACGCGGCACGGACGCGCCGCAGGATTTTAGCGGCGGCAGCTCGCCGGGGGTTGCCGACTACGCCACCGCCATCGACCGTCTGGAGGACGACCCCCGGATCGACCTCGTCCTTGCCTCTGTCGAGGCAGCCCGGCCCGGTCCCGAGGTTGCAGGCATCCATCAGGCGCTGCTTGCCCATGCTGTCCGCATGGCGGATGCCGCCGCGCCCCGCATCGCCTTCGGTGCCGTCACCCCGGCGGAGCAGGGATCGCCGGACGCCATCCGCGCCCACGCCGCAGCCGTGCGCGGGCGGCGCTTCGTGCTCGTCTCGCCCAGCGGCGCTGCGGGCGCCGTGGCCGGCGCGATCGGCCGCCTCAGCCCCGAGATCGCGCCGACCTTCAAGCCCTTGCCGCTGTTCGATATCGCCCCGGCGCGCTACCGCGAAAGCGAGCTGAACCGCCTTCTCGGCCCGGGCACCAACCTGTTCGTCGTGCAGGACCGCATCGGGGTGGGCGTCGTCGCGCTGAAGGGCATCGACACCACGGGGGACCAGATCTCGGTCACCCGTGTCGCCGATTCGGCCATCCGGGAGACAAAGGCGACCGCCGAGCGCTTCATCGGCACCACCAACACGGATGAGGCACGCACGGCGCTGCGGCAGCAGCTTGTCGCCACCTTCACCCGGATGGAGCGCGCCGGCTGGCTGGTGCCGTCCACCGACGGGACGGACCCGGCCTTCCTCGTGGATGTCTACTCGACGCAGCAGGATTTCGGGCAGGGCATTGTCCGCGTGGATGTCGCCGTCCGGCCCGTGCGTGCCATTGACTACGTCTACGCCACCATCCGCGTGAAGGTCTGAGCCGGCCGCCAGCAGAAGGGAGGACGCATGCCCACCATCTACGCCGCGAGCGAGAGCACCGTCAGCCTGGACGGCAAGCCGATCGAAGGCGTGCGCGCCCTCGAGTTCCGCCAGGCCCGCCAGCGGACCAATGTCTACGCGCTCGGCAGCACGGAGCGCATCGCGGTCATCTCCGGCCCGGAATCGGTGGAAGGCCGGCTGGTCGTGGCCTCCACCAGCCCCGCCCTCGACGCTGTCGGCGCAGGCATGTTCCAGCTCATGGCCACGCTGCGCCATGGCGAGACGAGCCGGACCGTCACCTTCGACGAGTGCTACCTGACCGGCCGCAGCTTCGCCATGTCTGCCGGCGAGCACGGGGAAGGCACCTACATGTTCAGCGCTGCCCGCGTGCGGGACGACCCGCCGGCGGCGGCCCCCGCATGACCAGCGGCAGGAGGCAGCGATGAGCACCGCCTGGAACTCCGTCGGATCGCGTGAGGCGATGGAGCTCCGGGCGCTGCGCCCGCTGCCCGGCGCGCCGGGCAGCTGGCAGCTCGGGGGGGCGGATGGGCCGGTGATCGGCGCCCCCTCCTTCCGTGCGCGCAGCCAGGCGCTGGAGATCGCCGCGCGCTCCAACGATCCCCTGGGCGTCGCGATGGCCCATCTCCGCTCACTCTGCTTGCTGCGGGAAGGTTTGGCCGCGCCCGGTGAGCTCGATCTCGCCGTGCTGGAACTGGCCGGCGCCTCCGGCGAGCAGGACCGGCTCCCGGGCTTCGCGGAAACGGCCCTTCTCGTGGCGCGCGAGGGCCGCCTGCCGCTCGATACCATCGCCGCTGCCCCGGCGCCCGAAGTGGATGCCATGGCCGCCGCGCTTCTGCCGCCCACCGTGGAGCATGGCTTCACCCGCATCCTCTTCGCTTCATCCCCTGTCTTGGAGCCCGAAGCAGTGGTGGAGGCGCGCATACGGGACCTGCTGCGGCGTGCGGGGGCCAGCGCGTCCACCACGGCGCCCCGGGCGGCCGCGCCAGGCTCTGCCTCCGCCCGGCCTTCTACGGCCGGGGACGCCGCGGCTCCCGCATTGCTTCCTGCTGCGGGCGTTGCCGCCCTGCCGGAGCGGGACAACCCGGCAAGGCCCTGGAGCAGCGGCACCGGAACAAGGTCCGGTCCAGCCGAGGCGCCGCCGCCCACAGCACGCCCCTTTCGCCTCGCTCTTGCCTCCGCCACCCGCGGACCGCATGGCGCAATCGCTCCCAACCCGGCCGTCGCCCCCAGCACCGATCCGCTGCCCCGCAGCCCGGGTCTTGCCGCCGTGGAGGATCGCGGCCTGCGGGATCGACCGGCCAGCCCGGCGCTGGCCCTGGTCACGGAGCAGGCCCGGGGCTCCGTTTCCGCATTCCCTGCCGGTGTCGGCCCCAACCTGGCTGGCCGGCGGACGGCCTGGTCGGCCGAGCCGGTGGACCGGGCGATCCCGCCATCCAATGCTTGGCCAGCCACGGATACCCACCCCCCGCCCGCCCCTTCGGGCGCCACGCCCATCTCTCCTCCGCCCGTTCCATCCCTCGCCGCGGCACTGGCCGCCGCGCTGGAGGATGAGGCCGAGCTGCGGGGGCTCGCGCCATGACCGCGACTCCCCTGCTCGGCGATATCTCCCTCAGCCGCATCCAGCGGATCGAGCACGCGGTGGATGGCGGCTTCCTCGGCGCTCGCGTCCTCGGGCTGGCGGGCGATGTGCAGGAAGGGGCCGGCCGTGGATCGCACCACATCCACATCCAAGGCGTCCTTGCCGGTGAGGGCGCGGCCGGCGAGCTGGAAACCCTGCAGCGCGCAGCCGCCAGCGGCGAGGAGCTGACCTTCGCGGCCGACATCGCGACGGCTCTGGAACTCGGCAAGGTCGTCATCCTCCGCCTGCGGGTAGCGGAGACGGCCGGCCATCCCGGCCTCTACGGCTATGAGCTGCTGCTGGCCGAGAGCCCGCCCCTGCCCCCACCGGCCGAGGTCAGCGGCCTTGGCGCCCTGGGCGAACTTGCCGGGCTTGGCTTCGACACGGACATCCTGGACGAGGTCGCGGGGCTGGCTGCGCAGGCCGCCAGCGCCATTGATGCCGTGCAGAGCGCCATGGAGCAGCTGGGCAGCCTCGCGGGCCTGGCGGATCTCTCCCTGGGCTCCGGGATGCTGTCCGGGCTGACGGAGTTGGCGGGCACGGCCGGCCGCTCCGGCGAGAGGCTGGCCGGTGCGTCCGAGGCACTGGCGGCGAGTTTCGGCCTATGACCCTTCCCGCCGTCGCCTCCGTCACCCTCGGGCGCCAGCGCTACGACAGCCACGCGCTCGGGCTCGAGGTGCAGCTCGGCCTCCTGCCATCGGTGAACCGGGCCCGCATCACCCTGCCACGGGCGGTGGCACCGGACGCCGCCCCGGGTGATCCGGCCGAGCTCTCGCTCCGGGCCGTGGACGGCTCCTCCGTTGTCCTCCACGGCACGCTCCACGCCCTCTCCGCGGCGGGCGCGGGCGCCACCGAGGCGGTGCTCGCCGATGACGGGGCCCGGCTGGCCGCACTGCGGCCCTGCCGGACCTACCAGGGCCAGGATGGCGGCACCGTGGTGCGCGCCCTGGCCGAGGAGGCCGGGGCCGGGATCGGCGCGCTGGAACTGGACCTGCCGCTCGCCGCTTATGTGGCCCATGGCCGGCGCAGCGCCGCGGAGCATGTCGCAACGCTCGCCAAGCTGGGCGGAGCCCTGGCGGGCTGCGACGAAGCCGGGCGCATCGAGCTGCGCGCCCTCCCCTCCCGCGCCGAGCGGGCGCTGCGCTACGACCGCGAGATCCTCGCCTTGCGCGTGACCCGCCGGGCGGCGCCGGAAGTCCGCCAGGTGATGCTGGGCAATGGCCCCGCCGCCTCGCCCGAGGCGCCGGACGCCCTGCTTCAGAGCCGGAGCCCGCTGCCGGCCGACGCTCCCCCGCCGGGGGCACAAGCCCGCTGGCTTCCGGCCCCTGCGCTGCGAAGCCCGCGCGCCGCGCTGGCCGCGGGGCAGGCGCGCGACACCGAGGCCGCTTCCCGCGCCACCCGCGTAGAAGCCCGCGCCATCCTGTTGCCCTGGCTGCGCCCCGGGATGGTGCTGGAGATCCAGCAGCTGCCGGACCGGCTGGACGCGGCGGGCCCCTGGCTGGTCCTGACGGTCTGTCATGCCCGGCTGGCGGGGGCGCCGGGCGAGACCCGCTTCACCGCCGTGTCGGCCGCTGCCGGCCCCTCGCTCCTCGCCTCCCTGGCCTCCGCTGTGGGAGGCCTGCTGTGAGCGCCGCCCTGTTTGACAGCATCGCGCGCATTGCGCGGCACGAGGTGGAGGCGCGGCCTTTCGCCGCCATCGGCCGGGTGACGGAGCTGCACCCCGGCACCGGCCTTCCACCGGACCATGCCGTCACGGTCACGCTTCGCGACAGCGGCGAGGTGCTGCCCCGCGTTCCCGTCGCCGTGGGCGCCTTTGGGCTCAGCCTGCTGCCGGAGGAAGGCGAGCTCGTGCTTGTCGTCTTCGCGGAGGGCGACTGGCACGCGCCTGTCGTGCTGGGCGGGCTCTACCACGCCGCCCTCGCCCCGCCTGCCACGGATGCCAGCCTTCTCGCCCTTCACCTGCCGAAGGGCGAGGCGCAGCCGAAGCTGCGCCTGGAAGTGGAGAGAAGCGGCGATGCGCTGCGCCTGAACCTCGGTGAGGAGGCCAGCCTCACCGCCACGGCGGACACGCTGGCCCTGGCCATCGGCAAGATCGCCCTCCGGCTCACCTCGAAGGGCGGCGGGAGGCTGGAACTGGCCGCCGGTGGCAGCACCATCACGCTGAAGGAGGACGGGGACATCGTCATCGAGGCGAAGGGCAAGCTTGTCCTGAGCGGCGCGGAACTGGAGGCCAAGGGCAGCGGGAAGGCCGCGCTCAAGGGCGCAACGGTGGAGATCAACTGATGGGCCAGCCCGCCGCCGTCCAGGGATCTCAGGTGGTGGCGGTGGACACGCATATCGTGCTCGTCCCCTCGCCGGGGGGGCCGGTGCCGACTCCGCTGCCGCATCCCTTCTCCGGCGCGCTGGATGGCGGGCTGGTGGGTTCGGTGACGATCGGCGGGAAGCCGGCCGCCGTGGTGGGCTCCACCGCCACCAACGCGCCGGCGCATACCCCCACGCCCCCCGGGACCGGCTTCGCCACCCCGCCAGCCAATCGCGGCACGGTGCGCCATGGCAGCGCGAGCGTCACCATCGCGGGACAGGCGGCCGCCCGCGCCGGCGATCCCGTGGCCACCTGCAACGACCCGGCCGATGCGCCGGTGGGGCAGGTGATCGCAGCCGGCACCGTGCTGGTGGGGGGCTGAGATGAGCGGCTTCGGCACAGACCTTTCGGTCCTGCCCGGCCTCTCCGCCACGGGGGCCGACCGGATCGACCTGCGCCCCCGCCGCCGCCCCGTGCGCGGCCCCCTGCCGCCCGGCGCGCAGGAGGCGCTGGACCTTTCCACCATCGCAGGGCGGGAGAACCTTGCGCAGGCGTTGATCCTGCGCCTGATCACCCCGCGCGGCGCCCTGGCGGCGCTCGGCCATGCCACCTATGGCTCGCGCCTGCATGAGCTGGTCGGCCGCAACAAGAGCGAGGCGCTGCGCCTGCTCTGCCGTGCCCATGTGCTGGAAGCGCTGGCGCAGGAGCCGCGCATCCTGCCCAGGGCGCTGGCCGTGATCTTCGACCCGCAGCAGGAAACCCCGTCCAGCTTCGTCTTCCGGCTGGACGTGCAGCCCCGCAACGACACGGCCCCGCTGAGCCTCTTTCTCGAGGCCGTGCTGTGAGCGGCACGAGCACAGGCTTCACCGCACGCCCCTATGACGCCATCGTGCGGGACCTGCTGACGACCCTGCTGGGCGGCACGGTGCGCGAGAGCCTGACGGCGCCGGCCGAGGGAATGGCCGTGACACCGCTGCTGCTCGCCAGGCGCCCCGTGCGCAGCGTGAGCTTCCTGGAAGGGATGGTGCAGACCGGCGCCGGGGCCGCCGCGCGCCAGATCCCCTTCCGCTTCACCCCCGCCGATTTCGAGCTGGTCTCCGCCTCCGGCGCGGGAGAGCCGGACGCCATCCGCTTCCGGCCGGAGGGCCGGCGCCCGGTTCCCGGCACGCCGCTGACGGTCAACTACTTCCCCGTGCAGGCCGACCCCACGGAGCTCACCGATGTCAGCGTGGGCTCCGTCGTCCGGACCCTGCTGGAGACGGTGGGGCGCGAGCTCGCCCTCTCCTACCAGATGCTGGACCGCATCTATGACAGCGCCTTCATCGACACGGCCGAGGGCGGCTCGCTGGACCGGCTCGTGGCCCTTGTCGGCGTGGCGCGCCTGCCCGCCGCGCGCCCGCTGGTGGGCTTGCGCTTCGAACGCGCAGAGCGCGAACCCGGCCGCATCACCGTGCCCGCCGGCACCGCGGTCGGCGACGCGGCCGGGGCACGCTACCTCACCATCGCGCCCCTGACGCTGGAACCAGGCGAGTCGGATCGCGAGGTCGATGCGGTGGGCGAGGCCGATGGCACTCCCCTTGTCGAAGCGGGCTCGCTGACCCGGCCGGAGACGCTGGTCGCCGGCATCGCCCGGGTGGGCAACCCGCGCCCGGCACGCCGCCTCGCCGCGCCGGAGAGCGACGAGCAGCTGCGGCGCCGCGCGCGCGGCGCCATGGGTGCGGCCGGCCGCGGCACGCGGGAGGCGCTGGAATTCGCCCTGGCCGCCATGCCCGAGGTGCGCAGCGTGCGCGTGCAGGAACAGCCGGACGGGCTGCCCGGCACGGTGCGCCTCGAGATCGCCCTCAGCGACACGAGCGAGGCCGCGCGCGCCCGCGTGCAGGCCCGCATCGACGATGTCCGGCCCGCCGGGATCCGCGTGCGATGGGGCGATGCGGCACGCCGCCGGCTGACCCTGCTCGTCACCCTCCGCCTGGCCGGGAGCAGCCTGGAGCCGGCCGCCCTCGCCTCGCTCCAGTCCGGCATCGAGGCGGCGCTGCGCGCCCATGTCGCGGCGCTCGGCCCCGGCGCGGAGCTGCGGCGCAGCCAGCTCCTCCGGCTGGCGCTGCAGGACCCGCGCGTCACCGACGCGACCGTCTCCATCCGCAGCGACGACCCCGCGGCCCCTGAGGCGGAGCAGCTCACCTTGCCCGGCGACACCGTGGCGGAGCTCCAGGCCGTCACCTTCGCGCCACCGGCCTTCGAGCAGGCGCCAGGCGACACTCCGCCGAGCCGCGCCGTGGCCGGCGCCGTCCTGCCCGTCCTGCCCGCCCCCGGCATCACGATGGAGGAGGTGCGCGGCGCCATCGCCAGCGCGGTTGCCGCCCACCTGGCCACCCGCGCCCCGGACCGGCCCCTGACCCTGGACAGCCTGGCCGCGGCCATCCGGGACGACACGCGCTTCGCCCTGGTGCGCGGCTCCGCCAGCATCACCGTCGAGGCCGGCAGCCGCTTCCTTCAGCTCACCGACGGCACCGGTGCCTATGTTCCCGGCCCCAATGAGCGGATCGAGGCCGGCACGCTGGACATCGTGCCCGACGACGGGGGCTCCCCATGAGCAGCCGGGAGGACATGACCGCGCGCCTGCCGCCCGCCTATCGCGAAGGCGAGCTGGCCGGCCGCCTCCTCGGCGTGATCGGCGCGCAGATCGAATTGCTCAATGACGAGGCGCGCGAGGTGCAGCGCGCGCATTTCTGGCGCACGGCGCTGAACGGGCCGGAGGTGACCGCGCTCGGCGCCCTGCTCGACATCCCGCCCGAGCCCGGCCAGGGACGGGACGAATACCGCGCCTGGGTGGACGCGCTGCGCGACACCATCCTCGGCATCGGCGGCCCGACACCGGCCGCGGTGCGCTCCGTCGTCACCGGCTATGCCCGCCGCCATGCCGAGGCGGCGCGCCTGCCGCGCCTCCTGCCGCAGCAGGGCGAATGGGGCGCGGGGGAGGAAGACCCGCCACCGAGGCTGGTGGAGAACCCGCGCCGCTGGCGATGGGTGCCCGCGCCCGGGGACGGCGCGATGGAACCGCTGCAGCAGATCACCGCCGAGAATCACGGGCTCGATCCTGCTCCCGCGAACCTGCTCCTGCGCGGCCTGGCCGGCGGGCCTGAGCGCTCACCCCTGGTGGTGAACCTCACCACGGGGGAGGCCCTCGCCTTCTCCGCCGACGTGCCGCCCGGCTCCACCCTCGCCCTCGCCGCCCAGCCCGATGGCACGATGCACGCGCGGCTGGATGGGCTGGATGTCACGTCCCGCCTCGGCTCGATCGCCGGGCTGGTGCCGGGTCAGCCCTGGACGCCGGCACGGCTCGTCGCCCCCGCGCGCGCCATTACCCTCCGGCCAGGCGCGAACCGCATCTGGTTCCTGCCTGTCGCCCGCTTCGACGTGCCGGGGCTGGACCGCTATCTCGCGGCGCTGGCGGATGCGGCGCTGGTGCAGGGCCGCTTCGACGCCGCGTCCTTCGACGCCGCGCTGTTCCACCAGGAACCCGCCCTCCGGCTGAGCATCGGCTTCCGGGAGACCGTGGCGGCCGCCTTCCGCGTGGATATCGACGCTAGCCGCATGCTGGCGCCTCGCGGCCGCACGGCCGAGGCTCTGGCCACGCGGGAGCGGCTCGATTTCGCCCTGGCGCGGGCCGTTGCACGCATCCGTGCCCTCGGCGTCGCCAGCGAGCTGCGCCTGCTGCCCGCGGCGGACATCCAGCCCTCCCCGGACAGGCTGGTGGCCATCGGCCCGAAGCGGCTGCGCGACACTGGCCCGACCGGCGCCGACCGGCTGCTCCCGCGGAGCGCCACCTTCGACGACAGTCCGTTCGACGCCACTGGATTTGGATAGCCCCGTGCGCGCCACCCTCCTCCTTCTCCTCCGGGATCACCGGGGACGCCCCATCGGCCAGCGCCGCGCGGCCAATGCCGTGATGCGCTCCGGCGCCGGACTCGTCGCGCGGGCCTTCGCAGGCCAGGGCGCGGGAATCACCCATATGGGCGTCGGCAACAGCGATGCGGCCGAGCCCGAAGACTTCTCGCGCGAGGCGCTGCGCAACGAGGGCGTGGAGGGGGAGCGCCTGGCCGGCGCAACCGAAGTCGCCATCCCGCCCGAGGCCTTCCAGTTCGTCAACGACGCGACGCGGCGCGTCATCCTCGTCCGGCTGCGCGCGACCCTGCCGGATGCGGCTGCGGTGGGAACGGTGCGGGAGGCAGGGCTGCTCTCCCGCAAGGCGGACGGAGCAACCCTCTACAACCGCGTCACCTTCGCGCCGCTCGCCAAGGGCGACGACCACGAACTCACGCTCTTCTGGGAGGTCGCCTTTCCCTATGGCGACCTCCAGGCCCTGTTCTGAACGGAGACGGATGATGGCAGGCAAGGCAGCCTTCAAGATCCAGCTCCAGGGCTTCGCGCAGGCCAATCGCGATGCCGAGGTGGAGCTGAAGAACGAGGCGACCGGGCAGGTGATCACGCGTAAGCCCTTCCTCGACGGCTCGCTGCTGATCCGCGACCTCGATCCCGGCGCCTGGGAGGTGAAGGTCAGCCACCCCAACCTCACGCTTCCCATCGCGCGCCAGCGCATCCGCCTCTTCCCTCAGAACATCCCGACCTATGTGCCCATTCCGATCCCGGCGAACCTGTTCCGGGATACGCCGATCCGCGACCTTCCGGACGCCGATCTCGGCCCGGTGCAGCAGGCCGTCGCGGCGGTGCAGGCCCGGGTCGCGCCGGTGGCGGACAAGGCGCCGGGCGAGGTGATCCGCGCTTCCGACTTCAACGCCCTCTCCACCGCCATCGGGGACCTGGCGGGATCGGTCGGGGAACTCTCCCGCCTCGTCTCGCCGCGCGGCCACGACCATCCCGAGATCGCGGAGCGGATCGACGAGGTGCAGGCCAACCTGCGCGCCTTCGCCGAGGCCTTCGGCCGGAGCCTGGTGGAGCTGCGGCGGGAACTGGAGCTGCTCAGCCTGCGCCGGGCGGCGGATGACGTGCTGAACCTGGGCAATGCCTCGCCCCTGGTGCGGGACGACCTGAAGCGCCGCCTCGACGAGCTGGAGGACTCGCTGCAGACCGATACCGGCACCTTCACCGGCAAGCTCGCCCGCGCCGGCCAGGCCATCCTCAACGGCGTGCAGACCGTGGGCGAGGCCCAGCCGCCGGAAACACGGGAAGCCTTCCTCAACGATGCCGTGACACGGAAGCTGAACGCGGTGGCCAGCCAGTACAGCAGCACCGGCACCGTGCAGAAGCGCGAGACGGAGCTGCAGACCTACACCCGCACGGGCGTCTCGATCGGCAACAAGCTCGGCGGCGTGATCCGGGGGACATGAGGGATGCCCACCGTCGAGGCACTGGAGCGCCTGTCCGCCATCCTCGGCCGCCTAGCGCCGCTGGCGAAGGCGCAGCCGGGCCAGCCCATCGAGGCGGCGCGCTGGAACACGCTCGTGGAGGGGGTGCTGGAACTCACCCGCGCCGTGCTGGACGAGGGGGACCGCCCGGCCAGCGTGCCGCCCCATGACCATCCGGAGCAGGTACGGCTGAACTGGCTGCACCCGGACCTGCGCGCGGCCTTCGAGCGCGGCGGCCTTTCCGACCCTGCCACCGCGAGCCGGCCGCTGGAGCTGGACATCCAGATCCGGCGCGCCACGGACCGGCTGGACCGGCTGGAGGAGCAATCCGCCACCCTGCGCGAGCGCGTCGTCTCCTTCGCGACCAACGACGCCCTGCGCGGCGACGAGGTGATCCGCCTCCGCCGCGCGGCCGAGGCCGGTGGCGCCGGCACGGCCGACCAGATCACCGCCCTGCGCCGCTCGCTCGATATCGTCAGCGCCGATGCCCGGCGCGCCATCGTGGCCGCCAGCGCGCTGAGCGTGAACGGCCAGCCCCTTGATGCCGGCGCGCTGCTCGGCCGTGTCGGGGAGCTGGAGAGGCTGAGAGACGGCCTGCGCCAGTCCAACCAGGAGATCCTGACCGCCGCCGGACTGGAGCGCCGCCTCGCCGAGATCGAGGCGCGGAGCGTCAGCAGCGAGGAACTGGACGAAGCCCTGAAGAGCAGGCCGGGAGGGCTCAGCACGGAGGATCGCGACGCGTTGCGCGACAATCTCCGCGCAGAGCTGACGGATGGGATACGGGGCGACCTGGACGCGCTGGAGACACGGCTGCGCGCCAACACCGCCGAGCAGGTCGGCGGCTTCGACGCGCTGGTCACGCGCCGCCTCGCGGAGGCCACCCCGGCCCTTCGGGACGAGATCCTGGCCGGCTCGCGCGAGGCACAGAACGCCGCGAACGCCGCCTTGCGCCAGGAACTTCTGGCCGCCACCGATTCCCGCCTGGCAGCCTCCGATGCGCGGCTGGTGGCGAAGCTGACCGAACAGGCGGGCGCGCTGGAGGCACGCCTGCCCGCCATGGCCGGCGCGGCGGTGGAAACGGGCCTGAGCACGCGTCTCGCCGCCTTCCAGGCCGCGCTCGACACGCTGGGGAACCGCCTTTCCATCAGCGAGGCGGGGCTCGCCGAACAGGGCCGGCTGCTGGGCCAGGCCAATGAGCGCCTCGCCGTGTCGGAGCGGAACTCCGCGGCCCAGCTGGGCCAGCTGCGGGACCAGATGCTGCGGGAGATGAGCGACCTGCGGGGCAGCATCGGCCGGGACATGACACAGCTCCGCACCGACACGACGCGCCTGATCACCGAGACCGAGACGCGCAGCATGACAACGCTCCGCACGGAGATGGCCCGGTCGGAGGAACGGCTGAACGCCAGTATCGGCACGCGCCTGGCGGCCTCCGGCCCGGGCACCGGGGTCGCAGGCGGCGGCATCGGGGGAACGGGCGTCTTCCGCCCGGACCGCATCCGGTGATCGCCGCCTTCGAGCAGCGCCTGGCCGAGGTGCTGGGCGACCGCCTGCCGCCACCCTTCGGCGGGCGGGTCAGCACGGCCCCCCTGCCCGGCGCAGGCCCGAGCATCCTGCTCGGCATCACGGACATCCTCCCCGCGGGCACCGACTTCGGCGCGGCGCGGCGACCGGAGGTCACCACCCGCAACCCCGATCGCCGGCTCCGCGTGCTGCGCCTGGCACTGACCATCGAATTGCGCGTCATCCCTGCGGACCCGGCCGACAGGGCGGAGGCGATGGAGGGGCTGGAGCGCGCGCTCTATCTCAGCGAGGCCGCTGATCTCACCACGGGTGTGGCCCTGCGCGTGCCGCCGCCGGAAGATCCTGGCTTCCAGATCACGCGCCTCTCCGTGCTCGATGCGCGTCCGCCCAGGGCCGGGGATGCGGACGGAGCAGCAATCCTCCACCTGCTGTCCGAGGGCTGGTTCTGGCCAACCGAAATCCCGGGCGAGACCGGCGCCGCCATCCAGGACATCCGCCTGCGCACCGCCCTTCTCCCGCTCCGCCTCGTGGGCGCCGCGGGCCCGCTGGTCGCCGGAGGGCCCGCGGTGGCCCTGAAGCTGGAATCCGACGCAGCGGGCGAGATGCGCCTGCGGGCGGACGCATCGCCCTCGCAGGAACCCTTCGGCACCCTGTCCCTCGCCCTGCGCCGCCCGGATGGCAGCGCCGGCACAGGCACGCTTTCGGGCGGCACTGATGGGCCGGGCGGCACGCGGCTCGTGCCGCTGACCGCCGACGGCGCGGCCTTCGGCTACACGCCGCCCCCGACCCCCGGACAGGAGGAGCTCCTGATCCGTCTGACCGATCCGGATGGCAATCCGCGCGGGTCTCCGCTCGGTCATTTCCCGCTCCGCACCGGGCCGGGCTGAGGCGGGGCGATGTCGGGCTCCCTCAACCTCATCGCGGCCGAACGGTCCATCATGGAGCCCGCTGGCGTCCTGGCCGCCTTGTCGTCGGTCGAGGTGACCGCTCAGGGCCAGGCCTTGACGATCGACTGGGGCCGCACCCCGCGCGGCGCCAATCGCGCCGAGGTGGCCCGGGCCCCCTTATCCCTCACCGCATGGGCGCGCGAGGCCGCGCTGGGCGCCCTGGCCCTTGCCACGGCCGGCGGTGGCTACGAGCTGACGGCACCGGCCGGGCGGCGCCTGGGCCGGGTGGCGCTGCGCGGGCTCAAGGCCGGCACACTGGCCATCGGCGGTCCGGCGGACCTCCAGGCGCTGGGCCTCAGGCTCGCCATCTCGGTGCCGGACGGCAGCGGCCGGTACACGCCGGCGGGCGCCACGCCCGGCCTGCCCGCCTCGGGCCTGGTTCCACCCTTGCCAACGCCACCCTTCTCCGCCGGGGTTCTGGACCTCGGCGGGATCCTGGCCCGTCGCATCCGCCTGACCCTCGTGACCGGCGACCGGCCCGACAGCTTCGCCCCGATCGAGGGCATGGCGCTGGAGGGCGCCGAGGGCTTCGCCTCGGACTCGCCGCTGGATCTGGCGCTGGCCGTGGAGGGCGGGGCCGCGCTCTGGGCCTTCCCCGGCGAGATGCCGGCCGGGAACGCCGCCGAGACGGATCTCCGCACCGGGATCGAGACGGCGATGCAGGCGGCGCTGGACAGGGGCGAACCGCCGCGCCTGGCGCTGCGCCTCACCGCAAGCCGTCCCTCCACGATCGGATCGCTCCGCTTCCGGGCGGAAGGCGCCCTGCTCCGGCGCATCGCGGCGCCGCCGGGTCTCTCCCTGGCCGGCGAGGCTCTCTCCCTCGCGGCCGGGCCCGGCGAGGCACCCCCGGACGGGGAGGTGCCCACCGCCGCCAGCGCCGACCTGAGCATCCGCTATTTCGGCATCCGCCTGGTCCCGGAGCTCAGCGACCCGCCATCCGGCGCCTCCGGCAGCCTCGTGGCGGGCCATGTGGTCGGCCCGGCCGACATGCTCCGCCCCCTGCCGCCACTCGCCCTGCTGGGCGCCCGCCTGGCGCGGATCGGGGTGAGCGGCCGCGCCCCGGAAGCCACCACCCTTCTCCTCACCCTTCAGGACGGCGTGACGGGCGCCGCTCTCGGCGTGCCGGCGAAGCTGACGCTTCCCGCCTCCCGCCGCTTCGGAACGCACTGGTTCGCTCTCCCGGATGCCCCTCTCGTCCAGGGGCCGCTCGTCGTCGCCCTGCGCGCCACGGCCGGCCGCTTTCTCTGGGCCGCGCGAGAGGACGGCGCGCCGTCCCTGCGCCTGGCCGTTCTGGATCCGGACCCGGGCGGCCGCCCGGTGCGGATCGGCAGCGGCACGCTTCTGTCGGTCGGCGCCACCTCCATCCGCCGGACCGGCCTCGCCCTGCCGCCCGCCGCCTTCGCCGGCGCCTGGCCCAGCCTGTCCAGCGACCTGTTCCTCACGCTCGACTTCGCCGACCTCATCCTGCGGTATGCCAGATGACCCTGCTCGACGACCTGCGCGGGCTCGACCTCTCCGGCATCATGGCCGCCCGGGCCAGCATCACCGTGTCCCTGGAAGGCCCCGCCGTGAGCGGGTTGGTCGAGCACGGGCCGCTTGGCGCGCTGGGCGAGGTCGGCGACCAGCTGCGGGAACTGCGCGCCCTGTCCGAGGATCCCGCCGCCCTGCTCGGCCCGCTTCTCGGTGCCGTGGGCGGCCTCGCCGGCACGCTGCGGCCCGCCGACGTCCCGGTGGAGCCCTATATCCGGGCCGTGAAGGAGGGCGCCGAGGCCGTATCGGGCCTGCTCCGGGACGTGGACGGCACCCCGGCCTCCTGGCTCCGCGCCCTGAAGCTGCCCGTGGGAGAGGCGCTGACCTCGCTCCTGCGCGGCGCGGACGAGTTCGACCATGTCGCCCTGGCCGATACGGGCCGCTTCACCCATGCGCTCGCCCTCACCGCCGCTGGCCTCCCGCGCCAGCCCGCCGCGCTGGTGGAGCAGGGGCTGGGCATGATGCTGCCCTTCGGGGACGCCGATCTCGGCGCGCTCCGCCGCCTGCTTGACGGCACGCTGCCGGCGCTCGGCTCCATCGCCCTGCCGGCCGGCCGCATGGCGGGGCTGATGACGGCCATAGGGGAGGTCCGCGATGCGGCCACCGGCCCGGATGCCGGGCCTGCCGTCACGGCGGCGCTGGGCCGGCTGGCGGAGGCCCGCAAGGCCACCCTCGGGCAGCTGCGCCAGGATCTTCTCTCGCTCCAGGCACGGCTTTCCGCCCTGAGGCTGCCCCAGGCCGTCGCGCCGATCACCGCCGCTGCGGGCGCCTTCCGCACCGGCGAGTCCGGCTTCCGCGAGATGATGGAGGAGCTGCGCGGCCTCATCCGGTCCACGCGGTCGGAGATCGATGCGCTGGACGCCGCCCGGGTGGAGGAACTGGTGGCGCTGTTCGAGGGCATGCTCGACACGCTGGAGGCCGATGCAAAGGCGGCTGTCGAGGAGCGTGTCGATGCGCTGGCCGACGAGTTGGTCGCCTATGTCCGCAGCTTCCTCGGCCACCTGCACCTGGCCGAGATGCGCGGCGCCCTGCACGCCCGCTTCGAGACCTATGCCCGCGCTGTCCGGGACGCCGATCTGGACCGCTTCGCGCGGGAGGCGCGGGAGCGCCTGGCCGGGCTGGGCGGGTTGATCTCGGCCGATGACCTCGGCGAAAGGCTGCGCGCGCCGCTGCAGGCGATCGCGGCCACGATCAGGGAGGTCGTCAATTCCGTCGCAGAGGCGCTGCAGGCCATCGCCGCCGCGGTTTCATCCCTGGTGGCCCAGGCGCGCGGGCTGCTGGAGCAGGCGGCGGCGCTGCTCCGCGGCTTCAAGGCCACGCTGGACGAGGTTGTCGCCGCCATCGACGGGATGGACATCGAAGGGGCCACCCAGTCCATCCTCGACCGCCTGTCCGGGTTGCGGCGCAAGGCGCAGGACCTGCTCTCGGGCGTGGAGCTGCCTGAGCCCCTCCGCCCTGTGGTGGAGCAGCTTGTCGCGGAGCTCCGGGCGCTGGACCTCGATGCGCTGCTGCTCGAACCCGTGCGCCGGGAAGCTGAGAGGCTCACGCTTTCCGACGCCCTGCGCGGCCGCCTCTCCGCGCTGCTGGACGAGGTCAGCAGGGCCCTCGACAACCTTGTCCCGGCCTCGCTTGTCCAGGGCATCGAGGCCGAACTCGCGCGGGCCACCGAAGCCTTCGCCGCGCTCTCCTCCGCCCGCCTCGTCGCCGCGCTGAAGCGCCTTCTGGACGAGTTGGCGGATGCGGTGGCGAAGCTGGATCCCGTGCCGGCGCTGGAAGGGCTGAGAGCCCCCTTCCGTGGATTGCTCGGCGCCGTGGATGCGGTGAAGCCGAGCACCCTGCTGCGCCCGGTGCTCGATGCCTATGACGAGGCCTTCGCCCGCCTCGTGCTCCCGGATCCGACCGCCGCCGGCACGGCCACCGAGGGCTTCCTGGCCCAGGGTGCGGAGCAGCTCGGCCAGGGCCTCACCGCCCCGCTCGGCCCCACCCTTGGTGCCACGCCGGGTACCGCGGCACCCTCCTCCTCGCCCCCTCCTCCCGCGGAGCGGCGCCCCGGCGACTTCGTCCGGCTCCTCGGCACGCTGCCGCGCCGGTTGAAGGAGACGGTGGCGTCCCTGGAGGCAGGGCCGCTGGGCGAGGCCGAGGCGGCCTTCGCCCGCCTGACCACCGGCCTCGTCCGGGACCTCAGGGGGATCGAGGGAGTGATCTGGCAGATCGAGGACCGGGTCCAGGACGGGCTGGACACGCTGCTGCGCCCCCTTTCCTCCGCCGGGCTGGAGGCAGGCTTCGCCGTCCAGGCACGGCTGCAGCTCGGCCCGCTGGAACTGGATGCCACAGCGGATGCGCTCGCCGCGGCCAGCCCCGACGCCCTGCGCCTGGAGTTGCAGGGCGCCATGGCCCCGCTACGCGACGAGATCCGCCGCACGGTGGCCGCGGTCGGGGATGCCTCGGCGGCGGCGGAGGCGATCGCGGGGCGCCTGCAGGCGGCCTTGCCGCAGGCCGGTGGCGGCCTCGCCGGATTTCTCGATCAGCTTGACCCGGAGCCCCTGGCCGTGGAGGTGGACGAGCTGGTCGCGACGGCTCTTGAACGCCTGCCGCCGCTGGCCCTGCCTCTGCGGGGCCGCATTGCCGCGCTGCCCCTGCGCGTCACAGGCTTCGTGCGTGACTACGGCCCCGCGATGCTGGCCCTGCGCTTCCGCCGGGTGCTGGACGCGGTGCGGGAGGAGCTGGACGGGCTGAACCCGCACCACCTGGCAGCGGACCTGGACCTTGTCCACGCGGCGCTGCGCGAGGCGCTGGCCACCTACGACCCCGCCGTGATCGCGACTGGGCTGCGCGAGGCCGTGCTGGACCTTTCCGCCACGCTTCGCGGGATCGACGTCGCCGCCACGCTCGGCGAACTGGACTTCCTGGACGAAGCGGTGGCCGGCCTCTCCGCGGCATCGCCCGCCGCGGCGCTGGAGGGAGTGGGCGAGGAGCTGGAGGAGATCGGCGCCACACTCACCGAGCTGGACCCACGGGCCATGCTGGAGGCGGTGGACCGCCTCGGCCCGCGCGTGGTGGGAGAATTCGGCCGCGCCGTGGAGGCGGTCCGGGCCGAGATTGCCACGCTGCTGGAGGCGCTGCACTTCGCTGCCGCCGGCGGCACCGCCTCCGTTTCCGTCCGGGTGGAGGCGGGATGATGGACGACGCTCCTCGGGAGACCTGCATCCCCGTTCCCGGCTGGGACGGCCCCGGCCTCCGCATTGCCCGGGACATGGCGGGGCGCCTGCTCCGGATCTCCGCCGGGAACCGGCTGCACGCGGAGCGGCGGGATGGCGAGCTGATGCTCGGCGAAGGGCTCGTCAGCCTGCGCGAACTGGCCGCGCCCGGCCGGCTGATCCGGGCCGTGCACAGCCAGGGGCGGAGCTGGCAGGAAAGCTATCACTGGAACAAGGCAGGCCAGCCGATCCTGGTGGACGGCGTTTCCGTCGCGCGGGATGGGCAGGGGCGCGTGGTGGCCTGCGACGGACCGGGCGGGTGCTGGCGCTACGGCTACGACACTGCGGGCCACCTCGCCGTCATCGATCCTCCGGATAGCGGGCGGCGTGAGATCGGGCAGGATGAAGGAGGCCCGGCTTGCACGCCGCTCCTGGACCCGTTCCGCTATGGCCGCGACGCGCTGGGCCGGCTCTGGACCCTGCGGGACGGCGACGGGCGCATCCTCCAGACCTATCTGTGGGATGGCCTCGCCTGCCTCGGCCGCATCGACGGCCCGCCCGATGCGCCGGCCGCGGAGATCTTCTCGCTCGACCTCACCCTTACCCCCGTCAGGGCCACCGGCTGGGATAGGTCGCGGATCATCCCGCGCGACGCTTTCGGCGAGGCGTTGCTGGACTGCCCTGGCGTGCCGGGCCTTTTCGGCGGGGTGGTGGCCGAAGGTCTTGTCCATCTGCGCGCCCGCTCGCTGGATCCGCGGCGCGGCCGCTTCACGGCCCCGGACCCTTTCGACGGCAGCGAGCGCGATCCCCGCCGCGCCGGCGGGTGGCGCGGCACGCTGCCGACGGAACGGGACGGCGCGGGCCATCCCTTCGCCGTGTGCCGGAACGACCCGATCGGCCGCGCCGACCCAACCGGGGAGATGTCGGCCGGCGTCGCGAGCGGGCTGCTGCTGCTCAGCTCGCTCACCTGGTCCTCCGGCAACATGCTGGCCAGCTTCTTCCTGCTGGAGCCGCTGAACTTCCTCCTCGGCCTTTTCAGCAAGGAGTTCTGGACGGAGGGGCGGTGGTTCAGCAAATCCGCCATCCGCTCCCGCTACCATGGCGGCTGGGGCTTCCGCTTCGATCCTGTCGGCTTCGAGCGCGTCGGAATCAACAAGGGGCGTGCCTGGACATTCCAGCATGCCGTCTGGGCGCAGCGCGCCGAGTTCACGAAACTTGCCGCAGCCCGCGCCTTCATTCCCTCCGCCGCCTTCCGGCCAGCGCTCTATGGCAGCCTGTTGCGGATCGAGGCGCCCGCCGATGGCGGCCAGCCCGCCCGCGTACTCCTGCTGCACGGCCCCCAGCGCCCGGGCGGCGCGCTGCTCCATCCAGGGGGGGCCACCACGGCCGGGTCCAGGCCGGAAATCGCCCCGCTTCTCGCGGCGCGGGGCTGGACCCGACGGGGCGGCCCGGCCGAACCCGTGATCCCTGGCGCGCGCGTGCCTGTCTTCCCTTCGGGCGGGCTTCATTTCGAGCCGCAGCCGAGCATCCTCGCCCCGCGCTCCCGGGCCAGCATCACCGAGATCGAGCCGGGCGGAGAGGTCGCGACGGGGCTCGTGGGGCAGCGGCACCGCCTGGCGGTGAAGGGCCGCGGGCTCGGCCTCCCCGCCGGGCAGGAGATCATGCTGACCGGCCCGGGCGGGCAGCGCGCCCTCCTGGCGATCGATGCCGTGCAGGAGACGGGCGGCGAGACGCGCCTCGTCCTGAAGACCGATCCGTCCTTCGCGCCCGGCACGACCGGGCTGCGGCTCCGCGGCGTCACGGCGCCCACCCCGCCCCGTGCTGCCGTTGCCCTTCCGCCCGGCTCGGCACTCGGCCGGCTGGACGCTCGGACGACGAGCGCCTCCCCCTTCACCGCCGGCACGCCGCTTCGGCTCAGCCAGGCCGGCGCGGTGGTGAGCGGCGCCGTGGTGGACCGGCTGGAGGCCGCAATCGAGCTGGATCTGGCACCGGACCCGCCCAAGGGGGATGCGCCGCGCCGGATCTGGCTGGCCGCCCCTGCCACCGCCGGCGGAGACCGCGCCGTGACGGCCGAGACGCCGCGCCGCCTCGCCTTCCCCCCGGGGACGGCACCCACCAAGGGCACGGCGATCCAGGTCTTCATTCCCGGCGCCGACGCGGCCGCGCGCCTGGTGACGGACCTGCCGGACGCCACCCATGGCACGCTGGACCGTGACCTGCCCCCGCCCCTCGCCACCGCCGCGGCCGGCGCGCTGCGCTGGCGGCCCCTGGAGAGGCTGCGGGTGCTCGGCCCATGGAACGGCGCCACCAGCGCCGCCGAGTTCGTCTACCGGCCCGAAACATCCGGTATCGCCGTGGCCGCCGGCCCCGTGCTGGTGGTGGATGGCGACGACACGATCCGCCAGGTGCGGGATGGGAAGGGGCTGCGGCGGGATGAGCTGGTGCTCGGTACCGCGCCGCTGCCGGGCAACCCGGCCAGCCCCTATGATGTCGAGCCGCTGGCCTTCAGCGGGCCCGAACGCGGCGACGTCCGATTGGAGGAGGTCAGGGCCTTTACCTTTTCCGCGCCACCCGGCGCAGGCTTCACCTCCACGCCGCGGCCCGCGCTGTCGCTGCAACGCCTCAGCGGCCCGGGCGGTGCGGCGCCGAGCCTCGCCGCCGCCAGCGCCACCCCGTTGCTGCAGGCGCTACCAGCCCTTTCCGGGCCGGTCATCACGTTGACCCTGCCGGCGGACCTGGCCAGGCTGACCACCGGCTCGCTGGAGGCAACGCGGGCGCCAGGGCCGGGCCAGGCCGTGCGCCTGACGGCCGGCGCAGCCGTGGCGCCCGCCCTGGTCAAGTCTGTCCGGATCGAGGTGGAGACGGATCGCGATCCCGGGCTCGGCGCCGCCGCCCTGTCGCTGGTGCCGCTGATGCCCGCGGGCTTCCTCTATGCCGCGGAGCTGCTGGCTCCGGACCGCGCCCGGCTGCGCCCCGAGGCCCACCGGCTGGCAGCGCTGGAGCCGCTCACCCTGGCCCCCGCGCCACCACCGACCGTGCCCGTACAGATGCCGCAGTTCGCGGCCGGCGAGATGGTGCGGGCCGTCTGGAACGGCGTGGCTGCCACCGCGCTGCTGCGCGTGGAGGCGGCGGAGGGGACCACGCTGCGCCTCGCCGGCCCCGGCCTTCCGGCCCTCGTCGCCGCGGCACCCGCAGATCTCAAGGTGATGCGCATGGCGCCGGTGAATCCCTTCACGGGCGCGACGAGCAGCGGGATCCGCGGCACGGTTGTCGCAACGACGCCAGCCCCGCGGCTTCGCTTCGATGCATGGTCCCCGGACGCGATCGCCGCCCGCCCGGAATGGTACGACGATCTAGGAGATACGACCGCAGCGGGAGCGCTGAGGACCACGCCTGCCATGCATCACTGGTGGGCCGTGACGGACGGCAACACCGCCATCCCCGTGCAGATCACCCGCGCCGCGGCGCTGACGATCGAGTTGCACGCGCTGCCGCCCACCATCGCCGGCACTGCCGGCGCGGCGCTGCACGCCCTGCATATCGATGGCATGAACCTCCTCGACGAATATGGGCTGGATGGCAGCCAGATCACGGCAGAGGAGCTGAACCTGCCGCCAGGCCCCGGCCTCGTCCTGGCCCTTCCCTACAAACCCGCCGCCGGTGGTGCCAGGTCGGATGGCCGGCTCTCCTCCGGCACGGTGATGATCCCGGATGATGCGACGGAAAGCTGGTATCTCGACCGGCCGACCTCGCTGGAGACGCATGAGCTCCGCCACACCCTGCAATCGGCGATGCTGGGCCCGCTGCTGTTCGGCATGCTTCCCGTCGCGCTGATCGAGGATATCCTCAAGTCGCTCACGGGGCTTGGTGACCCAGAATGGTCCGCCTATGCCGCGGGGCGCATCGCCACGCAGGGCGGGCTACGCCGGCTGGAGATTCCAAATCCCGGCGAGGTGGAGTTTGCCGCCGGCCGCAAGGTCGAACTGAGCACGGGCGGGCAGGTGATCATTGTCACGCTGGGCGAGGCAGGAGAAGGCGGCTTCCTGCTGACGGACAGCGCCGTCGCGCAACTACCGGACGGCATTGTCCAAGTGCGGCAAGGCGCGGAGGAGCTGAACACGGCCGAGGATGTGGCCGGCTTCGTGCTCGACTTCGCATCCTTCTTCACCCTGGGCAACCTGGCATCGACCTTGGGTGCCGTCGTCTTCAAGCTGGTGCCGGATCTCATCCGCGGCATCGTCCACGCGCTGCAAGGAAAGCCCTTCTTCGATCCGGCCCGGCTCGACTTCGTCCCGGCCACCGTGCCCGACCCCGCCAGGCCCGCCGCGGTGCAGCCCGGCGGCGCCATCACGCTGCACCCGACGGACCGCGTGCGTGTCCAGGCGGGGGAGCGCTCGCTGGACACGGTGGTCACGCGCGTGGATCCGGCCGGGATCGTCGAGCTTGCCACGGCGCCGCCCACCGACCCACCGGACCGGGCGCTGGCAATTGCCCTCATCGCGCGGGACGACCCGCTGGCGGGCCTGTCCACCGGCGTTGCGGACTACCTGCACGTGCGGCTCCTGCACTGGATCTACGACCCCTGGGCCGAACTTCACTTCGCCACCAAGCCGGACCCAGGCAGCTATCGCGACGAGTTGCTGGCGCTTTCGCGCTGGGCATTCAGTTCCAGCGCCTGGTCCATGCTCCTTCCCGGCGTTTTCATCTGGGACAACCTGTTCAGGCAGGTGAAGGAAAAAGGGCATCTTTCCAGCATGGAGCAGGGCGCGTCCGCCCATAGCGGGGACCTGTACAGTTCGCTCGCTCGCCTGGGTGGCTCGCCGGAATGGGTGGGAGATATCGCGCGCTACCGCTTCTGGACGATCTTCCGTGAGGGCACCCTGGTTCCCCTTCGCCTCGGCGATGCTCCCGGTGCGGGAGCCGACCCGAAAGGGTTCGAACCCTGGATCTTTCCCCGGCGCCAGGGTGGCGCCCCGATCGCCGCACCGAACCGCGACCAGCAGGCCGCGCCCGACGCGGCCAGCGACGTTCCCGACATCCTCGTGCAGCGCAACCTGATGGAGCCTGCCCTGCTGACAGTTCCCGTCCCGAACCGTGTTCTCCCGGCCCCGATCGCGACGCTGCCCTGCGAGGCCGGCCTGCAACGCACCGCCGGCATCCAGATAGCCTTCACGCGCCCCGGCGACCACCGGATCACCACCGGGTCTTTCTTCGATGCGTCCGACGCGCAGGAGGCACAGGACGAGGGCAGCCAGACCATCTTCTTCGACCGCACCGTGAAGGACGTATCGGTGCGCGCTGCCGGGCACGACATCCCGGAGGGTGGGACGATCAAGGCCGTGCCCTGCCAGCGCGTGACAGTCTCCGTCGCCCCCGCGGGAGACAGGCGGCACGCGCTGATGCTGCAGCGCCCGGTGGATGGCGCCGTTGCCCGCCTGGCGGCCGAACTCGTGCTGCAAGTGCAGACGGCGACAGGCCAGGAGGTGCTGGAGGTGCAGCGGGTGCACGTGGTGCACCCCTTCGGCATCCAGGAGGACCGGAACACACGCTGGCCGCAGTTCCACCTCCTACCGGAGCTGCGCATTCCTGTCCGGCGCGTCATCCTTGAGGTGGTGGACCGCATCCCCGTCCATGCATCGCTCCTGCCCGCCTCCCCGGACCCGCTTCCGCCGCCCAAGCCCTTCGTCCTGCCCGGCGAGGAGGGGTACCTGATCATCCCCGCCCGGCTGCACATCACCCGCCCCGCCCTGGCCGTGACCTATCCCTCACCCCGCCCCGCGAACGGCACCGATCCCGATCCGGCGCTGCAGCCCGTCACGCCCGTCCCCTCGGCGCTGGCGCAGGTGGTGGGCGAGGGCGCCATCCTGCGCATTCCCTTCGACCCGACGGACCCACCGGAGGAAACCTGCCTTCTCGAATGGACGCTCGCGCTGCGCGCGACCCAGCCGAAGCAGGGGGGCGGCACCGAGAACATCTCGGCCAATATCCGCGCCAGCATTGAATACCGGCCGCATTTCCGGCTGGAACTGCCGGCAGCGGGCGACAGCGCTGCGGCGGGAGGCAGCCTTGTCCTGCACATCTCGGCTGCGGTGAAGGCCGGCGCCGTGACCGTGACCCCCTCCGACGGCATCGCCGTGACCGTCTCCGCTGACGGGCGCGACATCACCCTCGCCATCGCCGCCGGCGCGGCAAAAGGTCCGCGCAAGGTCCTGGTGGAAGATGCGGCGGTGCCGGCGCACCAGGCCCGCCGTACCATCCTCGTGACATGAGCCGGGGCCGCGGCGGGCGGCAGGCTGAGCAGGGCGCAGCGCTTGGCCGGAGCGACGTTGTCACCTTCATGAACAGCGCCATCGGCGAAGGGGGCAACTCGCCCAGGCGCCGGCAACTTATCCGCCGCAGGCAGGAATGCCGGCGTGGACGGACATGACCATAGGCCACGCCATGCGCCGACAGGAACCGCAGGACTGCTCGGTCGCGTGAAACGCAGCATCCGTCATACCAGTCAACGCTCCGCAGCATTCGCCCCGACATTCGGTTCATCTGGACAACGTACCGAACGAAAGAGCAGAGTTGCAGCGCTGATGAGCGGAGGCCTCGATGAGCCCACCGGTCTGCCGTTTCGACAATATCGCAACGCTCGCGCTCCTTGCTTGCGTGCTCCAGATGCCCGCGCCCGGAGCAGAGCGCGGCCAGGCCAGTTGGGCCGGGCGCCCGCACCACGCCGGGAACGCGCCCCTGCCCCTCCACTTCGCGCCCGGGCCGCAGTCCTTCACCGGCGTGGCACGGGAGAGCTGACGCCATGGTCCAAACCATCCTCTGCGTCGCTCTCGAGGTGAAGCCGGAAAGCGCCGCCGTTCTCACCCGCCTGGTCCACGACCTGCGGCAGGACTTCGACGCCCGTGAGGATGCTGAGCTCGGCAATTTCCCTGCGATCCAGACCGGCATCCCGTCCGCGCACTTCCTCTCGATCTGCCTTTTCCGCCACACCTCCTACGATCCGCTGCTGGTCATCGAGGCGAATTTCGATGGGCCGCCAGGCCCTTTCTGGTCACAGTTCGAGCGCACCTTCGGCGAGGAACGACTACGCGCCCTCCTGCGCTGCTGCAAGGAGCCGCGCGACAACACGGCGGCGCTGTTCCGGGCGGTCACTGCGCGCGGCTCGCGCGCTCCCGTCGCGCCTTACCTTGAGGCGCGCACCCACTGGCCGAGCGCCTCGCACCAAGGCAATCGCGGCCTCTCGCGCGACCGCATTCGCGACGAGCAGAAGCTCGCCCTTGCGCTCGAGGCGGAGCTGGACGGCGACCCGGGCTACCGCGCCATGGCGCCGTCCGCCATCCATGCGCGACTGCGCGAGCGCGTCGCCCCCGGCTTCCCCTGGCTCGACGCGCCGGCGCCGGCGCGTATCCCTGGCCGCGAGGATTGGCTTGACGTCATCCGCCTCGGGCTGTTTGGCGCAATCCTGCTCGCGGCGCTGCTGCTGCCCGGCGCGCTGCTGCACACCGCCCTCGGCGTGCCACTCTACCTTTCCGTCGTCGCGGTGCTCGCGGTGATCGCTGCGCTGGCGCTGCGCGGCACGGGCGGCTGGAAGGGGCTTCTGCCGCGCCGCAGCGCTGCCGCGAAGCGGCCGCCCGAGGAGAAGCCATCCGACAACAGCCGCATCTTCGCCGCGCTGGCCCTGGCGGTTCTCGGCGCGCCGCTCCTCCTGTTCCTCCTGCCCGCCCTCGGGCACCTCCTCCTCGTGCTGGCCGGGCGTGCGGAGATTGGCGAACTGCTCCCGCTCCTCGGCAGGGTGGTGACCGCTGCGCTCTGGGGCATCGCGGGCCTCGTTCCGATCGCCTTCGGCCTCGCTTGGCTTGTGCGCCACAACGAGCGGCGCGACGCGCCGCAGGACCTTCCGCCGATCGACCCCGCGACGCTCGACGAGATCGTCCGCCGGGAGGATCGGGTGACGCAGAATCATATGGCCTCGCTTGTCCTCGTGCGCCCCGGGATCATGCGCAGCCTCGTGATCCGCGCCGGCCACCGCGGCCTGCACCTCTTCCTGCGGGTGCTGCCGACCGCGCGGAAGGGCTTTCTCGGCTCCATGCGAACGGTTCACTTCGCGCACTGGTCGTTCCTCGACAACGGCAGCCGGCTCGTCTTCCTCTCGAACTTCGACCACTCCTGGGCGAGCTATCTCGACGACTTCATCGAGAAGGCGCATGGCGGCCTCACCATCGCCTGGGGATCCTCCGTGGGCTTCCCGCGGACAAGCTGGCTGTTCCGCGAGGGGGCGGCGGACGGGCGGAAGTTCAAGGCCTACGCGCTCGCGAGCCGCGCGGTGAGCCGCTTCTGGTACAGCGCCTATCCCTACCTCACCGTGGACCGCATCGAGCGCCACGCGGAGATCGCCGCGCGCTTCCGCGCCCCCGCCCTCAGCGACGAGGAGGCCGCCAAATGGCTCCGCCTGCTTTGACCGAAGCCAAGCCCTCGGCCTGGGCGCTCGCACCAGATGTGGCAGAACAGACCCAGGGTTTCGTCGCGTCGAGCTTCGGCTGGCTACCCGAGGGGCGCGCGCTGCTGCTCGACGCCACCGGCGCCCAGAAGGGCTGGCTTGGCGCCCTGCGCGCCGCCGCGCCGATCACCGACGCGGCACTGCGCCCCCGCGAGGCGCGGGGGGACCGTGCGGCCGCGATCGCCTTCACCTTCAGCGGGCTATGCACCCTCGGCCTCGACCCTGAGGCCCTGGCGTCCTTTGCGCGGCCTTTCCGCGAGGGGATGTTCCAGATCGATCGCGCCCGCCGCCTTGGCGACCGCCGCTTCGGCGAGTGGCAGAAAACCGTGCGGGACGGCGGGCCGGAGTGGAGCGGCAATCCCGAGACACCCGCTCTGCCCAAACCCGCCCGCGCCTACGCCACGGCCTATGTTGACGACAGTGCCGAGGCGGAGCCGGAACCCTCGCCGCTCACGGCGCACGCCCTCCTCCTGCTCTACGCCCGAACCGATGCGGATGCGGGCGCCTGGGCCGGGGAAGTCGCGGCGGTTCTCGGCAGGTTCGGGGTCGCGACGGTCCGCGCGCTCGAGCTCGAGATGAATGTCGAACAGCGTGACGAGGCCACGGGAGTCAGCCGCGAGCATTTCGGCTTTGCCGACGGCCTGTCCCAGCCGATCCCCTATGATGACGACCCCGGGAGCCGTGCTGTCGAGCGCGGCGGCGTCCCGGTGGCAGAGGGTGACCGGGTGCATGGCGTGCGGCTCGGTGAGATCCTGCTGGGCTTCCGCAACGCCTATGGCGAGCTGCCGCCGGTGCCCGGCGTCGCGCGGCCGGACGCGCAACCCGGTTCGCGGCCGAGCGCGGAGATGGCCGACGCATGGAGGCGCCTGCCGCCTCATCCCGAGGCCGAGGGCTTCGGCGACCTGGGCAAGCACGGCACCTATCTCGTCGTGCGCCAGCTTAGTCAGGACGTGCCGGCCTTCTGGGCTTCCATGGGGGCGGCGGCGGCGCGGCTCAATGCGGCTGCACCGGAGCTCCCCGAGCCGGTCACCGCAGACTGGATGGCCGCCCGCGTGGTCGGGCGGACGCGCGACGGCCATCTGCTTTGCCCCAAGGGGCCGCGGCCCGGCCTGCCTCCCGCCGGGTCGCCGGACAACGACTTCCTCTTCCTTCAGGACGACCCGCACGGCCTTGGCTGCCCGCTTGGCTCGCATGTTCGCCGCGGCCACCCGCGGGACGGGCTTTCCGCCACACCGGGGGATGCCGAGACGCTGCTGCGTGCCGCCAATAATCACCGCATCCTCCGGCGCGCGCGCAAGTACGGGCCTTCCTACGAAACCGCACCGGAGGAGAAGGAGCGCGGGCTCCTCTTCATGTGCCTCAACACCGACATTGCGCGGCACTTCGAGTTCGTGCAGCAGACTTGGCTTCTCAACCGCGATTTTGCGGGGCTGCGCGACGAGCAGGACCCGCTGGTCGGGCCGAAGGGGCGCTTCACCATCCCGGCCGAGCCGTTCCGCCACGCGCTGCAGGTGGAAACCTTCATTCGCCTGATGGGCGGCGAATACTTCTTCCTGCCGGGAATCGCCGCGCTCGACTACATCGCCGCGACAGAGCGCGAGGGGAACGCCACGTGACCCTGGCGACCGACGAGGCGCTGTGGCCGATGGGGCGGGCCGCGCGCCTGGGCTGGCGGCTCGGGCTGGCACTGGCGCCGGGCCTGGCCTCCGCCCTTCGCCCGCTCTCCCCGCTTCGGCTCGGCCGCACCGTCGTCGCGCTGCGTCACGACCATGTGCGGGAGGTCTTTCGGGACGACCCGACCTATGCCGCACCCTATGCCGAGCGGCTGGCGGTGATCACCGGTGGCGAGGCCTTCCTCCTTGGGTTGCGGGACGGCCCGGACTACCAGGCGGCGCTCCGCGCGCTGCGCGGGCTGCTCGAACTTCCGGGCGATGCGGAGAGGGTGGGGCGCGACGCCGCGGCGATCGTCGAAGCGGGCCTGCCGACATCAGGCCCGGTGGAGACGGTCGGGCTGTTCCGCAGCGCCACCTTCGAGGCCGTCGCGCGCTGGCTTGGCGTGCCGGAGGTGGACGGCACCAGGGGCCGCCTCGCGGTCTGGGGCACTCGGCTGTTCGGCTTCCAGTTCGGCGGCGGCCCCGCTCCGTCCGAGGCCGAGGCGCAGCCCTTCGCCGAGGCGATGCGCGCGCATGTCGCGGCGGCCGTCACGGCGCGCAAGGCCGAGGGGCGGGCGGCGGACGACCTGCTCGGCCGGGCTCTCCGGCGGCAGGCGGACGGCGACCCATGGTTCACCGATGGGGCGATCCGCACCGCGCTGCTCTGCCTCCTCGTCGGCGGCCCGCCGCAGCCGCCCATGCTGGCCGCCAACGCGCTCAACCAGTTGCTCCGCCGGCCCGATGCGCTCGCGCGCGCGCAGCACGCCGCTCGCGCGGGCGACGAGGGGGCGCTTCGGCGTATCGTGCGCGAGGCCATGCGCTTCGATCCCCTCGCACCTGCCCTCCAGCGTGTCGCGGTGCGCGACGGCACGCTTGCCGCCGGAACGTCGCGGGCGCGCGCGGTGCCCGCTGGCGCAGAGGTGCTGGCCGCCATCGCCTCGGCAATGATGGACGGGCGCCGCGTGGAGGAGCCCTGGCGCTTCAGACCCAACCGGCCGGATGCCGACTACCTGCATTTCGGCCACGGCCTGCACGAGTGCTATGGGCGCGAGCTGAACGCGGTGCTGATCCATCGCCTGTTGCTGCCGCTGCTTCTCCGGCCAGGCTTGGCACGTGCGCCAGGTGCCGCCGGGAGGCTCACCAAACGGGGCGTGCACGCCGAGCGGTTGGCCGTCGCTTTTGCACCCTGACCACAGACCGGCACGGCTCAAAACAACGCTCACCGGCTGCCTGAGGATAGCGCCCGTCGGCGAGGGCGTACCGCGGCCTCGGCAACTCAAGGAAGCGATGATTGGAACGCCCCGGCCGAGGCAGTCCGGCGGAGTGGTGCTGCGCATTGATATGTGCCCCACTTTCACTTGCGGCTGGAGCACCATGGCTGGAGCTGCCCCATCAACCCGCGCACGGGCTGGGTTCAGATGAACTGACGCGACGAGCGCTACGAGCCGCAGTGCTCAGAGACAGTCTTTGAAGCCATCTGCCCACCGAGTGCCGTTCGGGCACCAGGCCGAGAGCTGCCTCACATAGGCGCCGCTCGCGGTTCGGCCCAGCGCCTGGATCCGCGGCAATGCCTCGTTTGCGGACTGCTCTGTCGGGAACTCAACAACGCTTCGGTATGATCCTTCCCGCCTGTAGATCATCGCGCCGGTGAACCCAGCCTGTTTCGCCCGCTCCACCTCTGGTCGTGCCGCCGCGACGCTGCTGTCAGCGCCGAACACGACGAGCGTGACGGGCACCGAAGATGGCGCTCGGTCCGTGCCTCCTTCATCGGGCTGCCGGGTCCAGAGCGAACCGTCCGAGCCCACAGCCCACACCGTGCCGTCCTGGCTGACAGCGATAGCCCGGAAGCCGCCCCCCTCGACCGGGGTGAAACTCTGGTTATCGCCGCTCCATTCCACCCCACCATCCTGTAGTACCAGCCACAGCCTGCCATTCGGCGCCACTGCCGCGTCCGCGATGCCGTCTGAGCGGACCTCCCACCACGGGGGCTTCAGAAGCCAGACGGTGTTGTTTCGGCCCACCCCGTAGACAAGGCCATCGGGCCCCGCTGCGATCCGGCCGAAGTTGCTTGTCTTGGTATCGGGCGTGAAGGTCTGCCCATCGTCTGTGAACCAGATGCGAGCATCATCGCCAACCAGCCACACTCGTCCCTGTGCCGAGACGGCCACATCGACCACTGGCGGCGAGTGTGCCATTGGCTGCGGCCGCCCATCCGGCGGAAAGCGCCAGAGCGTCTTGTTCAGACCCACGCCCCAAGCACTTCCGTCCCTGGCTGCAGCAACCCTTGCGAAACCTTGTGCCGGGATTGGCGCGAAACTCCGGCCGTCTCTCGTCCAGGCAACCCTGCCGTCGGCCTGTACGAGCCAGATCCGGCCATCCGGTCCCGCAGCCACGTCAACGATGGAACGCGCCCCCGTGCGCTGCCATCCCGCCGCGCGCCGGGCAACCTCGAACTCGGCCCCATCATCGGGGCTTCGACGAGGCGGCGGGTCTGGACGGAAAAGCCAGGCTCCCAGGCCGAGAATGGGCAGGCCTGAAGCGAGCACGCCGAGCAGGATGGCACGGCGGCTTCGCGAGAGGACGGAGGAGCGGACCTCCTGCTTCGCCCCGGGAGCGGGGGGTCGCAGGCTGGCTGTCCGAGTGCCGTTGATGACTTCGACGAGCCTGCCAAAATCATAAGTCCAGCGGCGATCGCTAAGCTCCGCCGCATTTCGCCGGGCGAGCATGCGGATGTCGTCGGGAAGATCTTCGGGCGCAGGCATCTGCGCACCACCGACGAGCACCGGGATGACACGGAGCTTCCGAGCGAGGGCGGTTGCAAGTTCGAGGCGAACATAGTCGTCGTCGCGTCTGATCCGACGATTGTCTGGGCTTGTGCCGGCGAGCCAGTTCGGGCCGATCACGGCCAGGACGCAATCAGCGTCTCTGAGAGTCTCGTTGATCGCGTCGACAAAGTCAGAGCCGGGTGTGATGCTGTGAATGTCCTGGAAGACGTTTTCGGCCCCAAAACCCTCACCCAGGTCGTCCACCAGGCGACCGACCCAACCTGCACTGTCATCGCGGCGATAAGAGACGAAGATCCTTGGCGACATCGGCTGACCCACCATGCCTGCGCATGGTAGGGAAGGATACATGAGCCGCGTCAGACTCGGGTACGATTTTTGCTCTGGTACGATTTTTGAACGGGTGTCGCCTGAGCCCCTAGATTTCGGCCAAGGGCAGGTAGAGTCCGTCACCGGTTTGGAGGCGGACATGAAGCGCGGACGGTTCACGGAAGAGCAGATCATCGGGGTGCTGCGGGAGGGGGAAGCCGGGCTGAGAACGGCCGATCTATGCCGTAAGCACGGGATTTCGGAGGCGACCTTCTATGCATGGAAGGCCAAGTACGGCGGCCTTGGCGTGTCGGAGGCCAAGCGGCTGAGGACGCTTGAGGACGAGAACGACCGGCTGAAGCGGTTGCTGGCCGAGGCGATGCTCGACAATGCCGTGCTGAAGGACCTCGCCGCAAAATAGTTCTGACACCCGCGGCCAGGCGGGCGGCAGTGGCCCATGCCCAGGAGGTGCACGGGATCAGCCAGCGGCGGGCGTGTTCACTGGTGGGCGCCGACCGGACGTCGGTCCGCTACCGAGCCAGGCGTCCTGATGATGCGCCGGTTCGGGCGCGGCTGCGGGAGTTGGCGGCCGAGCGGCGCCGGTTCGGCTATCGGCGGCTGGTTCGATCCAGTGGATCGAACCCTGCTGGCACGCGAGGGCACACGGATGAACCACAAGAGGCTGCGGCGGCTCTATGCAGAGCAGAAGCTACAGGTGCGGCGTCGTGGTGGCCGGAAGAGGGCTATGGGCACGCGGGCGCCGATGGTGCTGCCGCAGGCGGCGGACCAGCGCTGATCACTGGACTTCGTGTCCGATGCGTTGGCCGACGGGCGGCGGTTCCGCATCCTGGCGGTCGTCGGCGACTTCAACCGCGAGTGCCTGGCGCTGGTGGCCGACACATCCTTATCGGGCGTCCGGGTGGCCCGCGAACTGAACGCCGTGATCGCCCTGCGAGGCCGCCCCCTGATGTGTGTCAGCGACAATGGCACCGAGCTGACGGGCAACGCCATCCTGAGATGGAGCCAGGAGCGGCAGGTGGAGTGGCACTACATCGCCCCCGGCAAGCCGCAGCAGAACGCCTTCGTGGAAAGCTTCAACGGCCGCCTGCGAGACGAGTGCCTGAACGAGACCCTGTTCACCTCGCTCGCTCACGCCCGGGCGGTGCTGGCTAGGTGGCGGACCGACTACAACCACGTCCGGCCGCACTCGGCACACCGCGGCGCCACGCCCGACGAGGTCGGTGGCCGTGCAGCCACGCCGCGGATAATAGAAGCCATTGCCAACGCCACCCCAGCAGCGGCAAACCGCTACCTAGGACTCTAGCTCAGCCCGGAGGAACTTCGGGGCTCAGGTCACCTGGCCAGCAGCAGGCCGGTGGGCGTTCCGTCGGGGGCGCGCTGGATCTCGCCGCCGGGCGGGTTCGGCGTGTCCTTGTCATAGCCTACGACGCGCAGCGCGGCGGCGTTCAGCAGGGCGCGGTCGTAGAGGTGCAGGATGAAAACCGGCGTATCGGGCGCCACGGCGTTGATCTCGTCCAGCGTCGGCAGGCGCTTCTCGGCGATCTGGGTCTCGGTGAAGCCGCCGACGATGCGCACCCATTGCAGCGCGGGGGTGATGGCCACCTGCCTGCGCAGCAACTCCATCGCATCGACCAGGGACCGCACCCCGTCCCAGCGCAGCTCCATGTTGTAGTTCAGCCCGCCACGGATCACGTGGAGGTGGTTGTCGAAGAGCCCAGGGATGAGGCGCCGGCCGGCGAGGTCAATGACGCGCGTATTGGGTCCGGCGCTCGGCAGGATATCGGCGGCATCGCCCACCGCAGAGAAGCGACCATTCGTCACCGCCACTGCCTCGGGCGCCGGCCTCGACCGGTCGAGCGTCGTGAAGCGGCCATTGTGCAGGATCATATCAGGGGCGGGGGTCGCAGCTATCACAGTGCTCCGGTTCATCAGGGGAAGGCCAAGCGCGGCAAGGCTGCCGGCCACCATGCGGCGGGTGGGCGCGATCATCATGCGGGTTCCTGAGGAGCGGCATCTCGCCCGGGCAGACCCGCGGACCGGACAGCCGTCCGCAGAGTGCTGAAGCGAAGCACCTTCTCAACCCAGCAGCGGACTGCCTCCCCTATGAGGAACTTCGCGACCAGCAAAGCTTCGGGAATTTTTCGGCCCCGCTTCAGGACATATCGGATGCCGAACCCCTATCCCTGCTGCAGCGGCCGCCAGAGGTGCCGCCAGGAGAACGCGAGCCCCTGAGAGCTCGCCCAACCACCGATGCACAGGAGATTGCCGTGAGCGTCCTGCTGGCCTTTGCGCCCTTCCTCGCCTTCGCTCTCCTCACCGGCCCGCTCGGCCCCCTACCGGCCCTCGCCGCGGGGGCTGTCACCTCAGCCGCCCTGATCATCCACGGACACCTGCGCGGAGCCGAGCCGCGGATCCTGGAGATTGGCACCTGCCTGCTCTTCTCTGCCGTCGCGACCTGGGTCTGGGCCAGCGACAGCCGACCCTCGGTCCTTCTCGTGCGCCTCTACGTCGACGCCGGCCTCCTCGCTATCATCCTCCTCACCATTGCGATCCGCCGCCCCTTCACCCTGGCCTATGCGCGGGAGCGGGTGGCGCCGGAGCATCACGGTAGCGCGGCCTTCCTCCGCAGGAACAACCTCATCTCCGGCATCTGGGCCGCGGCGTTCGGGGTGATGGTCGCGGCGGAACTGGCGATGCTCTCTTTCCCGCAGCTGCCGCACCCGCTTGGCACGGCCGTCATCGTCCTCGCCCTGCTGGGGGCGGCCCGTCTCACCACGCGCCTGAGCGGGCCGCAGGCCGGGAACCCACCAGCCCTGCCTCGGGAGCACGTCGCGTGAGCGCGCAGCCTCTGCCGCTGACGGAGGAGATCGCCTGGATCTCCTCTGACCCTCACCTCAGCGGCAATTTCGCGCCGGTGGGGCCGGAGCTGGACGCCCCGGATCTTCCTGTCGTCTCCGGCCGGATCCCGCTGGAGCTGCGGGGCGCCTACCTGCGGAACGGCCCGAACCCGCTGTTCCAGCCGCTCTCCTTCACCTATCCCATGGACGGGGACGGCATGGTCCACGCCGTCCACCTCCAGGATGGCCGTGCGCGTTACCGCAATCGCTTCGTCCGCACGCGCGGGCTGGATGTGGAACTGCGTGCGGGACACGCCGTCTATGGAGGGCTGCTGGGGCCGCGTCCGGTCGCCCCGGAGCTGGTCGGAACCGACGGCGATCCCGGACCGGTCAAATCCGGTGCCTTCATCAACGTGATCGAGCACGCCGGCCACATCCTCGCCCTCGGCGAGAGCCAGCCCGCCTACGAGCTGACGCCCGACCTGGACACGATCGGCGAGTGGAAGGCCGGCACCGGCCTGCCGGTTGAGATGGGCGCACACAATCGAAGGCACCCCGTGACGGGGGATCTGTTTGCGATCGCCTACTCGGTCTTCGAGCCGGTGGTCCGCGTGCACCGGATCGACGAAGGAGGCGCCCTTCGCCGGAGCTTCGACGTGGCGCTCGGCGCGCCGAGCATGATCCATGACTTCGGCCTGACGGCGCGCCACCTCGTCCTCGTCGTCGGGCCCGCTGTCTTTGATGCCGGAGCGGTTGCGGAGGGCCGCTCCTTTCTGCAGTGGCGGCCGGAGCTCGGGGCTCGCATCGGGCTCATCCCCCTTGATGGCGGGCCGGCGACCTGGCTGGAGACGGACGCCTTCTTCGTCTTCCACATCGCGAACGCCTTCGAGCGTGACGGCGCCGTCACCGTCGACTATGTCCGCCACGACAGCTTCCGCCCCGGCTACGCCACCGGCCCGCGCCGGCCGCCCACCCTGCACCGCCTGGTCGCCGATCCTCTCGGGCGCACAGTCCGGGACAACCCGGTCGCGGACTTCCTCACCGAGTTCCCGCGCATCAACGAGGCGCGCAGCGCGATGCCGGCGCGCTTCGTCTATGCGCCGACGCTCACCGCGAGCCTGCGGGACGCCAACCCGCCCTCGGCGACCTTCAACGCCCTGGTCAGGGTGGACACGGAGACGGGTGCCACCCGGACCTATGACGCCGGCGATCATATCCTCGGCGAGCCCGCCTTCATCCCGCGGCCCGGCGGAACGCGCGAGGACGACGGGTACCTCGCCACCTACTCCTTCGACCCCGTCGAGTGCTGCAGCGATCTCCTGATCCTCGACGCGGCCCGGGTGGATGCCGGCCCGATCGCCGCGATCAGGCTGCCGCAGCGGGTTCCACAGGGGCTGCACGGAAACTGGATACCCCGGCCATGAACCGCGACCCCCTTCCAGCCAGTCAGCCAATGATCCCGCCCAGTGCGCCGGCGCATCCCGCCGCTGCTGCGGGCCCGCTCTACATCGATATCCTGCTGGCCAAGCTGGAGCAGGGCGGGGACAAACCAGTCCTGCGGCATCGCGGGCGCGACGTCTCAGCCCGCGCCCTCCTGCACTCCGTCGGCCGCTTCGCCGCCGCCCTCTCCCGGCTTGGTACCGGGGCCGGCGACCTCGTCGCGCTCCTGGCACCGAATTCGGCGGACGCGCTCGCGCTTCGCTACGCGACCCATGTGCTCGGCGCGGTGTCCTGCTACCTGCCGACCCCGCGCTCCGCGGAGCAGGGGGCGGCGCTCGTTGCCGCCATGCAGCCCCGGATGGTCGTCCTTTTCCCGGAAACCGCGCACCTGCTTCCCAGAATCGGGGCGGCATCGCTCATGACGGTCGGGCTGGACCTCCCTGGCATCCCGCGCCTGGACGCCCCCGCGGAAGGGCTGGCCTGCCCGTTGCCGGCCACGCGGGCACGCCCGGAGGAGCTTGCCGTCATCACCTCCTCGGGCGGGACGACCGGGGTGCCCAAGGGCAGCCGGCGGAGCTTCGCCGCCTACACCGCCACGGTGAACACCCCGAGCCCAGCGGACCGGCGCCAGCTCGTCAACGGGCCGCTGGCCTATCTCTCCCAGGTGCTGACCGACACCACCCTGCTCGGCGGCGGGGTCGTCGTGCTGGAGGATTGCTGCGAGCCCGCCGCGACGCTCCGCGCGATCGAGACGGAGCGGGTGACCGACCTCTTCCTCGTGGAGCCGCAGCTCTTCGCGCTGATGGACCACCCCGGCCTGCAGCGCCGGGACCTCTCCTCCCTTCGGGCCATCACACATGTCGGGGCTTCCGCCCCGCCCATCCTCCGCCGCCGGGCGCTGGAGCGGCTCGGGCCGGTGCTGGTCCACGTCTACGGCGCGAGCGAGATCGGGCTCGTCAGCGTCCTCGCCCCGGCGGAGTACGCCCTGGCGCGGGAGGACCTGCTGACTTCCGCCGGCCGTATCCGTCCCGGCGTCGAGGTCAGGTTTCGCCGCAGCGACGGGACCTTGGCGTCGCCCGGGGAGATCGGGCTGATCGAGGTCCGCTCCCCCGCCATGGCGGAGGGCTACCGCAACCGGCCGGACCTGGAGGCCGCCACCTTCCATGAGGGCTGGTACAGTTCCGCCGATCTCGGCCACCTCGATCAGGGCGGCCTCCTGCACGTTCTCGGGCGCGCGGGGGACATCGCCTGGATTGACGGCGCGATGGTCACCCCGACCTGCCTGGAGGAGGTGCTGTGCCGCGACGGGGGCGTCCGCCTCGCCGTGGCCGTGGCGGAGGAGGACGCGTCGTGCTGGTTCGTCGCCGTCCTGCCATGGCCGGGAGCCCCCGTCAGCACGGCACGGTGTGCCCAGGCCATCGCCGCGTCATTCGGCGCGGCCGTGGCTGGGCGCGTGCGGCTCCTGCCGCTCACGAGCGTGCCGCTGACTGAGCAGGGCAAGCCCGACCGCGAGGCCATCCGCGCCATGGGGCGAGATGGAGCCGCGTCGCCCTGTCCCGGCCTTCCTGGGCCTATCCGACACCAGGGCCTACCAGCCGAGCGCGCAGCTCCGGCTTTTCGAGGAGGAGAGCCGAGAACCACCTGAACACCGACCTGACGGTTTCCCCTTCATCCAGACCCTGGTGCGTCCCCCGCGCCAGGGTCTTCGTGCATCAAGAGATCGGGCCCGTGGCTTCAGATTTCCGGAAGGTGCAGCCAGAGCGCAACCGCGCTGAGGACCATGTTTACCGCCGGGGCGGCGAGGATGAGGCCCATGATCCGCCGCAAAAGGTGCGCCCCGTTGGGGCCGATGACTCGCCGCACCCTCTAGCCCAGGAGAAGGACACAGAGCAGAGCGGCAAGAACCGCCGCCAGGGCGTCCATCGTCACCACCTGCTGGACCGGTGAGTAGCGGCTGTTGTCCATCAGCAGGACCATTATGAGCATGGAGCCGGCCCTGCGATGATCGGCGTGGCGAGGGGATGGATCGCCACCGCGGTCGCATTCTCCTCCGGGCCGGCCTCGCTCCGCGCCGTGTTGGCGCCGAGGAGGAGGGGCAGGTGCCCGAACGGGTCGAGCACGGCCCAGAGCGTCACGATCTGGGTGAAGAGCCGGTCGTCCTCAAGCAAGGTGAGGGTCCCGGGCTGATGGCGTTCCGGCTGGGTAGCATGCCCCTCCCAGTCTCAGGAGGCGGGAATCCCCTCATCGCCAAGGTCCGCAGGCACGGCGGCATGCGTCGGCGCCAGGCGCCGCAGATAGGCTTCCACCTCGTCCCAGGCTTCCGCCGACGCGGATAGGCCCACATAGCCGTCCGGCCGCACGACCAGGAGGCGGCCGGCCACGGGCGGCCTGCGCGGCCGCGGCTCCAGCAGGGCCGGGAAGCGCGCCGCCAGGGCCGCCCCGCGCGCGGTGTCAGCCGCGTAAAGCACGAAGCGCGGCACGGCCCCGGCGCCCGGGGGCGGGCCGTCGTAATCGGCGGGCGCCAGCCGCACCCCGGCATGCCGCCCGGCCGAAAGGGGGCTCTCGGGGTAGGCGATCTCGACCTCGCTCATGGTCAGGGCCATACGCTTTCTCACGGCGTGGAAGCCGAGCATGAAGTGGAGGGCCAGGTTCCTGGCCACGATCGCGGCCGGGTGGGCCAGCGTCGCCATATCCGTCAGCCTTGCGGCGTTCCGCAGCACGGTCTCCCCAACGGCGCCCCGCTCCGGCGAGTAGCTGTCGAGCAGGGCGGGAGCCGCCGCACCCTGGGCCACCATCGCCAGCTTCCAGGCGAGGTTGATGGCGTCCTGCATCCCCGTGTTCATGCCCTGGCCTCCGGCCGGGCTGTGGATGTGCGCGGCGTCGCCGGCGAGGAAGACGCGGCCCTGCCGGTAGTCCCGCGCCTTGCGACCGTTGATGCGGAAGCTGGCGAGCCAGACCGGGTCCAGGGCCCGGATCTCCCCGCCCGCCCGCTGTCCCAGCAGGGCCTGGACCTCCTCGATCGTCGGGGCGGGCCTCGGGTGGCCGGGGCTGGACTCGCCGACGGCCGCGATCATGCGGGCGCGGCCACCCGCCATGGGGAAGATCGCGAGCGGCCCATCCCTGTGCAGGTAGGTCGTGATCTCGTCCGTGGGCGGCCTTGCCTCCCCCTCCAGGCGCACATCCGCCAGGATCCAGTCGTCGCGCTGCGCGGTGCCCTCGAATTCGGCGCCCAGCCCGTGGCGCACCGCGCTGTGGGCGCCGTCGCAGCCGAGCAGCCAGGGTGTCTCCACCGTCTCCTCGCGCCCGCCGGCATGGGCGAGCCGCGCCGTAACCCCTTCGGCGGAGGCGGTGAAGGACACCAGCTCCACCTCCCGCTCAACCGAAACACCGAAGGAGCGGAGGTGCGCGCCCAGCAGGCGCTCCGTGTCGCTCTGCGGGACCATCAGCGCGAAGTTGTAGGCGCTGGCGATGTCACATAACTCGGTGCGGCCCAGGACAGCCTCGCCGCTGCGGATGGTGGCGGCATGGACACGGTGCCCGATCTCCAGGAAGGCGTCCGCGCAGCCCGCCCGCTCCAACAGTTCCAGCGTCCGGCTCCAGATGACGATCGCGCGGGACGTCTCGGCCGGGTGCGGGCTACGGTCGATGATGCGGACGGGAAGGCCGTAGCGGGCCAGCTCGGCGGCCATTGTCAGGCCGACCGGCCCAGCACCGACGATGAGGATAGGCGACATCAGGGAGCGTCCTTCGCTGGGTACCTGGTCAGCAGGAAGGGGAGCTCCCCCTTCCTGCCCTGCTCATCAGAACCGATAGGCGACGCGGGCGAGGCCGGTGTGGGAGGTATAGCCGTCGCCCACCTCGGCGCTGTACTGGACGCGCAGGTCCCAGTTCGACGTGTTGAGAAGTTCGGCGCCGAGGGTGAACTTGCCCAGCACGTTCGGGATGGGCGTGCTGGCCCGGAAGCCCCGGCTGGCCGGCTGGCCCGCGAGGCGGGCGGTGGCCGCCCAGTCCCCGTTCGCGCTCAGCTCGATGCCGGCGCTGGCGAAGGGCCGCAGTACCATCCCCTCGCCCAGCCGCACGCGCCCGCCCACCTCCACGGCCGGGACCGCGGTGAAGGTCGTCGCGCCCTGGGATGCGACGGCGAGGTTGAAGGGCCCAGCACCGCTCTCCGTGTAGCCGCCGCTCCGCACGTAGTTCAGGTGCAGGTCCACCCGCGGCTGCACATACCAGCCGCCCGCCTCGCCCCCGAGCGGCACCTGATAGGCCAGCCGGGTGTGGGCGCCCACATGCCAGGCGTCCGGCTTGCCCCGGGCCGTGCCCGTGAAGCTCCCCGCCTGCACCGATCGCTGGCTCTCGTACCAGCCATAGCCGGCGTCGATGGCACCCGAGACCTGCCAGGGGCCGGCCTGGTAGCGCAGCAGGCCGCCGACCAGCACGCTGTCGCCGCTGACCTTGGAGGAGCCCGCATCGCCGCGGAATACGCTGCTCTGGTAGGCGATGGAGCCGCCCATGAACCAGCCCGGCGCGATCTGCACCTGCCCGCCCGTCTGCATTGTCCAGGACGTCGCCTTGTAGCCGAGCGCGCTGCTGGTGCTGTCCTGGGCCGCCGTGCTGCCGAAGGCGCGCGCCCAGCCGCAGCTCGCCTCGTCCTGGTTGATGCCCGCGCCCCCGAAGGTGGCGCAGTCGTTCAGCATGTTGGTGCTGAAGTCCCGGCTGCTGGCGAAGCGCGAGGCCGAGATGGCCCCGACCGTCTGGCCGGAGAGGCTGTTCAGGGCTGCCCCGTAGCCCGCCCCGTCCCGGACCCCGGCGAGGGCCGTGAAGCCCGCGTCCATGCTGGCGCCGCCGTTCCACAGCTCCTGCAGGTGGGAGGCGACGGCCCGCTGGTTGGCGCCGAGCCCGGCAGCCTGGCCCGTGAACTCCGCCCGGGGCTGGATCAGGAGGCTGTTGCCGGCCTGCTGGGGGTCGAAGGCGAAGAGGTGCGTGCGTGTTGTGGTCAGCGACGGATCGAGCGTCACGCCACCCGTGGCGGTCAGCACCGTCACGGCACGGTTCGCCACCGAGGAGGGATTCACCTCAACCGTGCCGCCGAGCCGAACCGACCCCTGCACGTCCAGCCGGTCCGAGGCGCCCGTCCGGTGGTCCGTGTCCACCACCAGGCGGCCCGCACCCGTCTGCACCAGCGTGCCCGTCATCGCGATCGTGCCGACCGTGCCAGTGCCAAAGGGGTTGAGCGTGCCGTTGTTGGTCAGTGTGCCCGCACCGAGGTTCATGATCGGGCCCGCGTTGATCGTGCCGCTGTTCATGATGTTGCCGCCGCCGTTGGCGCCGCCATTACCCAGGTTGATGCTGCCGGTGATCGTGACAGGAGAGAGGTTGTTGCCAGGCTGGTTGTAGATGTTTGTCCAGCCGCCGGTGCTGTAGATGGCGGTACCGAGGGTGCCGGTGCCGCCGAGTGAGGTAATCGTGCCCTCGTTGTTGATGTTGTTCGCGGCTGGCGATGTCTGCGCGGTAGAGCCGCCGACGATGTAGATCGCGGCGCCGTAGCCGTCATTCGGGTTGAAGTTGGTCCCTCCCTGAACGACTCCGCCGGGAAGGACGTTGACGTGCACGGCGCCGCCGCCGGTCGGGTTCGTCGCGCTCGCCCGGCCCACGCTCTCGGCGTAGATGCCGGCCGAGGCCGAGCCGTTCGCCAGCACCTGGCCGCCGACGTCGATCGTCACGGAGTCGGCGGTGCCCACTCCGCCCGCCGTTCCGTTATTGGCGCCAAAGCCGCTGCTCGTCACCCGCCCGCCGCCGCCGCCGATGCTTTGTGCCAGGATCACGGGCGTGTTCCCGGCATTGGTGGTCAGCGTTGCGGTGGTGCCGACCTGGACCAGCACCGTCCCACCGTTGCCGATATGGCCGGGGGCAAGCTGGAAGCCCGAGCGCTGGGCGGTCATTCCGGTGTCGCCGGCCAGCCCGCCGCCACCGCCGATGCTCTGCGCCAGGATGGCCACCGCACCTCGGCCATAGGTGGTGATGTTGCCGGAGGAACCCGCCGCGCCGGAGGCCTGCCCGATGGTGACGGAGATCGGCCCGCCGCTTCCTATCATAGCTCCGATGCCGAAGGGGTTGGCGGCGTTGTTCGGCGTGCCGCCGAGCACAACGCCGCCGCCACCACCGATGCTCTGCGCCAGGATGCCGTAGGCGTTGCTCCCGAACCTCGTTCCATCCGAGGCGACGGACCCTGTGGTGATGGTGCCGGTATGCGTGACGTTCACCGCGCCCGCGGTGCCGGGCTGGGCCTCCTTGCTCGGATCCGTGGAGCAGACGGTACCGCAGCTGTTTCCTCCGAAGGTGAGGTTGATGCCGTAGCTGCCGCCGGTCGCCACCGCCTCGCCGCCATTGTTGTCGGAGGTGTCGCTGGAGCGGGTCCGGAGGATGCCGCCGCCGCCGACGATGCTCTGCGCCAGAATGCCGATGGCGTCGTGGCTGCGCGTGGTGATCGCGCCCGAATTGTTGACGGTGACGGTGCCCGCGGTGCCCCCGCCGCCGCCGTCAGCGCCGATCGCGATGGGCAGGCTCAGCACCGAGGTGTTGTCGGCGTTGTTGCCCTGGACCTTCGCGGCCGAGGTCCCGGCGATGCCGCCGCCGCCCGCGATGCTCTGCGCCACGATGCCAAGCGATTGCGCGCCGATGGTGGTGACGCTGCCGGCATTGTCCACCTCCACATTGCCCGCATCGCCGCCGCCGCCGCCACGCCCACCCACGCTGATCGGGACGTTGCCCTGCTTGTCACCCTCATTGACCCGGGCGCTGGTGATCGAGGAGACGGCCGCGCCACCCCGGCCACCGCCGCCGCCGATGCTCTGCGCCATGATGCCGTCCGACATCGCCCCCACGGTGCCGATCGAGCCGCCGGCGCTGTTGGTGACCAGCACGCCGCCCGCGCTTCCGCCCGCGCCGCCCCGCCCGCCCACATTCACATGGACGGTGATGGAGGTGGAGGAGCTGTCGTCGCCGCTGTCGCCGCCGGACTTGCCGAGATTCTCCAGGTCGTCGGCGTCGCCCGCGGGGTCGTCGCCCAGCCGGCGCGTGGCGGTGACGCCGCTCAGCGCCTGGTTGGACACGCCGATCAGCCCGGACATGGAGTTGTACTGGTTCACCGGCCCCTCGCCGCCCTCCCGGAAGGCGTTGTTCAGGGTGGTCGTGGCGGCGTTGACGTTGCCGCTGGACCCGTTGCCGCCATCGCGGGTGTTGGTGTTGTTGCCGAGCGTGCTGGCAGACTTGCCGCCGAGCCCGCCGCCGCCGCCGATGCTCTGCGCGACGATGCCCGGCGCGTCGGCGCCGAATGTCACCAGCGTACCGCTGTTGGTGACCGTCACGGCGCTGGCGTTGTTGGGCTGCGTCGTGCTTCCGCCCACCGCGCCGTTGCCGCCGACGCCGACCGAGGCGGTGAAGCTGCCATTGCTGGTGCCCGCCGCGCCGCCGCCACGCCCGCCACCGCCGCCAACCGCCTGGGCCAGAATGCCCATGGCGCCGTCGCCAAGGGTCAGCAGGGCACCGGTGTTGGTGACGGTGACCGGGCCGGCATTCCCGCCGCCGCCCCCGGTGCCGCCGAGCGCGACGGTGGAGGAGATGGTTGTGTTGTCGCCGGAGCTCTTGGCCTGCGCATCGCCCGTTCCGCCATTGCCGCCACCGCCGCCGATGCTCTGCGCCAGCACGGCGTCCGACGCTTCGCCCCGGGTGAAGATCATGCCGTTGTTGGTGAGGGTCACGGTGCCGCCCGCGCCGCCGCTGCCGCCCCTGCCGCCGATCGCGGTGGAGCTGGAAATGTTGACTGGCGAGTCGCTGCCGCCCTTGGCGGAGGAACTCGCGGATGCATCACCGCCCGATCCGCCACCGCCGCCGATGCTCTGCCCTGCTAGGCCGATGGACCCGCCACCGGCCGTGGCGATCAGGCCGGTATTCTGCAGGGTGACGCTGCTGCCATTGCCACCCGCTCCGCCGGAGCCGCCGATGGCGACCCCGACCGAGATGGTCGGGATCGGGATCTCGTCGGTCGGCACCGCGTAGGTCGTCGCCGAGGCGCCGGACAGCCCGCCCGTGCCGCCGCCGCCGCCGAGGCTCTGGCCGAGGATGCCGTGCGAGTTCGCGCCGGTCGTCAGAACCCGGCCCGTGCTGGTGGGGAAGGTCGCCCCCGTGGTCGGGTCGCTGACGGTAAGGCCAACCGCGCCACCCTGGCCGCCGCCGCCGCCATTGCCCCCCAGCGACACCGCGGCGCCGACCGCGGCCGAGCTGGTGCCGGAATAGGCCGAGCCGCCATTGCCGCCGCCGCCGCCGATGGACTGCAGCACCATGCCGGAGGAGTGCAGGCCGGAGGTCGTGATGTCGCCGGTGATCGCGGCCTGCACCTTGCCGCCGTCGCCGCCGCCGGCACCGGAGCCGCCAATGACGATGTTGATCGGCGCAACGGCCGAACTGGAGGCGTTGCCGCCATTGCCGCCGCCGCCGCCGATGCTCTGCGCCAGGATACCGGTGGAGCGCTCGCCGGAGGTCGTGATGGGGCTGGTGCCGTCGGCACTGGTAGATTTCTCGATGGCGATGTCGCGGCCATGGCCCGCGCCGGCGCCGTCGCCGCCAACGGCGAGCCACCCGTTCGAGTTGCCGCCATTGCCGCCGCCACCGCCGATGCTCTGCAAGAGGATGCCGGGGGAGTTGGTCCCTGTCGTGGTGATAGAGGAAACCGCGGCGCCGACGAACCCGACGGAACCGCCGCTGCCGCCCGTGCCGCCGTTGCCGCCGCTGGCGCCCCAACCACCGCCCTGGCCGCCCGTGCCGCCGGCGCCTCCGAAGGACTGCGCGAGGACACCCGGGGAGTCCGCGCTGGCGGTGCTGACGCGTCCCCAGTTCTCCACATACACGCTGCCGGCGTCGGCGCCCGTGCCCGCGGTGCCGCCGTTGCCGTCGCTGCCGCCGTGGCCCTTGCCCGAGCCGCCCTGCCCCCCCTGGCCGCCGAAGGACTGGGCGGTGATGGCGGCGCCGGTGCCCGTGCTGCTCGCCGAACCGCCGGGTGCGAGGACAACGGACACGGGGCCGCCCGTGCCGCCGTTGCCACCGTTGCCGCCCTGGTCGCCTACCTCGCCGTAAGCCGTGCCGCCGTCACCGCCGTTGCCGCCCTGGGAGAGCGCGAGGATGCCGCCCTGGGTGCCGCTGACGCTTCCCCCGAACACGACGCTCACACCGCCGCTGCCGCCGCCGCCGCTGCCGGCATCGCCGCCATCGTTGTTGGAGCCGCTTGCGTTGCCGCTGGTCCCCTCGCCACCCGCGCCGCCCGTGGCGCTGGCAAGGAGCCCCACCGATAGCTGAATCCCGGTATTCGGTACCCACGTCTGCGCCGCGCTTGGATTGTTGAGCTGCCCGACCATTGGGGCGTCCCGCGTGCCTGCCACGACGGTGCCGGCCGTCCCGCCGTCGCCGGCGGTGTGCACGGTCCCTTGGTGGCCGCTGTAGCCGGCCATGCCGCCGGCGCCGCCATCGGCCTGGATCACGGTGATCGCCCCGGTCGAGGTGCCGGGCTGCACCGTGACGGTGAGGGTGTTGCCGTCGCCTCCCCTGCCGCCGTCCGCACCTGAATGATCGGTGCCCGTGTTGGTCCAACCTGTTCCGCCCGCGCCGCCGGTGGTCTGGATCACGATCTCTTCGGCCGGGTAGGCGATGCCGGGGATGTTGACGTTCGCTGCCCCGACCTGGGTGCCGGGGATGCCGGGATTCTGGTTGTCCGGGGCCGCGGGCGGCTGCACCACGTAGTAGCAGGCATATCCTTCAAAGGCGGCGCAGTCGTCGGCCCTGGCTGCGCCACCCACCGATGCGGAGAGCAGAACGAGCGGTGCCGCCATGGCGGCCGCCAGTATCGCCGTGCCCGAGCAGGAGGCGAGTAGCTTGCCTCGGGACGAGGCGAATGGCGCGACCTGCCGGGGTGCTCCGGGGCACGGCGAGGGCCCGCGTGCCGCTGCGGTGGTGGCGGGCGCGGACTTCGTTTGAGGGATAACCTTGCGAGTGGAAGAGTGCACGGCACGGGGTTCCTGGCTGGATGCGGAACCTCGTATCGCCGCTCGCGCTGCCGGATGTCCTGAGGAGCCTCCCAAAGATTGCCGATCACCTTCCGACGCTTCGTCCAGGGTTTTTTCGGATTAGAGCGCGCTATTGATTCGCGCCTTTGGTGTCGAGGGCACCGGCTCCTACGGCGCAGGCCTGTCCCGGTTTCTGAACGAGCACGGCCTTCCCATTCTTGAGGTGAACCAGCCCAGCCTCAGCACCGGTGGTAGAAGGGTAAGAACGACATGGTCGATGCCAAGGGTGCTACTCGCAGCGTCATGGCGGGCCAGGTCCATCTCAAGGTGGCCCGCGACGCCGCCAAGGAACGGAGCGAAGCGATGGTGGCACTTAAGGCCATCATCGTCAGCGTGCCCTCGACGCCATGTGAGGAACTCGACCACCTGACCGGCAGGATGACGCTGCTCCGCCAGCTCGCCGCCCTGCGTCCCGGGCGACCGGTATAGGAGCCTCAGCGCCACCGAGAAGTGAAATCCGAGCCTCGAAAGGAAGGCGCTGTAACAAGGTTCGGCTGGTTTCGGAGTTTTATCGTATTATGATCGTGTACCGTTCCGGAAGGACGACACGATGGCACCGCGTGAGGGCTCTGGGGCCTACCACTTCGACGCGTTCTGCCTGGACCCCGTGCGCGGTGCCCTCCTAGGCCCGGACGGGGCCGAGCTGCGCCTCCGTCCTAAGCCCTTTGCGCTGCTCCGGCACATGCTGGACAACCCTGGCCGCCTCCTGGGCCGGGACGAACTCATGGAGACGCTGTGGCCGGGCGTGGTGGTCACGGACGACTCCCTGACCCAGTGCATCAGCGATCTGCGCCGTGCCTTTGGCGACCGGGCGGCCCACGTGCTGCGGACGCTTCCCAAGCGGGGCTACATGCTGGTTGCCGAGCTGCGTCGGGATGAACCGTCGCACATCGAAGTTCTTCCCGAGGCACGCCTGGATGAGGTGTCGATCGCCCCTGTCCTGCCCGACGAGGCCCGGCGCTGGGAACCGCCTCTGCTGGTCCACCGCTTCACCACGCCGGATGGGGATCAGGCTTGCTCCCGGCTGGCCGACGCGCTGGCCACCGATTTTGTTGCAGCCTTCGTCCGCCTTCCCGGGCTGCGGGTCATGCCTGCGAGTGATGCTGCCCGCACGGAAGGATACCGCATTCAGGGAGAGGTGCGCGCCGCTGGCGATGGGTTCCGGATCACGGTGCGGCTGGAGGATGCTGCGAACGGAACCGCGCTCTGGACGGAGCGGCTGGACCAGCCGCGCGACGCCGCATACGGCCTGCCCGAGGCGACGCTGGCGACACTGGCGGCCTACCTGGACCGGCAGGTGGAACGGCACAGCCTGGCCGTAGCCCGCAAGAAGCCTGTCTCCGCGCTGACGACGCGCGAGCTGTGCCTGGTCGGCCGGGATCATCACGAGCGCAACACCGAGGCGGACACGCTCGTGGCGAAGGAGATGTTCGCCCGCGCGATCGCGGCCGATCCGGACTACGCGCCGGCCTATGCGTGGCAGGCCTACACGGTGCATCGCGCCATCACCCACAGCTGGGGCAGCCCGGGCGGCCAGGAGGCGCGGGATGAGGCGCTCCGGCTCGCCCGGCGGGCCGTGCAGCTGCAGCCGGATTCCCCTCTCTGCCTGTCGCGCCTCGCCTTCGCCCTCGTCCTGCACCAACGGTGGGAGGAGGCGCTCACGGCGGCACGCTCGGCGCTGACATGCGAAACCCTCGCCCTGGCGGCGACCCGCAATACCTGCTGCGAGGTCCTGGCGGCAGCGGGCCACGCGGCGGAATCTGAGGAGGTCGCGCGGGGAACCCTCGTGCTCAACCCGTTCGCCCCGCCAACCGTGCATACGCTGCTCGGCCGGGCCCTGTTGCTGACGGGCAGGCCGGAAGAGGCCCTGGTGCCGCTACGCCTCTGCGCCTCCCGCCTTCCGGACTTCGCCGCAACCTACGAACTCCTTGTGGTCGCGGGAGTTGAGACCGGACGGCTGGAGGAGGCCCGGGCGGCCCGGCGCGAGTTGCTTCGCCTCAGGCCTGACTGGGAGCCTCGTAATCACAAGGGTATGTGGTTCTTCCGGCGCTCGGAGGACCTGGAGCGGTTCCAGGCGGCGCACCGCCAACTGGACCTGTATGTCGCCTCCATCGACAGCGGGGCAGGCGAACCCACGCCGGTTCCGGCCGTCGGGGAAGACAGGCCCTGCGCGGCTGCATCCCTTCCGTCCCTCCCCGTGCGGAATGTGGAGGTCGAGCGACAGGAAGCACTCGTGGTGCATCCCTTGCAAGTTGCCGCCGGTGATGCCGCCTCGATGCTCGCGGCCACTATGCTGGGAACGGAGCTGACCGCCGCACTCGTCTGCTACGAGGATCTGCGCGTCCTTGCCATGCCAGAGGAGCGGATGACGCACGGCTTTGCGCTTATGGGCGACGTGCACGCCTCCAACGGAAACCTGTTCGTCCGTCTCCGCCTCGAGGATCTTGCAGATGGGGCCTCCGTCTGGAGCCAGCGGATAGAGTGGCCGTTGGAGCAGCAGGGCGACGTGCCGGCCGCCTCCATTGCGACGCTCGCGGCTGCCATTAACCTCCAGGTCGGGCGTAGAAGCCTCCGCCGGGCGCGCCAAAAGCCTGTCGAACAGCTGACTGCCCGTGAGCTCACCCTGCTCGGGCGGGAGGTCTACAACCGCAGCACCCCGGCTGAGACCAGGGCGTCGCGCGACCTGTTCGCCCGGGCGTCGGCGGTCGACCCTGACTACGCGTCCGCTCGCGCCTGGCACGTCTTCGCAATCGCGCGCCCCATCGTGCAAGGGTGGCCTGATGGGAAGGACCGCGAGGGACTGCAAGAGGCCGTGCGCCTGGCGCGCCTTGCCGCCGAGTTGGAGCCGGACTCCCCGCTCAGCCTCGCGGCGCTCTCCTTGTGCCTCGCCTTGCAGGAGCACTGGGGCGAGGCTGTCGCCTCTGCTCGCCTCGCTCTCAGAACCGACCGGGTGGCCGACGACGCCGTGCGCATGACGGGTGGAGCCGTCCTGGCGGCGGCAGGCTTTCCTGAGGAGGCGGAGGTCGGTCTTCGGCAGATGATTGCCTGGGATCCGCATTGTCCTCCGGTCGTGCACGCGGTGCTCGGGCGCGCGCTGCTCCTGCGCGGGCAGGCCGAGGAGGCGCTGGCCGAGCTCCGCCTCTGCGCCGCCCGCCTGCCGGACTACGAACTCTGCCTCAGGACCATGGTGGTCGCAGCGATGGAGGCGGGCCAGATCGACGTGGCGCGCGAGGCGCTGCGCGAGGTCGCCCGGCTACGCCCCGGTTGGGTGAACGGCACGGAGCCAATCTTCTGGTTCATGCGGAAGCCCGAAGACCGGAACCGCCACCAGAAGGCCTTCGAGATGGCGGTACGGCTTGAGGCCACGGCCAGGGCGGGTGGCCTGCTGGATGCTTGCACCTCCACGTCCTAGGCCGGCAGCCGCCCAGGGCGGCTCGCCCGTTCAGGCTTCGTCGTTCTGAATTGGTGACGGGAGCGACGCCGTTCCTGCGGCGCCCTCGCCTCGCCGGGATAGAGGCCTTGCTCTCGGCTCCGGCGGCGAGCCACCCTCTTACACCCCTAGCCTGACCACCTGCCGCCGCAGCATCCGAACAGGTGATCCGTCTACCCTCGGCCGTACTCGGGGGCCGGCCGCGCATGCAGGCCATCGGCGGAGTTTCAGCTTCCGATCGGGTTTTCGGCCATCTCGGGCGGAAGTTCGGGAATGTTTCGGGCTGCGCTCAGGACTTCGTTCCGACCCGCCATCTACATCCTGGTCCGCGACCTACGGGCTGCGCCGCCTCGCTCCGCCGGACATCACCGCTGGAGCGTAGGCAGCCCGCTGTACCGGGCGCGCCAACGATGCAGATGACACGAGAAATTCGGACCATGACCCGCAGAGGCTCTCTCTCCCTCACTTCCGCCGCCGCCCTGACCGGGCTTGCCGCACTCACGGGCTGCGCCGTCGCCCAGGAGCCCTGGCCCAACCTGAACGACGCCGAGGCGCAGCTGCGCGGCGCGCTGGAGTCCCTCAACCGCGCCCCGAACCGCTTCGCCGGCCACAAGGCGGAGGCCGAGCGCCTGATCCGTGGCGCCCTCACCGAGATCGAGATGGCCAAGCAGTCCTTCCGCTGAGGCCCGCCAGGCCCCGTGCGGGAGGGAGAGAGACGACGTGACGGAGTTTGACTTCCTACACGACACGGCTGGCGGCGAGCCGATCCGCATCCCCGAGATCGGGCTGGACCTGCGGGTCCGACTCTCGGGACGGAGGAACGACGGGCAGCTGACGGTCATCGAGACCGTTCACGCTGCGGGCTCGGGACTGCCGCTGCACCGCCACCCCGAGACGGAAATCCACTGTATCACCGGCGGTAGCTTCCTCTTCGAGGTGGATGGGAAGCGCTTCGACGCATCGATGGGTGACCTGGTCTGCATTCCCGGCGGGGCGGAGCACCGCTTCCTCAACGTCACGGACGGCCCGGCAAGCCAACTCGTTCTGATCATGCCGGGGCTCGATGCCGCGGGCTTCTTCACGGAGTTCGCCGGCGTCATGCGCGGCGGCACGGCCGATCCGGCGGTGCTGTCCACCTTCGAGGAGTACTGGGGCTTTGAACTCCTGGGGCCGGCCATCCGCCCGGACTGACGCCCAAAGCCGACGCACCCTCACCACCCAACCATGTTCCGCAAGAGAGGATCGTGCCTTGAAAACCCTTCTCGGCATCATCGCCGCCGTGGCGATCGCCAGCACCGCTCCCGCAATGGCGCACAACCAGAGCGCGCCCCCGCTTCCAGCATCGCCCGTGCTGACCGAGGCCGTGTTCACGCCTCCTGTCCCCGGTGTCGCATCACCGATCATCCCCGTCGCCGAGGGCTGCGGCCCCGGCCGCTGGCGTGGGCCCTGGGGCGGCTGCCGCGGTCCCGGCCCAGGCTACTTCTACGCGCCGCCTCCGCCACCGGTCTATCACGGCGGGAATGGCTGCCCGCCCGGCTTCTGGCGCGGCCCCTGGGGCCACTGCCGCGACACCCCCTATCACGGTGCCTTGCCCGGCGGTGGCTGGCGGTAGCTCCGGAATCCTTTGAACCCGAACGAACAGGAGACATCCCGATGAAAGCCCTGCGTCTCACTCTGATGGCCGCTACCCTCATGGCCTCCGTCCCCATGGCTGCCGTGCATGCGCAGCCTGCCCCGGCAGTGCCCTCCGCCCCGGTCACGCAGCAGGGGCCGCGGTACCCGGCGTTCACCGAGGCCGACGCCCGCGCCGTGCTGAACGCCCGCCTTGCCGCCATCAGGACGGTGCTGGAACTGACGCCGGAGCAGGAGCGGCTCTGGGAGCCGGTCGAGGCCGCCATCCGCGATATCGTGCGAGGTGCCGCCGAGCGCCGCGCCCGGGGCACCTCGGCGGCCGCGCCCACTCACTTCCTCGACGTGTTGAGTGGCATTGCGGATGCCGAGGAGATGCGGGCCCGCGAACTGCGCCGCTTCGTCAGCGCGGCCAAGCCGCTGGTCGACTCCCTCAGCGAGGCGCAGCGCCGTCGCGTCCCGGCCTTCCTGGGCATGGATGACACGGGCGGCCCCAACCAGCCGAGCGCGCAGCTCTGGCTGTTCGAGGAGGAGGGCTGACATGCCGAAGATCGGCGCGGCAGCCCCCCGCCGCGCCGATGCGCGCATTGCCGTCCCACAAGACGTGGTCGGGGCCAGGAACGCAGGCCCATGCGCCGACAGACTGCCAGGAGCCCTCGTCAGGGGCGAATAAACGTCAGCGGTCTGGCCGCTGATGTATACTTCGCGCCACTGCTATCCCGGAAGCGGTCAGTCGGCTATCGGCCAGACCTTGCCAGGACGGACGCGCCCGGGCGGGGCACTTGTAAGCAGGGTAGCGAAACTTTTCACAACTCTTGAGTCAGCAGCTAAGCGCCCAGCAGCCCGCAAGATACCTCACGGCAACGGAGATACGGGCGAAGGCCGACGCCCAGGCCTGCCAGACCAGATGGATATCAACGCTACACAGCTGGAAGCACGCCACCGAGTGAGCGCGTCAGCTCCGCCGCGACCTGGAGCAGCATCGGACTGGCCGTTTCCGCCGCATCCCAGGTGAGCCGGGTCACGGGCCCGGTGAGGCAAAGAGCACCTGCGAAATTATCGCCTGGCCCAAAGACGGGGGTGGCCACACCCGCGACATGAGGGTCTCGTTCGCCCCCGGTATAAAGCGGCACCGGGGTCGTAGCCGCCTCTTGCGGCAGTGGCGTTGTCCCGAAGATCCGCAGCACCTGCGCGATGGCGGAATTATCCATCGGGAGCATGTCGCCCTGGCGGACATGCAGCCGCAAGCGGTGCGGGGAGTCGACGCGGTACAGGCAGAGCCGGTGCTCACCACTACGGACGTAGAAGGACGCGCTCTCACCCGTCTGGGCCACCAGCCTTTCCAGCGCCGGCATGACGTGCGCCTCCATCCGGAAAGACTGCTGGTAGACCGAGCCGAGCCGGAACAGCTCCGCCCCCAAACGGTAGGAGCCGTCCGGGAGGCGCACGAGGTAACCATGCGCCTCCATGGTGATGGCCAGCCGCATGATCGTGGTCTTCACGAGCCCCGTCCGGGCAGTCAGCTCGGCCAGGGTGACGGCATCATCCCCCTTGCGGAACGCGGACAGCAGGGTGAGGGCCCGGCCTACAGAGGCGACGCCCTCCAGCGAAGCATTCGAGCGTGTCTGAGTGTTCATGACGTGCACGGTTACGGCCCGCCCGCGCGCGCAGCAACCCGGACGTCCAGCGCGGTCACGCAGCGTGGGAGAAGAGCGGGAGGCCTGGTACTTCCAGGCCCGCCCTCAGAATGACCCCCGTCTCGGACTCGGTGACGAAGAGGCTCCGCCCACCCGGCCCTCCGAAGGCAAGATTGGTGGTGGACCACCCGGCACAGGAGGCGATGCGCGCAAGGGGTTCAGCCCGGGAGGAGAGACGCCAGACGGTCCCGAAACCGGCATGGGCCACCAGCAGGCCCCCCTCGGCATCCAGCGCCAGCCCGTCCGGCCCGCTGGGCCCGCCATGGAGATGGCAGAAGATGCTGGCCTTCGTGACGCTGCCGTCGGCATGTAGCGGCAGGCGCCAGATCTGGTTGGCACGGGTGACGGCCACCAGCAGAAAGGAGGCGTCCGGGGCCACCACGATGCCGTTGGGGCTGGGCACCGTGTCGATCAGGAGGTCGAGGCGGCCTTCCGTATCCAGGCGGTACACCCGCCCCGTCGGGTCCTGCAGCCCGGTCTGCCCCTGGTCAGTAAAGTACAGGTCGCCCGCCGGCCCGAAGACGAGGTCGTTGACGCCCTTGAAGCTCTCGGACCGCGCCGTCTCCAGGAAGGGCGTGACCCGCCCGCTGTCCGGATCCAGCAGCATAATCCCGCGCTTGTAGTCGGTGATGAAAATCCGCCCGTCCCGGTGGATCTTCAGGCCGTTCGGCCAGCCATCATACTCGGCCACCTGCTCCCATTCTCCCTCGGGCGAAATGCGGAAGACGCGCCCGAAGGGGATATCGGTAACGTAGAGGCGGCCCTGACGGTCGAAGGAAGGCCCTTCCAGGAAGCTGTCCACCGGGCGTCCGGCGCGGTTGGCATCGGCCCAGGCCGAGCGGCGCGCGCTGCGGAACCGCTCGGGAAGGCGGGTGAAGACCTCGGTCTCGATCCGGGGCGGTGGGGCAAAGAAGCTCATCCGGGCAGGCCTACTGCCGCTCGATGCCGCCCGAGGCCGCGACCTCGCGCCAGCGGGCGGCCTCCTCGATCAGCAGCTGCGAGAAGGCGGCGGGGGTGATGCCGCCGGGCTCCGAGCCGAGGTCGGCGATGAAGGCCTTCATGTCCGGCGCCGCCAGGGCGCGAGCGGCCGCCTGGTGCAGCCGCTGCATGATCGCCTCGGGCGTGCCCTTCGGGGCAGCAAGCCCGGACCAGTTGACGACCCCGAAGCCCGGCAGTCCGGCCTCGCTGAAGGTAGGTACGTCCGGCAGCGCCGCCACGCGGCGGTCTCCGCTGATTGCGAGCGCGCGGAGCTGGCCCCCACGAATATTGCCGAGCGCCGAGCCGGGCGAGAGCATCACGAGGTCCACATTGCCCGAGAGGACGCCGATCACCGCCTCGCCGGCCCCGCGAAAGGGCACGTGGTAGAGCTTCACCCCCGCCGCGCGCTCGAAGGCAAGCGTAGCAAAATGCGGAGCGCTGCCCATGCCGCCCGTGCCATAGGTCAGCTTCTCCGGATCCTTTTTCGCCGCCGCGATGAGGGATGCGAGGTCGCGATACGGCGATTTCTCGCCCACCGCGATGAGGATTGGGGAGAAGGCGGTGACGGTGATGGGCTGGAACGCCGTCGCGTGATCGAAGGGCAGGCGACTGAAGAGATAGGGCAGCATGGCGTAGGTGTTGTCCATCGCCAGCAGCGTGTAGCCATCGGGTGCACTGCGCGCGGCCTCCGCGGCGCCGATCGTGCCGGTGGCGCCTGATTTATTCTCGATCACAAAGCTCTGGCCCAGCTCGTCCGCCAGCTTCTGGCCGAGGCGGCGAGCCAGCGTGTCCACCGCCCCGCCCGGTGCCCAGGGCACGATCACCCGCACGGCACGGGACGGGTATTCCCCCTGCGCGAGCGCCGGGCGCGCCAATCCGGCGAGCGGCGCTGCGAGCCCCGCCCGGATGAGGCTGCGGCGGGCGATGTGGCGGGGATGCTGATTGATCACTTGCGCTTCCTCTTCCCACTCGGCTATTTCGAAACGGCGTTGCGTTTTCTTCGGGTGCTTCTCGCACTGGCTGCGCGGCGGTGTCAACAAATCGGCGCGGAACGGCGCCCGTCCCCGGGAGGGCAGCCATGGCGATCGGCTTCCGTATTCATCAGCGCAGCCGACACGTGGATGCGGGCTTGGTGACGCGCTTCCGCAGCCTTCCCGTTGCCAACGTGAGCGACGTGATGTCCCGCATGACGGCTGGCGGTGCGCGCCTGCGGCCGATGCAGGCACCTGGCGCCGTGCTCGCCGGCCCCGCCCTGACCGTGAAGACACGCCCCGGCGACAACCTGATGATCCACAAGGCCATCGCCCTCGCGCAGCCCGGTGACGTGATCGTGGTGGATGCGGGGGGCGACCTGACGAATGCCCTGATCGGCGAGCTGATGCTGGCGCAGATGGTGAGGCGTGGCCTCGCCGGCATCGTCATCAACGGCGCGATCCGCGACAGCGCCGCCATTCGCGCGCAGGACTTCCCGGTCTTCGCCGCCGGCGTGACGCATCGCGGCCCGTACAAGGACGGGCCGGGCGAGATCAACGTGCCGGTCGCCATCGACGGCATGGTGATCTCGCCGGGAGACCTTGTCCTCGGCGACGATGACGGCCTGCTCTGCGTGCCCTTCGGAGAGGCGGAGGCCATCCACGCCGCGGCGAGCGCGAAGCAGGCCGCGGAGGAGAGGCAGATGGCCAATATCGCGTCCGGCACACATGACGCGTCCTGGGTCGATGCCTCGCTCCGCAAGCTGGGCTGCGAAGGGCTCGACTAGGGCTGCTCCGCGCGCACGCAGAACCCTCTGCCCCTGCCTACCGAGACCTCTCCTGGGATCGCCTCATGACCGACACCGCCCCGCGCCCAACCGTCCTCGTTTCGGCCGCCAAGCTGGCCCCTGAGGCAGTCACGATGCTGGATGCAGCGGGCTTTGCCGTGCGCTGCACCTCCGGCTATCCGGGCGAGCAGGAGCTCCTGGCCGCCATCCGCGAGCACCGGCCGGTGGCCATCCTGCACCGCCAGGGCATCATCAATGGAGCGGTGATGGACGCCGCCGCGCCCGGATTGCGGGTCGTTGCACGTCACGGCGCCGGCATCGACGGCATCGACATCCCCGCCGCTCGTGCTCGCAACCTGACAGTGACGCGCGCAGCCGGTGCCAACTCCCGCTCGGTGGCCGAGCATGCCATGGCGCTGATGCTGACCATGCTGAAAGACCTGCCCTCCGTCACCTCCGGCATGCGCGAGGGGCTCTGGGAGAAAACCTCCCGCATGACGCGCGACATCGATGGCATGACGCTCGGCATCGTCGGCTACGGGGCGATTGGCTCCAAGGTCGCGCGCATGGCCGCTGCCTTCGGGATGCGCGTGCTGGCCTATGACCCCTTGCTGCCCGCGGGACCGCTCTCTGGCCCGGCTGAGCGGGTGGAGACCCTGCCCGGGCTGCTGCGCCAGTCCGAGGTGCTGTCCCTGCACTGCCCATTGGAGGCCGAGACCCGCGGCCTCATCGGCAGGGATGAACTGGCGCTGCTGCCGCGCGGCGCCATTCTCGTCCACACCGCACGCGGCGGCATCGTGGACCAGGGCGCGCTGCTCGCCGCCCTCGACTCTGGCCAGCTGAGCTGGGCGGGCGTGGACGTCTTCGTGCAGGAGCCGCTGGAGGCTGACAGCCCATTCCGCACCCACCCGCGCGTCGTCGCCACCCCGCACCTGGCCGCCAACACGCCGCGCGGCGCAACCGGCATGGCCTGCGGCGCGGCGGAGAGCATCATCGCGGTGCTCGCGAAGCGACTGCCAGCGCTGGAAGGCGCCGTGGTCGTTCCAGGCAGCCTGCCTGCCCATCTCGACCGGGCGGTCTGACGGGGCGGGAGGAGCGACCATCATGCCGAGCATCCTCGCCGCGCCTTCCTGAAAGTACTGCGGGCGACCGGGTTCACAGGCGTGCCGGCGGCGCGGCTGCGCGCCGCACAGCTTCAAGACGAGGAGGAACAAGAAAGCATGCGAGACATGAGACTTGGGCGCCGTTGCTTCCTGGCGGGCGGCGCCGGCCTGGCGACCGCGCCGCTTGCCCGTCCCGCCCTTGGGCAATCCGCCTGGCCCGCAGGACGACCGATCGAGATCCTGGTCGGATTCGCGCCGGGCGGGGGTACGGACGTCATGCTGCGCGCGCTGGCGCAGTTCATGGCCGCTGAGTTGCCCGGCTCCAACTTCGTCATCAGCAACCGGCCCGGCGCGGGTGGGGAGACCGCCTATGCCGCGCTCCAGGCGGCGCGGCCGGATGGCTACACCATTGGCGGACTGAACACGCCGGGCTATCTCTCCGTCCCGATCGAGCGGCGCGTGCGCTACGACCGGACAAAGATCCGGGCCATCGCCCGGCTGGTGGACGACCCGACAGCCTTCGTCGTTCATCGCGACTCCCCGTACAAGACGCTCGCGGACCTCGTGGCGGACGCGCGGCGGCGCCCGGGCGAGATCAGCGTGGGCTCGTCCGGCGTCGGGACCGATGACCATCTCGGGCTCACCCTGTTCCAGGCAGCCACCGGCACGGAGTTCATCCATGCCCCCTTCGCCGGCGCGGGGCTCGTCAAGAACGCCGTGCTGGCGAAGCAGATCGATGTTGCCGGGCTGAATCTCGGCGAAATCGGCATGCTTGGCCAGCAAACCCCACTGCTGCGGCCGCTGGCCGGCATGGGCACGCATCGGTGGAGCCTGATGCCCGATGTCCCGACTTTCCGGGAGCTCGGCTACGACGTGCTGATGACGAGCGAGCGCGGCCTTGGCGCGCCGCGCGGCGTGCCGGACGAGGTTGCCCTGCGACTGCAGGAAGCGGTTGCCCGCGTGGTCGCGAAACCGGAATGGGCGGAGAAGGCCCGGCAGCTCGAGCTTCCCATGGCTTACCTGCCGGGCGAAGAATGGGAGGCGCAGATGCCGGCCCAGGAAGCCCGCTACCGCCAGATCTGGGAGACGACCCCGTGGCAACGCTGACCTCTTCCCGCCGGGCCCTGCTGCTCGCAGCCCCGGCGTTGGCCCTCTCCAGCCGCATCGCGCGCGCGCAGGGCGGTACCTGGCCCGAGCGACCCGTGCGCGTCATTCTGCCCTGGCCGCCCGGCGGCACGGCCGACATCGTCGGGCGTCTCTTCTTCAACGCTCTCTCGCAAGAGACCGGCAAGCCCTTCGTGATCGAGAACCGCCCGGGTGCCACGGGCACGATCGGCGCGGCCGCCTTCGCGCAAGCGGCGCCTGACGGCTACACGCTCCTGCACGGATCGACCGGTCTCTCGGTGGAGGGGGCGCTCTTCAACAACCTGCCCTACGATGCCGGGAAGGATTTCATCCCGGTCTTCCGCACCATCACCGTGCCGCAACTCGTGCTGGTGCCCGCCAGCCTTCCGGTCCGGACGCCCACTGAGCTGGTTGCATACGCCAAGGAGAAGCGAGGCATCAACGGCGCCTCGGCTGGCATCGGTTCCATCCAGCACCTCGCCATGGAGCTTTTCGCGCGGCAGACGGGCGCGCCGGTCACCCATGTACCTTATCGCGGCGGCGCGCCCATCTACACCGACCTGATGACCGGGACGGTGGACCTCTACTTCGGCAACGCCAATGCACCAGTGGGTTTCGTCAAGGAGGGCAAGCTCCGCGCGTTGGCCCATACCGGCCGGGGACGGCTCACCGCCCTGCCGGATGTGCCGCCGCTCTCGGACCTGCTCCCCGGCTTCGAGACCTATGAGTGGAACGGCGTTTTCCTGCCGAGGGGTACGTCCCCGGCGGTGGTGGCGCGTCTCAACGCGCTGCTGAACGATGCGCTCGACCGGCCGGATGTCGCCGAGAAGCTCCGCAGCCAGGACCTCCAGGCCGAGCGCAACACACCCGATGAGTTCGCAGCCTTCTTCGCCGCACAGAGCCGACGCTGGCAGGGCTTCGTGCGCGAGGCCGGGATCCGGCTGGAGTAGCATGATGGCAGGCTCAGGGCCCTCCTCGCCGCACCTGCCGGTACGGGAGGACTGGCTGGGGCAGCTCCGGGAGGAGATCCTCGATCCCGGCCTGCCGATCGTGGACGCGCACCACCACCTCTGGGACCGGCCCGGCGCGCGCTACCTGCTGGACGAGTTGTTGTACGACACAGGCAGCGGGCACGACGTGCGGGCGACGGTCTATGTCCAGGCACGCTCCATGTATCGTGCCGATGGACCTGAGGAGCTCCGCAGCCTCGGCGAGACGGAGTTCGCGAATGGCGCCGCGGCGTGTAGCGCGAGCGGCCTCTACGGCCCGACCCGCGCCTGCTCTGGGATCGTCGGCATGGTGGACCTGATGCTGGGCGACGGCGTCGTTCCCCTGCTGGAGCGGCACATCCGCGCCGCAGGCGACCGTTTCCGCGGCGTGCGGAACCAGACGGCTTGGCACGTGGCGCCGGAGATCAACAGCAACCCGGTGCCGCCCCGGCCGGGCCTGCTCTCCGAGCCCGCCTTCCGCCACGGCGCCGCGCGGCTGGAGGAGCACGGTCTGTCACTCGATATTTGGGCCTATCATACCCAACTTGACGAGGTGCTGGACCTGGCCCGCGCGCTGCCCGGCTTGACACTGGTGCTGGACCATTGCGGGGGACCGCTCGGGGCGGGCCCCTACCGGGGGCGACGCCCCGAGGTTCTCGCCGATTGGAGCAGACGCATGCGCCTGCTGGCGGGATGCTCGAACGTCGTGGTGAAGCTTGGCGGCCTTGGCATGGCGGTGAACGGCTTCGGCTTCGAGCGGCAGGAGCTGCCGCCATCCTCGGAGCAGCTGGCCACCACTTGGCACCCCTATCTGGAGACCTGCGTGGAGGCCTTCGGCGCCAGGCGCTGCATGTTCGAGAGCAACTTCCCCGTTGACAAGGGCAGCTACGGTTACGCCGTGCTCTGGAATGCCTTCAAGCGGTTTGCCGCACGGGCATCCCTCGACGAGAGGACCGCGCTGTTCAGCGGCACGGCGATCAACACCTACCGGCTGCCGTCCTCGTCGTGAACCAAACGATGTGCTGAGGAGACACCATGTCAGAGATCGTCGTCATCACCGCTCATGTGGGCGATTTCGTATGGAGAGCCGGGGGTGCCATCGCGCTGCACCGTCGCGCCGGTCATGGCGTGACGGTGGTGTGCCTGAGTTGTGGGGAGAACGGCGAGTCCAACCTCGCCTGGCAGGATGAGATGGCCGATACTGCCTCGGTCGTTGCCACCCGCCAGGCGGAGGCCGAGGCGGCTGCCAAGGCACTCGGCGTCGAGGATCTCCGAATCCTGGACCTCGGTGACTATCTTCTCCCCAAGGACCCGGAGATCCCCTACCGCCTTGCGGAGATCCTGCGGGAGGAGCGTCCCTCCCTCATCCTCACCCATCCAGAGCGCGACCCCTCAAACCTCGACCATGTTCGCACTCATGAGATGGTGCTTGAGGCCCGGATGATCGCGCAGGCGCCAGGGCGCGGGCGCAACCATGTGATCCCGGCACAGGTTATGTGCTTCGAGCCACACCAGCCAGAGCTTTGCGGCTTCTCGCCCGACGTGATCATCGACATCACGGAGGTCTGGCCCGCCAAGGAGGCCGCCATGCGTTGCATGCCGACGCAGCGCAACCTGTGGGACTACTACGACCGTGTAGCCCGCCAGCGTGGTGCCCAGGCGGGGCGCCGTAGCGCGCGTCCAACCCTTCAGGGCGAAGCTTATCAGGCCATCTTCCCGATCATCCTGCCCACCCTTCCGCTGGGAGTCCCCGCATGAACCGTTTCTCCCGGAGGGCGCTCCTTTCCGCCATTCCCGCGACAGCCGCTGCCTCAGCCAAGGCACAGACCGGCTGGGCGCCGAGCCGCCCGATCCGTCTCGTCGTCGGCTTCGCAGCAGGCGGGCCTGCCGACGTGGTGGCGCGCGATCTCGCGCAGCAGATGCAGGCCACGCTCGGACAATCCGTTGTAGTCGAGAATATCAGCGGCGGAACGGGGGTCATTGCCATCAACACGGTGTCCCGCGCGCCGGCGGATGGGCACACCGTCTTTCTCGCCGCCTCGGGAAATGTGGTCCTTCAGCCGCTCGTAAGCCCTGGCCGCGTTGATGTTTCCGGCCTGGCCCCGGTCAGCCTGGTCTGCACCAGCCCTCATCTCATGGTGTCGACGGCCACGCTTCCTGCACGGAACGTTCAGGAGTTCATCGCCTATGCGAAGGCCCATAAGGGAGAGATGAGCTTTGCCTCGGCGGGCACTGGCGGACTCGCTCATCTCGGCGCGGAGTTGTTTCAGTCGATCGCCGGAATAGAGGGTGTGCATGTTCCATATCGCGGTACTGGCGCGCTGATCAATGATCTGGTGGCGGGGCGCGTCCACGCTGCCTTCAGTAGCATTCCCTCGCTCCTGCCGCTGGTAGAGGCGGGACAGCTCCGCGCATTGGGCGTCACGGCGCCGACAGATGCAGCGGGGGTGAGAGGTGTGCCCGTGTTGGAGCGTGAGGGTCTACCAGGCTTCCGCTACACCACCTGGTATGGCCTCTACGTGCCCGCTGGTACGCCGGCCGCCGCCGTGGCCGGTCTGAACTCCGCGATTCATGCGGCGGTGGCCGATCCAGGCTTCCGCCAGAGGATGGAGCCGCAGGGCATCGAGCTTTCGGCCAGCACGCCCGAAGCGCTCACGGTGCTGATGAAAGAGGAGGCTGATCGCTGGCGCGGTTTGATCACCAGCAGGAACATCACTATCGAGTAGCGGAAGGAGGCCGTGCCGACTTCTTGCCGGCACGGCCTCGCGGCAACGAGAACCGGTCCAGCACTTGGCCAGACCATGCCATCCGGCGCGAGCCCAGGCGGGCAGCTTTGTGATTCTCCAGGAAGGGGAAATAGCCGGTGGGGTTGCAGCCCGCCCTCTCCCCGCAGGTGCCTCGGCCCGAATGGAGCGGCCTCTTCTTGGGCCCTCAGAAACCTGAGGGCGGATGTGACTTTCAAAGCGGCTTATGGCTGATGTGGCAGAAGGAGATCGGCCCTCTGGACTTTGGGGACGGAGCTGCCAATCCGAGAGCCTTCGCCAATTGCTGGCGGCGTAGGCTTCGCATTGCCTGCTGCAGGTTGAGCGGATTAGCTCTCACCCCAAGCATGATCCCGCTGCGGCAGCCGATATCCTAGTCCGGGTTGAAGCCCTTCTTACGTATGAAGGCGCCAAAATCGGCGCGTTCCGGCACCGAGTACTGTCGGACCTTGTCCTCGGACCATCCGTAGTCGTCCGCCTGCCCGAAGCGGTCCGTGTATCGCTGCGTCGCGTATGGCTGCACGGCCGCGCGCCGCCTGTCATAGGCGGCGATCTTTTCCTGGAGGCCGCTCTCATCGTATCGGTCGTGGTGGATAGTGACGTCGAGACCCAGGCGCGGGCTGAGAACACCTGCGAAGGACGGCCAGCCCACCCCCAGCCCCGCCACCGGGAAGACATGATCCGGCAAGCCCAGAAGGTCGGAAACCTCCGCTGCCCTGTTGCGGATGGCGCTGACCGGGCATGACCCCAGGCCGACCCTGTCCGCTGCGGCGATGAACGTCGCCAGAACGATGCCTGCATCCACCGAAGCGTTGAAGAAGGGGTCCAGATGGTCGTTCACGAATGGCTGCTGGCGCCACTCGAACATCAGGCGGTGACGTCTGTTGTTGGCACAGAAAACCAGCAGCGCGGGCGCCTCCCGGATCCACGGATTGTCCGGAATGAGGCCGTGCAGCCTGTCCCGCTGGGCCTTGTCTGAGACTATGATGATATCCGCCTGCTGCAGGTCCGACTTCGATGGCGCCGCAAGCGCCACGGCACAGAGCGTCTCCAGCAGCGCCGGATCGACGGGCTTGTCGGTGTATCGCCGCATGACCCGGCGGTTTGCCATCGCCGCCAGGACCTCAATGCCCTCGGGCATTGTCTTCAGCACAGGTGAGGAACCGAACCGGGCCTTGACGATGTCCAGTAGACGATCGAGCAACACCATCTCCTCCGAATTCAGGGCCGTGGGCGAGCCAATGAGGTCGCATCCACGCCCTCAAGGCCACGCATTATAAGGGGAAGCGCGACGGCCTCTAGATGACAACGGCCTCGCGAAAGGCATCATGGCCAGCGGTGCATGCGAGGCCGCATCAAAGGCCCGCCACATGGCCGCACCAACCAGCTCAGGGCAGACGCCAGGAAACCCTTGCCAACGGAGAGCCGTCCACACGGCCGGCTCCAGTCACGACCCTGAGCGGCTTTTCCGCTCGTCGTCACATCATGAACAACTTCCGGAAACCTGCCCCGACAGCTACGACACAGACCCAAAGCAGCGCCTCACTCCGAATTGCCGGATCGACGGTCACTCTCCGATGCCAGTGCCACGCCTGACGTGAGTGGTTCAATCCGCCTGAATACCGGCCTCATGAACCAGCGTGCCCCATCTCCTGACCTCGGCCCGCAGCATGGCTTCGGCCGCCAGAGCATCTTGCGGTCCACGTTCGAGGCCTACGTCGCGAAGGCGGGCTTGAACTGCCTCGCTCCCGAGAACGGCCGCGACTTCTCCTCGCAACCGATCGAGAACCGCTGGCGGCGTGCCCGCACGCGTGGAAAGGGCGTGCCAGACAGTGAACTGAAAGCCCGGGACGCCCGCCTCCGCGACCGTTGGCAGGTTCGGGCTGCCGGGGGAGCGTCGCTCCCCGGTAGTGGCCAATGCACGCAGCCGGCCAGATTGGATCTGCCCAAGTACTTCTGCCGGCCCGGCGAACATGAAATCCAGAGTGCCCGCAACAAGATCAGTCACCGCCGGGCCGCCGCCGCGGTATGGCACATGCTGCGCGCTGATCCCCGTCATTTTCGAGAGCAGGACGACTGTGACGTGGGAAGGCGAGCCAACTCCAGGTGAGCCGTAGCTCAGCGCGCCCGGCCTGGCGCGGGCGAGGTCGAGCAGCCCTCTCAGGTCCCGGACCGGGCTGGCCTGCGGTACCACCAGCACGGAGGAGGAGGTCGCAGGAACCGCAATCGTCGTGAAGTCGCGCAATGTGTCGTAGCCGGGACTACGCATGATAGCCGGCGTGATTGCGTGAGTCCCGATATGGCCGGCCACCAGGGTGTATCCGTCGGCGGGGGCCTGGGCCGCGGACGCCATACCGATGGCGCCGTTGGCACCACCGCGATTCTCCACCACGACGGGCTGGCCTAGCCGCGCCTGAAGTTCCGTCCCGATCAGCCGAGCGATGAGGTCGGAACTGCCACCCGGCGCGAAAGGCACGATGACGCGGACGGGCCGGTCGGGCCATTCGGCACGGGCAGGGGCGGCGGCGAGGAGAGCAGGGAGAAACAGGGCAGTGCGGCGATGGACCGATCTCATGTCGGCTTCCTTTCTTCGACGTCCGGCTCGGTTCAGTCGGGGATCGGACGGGCCACGATCTTCCGGGCCTCAAGGATGGGGTCGGCCAAGGGCTGGAGCAGCCCGCAGCCGCCAGCGATCGACCACCAGAGGTGGTCCGCCCGTTGCACGATGAGGCATTCCAGGCTGCGGATCAGGTGCTCACCCTCGAAGGAGTGGGCAAGGGCAATGTGCGCCAGCTCTTCCGGCAGCCCCGCCGCGATGCAGAGATGCGCGCCGTAGACCGGATGCCGCAGGGAGGGCAGCCCCGTGGCCGAGGGATCGCCCGTCCAGCGCGCGCGATTGGCCTCGTCGAACTCCCAGGGCTTGCCAACATCGTGTGTCAGCCCCCCGGCGATCACCAGGTCGCGGTCGATCCGCACGGCGGGGTCCATGGCTGCAAATTCGTCGGCAATGGAAAGGGCGATGCGGGTTACGCCACGCAGATGCGTGGCCTGGTCGCCGCGCTTCAGGGCGAACTGGCCCGGGTTGGACTCGCCGGGGATGTCGGAGACACGCGCGAAGCTGCTCTCCGCCAGGGCGAGGCACCAGACCTCCACGCATTTGCGCCGCAGCTCTTCATGCTTGACGTCCGCCAGTTCGGGGAGATCCTCCAGCACCGTGGCGCGCAAGGCATCGGTGATCTCGCGCCGTGGGCGGCGGTCCATGAAGTTCATGGCGCTCCTACTCCAGCACGATGTTGAGTTGGCGCGTCACGCCGCCCCACTTAATGATCTCGGAATCAACGAAACGGGCGTAGTCGGCCGGTGAGCCCTGACCGGGGATGTAGCCGCTGGCGGCAAAGCGCTCCCGGATCTGCGGATCCTGTAATACCCGGGTGCAGGCGCCGTGCAGGCGCGTCACGATGTCCGGCGGCGTGCCCGCGGGAAGAGAAAGACCGAGCCATCCGACCGCGGAGAAGCCGGGAAATCCGCTTTCCGCGACCGTCGGCGCCTCCGGGTAGAGCGGGCTCCGCGCCTCGCTCGTGACGGCGAGCACACGCAGGCGGCCAGCGCGCACATGTGGCAGGGGAATGTCCACATTGATCATGACGACCGGCACCTGCCCCGCGATCACGTCGGTGATGGCAGGTGCGGCGCCGCGGTAGGGGACGTGCAGCATCTCGATCCCCGCTGCGCGCATCAGCATTGCCATGGCGAGGTGTCCGGAGGAGCCGCTGCCAGGACTAGCGAAGGTGATGTCGCCCGGCTTTTCCTTCGCCATGCGGATCAGGTCTTGGAGAGTCCGGGCCGGGAAGCTCTCAGCGACAACGAGGGCGTTCGGCAGGGAGGCGAGCTGGGCGACATGCACGAAAGCCGTGCGGGAGTCGTAGGGTATGTTGCGGTACAGCCCGTGGTTCATCGCGTTCTGGCCGTTGCCCGAAACCAGGACCGTGTAGCCATCTGGCGCTGCCCGGGCGACCTGAGCCGCCCCGATGTTGCCGTTCGCGCCGGGGCGGTTTTCCACGACGAAAGGCTGCCCCAGCGCCTGGGAGAGCGGCTGGGCCACCAACCGTGTCACCACGTCGTTGCTGCCACCCGGCGGAAATGGCACGACCAGGGTTACAGGGCGGTCGGGCCAGGTCGCCGCACGGCCGTTGCGGGGCAACGTCAGGACAGGGCCGGCAAGGGCAACTGCACCAAGAGCCACACGACGGGTCAGCTTCTGCATGTCGTTTTCTCCTTCCGGGACAGATGTTCTGGGGACCGTTCAGGCCGCGAGCCGCCAGGTCTCGCTGATCCAGGGAGCAAGACGCTCGCTCTGCAGATCCAGCCCTGTGCCAGGGGCGTCAGGAACGGCAATCGTGCCATCAGCACTCACGGGAAGCGCTCCTGCCAGATCCAGTAGGGGGTTGGCCGATGCGTCACACTCGATCCAGGGATACTCGCCCGGCGCACCGCGCCGTGGCGTGACGAGGGCTGCCGCCTGGAGAGCGGCACGCATGTTCACCACCGTGCCGAAAACGTGCGGCATGACCGGCAGATCATAGGCGGCAGCCAGTGCCGCGATGCGGAGGAAGCCCGTGAAGCCGCCACAGACTGTCAGATCGGGCTGCAGCACGGACATCGCACCCGCGGCGAGAAAGTCGCGGAAGGCCGCCAGGCTGCCGAGCGCCTCCCCTCCCGCAATGGCAGTGGGCACGGCAGCTGACACCATGGAGTAACCCGGCACGTCTTCCGGCTGGACCGGCTCCTCGATCCAGAGAAGGTCCGCCTCCTCCATGTGGCGCGCCGACTCTATGGCCGCTCGCGCCGTGTAGCCCTGGTTGATGTCGACCATGACCGAAATATCCGGCCCGACCTGCCGGCGCACCGCCATCGCCATGATGCCATCCGCCCGCGGCGACACCCCTGCCCGTGGCTTCAGGGCGCGGAAGTTGCGGCGAAGGATGCCATCGATCTCGGTCTGGTAGTGGCCATAAGGTTCGGCCGCATCGGTCGTGATGAAGGGAGCACTGGCATAGGCCGGAAGCCGCGTCCGAAGAGCGCCGCCGAGGGCCTCTGCCACGCTGATGCCCCGGTCCTGCGCAGCGAGGTCGTGCAGCGCCATGTCCACAGCCGAGATCGCCATCATCCCTGGCCCGCGCCGGTCGTAACCGAGAGTGCCGAGCATCCGGTCGTAAAGACGGCCGTGGTGGTGCGGCGAGGCGCCGAGGATGATTGGGGCAAGGCGAGTGCGCACCAGGGCCGCAGCGGCAGCTGGCGAGGCGAAGACCTCTCCCCAGCCACGCGCGCCGGTGTCGGTCACCAGCTCAAGCAGAAGGAAGTCACGCCGGCGGATCATGCGCGTCGCGTTGCCAATGGCCGGCGAGGGCGCGAAGCCCAGCAGGTAGCCACGAATCTCCACGACCTTCACGCAACGCTCCTCCGCCCCAGGGCAGGCTCTCAGCGGCCCGCCCACCAGAGTTTGCCGCCTGAGATCCGATGTGCGCAAATACCGAGATGCGCAGAGTTCATGTTCAATGGTTATGACCTTTGATCTGCGGGAGATGGAGGTTTTCCGCCGCGTGATGGAGCTCGGTAGCGTCACCGCGGCTGCGGCGGCGCTGAACATCTCCCAGCCAGCCGTCACGCGGATGCTGCAGAAGGCTGAGGCGCGCCTCGGCTTTCCCCTGTTCGTGCGGGAGCGCAGGCGCCTCCGGCCAACGGCGGAGGCGCAGATCATGTTTCCCGGGACGTTGGGTGCCTTCGCCGCAATCGAACTGGTTCAGCGCCTGTCGAACGAACTAAGGGAAGGGCGCACGGGTATCCTGTCCATCGCGGCCATTCCCTCGCTGGCGAGCTCGATCCTTCCAGCGGCGATCCGCCGCTTCCGGGACCAGCGGCCGGAGAGCGCCATCACCCTTCAAACCTTCAGCGCCCACGAGATCATCCAGCGTATCGCATCGCACCGGGATGAGCTGGGCTTCATCATCGGGCCGGTGGGCAACGAGGCGGTGGTCGTGCAGGACCTGCAGAGCACAGCCCTGGCCTGCGTCATGTCGCCCGATCATGCATTGGCCAGCCGGCGCAGCATCGGGCCCGAGGCCCTGGCCGAGTATCCCCTGATCTGCCCGAGCCGCAATCTGGTCCTGAGCGAGCAGCTGGCCCGCGCCTTTGCCGAGAGGAACGTTCCTTTCCGCATCGCCGTTGAGGTGACACACACCCATGCGGCCTGTGCTCTGGCTCGGGCCGGGGTAGGCGTCGCGCTGATGGACGGCTTTGGGTTGATGGGCGCCCGGGCGACGGACCTGGTCAGCCGACCTTTCCAGCCCATGCTCCTCAGCACCGCGCGCCTGCTGACCGCGCGCCTGCGCCCGGCGTCGCGGCTGGCGCAGGACTTCATCAACGCGCTAGAAACCAACGTTGAAAGCGGCGCCCGTTCTGAACGGAGCAGCCGATCCCGCGCTACCCGAACCTGATCCTACTCGCCTCTCTGTCCGCTCCGTCGAGAGCTTTCCAGTTCGTCGAAGGATCCCGGATCCACAGATCCGAAGCGAGTGCCGGGGAGACGGCAGCCTGCCTCAGCACCTTCCTGCTCTTGAACACCATCGATTGAGTGGAAGCGCATAATGTCTGCTCTACGACGAAATATGCTCAAAATTGGAATGGCGGCTTCCGGCCAGACTATGGCTTTTAGCGCGTGCCCAGCTAGGCAGCACATGAGACCGTTCAGGAGAGAGAAGTGACCGTTAGGGCCGCGTCCCCTTCTCCCTTTCGGCAGATGCCCGGCCCAAGCGCGTCACCTAGGGAACGCGCAAGGCCCAGCAGAGCGGGTCGCCGGCCAGGTCCATTCTGTGCCGGGCAGGGGCGACTAGCGGTTCCGAAGGGTTCCGGGCAGCTCGTCTCGAGCTTCCTCCCGCGCCTTCGTGGACAGCTCCCTGAGTACGTCGACAAACGCCCCGAACCGCTCCGGCCCGACATGCTGGGCCCATTCCGCATGAAGCTGCTGCAGGCACCCGAAAATGACCTGGGCGACCTCCAAGCCGCGCGGGCTGAGATAAACCAGTCGCCGCTCATCCCCTTCTGAAGCGCGCCGCTCGATGTACTGCAACTCCGCGAGCTGGGTGAGCAGGTAGTTGATGGCCTGCCGCGACATGCGCTTTTGCCGCGCCAGTTCCGCCGGCTTTGTCCCGTCTGGAAGGGGATAGGAGAAGACGGCGAAATGCGCTTCCTGGAAGTCGGTGAAACCGGCTTCATGGATCGCCTGCAGCATTCGGCCGCGGACATGTTGCCAGACGATGCGCAGCATGGCGCCGAAGAAAGGAGGAGCGCTTGGCCCGGTCGTGGGGAGGCGATTGGTCGTTGACAATTCGTAAAGTCACTTTACGGTCGAAATGTAAAGCGACTTTACGACAGGGGAGCGGGTCATGGAAGCGAGCACGAACGACATTGTCCGGATCGGGCAGTTGGAGCTGCGTTTCACGGTGAACGAGCCAGGTGCCACCGTCTTCGAGTTCACCGTGCCGCCGGCTGCACGCGTGCCCGCACCCCACTTTCATCGGGATGCCGACGAGCTCCTCTATGGTCTCGAGGGCGTGCTGACGGTCACGGTTGACGGTCGGAAGACGGAACTGGCCGCTGGCGATACGGTGTTCATTCCGCGCGGCAGCGTGCATCACCATGAGAACCCGCATAATGCCCTGGCCCGTGCTCTCGTCGCGATCACACCGGGCACTATCGGGCGTGCCTATTTCGAGGAGATGGCGGAGGTCGTCAACGTGCCCGGCCGCCCTGACCTAACCAAGGCACAGGACATCATGCTCCGCCACGGGCTCGTCCCAGCGTAGAGGAGGATTTCAGGATGTCCCGTCTCCCACTACTGTTCCTTGCCTCGGCCTCAGCCTGCCTCGTCGTGGGCGTGGTTCTGGGCATCGGTATGGGCATTGCGCATGACTTCCAACTCGCGCCCGTGCATGCTCACACCAACCTCGTCGGCTGGACCTCGCTCGCCCTGATGGGGCTGACCTTCCGTGCCTGGCCAGATCTCGCTGCAGGCCGCTTGGCCATGGTGCAGTTCGTCCTCTCGACAGGCTCGGCCTTTGCGCTACCGCCGGGCATCTATCTTGCTGCGATGCATGATCAGCCGGGCTTAGCCATCGTGGCTGGCGTTATCTGGTTCATCGGAGCCCTCCTGTTCCTGGCGCGCCTGCTCCGTCTGGCGTTCCGTCACGATCAAGCCGGCGAATCTGGCGCACCTTGAAAGCGCCGGCCGGGAACGGGTTGGGCCAGGAGTTCGGGGAAGGTTGAGCCGCCTTACCGCTACCCTAGCTCAGGGCAACGCCAGTCTGAAAAGGGAAGGCCCCGCCAACGGCCTCTCCCTTCAGAATCAGCCTAAACCGCTGCGTCGGCAGGCTCCAAGGTGATGCCCTCGATCGCCCTCATATCGAGAACAAGCCGGCATACGCCCCGTTCATCCGGCACGTCGGCCACCAGGCCACCCACGTTCAGGAGCGTCGATGGCTGCTCTTTTTGCATCTCGCCTGCCATCCGCACGGCCTCGATTCTTGTGACATCATCGCTGGGCAGATCATGTCCCTCATCGTCGAGGGGCGGCTGTCCGCCGAAAACATGAAAGACGTATCGGGGCATGATTGCAGCTTTCCGTTCGAGGCGAGCTCGCAGAATGAGGCACGATGGGATGGTCCCGACTTCACAACCCACAAGAGAGGGGTTCATGAAACGTTGCGGATCTACTCTGCTTGCCTGGAACTTGTGAGAGGGTGCGGTTTTTGGAGCCGCCACTGGCGGTCAAGCGGTTACTACAGGTGTTTGGATCGGCTCGGACGAGCGGCAGAAGTAATCGGCAGATCAGGAGCTTCGGGCACAACCCGGCCCTCTGCTCCAGCACGCACCTAGGCACGATAATTTTTGGCCAGCGTGCGCGATGAGTGCGGCCGAGGCGATTGCCACAATCAATCGTCCCGATGCATGCGACGTGCCCGAAGGTAGAGCGGGGTGTCGCGGCCGCGCAGACTTCCGTAGGACGGTGGTGGTAAGCACATGCATGCTTTGAAGCCTTACATGCCCGTCAATAGCTTGGCAGCGCGCGGCGGACCTCGCCTCTCGGCGTGAACATGTCGTCCGTCAAGCTCAGGATGGGGTCGCGGACCGGCTCCTCAATTTCGAAGCGAACCCAGATCTGGCGGGCTGCTCCGGCGGGGATCGCGGTGGCGGGCAGCCCCTCCACGGGCTGGTAGCCCCGACCCAGAGTGAGGATCCGCACGTTGCTGCGCGACAGGTCGATTTTCATCGGACCTGCGGTCACCCGGAACGTCAAACGGATCTCGCGCATGTTGCTACCGCGGGCGGTGCTCTCGATGTTCAGCACTTCGAAAACGGTGCCTGCGGCTTCAAGGCGCTCGCCGAGGACAAGCGGCGGTAGCCTGGCCTGCTGGTTCGCCTGGGCGGCACTCGCGGGACCCGACGGCGGTGTGCGGCGCGGCTCTTCATGGGCGGGCAGTGCCTCCTGACCAACCGTGGGAGCATTCCGGGGTTTGGGAGAGGCCGGCGCGGGTAAGACAGCGGGCGCTGTGGCGCGACGCGCTGGATCAATTGGTCCTGGGTCACTGCGCTCGTGGAAGAGTGGCAACAGGAGGGCAAAGAGACCCGTGACTGCCGTTAGTAGAGCGGCCAAGCCGGTGAGGACACCTGGGAGCGTTGTCCACCAAGAACGTTCGGGAGCGGGCTTGTCCATTTCCACCCTTGCTTTGGTCGTCCGCGCTGGTGCGGTGATCTTGCCTGCACGACCTTCCCGATACCAAGGGTTGTTCCGACGGCGCCATAGCTACGAGCGTCCGCTTGGGAGTGGGGGGCTCGCTGTTCCCACGGATACCAAAGGTCAGCCGTTCTCCCCTTGTTGCCGCCCTGCCCGCCGTTCCCGGCCAGACCGAGTCGTGGCGGGCAAGCTCAGGCAGGCGGTTTCGATGTCCGCTCACGAGCGGCGGAACTGATGCGCTGGGAGATGCTGGGGGAGGCGTGCCCGACACCCGTCCCCTAGCAGCCTGTCGGGTTTGGTTTAGCTGCCAGCGGGATAGTTAGGTGGTGGATCAGGTGGCCAGCCGCGGGCGGTGCAGCCTGCGGCAGTTGTAGGCCAGCGCGATCAGGTTCCACCCGGCTGTTACTTTGGCGAGGCCGCGGAGGTGGAAGCGGGTGAAGCCGAGGGCGGATTTGATGATGCCGAAGACGGGTTCGACGGTCTGCTTGCGGTGGGCGTAGCGGGCTTTGGCATCGGGGGTGTCGAGCCTGGCCTGCATGGCGAGGCGCCAGAGCTCGGTGATGCGGCGGGGAGCCTTGCGCTCACCGTGAGGATCAGAATGCGACGCCCGCTGGCATCACCATGCGACCAATTGCCCAGGTAAAGCCGACCATTTCACGCGCGATGGCCGTCACGACAACCTGCGGCCGCTTGCCGTCGGCCTGCAGGCGGCGGTACCGGGCGCAGAGGCGCACATGTGCCTTCCAGGCAGTGTCGCGCACCTCCCGTGGCAATCCGGCCAAGCGAGGCCGCATCTGCGCTGACACCCGGGCCGGCAGGCGATAGGTCCAGGCGCCCTTGACGAGCATGCGGCGCGCGAGCGGGCTTGCCGGCCTTGGTGCTCGCACCCTGGCGGCGCTTGGCCCCGCTGGAATGCTCCGAGGGGACGAGGCCGAGATAGGCCATCAGCTGGCGCGGGTTGTCGAACCGTCTGAAGTCGCCGACCTCGGCCACCAGCGCCGAGTCAACGATCAGGGAGACGCCGCGCACGGCCTGCAGCGCCTCGACCACCGGCGGAGATCGTGAAGCGCCTTAAGCGGGCGGAGGGGCACCTGCGCTCGGTAGTGGAGATGATCGAGGCCGGACGCCCCTGCCTGGAGATCGCGCAGCAGCTCCAGGCCGTGGAAACGGACGTTGCCAACGCCAAGCGGACGCGCATCCACGACCACCTCGACCACTGCCTGGACCACGTCGTCGGGGCCGTGCCCAAAGCGAAGCGCGGCCCGATTGACGAGATCAAAGCCATCACGAAGTATCTCTGAGGCGGCCTCGATAACCTCGTTCCAGGACCTGATCCAGCAGGGCGCCGCCCACGCTTGGCTCTTCATCCCCTCCGCCATCCTGCTCGGGGCGCTCCACGGCCTGGAGCCCGGACATTCCAAGACGATGATGGCTGCCTTCATCGTGGCGGTCCGGGGAACCGTCTGGCAGGCGGTGCTGCTCGGGCTGGCTGCCACCGCCTCCCATACGGCCGTGGTCTGGGCCATCGGGCTGGGCGGTATGTATCTCTGGCGGGGCTACGACGCCGACGCCTCCGAGCCCTGGTTCCAGCTCGCCTCCGCCGTCGCGATCATCCTGCTGGCCCTCTGGATGATCTGGCGAACCTGGCGCGAGCAGCAGCAGATGCGGAGCCTCGCCAGTGGCCATAGCCACGCAGCGCACGGTCACGACCGTGGGCATCCACACGACCACGGACATGACCATCACCACAACGGCGATGCCCGGCGGATCGACACGGGGCATGGCGTCCTTTCCCTCGAAATCTTCGAGGACGGGGTGCCGCCCCGCTGGCGCCTGCGGACGCTGAGCGGCCACGGTTGGGCACCGGGCGACGTCGCCCTGGAGGCGTTCCGGGCGGACGGCAGCCGCGGGATCTTCGGGTTCGTCGAGCGGGATGGCCTCCTCGAGAGCACCACCGAGATCCCTGAGCCGCACGAGTTCACCGCGAGGCTGGTGCTGTCCCACGGCGGTCACTCGCACGACTACGAGCTCCGCTTCACGGAGCATGGCCATGACCACTACGACCACGGTCATGAGGAGCTCCGGGGCCTGGACGTCGGCTCGGACGGCTACCAGGACGCCCACGAACGGGCCCATGCCCGGGAGATCCAGCAGAAGTTCGCCAACCGGCAGGCGACGACAGGGCAGATCGTGCTCTTCGGCCTGACCGGTGGCCTCATCCCGTGCCCCGCCGCCATCACCGTCCTGCTGATTTGCCTCCAGTTCCAGGAGATCTCGCTGGCCCTGGTGCTGGTGCTCTGCTTCAGCATCGGCCTCGCCATCACCATGGTGACGGTCGGTGCGGTGGCCGCCCTCGGCATGCGGCAGCTGTCGCGGCGCTGGTCGGGCATCGACGAGCTGTTCCGGAAGGCGCCCTACGCCTCGGGAGCGGTCATCATCCTCCTCGGCCTCTACATCGCCTACCAAGCGGTCCAGCAGCTCGCGGCCTGATGGCCGGGACCGATCTCGCCGCCTACAGGGCTGTTCGCTGCGGCATTCGTCGCGGCGACCCTGCTCCCGGCGCAGTCCGAGGCCGTCCTGGTCGGGCTGCTCCTCATAGGCGAGTTCTCTCCGACGCTCCTTGTCCTGGTGGCGAGCGTTGGAAACGTCGGCGGCGCAGTCCTGAACTGGCTGCTCGGGCTATACATCGAGCGCTTCCGGGGCAGGCGATGGTTCCCCGTCCCCGATAAGGCCCTCGACCGGGCCCAGAGGTGGTTCAACCGCTTCGGGATGTGGTCCCTGCTGCTGTCCTGGCTCCCACTCGGCGGCGACGCCCTGACGGTGGTCGCCGGAGTGCTGCGGGTGCCGTTCTGGCGCTTTCTCGTGCTGGTCGCGCTCGGCAAGGCGGGCCGCTACGTCGTGCTGGCCTTCGTCACGCTGCGGCTCGCCTGACGCCCTCTCGGCGGCGACGCCCCCCGTGCGCCCGGCGTCTTCTGCCGCTTGACACTCCCAGCAGGAGAGGGCCACCGTCGCCTCAAGGGGAACCGCGATTGCCCCGTGAGGCTTCGGCTGAAGTATCGCGTCCGCAATCCCAAACCGAGGGGAGAGGACGCGC
>NZ_JAGIZB010000011.1 GCF_017813395.1 Pararoseomonas baculiformis | reverse complement strand
AAGCCGCGGCCAGCAGTGCCTGGTACCGCAAACCACGTCCAACCTTCAGCGACACCCTCGCCGCCGTGCGACGTCATATCTGGCGAGAGCAGGGTTTGCTCACGTCGCGGCGCAGCACCCACAGCGCAAAACCCCGCCCAGCCCTGCAACGCGCCCTGGCTTACGCCATCTGCCACGCCGCGTGATGGCCAAAGTCGAGCTTAGAAGTGGCTCCACCCACCCCGCGGCAGAGCCATGGCCTGCCCATCCGGCCCGAGGACCGTCACTCCCGGCGCCCCCAACGTAAATCGCCCGATACGCGCAACAGGCGTGCCTGCCGCATCTGCCGCGGCAAGGATGCGTGCTGCGTCGGCCGGATCCGCCGCGAAGAGAAGCTCGTAATCGTCGCCGCCGGTGGCGAGCCGGGGCAGCCAGGTGGCGTCGTCTTGGATGAACCCGCGCGCCGGCTCCGATAGCGGGATCGAGCCGAGTTCCAGCATGGCTCCGAGGTTGGAGGCGCGGCAGAGATGGCCGAGATCCTGCGCCAGCCCGTCCGAGACATCCATGGCCGCATGGGCCAGCCCGCGTAGCGCCCGGCCAAGCGCTAGGCGCGGCTCCGGCAACCGGTAGCGCCGGGCGAGATGGCCCGCCGCATCCGCCGGCGCGCGCCCCTGAAGCACGGCCAGGCCCAGCGCCCCGTCACCGATCGTGCCTGAAACCCAGAGATCATCCCCCGCCCGCGCGCCGTTGCGCCGCAGGGCGAGGCCGGGCGGCACAGTGCCGAGGATGGTCAGGGACAGGCAGGCCGGACCGGGGATGGAAACCGTGTCCCCGCCCAGCACCTGCAGCCCGAATTCACGCTGGTCCGCCGCCAGCCCGGCCGCGAAGCCCTCCAGCCATTCCGCCGTGGTGCCGCGCGGAAGGGCGGTGGTCATCAGATAGGCCAGGGGCTCGGCGCCCATGGCGGCGAGGTCGGAGAGATTCACCCGGAGCAGCTTGCGGCCGATCGTCTCCGGCGGGTCATCCGGAAGGTAGTGGACACCTTCGACCATGGCATCCGCCGCCAGCACCAGCTCCCGCCCCGGGGGCGGCGCCAGCAGGGCGGCGTCATCGGACAGGTCCAGCGCCCCCTCCCCCGCAAGCCCGCGGAAATGCCGGGCGATCAGCGCGAATTCCGGCGGCAGGCTCATGGGGGTCCGGCGTGGCGTTCAGGTCTTGGGCTGGAACTCATCCCCGCGCATCTGCCGCGCCAGGGCGTCCAGCACGCCATTCGCGAAGCGCGGCTCCTCTCCGTCGAAGAAGCCGTGGGCGATGTCCATGTACTCGTTGATCACCACGCGCGCGGGGGTGTCGGCAGCGCCCCAGAACTCGGTAGCGGCGGCGCGCAGGAGGGCGCGGAGCACCGGGTCCAGCCGGTCCAGTGTCCATGTGCCCGAAAGATGGCCGGAGATGGCGGCATCGATCGTTTCGGCATTCTTCGCCGCACCGCGTACGATCTTGCTGAACAGCGGCACGTCGGCCTGGGGCACGCGGCCATCCTCGTAGCCGGCATCGCTGCCCAGCGTGCCTATCCGGTGGCGCACGAACTGGTCGATCACGGTCTCCGCGCTCTCCCCGCCCGCCTCGGACTGGAACAGCGCCTGCACGGCGGCCACGCGGGCCCCCGTGCGGGGGCGGCCGGCATTGGGGCGGGGATTGCGCTTCGGCGCCTGGCTCATGCGGATTCCTCAAGGCGCCGGGCCAGCGCGATCTGCCAGATCAGGGCATTGGCGGCCTCGACACCCTTGTTGTGGCGGTCCGGGGAGGACCGGGCGATGGCCTGCTGGATGTCGTGCACGGTGAGCAGGCCAAAGCCGATCGGCGCGGCCGTTTCCACCGAGATGTCCATCACGCCGCGGCAGGCCTCGCGGCAGATGTGGTCGTAATGATCCGTCTCGCCCTTCACCACGCAGCCGAAGAGCAAATAGCCGTCATACCGGCCGGAGCGGATAGCCAGGCGCAGGGCGGCGGGCAGCTCGAAGGCGCCGGCCACGTCCAGCACCTCGGCTTCGGACCCGATGCCGGCCAGCACGGCCAGGGCGCCATCCACCATGCCGCCCACGACATCGGCGTAATAGGGCGCCTGGATCACCGCCACGCGCGGCGGCGGGCCGGCAAGCTCGGGCGGGACACGAAGGGGGGCGTCGGCCGTGCTCAAGAGGCGTCTCCGATCGGGCGGATATCGGTGATGGTCAGGCCATAGCCTTCGAGGCCGACCACGGGGCGCGGATGGTTGGAGAGCAGGATCATCTCCCGCACCCCGAGATCCGCCAGGATCTGGGCGCCGATGCCGTAGTCGCGCAGTTCCGGCGCCATCTTCTCGCGGCCGGCCCGCACGCGCTCGGACAGGGCGCTCGCCTTCACGTCGCGGATCAGCACCACCACGCCCCTTCCCTCCTGGCCGATCAGGTCCATCGCCTGGTGCAGGTCCTTCGGGCCGTTGCGGCCGGTGATGTCGGCCAGCAGGTTCACCGCATGCACGCGCACCGGAATGGGCCCGGGCCGGGCCAGGTCGCCGCGCACCAGCGCCACGTGCTCCCCGTATTCCAGGGTGTTGGCGTAGATCACGATCCGCCAGGGGCCGCCCGGCGCATCCTCCAGCATGCCCTCCTCCACCCGGCGCACCAGGCGCTCCGTGCGGCGGCGATGGGCGATCAGGTCGGCGATGGTGCCGAGCTTCAGGTTATGGTGCTGGGCGAAGGCCACCAGGTCCGGCATCCGGGCCATGGTGCCGTCCTCGTTCATGATCTCGCAGATCACGCCGGAGGGGTTCAGCCCGGCCAGCCGGGCGAAGTCCACGGCCGCCTCGGTATGGCCCGCCCGAACCAGCGTGCCCCCCTCCCGCGCGACCAGCGGGAAGACATGGCCGGGGGTGACGATGTGCTCACGCCCCATCTCCGGGTTGATGGCCACCGCCACGGTGCGCGCGCGGTCCGCGGCGGAAATGCCGGTGGTCACCCCGTCCCTCGCCTCGATCGAGACGGTGAAAGCGGTCTGGTGCCGCGTGCCGTTGCTCTGGGCCATCAGGGGCAGGCCCAGCTGCTCCACGCGCTGGCGGGTCATGGCCAGGCAGATCAGGCCCCGCGCGTGGCGGGCCATGAAGTTCACGGCATCCGGCGTGGCGAACTGGGCGGGGATGACGAGATCGCCCTCGTTCTCGCGGTCCTCGTCATCCACCAGGATGAACATGCGGCCGCGCCGGGCCTCGTCCAGCAGCTCCTCGGTCGGGCTGATGAAATCGGCGAAGCTGGTGGTGTGGAGCTGTGTGCTCATGCCCCGGACTGCCCCTCGAACTGGCGGAGACGCGCGACATAGCGCGCCAGCATGTCGATCTCGATATTCACCCGTGCGCCCGGCGCCAGCGTACCCAGCGCCGTCGCCTCGGTGGTGTGGGGGATCAGGTTCACGCCGAAGCTCTCCCCCTCCACCTCGTTCACGGTGAGGGAGACGCCATCCACGGTGATGCTGCCCTTCTCCGCTACGAAGCGGGCCAGCCCCGGGGGCAGGCGGAAGCGCCAGCGATGCGACCCGTTCTCGGGCGTGACGGAGAGCACCTCGGCGACCCCGTCCACATGGCCGGAGACGACATGGCCGCCCATTTCGTCCCCCATGCGGAGGGAACGCTCCAGGTTGATCCGCATCCCCTCGCGCCAGCCGCCCAGGGTGGTGCGGGACAGGCTTTCGGCGGAGATCTCCACCTCGAACAGGTCGCCTTCCTGCGCCACCACCGTCAGGCAGCAGCCGGAGCAGCAGATCGAGGCACCCAGGGCCACGCCCTGCAGCCAGCCCGGCGGGGTTCCGATGGCCACGCGCATGTCCTGGCCTGCCCCGATGGGGGTCAGGCGGCGGATTGTTCCGATCGCTGTGACAATGCCGGTGAACACGGGGGGCTTCCGTCAGGTGGCGTGTGCGGAGCAGGGGATGGCCCGCGCGAGCCCCTGTGACAAGGGGGAGACGGCGCGGGTCAGCCCGGCGCGGCGTTTGGCGGCCCGGGGCTTGCGATCACATCGGCCTCGACCAGCCAGGCATCCCCGGCCGGCCGGCGGGAGGTGACCCGGAGCCGCGGCATCTGTTCCAGCCTGTCCACGCCCAGGCTGTCGAAGCCCGGAAGGCCGTCACCCCCGATCAGGGAGGGCGCCATGAACCAGGCCACCCGGTTCACCAGCCCGGCCCGGAGGAGCGAGGCCGAGAGGATAGCGCCACCTTCCACCAGGAGCCGGCTGATGCCCTTGGCGGCCAGGGCGCGCAGCAGCGCCTCCGGTTCCAGGCCGCCGCCGGTGGCCGGCGGCACGTCCACGAACTCGGCGCCGCGCTGCTCCAGCGCCGCCAGGGCCGCGGGATCGTGGCCGGGGCGCGTCGCGATCCAGGCCGGGGCCTCCGCGTTGAACAGCCGGGCGCCGAGCGGCGTCCGGAGCCGGGCATCGGCGATCACCCGCACGGTCGGCCGGGGGGCGAAGCCCGGCAGGCGGCAGGTCAGCTCGGGGTCATCGGCCAGCAGCGTGCCGCTCCCCGCCATTACCGCGTCATGGCATCCGCGCAGGGCATGGGCCATGCGCCGCGCCTCGGGCCCGGTGATCCACTGGCTCTCACCGGTGCGGGTGGCGATGCGCCCATCCAGCGTGGTGGCCAGCTTCAGCGTGACCAGGGGCAGCCCATGCTCCAGGCGCCTGACGAAGCCGGCATTCACCCGCCGCGCCTCATCCTCCAGCAGCCCGATCTCCACGACGATGCCCGCATCGCGCAGGCGCTGCAGCCCTTCCCCATCCACCCTGGGGTCGGGGTCCCGCAGCGCCACCACCACGCGGGCCACCCGCGCGGCGATCAGCGCATCGGTGCAGGGGGGCGTGCGGCCCCAATGGCAGCAGGGCTCCAGCGTGACATAGGCCGTGGCCCCCTCGGTCCGGCCGGCTGCGGCGCGCAGGGCCTCGGTCTCGGCATGGGGGCGGCCGCCAGGGCGGGTATGACCCCGCCCGACCACGCGCCCGTCCCGCACGATGACGCAGCCTACGGAAGGGTTCGGCCAGGTGTTTCCCAGGCCCCTTGCGGCCAGCGCCAGGGCGGCGCGCATATGCTCTAGGTCGGACACGGCGGCGGGTTTGCTCGCGGACTCAGCTATTGTCCAGCGAGCCCAGGAAGGCGTTGAAGTCCTTCGCATCCCGGAAGTTCTGGTAAACGCTGGCGAAACGCACATAGGCCACCGGATCCAACTCCCGCAGCACCTCCATCACGCGCTGGCCGATGGCCTTGGAGGTCAGCTCCTCCGCCCCTTCCGACTCCAGGCGGCGCTGGATGCCGGAGACGATGCGCTCCACCTTTTCCGCATCCACCGGCCGCTTGCGCAGCGCCACGCGGATGGAGCGGGCGAGCTTCTCCCGGTCGAAGGGCACGCGCCTTCCGTCGCTCTTCACAACGGTCAGCTCGCGCAGCTGCACCCGCTCGAAGGTGGTGAACCGGGCGCCGCAGGCATTGCAGGAACGGCGCCGACGGATGGCGGCACCGTCCTCGGCCGGACGGCTGTCCTTCACCTGCGTGTCCTCGGACTGGCAGAAGGGGCAGCGCATCCGGCGGGGTTATCTCAGCTTCGGTAGATCGGGAAGCGGGCGCAGAGAGCGTGGACCGCCTCGCCCACCGCGCGCTCGGCCGCCTCGTTCCCCTCCGGGGAGTTGGACCGGGAAAGCCCGTCCAGCACCTGCCCGATCAGGCGGCCGACCTCGCGGAATTCCTCGGTCCCGAAACCGCGGGACGTGGCGGCGGGAGAGCCCAGCCGCACGCCGGAGGTGACGAAGGGCTTCTCCGGATCGAAGGGAATGGCGTTCTTGTTCACCGTCAGGTGCGCCCGGCCAAGCGCGGCCTCGGCGGCCTTGCCCGTCAGGTTCTTCGGGCGAAGGTCCACCAGCACGAGGTGGTTGTCCGTCCCGCCGGTGACGAGGCCGAAGCCCTGCTCGCGCAGTTCATCCGCCAGGGCGCGGGCATTGTCCACCACGGCGCGGGCGTAGGAGCGGAACTCCGGCCGCAGCGCCTCGCCGAAGGCGACGGCCTTGGCGGCGATGACATGCATCAGCGGCCCGCCCTGGGTGCCCGGGAAGACGGCCGAGTTCAGCTTCTTCGCCAGCGCCTCGTCATCCGTGAGGATCATGCCGCCACGCGGCCCGCGCAGGGTCTTGTGGGTGGTGGTGGTCACCACATGGGCATGGGGAAAGGGCGAGGAATGCGCGCCGCCGGCCACCAGCCCGGCGAAATGGGCGATGTCCACCATGAAGATGGCGCCCACCTCGTCCGCGATCTCGCGGAAGCGGGGGAAGTCCCATTCGCGGGCATAGGCGGAGCCGCCGGCCAGGATCAGCTTCGGGCGGGATTCCCGGGCGATGCGCGCGACCTCGTCCATGTCGATCCGCTGGTCCTCGCGCCGCACCGTGTAGGGTGCGACCTTGAACCACTTGCCGGACATGTTGACCGGCGAGCCATGGGAGAGATGCCCGCCAGCGGCGAGGTCCAGCCCCATGAAGGTGTCGCCGGGCTGCAGCAGCGCGAAGAACACGGCCGCATTGGCCTGGGCCCCCGAATGGGGCTGCACGTTGGCGTAGCCGCAACCGAACAGCTTCTTGGCGCGCTCGATCGCCAGCGTCTCGGCGATGTCCACCACCTCGCAGCCGCCATAGTAGCGCTTGCCCGGCAGGCCCTCGGCGTATTTGTTCGTCAGGACCGAGCCCTGGGCCTCCAGCACGGCGCGGGAGACGATGTTCTCGGACGCGATCAGCTCGATCCCGTCCTGCTGGCGGACCAGCTCGCGGGAGATCACCTCGGCGATCTCGGGATCAATCTCCGAGAGCGGGGCGTTGTAGAAGCGGTCGGTGCTGGCGGCGGGGGTCTGGTCGTTCACGGCGTGCGGGTCCAGTCCGGAGAGAGCTTCAGGACCCGGCGGTCATGGCGGCCGCCGGCATAGGGCGTGGCGAGGAAGGCGCGCAGGGCCTCCAGCGCCGGTTCCGGCCCCGTCATGCGGGCGCCGAAGGCGATCACATTGGCATCGTTGTGCTCGCGCGAAAGCCGCGCGCCGGTCACGTCATGCACAAGGGCGCAGCGGATGCCGGGCAGCCGGTTGGCGGCGATGGAGATGCCGATGCCTGTGCCGCAGACCAGCAGGCCGAAGCGGGCCCGGCCGGCATGCACGGCCTCCGCCACCGCATGGCCGAAATCAGGGTAGTCCACGCTCTCCGGGCCATGGGTGCCCATGTCGAGGACGGAATGGCCCGCTTCCTCCAGCGCCTGGCGGAGGGTGGCCTTGAGGGCGAGGCCGGCATGGTCGGCGCCGACAGCAATGGTCAGGGGGGCAGTCATGGCGGCGCTCTACCACGGGTAGGGCCGGGGGTGGAACGGCGCCGCCACTCCTTGGGAACGGGTCCGCCATGCATGGCTCCGCGATCAGGGGGCCCCATGGGCGGCAAGGAAGGCGGGCACCCGCCGCAGCGCATCGGCCCGCGCCGCCTCATCCGTTCCCATGCGGGCGGTGCCGTCTCCCCGGGCCGTCATGTCCAGCCCGGACAGGCTGCGCACGGGCATGCCGGGCTGGTCGAAGCCATGGGCGGCGCGGGGATACTCCACCACTTCCACCGGGGCCGGGCGGGCGCGCTCCGCCGCCAGGCGGCAAGGCCCGGGCGGCGTCCAGTCATCGGCACCGCCCAGGAGCATCAGCACCGGGGCTGCGGGGCGCCAGGGCGGCGGTTGCTGCCCGGGCCGGGCGCAGCCGGGATAGAGCGCGACAGCGCCCCGAAGCAGCCCCGGCGGCACCGGCGCGCCGATGGCGGCCAGCGCCGTGCTGCCGCCATGGGACCAGCCCAGCAGGAAGGCGCCGCCCGGCGCGGCCCAGGGCTGGGCGGCGGCCCAGGCGGCCGCGGCATGGGCATCGGCCCGGCGCGTGGTCTCGGGCAGGATGCCCTTCTCCCCGCCCGAGCAGACCTGGGTGACACCGCGGCTGCCGAAGCTGTCCGGGAACAGCACGGGATGGCCCGATGCGGCGAGCCTGGCCGCCCAGTCCGCCTCCCGCGGGGGGAGGGAAAGGGGCGCGCCCGGCCCGCCCAGCCCCCCGCAGCCATGCAGCGCCACCACCGGGATTCCCTTTCCGGCACCGCCGGCCCGCACGAGCAGGCCGCGCAGCGGCGTCCCGGCCGGGCCGGGGATGGTGACGGGCTCGGCAGCCAGGGCGGGGCCGGCGGCCAGGAGGGCGAGGGGGAGAAGCCACTTCATGCGGGTGCAGCGCCCCTCCCCTGCCCCGGTTTCTCTTGGCGCGCGCGGGGCTTGGCGCGACAAAAGCGGGCATGACGCACCCGCTCTTCCCCATCTCCCGCCCCCGCCGCAACCGCGTTGACGAGGCCACGCGCCGCCTGGTGGCCGAGAACAGGCTGTCGGTGGACGACCTGATCTGGCCGATCTTCCTGGTGGAAGGCGAGGACCAGAACCAGCCAGTGGCCTCCATGCCTGGCGTGCGCCGCGTGTCGCTGGACCGGCTGGCCGAGCATGTGGGGCCGGCGGCGGAACTGGGCATCCCGGCCATCGCCCTGTTCCCCGCGACGCCTGCCGGGAAGAAGGACGCGGAGGGCACGGAGGCGCGGAACCCGGAAAACCTGATGTGCCGTGCCGCGCGGCAGCTTGCGCGGGACTTTCCGAACCTGGCGCTTGTGGGGGACGTGGCGCTCGATCCCTACACGGATCACGGCCATGACGGCGTGATCCGCCAGGGCTATGTGCACAACGACGAGTCCCTGGAGGTGCTGGTGGCGCAGGCCGTGAACCAGGCCGAGGCCGGGATCGGCATCATCGCCCCGTCGGACATGATGGATGGCCGCGTGGGCGAGATCCGCAAGGCGCTCGATGCGCGCGGGCTGATCAACACGCGGATCATGTCCTACTCCGCCAAATATGCCTCCGCCTTCTACGGTCCCTTCCGCGATGCGGTGGGCTCGGGCGGCGCGCTGAAGGGCGACAAGAAGACCTACCAGATGAACCCGGCCAATTCGGACGAGGCGATCCGCGAGGTGGCGGCCGACCTGGCGGAAGGGGCGGACATGGTGATGGTGAAGCCGGGCATGCCCTATCTCGACATCATCCGGCGCGTGAAGGAGGAGTTCCGCGTACCAACCTTCGCCTACCAGGTGAGCGGTGAGTACGCGATGATCGAGGCTGCCGCCGCGAATGGCTGGATCGACCGGGAGAAAGCGATGATGGAGAGCCTGATGGCCTTCCGCCGCGCCGGGGCCGATGGCGTGCTGACCTATTTCGCCGTGGACGCCGCAAGGCGCCTGCGCGCGGGCTGAGCCCGGGCGCGCATCCCGCAGAAAGGCCGGGGGATCGCTCCCCCGGGCCCATGTCCCTACATCGCAGGACGACGCATCGGCCGCCGGCCGGCCGGTGCTGGAGCCGTGGCAGCGGCCGGGGCTGCGAAGATGCGCTGCATCTCGGCGCCCACGAATTCCTGCGCCTCCCGCGCGCGGGTGAGCACGGCATCCGCGCCGAAGAACTCATGCGTCACGCCGGGATAGAGCCGGTGGGCAACGGGAACGCCGGCGGCGCGGAGCTTCTCGGCCAGGCGCTGCCCGTCGCTCGCCAGCGGGTCGATCTCCGCATTCACCAGCACCACGGGCGGCAGGCCGGCGAGATCGGCCTTGCCGACGAGATCGAGCCGCGGGTCCTGCAGGTCCTGCGGGCCGCGCGTGTAGTTGCGCACGAACCACTCGATCGCCGGCCGGTTCAGCGGCTTCGCATTGGCGAATTGCTGGTAGGAAGGCGTGTTCAGGTCCACCCCCGCCACCGGGTAGATCGCGGCCACGGCGCGCGGCAGCGGCAGGCGGGTGTCACGCGCGAGAATGGCCGTGTTCAGGGCAAGGTTACCACCCGCGCTTTCGCCGGCCACCGCGATGCGGCCGGGATCGGCCCCAAGGGAGGCCGCGTTGCGCACGGCCCAGGCATAGGCCGCATTCGCGTCGTCATGGGCGGTCGGGAAGCGGAACTCCGGGCCCTGGCGATAGTGAACCGAGAGAACCAGCGCCTCGCTCAGCCTGCTCAGCGCGCGGGCGGAGAAATCATAGGTTTCGATATCCGCGATCACCCAGCCACCGCCATGGAAATACACGATGAGCGGCAGCGGGCGGCTATGCGCCACGATCGGGCGGTACAGCCGCGCACGCAGCGGCGCGGGCAGCGTGCTGATCGTGATGTCCTCGAAGCTGCCGATCACGCGGCCGGGGTTGGTGTTGGCCAGCTCCCTTGCGCGCACCTTCACCGCATCGGCATAGGAGGGCTGCCGGCGCGCCTCGGCGGCGCTCAGCGCCTCGATCGGGCGCGGGTTCAGCCGCTGCAGCGTCTCGAGCAGGGCGCGCTGCTCCGGATCAGCGCGGCCGGACGGATCGGCCGGCATCATCATCGTGGGATCCTGCGGCGCGCAGGCCGAGGCAAAGGCGGCAAGGCCCAGGGGCAGCAGCAATGCGCCGCGGCGCGAAACACTCGTCATGCGGGGATTCTCCAACCATGCCGCTTGGGCATTGGGGCTGGAACGTCACGGTGGCAGCGCGGTTGCCAGCCTCAGGCGGAGAGGAATTCCAGGATCGGCGCGGTCTGCGCGGGATCGATCAGGCCCGGCGCATGGCCGCAATCTCTAAAGGTGGCGAGCTGCGTGTCCGCCCGCGCGGCCATGGCGGTAGCTGTGGCTTCGTCCAGCAGGTCGCTCTCCGCGCCGCGCAGGACAAGGATGGGCTGCCTCAGCGTCTGCCAGACCGGCCAGAGATCCACATCGGTGATCGGCCCGCCCAGCAGCGGCTCCGCGATGGCGGGGTCGTAATGCAGGACCAGCCGGCCTGCCGCCGTGCGCCGCGCGCTGGTTTCCGCCATGTGCCGCCAGGCGGCATCGGGCAGCCGCCCGAAGCCGGCATGCACCAGGCGCAGATGCGCTTCCACCTCATCGATGCGCGTGAATTCCGGGCGAAGCCCGAGATAGGTGGCGATGCGCTGCAACGCATGGGCGGGAAGGAAGGGCCCGACATCGTTCAGCACCATGCGCCGCGGCGCCACGCCGGACATGGCGCCGATTCCCATGCCGATCAGCCCGCCCATCGAGGTGCCCACCCAGTCGAAGGGACCGGGCAGCTGCACGAGGAACTGCTGGAAGGCGAGCGCATAGGTCGGCACGGCATAGAGCTTGCCGTCCGGCAGCCAGTCGCTGAAGCCGCGCCCGAACACATCGGGGCAGATGACACGGCGGCCCTGGCTGGCCAGGCGAAGGGCCAGGACATCGAAGTCCCGGCCGTTGCGCGTCAGCCCATGCACGCAGACAACGGGCATCCCGTCCACCGGGCCCCATTCCACCCAGCGCAGCATGGCCTGGAGCGGCCCGACCTGGCAGCGGAACGCCCCGGGCCGCGGCGACAGGGAACCGCCTTCCCTAGACAACGCCACCCTCGCGCAGCTTCGCCACCTCGTCGGCGCCCAGGCCCAGTTGCCCCAGCACCTCCTCCGTATGCTGGCCAAGGATGGGGGCCGCGCTGCGATAGCTCGGCGGCGTCGCGGAAAGCCGGACGGGGTTGGCGATGACCTGCACGCGCTCGCCGCTCGCATGGTCCATGTCCACGATCACTTCGCGGGCCTTCACATGCGGGTCCTCGAACACGTCCTTCAGCGTGTTGATCGGGCCGCAGCCGATCTTCGCCGCCTCCAGCGCCGCCACCCATTCCTTGGTGGTGCGGCTCCGCATCACCGGGGTCAGCGTGTCGGTGACGAGCTGGCGGTTCTGCACGCGCGCGGCATTGGTGGCGAAGCGCTCATCCTGCAGCAGCGCCTCCTGGCCGGTCAGCTTGCAGAAGCGCTCGAAGGTCGGGTCATTGCCGACGGAGAGCACGATGTAGCCGTCCTTGCTCGGGAAGACCTGGTAGGGGACGATGTTCGGGTGCTGGTTGCCGAGGCGCGGCGGGTTCTCGCCGGTGGCGATGAAGTTGGAGGCCTGGTTGGCCAGCCAGGCGACGCTGGTGTCCAGCATGCCGATATCGATGCGCTGCCCCTGCCCCGTCGCGTGGCGATGGTTCACCGCCGCCAGCACGCCGATACAGCCATAGAGGCCGGAGAAGAGATCCGCGACGGGAACGCCCACCTTCTGCGGCTCGCCCTCGATCTCGCCGGTCAGCGACATCACGCCACCCATGGCCTGGATCAGCGCGTCATAGCCCGGGCGCGGCGCATAGGGGCCGGTCTGCCCGAAGCCGGTGATGGAGCAGTAGATCAGCCGCGGGTACCGGTCCTTCAGGTCGTCCCAGCCCAGCCCGTACTTGGCCAGGGCGCCGACCTTGAAGTTCTCCACCAGGATGTCGCACTCGCCGAGCAGCCTGTGGATGATCGCCTGCCCCTCGGGCTTGGCGATGTCCAGCGTCACCGACTTCTTGTTGCGGTTCACGCCGACGAAATAGGCGCTCTCCCGCGTGTTCGGCACATAGGGCGGCGCGAAGCCGCGCGTGTCGTCGCCGGCGCCCGGGCGCTCGATCTTAATCACCTCGGCACCGAGATCACCGAGCATCTGCGTGCAGGTGGGACCAGCAAGGACGCGGGTGAGGTCGAGCACCTTCAGCCCGTTCAGCGCGCCCGCGGGAAGGGCGCCGGCAAGGGTCGCGCTCATGCGCCGGTGCCCTTCGTGCTGGCGCGCGGCTTCCTGCCCGGAGCGCCCTTCGGCGGGGTGAGCAGCGCGTCCACCGCGCCGGAGCGCACGACCGTGCCGCCACGCGCGAAGGCCTCGTGGTTCCGCTCGATCTCTTCGCGTTCGTACAGATAGTTGACCATCAGACCGTAGGATTCCTGCATGCCGCGGGGCGCGGTATTGCCCAGCCAGTTGATCCGCTCCAGCCGCGCGCCATTGCCCAGGTGGAAGCGCGCCACCGGATCCATCCGGTCGCCGGGATTGGTAAGGAATTCGGCGCAGAGTCGCAGCAGCGGCGTGCGTAGCGCGTCCGCCAGCGCGGGATCCTGCCACCAGTCCGGCCCGGAGAGCTGGGAGGCGAGCTCAGCCTCCGGCGAACCCTCCACGGCCATGCGCTTCTCCAGCCAGCGGCGGAAGCCGGGAATGGGCGAGAGGGTGGAGAAGCGGGTGAGCTGCGGCAGCTCCGCCTTCAGGTCCTCCACCACCTGCTTGATGAGGAAGTTGCCGAAGGAGATGCCGCGCAACCCATCCTGGCAGTTGGAGATGGAGTAGAAGATGGCCGTGTCGGCCTCGGCGGCGCGCTGCTCGGCGCCGGCCTCGTGCTCCGTGTCCAGCAATGGCTGGACCGAGGCGGCAAGGCCCGGCACCAGCGCCACCTCCACGAAGATCAGCGGCTCGTCCGGGAGGGCGGGGTGGAAGAAGCCGTAGCAGCGGCGGTCGGCGGCCAGGCGGCGCCGCAGGTCGTGCCAGCCGGCGATTTCATGCACCGCCTCGTAGCGGATGATCTTCTCCAGGACGGCGGCCGGGGTCTGCCAGTCGATGCGCCGCAGCTGGAGGAAGCCACGGTTGAACCAGGAGACGAAGAGATGGTGGAGGTCCGCCTCAAGCGGCTTCAGCGCCGGCTCGTCGCGCATCTCGTGCAGGAGCTGGCGGCGCAGCTCCACCAGCGCGGCCGTGCCGCCCGGCGACATGTTCATGCGCCGCAGCAGCTCCTGCCGCGGCGGCTCCGCGGCGCGGGCCAGGCGGGTGGCGTTCTTCGGGCTGGGATCGGCCAGATAGGCCTCGGCCGCCTCGCGCAGCGGCTCCGGCTTCGCGTCGAAGCTCGTGGCGAGGAAGAGGTGGAAGGCGGCCCGGTCCGCCGGGGCGAGGTCCCGCAGCGCCAACATCACCTCCCGCGCGACGGCGGCGCCGGAGGCCTCCCCGCGCTCGGTGAGCAGGGCCTCGGTGAGGCTCTTGGCGCGCTCCAGCGGCGGCGCGGAATCATTGGGGACCGAGGCGAAGAGGCGCCCGCGATCGGCGATGGACGACCAGAGGCGTTCGATCCAGGAGCGTGCGGCGGCCGGGGCGGGCTCCCGGGTCTCCTGATCCTCGGGGGTACGCTCGATGGTCGTCGCAGCCTCGGACATACAGTCCTCCGTTGGGCGCTGCCGGGCGCCAGGGGGGGCCGGCGCAAAGGCGCGCCGGGATGGCTCGGGCGCTCACGGGCGCCGGGGCTGCCAGATTGGCTTCCCGGCCCCGCGCGGGCAAGGCACGCTTCCGCCAGGACAGGCCCGCCTTGCGGCAAATCCCCGGCGGGGGCACTTTCCCGCCTTCCGCCGGAACGGATGAGGAAACTCCAATGCTCGACCGCCCCCACCCCACCCCCGAGGCGCCGACGACCGACCCCTTCGTCCTGGCCAAGGCCCTCTCGGGCCAGCATTTCATCGGGGGCCGCTACGTGCCCGCGCGCTCGGGCAAGAGCTTCGCCGTGGTGAACCCCGCGACCGGCGAGGAGGTGGCGCGCGCCGCCGAGGGTGACGCCGCCGATGTGGACGCCGCGGTGGAGGACGCCGCCCGTGCCCAGAAGGAATGGGCCCGGATGCCGGCGCGCAAGCGCGGTGCGCTGGTGGCCCAGTGCGCCGCCCTGATGCGCGCCCATGTGGAGGAGCTCGGCCGCCTGATCGCGCTGGAGACGGGCAAGGCGCTGCGGACGGAAAGCCGGGTGGAGGCGAACACCGTCGCCGACATCCTGGAATTCTTCGGCGGGCTGGGCGGCGAGCTGAAGGGCGAGACCGTGCCCTTCGCGCCGGATGTCCTGTCCGTGACGGTGCGCGAGCCGCTGGGCGTGGTGGGGGCCATCATCCCCTGGAACGTGCCCATGCTGCTGATGGCGCTGAAGGTGGCGCCCGCGCTGGTGGCCGGCAACGCGGTGGTGGTGAAGAGCGCGGAGGAGGCGCCGCTGGCGGTGCTGCGCATCTGCGAGCTGATGAACCGCATCCTGCCGGCGGGCGTGTTCAACATGGTTTCCGGCTTCGGCCCGGAATGCGGCGCGCCGCTGGTGGCGCACCCCAAGGTGCGAAAGGTGACCTTCACCGGTTCGGTCGAGACCGGGAAGATCGTGTACCGGACCGCGGCCGAGAAGTTGATCCCGGTGACGCTGGAACTGGGCGGCAAGTCCCCCATGATCGTCTTCGCGGATTGCGACTTCGACAAGACGCTGGCCGGCGCCCTCACCTCCATGCGCTTCACGCGCCAGGGCCAGAGCTGCACGGCGGCGAGCCGCATCTATGTCGAGCGCCCGATCTTCCAGAAGTTCGTGGATGCCATGGCCGAGCGCGTGGACCAGATGGTCATGGGCGACCCGCTGGACGAGAAGACGGATATCGGCACCATCATCTCGGACGGCCAGTTCGAGAAGGTCCGCGGCTTCATCGAGGAAGGCAGGGCGACGGCCGGCGCCAATGGCCGCGCCTGCTCCGCCATGCCTTCCGATCCCGCGCTGAGGAAGGGCCTGTTCATCCAGCCGCATATCTTCACCGGCCTGGGCAAGGACAGCCGCCTGGTGCGCGAGGAGATCTTTGGCCCGGTCACCTGCATCTTCCCCTTCGACGACCCCGAGGCGGTGCTGGAGGAGGCGAATGACAGCGAGTACGGGCTGGCCGCGAGCCTCTGGACCAATAACCTCAAGGTCGGGCTCAACCTGGCGCACAAGCTCGAGGCCGGGCTGGTGCAGATCAACCAGAACCTCGTCGTGCAGGCCAACCTCTCCTACGGCGGCGTGAAGTCCTCCGGCCTGGGGAAGGAGGCGTCGCTCGAGGCCATGCTGGAGCACTTCACCCATAAGAAGACCATCATGGTGAACATGGGCTGAGCGATGAGGGACGAGGTGGAGGCGACGGTGCCGGGGATTCCGACCCTCTCGATCGAGGGCATGGTCGCCACCATCCGGCTGAACCGGCCGGCGGTGCATAACCGCATCGAGCCGGACGACATCGTGGCGCTGGAAGGGCTGCTGGAAGCGATCGCGGCCGAGCCCTCGCTCCGCGTGGCGGTCCTCACGGCCACCGGGCGCTCCTTCAGCTCGGGCTTCCATATCGGCGAGCTCGGCTCCTCCGGCAGGCAGGATGAGTCGAGCTTCGGCAGGCTGGTGGACCGGCTGGAGAATCTGCGCGTCCCGACGATCTGCGCCCTGCAGGGCGGGGTCTATGGTGGCTCGACGGATCTCGCCCTGGCCTGCGACTTCCGGATCGGGGTCACGGGCATGGCGATGTTCATGCCGGCGGCGCGGCTGGGGCTGCACTACTATCCCAGCGGCATGCAGCGCTATGTCAGCCGCCTCGGCCTGAACGCCGCCAAGCGCCTTTTCCTCACGGCGGAGCGGCTGGAGGCTGAGGAGATGCTGCGCATCGGCTTCCTCACGGAACTGGTGGCGCCCGAGGCACTTCAGGACAGGGTTGCCGGGCTGGCCGCGGTCCTTGCGGCCAACGCCCCCCTGGCCGTGCAGGGAATGAAGCGGTCGCTGAACGACATCGCGCGCGGGAATCCCGATCTGGATGCGATCCTCACCACCATGCGGCAGGTGCGGGCATCCGAGGACTTGACCGAAGGCCGCACCGCCTGGATGGAGAAGCGCCCGCCCCGTTTCAGCGGGCGCTAGCTCACCCGATCCGCCGGAGCGGGCGGGCCAGAAGCAGAAGCGCGGCCCCGGCCGCCAGCAGCGGCAGCGCTGCCAGGGCCCAGTCGATCCGCGCCATGCTGGCGATGGCGAGCGGCGCCAGGACCGAGCCGATATTGTTGCACTGGACCACCAGCCCCAGCGCCGGGCCGGTCAACGCCGGGTCCGCCACGCTGCGCGGCGCCAGGGAGAAGAGCGAGGCCGGGATCACGCCCCCGATGCCCGAAGCCAGCAGCGCCGCCGCGACGGTGAGCGGCAGCGAGAAGGGCAAGGTGAAGGTTCCGGCCGAAAGCAAGGTCATGGCCGCCCCTGCCGCCATGACCAGGGCCGGAGCCTGCCAGCCACGCCGGAGCAATCGGCCCGCGGCAAGGTTCCCGGCGATGTTGAACAGCGCCGCCGCCGCGCCGGCCAGCCCGGCGAGCGGCAGGGAAAGCCCGAAGCCCTCGACCAGCCGCGCCGGAAGGAAGCCGGCGATGCCGAAATACACGACCGCATAGCCGGCAAAGGCCGTGGCCACGAAGAAGGGCAACCGCGCGCGCCAGAGGGCCGCCACGCGGACGCGGACCCCCGCCCCTCCCTCCGCCGGGCGGCCGGCGGAGGGGGGCAGCAGCACCCCAGCTGCCAGGGCGGCGGCCCAGGGCAGCAGTGCCATCACGGCCCAGGCGGCTCGCCAACCCAGCCCTTCCACCAGCGGCGCCATCAACATGCCCAGGGCGATCCCGCTGGGCATGAAGGCGCTCCACCAGGTCATGGCGAGCGAACGATCCGCCGCGGCGGCCCGCGCCGCCACCAGCGTCGGAGCCGAGACCACCACGGCGAGGAAGGCGGCACCTTCGGCGACACGGCAGGCATAGAGCAGCACCGGCCCGGGCGCGGCGGCGGCGGCGAGCCCAGCGGCGCCGAGGACCCACAGCCCGGCCAGCAGCACGCGGCGCACGCCGGCCCGCGCCGCCACGAGCCCGGCCGGCAGCCCGAACCCCGCCGCCATGAGCGCGAAGACGGAAAGCAGCCCCGCCGCGCCGCCCAGGCCGATGCCAAGATCCGCGCCGATCGCAAGGAGTGAGGGCGCGACCTTACCGAACTGAAGCGCCGCCGCCACCCCCGCCGCCACCAGCGCGCCGATCTCCGCCCAACGCGTCACCGCAGGCGGGATGGCCCGCTCAGCCATCCCGGCCCGTGGCGAAGAACCAGCCAATCAGTCGCCGCTCCAGCCAGAGGAAGCCGCGATTCAGCGCATAGCCCAGCAGGGCCAGCACCAGCACGGCCGCGTACATCTCCTCCGCCCGCCCGGCGAACTGCATCAGGACGAGGTAATGGCCCACGCCCTGCTCGCCCGCGATCATCTCGGCCACCACGGTGGTGACGAGCGCCAAAGCCAGCGCCACCCGCAGCCCGGCCATGACATAGGGCAGGATCGCCGGAAGGGTGACGAGGAAGAGGCGCCGCCAGGCCGGCACGCCGAAGGTGCGGGCCATGGCCAGCTGGTCTGCCTCAACCGCCCGCAGCCCCTGCGCCGTGTTGGTCAGCACGGGAAAGAAGGCGGTCACGGCGGCGATCGTGATCTTCATCCCGTTGTCGAGGCCGAGGAAGAGCACGAGCGGCGGGATGATGGCCGGAATCGGGATGGGGCGAACCAGTTCAACCGTCGGCCCGAGCACGCGCGTCGCCAGGCGGCTGGCCCCGAAGAGCAGCCCGACCGCCACGCCCACCACCGTACCCGCGGCCAGCCCCGCGAACATGCGTGCGAGTGTGGAGCCCACCAGAAGCGGGATCTCGCCCGAGAGCGTGTCCCGCGCCAGGGCGGCCAGCACCTGGGAGAAGGGTGGCCAGTTCGGACTGTCCACCATCCCCGTGCGGGCCGAAACCTCCCAGAGGAGGAAGAGCGCCAGGACAAGCCAGAAGCCAGAGGTCGGACGGCGCATCACACCCGTGCTGTTCGATCAATCGGCCCCGCGCCGGCCGGAGAGCGGCCGGTGAGCCCGTGGCGCAGCATGGCTCCGCGCGAAGCGGGGCAAGCTTTGGGGCGGGTCATGCGCAGGGTCTCCCGCACCGATGCGGCGGCGCCGGCAGCCCCGCCCGGTCCAGGAACGGGCCCGCCGGTGCGTGCATCCATGAGGAAAGACCGCGCGATCCCAATCCCTCAGGCCTTGGCGGTGCGGAAGATCAGCTGGTCGGGCGCAGGATAGCGCCCGCCCAGGCCAAATTTCGTCATGGTGGCGATCACCTCCGCGATCTCGGCCTCGGTGATCTGCTTCACATAGACGGTGAAGGCGCAATCTTTCAGCCGCGCCACCGGCACGCGGGAGAAACCGGAGATCAGCTCCAGCAACTCCGGCTGGCCCAGCCGCGCATTCACCCAGTCCGTGCCCTTCGCCAGGGCGCGGGCGAAGCGCTCGAAGATCTCCGGGTTGCGCTCGGCATCCTCCTTCATCGCCACGTAATGCGCGACGGAGGAGTTGGGCGCGGTTTCCTGGATGAACCAGCCGATGCGCTCCAGCTTGTCGCCATGGGTCTGCAGCGCGGCCGTGACGAAGGGCTCGCTGAACAGCCCGGCATCGATCTGCCCGCCCGCTAGCGCATCGGCCATCTGCGGGAAGGGCACCTCCACCGCGTTCACCTTCCTCCAGTCGCCACCGGTCTTCTCGATCCAGGCCATGCCGCGCAGCCAGACGATGTTGTTGCGCGTGTTGGAGGCCACGCGCTTGCCCTCCAGCCCCTTGCCGTTGGTGATGCCCGAACCCTTGCGGACAAGGATCGCCATCGTGTCCGGCGGGTTGGGCTGGGAGCGCACGGCGGCCGCGACGAAGCGGAAATCCAACCCCTCGCGCACGCCCAGAAGCGCGGAAACCGTGTTGGTGAAGGCGATACGGAACTGCCCTGCAACCACGCCGGGCAGGCCGGTCGCGCCGCCCGCCGTCGTGGAGGTGTCGATCTCCAGCCCTTCCTCGCGGAAATAGCCCTGGGCGATGGCCGCATGCAGCGGCGCCACGTCCAGCACGGGGATGACGCTGACACGCAGCCGGGTGAGGCCCTGCGCCTTCAGCGCCGGCGCGGCGAGCGGAAGGGCGAGGGTGGCGCCGAGCGCGGCGCGGCGGGTGATCTCGTTCATTCTCTCGATTTCCTCTCTTTCATGTTTCTGGTTCAGCCCCGCCGCTGCCAGTGCAGCGCCCTGCCCTCGGCCCAGGCGAAAACCGCGTTCAGCGCCAGCCCCACCAGCGCAAGGATGACCAGCCACGCATACATCTGCCGGATCAGGAAGCTGCGCTGCATGTCCAGGATCAGGAAGCCCAGCCCCCCCTGCCCCGTCAGCATCTCGGACAACACGGTGATGATGAGGGCGAGTCCGAGGCTGGTCTTCATCCCGGCCAGGATGAAGGGCAGCGCCGCGGGCAGCACCACATGGCGCAGCACGCGCGCCGTGCCCCATCCATGGGTGCGGGCGGAATCCAGCAGCACCCGGTCCACCCCCCGCACGCCCTGCAGCGTGTTCACCAGCACGGGAAAGGTGACGGCGAGCGAAACCGAGGTGATCTTCATCGTGTCGCCGAGGCCGAGGAACAGCATCAGCGGCGGAACCAGCGCGGCCTTCGGGATGGGCCGCAGCATTTCCACCAGCGGCTCCAGCAGCCGGTAGGCGGCGCCCCACCAGCCCATGGCCGTGCCAAGGGCGATTCCCACCGCCGAACCGATGGCAAAGCCGATGAAGACGAGGCGTAGCGTGGCGAAAAGCGGACCCAGCACCTCGCCGGAGGCGATGAGGTCGGACAGCACCTCCCATATGGCCGTGGGCGGCGGCATCAGGGCGCGGCGGACCAGCCCCGCATTCACGGCCCATTCCAGCCCGGCCAGCAGCAGCGCCAGGAAGCCGAGACCGGGAAGGAGAGCGGTCAGGCGCTCAATGCGCATGCCCACCCCGCGTCAGTAGGGCATCCAACAATTCATGCCGCAATTCGAGGAAGCGGGCGGTCTCGCGCACCTCCACGGCATCGCGCGGGCGGGGCAGCCCGGTCTCCACCACGCGGGCGATGGTGGAAGGACGCTTGGTGAGCAGCGCCACGCGGTCCGACAGCGCGACCGCCTCCTCCACGTCATGCGTCACCAGCACCACGGTCAGGCCGCGCTTCTCCCACAGTTCCAGCATCAGCCGATGCAGGTCCAGGCGCGTCAGCGCATCCACGGCGCTGAAGGGCTCGTCCATCAGCAGGATCTTCGGCTCGGCCGCCAATGCGCGCGCCAGGGCCACGCGCTGCTGCATGCCGCCCGAGAGCTGCCAGGGGAAATGGTCGCCGAATCCGGTCAGCCCCACGGAGGCCAGCTGCAGATCCGCCGTCTCGCGCGCCCGGGCGCGGGACATGCCGGGCCGGTGCTCCACGGCGAAGGCCACGTTGTCCCGCACGCTGCGCCAGGGCAGCAGGGAACGGCCATATTGCTGGAAGACATAGACCGCCTCGGGCGGCGGCCCCGTCACCGCCCGCCCGGCCACGCGCACCGTGCCGGCGGAAGGCGCCATCAGCCCGGCGGCGATCTGGAGGAGAGTGGACTTGCCGCAGCCAGAGGGGCCGAGGATGGAGAGGAACTCGCCTTCCCGCACGGAAAGGGAGATCCTGTCCATGGCCAGGGTCGGCGGGCCGCTCCGCGCGGGAAAGGATTTCTCCACCGCCTCCAGCTCCAGGATCGCCATCCAGCCCCCTCGCCTCGATATCCGCGCGGCCGGGCCGCGCTTCAGAACAGCTCGAAGTACTCCCGCTGCTCCCATTCCGAGACCTCCGCCTCGAAGCGGGCGATTTCGGCGCGCTTGATGCGCAGGAACCAGTCGATGAATCCTCCGCCGAAAGCCTCGCGCGCCGTTTCGTTCCTGTCCAGCGCATCCAGCGCCTCGCCGAGGTTGCGGGGCAGCGGCGTGGCCTCGGTTTCATAGGGCGTGTCGGCCGGCGGGCCGGGGTTCCGGCCCCGCTCGATCCCGTCCAGCCCGAAATGCAGCTGGGACGCCATGTAGAGATAGGGGTTGGCCGCGGGCTCCCCGACCCGGTTCTCCAGCCGGGTGGCGCGATCCCCGGGCTGGCCCAGGGCGCGCACCATCACCCCGCGATTGTCGATGCCCCAGACCGCCCGGTCCGGCGCCAGGGAAAGCGGCCGGTAGCGGCGATAGCCGTTGATCGTGGGCGTGGAGAAGGCCGCCGCCGCCCGCGCATGGTGCAGCAGCCCGCCGAGGAAATGCAGCGCCGTGCCCGAGAGCAGCGCGCCGCCTTCCCCGATGAAGGCGTTGCGGCCGGTGCCGCGCTCCGTCAGCGACTGGTGCAGGTGCCAGCCGGAGGACATGACATTCGGGATTCGCGGCCGGCACATGAAGGTCGCGTGGTAGCCATGCCGCCGCGCCACCTGCTTGACCGCGGAACGGAACAGGATGGCGGTATCGGCCGAGGCCATGGCGCCCTGAGCGTCGAAGGTGAACTCCACCTGGCTCGGGCCGTATTCCACCTCCATGGAGCGCAGCGGCAGGTCCAGGGACTCCACCGCGTGGCGCAGGGTTTCCAGCACGGGATCCAGCGCGTCGTAGCGGCTTTCCGTCAGGTAGTTGTAGCCCTGGGTCAGCAGCGCGACCTCGGGCGGCGTTCCCGGCTGGCCCGCATCCCCGGGCGCCAGCTTCGGATCCAGCAGGCGGAAGAGATGGAATTCCAGCTCGATCCCCGTGGTGTAGCCGAAGCCCATCCCCGCGGCCCGGTCCAGCGCCTGTCGCAGCTGCTGGCGCGGCGAGAGGGGAACGGGGCGCCCGTCCTGGAAATACGCGTCGCAGAGCAGCCAGCCCGTATGCGGCGCCCAGGGCAGCACGCGGAAGCTGGCCGGATCGGGCAGCAGCAGGAAATCGGCCGCGCCCTGCATCTCCTTCATCCCGATCCCGCCACCGGCGGTGAAGACGGGCCAGGCCGTGCGATGCGCGCTGTCCTTCAGCAGCATCGTCGTCGTCATGGCGATGCCGTCGCGCAGCGCGCGGGCGGCATCGGCGGCCACCACGGTCTTGCCGCGGAGGATGCCGTGCTGGTCGGGCCAGGAAAGGCGGAGCACACCGATCCCTTCGGCCTCAATCCGGCGCAGCAGCTCGGCCGCGCGTTCCCGGGCGGCGGCGTCCTGCAGCCCGTGCCGCTCGATGAAGCTCATTCGGCGGCGAGCGCCGGCGCGGACCATGGGGCGGCGGCGCGGCGGCGGGCCACGGCGGCGCGCCAATGCTCCTGCCAGCTTCCGGCGGGCGCCATGCCGTCGATGGTGGCAGGGCCGGTCATGCCGGCGGCCTGGTCGGGATCCAGGGCCATCAGCGGCGCCCTCCCCTCCTCCACCGCGGCCATGGCGCGCATCAGCAGGCGGCGGTTCGCGGCGATCGCCTTGTCGGTGGAGGCGAGGTGCTCGCGCGTGCGGTCCTGGATGGCGCCCTGGCTCTCCACGGCCCATTGGTCATGCGTGTTGATGTCGTGGCCCATGCCCGTATAGGTCTCGCTCGCCTGCTCGGCGGGGTCGTACCCGTATTCGTTCCGCGCGTTGCGGCGCGGCGTGTAGTCCGGCGGCGCATAGGTCTCCAGGCGCTGCGCACGCATGGTGGCATGGTCCACCGGGCCCGCGAAGCTGGTGAAGATCGCGATCCAGTAGCAGCGCGTGTCATCCACCGGCATGTGCCACTGGGTGATCGTCATGTCGGCGCTCATCGGAATGACGAAGGCCTGGGGGAAGTACAGGTTCGTCACGCGCACATGCGTGGTCTGGTCGTTGATCTTGCGAAGCGCGGTGACGCGCAGGCCGTAATCTGTGTTGTCCACCTCGATCTGCGGGCGCGGGAACTCGCGCAGCACATAGGTCATCGGCAGGTCCGAACCGTCCGAGGCGCCGCGGAACTGCTTGCCGTAGCTCTCCTTCGCGTCGCCATCCTCGAAGAAGCGGTGCAGGAAGGAGGCATGGGCGGGGTCGATCCCCACCTCCAGCGCCTGCAGCCAGTTGCACTCGATCAGCCCCTTGAAGGCGAAGGTGTGCGTCTCCGGCGCGACGAAGCAGTCGAAGGCGGGCAGCGCGGGCGCCTCGCCTTCCCCGAGGAAGGCGAAGACGATGCCGGAGCGCACCTGCACCGGATAGGAACGGGTGCGGATGCGCTGGCAGAGCGTGTTGCCCTCCGGCTCCGCCGGCGTCTCCAGGCAGCGTCCGTCGGTTGCGAAAAGCCACCCATGGAAGGGGCAGCGCAGCCCGCCATCCTCAAGTCGCCCATAGGCCAGGTCCACGCCGCGATGCGGGCAATCCCGGTCGATGAGGCCGATCTTCCCGGCCTCGTCCCGGAAGAGCACGAAATTCTGTCCCAGCGCGCGCACCGGCCGCACGGGGCGTGGCCCCTCCAGCTCATCCAGCAGGGCCACTGGCTGCCAGTACCGCCGGAGCAATGCCCCGCCGGGGGTTCCCGGCCCGACCTGCGTGAGACGCCGGTTCTGTTCCGCACTCATCATGGCCGAGCACTCCAGCAGATGTCCGATGACCGAACGCTTGTGCGATTGTAGAACCGCGTTTCCGGCGCATGCAACGGGCGCGTGCGACCACCGATCACGACAGGGCGGGAGAGAACATGCCGAAGCTCGGCGCCGAGGCGTCAAGGCAGCGGGCCGATGCGGCACTGGGGCCGGACCATTCCGAGGCACTCGCGCGCGGCATCGCCATCCTCTCCGCCTTCGGGCCGGACCGGCGGCAGATGACCCTCGCGGAAGCGGCGCGCGCGGTGGACCTGCCCCGCGCGACGGCACGGCGCGCCTTGCTCACCCTGACCCATCTCGGCTTCCTGGAAGTGGATGGGCGGCTGTTCCGGCTGACCCCGAAGGTGTTGCAGCTGGCCTCGGGCTATCTCGGCGCGAATGGTGTCTCGGCCCTGCTGCAGCCCCGTTGCGAGCGGATCGCGGCCACCACGGGCGCGGCCTGCTCGGTGGCCATGCTGGATGGGGCGGAGATCGTCTTCGTGGCCTATGGCCAGGCCTCGCGCCTCATGCCGGTGAACACCATGATCGGCGCGCGGCTCCCGGCGCATTGCACCGCGCTCGGCCGCGTTCTGCTTGCCGCCCTGCCGGATGCGGAACTGGAGGACATCCTTCGGGCACTCCGGCCGGAAGCCGTGACCCCGCGCACGGAGACGGACCCGGGTCGGATCCGGAAGGCGATCCTCGCGGCGCGCCAGGCCGGCCATGCACTGGTGGAAGAGGAGATGGAGCCGGGCTTCCGCTCCCTGGCCCTGCCCCTGCGCCGCTATGACGGGCGCGTGGTGGCGGCGCTGAACATCGGGGCGCCGATCGCGCAGCATCCGCCGGAGGCCATGCGGGATTATTTCCTTCCCTTGCTCCGCATGGAGGCCGAGGCGCTGGCCGCTGAGCTTGTCTGACGGTTCGTCGCGAACCTCTCCCCGCCTGGATCGTTTCTAACATACGTAAACGGGACGGAGGGGTTGTGGAGGGGCACGGGGCGACAGGGCGGATGCGCCTGCGGCCGGCGGCACCCAGCGGAACGGCCGAGGTCGAGTCGCTTCGTGCGGCCCTTGCCGAGGCGCGCGCGGAGTCCGGAAGCCTTTCGCGCCGCCTGCAGGAATCCGAGCGGCAGCTCGGTGCCTGGCGCGCCCTGGTTGGCGCGCGGCGCCGTGCCCTGGACGAGGATGATCCCGTCTTCGGCGCCGCCTTCGAGGATCTGTGGGCCGTGGCCGCCGAGCTGGAGGAGGCCAACGCCGCCTTCGGGCGGGAGGTGGCCCAGCGCCGCGCCGAACTGGCCGCGATCGATGCCGCCTTGCGGGAGAGCGAGGAGAGGGTGCGCCTGGCGCACCGCTATGCCGGCGCCGGGTCCTGGGAATGGATGGTTCCCGACGATTCCCTCAGCTGGTCGGAGGAATACCGGGACCTGCTCGGCATCCCGCCGCATGCCGCACCCTCCCGCGAAGCCTGGCTGGCGGGGATCCTGCCCGATGACCGGCCGGCGGCGGAGCGCGCGCTGCAAACCGTCCTCCAGCATGGCCATCCGGAATTCGAGGTGGAGTACCGCGTGCGCCATCCACAGCGCGGTATCCTCTGGCTTGCCTGTCGGGGTCGCCTGCAACGGGACCCGCAGGACCTTCCCTGGCGGCTGACCGGCCTCTGCATCGACATCACGGCCCGGAAAAGGGCCGAAATCGCCTTGCGTGACGCGAACGAGAACCTGCGCCGCGAGGTGGAGCGGGAGGTGGCGGCGCGCGAGGTCACCCAGTCCCAGGTCACACAGATGCTGAAGCTGGAGGCGCTGGGGCAGCTCACGGGCGGCGTGGCGCATGACTTCAACAATCTTCTCGCCGTCGTCTCGGCCGGCGCATCCCTGCTCGCCCGCACCGAGGACCCCGCGCGGCGCGAGCGGCTGATCTCCAGCATCGCCCAGGCGGCCAGCCGGGGCGCCGACCTCACCCGCCGCCTCCTCACTTTCGCCCGTCGCCAGGCCCTTCGGCCCGAACGCATCCCGCTCGTCCCGTGGATGGCGGATCTCGGCGTGCTGCTCTCCCGTTCCCTGCGCGCCGACATCGCCCTGCGCATCGAGGTGCCGGAGGATGTCTGGCCGGTCTTCGCCGACACATCCGAGATGGAGCTGGCCCTTACCAATCTCGCCCTGAACGCCCAGGACGCGATGCCCCGCGGCGGCACCCTCGCGATCCGCGCCGGGAATGCGCAGCTACAGGGCAAGGGAGACCCGGACGGGCTCCGTGGCGCCTTCATCCGGATCGAGGTGGAGGATAGCGGCATGGGCATGGCACCGGAGGTGCTGGCGCGCGCCTTCGAGCCGTTCTTCTCGACCAAGCCGGGCAGCGGCACGGGGCTGGGATTGGCACAGGTCTATGGCTTCGCACGGCAGAGCGGGGGAACCGCACGCGTGAGCAGCCGCACCGGGCATGGCACCTGCGTCACCCTGCTCCTTCCCCGCGCGGGCGCGGAGGAGCAGGCCCGGGCGGATCCGTCGGCCGCGCCACCGGCTGGGCGTGATGCAGGCGACCATGCGGGCGACCATGAGGGCAGCCATGCGGGGGAGCGCGCGCTGCGGATCCTGGTGGTGGAGGATGACGACGCCCTGGCCAGCCTTGTCCTCGACATGATGCGGCATCTCGGCCACGACGCCCGGCGTGCCACCGGCCCCAATGACGCGCTGGGCCAGCTGGAGGCGGGGCTCGAGGTGGACCTCATCTTCACCGATGTTCTCATGCCCGGCGGCATGGACGGGCTGGACCTGGCCTATGCGCTGCGCCAGTCCCGCCCCGGACTGCCGGTGCTGCTGACCAGCGGCTATGGCGGGGCGCCCGCCCGGGTGGCGGAAGCGGGGCTTCCCCTGCTCCGCAAGCCCTATGGCCTCCCCGAGTTACGGGAAGCCCTGGCCGCCGCCATCCGGGGCTGAGCTGTCACGCGCCGGCGCTTGGCCGGCATGAGCCGGCCGGGCCATATGGTGTGCATGCCTGTCACTCCCCGCCGCGCCCGTCCCGCCAGCCGCTCCCCCGGCCGCAGCGCCTGGCGCTGGGCGCGCCGGGCCCTGGTTCTCCTCGTCGCCCTGCCGCTCCTCCTGCTCGGCGTGCTGGCCGGGGCGGCGTGGTGGACGTTGCCGGGCGAGAAGGAGGCGCTTCGCCTCGCCGGGCTTTCCGCCCCGGTGGAGATCGGGTTTGACGACCGGGGCATCCCGCGCATCCGCGCCGCCAATGATCGGGACGCGGCCATGGCCATGGGCGTGATCCATGCGCGGGACCGCATGTTCCAGATGGAGATGACCCGGCGCGGCGGCGCGGGGCGGCTGAGCGAGCTGGCCGGCGCCTCCACCCTGCGCCTGGACCGCTTCGTCCGGACCCTCGGCCTTCGCCAGCGGGCCGAGACAGACCTTGCCACCCTGCCCGCGGATGCCCGCGACATGCTGGAAGCCTATGCCGCCGGCGTGAATGCCTGGATCCGGGCGCGCGGCCGCTTCGTGGCCCCCGAGTTCATCCTGCTCGGCGAGCCGGAGCCCTGGCACCCCTCGGACAGCCTGCTCTGGGGCAAGGTGATGGGCCTGTGGCTCTCCGGGAACTGGCGCATCGAGACGGAGCGGGCCCGCCTGGCCCGGGTGCTGTCGCCCGAGAGGATGGAGCAGCTCTGGCCATCCGATGACAGCCTCGGGCGTGCCGAGCTCGCCGCCCTGCCCGAACCCCGGCGACTGGCCGCGCTGCTGGGCGCGACCCCGCGCTGGGGTGAGGATGCGCCCCTGCCGCCCTCAGCCTCGAATGCCTGGGCGGTCGTGCCCGCCCGTTCCGCCACCGGGGGCGCCCTGCTGGCCTCGGACCCGCATCTTGCGTTGCAGGCGCCGGTCCTCTGGTATCTCGCGCGAATCGAGCTGCCCGGCGGACGCTTCCTGGCAGGCGCCACGGCACCGGGCGTGCCGCTGGTCGTGATCGGGCGGAACGAGCGGCTGGCCTGGGGTTTCACCACCACCCATTCCGACACGCAGGATGTCTTCGTCGAGCGCCTCTCCGGCCTCGACACCTATGAGACGCCGGAGGGGCCCCGGCCCTTCGAGACACGCGATGAGCGTATCCTGGTGCGCGGCCGGCCCGATGAGGTCCTGCGCGTTCGCGAAACACGGCATGGCCCGGTGATTTCCGACCTGGACGAGGAGCCGCCCGGGGACCGGGTGCTGGCGGTCGCCATGGCGAACCTCGCCCCGCGGGACACCCAGGCGGCGGGGCTCCTCGCCCTGAACCGCGCCCGCTCCATCGCCGAGGCGCGGGCGGCCGCCGCGCTCATCTCAAGCCCCGCGCAGAACCTGATGGTGGCGGATGCGGCGGGCGGCATCGCCATGTTCCTGACCGGCCGCACGCCCGTTCGTGCAGCGGGCGACGGCACCCTGCCCGCCCCGGGCTGGGATGGCTCGCATGACTGGACGGGCTGGGTGCCCTTCGATGCCATGCCGCATGTGGTCGCGCCGCCTTCGGGCGTGATCGCCAACGCCAACAACCGCGTCCAGCCCCTGGGCAGCCCGGTTTTCCTCGGCCGCGACTGGTATGGGGACTGGCGCTTCCGGCGGATCGGCGACCTGCTTCGGCAGCGCGAGCGCCACGGCCCCGGCGACTTCGCGGCCATGCAGGCGGATTCTGTCAGCCTGCTCGCGCAGGAGATGCTGCCGCTCCTTCTCTCCCCGCCCCGCCCGGCCGGCCTTGCCGGGGAAGCGCGCGACCTCCTTATCGGCTGGAACGGGGCCATGGAGCCGGGCCTGCCGCAGCCCCTGATCTTCAATGCCTGGATGCGCGAGATGGGGCGGCTCGCCCTGGAGGCCGGCGGGGTGCCGGAGGGCGCCTGGTCCGCCGGCCCCGAGTTCATCCGGCTTCTCGGCACGGCCGAAGGGGCCGCTTGGTGCGGGCCGGAGGGCTGCGGCCCCATGGCGATGCGGGCGCTGGAGGCCGCCGTGGCCTCGCTTCTTCCCGGCTTCGGGCCAGATCCCGCTGCCTGGCGCTGGGGAGAGGCGCATCGCGTGCGGCTGGAACACCCGCTTCTTCGCTTCGTCCCGCTGCTTGGGAACCTGATCCGCATTGAGGCGCCCACTCCCGGCGATGGGCAGACCGTGAACCGCGGCGGCATGGCGCGCGACTTCAGCCATGCCCATGGGCCGGGGCTGCGGATCGTGATGGACCTTGCCTCCCCCGACGGGGTGCTGGCCGCGATCGCCACGGGGCAGTCCGGCAACCCCTTCTCCCGCCACTGGGGCGACCGGAATGCCGGCTGGGCGGCGGGGAAGGTGGAGGCGCTACCGGCGCAGGCCCCCGCAAAAGCCCGGCTGCGGCTTGACCCTTGAAGAAGCATGCCACCGCGGGCCGCTGCCCTGCGTTGTGGCGATGGGGCGGCCCTCCTGCACGGAGACCATGGACGAAAGGGCCCGTTCCGCCGAAAATGGAGCCCTGATGCTGCACCGTGCCCAACGCCGACCGCAGTTCTTCTACACCACCGCTCCCTTGCCATGCCCTTACCTGGCCGGGCGGACGGAACGGAAGGTCGTGACCGAGCTCTCCGGGCCGGAGGGCGAGGCGCTGCATGACCGCCTCTCCCGTGCCGGCTTCCGGCGCAGCCACAACATCGCCTATGCGCCGGTCTGCCCGGGATGCCAGTCCTGCATCCCGATCCGCATCGTGGTGGAGGATTTCGCACCGGGCCGGACGCATCGGCGGATCCTGCGCAACAACGCGGAGGTGGTGGCGCAGGAGGTGCCGGCGCGCGCCACGGCCGAGCAATTCGCCCTGTTCCAGCGCTACCAGCGCGCCCGCCACCGGGACGGCGACATGGCGGCCATGGGCTTCTACGACTACCGCGCCATGGTGGAGGACACGCCGATCACCACCATGCTGATCGAGTTCCGCGAGGCGCCGGACCGGCTGATCGGCGCCTGCCTGACCGATTGGCTGAAGGACGGGCTCTCCGCCGTCTATTCCTTCTTCGAGCCCGAACATGCGGGCCGCTCGCTCGGCACCCTCTCCATCCTGCATCTGGTGGACCGGGCGCGCGCCCTGGGCCTGCCCTATGTCTATCTTGGCTACTGGGTGCCGCAGAGTGCCAAGATGGCCTACAAGGCGGGCTTCAGGCCGAGCGAGATCCTGACCAACGGCGCCTGGCACCCGCTGCGCGACAGCCTGCCGCCAGTCACGGCGCTGGTTCCGGAAAGCGCGGTGTAGCACCGCCCGAACCCGGACCGCGCGGCCTGAGCCGGATAACACCCGCTCCTGCCGCGAGGGACCGATGGCTTGCCGGACATCCGGCCCGGAGGCCGGGGCCGGGATATCCGGGCAGGCCGCCTCAGCCGTCGAAGCGGTTCGACTTCGGGAAGCCGTTCGGCGGCATCTTGCCCGCGCCACCGCGATTGCCGCGCCAGGGAGCCAGCGCCGTCTCGGTCCGGGTGCGGTCGCCCAGGCGCCAGGTCAGGCCTTCCCGGCGCGCATCGAACACCTTCACGTCGGACAGCCCGCCATCGCGATAGCCCTGCAGCGCCACGCCGCGGCCGCGCGTCATCTCCGGCACCTGCTCCATCGGGAAGACGAGGAGCTTCCGGTTCTCGCCGATCACCGCCACCGTGTCGCCCTCGGCCGGCACGCAGACGGCGAGCGTATCGGGCGCATCCACCACCAGCACCTGCTTGCCCGTGCGCTTCTCGGCTAGCAGATCCTCGCTCTTCACCACGAACCCGCGCCCCGCGCTGGAGGCGACGAGGAATTTCAGCCCCTCCTTCCACACAAAGGCGGTGAGGATGTTCTCCTCATTCCCGAGTTCCACCATCAGCCGCACCGGCTGGCCGTCGCCGCGCCCACGCGGCACGGCATCGGCCTTGATCGTGTAGGCGCGGCCATTGGAGGCAATGAGGCCGATCCGGTCCGTCGTCTCCGCATGGAGCATCAGGGCAAGGCTGTCGCCTTCCTTGAAGCGCAGCTCGGCGGTGGGCTCGAGATGCCCCTTCTGCGCGCGCAGCCAGCCCTTCTCGGAAAGGATGACGGTGATCGCCTCCTTCTCCACGAACTGGCTCTCGTCGAACGTCACCACCGCGGCCTCGGTCTGCACCGTGCGGCGGTCGCCCAGCGCGCCAGAGCCGAACTTGTCCCGCGCGGCCTCGATCTCCTCGCCGATCCGGGTCCACTGCGCCTTCTCGCTGGAGAGCAGCTTCTGCAGCCCCTTCAGCTCCTTCGTCAGGCGCTGGTGCTCGCGGCGGATCTCCATCTCCTCCAGCTTGCGGAGTGCCCGCAGCCGCATGTTGAGGACGGCCTCGGCCTGGTTGTCCGTCAGCTCGAAGGTCCGCATCAGGGCCTCCTTCGGGTGGTCCTCCTCACGGACGATGCGGATCACCTCGTCGAGGTTGAGATAGACGATGAGGTAGCCGTCGAGGATCTCCAGCCGCCGCTCGATCGCGGCAAGGCGATGGTTGGAGCGGCGCACCAGCACCACCTGCCGGTGATCCAGCCAGGAGCGCAGCACCTCCCGCAGCCCCATCACCCGCGGCGTGCGTTCGGCATCCAGCACGTTCATGTTGAGCGGGATGCGCGTCTCCAGCGGGGTCGCGCGGAAGAGGCTCTCCATCAGCATGGCCGGCTCGATGGTGCGGGACTTCGGCTCCAGGACGAGGCGGACCTTGTCCGTGCTCTCGTCCCGCACATCCGCCAGCAGGGGCAGCTTCTTCGCCTCCAGCAGCTCCGCGATCTGCTCGATCAGGCGGGACTTCTGGACCTGGTAGGGGATCTCGGTGACGACAACCTGCCAGGTGCCGTTCTTCAGCGCCTCCTTCTCCCAGCGCGCGCGCAGGCGGAACCCGCCGCGGCCGGTCTCATAGGCGTTCAGGATGCTGTCCGCGGGCTCCACCATCACGCCGCCGGTCGGAAAATCCGGGCCGGGCATATGCGCGAGCAGCTCGGCGGTGGTGGCATGCGGGTTGCGGATCAGCTCCAGCGCGGCGCTGCAGACCTCGCCCGCATTATGGGGCGGGATGGAGGTTGCCATGCCCACGGCGATGCCGTTCGCGCCATTGGCCAGCAGGTTCGGAAAGGCGGCCGGGAGGACGACCGGCTCCTGCTCCTCGCCGTCATAGGTCGGGCGGAAATCGACGGCATCCTCGTCGATCCCCTCCAGCAGCGCCTTGGCGACCTCGGTGAGCTTCGCCTCGGTGTAGCGCATGGCCGCGGCGTTATCGCCGTCGATATTGCCGAAATTGCCCTGGCCCTCCACCAGCGGGTAGCGGGCGGCGAAGTCCTGCGCGAGCCGCACCAGCGCCTCATAGACGCTGGCATCGCCATGCGGATGGTACTTGCCGATCACGTCGCCGACGACGCGGGCGCATTTCTTGAAGCCGCCTGCCGGGTCCAGCCGCAGCTGCTGCATCGCCCAGAGCAGGCGGCGATGGACCGGCTTCAGCCCGTCCCGCACATCCGGCAGCGAGCGCGCCATGATGGTGGACATGGCATAGGCGAGGTACCGCTCGGACAAGGCGCCGGCGAGCGGGGTTTCGTTGATCCGGCCGCCTTCCGGCAGCGTCTTGAGGTCGTCGGGCATGGTGGGCGGCCCCGTGTTCTGTCTTCGTTCAGGTTCTTCCGTTCTAGCAGGCCGGACGGGCCGGCGCCAGGGCACGGCTCTGTTGATGGACGGGCACGAGGCGCCGGGTCTAGCAGGATCGGGCGGTCACGGAGGATGCCAGATGGCACGGCAGGGATGGACCAGGGGCCGGGGGCTGCGGCCGGCGGGCCATGTGCTGGGCCTTGTCCTGGCGGTTGGCGCGGCGGCACCGGCCCTGGCGGCCGACCCCGTTCCGAGCGGGCTGCTCCTGCCGGTTCAGGCCGGGCCGCCGAAGAGCCCTGCCCCCTCACCCGCCAGTCCGCCGGCCTCCCGCGTCGCACTCAGCCCTGGCGATGCGGCCCAGGCGCCGCCGCTCCAGCCGGACCGCCCGGTCCAGGTCACGCTGCGGCGGGGACAGCAGGCCTTTTTCCGCATCGCACCGGAAGCCGGTGAGGCCTGGAGGGTGGAGACCCGCCGGCTGGCCCGCGGCACGGACACGGTGCTGGCCACGCTCGACGAGGCGGGTGACGTGCTGTCCGAGGATGATGACGGCGGCGGGGAGGAGCTTGCCTCCCGCCTGGAGGCGCAGCCGGGCGACGGCGTGCGCCTGATCCGTGCCGGCACGCTGGAGAACCAGGGCGGCCGGTTCGAGCTGGTGCTGACGCGGGAACAGCCCCTGCCACCACCGGATTTCGCGACAGACCAGGCTTCGGCGGCCGGGCGCCCGCCCCTCACCCTGGGGCAGCCCGTGCGCGTGCGGCTGCGCCGGGGCCAGCACGCCTTCTTCGCCCTGCCGGAGGAACGGACGGACCTGATCGCGGCGACGCGCGCGCTGTCGCGCGGGGCGGATACGGAACTAGCCCTCCTCGACGCCTCGGGGCAGGTGGTGGCCCGGAACGATGATGGGGGTGAAGGCCTCGCATCCCTCCTGCCGCTGATGCAGGGGAGCGGGCCGATGACCCTGCGCGCCAGCCTGGTGGATGGCGGCACCGGAAGCTTTGAGGTGGTGCTGGAGCGCGAGGCCCCGTCACCCGAACCAGACTACCCGACCTCGTTGGAGCAGGCCCGGTCGCGCGGCCCGCTGAACCCCGGGCAGACCCTGCGCATCGAGCTCGGGCGCGGCCGGCAGGCCGTGTTCGCCCTGCCCGAGGGACAGGCGCTGACTCTCTCCACGCGGGATCTCGGCGAGAATGTCGATACGGTGCTGGCCCTGCTGGATGACCAGGGGGAGGTGCTGCTCGAGGATGACGATGGCGGCGGCGGCCTCGCCTCACGCCTCCGCACCGCCGATGCCTCCGGAAGGGCAGCCTTCATCCGGGCCAGCCTGCTGGATGGCGGGCGCGGCAGCTTCGAGCTGGTCGTGCAGGGCGCGCAACAGACCACGACTGAGACAGGCCCCGCCGCGGAGCTGGAGGAGGCCAGGCGCCGGCCCACCCTCATCCTGGGCGAGGCCTTGCGGCTGCGCATGGATGCTGCGGAAGACCGCTACATCGCCCTGCCGCATGACGGGAGGCCGGCCCTGGCCATGACCTTCGGCCTGGCGCCCGAGGTGGATACCGAGCTGGCCCTGCTGGACGAGAACGGCACGGTACTGGCCGAGAACGACGACGCCGATGGCCTTGCCTCGCGGCTTGAGATCCCGCCGGCGCCGCGACCCGCCTTCCTGCGCATCCGCCTGCTGGAGGGTGCGGGCGGCGAGTTCAACCTGGTTCTGGTGCGGCCCGCGCCCTAGCCTAACCGTTGCGCCCCAGTATCGGTGCCCCCGGCGGGGCGCGCCGTCCGTTTGCAGCCGGAGGCCAGCTTGCTAGGGTCCGACGCTCCAGTTCACGAAGGGAATGTGCCGTCGTGCGTAACAGAACCAAACGCAGCCGAAAGACCGCCCGCAAGCGCCTCCGGATTCAGCGTAGACAGGCCAATAAGGGCTAATATTACCGGTGCTCTGACCCGCCAGGGCGTTGAGCACCTTTGGGGTGCGCGCCTGTCGTGCCAGCCAGGCCGGCGCCCGGGCGGCGGCCTCAGGCCTGGTTCGGCGCCGCCTCGGCCAGTAGCGCCACCCGGTCCGCCAGGGCCTGGCGCGCCGCCGGAATGGGCCGATGCCGTGCGCCGAAGGCATCACGGGCGAGGAAATGGCCGGTCAGCCGCAAGGCATCCGCCCAGTCCTTCGGGCCGCTGGGCAGGCTTGCCTTGCGCATGAAGGGAGGCAGGGGAAGCATCCGGTCGCCATAGGGCGCGGCAATATCGTCCCGCACCGCGCGGCCGGACTTGGGTGAGACATGGGTCAGCCGCGCCGTGTCCCCGGTCATGGCGCAGCGCGTCAGGTCCAGCCCATAGCCAAGATCGGCCAGGAGCTGCACCTCCCAGTGGATGTAGTCGGGAATCACCTCCCGCGCGCCGCGCTGCAGATGGGCGATGATCGGCAGCAGGCCCCGGAAGACCGCCGCATGCGGCTCCCGCTCCGGCAACGCCTCCGCTGCCACGGCGCAGGCGGAGGATAGCAGCGCGAGGGCCAGCGGGTCATCCATGGCCAGGGCTGCCGCCGGATGCACGAGATCGCCGCTCAGGAGCCCGAGCTGCTCGGCCAGCCGCGCGACCCAGCGTGCCTCGACAAGGTTGCCCGGCAGCCAGGTGGCCGCCTGCCCGCGCGAGGCGCCACCCTTCACCAGCCCGGCATGGCGCCCATGCTCCTCGGTGAGGACGGTGACCACCGCCCCACCCTCGCCGAGCGGGCGGGATTCGAGCACGATGGCGGGCGCGGTCCATTCCATGGCGGGAGGATGGGGCAAGCCGCGCGCGGCGGCTACTCCAGGTCCTCGAGGCCAAGGGCGCGCAGCCGCCCCCGCTCCTCATCCCAGCCCGGCCGGTCCTTCACGTTGAGGAACAGGTGGACGGGCCGCTCCAGCAGCTTCGTCAGCTCCGAACGCGCCCGCTGGCCGATCTCCCGGATCCGGCTGCCCTTGTCGCCGATGATGATCGCCTTCTGCGAGGCGCGGCCGACATAGATGGTGCAGTCGATCCGGACCGATCCGTCCTTCCGCTCCTGCCAGGATTCGGTTTCCACCGTGGCGTGGTGGGGCACCTCCTCATGGGTCTGGCGCAGGATCTGCTCGCGCACGATCTCGGCCGCGAGCATCCGGTCCGTCACGTCGGACAGCTCGTCCTCGGGGAAGAGCCAGGGCCCCGCGGGCATGGCCTCGCAGAGACGGGTGCGGAGCCTGTCCACCCCGTCGCCGGTCTCGGCCGAGATCATGAAGGTCTCGGCGAAGCTCAGCATGCCGTTCAGCTCCGCCGTCAGCGGGAGCAGCCGCTTGGTGTCGAACAGGTCGGTCTTGTTCAGCACCAGCCAGAGCGGCGGGGCTCCCTTGGCCAGCTTGGCGACGATGGCGCGCAAGGGTTCCGTCACCCCGGCGCGGGCATCCACCACCAGCATCGCGAGGTCCGCGTCCTGCGCACCGCCCCAGGCGGCGGCGACCATGGCGCGGTCCAGCCGGCGCCGGGGGGAGAAGATGCCGGGCGTGTCCGTCAGCACCACCTGGGAACGTCCCTCGGTGATGATCGCGCGGATGCGGAAGCGCGTGGTCTGCGGCTTGTTCGAGACGATGGAGACCTTTGCCCCGGCCAGCCGGTTCACCAGCGTGGACTTGCCGGCATTGGGGGCGCCCAGCACGGCGGCGAGGCCGGCGCGGGAGGGCCCCTCCTGCTCCTCGGGCATGCCGGGGATGTCGCCTGTTTCCTCAGCCACGGGAGAGCTCCGCCAGCAGGGCCTCGGCGGCCAGTTGCTCCGCTGCGCGCTTGCTGTCGCCACTCGCCTCGGCGGAGCGGCCACAGGCGCGGGCGGAGACGGTGAAGACCGGGGCGTGGGAGGGACCTTCGGTGCCCACCAGCACATATTCCGGCAAGCCTTGGCCACGGCCCAGCAGGTATTCCTGCAGCCGGCTCTTTGCGGACATGGGCGGGGTCGCATCGGCCCCCATCGCCTCTTCCCATTCGGCGCGGACGAAGGCGCGCGCGGCCGGCAGCCCACCATCGAGGTAAAGGGCGCCGATCAGGGCCTCGGTCGCGTCCGCCACCACATTCGCGCGCTGCCGCAGCCCCGTGCGCCCCTCGGCGGGGGGGATGCGCAGCGCGGCGGGCAGGCCGATCGCGTCCCCGACCTTGGCCAGCGTATCCGCGGCGACCAGCACGGCCAGCCGCTTGCCCAGCTCCCCTTCCCGCTCCTGCGGGAAGCGTTCGGCCAGCCATTCGGCCATGCACAGCGCGAGGACGCGGTCGCCCAGGAACTCCATCCGCTCGTTCGAATCGAGTTGGCGGCGCTTGGGATCGGCGGCGGAGCGGTGGGTGAGCGCCTGCTCCAGCAGCGCGGGGTCACGGAACACATGCCCCAGCCGCCCGGCCAGGGCGGCGACGGGGGGCTTCACTGCCTGCCCGCCTTCATCATGCGGCCGGCCATCACCGGACCGCCGAGAAGATGCGGGACCAGCGCACCGCGAAGGGCCATGCCCAGACCTCCCACCAGCGGGCCGAACCGTCCCAGGAGAAGAAGAGGAACTCGGCGCGCCCGACCAGGTTCTCAACCGGGATGAAGCCGACATAGCTGGTGGCCCGGCTGTCGAGCGAATTGTCGCGGTTGTCGCCCATGGCGAAGACGTGGTCGGGCGGAACCACGAATTCCTGCGTGTTGTCGTAGGGGCCGTCATCCGAGGCCTCCAGGATCTCATGCGTCCGGGGGGCGCTGCCGGCGCTGGCCGGCAGCGTCTCGCGGTAGAGGCGGACGGTCATGCGGGGCCCGTCCCCCTCGACCGTATAGGGGCCGGCGGCCACGCGCTGCACCTGCTGCCCGTTGATGCGCAGGATGCCCTGGCGAACCTGGACGCGGTCCCCCGGCAGGCCGACGATGCGCTTGATGTAGTCCGTGGTGCCGTCCCGCGGCAGCTTGAACACGGCCACATCCCCGCGCGCCGGCAGGCTGCCCAGGATCCGGCCGCTGAACAGGTTGGGGCTGAAGGGCAGCGAGGCCCGCGAATAGCCGTAGGAGTATTTGGACACGAACAGGTAGTCGCCCACCAGCAGGGTGGGGATCATGCTGCCCGAAGGGATGTTGAATGGCTCGAAGGCGATGGTGCGGATGCCGATGGCGATCAGGCCCGCATAGAGGATCGTCTTCAGGCTCTCCAGCCAGCCGCCGGAGGTCTTCTTGGTCATCGTATGCTTCTTCGCGGCCTCACCCGGCCGGCCGAACGCCCCCGGAGGCCCGAAAAGGGGGCACGGGTCGGGCCGCCGCGTGGCCGTGGGTGCGACAGTTGGGGCGGGCTGTCAAGGAAGGGCAGCCGGAAGGGGAATGGCGGAGATGATCACCACCGCCTCGGCATAGGGGTATTCGTCCGTCATGGTGAGGCTGACCTGGGCGGCGTGCCCCGGCGGCGTCATGGCCGCCAGCCGTTCCGCCGCCCCGCCCGTCATGCGCAGGGTGGGCTGGCCGGAGGGCAGGTTCACCACCCCCAGGTCGCGCCAGAACACCCCGGCACGGAAGCCCGTGCCCAATGCCTTGGAGGCCGCCTCCTTGGCCGCGAAGCGCTTGGCATAGGTGGCCACCCGCGTCCGCTCGCCCCGGCGCTCCGCCTTGGCGCGCTCCTGCTCGGTGAAGATGCGGGAAAGGAATCGGTCCCCGTGCCGCGCGATGGTGCGCTCGATCCGGCGGATATCCACCATGTCGTTGCCGAGGCCGAGGATCACGACTTCGCCCGCTCCACCTGCTCGATTCCCGGCAGCGCCCGGAGCGCCGCGATGACGCTGGAGAGGTGCCGCAGGTCCTTCACCTCCATGTCCACGTTCAGCTCCGCGAAATCCGGCGCGCGGTGCAGGAAGCGCAGGGACTGGATGCGCGCGTCCTGCTTGGCGATCGCCGTGGTCATGCCCGCGATGGCCGTGCTCTCGTTGGAGGTGATGACCGAGAGGCGGGCGATATGCTCGCCGGCCGCGCCGGGCTCGCTGTCCCAGTCCACGTCGATGAAGCGCTCCGGGGTCGCCGCGAAGGCGTCCAGCGTGTGGCAGCCCTGCTTGTGCACGGTCACGCCCCGTCCGGTGGAGACGATGCCCAGGATGCGGTCCCCGGGAACCGGGTGGCAGCAGCCGGCGAAGTTCACCTCCATGCCGGAGACGAGGCCGGTGATGCCATGGGCGACATCCCTCCCCCGCCCGCGCTGGGGCACGGTGGTGGAGCCGGGCTTCCCACGGGCCCGGGCAAGGGCCAGCGCCTCCAGCGGGCTGACGGCCGGGCGGGGCGGGCCGCGCAGTTCCGGCACGGCGGCGTGCAGCACGTCCCGCGCCGTGATGTTGCCGTTGCCAACGGCGATGCAGAGATCCTCGAAGCTGACCTGCTTCAGGGCCTTCACCGCCGGCTCGGCGATCTTCTCCGAGAAGTCCAGCCCTTCCCCGCGGAAGGCCCGGGCGATGGCCTGGCGACCATTCTCGCGGCTCTCCTCGCGCTGGCGGGCCAGCACGGTGCGCCGGATGCGGGCGCGCGCCTTGCCGGTGACGACGAAGCGTTCCCAGGCCGGGTTCGGCGTGCCGCCGCGCGCCGTGATGATCTCGACCTGGTCGCCATTCTCCAGCTGGTGGCGGAGCGGGACGATGCGGCCATTGATCTTCGCGCCAACGCAGGAATCGCCGATCTGCGAGTGCACGTGGTAGGCGAAGTCCACGGGGGTCGCGCCCCGCGGCAGCGCGATCAGGTCGCCCTTGGGGGTGAAGCAGAAGACCTGGTCCTGGTGGAGGGCGAGCTTCGTGTTCTCCAGGAAGTCCTGCGCCTCCCCGGCATTCTCCAGGATCTCCAGCAGGTCCTTCACCCAGGGAAAGCGCTTGCGGTCGCGGGATGCGTTGACCACCCCGTCCGGGCCCTGCTTGTAGATCCAGTGGGCGGCGACGCCGAACTCAGCCACCTCATGCATCTCCGGCGTGCGGATCTGCACCTCGATCTTTGCGTTCCGCCGCTCCGGCACCGTCACGCCGGTGTGGACGGACTGGTAGCCGTTCGGCTTGGGGGTGGAGATGTAGTCCTTGAAGCGGCCGGGGACGACGCGATAGGCGGAGTGGATGGCGCCCAGGGCGGCGTAGCAGTTCGCCTTGTCATCCGTGATGATGCGGAAGGCCATGATGTCCGAGAGCTGCTCGAACTCCACCTTCTTCGAGTGCATCTTCAGCCAGATGCCATAGGCCGATTTCTCGCGCCCCTGGATGTCGATCACCGGCACCTCGGCGTCCCGCAAGCGGCGGCGGATATCCGCCTTGATCTCCTCGATCAGGTCGGCGCCCTGTCCGCGAAGGTAGGCCAGGCGGGCATTGATGGTCTGGGAGGCATCGGGCTGGAGCTCGCGGAAGGCGCGGTCCTCCAGCTCATCCTTTACGGCCTGCATGCCGATGCGCTCGGCCAGCGGCGCGTAGATCTCCATCGTCTCCCGCGCCGTGCGCATGCGCCGGTGCTGCTGGGGGACGAAGTGAAGGGTCCGCATGTTGTGGGTGCGGTCCGCGAGCTTCACCAGGAGGACCCGGATGTCCTCGCTCATCGCCAGGACGAGCTTGCGGAAGTTCTCGGCCTGCTTGGTCCGCTCGGACTGCAGTTCCAGCCTTGTCAGCTTGGTGACGCCGTCCACGAGCTTCGCGATCTCCGGCCCGAAGTCGCGGGATAGATCCTGCAGCGTGAGCCCGGTATCCTCGACCGTGTCATGCAGCAGGGCGGTGGCGATGGTGGCAGCGTCCAGCCGGTAGCCGGCCAGGATCTGCGCGACGGCGACGGGATGCCCGATATAGGGATCGCCATTGTCGCGCTGCTGATTTCGATGCGCGTGTTCGGCGACGCGGTAGGCCCGGCTGATCATCGCGCCATCCGCCCGGGGGTCGTAGCCCGTGACGAGATCGGCCAATGCCTGGCCGGGATCCGGGCCCAGCCCGGCATCCCCCACCAGATCCTTGCCGGGCGCTGCCTCCTGGGCCGCGTCCAGCCTGCCGGGCGCGCTGCTGGCCACGCCCTCGGGCGCCCGGAAGGGGCCCGTGCCGGCACCGGGGAAGAATGGTATCCCGGTGCCGTCGGTCATCGGATGGTCTGTTTCGCGGTCAGCGGCGGCCGCCGAGCTCGGCCGCGATCGCGGCCTCGAGGTCGTCGCCGGACATGTCCTCGACCTGCATGCCGGCCTCGGCCGCGGTCTCCTCGTTCACGTCCATCACGCCGAAGATGTTCTCGTCCGTGGCGATGAGGTCGATGACCTCCTCCTCCACGGGCTCCGGCTCCGGGGCGCGCAGGAGGGACTTCACGATGTCCTCCTTCAGCCCGTTCAGCTCGACGGTCTGCTCGGCGATCTCGCGCAGGGCGATGACGGGGTTCTTGTCGTTGTCGCGGTCCACCGTCAGCTCATCGCCACGCGAGATGGCGCGGGCGCGCTGGGCGGCGAGCAGGACGAGGTCGAAGCGGTTGGGAACCTGGAGGATGCAGTCCTCGACCGTGACGCGGGCCATACCGGACTCCGAAATTGTGTGCGGGCGAATGGGTCAGATAGACAGCCGCACACCGAAACACAAGCCCGGAAGGCCGGGCTTCGGGGTCAAGCCTCCCCGGCCGCCCGCATGGGGGCGGGCGGCAGGCTGTCCAGGATGGCGCGGACGGTAAGCCCGCTCACCGGATGGGTCCAGCCCGGCCAGAGCTCAGCCAGGGGCACCAGCACGAAACGGCGCAGATGCGCCCGGGGATGGGGGATCACCGGATCGGGCCCGGCCCGGACCAGGCGGCCCATCGCGATGATGTCCAGGTCCAGGGTCCGGGGGGCGTTCGGATAGGGCCGCACGCGCCCCGCGGCGTTCTCGATCGCCTGCAGCGCGGCCAGGAGCCCGGCCGGGTCGGCCTCGCCCCGCAGCCGGGCCGCACCGTTCACATACCAGGGGCTTTCCGGGGCGGGCGGCTCCGGGGCGGTTTCCCACCAGGAGGAGGTCGCGACGAGGGAAAGGCCGCAAACCCCGTCCAGCGCCGCCGCGGCCGCCCGGCAGCTCGCCAGCGGCGCCGCGCCATCCGCCCCGGGCAGGTTGGCGCCAATGGCGATGATGGTGTCCCCCGCCGGGTCGCCCATGCCGTGCCTCATGGCATCAGGCGGAGTAGCGCTGCTCCAGCCAGGGATCGCCCCGGTCGTGATAGCCGCGCACCTCCCAGAAGCCCGGCCGGTCCTGCGCGATCAGGGAGATGCGCCGGATCCATTTCGGGCTCTTCCAGAAATAGAGATGGGGCACCACCAGCCGCAGCGGGCCGCCATGCTGGCGGGTCAGCGGCTTGCCCTCCCAATGGGTGGCCAGCAGGTTCTCCGGGCGGTCGAGATCGGCCAGGGGAAGGTTGGTCGTGTAGCCGTCATGCGACTCCATGGTCACAAAGGCGGCCTCGCGGCGCGGCCTGGCCTGGGCCAGCAGGGCGGTGATCGAGATGCCGCGCCAGTCATTGTCGTAGCGGGACCACTGGGTCACGCAATGGATGTCGTTCCGGCGCTCCTCCTGCGGCAGCGCCATCAGCTCCGCCCAGGAGAGGGAGAGCGGGTTCTCCACCAGCCCATCGATATCCAGCCGGGCCGCCGCCTCCGCGACGGCGGGCTGGATGCCAAGGTCCAGCACCGGCCAGTCCGTGACGAGGCGCTGCCCGGGTGGCAGCCGGTCCCGGTCGGGCGTGGAGGTCATGCCGGTGAGGAGCCTGCCCTCCCCCGCCCAGCGCTCCTTCGTCCGGACGAGCTTTTCCTTGATGCCCCCCTGGGCGGCTTCCTGGCTGGCCCCGGAGGTGGCCTCGGGGCCCATCCCGGTTTCGGTCGTGTCGGTCATGCGGGAGAGGTGCGCCCAGCCGGCGCCGGATGCAACGGGTTCCCGCGGCAGGGCTTCTTGCTGCATGCGCATAACGGACAACCTTGGCGGAGGGCCGGGCCCCCGGCCCGGGATCCTGGTGGGCCAGGGCCATCTTCCTGCCTCGCCGGCGCTCTATGGCTTTGGCGAACGGCGGGTGCCGAAGGGTAACAGGGAATGGGGCATGGCCAGGTTCACGCCTAAAATCATGCAGTGCATGAAGCGATTCCGATGACAGCCCCCGCCTTCACCACGCGCCGGGGCACGAGCAGGCTCATCCTGGGCGCCCTGGCCGGTGCCCTCCCCGCCGGCTGCGCCTTCCAGCCCGATGCGATCCCGGGCATCGCCGCCGGCCCCAACCGCTTCCGCGAAGCCGCGCCCGGCGCCCCGGTGCGCTGGCCGGACCCGAACTGGTGGCGCGGCTATGGCTCGGTGGAGCTGGAGCGGCTGATGCGCCGCATGGCCAGCGACAATCTGGACTTGGCCGCGGCCGCTGCCCGGGTGCGGCAGGCCGACGCCTCGGCCCGGATCGTCGGTTCCGCCCTGCTGCCCCTGGTGACGGCCGGGGGAAGCGCGCAGCGTAGCCAGAGTGGCGGCGGCGCCCGCGCCGTGACGAGCTACTCGGCCGATCTCGCCGCCTCCTACGAGGTGGATTTCTGGGGCCGCAATCGCAACAACGCCGAATCGGCGCGGCTCGCGGCAGTCGCCCGGCGCTTCGACCTGGGCACCGCGCTCATCACCGCCGAGGCATCGGTCGCCAACACCTATTTCGCCATCCTGGAGGCGCGGGAGGCGCTGCGCATCCAGCAGGCCAATCTCAGCGCGGCGCGCCGGGTGCTTTCCGTCATCCGCCAGCAGGTGGCGGCCGGGACGGCCACCGGCCTCGACCTCGCCCAGCAGGAGACGGTGGTGGCCCAGCAGGAGGCGGCGGTGCCGCCGCTGCGCCAGTCCATCGCGGAGAACACGGCCGCGCTTGCCGTGCTGCTCGGGCTCGCGCCTGTCGAGCTGGAGGTCACGGGCGAGGGCTTCCGGGGACTGGACGTGCCCTCCCCCACCCCCGGCCTGCCTTCCGCGCTGCTGGCCCGGCGGCCGGACGTGCTGGCGGCGGAAGCCACCCTCGCCTCGGCCAATGCGAATGTCGCGGCGGCGCGCGCAGCCCTCTTTCCCTCGGTGAACCTTTCGGCCCAGGGCGGATTCCAGTCGCTTCTCCTCGGCACGCTTCTCCGGCCGGAGGCCCAGTTCTACTCGATCGCGGCCAGCATCGCGCAGACCATCTTCGATGGCGGCGCGCTGCGGGGCCAGGTGGAGCTGGCCCGCGCCCAGCAGGCCGAGCTGCTGGTCCTCTATCGCCAGGCCATCCTCTCCGCCCTCTCCGATGTGGAAAGCGCGCTGGCGGCCCTGCGCGAAACGACGGATCAGGAGCGGCTCCTGCGGGAGGCCGAGGCCCGTGCCCAGCGCGCCTATTCCATCGCCGAGGAACAGCTGCGCGGCGGCATCATCAATCTCATCACGCTGCTGAACACCCAGTCCACGCTCTTCAGCGCGCGGCGAAACCTCTCCAGCGCGCGGCTCGCGCGGTTCCAGGCCTCTGTCGGCCTGTTCCGCGCCCTGGGCGGCGGTTGGGGTGCCGGCGTCGCTGTCCCGGAGGTCGCCCTATGAGGCGCGGTTTCGCCTGGATCGTCACCCTCGTCATCCTCGCGGGCGTGGGCGGGGCCGGATGGTGGTGGTGGCAGGGCCGCGAGGCCGGGCGGGACCCGAGCACGGCCCGCGACCAGGCCGAGGCCCAGGGCCCGCAGGGTTCCGCCCCGCCACAGGGGCCCGGCGCGGCACGCCAGGGCGGCGGGCCCGGCGGCGCGCGCCGTCGGCCCGGTGGCGGGATCGCCGTGCCGGTGACGGTGGCCGAGGCGACGCGGCGCGACCTGGCCCTGACAGTGGATGCGCTCGGCACGGTGGTGCCCCTCGCCAGTGTCGTGGTCCGCACGCAGCTCGACGGCCAGCTCATGGAGGTGAATTTCCGCGAGGGCCAGGAGGTGGAGGAGGGCGCGGTGCTGGCGCAGGTGGATGACCGCACCGTGCAGGCCTCGCTGCAGCAGGCCGAGGCCAAGAAGGCCTATGACCAGGCGCAGCTGGCCAATGCCCGGGTGGACCTGCAGCGCTACCAGAGCCTCGCCCGCGGCGCGGGCGTGACCCAGCAGCAGGTGGACACCCAGCGCGCCCAGGTGGCCATGCTGGAGGCGCAGGTCCGCCAGGACGACGCGGCGATCGCGCAGGCGCGGACTCAGCTGAGCTACGCCACCATCCGCTCCCCCATCGCGGGGCGGGTGGGCATCCGGCAGGTCGATCCCGGCAATGTCGTCCGCAGCTCCGATGCGAATGGCATCGTGACCGTGACGCAGATGTCGCCCATCGGCGTGACCTTCACCCTGCCGCAGCAGGAATTGCCCCGGCTGATGCGGGCGCTGGCCAGCGGCCCCGTGCCGGTGCAGACCCTGCCTGGCCCGGGCAATGCCCCCGTGCTCCACGGGACGGTGCTCACGGTGGACAACGCGGTGGAATCCACCACCGGCACCATCCGGGCCAAGGCCGTCTTCGAGAACGAGGACCGCGCGCTCTGGCCCGGCGCCTTCGTGAACCTGCGCCTGCGGATCGAGGTGCTGCCCCAGGCAACGGTGGTGCCGCTGGTGGCCATTCAGCGCGGGCCGGAGGGCAGCTATGCCTTCGTCGTCGGCGAGGACCGGCGGGTGGAGCAGCGCCCGGTCACCGTGGGCCAGACGACGCTGGCGGATGCGGTGGTGCAGAACGGCCTGCGCCCGGGCGAGCGGGTGGTGACCTCCGGTGGGCTGCGGCTGAGCGCGGGCACGACGGTGGCCGTGGCCGATGACGGTGCCCCCGCCCGCCCGCCAGGCAACCGCCCGCGCCGCACGGCGGATGCGCGGGAGATCCCGAATTGAACATCTCCGCCCCCTTCATCTCGCGGCCGGTGGCGACCACGCTGCTCTCCATCGCCGTGCTGCTGGTGGGGATCTGGGGCTATCTGCGCCTGCCCGTCTCATCGCTGCCGGAGGTGGAATTCCCGACCATCGAGGTTTCCACCCAGCTCCCCGGCGCCTCCCCGGACACGGTGGCGCTGCTGGTCACCGCCCCGCTCGAACGGCAGCTCGGCCAGATCGCCGGCATCAGCGTGATGACGTCTTCCTCCGGCCCGGGAACGAGCCGGATCGCGCTGCAATTCGCGCTGGACAAGAACATCGACGAGGCGGCGCAGGACGTGCAGTCGGCGCTGGATGCCGCGCGCGGCACCCTGCCCTCCACCCTGCCCTATCCGCCGACCTATGCGAAGGTGAACCCGGCGGACCCGCCGATCATCACCCTGGCCCTCACCTCCGACACGCTGCCCATCGCCCGCCTTTCCGACACGGCGGACACGCTGCTGGCGCAGAAGCTGGCGCAATCCGCCGGTGTCGGGCGCGTGACGGTGCAGGGGAACATGCGCCCGGCCATCCGGATCCGCATCGATCCCGCGCGCCTCGCCGCCTACGGGCTTTCCATGGCCGATGTCCGCACGGCGGTGACGGGCGCCAACGCCAACACGCCGAAAGGTTCGCTGGACGGGGCACGCCAGGCCTCCACCATCATGGCGAACGACCAGATCAACGCGCCTTCCGAATTCGCCGACATCATCGTGGCCTACCGCAACGAGGCACCCGTGCGGCTGCGCGACCTCGGCCAGGCGATCGAGGGGCTGGAGAACGACCGCAATGCCGCCTGGCTGAATGGCCGTCCCGCCGTCATCCTCGATGTGCAGCGCCAGCCCGGCGCGAATATCGTGGACACCGTCGCACGCATCCGTGCCCAGCTGCCGGATCTGGAACGCGGACTGCCCGCGGGGATCCGCATGTCCATCGTCTCGGACCGGACGGAAACGATCCGCGCCTCGGTGCATGAGGTGCAGCTGACCCTGGTGCTCTCCACCGTGCTGGTGGTGGCGGTGATCTGGCTCTTCCTGCATTCCGGGCGCGCGACCATCGTGCCCGCCGTCTCCCTGCCGCTCTCCATCATCGGCACCTTCGCCGTGATGGATTGGCTGGGCTTCTCGCTCGACAACCTTTCCCTCATGGCGCTGGTGATCGCGACGGGCTTCGTCGTGGACGACGCCATCGTGATGATCGAGAACATCGTCCGCCATATCGAGGAGGGGATGGAGCCCGTGGCAGCCGCCTATGAGGGCGCGCGGGGCATCGCCTTCACCATCATCTCCCTCACCGTCTCGCTCATCGCCGTCTTCATCCCGCTGCTGTTCATGGAAGGGGTTGTCGGGCGGCTGTTCCGGGAATTCGCGGAGACGCTGACGGCCACCGTGCTCGTCTCCATGGTCGTTTCCCTCACCCTCACCCCCATGATGTGCGCCCTGCTGCTGCGCCCGGCTTCCGGCAGGAAGGGATGGGTTGCCCGCGCTTCTGACTGGGTGTTCGACGGGATGCTGGCCGCCTATCGCCGCGCCCTGGTGGTGACGCTGCGGGCACAGGGCCTGACCCTCCTGGTGGCGCTGGGCACGGTGGTCCTGACCGGCTGGCTCTACGTGGTCATGCCCAAGGGCTTCCTGCCCGCCCAGGATACCGGCCTGATCCAGATCGCCACCGAGGCCCCGGGCGACGTCTCCTTCGCGCGCATGTCCGCGCTGCAACGCCAGGTCGCGGAGATCGTGCGTGCCGATCCGGCGGTGGAGGCCGTCACCTCCGTAGTGGGTGCCGGCACGGTGAACGCCACGCTGAATGGCGGGCGCGTCACGGCGGTGCTTCGCCCGCGGGACGAGCGGAGCGAGACCGCGCAGGAGGTCATCGCACGGCTGGCGCCCCGGCTGGCCGGCATCCCCGGCATCGTCTCCTATCCCCAGGCGGTGCAGGACATCCAGATCGGCGCCCGCGCCAGCACCACCCAATACCAGTACACCATCGTGAATGCCGACGCGGCGGAGCTGGCGGCCTGGTCCCCGCGCATCCTCGAAGCGCTGCGCGGCCTGCCCGCGCTGATCGACCTCTCCAGCGACCAGCAGCAGGAAGGGCTGCGCATCACGGTGGAGGTGGACCGCGCCCGGGCCGGCCGGCTGGGCGTGACCATGCAGGCCATCGACGACGCGCTCTACGACGCCTTCGGCCAGCGCCAGATCTCCACGATCTATGCCGCGAACAACCAGTACCGGGTGATCCTGGAGGCGAGCGAGGACTTCCTGGCGGACCCCACCAAGCTCGGCCTGCTTCGCGTGGCCGGCAGCACGGACGGTACCGCCGCCGTGGTTCCCCTTTCCGAAATCGCGCGCATCGGCCGGGGCAGCGGGCCGCTCCAGGTGACGCGGGAGAACCAGTTCCCCGCCGTGACCTATTCCTTCAACCTGGCCGAAGGCGTCTCGCTCGGCCATGCGGTGGAGGCGATCCAGGGGGCGATGCGCCAGCTCGGCGTCCCCTCCACCATCACCGGGCGCTTCGCCGGGGATGCGGCGGAATTCAGTGCCTCCCTCCGCAGCCAGCCCTGGCTGATCCTGGCGGCGGTCGTCGTGATCTACATCACCCTGGGCGTGCTGTATGAAAGCCTGGTCCATCCGCTGACCATCCTCTCCACCCTGCCCTCCGCCGGCATCGGGGCGTTGCTGGCGCTGGAGCTGTTCGGGCTCGACCTCTCGATCGTCGGGATCATCGGCATCCTTCTGCTCATGGGCATCGTGAAGAAAAACGCGATCATGATGATCGACTTCGCCCTGGACGCGCAGCGCGAGCGCGGGATGGCCCCGCGGGAGGCGATCTTCGAGGCGGCGATCCTCCGCTTCCGCCCGATCACCATGACCACCCTCGCCGCCCTTCTCGGCGCGCTGCCCCTCGTGCTCGGGCATGGCGCGGGGTCCGAGCTGCGCCTGCCACTCGGCGTGTCCATCGTGGGCGGGCTCATCCTGTCGCAGTTCGTCACGCTCTTCACCACGCCCTCGGTCTATCTCGCGCTCGAATGGGTGCGGGCGCGGCTGCAGCGGCCCCGCGCCGCGGCGGCGCCGGCGGCCCCGGCGGAATGAACCTCTCCGCCCCCTTCATCGCGCGGCCCATCGCCACCTCGCTGCTGGCGATCGGGCTGGCGCTGGTCGGGCTGGTGGCCCTGTTCCGCCTGCCCGTGGCTTCCATGCCCAGCGTGGACATCCCGACCATCGTCGTGAGCGCGAGCCAGCCCGGCGCGAGCCCGGAGACCATGGCCAGCACCGTGGCCGCGCCCCTGGAGCGCCGGCTGGGCACCATCCCCGGGGTGACGGAGATGACCTCCTACTCCTCCCTGGGCAGCACGCGGATCATCATCCAGTTCGACCTCGCCCGCACGCAGCGGGAGGCGGCGCAGGACGTGCAGGCGGCGGTGAACGGGGCGCGGCAGGACCTGCCCTCGGGCCTGCCCAACCCACCCACGATCCGCAAGATCAACCCGGCCGACGCGCCGATCATGATCCTGGCCATGACATCGGAGACCCAGTCCGGCCCCGCGGTCTATGACATCGCGGACAGCCTGGTGGCGCAGCGCCTCGCCCAGGTGCCGGGCGTGGCGCAGGTGGAGGTCAGCGGCGGCGACCAGCCGGCGGTGCGCGTGGCGGTGGATCCCTCCGCCATCGCCTCCGCCGGCATTTCCATGGAGCAGGTGCGCCTCGCCATCACGCGCGCCAACGTCACCCAGGCCACGGGCTTCATCGAAGGGCCGGAGCAATCGGCCGCCATCCGCACCAATGACCGGATCGACGGCGCCGATGCCTACAGGGAGATCGTGCTGAAGGCCGAAGGGGGCGCCATTGTCCGCCTGGCCGACATCGCGCGCGTGGAGGATGGCACGCGGAGCCGCCGCCAGGCCGGCTGGTTCAACGGCAGGCCTGCCATCCTGCTGATGGTGCGCAAGCAGGCCGAGGCGAATGTGATTGACGTGCTGGACGGCATCCGCGCCATGATCCCGCAGGTTGAATCCTGGGTTCCGGCCGGCGTGCGGCTGGAGGTGCTGAGCGATCGCTCCACCACGATCCGCGCCTCGGTGGAGGAGGTACGCTTCACCCTCATCATCACCATCGCCCTGGTGGTGGCGGTGGTGGCCGTGTTCCTGCGGCGCTGGGCGCCCATCCTCGCCGCCAGCGCCGCCGTGCCGCTCTCCCTGCTCGGCACCGTCGCGGTGATGTGGTGGATCGGCTACTCATTCAACAATCTATCCCTGATGGCGCTGACGATCTGCGTGGGCTTCGTCGTGGACGACGCCATCGTGATGATCGAGAACATGGCGCGCCACCGCGAGCGCGGCCTGGGGCCGATCGAGGCCGCGACGGTCGGGGCGCGGGAAATCGGCTTCACCGTCCTCTCCATCACCATCTCGCTCATCGCGGTCTTCATCCCGCTCCTCGCCATGGGCGGCATCATCGGGCGCATCTTCCGGGAGTTCTCCGTCACCCTGGCCGTGGCCGTCGCCATCTCCGGCATCGTCTCCCTTACCCTCACGCCCATGATGGCGGGCTGGATGGAGCGGACGGGGCCGGAGAAGCCCCCCGGTCTTCTCGCGCGCTGGTTCGAAGGCGAGCTGGCCGCCACCGCGCGCGGCTACATCCGCAGCCTGGCCTTCCTCCTGCGCTTCCGCTGGCTGATGCTGCTGGCCACCTTCGGGCTGATGGCGCTGACGGTCTGGCTCTACATGATCGTGCCCAAGGGCTTCCTGCCGACCCAGGACACCGGCCTTCTCTCCGGCAGCACCCAGGCCGCGCCCGATACCTCCTTCGCGACGATGGAGGCCCTGCAGCGCCGGGTGGTGGAGATCATCACGGCCGATCCGGCGGTGGACACGGTGGGCGCCACCGTGGGCAGCGGCGGCGGCCAGGGCGCCTCGAACCGCGGCAGCATCTACATCACCCTCAAGCCGCGCGAGCAACGGGACGTCTCCTCCGAGCAGGTGATCGCACGCCTGCGCGCGCCGCTGAACCGCATCGCCGGCGCCGCCGTCTTCCTGCGGAGCAACGAGGACATCCGCATCGGCGGGCGGTCGGATGCGGGTCGCTTCTCCTATGTGCTCCTGGGCAACAGCATCGAGGAGCTGCGCGAATGGACGCAGACCCTGGTGCAGGCATTGCGTCAGGTGCCCGGCATCAACGATGTGAGCAGCGACCAGGACCGCTCCGGCCTGGTCACGCGGGTGGAGGTGGACCGCGCGGCCGCGGCGCGGCTGGGCGTGGCGCAGAGCGAGATCAACGCGACGTTGAACAACGCCTTTTCCCAGCGACAGGTCTCGACCATCTACCGCGCCCGCAACCAGTACCGCGCGGTGCTGGAGATCGATCCCGAGCTGCAGCAGGGTCCGCCCGACCTCTCCCGCATCTTCCTGCCCGGCGCGGGCGACATCCAGGTTCCCCTTTCCGCCATCGCGCGAGTGGTGCCGGCCTCCGCTCCCCTGGCGGTGACCCATCAGGGCGGCTTCCCCGCAGCCTCCATCTCCTTCAACCCTGAGGAGGGAATGACCGTGGCGGAGATCCAGACGCTGATCGAGGACGTGCAGCGCCAGGTGCGCATGCCCAGCACCATCCGCGCCCAGTTCGGCGGCAATGCCGCGGCCGCCCAGTCCTTCACCCGGGACATGCCGCTGCTCATCCTCGGGGCCTTCCTGGCCATCTATGTCGTGCTCGGCGTTTTGTATGAGAGCTTCATCCACCCGGTCACCATCATCTCCACCCTGCCCACGGCCGGGCTGGGAGCGCTGCTCGCGCTGCTCGCGACGAACACCCCGCTCACCGTGGTGGCGCTGATCGGCGTGATCCTGCTGCTGGGCATCGTGAAGAAGAACGCCATCATGATGGTGGACTTCGCCCTGGAGCATGAGCGCACCGTGGGCGGCAGCAGCGAGGAAGCCATCCTCGCCGCCTGCCGGGAACGCTTCCGGCCCATTCTGATGACCACGCTGGCCGCCCTGCTCGGCGCCGTGCCCCTGTCGCTCGGCACCGGCACGGGTTCGGAGCTGCGCTCGCCGCTCGGCATCGCCATCATCGGTGGGCTGGTCGTCTCCCAGGTGCTGACGCTCTACACCACTCCGGTGGTCTACCTGGCGCTGGACCGGCTGCGCTGGCGCGACCGTCCCGTCGCGCTGCCTGCCCCGGCGGAATAGGCGGGGCTTGCCGGGCGGCCGGATCGCGGGCCTCCTGCGGCCCCGTCCCATTCGGAGCATTGCCTTGGACAAGATCAGCGCCGCCGCGGAACGCCTCGCCCGGGCCCGTGGCGGGCCACCGCTGGCGGAGCTCGACCCGGCCCTCCGCCCCGCGTCGCTGGCCGAGGCGGAGGCCATACAGAACGCGACCTTCCATGCCCTGGGCGAGAGCCCCGGCGGCTGGAAGCTGGGCCGGCAGGGCGAGCACCTGTTCTCCGCCCCGATCCCTGACTCCCGAATCCTCGTGGAGCCGGGCGAGCAGCCCATCCCCATGCCGCCGGTGCGCTTCATCGAGCTGGAGCTTGCCCTCTCCTTCCCCGGAGCCATGGCGCCCGCCGGGGCCGCCGCGCTGACCGTGGAGTCCCTGCCCCGCCTCGCGCGGCTCGCAGTGCTCCTCGAACTCGTGCAGCCGCGCTTTGAGCCGGATCTGGAAACCGGGCCGCTGGACCGGATCGCCGAGTGCCTGGGCAATCATGGCGCTGTCATCCGGACAAGCCGGGCACCCTGGTCGCTGGACATGCTCGACGCCCCGCCCCCCGTCCGCCTGTCCCAGGATGGCGTGGTGATCGCCACGCGCGAGGGCCCGCATGTGGCCGCCCCGCTGCGGCCCCTCCTGGAGGAATGGCTCGGCCGCATCCGCCGCGAGGGCCGCGGCATAGGCGCCGGGGAGGTGGTGACGCTGGGCAGCCTGACAGGAATGCCGGCCATCCCCGCAGGCGGCGCACGCTATCTCGGGGAGATCGAGGGGCTGGAGCCGCTGGCCTGCGTGGTGGCGCCAGCCTGATAGCTGCGGGCGATTGGGGCGGGCGACCAGGGGGGCGATTGAGGCGCGCTAGCCCCGGTCGCGCATCACCCGCGCCTTGTCCCGCTTCCAGTCGCGCTCGGCGATGGCTTGGCGCTTATCCGCCTTCGACTTGCCCTCGGCCAATCCGAGGGTGAGCTTGGCCACGCCGCGATCGTTGAAATGGATGTCCAGCGGCACCAGCGTCGCGCCCTCGCGCGAGACGGCGCCGGCCAGGGTGGCGACCTGGTTCTTGTGGAGCAGCAGCTTGCGCGGCCGGCGCGGCTCGAACTTCGCCACCACCGACCCGGCCTGCCATTCGGGGATGTAGAGGTTGAAGATCCACATCTCCCCGTCCCGCTCGCCCGCCCAGGCCTCGGTCAGGGTCGCGCGCCCGGCGCGGAGGCTCTTCACCTCCGGGCCGACGAGGACGATCCCGGCCTCATAGGTCTCGTTGATCTTGTAGTCGAAGCGGGCCTTGCGGTTCTGCGCGGCGACGCCGTGGCTGATCAGGGCTTTCTTGCGGGGTTCGGCCATCGTTTCCGTCTTGGGGTCAGTTCAGCAGCCCCGCGCCCGTCAGGGCGGCGCGCACGCGGTCCTTCGAGGACTGGGCGATCGGGGCCATGGGCAGGCGGCAGAATTCGCTGCCCTTGCCGAGCAGGCTCGCGGCAAACTTCACCGGGCCCGGGGAGGTTTCACAGAACATGGCGTCATGCACCGGCAGCAGCCGGTCCTGGATGGCCATGGCATCCTGCACACGTCCATCGGCCCAGGCATCATGCATGTCCCGGCACTGGCGCGGGGCGATGTTGGCGGTCACGCTGATGCAGCCCGCCCCGCCGACGGCCAGGAAGGCGAGCGCCGTATGGTCCTCGCCCGAGAGCTGGCAGAAATCCGGGCCGCAGGCGGCGCGGGTGTGCAGCGGGCGGGTGAGGTTCGCCGTCGCGTCCTTCACGCCCACGATGTTCGGGTGCCGCGCCAGCCGCGCCATGGTCTCGACGCTCATGTCGATCACGCTGCGCGGGGGGATGTTGTAAATGACCACGGGAATGTCCGCGGCATCCGCCACCGCCTTGAAGTGCAGGTACATGCCCTCCTGGGTGGGCTTGTTGTAATAGGGGGTCACGACCAGCACCCCATCCGCGCCGGCCTGCTTCGCATGGCGGGTCAGCGCCACCGCCTCGGCCGTGCTGTTGGAGCCGGCCCCGGCGATCACGGGCACGCGCCCCGCCGCGGCCTCCACGCAGAGTTCCACCACGCGCTGGTGCTCCTCATGCGAGAGCGTCGGGCTTTCGCCGGTGGTGCCGACGGGGATCAGGCCCTGGGTGCCTTCGGCGATCTGCCATTCCACTAGCTCCTGGAAGGCGCGCTCGTCCAGCCGGCCGTCCTGGGCCATCGGCGTGATGAGGGCGACGAGCGAACCCTTGAACATGCGGGGCGTTTCCTGCGGGCGGGAGGCGGATATGGGATGCCGGCGCCCGTCGCGCCAGCCGGACCGGATTACGCGCCACGCCGGGCCGGAACAAGGGCGCAGCCCTCCTGGGGCCGAAACAGGGCGGTTTTCACCCGCTGGAGCCATCCGGACCCGCCATCCCGACGCATGAGGAACAGCATGAACGACGAGACGACCCGCCGCGGCCTCGCCCTCCTTGGCCTCGCCCTCGCTGTCGCCCCCGCTATCGCGCCCGCCCCTGCCCGGGCGGATGACGACGACGATGATGATCGCGGCCGCCGCCGGCTGAGCCCCCTCGGTGCCCGGCGCCGCGACGGTGACGACGATGAGGATGACCGGCGCGGCTACCGCACCACCCGCCGTGGCGACGACGACGACGATGACCGGCGCCGGCGCGGCCTGCTGCCCCGGAGGGGCCGCGAGCGGGACGATGACGACGACTGAACGGGCGGCCTGCCACCAGGGCCGATGCATCCGGGGCTGACGCATCGTGGGTCTTGCCAGCGCGGCAGCGGCGCCCGAGTTTGCGCCGCCACCGCCGGAACCTGCCCATGCCCCTGATGGCCCCTCGCCGCCCCCGCGCCGTGCCGCGGCTCGCGCTGCTGCTCGGGTTCGGGCTTGCTGCCACATCGCTGCCTTCCGCCCAGGCCCAGCCCTGGGCGAGCGAGGCGCAGCGTGCCGCCGGGCGCGCTGCGCTGGGGCTCGCCAACGGGTCCCGCCATGCCGCCGCTGCCGAAACCGCGGCACAGGCGGACCCCGTGGTGCGGAAGATCACTGCCTGGCTGCGGCTGTTGCAGCGCGGGCAGGCCACTCCGGGGGAGCTGGTCGCCTGGGTGGCGGCCAATCCCGACTGGCCCCTGCCCCAGACGATGAACCGGCGGGTCGAAGACGCGCTGGCCGCCGATCCCGACGACGCCCTCGCCCTGGCTCATTTCCGCCGCAACCCGCCCCTGACCCTCGGGGGCGCGCAACGCTACGCGGATGCTCTGGCGCGCTCGGGCGACGACACCCGCGCGCGTGAGGTGATCCGCACCGCCTGGGCGGGTGGGTTGGAGGATGCCGGCGTGGAGACCGCCTTCGCCGAGCGTCACGCGGCCATCCTCACGCCGGAGGACCGCTGGCGGCGCTTCGACCGGTTCTTCCTGTCCCGCGACCTCGGGGACGCTGCGCGGGCCGCCGCCTGGGTCGATCCCGGGCGGCGCGGCCTGGCCGATGCGCGGCTCGCGATCGCCACGGAGCGGGCGGCGCCCGTAACGGCGGGGGATGATCTCGGCCTGCTGGCCGCCAGCGCCCGGGTGCTGCGGCGGCAGGACCGGGATGCCGAGGCCGCTGCCGCCTGGGCCGCCGCCGCCCCGTTGCAGCGCGACCTGCCGCCTGAAGCGGCGAAGGCCATCTGGAACGAACGGCATGTCCTCGCGCGCAAGCTGGTCCGGCTCGGGCAGGACCGGCCTGCGTACCAGGTCGCCTCCCAGCACGGCCAGGCCGAGGGAGAGGGAAGGCTGGACGCCGAGTTCCTCGCGGGCTGGATCGCCCTGCGGCGGCTGAACGAGCCGGCCCTGGCGGCCCGCCACTTCGTCACGCTCGGCGAAAACAGTGCCAGCGTGATCACCCGCGCCCGCTCCGCCTATTGGGAAGGCCGGGCGCTGGCGGCGAGCGACCCCGCCCGCGCCCGGGGCCGCTTCGGTGAAGCCGCCCAGCTCGGCACGGCGTTCTACGGGCAGCTCGCCGCCCTCGCGCTGGGAGAGGACGAGGCGCAGCTCTCCGCCCGGATCCGCGCCATCGCGCCGCCCCAGCCCACGGAGGAGGCCCGGCGGCTCTTCCTCGGGCGGGAGCTGGCGTCGGCGGCGGCGGCACTCGCCGATCTCGGGGACCACCGCCGCGCACGCCTCTTCCTGCTTCGCATGGAGGAGCTGGCGGCCGATCCTGCGGACCGCGTGCTGATCGCGCAGCTGGGCATGAGCCTGGGGCGGCCCGATCACGCCGTGTGGATCGCCCGGCGCGCCGGCGCGGACGGGGTGATGCTGCTGCCGGAGGGCTGGCCTACCCCCTACGCCACCCCCTCCGCCGTGCTGGAGCCGGCGCTGGTGAATGCGATCGCGCGGCAGGAGAGCAACTTCGACACCGAGGCCGTGTCCTCGGCCAATGCGCGGGGGCTGATGCAGCTTCTGCCCGCGACGGCCGCGGCGGTGGCGCGGAAGCTGGGCATCCCGCACCAGACGGGCTGGCTGACCAGCGACCCCGTCCACAACATGCGGCTCGGCTCGCAATACCTGGCCGACCAGATGGCGCGCTTCGAAGGCAACCTCGCCCTGGCCGCCGCCGCTTACAACGCCGGCCCGGGGCGGGTCCGGGAATGGCTGGGCACCTATGGCATGCCCGGCGAAGGCGGGGTGGACGTGATCGACTGGATCGAGATGATCCCCTTCTCAGAGACGCGCAACTACGTGCAGCGCGTGGTGGAGAACGCGGTGGTCTACCGGGCGAGGGAGGCCGGGACAGCCGGCCAGCCCCATCCGCTGAAGCCCTGGATGGCCGGCCCGTGACGCCCGCCACCCGCCGGGTGACGGCCCGGGACGGGCTGGCGCTGCATGCGCTGGACTGGCCTGGGGACGAGCATCGCACGCCCCTTCTCTGTCTTCCGGGAATCTGCCGCACCGCGCGGGATTTCGAGCTGTTCGCGCGCCGCCATGCCGGCCGCCGGCGCGTGGTGGCGCTGGACTACATGGGCCATGGCGAGAGCGGGCGCGCGGCCGACCTCTCCCGCTACCGCCCCGAACGCGCGGCGGGGGACATACTGGATGCCTGCGCGGCGCTGCACCTGCCGCGCGCCGTGGTGGTCGGCACCTCCTTCGGGGGGCTGATGACGATGGTGCTGTCCGTCCTGCGGCCCACCCTGCTGCGGGCGGCGGTGCTGAACGACATCGGCCCCGAAATCGATCCGCGCGGGCTTGAGCTGGTGGGCGGCTTCGCGGGGTATGATCCGGGCTTCCGCAGCATCGATGATGCCGTTGCCTATCTCCGCACCATCATGCCGCGCGTTCCCCTTCCCGATGATGAGGCCTGGCGACGCTTCGCCGCCCTTACCTACAAGCCGGGCGAGGATGGGCTGCTGCATCCGCGCTGGGACACGCGCATCCAGCAGGCGATGGAGGCCGGGGGCGGCGCCCCCGATCTCGGCCCGGCCTTCCGGGGCCTGCGCCCCATCCCGGTCATGCTGATCTGGGCGGAGGCGAGCGAGTTCCTCTCGGCCGCGACGGTGCGGACCATGGTGCGGGAGAAGCCGGACCTGGAGCTCGTCACCCTTCCCGGCGCCGGGCACGCGCCCACGCTGGAAGAACCGGAACTGGTGCAGCCCGTGGATGACTTCCTGGACCGCATTCCCTGATGCGCCTGCCGATGATGGTCGCGAGCCTGTGCGGCGTTGGCTTCCTGCGCCCGGCGCCGGGCACATGGGCCTCTGCCCTCGTGCTGCCAGTCGCGCTGCTCGGTCCGGGCTGGTGCCTTGCCTTCGGCATCGGCTTTTCCCTGGCCGGCCTCTGGGCCGTGTCGCGCCTTCCCGCCGCGCAACGGGATCCTTCCTGGGTGGTGGCGGATGAAGGAGCCGGGCAATGCCTGGCGCTCGCCGCCCTGCCGGTGGATGCCTCGGGCTGGTGGATCCTGGCGGCTTTTGCGCTGTTCCGCGCCGTTGATATCGTCAAGCCCGGTCCTGTCGGCTGGGCGGACCGGATGGGAGGGACGCTGAGCGTGATGCTGGACGACATCCTGGCCGGGCTGCTGGCCGGCGCGGCCCTGCTGCTGCCGCGCGCATTGGGGTTGCCGCACTGATGCTTCCCTCCTCCACGCTCGACTCCGCCGCGGCGTTGCTGGTCCTGCTGCGCGATCGGGGCCTGACCTTGGCCACGGCCGAATCCTGTACGGGCGGGCTGATCGCCGGCGCGCTGACCGCCATTCCCGGCTCCTCGGATGTCGTGCTGGGCGGGCTGGTCACCTACTCGAACGCGATGAAGACCCGGCTCCTCGGCGTGCCCGACGACATCCTCTCGGAGGCAGGGGCGGTTTCCGAACCCTGTGCCCGGCAGATGGCGCTCGGCACGCTTCCGGCGACCGGGGCGGACATCGCCGTCGCCGTCACCGGAATCGCCGGGCCAGGAGGCGGCAGCGCGGAGAAGCCGGTCGGCCTCGTCTATATCGGCGTGGCGCGCCGGAACGGCACGACCGAGGTCAGCCGGCATGTCTTTCCGGGAGACCGTTCAGAGGTGCGAGCGGAAACCGTGGCCGCGGCGCTTCAGGCGGTCATGCGGCTGGCCGAATCCGACAGCCGCGATCAATGATGCGCGGGGTGTGGCGCATTTGTCGGCAGGTGTTGCATTCATCCCAGCAAGGCTCCGCTATGGTTGCGCCGGAAGACCTTGGCGCATCGCAGCGGATTCCGGGGCGGCAGATCGTTGGAGATGGATAATGAACTTGTGCCACAGGGCGAAACAGGGGTGCAAGCGCGCACTCGCCCCCCGGACGCACCTGGCATGAATGTTTTCGTCCGGCCCGCCGGCCACTCTGATACCGAGGGTCTCGCGGCCCTCCTTGGCGAGATGCAGGCCCATTATGGCGCGCCGGTGTCGGATGCGGAGGCGCTGGAGACGGCGCGCCTGCTCTGCTCCTTGCCGCCGGAGGGCTTCAACCCCCGCACGCTGCTCGCGATCGAGGAGGACGTGGCCATCGGGTCCTGCGTGCTCAACGTGATGATCCCGGCCGCGGAGCTGCGGAGCTCCCTCTACATCCGTGATCTCTTCGTCTCCGCGCGGGCACGCCGGCGGGGAACCGGGCGGGCCCTGGTGAGCGAGGCGGCGCGACTCGTGCGCGATGGTGGCTTCTGCGCCCTGGACTGGACGACCGACGCGCAGAACATGCCGGCTCGCCGGCTCTATGACAGCGCGGGCGGCCGCGTGATCGGCCGGACCTACTACCGGATCGAGCGCGGCGCCCTCGGCGGATTGCTCGGCGAGGACACCACGCCCGCCGGCCTCAGGCGCGCAGCAGCCGGCGAATAGCGCCGAGCGCGTCCCCGATCATCGCGGCATCGACATCGAGATGGGTGCAGGCGCGCAGGCGCCCACCCAGCGCACTGACCGCGATACCCTCGGCGCGCAGCGCCGCCTGCATCCCGCTGGCGTCCATTCCTGCCCCGGCCGGGTCGAAATAGACCAGGTTCGTGTCCGGCTCCTGGACCACCATCCCGGGGATCTGGCTGAGGCCCGCGGCAAGCGCCCGGGCATTGGCGTGATCCTCCGCCAAGCGGTCGATGTTGTGGTCCAGCGCATAGAGGCAGGCGGCGGCGCAGATGCCGGCCTGGCGCATGGAACCGCCGAGGCGCTGCTTCCATCGCCAGGCCTGCCCGATGAACTCGCTGGACCCGGCGAGCACGGCGCCCAGGGGCGCGCCCAGCCCCTTGGTGAAATCCAGCCACACCGTATCGAAGCCCGCGCACATCTCGGTGGCGGGCACGCCGGCGGCGACGCAGGCATTCATCAGCCGCGCGCCGTCCATATGGGTCGTCCAGCCCTGCTCCCGCGCGATGCCTGTCAGCTCGTTCAGTGTTTCCACCGGCCAGACCGCGCCGCCGCCGATATTGGCGGTCTGCTCGATCTCCAGCACGGTCTGGGGCGGGGAATAGCGGCCGCGCCCGCGAATGGCCGCCCGCAGCGTGTCGGCATCGAACATGCCGCGCGGACCGCGCAGCGGGTGGATCTGCACGCCCGCGATGGCGGCGTGGCTGCCTCCCTCGCTGCTCAGGATATGGGCGCTCTCATGCGCCAGCACCTCGTCGCCCGGGCGGCAATGGGTGTTGATGGCGACCACGTTGCACATGGTGCCGGAGGGCAGGAACATCGCCGCCTCCTTGCCCAGCAGCGCTGCCATCCGGTCGCAGAGCAGATGCACGGTCGGGTCGTCCCCGTGCTGCTCGTCCCCGACCTCGGCCTCCATCATGGCGGCCTTCATCGCCGCGCTCGGGCGGGTCTGCGTGTCGGAGTAGAGGTTGATGCGGATGGGCGGCGCGTTCGGCGCCGGGCGTTCGGGGGCATGGACCATGTGGCTTCTCCGCAGCGATGCGCGGAGGTTCTGCCAGGGGCCAGCCCCGGCGGCCAGGGGGTCAGCCCTGGCCGGTGCTCGGCCGCGCGGTCAGCCCGCCATTCAGCCTTTCCCGCCCGTAAAGCACCATGGCCCGCCGCTCGAAGGCGCGGACCATCAGGCGCACGGCCTCGTTGAACACGGTGCCGATCACGGCCTGGAGCAGGCGGGACTTGAATTCGAAGTCGACGAAGAAATCCACCTCCGTGCCGCCCGGCATGGGGTGGAAGCGCCAGTGGTTGTTCAGGTAGCGGAAGGGGCCGGTGAGGTATTCCACATGCACGTGGTCCGGCCGCTCCAGCGTCACGCGGCTGCGGAAGGTCTCCCGGAACATCTTGAAACCGATGGTCAGGTCCGCGATCAGCTCGTTCTCGTTCTGGGAGATCACGCGGGCACCGACGCACCAGGGCAGGAACTCCGGGTAGCGGCGCACATCCGCCACCAGGTCGAACATCTGCTCCGGCGTGTAGGGAAGCCGCCTCTTTTCCGCATGGGTGGGCATTCCGCGGTCCTCAGGCGGCCGAAGGGGCGCGTCGGCCCAGCGCGGCTTCCCGGGCGGCGCGCAACTCCGCGAAATCCCGGTCCGCATGGTAGGAGGACCGGGTCAGCGGCGTGGCCGAGACCAGCAGGAACCCCTTGGCCCGCGCCATGCGGGCATAATCCTCGAACTCCGTGGGCTCAACGAAGCGGTCCACCGCGGCATGCTTCACGGTCGGCTGGAGATATTGGCCGATGGTGAGGAAATCGATCTCGGCCGAGCGCATGTCGTCCATTACCTGCAGCACCTCGGAGCGGGATTCGCCCAGGCCCACCATGACGCCGGACTTGGTGAAGATGCCGGGATCCAGCCGCTTCACCTGATCCAGCAGGCGCAGGGAGTGGTAATAACGCGCGCCCGGGCGGATGGACGGGTAGAGGCGCGGCACGGTCTCGAGATTGTGGTTGAACACATCCGGCCGCGCCGCGACCACCACCTCCAGCGCCCCCTCCTTGCGGAGGAAATCCGGGGTGAGGATCTCGATGGTGGTGCCGGGGGCGTCCTGGCGGATGGCGGCGATGGTGCGGGCGAAATGCTCCGCCCCCCCATCCCGCAGGTCGTCCCGGTCCACCGAGGTGATGACCACATGGCGCAGGCCGAGCTTGGCCACGGCATCGGCCACCCGGCGCGGCTCATCCGCATCCAGGGCGTGGGGCATACCGGTGGTGATGTTGCAGAAGGAGCAGGCCCGCGTGCAGATCCCGCCCATGATCATCATGGTCGCGTGGCGCTGGGACCAGCATTCCCCGATATTGGGGCAGGCCGCTTCCTCGCAGACCGTCACGAGCTTGTTGTCCCGCATGAGATTGCGGGTCTCGTGATAGGTCGGGTGGTTCGGGGCCTTGACCCGGATCCAGTCCGGCTTGCGCTTGATGGGGTTGTCCGGCCGGTTCGCCTTCTCCGGATGACGGAGCGGCGTGGCCGCGGTGCTGGGCACGATCCGGGCGATATGGTCGGGCAGACCGGCCGGCACCTCGGCCGAGGGTGCGGCGGCAGGAGGCGCGGAGGCAGCCTGGGCGCCGCCTGCGCGGTGATCCACCAGGATTCGGGTGGCCATGGGCTTCTTCCTTCGGCCGCGCCCCGCTTCAGGGCGGCGCGGCGACAGGGGTGGTGCGGGTCTTGCCCCTAGATGTGGATGACCCGGCCGAATGCATCAAGCACGGCCTCGTGCATCGTCTCGGAGACGGTGGGATGCGGGAAGACCGTGTGCATCAGCTCGGCCTCGGTGGTCTCCAGCGTCCGGGCGACGGTGTAGCCCTGGATCATCTCCGTCACCTCGGGACCGACCATATGGGCGCCCAGCAACTCCCCGGTCTTCGCATCGAACACCGTCTTCACCAGCCCCTCGGGCTCGCCGAGGGCGATGGCCTTGCCGTTGCCGATGAAGGGGAAGCGGCCGACGCGGACCTCGTGGCCCGCCTCCTTCGCCTTGGCCTCGGTCAGGCCGACGCTGGCCACCTGCGGGCGGCAATAGGTGCAGCCCGGGATGTTCAGCGCCTCCAGCGGATGCGGGTCCAGTCCTGCGATATGCTCCACGCAGATGATCGCCTCATGCGACGCCTTGTGGGCGAGCCAGGGCGCGCCGGCCACGTCGCCGATGGCGTAGAGCCCGGGCTCGCCGGTGCGGCACATCTCGTCGATGACGATATGGGTCCGCTCGACCTTCACCTTGGTGCTCTCCAGGCCGAGATCCTCGACATTGCCGACGATGCCCACCGCCGAGATCAGCCGGTCCGCGGTGATCTCCTGGGTCTTGCCGCCGGCCTCGACCGTCACCGTCACGCTGTCCGCGTTCTTCTTCACCGTGCCGATCTTGGCCGAGGTGAGGAGGTTCATCTTCTGCTTCGCGAAGGACTTCTGCACGAAGGCGCTGATCTCCGCGTCCTCCACAGGCAGGATGCGGTCCATCACCTCGATGAGCGTCACCTGGGCGCCCATATTCAGGTAGAAGCTGGCGAACTCGCTGCCGATGGCGCCCGACCCGATCACGATCAGCGACTTCGGCATGGCATCCGGCACCAGCGCCTCGCGATAGGACCAGATCAGCTTCCCATCCGGCTCCATCCCCGGCAGCACGCGAGCGCGGGCGCCGGTGGCGAGGATGATGTTCTTGGCCTGGAGCTCCGCCACCGCCTTTCCGTCCTTGAGGACGGAGAGCTTGCCCTGCCCGGCCAGCTTCGCGTGACCGTCATAGACGGTGACCTTGTTCTTCTTCATCAGCCCCTTCACGCCGGAAGAGAGCTGGCCCGCCACGGCGCGGGAGCGCTTCACCACCTTCTGGAAATCGAAGCGGATATTGTCCGCCGCGAAGCCATAGGCATCGAGGCTGTGCAGGAGATGGTTGATCTCGCTGGCCCGCAGCAGCGCCTTGGTGGGGATGCAGCCCCAGTTCAGGCAGATGCCCCCGAGGTTTTCGCGCTCCACCAGCGCGACCTTCATCTTGAGCTGCGAAGCCCGGATCGCGGCCACATAGCCGCCGGGCCCGCCGCCCACCACCACCAGGTCGAACTGATCGGCCATGCCGGCCTCCTCCGTCGCGGCGCGGGGCGCCGCATGATGTTGCCTCGGCGCGGCCGGTGGGCCGCCAGCCGCTCGCCCTCGCTCAGGCCGCGAGGCGCCGCAGCGCCTCGCCGCTCAGGCGCTGGTTGATCCATTGGTTGCCGGACTGGGCCCCGAGGCTCCGGTAGAAGGCGATGGAGGGGTCGTTCCAGTCCAGCACCTGCCAGTCCAGCCGCGTCCAGCCCTCCCGCACGGCCCTCTGGGCCAGGTAGCGGAAGAATGCCGTACCGATGCCCAGGCCGCGGGAAGTCGGCTCCACGAAGATGTCCTCGAGGTAGATGCCCGGCTTGCCCGTGAAGGTGCTGACATTGTTGAACCAGAGCGCCTGGCCCACCACCCGCCCGTCCAGCTCCGCCAGCACCGCGTGCAGCAGCGGCTTTTCGCCGAAGAGGAGGGCGCGGAAGTCTTCCACCGTGCCCACCGCCTCATGCAGCAGCTTCTCGTAATCCGCCAGCTCGCGGACCAGGCGCACCACCTCCGGCAGGTCGGCCGGGGTGGCGTCGCGCAGTGTGAACGGGGCGGCGTCCGTCACGGGCTGGGCCTCAGAGCATCAGGCTCAGCGGGTCCTCGACGATCGACTTGAAGGTCGAAACCCATTCCGCCGCCAGGGCGCCGTCGATCACGCGGTGATCGACCGAGAGGGTCACGGTCATCACCGTCGCGATGGCGATCTGGTCGCCCTTCACCACCGGCCGCTTCTCGCCCGCCGAAACCGCCAGGATGCCGGCCTGGGGCGGGTTGATGATGGCCGAGAACTCCTTCACCCCGAACATGCCCATGTTCGAGATGGAGAAGCCGCCGCCCTGGAACTCCTCGGGCTTCAGCTTCCCGGACTTCGCGCGGGCGGCCAGGTCCTTCATCTCGCTGGAGATGGTGGCCAGGCCCTTCTGGTCGGCCTTGCGGATGATCGGGGTGATCAGCCCGTCGGGGATGGAGACGGCGATGCTGATATCGACATCGTCGTAGATGACCATTCCCTCGTCGGTCCAGGAGGAGTTGGTCTGGGGCAGCTTCCGCAGCGTGGCGGCGGCGGCCTTGATGACGAGGTCGTTCACCGAAAGCTTGTAGGCGCCCGCGCCCTCCTTCGGGGAGCGCGCATTCAGGTCCGCGCGAAGCTTCATCAGCGCATCCAGCTCCACGTCGATGGAGACGTAGAAATGCGGGATGGTCTGCTTCGCCTCGGAAAGGCGGCGGGCGATGACCTTCCGCATGGAGGAATGCGGCACGAGCTTGTGCGGCGCCGTGATCACCGGAGCCGGGGCCTTGGGCGCCGCGGCCGGTGCCGGGGCCGCCGCGGGTTGGGCCGGGGCCGGCTTGGCCTGGGGCGCCGCGGCCGTCTTCGGCGAGGAAGCACCGGAAGACTGGGCCGCCTCGATGTCCGACTTCACGATGCGCCCGTTCGGGCCGGAGCCCTTCACCCCGCCCAGGTCAATGCCGGCCTGCTCCGCCATGCGGCGGGCGAGCGGCGAGGCGAAGATCCGCCCCCCCTGCCCGCCCGGCGATGGTGCCGCGGCCGGAGCCTGCGCCGCGGGCGCCGGTGCGGAAACCGGCTGCTCGGCCGCGCCTGCCACCTTGCCGCCAGAGGCCTGCACGGCCTCAAGCGCCGGGCTGCCCGAGGGTGACGGGGCAGGCCCCTTCTCCCCGGCCGTCGGCGCGCTCCCCGCGCCATCGCCGGAGGGCACGGCCTCGCCCTCATCCACCATGATTCCGATGGGCTGGTTGACCTTCACGCCCTCGGTGCCGTCCGGGACCAGGATCTTGCCGAGGATGCCCTCATCCACGGCCTCGAACTCCATCGTGGCCTTGTCCGTCTCGATCTCGGCGATGACATCGCCGGACTTGACCGTTTCGCCCTCCTTCTTGAGCCAGCGGGCGAGCGTCCCCTCCGTCATGGTCGGGGACAGGGCGGGCATCAGGATGTTGGTGGCCATGGAACCCGCCCCTTACTTGTAGGTGACTTTGCGCACCGCCTCGACCACCTGCGCCACCGTGGGCAGCGCGAGCTTCTCGAGGTTGGCGGCATAGGGCATCGGCACGTCGGCGCCGGCCACGCGCACGGGCGGCGCGTCGAGGTAGTCGAAGGCGCCTTCGATGACCTGCATCGCCACCTCGCCCCCGATATTGGCGAAGGCCCAGCCCTCCTCCAGCGTGACGAGGCGGTTGGTCTTGCGGACCGAGGCGAGCACCGTGTCGATATCCAGCGGGCGGATGGTGCGGAGGTTGATCACCTCGGCCGAGATGCCGGCCTTCTGCAGCTCCTCGGCCGCCTGCATCGCCATGCCCACCATGATGGAATAGGAGACGATGGTGACGTCCGTGCCCTCGCGCTCCACCTTCGCCTTGCCGATCGGCAGGACGAAATCATCCGAAACCGGGCAGTCGAAGGTCTGCCCGTAGAGGATCTCGTTCTCGAGGAAGATGATCGGGTTCGGATCGCGGATGGCGGCCCGCAGCAGGCCCTTCGCATCCGCCGCAGACCAGGGCGCAATCACCTTCAGCCCCGGCACATGCGCGTACCAGGAGGTGTAGTCCTGGCTGTGCTGCGCCGCCACGCGGGCCGCCGCGCCGTTCGGCCCGCGGAAGACGATCGGGCAGCCCAGCTGGCCGCCGGACATGTAGAGCGTCTTCGCCGCCGAGTTGATGATGTGGTCGATGGCCTGCATCGAGAAGTTGAAGGTCATGAACTCGACGATCGGCCTCAGGCCGGTCAGCGCCGCGCCCACCGCCATGCCGGTGAAGCCGTGTTCGGTGATCGGCATGTCGAGCACGCGCTTCGGGCCGAACTCGTCCAGCAGGCCCTGCGAGATCTTGTAGGCGCCCTGGTACTGGGCGACTTCCTCGCCCATCAGGAACACGTCCTTGTCGGCCCGCATCTCCAGCGCCATCGCGTCGCGCAGCGCCTCGCGCACCGTGATGGGCTTGGTCTCGCCCCAGTCCTTTTCCGGCTGGGCCGTGGACTTCGGCTCGGCGGCAACGCCCTCGCGGCGCTCCGCGCCACGGGCGGAAACCGCGCCGTAATCCTCGGCCGTCTTGGCGACCTTGCCGACATCGCCACCATGCTGGGTCGCGTTGGATTCCGGCTGCTGCGGCGTGGCGGCCTTGCCGCCCTGCTCCGCGGCCGGGGTGGAGGCATCGCCGGCCGGCGCCGCGCTGCCATCCCCACCGTCCAGCTCGGCGATGGCGGCATTCACCTGGACGCCCTCGGTCCCCTCGGGGACGAGGAGCTTCGTGATGGTACCCTCATCCACGGCCTCCACTTCCATGGTGGCCTTGTCGGTCTCGATCTCGGCGAGCACGTCGCCGGACTTCACCGTGTCGCCTTCCTTCTTCAGCCAGCGGCTGAGCTTGCCCTCCGTCATCGTCGGAGAGAGGGCGGGCATCAGAATGGTCGCGCCCATGTCAGCGGCTCTCCACCAGAACGTCGGTCCAGAGTTCGGATTCGTCGGGCTCGGGGCTGGACTGCGCGAAATCGGCGCTGTCCTGCACGATAGCCTTCACCTCGTCGTCAACGGCCTTCAGCTCGGCCTCGCTCGTGCCGCCCTCGATCAGCATCTTGCGGACCAGTTCGATGCAGTCGCTCTGGTCGCGCATCTTCTGCACCTCCTCCCGCGTCCGGTACTTCGCGGGGTCGGACATGGAGTGGCCACGATAGCGGTAGGTCTGCATCTCCAGCAGATACGGGCCCTTGCCCTCGCGGCAGTGCGCCACGGCACGCTCGCCGGCGGCCTTCACCGCGAGCACATCCATGCCGTTCACCTGCTCGCCCGGGATGCCCCAGGGCGCACCGTTCTGCGAAAGGTTCTTTGAGGCCGAGGCACGCTCGACCGAGGTGCCCATGCCGTAGCGATTGTTCTCGATGATGAAGACGCAGGGCAGCTTCAGCAGCGCGGCGAGATTGAAGCTTTCATAGACCTGGCCCTGGTTGGAGGCGCCTTCGCCGAAATAGGCCAGCGCGACCTTGCCGTCCTCGCGGTACCAGTTGGCGAAGGCCAGGCCGATCCCGATGGAAACCTGCGCGCCGACGATGCCGTGGCCTCCATAGAAGCCCTTCTCGCGCGAGAACATGTGCATGCTCCCGCCCTTGCCCTTGGAATAGCCGCCGATGCGGCCCGTCAGCTCGGCCATCACGCCGCGGGCTTCCATGCCGCAGGCCAGCATGTGGCCGTGGTCGCGGTAGGAGGTGATGACCTCGTCACCTTCCTCCAGCGTCATCTGCATGCCGACGACGACGGCTTCCTGCCCGATATAGAGGTGGCAGAAGCCGCCGATGAGCCCCATGCCATAGAGCTGGCCCGCCTTCTCCTCGAAGCGGCGGATCAGGAGCATGTCCCGGTAGGCCTTGCCCAGCGTGTCCTGGTTATGGCCGGTGCCTGGGGGGGAGTCCTTGCCGCGTCCGTTGCGGCGCTTCGCCGCGTTATCCGTCCCGAGGGCCATGGGGATGCTCCTGCGTATCAGTGGGCCGAGGGGTGGCCTTGATTTGCCAGATACGGTCGCCCCAGGGGATGAGCAAGTTACAAGACTCGCCTAAGTGCTTGATGTTGCATTGCAACATGGCGATTAACCAATTTACGGTTAACATGCTTGGTGGCGCGCAGCGACGGGCCGGCGCAGGTACCGCCCGCCATCCGACCCGGATGATTTTACCCTTAACGACCGGACACCCCGCCGGCTTCGGCACCCATGAACGAAAACGGCGCGGCGGTCTCCCGCCACGCCGCCTCCGGTACAAAGTCCCTGCGCCCCGCCTCAGAAGAGGCGGCGGTTCGGCGCATAGGGAATGATGATCTCGTCTTTCGCCACGACGTTCAGCAGGGCGCGTGCGCGCTCCTCCAGCATGTCGCGGTCCAGGTGCTCGGCACGCAGGCCGGCCACCTTGCGTTCCATGGCGTCACGCTCCGCCTCGGCCTCCGCAAGCACGATGCGTGCTGCGACGATCTCGGCATTGCGCGCGTCGCGGGCCAGCAGCCCGCGAGAGCCATGCGTGGCGTGATGCGCAAAGTAGGCGCACAGGCCAAAGAAAATGACTGGAAGCACCAGGCCCTGCAGCCGGCGCTTCACCCCCCTTAAGAAAGCCAACTGCCCCTCCCCCGAAGAGCGTACGGCCGATCGGAATGATCCCCTGGGAGGGAGTAAAATCGTCGCTGCGCTGCGGCGCAAGGCGTTTCGCGGCTGGGTTGCGGAAATAGCTGTGGACGTTGCGCGCGCGCCGCGCCCGCGGCGCGCGCAGATTAACAACTGATGTCAGCGCCCGCGCGGAAGCACGGTGCGGCCGGCATAACGCGCCGCCGTGCCGAGATTCTGCTCGATGCGGATGAGCTGGTTGTACTTGGCCAGGCGGTCGGAGCGGGAGAGCGAGCCGGTCTTGATCTGCCCGCAGTTGGTGGCCACCGCGAGGTCGGCGATGGTCGCGTCCTCCGATTCGCCGGAGCGGTGGGACATCACCGCCTTGTAGCCGGCGCGATGCGCGGTCTCCACCGCCTCCAGCGTCTCGGTCAGGGTACCGATCTGGTTCACCTTCACCAGGATCGCGTTGCCCACGCCCTTCTCGATGCCCTGGCGCAGCCGCTCGGGGTTGGTGACGAAGAGGTCGTCGCCAACCAGGTTCACCGTCTTGCCCAGGCGATCCGTGAGAAGCTTCCAGCCCTCCCAGTCATCCTCGGACATGCCGTCCTCGATGGAGACGATCGGGTACTTGCCGCAAAGCGCGGCCAGGTAATCCACCATCCCGGCAGAGTCGAGCTTCTTGCCCTCGCCCTCCATGTCGTAGGTGCCGTTCCTGAAGAACTCGGTCGAGGCGCAGTCGAGGGCGAACATGATGTCTTCGCCCACGCGGTGGCCGGCGGCCTCACAGGCCTGGGCGATGAAGTCCAGCGCCTCCTCGGCGCTGTTCAGGTTCGGCGCGAAGCCGCCCTCGTCGCCCACATTGGTGGCGTGGCCGGCGTCATGCAGCTTCTTCTTCAGCGCCTGGAACACCTCGGACCCGATCCGCACGGCATCCGCCATGGTACCGGCGGCCACCGGCATGATCATGAACTCCTGGATGTCGATCGGATTGTCCGCGTGCTGCCCGCCATTGATGATGTTCATCATCGGCACGGGCAGGGTGCGGGCGAAGGTGCCGCCGACATAGCGGTAGAGCGGCAGGCCGTAATGCTCCGCCGCTGCCTTGGAGGTGGCCAGGGAGACGGCGAGCAGCGCATTCGCGCCCAGCCGGCCCTTGTTCGGGGTGCCGTCCAGCTCGATCATCGTCTCGTCGATTTTCACCTGGTCGGTCGCGTCCAGGCCGGAGAGGGCGTCGAAGATCTCGCCCTCCACATTCGCGCAGGCCTTGCGCACGCCCTTGCCGCCGTAACGGGACTTGTCCCCGTCCCGCAGCTCCACGGCCTCATGCGCGCCGGTGGAGGCGCCGGAGGGGACGATGGCGCGGCCGATGGCGCCACTGTCCAGCACCACCTCCACTTCCACGGTCGGGTTGCCGCGGCTGTCCAGAACCTCGCGGGCAACAATGTCGGCGATGGCGCTCATTCGGTGCTCTCTCCCGGCCTTGTCCCGCCACTCCGGGACGGGAAGCGGATAGGGCCGGGCGGGGGTGGCAGGCAAGGGAGGGGCGGAACGATACCCCTCCCCCGCCCCGCTCAGCCGAAGAGCTTGGCGGCGATCCGCGCCACATGCTCGCCCTGGAAGCGGGCGGCGCCCAGGTCGTCCGGGGTGGGCTTCAGGCTGCCATCCCCGCCCGCCACGGTGCTGGCGCCGTAGGGCGTGCCACCCTGAACCTTGGTTACGTCCTGCAGCGGGGCATAGGAGTAGGGCAGGCCCACGATCACCATGCCCAGGTGGTAGAGCACGTTGTTGGTGGCCAGGATCGTGCTCTCCTGCCCGCCATGGAGGCTGGCGGTGGAGGTGAAGGAGGAACCCACCTTCCCGTTGAAGGCGCCCCGTGCCCAGAGCCCGCCGGTCTGGTCCAGGAAGTTCTTCATCTGGGACGCCATGTTCCCGTAGCGGGTGGGCGTGCCGATGATGATGGCGTCGTAGCTCACCAGCTCGTCCACGGTGGCCACCGGGGCAGGCTGGTCCAGCTTGTAATGGGACTTCCGCGCAACCTCCTCCGGAACCAGCTCCGGAACGCGCTTCACATCCGCCGTGGTGCCGGGCACTCCGCGCGCGCCCTCGGCAACTGCATGGGCCATGGTCTCGATATGGCCGTAGCTGGAATAGTAGAGGACAAGAACCTTCGCCATTCGTCACACATCCTTCATGAGCGGCCCGCCGCGGCGGCGGGGTTGCCCGGAGTTATGGCTGGGCAGCCCTGCCGGGCAACGCATGAGGGAAATGACGGTCATTCACCGGAAGCGGGTGACAATCGCGTCAGGCAGCGCCCTTCGAGAGCGAGTCGAAGGCCTTCAGCCGGGCGATCAGGTCCGGCATCTCCCGGATCGGCATCATGTTCGGGCCATCGCTCGGCGCCTTGTCCGGGTCGGGATGGGTTTCGATGAACACCATCGCCACCCCCACCGCCACCGCCGCGCGCGCGAGCACGGGTGCGAATTCCCGCTGCCCGCCGCTGCTGCCGCCCAGCCCCCCGGGCTGCTGCACGGAATGTGTGGCGTCGAACACCACGGGATAGCCCGTGCGGGCCATGATCGGCAGGCCGCGCAGGTCGGAGACAAGGGTGTTGTAGCCGAAGGAGGTCCCGCGGTCGCAGAGCAGGATCTTCTCATTGCCCGTGGAAGCGATCTTCGCGGCCACGTTCACCATGTCCCAGGGTGCCAGGAACTGGCCCTTCTTCACGTTCACCGCCTTGCCCGTCTGGCCCGCGGCCAGCAGCAGGTCGGTCTGGCGGCAAAGAAAGGCCGGGATCTGGAGGCAGTCCACAACCTCGCCCACGGGGGCGCATTGGGCGGCGTCATGCACATCGGTCAGCACGGGCAGGCCGGTGCGTTCCCGCACCTCGGCCAGGATGGAAAGACCCTCCTCCATCCCCACGCCGCGCGCGGCATTCGCGCTGGTGCGGTTGGCCTTGTCGTAGCTGGACTTGAAGACCATGCCGACGCCGGCTTCCTTCGCCATGGCGGCGATCGCCTCGGCGCATTCGAGCGCGTGGGCGCGGGATTCGATCTGGCAGGGGCCGCAGATGAAGGCGAGCGGGAGGTCGTTGCCGACCTCCAGCGTGCCGATCGAGACGCGGCTCATACCAGCCGCGCCTGGCGCACGGCCGCGCCGATGAAGCCGGCGAAGATCGGATGGGGCTCGAAGGGCTTGGACTTCAGCTCCGGATGGTACTGCACGCCCAGGAACCAGGGATGGTCAGGCCGCTCCACGATCTCGGGCAGGACGCCATCGGGCGACATGCCGGAGAAGCGCAGGCCCGTGGCCTCCAGCTTCTCGCGGTAGTTCACGTTCACCTCGTAGCGGTGGCGATGGCGCTCCATGATCTCGGCGCGGCCGCCATAGATCTCGCGCACCAGCGATTCCTCCGCCAGCAGCGAGGGATAGGAACCCAGGCGCATGGTGCCGCCGAGATCGCCGCCCTCGCTGCGCTTCTCGATCATGTTGCCGCGCTTCCACTCGGTCAGCAGGCCGACCACAGGGTCCTCGCAGGGGCCGAACTCCGTGGAGGAGGCACCGGGCATGCCGGCCAGGTTCCGCGCGGCCTCCACCACGGCCATCTGCATGCCGAAGCAGATGCCGAGGAAGGGCACCTTCTGCTCGCGCGCGAACTGCACCGCGCGGATCTTGCCCTCCGAGCCGCGCTCGCCGAAGCCGCCGGGCACGAGAATGCCGTGCACGCCCTCCAGCCGCTTCGTCGCGCCGTCGCCCTCGAAGATGGAGCTGTCCACCCAGTCCAGCTTCACCTTCACATGGTGCGCGATGCCGCCATGGGTCAGCGCCTCGCCCAGCGACTTGTAGGCATCGAGCAGCGACATGTACTTGCCGACGACGGCGATGGTGACCTCGCCCTCGGGCTGCTGCAGCGCGCCGACGATCCGCTGCCAGCGCGAGAGATCCGGCTCGCCATAGACCGACATGTCGAAGTGGCGCAGCACTTCGCGGTCCAGCCCCTCGGCATGGTACTGAAGCGGCACGGCATAGATGCTGGACGCATCCAGCGCCGGGATGACGCTCTCCGGCCGCACATTGCAGAAATTGGCGATCTTGCGCCGCTCGTTCTCGGGGATCGGCCGGTCGCTGCGGCAGAGCAGGATCTGGGGCTGGATCCCCAGGCCCAGCAGCTCCTTCACGGAATGCTGCGTCGGCTTGGTCTTCAGCTCGCCCGCCGAGGCGATCCAGGGCACCAGGGTCAGGTGGACGAAAAGCGAGTTGCGTGGGCCAAGCTCATTGGCAAGCTGCCGCAGCGCCTCAAGGAAGGGCAGGCTCTCGATGTCGCCCACCGTGCCGCCGACCTCCACGAGGCAGAAGTCGTAATCCTCCACCCCCGCGGTGATGCCCGCCTTGATGGCATCGGTGATGTGCGGGATCACCTGCACGGTGCCGCCGAGATATTCGCCGCGCCGCTCCTTCGCGATCACGTCGGAATAGATGCGCCCCGTCGTCCAGGCATCCGCCTGGTTGGCATGCACGCCGGTGAAGCGTTCGTAATGGCCGAGGTCGAGGTCGGTTTCCGCCCCGTCATCGGTCACGAAGACCTCGCCATGCTGATACGGGCTCATCGTGCCCGGATCGACGTTGAGATAGGGGTCCAGCTTCCGCATACGGACCGTGTGGCCGCGCGCCTGCAGGAGCGCCGCAAGGGATGCGGCGGCAATGCCTTTTCCAAGGGAAGAGACCACGCCGCCGGTGATGAATACGTACCGCGTCATGGGAGGCCCTTATAGCGAACGAGGAAACGCCGCGGCCAGAGGCCGCGGACGCAATGAAGCCATGCGCGACACCCGCTTGAAGGGTGCCGCTGCCGATACAGGGAACTAGTTCGTCGGAACCGCGGGCGCCGCCGGGGTGGCGGGCGCGGCCGGAAGCGCCGGCAGGCCGCCCGGCGCGGCCGGAGCCGTGCCGCCGGGGGCAGAGGGCGCCGCCGAATCGAAGATGGAGCGCTGGCGGCCGGTGCCCTGGTTCATCAGCCCGAGCGCAAGGGCCAGGGCGAAGAAGATGGTGGCCAGCACCGCCGTGGCCCGGGTCAGCAGATTCGCCGTGCCCCGCCCCGACATGAAGTTGCCCATGCCCTGGGAGGAGCCGATGCCCAGCCCGCCGCCCTCGCTGCGCTGCAGCAGCACCACCCCGATCAGGGCGGCGGCGACGAAGAAGTGCAGGACGAGGAGGACGGTGGTCATGATGGGCGGCTTCTAGACCCGTAACGGCCCGGGGGGGAAGGTCTTTCCCCGCCGGGGTGGAGAGGTTTCAGGCCGGAACCGCCGCGCCGATGGCCAGGAAATCATCAGCCTTGAGGCTGGCGCCGCCCACCAGGGCCCCGTCCACATTCGGCAGGGCAAGAATCGCCTGCGCGTTGGAGGGCTTCACCGAGCCGCCATAGAGAAGGCGCGTGGTCTCCCCCTGCCCCGGGAAGCGCGCCGCCAGCTCGGCCCTCATCCGGCCATGCATCGCCGTGATATCGGCCTCGGTCGGGGTCCGGCCGGTGCCGATGGCCCAGACCGGCTCATAGGCCACCACGCCCCTGGCACTGGCGAAATCCGGCGGCAGGGAACCGGCCAGCTGCGCCGCGACCACCGCTTCCGCCTCCCCGGCGTCACGCTGCGCCTCGGTTTCGCCCACGCAGACGATCGGGATCAGCCCGGCCTCGATGGCGGCCCGCGCCTTGGCCTGCACCAGCCCATCCGTCTCGCCATGGTCGGCCCGGCGCTCGGAATGCCCCAGGATCACGTAGCCGCAGCCCGCATCGGCCAGCATGGCGGCCGAGACATCGCCGGTATGGGCGCCATTGGCCTCGGCCGAGCAGTCCTGCCCGCCGATGCCCACCGGCTTCCAGCCCATGGAAGCCGCCGCGACATGCAGGTGGAGGAAGGGCGGGCAGAGCAGAAGGTCGGCCCCGGTCACGCGGTCCAGCCCGGCGCGCACGCCCTCGGCCAGGGCCGCGGCCTCGCGCAGCGTGCCGTTCATCTTCCAGTTGCCGGCGATGAGGGGGCGGACTCCGGGGGTCATAGGCTCTCCTGGCGTTACGGCGGGTATCCCTGGCGCGTATCGGTGTGCCGAAGGTTTGGCAACGGGGCGCGGGTGCGCTACGGGCTGCCCCTTCACGCCTTCCCGACAGGGCCATCCGCATGATCTCCGCGTTCCGCCGCCTCGCCGGCACCTGGTTCGCCAAGGGCCTGTTCCTCCTCCTGGTCCTTTCCTTCGCGGTCTGGGGCATCGAGGACGTGGTCCGCAATTTCGGGCGGGACAATGCCGTGGCCCGGGTGGGCGGCCAGCCGATCGAGCTGACCGAGGCGCAGAATGCCGCCCGGCGCGAGACCCAGCGCGTGCAGCGCCAGCTCGGCCCGCGCTTCGAGCCGAACGAAACCTTCCGCCAGGCCGTCGCGCGCCAGGCGGTGGACAACCTGATCGCCAGCCGCGCCCAGACGCAGGAGGCCCGGCGCATGGGCATCGCGGCCTCGGTGGATGCCGTGCGGGGCTACACCTTCGCCATTCCTGCCTTTCATGGCGCGGATGGCCAGTTCAACCCGCTGCTTCTGCAGCAGTTCCTGCGCCAGAACGACCTTTCCGAGGCCGACTTCACCCGGCTGGTGGTGCAGGATCTGGAGCGGCAGCAGCTGATCGGCGCCGTCCGCGCCGGGGCACGGGCGCCGGAGGCGCTGACCCGTCGGCTTCTCGCCTTCGCCAATGAGCGGCGCGTGGCCGAGGTGGCGGAGTTCCCCCTGCTGAACGCCCCTGAGGTGCCCGAGCCGACCGAGGCGCAGCTCACCCGCTTCCACGAGAACAACCCCGCCCTCTTCTCCGCCCCCGAGTACCGGGAGGTCGCGCTGGCGCTGCTCTCGGCCGAGACGCTGATCCCCCGCGTCACGGTCACCGATGCCGAGGTGGAGGCGGGGCTGGAGGCCCAGCGCGAGCGCAGCGGCACGCCGGAGCGGCGCAGCGTGGAGCAGGCGCTGGTCACCTCCCAGGAAGCGGCCGAAGCCATCCGCCAGGCCTGGGCCGGCGGCGCGGAGCTTGCCACCATCCGCGGCCGGGCCGAGGCGGCCGGCGGCACGGCGCTGGAGATGGGCCAGGTCTCCCGCTCCGAGATGCCGGTGGAGAACATCGCCAACGCCGTTTTCGCCCTGCCCGAGGGCGGCGTGACCGCCCCGATCCAGAGCCCCTTCGGCTGGCACGTGATGAAGGTGACCGCCATCCAGCCCGCGGCCGAGAAGCCGATCGAGGAGCTCCGCGCCGAGACCCGCGCGTTCCTGGCGCGCGAGAAGGCCGCCGACCTCTCCTATGAGGAGGCGAACAAGCTGGAGGACGCGCTGGCCGGCGGCGCCACGGTGGAGGAGGCCGCGCAGCGCTTCGGCCTCACCCCCATGCGTGTGACACTCGACCGCCAGGGCAACGCGCCGGATGGCCAGCGCGTGGAGCTGCCCGGCGGCCCCGCCGCCCGAGCCGCCATCCTGGAGGCCGTCTTCGCCAACCCGGCCGGCCAGGGATCGCGTCTGGCGGAGGCCGCTGGCGGCTTCGTGGCGCTGGACGTGACCAACACCACCCCGGCCGCGCTGCGCCCCTTCGACAGCGTGGAGGCCGAGGTGCGCCGGGCCTGGGCGCTGGATGCGCGCCGCCGCGCGCAGGAGGAACGGGCCGCCGCCCTGCTCGCCGCCGTCCAGGGCGGCAAGGACTTCAGCGAGGCCGCACGGGAGGCCGGGGTGGAAGCCGTGCGGATGGGTCCCTCCCTGCGCGACCCGCAGCAGGCGGCCCCGGGCGGCATCCCGCCGGAGCTGCTGCCCGGCCTCTTCGCCGCCAAGCCCGGCGAGGTGACCATGGCCCAGACCTCTGACGGCTATGCGGTCGCCAGGCTCGTGGAGATCCTGCCCGCCGAGGTCGCGGCCGATGCCGAGGGCCTGGCCCGGGTGAAGTCCGAAGTGGAGCAGGCCATGCAGGATGACCTGGAGGCCCAGTTCGCCGCCGCCCTGCGCGCCCGTGCCGACGTGACCATCAACCAGTCCTTGATGGATCAGGTGGCCACCCGATGAACGCCGCCGAGGGTTACGCCGCCTTTGCAGCGGCCCATGCCGCCGGCCGGGGGCAGGTGCTGTTCCGCGAGCGGGTGGCGGATCTCGACACGCCGGTCGGCGCCTTCCTGAAGATCGCCGAAGGGCGGCCGAACACGTTCCTGCTGGAAAGCGTGGAGGGCGGGCAGAGCCGCGGCCGCTACTCCGCCATCGGACTCGGCCCCGATCTCGTCTGGCGCTGCCGCGACGGGCGCGCCGAGATCAACCGCCACGCGCTGACCGCCCCCCACGCCTTCGTGCCGGAGGAAGCCGCGCCGCTCGACAGCCTGCGCGCGCTGATCCAGTCCTGCCGGATGGAGCTGCCCGCCGGACTGCCCCCCTGCGCGGCGGGCCTCTTCGGCTATCTGGGCTATGACATGGTGCGGCAGATGGAGAGGCTGCCCGCAACCAACCCGGATGTGCTGGGCATCCCCGAGGCCATCCTCGGCCGCCCCACCCTCATCGCGGTCTTCGACCATGTGAGGGACATCCTCACCCTTTGCGCCCCGGTCTATGCGGATCGGGGCGAGACGGCGCGCGCGGCCTATGAGGCGGCCCAGGCCCGGCTGGACGAGGCCGAGGCGGCGCTGGACCGCCCGGTGCCCCGCCCCGCGCCGCCCGCCGCCCTGCCCGCCCCCGGCACGCCTTCCTCCAACTTCACGAAGGACGCGTTCATCGGGGTCGTGGACCGAGGGAAGGAGTACATCGCGGCCGGCGACGCCTTCCAGATCGTGCTCAGCCAGCGCTTCCAGGCGCCCTTCGCCCTTCCGCCCTTCGCGCTTTACCGCGCGCTGCGCCGGCTGAACCCGGCGCCCTTCCTGTTCCACTTCGATTTCGGCGGCTTCGCGGCCGTGGGCGCGAGCCCGGAGATCCTGGTGCGGCTGCGGGACGGCACCGTCACGGTCCGCCCCCTGGCCGGCACCCGCCGCCGCGGCGCGACGCCCGAGGAGGATGCCGCGCTCGAGCGCGAGCTGCTGGCCGACCCGAAGGAACGGGCCGAGCACCTGATGCTGCTCGATCTCGGCCGCAACGATGTGGGGCGGGTGGCGGAGATCGGCTCCGTCCGCGTCACCGCCCAGTTCGGGATCGAGCGCTACAGCCAGGTCATGCATATCGGCAGCGAGGTGCAGGGCCGCCTGCGCGCCGGCCTCTCCGCGCTCGACGCCCTGGCGGCCGGCTTCCCCGCCGGCACGCTTTCCGGCGCACCCAAGGTGCGGGCCATGGAGATCATCGAGGAGCTGGAGCCCTCGCGGCGCGGCGTCTATGCCGGGTGCTTCGGCTATTTCGGCGCCGATGGCGGGATGGATACCTGCATCGGCCTGCGCATGGCGCTGGTGAAGGACGGGGTCATGTCCGTCCAGGCCGGGGCCGGGGTGGTGGCCGACAGCGATCCCGAGGCCGAGTACGAGGAAACCCGCCAGAAGGCGCGCGCCCTGTTCCGGGCGGCGGAGGAAGCGGTGCGCTTCGCGGCCGCGGCGCCCCGGCGCGAGGGGGGCTGAAGCCGCTTCCGGGCAGGCCCCGCTTCAGACGGGCGCGTGGAGGACCGTGGCGTCGGTCCGGGCCGGCAGGGAGGAGAGAAAGCTCGCGCCCGCCCACTGGCCCCGCGGCATTTCCGTGTGGGCGGATAGGGGCGCCGCTTCGACCGTGCCAGCCGGCCAGCCATGGGCGACGGCCAGAATCTCCATCAGGATGCCCTCGGCCTCATGGATGCCGTTCTCGGCGGCGTATTCGGCCAGCAGCTTCACCGCGGAGGCGATCTGGCTGCTGGGCTTGGGAGGGGCAGACGCCATGGGAAAGCTCCGGCGCCGGATCATGCCGCGGCGCAGGCTCCGATTAACACATCTCACGCTCTCGTGAGCTGATTTAAATCAGCAGGCAGGGAAAGGGCCCGCAGCCCTCTCTCCTTCACCCACTCCGGGTGCCACGCACCCCCTCCGGGTGCCACGCCAGCTTGACCAATGCCCGGCCCTGGGCCGAAGTGAACGGTGCCATGATCCTGCTCATCGACAATTACGACAGCTTCACCTTCAACCTCGTCCATTTCCTCGGGGAACTGGGTGCGGAGGTGGCGGTCTGGCGCAACGACGCGCTCTCGGCCGAGCAGGCCCTGGAGATGAAGCCGCGCGCCATCGTGCTGTCGCCCGGACCCTGCACGCCCAAGGAGGCGGGGATCTGCCTCGACCTCATCGGCGCCGCCTCGCGCAAGGGCGTGCCCCTCTTTGGCGTCTGCCTGGGCCACCAGGCCATCGGGCATGCCTTCGGGGGCACCGTGCTGCGGGCGCCTGAGCCCGTGCATGGCAAGGTGCATGCGGTGCATCACAGCGGGGCCGGTGTCTTTGCCGGCCTGCCCTCCCCCTTCCGCGCCACCCGCTACCACTCCCTCGTCGTCCGCCGCGAAGACCTGCCCGAGCAGCTGGACGTGACCGCCGAGACCGCCGATGGCCTCATCATGGGCCTGTCCCACCGGGACCTGCCGGTCTGGGGCGTGCAGTTCCATCCCGAGAGCATCGCCTCCGAGCACGGCCACGACATGCTGGCCAATGTCATGCGCATGGCCGGCATCAACCTGCCGCCGCGCCCGCAGACCATGCCCCGGGCCGCCTGACCATGTCACTCAAACCTGTCCTGGCCCGGCTCGCCGCCGGGGAGCGCCTTGCCGAGTCCGAGGCGGAGGCGGCCTTCGGCACGGTGATGGCCGGGGAAGCCACCCCGGCGCAGATCGCGGGCATGCTGATGGCCATGCGCGTGCGCGGGGAAACCGTGGCCGAGATGACCGGCGCCGTCCGGGCCATGCGTGCCCGGATGATCGCGGTGGAGGCGCCCGAGGGCGCGATCGACCTTGTCGGAACCGGCGGCGATGCCGCGGGCACGCTGAACATCTCCACCGCCGCCGCGCTGGTGGTGGCGGGCTGCGGCGTGCCCGTGGCCAAGCACGGCAACCGTGCGCTGTCCTCCCGCGCCGGCGCTTCGGACGTGCTCTCGGCCCTGGGCGTGAACACGGATGTGCCCTTCGAGCGCCTGCCCGGAATCATCCGGGATGCCGGGATCTGCTTCCTGATGGCACCGCGCCACCACGCGGCCCTGCGCCACGCGGCCGGGCCACGGATGGAGCTGGGCACGCGGACCATCTTCAACCTGCTGGGGCCGCTGACCAACCCGGCCCGCGTGCGCCGCCAGATGACCGGCGCCTTCGCTCCCCAATGGCTGCGCCCGATGGCCGAGACGCTGGGCCGCATCGGCACCGCGCATGCCTGGCTCGTGCATGGCCAGGGGCTGGACGAGCTGACCATCGCCGGCCCCTCCCAGGTGGTGGAGCTGAAAGATGGGGTGATCCGCGAGTTCGAAGTCGCCCCCGAGGATGCCGGCCTGCCCCGCCATCCTGCCGATTCCCTGCGCGGAGGCGAGCCGGCGGAGAACGCGGAGGCCTTGACCGCGATCCTGCGTGGAGAGCCCGGCGGCTACCGCGACTGCGTGCTGCTGAACGCCGCCGCCGCACTGCTCGTGGCCGGGCGCGTGGAGGAGCTTCGCGCGGGCGCCGCGCTTGCCGCGGAATCCATCGCCTCCGGAGCGGCCCTCCGGGCGTTGGAGAGGCTTCGGGCACTCACATCGGGAACCACCTGACGGCCTGCATGGGGAGCGTGGCTCCCCATGCGCTCCACCGCTTGACGCGCCTGCCGGAAGGGCGCGAGGAACCGCCATCATGGACCAGACCCTTTCGGTATCGGACACGCTCCGCCGCATCCTCGACGACAAGCGCGTCGAGGTGCAGACGCGCATGCAGGAAACCTCCCTGGCCGAGATGGAGCGGCGGGCACGGGATGCCGGGCGGCCGCGGCCCTTCACCCAGGCCCTTTGCGCAGCCGTCGCCGAGATGCGGATCGGGCTGATCGCCGAGGTGAAGCGCGCCTCGCCCTCGGGCGGCCTCATCCGCGAGCCCTTCGACCCCGCCGGTATCGCCCGGGCCTATGAGCAGGCCGGTGCCGTCTGCCTCTCCGTGCTGACCGACGAGCCCTATTTCCAGGGCACGCCCGAGCATCTGCGCCTTGCGCGGGAGGCGACGAATCTTCCCGTGCTGCGCAAGGACTTCATGATCGACCCGTGGCAGGTCTTCGAGGCGCGAGCGATGGGGGCGGACGCCATCCTCATCATCATGGCGGCACTGAACGACGAGGAAGCCTCCACCATCGAGGATGTCGCCCGCGGGCTCGACATGGGCGTGCTGGTGGAGGTGCATGACGAGGCCGAGCTGGAACGCGCCCTTGGCCTCGAAACCCGGCTGATCGGCGTGAACAACCGCGACCTGCGCAGCCTGCGCACCGACATCGCCGTGACGGAGCGCCTGGCGCCGCTGATCCCCGCGGACCGGATCCCGGTGGCCGAGAGCGGCATCCGCACCCCTGCCGATGTGCGGCGCATGGCCAATGCCGGCGCGCGCTGCCTGCTGGTGGGCGAGCATCTCCTGCGCCAGCCCGACCCGGGGGCGGCGGCGCGCGAACTGGTGCAGGCGATTTGAGCGGCCCCCTCACCCATTTCGACGCCGCGGGCCGCGCGGCGATGGTGGATGTGTCCGCCAAGGCCGAGACGGTGCGGGAAGCCACCGCCAGAGGCCGCATCACCATGCAGCCCGAGACCCTGGCGCTGATCGCCGAGGGTCGGGCGGGCAAGGGTGACGTGCTCGGCGTGGCCCGGCTGGCCGGGATCATGGCCGCCAAGCGCACCGCCGAGCTCATCCCGCTCTGCCACCCCCTGCCCCTTTCCTCCGTCTCGATCGACCTGGAACTGGCGATACCGGACGCGGTGGACATCGCCGCGACGGTCCGCACCGCGGGGCGGACCGGGGTGGAGATGGAGGCCATGACCGCCGTGACCGTGGCGGCCCTGACCATCTACGACATGGTGAAGGCCGTCGATCGCGGCATGCGGATTGAGGCGGTGCGCCTGACCCGTAAGTCCGGTGGGAAATCGGGCACTTACGAGGCGCCGTGATGATCCCGGTGGAGGAAGCCCTGGACCGCGTCCTGGCGGGGCTGGCCCCCACGCCGGCGGAGACGGTCGGATTGTCCGAGGCATGGGGGCGCGTCCTCGCGCAGCCCGTGCTGGCCCGGCTGACCCAGCCGCCGATGGATGTCTCGGCCATGGATGGCTACGCCCTGCGGGCAGAGGATGCCGCAACCGGCGCGCGTCTGCGCGTGATCGGCGCCTCGCCGGCCGGACATCCTTTCCCCGGCACGGTTGGGCCCGGCGAGGCGGTCCGCATCTTCACCGGCGGCGCGGTGCCTCCGGGCGCCGACACCATCCTGCTGCAGGAGGATGCGACGGCCGAGGGCACCCATGTGCTGCCCACGGAGACGCCGCGCGCGGGGCGCCATATCCGCCGCGCCGGGCTGGATTTCGCGGCGGGCGACACGGTCCTCTTCCCCGGGCGGCGCCTGACGGCCCGGGATACGGGGCTGGCGGCGGCGGCCAATCACCCCTGGCTGGCCGTGCACCGGCGCCCCCGTATCGGCATCCTCGCCACCGGGGACGAGATCAGCCTGCCCGGCGATCCGATTCCGCCCGGCGGCATCGTCTCCTCCAACGCCCATGCCCTGGCCGGGCTGGTGAAGGCGGCAGGGGGGGACCCGCTGGTCCTGCCGATCGCCGCGGACGACCGGGACGCCATCGCCGCGGCCGCCGAGGCCGGCCGCCGCTGCGACATGCTGGTCACCACCGGCGGTGCCAGCGTGGGCGAGCATGACCTGGTGCAGGCCGCGCTCGGCCCCCAGGGCTTCTCCCTGGATTTCTGGAAGATCGCCATGCGGCCGGGCAAGCCGCTGATCTTCGGGAATTTGCGCGGCACGCCGCTGCTGGGCCTGCCCGGGAATCCTGTTTCGGCCCTGGTCTGTGCCGTGCTGTTCCTCATCCCCGCCATCCGCCGCCTCTCCGGCCTGCCCTCCGGCCCCGTGGAGACGCGCCCGGCCCTGCTGGGCCGGGACATGCCGGCCAATGACCGGCGGCAGGACTATGTCCGGGGCGAGCTGACCCGCGATTCAGCAGGCCAGCCCGTGGCGACGCCTTTTCCGGCGCAGGACAGCTCCATGCTGCGCCTTCTGGCGCAGGCCGGCTGTCTCATCATCCGTCCGCCCCATGCGCCGGCGGCCCCGGCGGGCAGCATCGTGCAGGTTGTTGAACTTTCCTCTCTCGGCGTGTGAAGCGCGGCATTGACCGACGCGGGAGAACTTTCATAGAACTTCCGTGTCGGTTGCCCGTTTGTTCGTGCAGAAGACTTGCCCCCCGCCGCCAGGGAGACGCCCGGACCATGCTCACCCGGAAGCAGCACGAGCTGCTCATCTTCATCGACAAGCATCTGCGCAACACCGGCTTCTCCCCTTCCTTCGAGGAGATGAAGGAGGCGCTGAACCTGAAGTCCAAGTCCGGCATCCACCGCCTGATCACGGCGTTGGAGGAGCGCGGGTTCCTGAAGCGCCGTGCCCACCGCGCCCGCGCGCTGGAGGTGCTGCGCCTGCCGGACAACCTGGCGCCCCGCGCGGCCGGGGCTGCATCCGCCCCCGCCGCGGCGGCCCCGCCCGCCTTCGCGCCGAACGTCATCCGCGGGAATTTCGCGCAGAACCTCCCAGGCGTGGCCCGCACCGCCAATGACGCGGCTGCGGTTCACCTGCCCCTCTACGGCCGCATCGCCGCCGGCCTGCCGATCGAGGCGCTGCGCGACGGCGGTGAGAGCGTGGAGGTTCCGGCCGCCATGCTCGGCAATGGCGAGCATTACGCGCTGGAGGTGGCGGGCGATTCGATGGAAGGCGCCGGCATCCTGGACGGGGACACGGTGATCATCCGCCGCGGCGAGATGGCCGATAACGGCGCCATCGTCGTCGCCCTGGTGGACGAGAACGAGGTGACGCTGAAGCGCCTGCGCCGCCGCGGCAACTCCATCGCCCTCGAAGCTGCGAATCCCCGGTACGAAACCCGGATCTTCGGGCCGGATCGGGTGAAGGTGCAGGGCCGCCTCATCGGGCTCGTGCGCCGCTACAACTGATCCGGGACGGATTCCGGAAAACGGAAGAACGGAGGCCGGGGAGAGAGGATCTCCCTGGCCTTTCTCATTCAACCTCGGCCGGCGGCTCGGCCTGGGGTTGCGCGTGATCCGGGACGGATTCCGGAAAACGGAAGAACGGAGGCCGGGGAGAGAGGATCTCCCCGGCCTTTCTCATTCAACCTCGGCCGGCGGCTCGGCCTGGGGTTGCGCGCGGGGGATGGGCACAGGCGGCACCCAGGGGCGGTTCCCGCGCCAGGCCCGGTCCGAGAGGATGGTGGCTCCCCCGGGACCGAGCCAGATGGCATGCGCCCCGTCCCGCCACACCGAGAACCGGTCCACACCCGGCGTATCCCGGCAGCGTCCACGGATCGGCTCCAGCGAGATCATCACCGCCGCCTGCCGGCAGCCGGTTTCGGCCAGCACGGGCGGGGGCGGAGGCGCAGGGCCACGCCGGGGCCGGGGCGAATCGGGGGGCGGGCGCCGGAGCAGGATGGCAGCGGCGGCTTCGGGGCGCGGGCGGAGCAAGCAGCTCAGCGCCCCGCATTGCGCGAGCCCATCAGCCGCCTCGCCGTCCCGCGGCAGGGGGATGGCCTGATCCTCGCCCCAGCTGCGAAGCCAGGATTCCCGCGTGATCCGGTTCGCGCCCGAAGCACGTTCGGTCAGGACGGCGGAAGGGGTGGCGATGGCGAGCATCCGGCCATCGGCCGCCACCAGGATATCGGGCGGCCGCGCCGCCATGCCCGAGAGAAGCCCGAGAAGCATCATGGGCAGCCCCGCCCAGCGCCAGGCCAGGCGCCAGAGGCAGAGCCAGCACAGGCCGAGCGCGAAAAGGCCGAGCCCCCAGGCCGGGATGGGCGGCGCGCTCAAGGCGGCACCGGGCCAGGCCGCGACGGCACGCCCGGTCCAGAGCGTGGCATCCACCCCCCATCCCATCGCCGCGAGGGCCGGACCCTCCAGCCCTAGCGGCATCAGCAGAAGCGCCAGCATGCCCGCCGGCATCACCAGGAAAGAGGTGAGCGGCACGGCAATGGCATTGGCGAAGACGCCGTAGAGCTGGAGCCGCCCGAAATGATGCAGGCCCACCGGCGTGGTCACGGCGGCCGCAACCACGGAGGTGGCAACCAGCCCCAGCAGCATGGCGGAGCAGCGCCCGGCGCGCCCGCGCAGCCGCAGCGCCCGCAACAGGGCACGAGAGGCCTGTGCCATGGCAATCAGCGCGAGCACAGCCGCGAAGGACATCTGAAAGGAAGGCCCGACCAGCGCCGCCGGATTGGCGAGAAGCACAAGCCCCGCCGCCAGGGCCAGTGCCCTGAGCGAAAGCGCGCGCCTGCCGGCCAGCACGGCAAGCGTGGCCAGCGCCGCCATGGCGAAGGCGCGCAGCATCGGCACCCCGGCTCCGGTGAGCAAGGTGTAGGCGCCGCCCATCGCAAGGCCCAGCAAGGCCGCCGCGGCCTTGGAGTCCAGCCGCAGCGCCAGCCAGGGAATCGCAGCGATAAGAGCCCGGAGCGTGACAAAGCCGAGCCCCGTGACGATCCCCACATGCAGGCCGGAAACGGAGAGAAGATGCGCCAGCCCGGAATCCCGCAGTGCGGACAGTTCGGCGGCCGGGATGCCGGATTGCGAGCCGGTGAGAAGTGCGGCGGCCACCGCCCCGGTCGCGCCGGGCAGCGCATCCCCGATCCGCGCCTCGATGCCGGCGCGCAGCCCCGCGAAAAGCGGCGCCTCCCCCCTGTCGATGACCGCAGCCGGGTTGAGGGCGAAGCCCGACCCGCCCAGGCCGGAGAAAAAGGCGGCGCGCTGCAGGTCGTAGGCACCGGGATAGGCGGGCGCCATGGGCGAGCGGACCAGGGCGCGGATTCTCACTGTATCGCCAGGCGCCGGGCGGGCTGGATCGCCGGCCCGCAGCCGGATGCGAAGCTGCCGCTCCAGCGCCGGCCCATCATCCAGGCGAGGTCCGTCCAGCACGAGCCGCCGGCCTTCCGGGAGGAGATCCGCGGCGGCGACGCGGCCGGTCACCACCACCGCGATCCGTGGCAACTCCGGCATCGGCGCCGCCGCCGAGCTGTGGAATCGCGCCGCAGCGAAGCCCAGCGCCGCCGCCGCGACAAGAAGGATAGCCGCTGAAACGACGGGGCGTGGCCCTCGCAGTGCGAGGCCGGCGCCCAGCAGCGGCCAGGGAAGCGCCAGCCAGGCAAGGCCCGGCTCGGCCGGAAGCTGGAAATAGGCCAGGATCCCCAGCGCAACCGCCACGGGCAGCCAGAGCGGCCACTGGTCCCACTCCTCCGCGATCCACCCAAGGACGCGTTCGCCCAGGGGCGGCATGGGGGCGGCAAGCGGGGCCGGGCTGGCATGTGCAGACATGGTCCGGCGGCATGCTAGAACGACCATCACGGATTCGTGAGGGGTCAACAGCCCCGCCGCGCAATGATAGAGGGGCGGCATGACCGTCCGCACCCGCTTCGCCCCCTCCCCCACCGGCTACCTGCATATCGGCGGGGCCCGGACCGCGCTCTTCAACTACCTCTTCGCGCGGCACCATGGCGGCCAGTACCTGCTGCGGATTGAGGACACGGACCGTGCGCGCAGCACGCCGGAGGCTGTGCGCCAGATCATCGAGAGCCTGGAATGGCTCGGCCTGTCGCCCGATGAGCCGCCCGTGATGCAGACCGCGCGCGAGGCGCGGCACGCGGAGGTCGCGAAGCAGCTCCTGGCGGAGGGCAAGGCCTATCTCGCCTATGACACCGCCGAGGAGCTGGTGGCGATGCGCGAGCGCGCCCAGGCCGAGGGCCGCCCGCCCCGATACGACGGGAACTGGCGTGACCGCGACCCGTCCGAGGCGCCGGCCGGCGTGGCGCCCGTGATCCGCATCAAGGCCCCGCGCGCGGGCGAGACGGTGGTGCGGGACTTGGTGCAAGGCGAGGTGCGCGTTCAGAACACCGAACTGGATGACATGATCATCCTGCGCAGCGACGGGACGCCCACCTATCTGCACGCGGTTGTGGTGGACGACCATGACATGGAGATCACCCATGTCATCCGCGGCGACGACCACCTGACCAATACCTTCCGCCAATGCATGGTCTATGACGCCATGGGATGGGAGCGCCCGGAATTCGCTCATATCCCGCTGATTCATGGCGCGGATGGCGCGAAGCTTTCCAAGCGCCACGGGGCGGTGGGCGCGCTGGAGTTCCGCGACCAGGGCTTCCTGCCCGAGGCCGTGTGCAACTACCTCCTCCGCCTGGGCTGGGGCCATGGGGACGAGGAATTCGTCCCGCGTGAGCGCGCGATCGAACTGTTCGATCTGAAGGATGTCGGCCGCGCCGCCTCGCGCATGGATTACGCGAAGCTGTCCCACCTCAACGGCCTGTACATCCGCGCCGCCGACCCCGCCCTGCTGCTGCCGCAGGTGCTGGCCCGTCTGGGCGAGGTGAACGAGGTTCAGAAGGCCCGCATCGCCGCCCTGCTGCCCGACCTGCAGCCCCGCGCGCGGAACCTGCTCGAACTCGCCGATGGCGCCCGTTTCGCCCTTGCCGCGCGCCCGCTCAAATACGAGCCGAAGGCGGCCACCACGCTGGATGACCGGGAGGTGCGCGAACGCCTGTCCGCACTGGCCGGGCAGCTGGTCGGCGTGGAATGGGACCGGGCCGCGCTGGACGCCGCGCTGCGCGAATTCGCCGAGGCACAGGGTGTGAAGCTCGGCCAGGTGGCGCAGCCCCTGCGCGCCGCGCTGACCGGAAGCCTTCAGTCTCCCCCGATCGACGCCGTTCTCGTCGCGCTCGGCAAGGAGGAAAGCCTCGCGCGGATCGGGGATGCGGCCGAAGGCGTTTCCCTGATCGGCGGCTGAGCCCTCCTCACGCGGCCCGCACCTCATGGACGAAATGGGTGACGGTGCCGTTGAGGGTTTCCGCCTGCTGGGCGAGGTCCGAGGCGGCGGAGAGGACCTGGGAGGCGGCGGCGCCGGTTTCGGCCGAGCCCTGGCTGACGCTGGCGATGTTGGCTGAGACCGCCCCGGTGGCGTGCGCCGTCTCCTGCACGGTCCGGGCGATCTCGCCGGTGGCCGCGGTCTGCTCCTCCACCGCGGCCGCGATCGCCACCGCGATGCCGCTCACCTCCTCGATGGTGCGGCCGATGCCGCCGATGGCCAGCACGGCCTGATCGGTCGCGGCCTGGATCTCGGCGATCTGGGCGCCGATCTCCTCGGTTGCCTTGGCGGTCTGGGCGGCCAGCGTCTTCACCTCCGAGGCGACGACCGCGAAGCCCCGCCCGGCCTCCCCGGCCCGCGCCGCCTCGATGGTCGCGTTGAGGGCCAGCAGGTTGGTCTGGCCGGCGATGCTGTTGATCAGCCGCACCACATCCCCGATCCGGGCCGCACCCTGGGCCAGCGCCTGCACGGTGGCGTCGGTCTGCCGCGCATCCTGCACGGCGCGGCCCGCAACGGTGGTGGCCTGTGACACCTGGCGGCTGATCTCGCCGATGGAGGCGGTCAGCTGCTCGGCCGCGGCCGCCACGGTCTGCACGCCCGCGCTCGCCTGCTCGGCGGCCGAGACCACCTGGCCCGCCCGGTTGCTCGTGCCCTCGGCGGTGGAGGTCATGCCGCGCGCCGTCGCCTCCAGCTCGGTGGAAGCCGAGGACAGGGTGCGCACCATCTCCCCCGCCTGCTCCTGGAAGCCGCGCACCAGCGCCTCCATTCGCGCCGCGCGCGCCTCCCGCAGGGCGCGGGCCGCCTCGGCCTCGGCCTCCAGCCGGCGCTGGGCCACCGAGTTCGCCCGCAGCACCTCGATCGCGCCGGCCATCTCCCCCACCTCGTCCCGCCGGCCGCGATGGTGGAGGTCGATCTCCAGCTCGCCCGCGGCGATCCGCCCGACATCCGCGGTCAGCTCCCGCACCGGCGCCACCAGCCGCCGCAGCAGCAGCACCACCCCGCCCGCCGCGAGCAGCAGCGCGAGCAGCGCGAGGGCGAGGCTGCCGATCATCCGGCTGCGCGCCGCCGCGGCGCTGGCATCGCCCTGCTCGACCGCCGCGTCCAGCGCCGCGTCGCGCAGCGGAAGGGTGGCGAGGAGGGCCGGGACGGTCCAGCCCGCATAGGCCTGAGGGGTGCCGGGCCAGGCCGGCGCGCCGGGCTTGCCGAGGCTGCCCGCCGCCGCATCCACATAGGAGCGGTAGATCGGCTCGATGCCGCCCCGATGCTCCTTCTCCACCTTCTCCAGGATGGCGAGCAGCGCCGGGTCGCCCTGGGTCCTGGTCAGCCGCGCCGCCGTGTCCAGGGCCGCATCCGTCCGGCCGGTCAGGACCAGCGCATGGCTGACGCTGGCCGGGGTGACAGGCGCCCCGCCCAGCCAGGCATTGATCTGGAGGCTGCGGCTGCCGAGCTCGCTCCGCAGCATAGTGACCTCGCGCCCGATCTCGGCCAGCTCCGCCATACCCGGCGCCAGGGCCCTGATGCGTGCCTCGGCCCCGCGGGCCACCTGCTCCAGCAGCTCGAGGATGGCGCCGCGCTCGGCCATGAGCTGCGCGACCAGGGCCGGGTCGGGCTCCCTCTGGCTCCGGGCCAGATGCGCCTCCACCTGGCGCCGCATGGCATCCAGCCGGCGTGCCGCCTCCTCCAGCGGGCGCGCATCCTGCCCGTCCGCCTGCACGTTCCGGCGCGTGGCCGCGAGCAGTTCGTCCGTCACCTCGCGGCCCCGCTGCAGCGCCGCCCGGTCCGCCGTGCCGGTGCGCGCCGCCGCGCTGAGCAGGCCGCTCTCCACCCCAAGGGTGGTCATCCCGCGCATCACGCCGCTCAGCACGCGTGTCGAATAGGTCGCGCGCGCGGCCCTGTCCCAGTTCGTCCAGGCCGTCCAGGAACTCCAACCCAGCCCCACGAGGCCGGGCAGGGCAACGGCGGCGACACCGGCCAGGAGAAGGGTACGAACGCGCATGGCAGGCTCCCGCGATTGCGCGCGCAGTCTCTCCACCGGGGCTGAAGGACGGGTAAACGCCGCCCGGGATCTAGTCCCGGGGAAGGATCCGGCAGGCCACCGCCGTGGCACGGGCCAGGGTGATCAGGCGCCGCGCGGCGACGGCGCCCGTCGCGGCCTCCCCGACCACATGGCCGACCAGGGGATTGCTGACGATGGCGCGCACCGCCGTGTCCGTCGCCACCTCGGTGGCAGCAACTGTCGCGGCATCGAAGGCGGCGCGGCGCAGCAGCGAGGCAGTGGCGGCGATTCCGGGCCGCATGCCGTGCAGCGCGGCCACCTGCCGCACCAGCCTCAGGCCGCGCCAGCCCACCACCAGCGCATCCAGCGCCGGCGAGGGGCTGATGGCCGTGGCGGCGAAGCCCTGCACCGCGGCCCTGCGCCCCAGAGCACGGGCCTCGGCATCCAGCGCGGCAAGGGGACCGCTCTCCAGCAGCGCCCGAAGCGCCGCGAGATCAGGGGCCTTCCGCAGGGCGGGCAGGACCGGGGCGGCAAGCGGGATCGGCTCGGCCCAGGCCAGCACATGGCGGCGTGCCGAGGCGAAGTCGCCACGGGCGAAGGCGGCACGTGCCTCATCCACCTCCCGCAACAGGAACAGGGCGCGGAACTCGCGATATGCCGCCCAGAAGATCGCGCCGAAGCCCGCCAGGGCCAGGGCCAGGGTCAGCCAGCCCAGCCAGGCCGAGCGCGCGAATTGTTCCGCGACATAATTCCCGGCGGCGAGCGCGGAGAAGCCCAGGATCAGGATCGCGATCCCGATCGCCAGCAGGGACAGGGTGGACAGGCCGGGCGAAGCCAGCGCGGCCGGCTCCGTGCCCTCCTGCCAGGCCAGGTCGATGCGGGCGGGGCCGGCCTCCTCTTCCAGTTGGATCCGGGGCGGGCGGGGTGCGGTCTCGCTCATGGCACAGGCCATATGGCCCGGCGCGGGCCGGATTACAGCGCGTCCCCGATCAGGGCGGAGAGAAGGCTGTCGAGACCGATATGCGGCACGCCCCCATGGCCGTCCCGGCCCAGCCCCGGGGGGCGGAACACCGGCATCTGGAAATAGGCGGCGTTCCAGAAGCTCTCGGGCGGGCGGCGGGCAGGAACCAGCCCCGGATCCACCGTGGCCCAGCGGCCATTCTCCAGCAGCACGCCGCGCACCGCCGGGGCGGGGCGGCCCTCATGCATGGCGGTCGCCTCCTGCGTGCAGCGGATGGAGGCAACGGGGTGGACCGAAACGCCGGCGCCAGCGATCTCGGCCCGTCGGCGCGGTGCATCGACCAGATCGGCCAGGAGGGAGGCCAGGCTGTCCCGGCTCACCTCCGGGACGTGGTCGGCCTTGGTGGCCGCGAAGGCGACACGGGAGATCCCGGCGCCGGTCAGCAGGTCAACCCAGCCCCTGCCATATCGCAGGGTTGCGGAGATGGCGGAGAGCGCCTCGGCCGTGTCCTCGAAGGCCTCGCGCCCGGCATGCAGCGCGCCGAGCACGTCCACCAGCACCACCTGCCGGTCGAAGCGGCGGAAGACGGGATCGAGGAAACGGTCGCGCTGGTCGCGCAGATAGGCCTCATGCCGCCGGGCCAGCAGGCCGCCCAGGGGCGAGTTCCGGATGGTGGCGGGAAGCGGGAAGAACCACAGGATCGGCGCATCGCCCGATGGGCCCGGGTTGAGGAAGCGGCCGGGCTGCAGGAAGCGGAGCCCCAGCTCGTCCCGCGCCGTCAGCAGGAAGCGGCGATAGAGCTGGTGGCCACGGCGGGCCAGCGAGTCCTCGGCAGGTGCGTTGGCCGGCAGGGCGTTGGCGAAGGCCAGGAACTCGGCCGCCGGAGCAGCGCGAAGGCCCGTTGCGATGCGGGCCAGGGTCTCGTCGGACCAGGCGCCGAAATCCTGGGCGAACATGGGCAGGTCGAGCAGCCATTCGCCGGGATAGTCGAGCAGGTCGAGCGTGACCTCCCGGTCCGGCAACACCTGCCCATAGACGCCGCGCCGCCGCAGGGTGAGCGAGAGCGAGACAGTGGAGAGATCCTCGGTCCGCGCGGGCCATTGGGGCGGATCGGCGGCGAGGGCGGCCAGATGGGCTTCGGCATCGAAGCGCGGCGTCGCCTCCACCCCGGGCGGGATCGCGCGGGCGCGCTGGAGGCGGCCTGAGGTTGCCTCCAGCGCCGGCAGGGTGCGCCTCCCCTGCCCCGCCGCCACGAGATTGGCGACGAGAGAGGTGAGGAACACCGTTTTCCCCGCCCGCGAAAGACCGGTGACGGCCAGCCGCAGGCGCTCCTTCCCCGCGAGCCCCATGGCCGCCTCCCCGGTGCGGGTGGCGGCGTCGGAGATCAGGCGGATCGGGTCGGGGATCACGTCAGCGCTGGATCAGCTCGATCTTGTAGCCGTCCGGATCCTCGACGAAGGCGATGATGGTGGTGCCGTGCTTCACCGGCCCGGCTTCCCGCACCACCTTGCCGCCCTGCGCCCTGATACGCTCGCAGGCGGCGGCGACATCCGGCACGCCCAGGGCCAGGTGGCCGAAGGCCGAGCCCAGCTCGTACTTGTCCACGCCGTAGTTGTAGGTCAGCTCGATCTCGCCCTCGCCAGCGGCATTGCCGCCATAGCCAAGGAAGGCGAGGGTGTACTTGCCCTCGGGCACGTCGTTCCGGCGCAGCTCCTTCATGCCGAACATCTTCGTATAGAAGGCGATGCTGCGCTCCAGATCGCCAACGCGGATCATGGTGTGCAGGAACTTGCCCTGGGGTGCGTCGCTCATGTCGCGGCTCCTGTGCTTGCCGCCCGCACATGGTCATCCGGGCGTATGGCGAGAAGGAAGAGCCCGGCGGAATCCGCCTGCTCCGCCATTCTTTCACGATCGACGAGAAGCGCGCCCTCGGCCTCGAAGGCGATCCCGGACAGGCCCGCGGCGATGGCGCCGGCGACCGTGCGCGGGCCCAGCGCGGGCAGGTCCAGTTCGCGGTCCTGGCCCGGCTTCACCAGCTTGACGAGCACGCCGCCCGCGCCTTCACGCCGAAGCTCCCGCGCGCGGGCGAGCATGGCATCCGTGCCCTCGATCGCCTCGACCGCCAGGACCAGCCCCTGCTGGACCACGGCCCCCTGACCGACATCGACGGCGCCGAGCGCGCGCACGACCTGGACTCCACGGCGTATGTCAGCCAGCGCCCCCGCATCCGGCGCGGCGCGGGTGAGAAGGCCGGGCGGGCACTGCGCCTGGGTGAGGAAGCGCGCGGGACCGATGGGCTCGAACCCTTCCTCCTGCAGCACCTGGCGGATCGCGGTGAGAAGGCTGTCATCCCCGCCAAAGGCCCGCATGCCGATCCGCGCGACCAGCTTCGCCGCGCCGGCATCCGGGCGCAGGGAGAGGAAGGAGGGGCGGCGGACATCGCCGACCAGCACGATCTGCTTGGCGCCGCTGGCACGGAGCCAGTCCAGCGCCTGCCCGGCCGCGCCCATTCGGATGGTCAGCACCCGCTCCCCGGCCCATTCGGCCGGCCTGGCGAATCCTTCCAGCAGCACGGCCACGAAGGGGCGACCCATGGCGCGGCAGGCAGCGGCCACGCGGAGGGGCATGGCGCCGCCACCCGCGACGATCGCAACGGGGGTCTCGTTCATCGGGTCAGGCCCATGGGCTCAGGCGGCTTCGGCCTCAGCGTCGTCGGTCTGGCGACCGGCGCGCATCAGGCCTCGGCGGCTCGCCGCCTCGATGAAGGCCAGGATCTCCGCCACCTGTGGCTGGCTACCCTGGTCCTGCGCCACCAGCGCCATCCGCGCCTCAAAGGTGCCGCGCCCCAGGAAAAGGCCGCGATAGGCCGCGCGCAGGGCGTTGATCGCCTCGCGCCCGAAGCCGCGGCGCTTCAGCCCGATCAGGTTCAGCCCGATCAGTCGGGCGCGGTTGCCCATGCACGAACCGAAGGGGATGACGTCCCGCTCCACCCCGCTCATCCCACCGATCACGGCCTGACGGCCGATGCGGACGGACTGGTGGATGGCGGTGCCGCCGCCCACGAAGACATTGTCCCCGATATGGACATGGCCGCCGAGCATGACGTTGTTGGCGAGGATCACCTTGTCCTCGAGCTGGCAGTCATGCCCGACATGGGCGACGCACATGATGAGGCAATCGGCGCCGAGCCGGGTGATGCCCTCGCCGCCCACGCTTCCCCGGTGCACGGTCGCGTGCTCCCGGATGATGCTGCGCGGGCCGATCTCCACCCGGGTGGGCTCGCCCTTGTATTTCAGGTCCTGCGGCGGAAGGCCCACCGAGGCGAAGGGCAGCACCTGCACGCCCTCGGCCAGATGGGTCACTCCGTCCAGCACCGCATGGGCGCCGACCTGCACACCCTCGTCGAGCACGACCTGGGCGCCCACGGTGGCATAGGGGCCGATGACCACGGAACCGGCGATGCGCGCGCCTTCCTCCACGATGGCCGTGGGATGGATCTGCGGCACGCTCAGCTGTCCAGGATCATCGCGGCATAGGTGGCCTCGGCCACCACCGTGCCATCGACCTTCGCCTCGGCGGAGAACTTCCACACATTCCCGCGCTGGCGCTCCTTCTTCACATGCACCCGCATCTGGTCGCCCGGTACCACGGGCTTGCGAAACTTCGCGCCCTCCACGGACATGAAATAGACCAGCTTGCCCCGCGCATCCGGCCCGAGGGTCTCCACCACCAGCACGCCGGCCGTCTGGGCCATGCTCTCGATGATCATCACGCCGGGAAAGACGGGATGGCGGGGGAAATGGCCCTGGAAGACATGCTCGTTGATCGAGACGTTCTTGATGCCCGTGCAGCTCTCGCCCGGGATCAGGTCCACCACCCGGTCCACCAGCAGGAACGGAAAGCGATGGGGGATCGCCTCCATGATCCCGGCGATGTCGAGCGTGCCGCGAGTCTCGCCCTCCGCCGCCCCCTGCGATGCCCTGTCTTCGCTATCCGCCATTCTCAATCGCTCGTCTTCTCTTGCGCCGCCTTGGCGGCCTTGGACTGTCCCAGCTTCCGCATCGCCGCGAAGGATCGCATCGCCTCCCGCACGGGGATGGCCGGGGTGCCCACCACTTCCATGCCGGCCGGCACATCCGACATCACGCCGGCCTGGGCACCGATCCGGACCTTGTCTCCGATCGTCACATGCCCGTTGATGCCGACCTGCGCCGCCACGACCACATAGTCGCCCAGGGCGGTGGAGCCGGCGATGCCCGCCTGGGCCACGATGACATTGCCCCGGCCGGTCCGGACGTTGTGCCCGAGCATCACGAGGTTATCCAGCCGCGTTCCCGGGCCGAGAACCGTGTCATTGCCCGAGCCCCGGTCGATACAGGCATTCGCGCCCACCTCCACCCCGTCGCCCAGGATCACCCGGCCGAGCTGCGGCACGGTGACATGCTCGCCACGCGGGGTGGTGGCGAAGCCGAAACCCTCGCTGCCGATGCGGCATCCCGGGTTCAACGTCACCCGGTCCCCGGCGATGCAGTGGGTCACGGTCACATGCGAGAGGATTCGGCATTCCGCCCCGAACACGACGTTCCGGCCGATATGTGCATAGGGCCCGACGATGCAGCGCGGGCCGAGCACCGCGCCATCCTCGACCACGGCATAGGGGCCGATCTCGCACCCCTCGCCAATCAACGCGCCCTCCCCGACCACGGCGGTCGGGTGCCGGGTGCCATCCGGCGCGGGCGGCGGATGGAGCAGCGCCGCGATCCGGGCGAAAGCCAGCACCGGCATGGGCGACACCAGCGGGATCATCCCATCCGGAACCGCATGCAGGTTCTCGGGGGCGATCACCACCGCGCCGGCGCGGCTCTCCTTCAGGCCGGGCAGCCAGCGGCGCGCATCAAGGAAGCTGATTTCCTCCGGCCCGGCTGCCTGGAGGGTGGCAACGCCACGGAAGAGGCGGTCCCCCGCCCCCTCCGGCACCGTCACCTCGCCGGCCTGCGCGATCCGCGCAAGCGGCAAGGGGCCGGCGACGGCGTGGAAGCGGGAATCCGCCGCCACGGACCTAGCGGCGCTGCTGCTGGGCCGGAGCCTGCGCCGGGCGCTGTGCCGGCGCCTGGCCGCCCTGCGCGGCCGGCTGGGCCGGCGCCTGGCCTTCGGGCGGCATGTTCACGTTGCGGAGCACCCGGTTGATCTGGGCGGTGATCTCGTCCGTCAGGTCGAAGGGCGCATCGTTGAAGATCACCAGCGGCCGCGGCAGCACCAGGTTCACGTTCCGGCTGGCCGCGACCTGGCGGATCACCACCGCCATGGCCTGCTCGATCTCCCCCAGGGCGCCCTGGGCCACCTGCTCGATCGCGCGGGAGCGGTCGCGGAAGACGCGCTGGCTGTCCGTGATGCGCTCCTGCAGCTCGCGCTCCTTCTGGCGCAGCTGATCGGGATTCATCGTGGCGCGCTGGTTCGCGAGGTTCTGCTGCTCCTCGCGCCAGCGGGTCTGCTCGCGCTGCAGGTCCTCGTTCAGCTTCTGGCGCCGCTTCTCGATCTCATCGCGCACGCTGTTGAAGGCGGTCGAGTTCCGCTGGATCTCGGGCACGTCCACGATGCCGATCACCGCGGCCGGCGGCGGCTGGCCAGGGGGGAGCGGCGCGGGGTTCGGGCCGGTCGGGCGGCCCTGCTGCTGGCGCTGCGGCTGCTGCGGCGGGCGTTGCGGCTGCTGCGCCTGAGCGGGGCGGCTCTGGGCGCCGCCACCCTGCTGCGGCGGGATGAAGAAGCCGGGGTCGGAGGACTGGGCCAGCGCGGCGCCAGCCGGGATCAGGAGCGCCGCCAGTGCGGCGAGCGCGGGACGCGCGGTCATCATGCGAACTCCAGTCTTCTTCGTTCTCAGAACCGCGTGCCGAAGCCGAAGCGGAAGAACTGCGTCTCGTCGTAGGACTTCTTCACGACGGCCTGCGCGAAGTCCAGGTTGATGAGCCCGAAGGGGCTGCGCCAGGAAACGCCCACGCCGGCGCCGACGCGGGGCGAGGAGTCATCCACGATACCCGGACCAGAGGAGGAGCCGCTCAGCCCGCCGACATCCACGAAGGCCCGGCCGCTCAGGCCGATCTCGTCGGGAAGGGGAAGCGGGAAGCGGAACTCGGTGGTCTGGGTATAGAGGAAGCGGCCGCCAAGGCTGTCGCGCGTGGTCGTGTCGCGCGGGCCAGCGCCCGCGGTCTCGAAGCCGCGCAGGTTCTCGCCGCCCAGGAAGAAGCGGTCGACGATCCGCTCGTCCTTCCCGCCGAAGGGCTCCAGGTAGCCGATCGAGCCCTGGATCGCGAGCACATAGGCCGGATCACCCAGGAGCCGCTCGAAGGGAATGTAGTAGGCGCCGTCCAGCCGGCCGCGCACATACTGCACGTCGCCGCCAAGGCCGGCGAAGTCCGTGCCCAGCCGGATCAGGTAGCCGGTGCGCGGGTCCAGCCGGCTGTCGCGCCGGTCATAGGTGAGGGTCTGGCCGATCTGCGAAAGCAGCGTCTCGCCGCGCTGCTCCAGGATGTAGCGCGAGGCGTTCGGATTAACATCGAAGATGTTGCGGTTCGACAGAGTGTAGGACCAGGACTGGCGCAGATACTCGTTGAACTCGTAGCCGGCGCGCAGCGCGAAGCCGTAGCGGCGCTCGCGGTAGCCCGAATAATCCAGCAGGTCGCGGTTGATGTAGAAGATGTCCGCGCCGACCGCGAGGTTGCGGTCCAGGAAGGACGGGTCCGTCACGGAGAGGTCGAGCTGGCTGCGCCGCTGCGCGATCACGCCGTTGATGCGTGCATCGATGCCCGTGCCCAGCAGGTTGCGCTCGCGCAGGCCCAGATCGGCCAGCGCGCCCGCATCCGTGGAGTAGCCGCCACCGATCGAGACCTCGCCCGTGGCACGCTCGCTCACATTGGCGCCCAGCACCACGCGGTCCGGGGTGGAGCCGGGGGTGGTGGAGATGGTCGCGTCGTTGAAGTAGCCGAGATTGCGGATGCGCTGGCGTGAACGGCGCACCTGGGCGGCGTTGAAGGCATCACCCTCGGCGATGCGGAACTCGCGCCGGATCACCCGGTCCTGGGTGCGGACATTGCCCGAGATGTCGATGCGCTCGACATAAAGGCGGTTGCCCTCCTTCACCTCGAAGGTGATGTCCACCGTGCCCGCCTCGGTGTTGCGGACGATGCGCGGCGTCACCTCGACGAAGGGTGCGCCGAGCTGGTTGGCGCGGTCGGACATGGCCTCGGAGACGCGCTCCACGGCCTCGCCATCGTACCAGTCGCCCGAGGAGATTTCGACCTCGCGGCGGAGCTGCTCGGCGGTGACGTTGCGCAGGGCGGAGGTGGTCTCCACCTTGCCCAGGCGATAGCGGCGGCCCTCGTCGATCGTATAGGTGACGAAGAAGCCCGTCCGGTCCGGCGCCAGCTCGGCGGTCGCGCTCGTCACGTTCACATCCGCATAGCCCTGGCGGAGATAGAAGCGGCGCAGCAGCTCGCGGTCGAAGTTCAGGCGCTCCGGCTCATAGGTGTCGCTGCTGCTGAAGGGGCGGTACCAGGCCGCCTCGCGCGTCGCGACGATCTCCTTGAGCCGGCTATCCGAGATGGAGCGGTTGCCGACGAAGTTGATGCGGCTGACCAGCGCGACATCGCCCTCGCGGACCTCATAGACGACATCCACCCGGTTCTGGTCGAGCTGGATGATCTTCGGCTCCACCGTCGCCGAGAGCCGGCCGCGGCGGGCATAGATCTCCAGCAGGCGGGACCGGTCGGCCTGCGCTGCCTGGGCGGTGAAGACCGAGCGGGAGCGGAGCTGCGTCTCGTTGCGCAGCACGTCGTCGCTCAGCTTGCTGTTCCCCTCGAAGGCGACCCGGTTGACGATCGGGTTCTCCTCCACCTGCACCAGGATGCGGTCCCCCTGGCGGGCGACACGCACGTCCCGGAACAGGCCGGTGGCGAAGAGGGTTCGGAGGGAGCGGTCGAGCCGATCCTCCTCGAAGGCGTCCCCGGGCTGCAGCAGCATGTAGGAGCGGATGGTCTCCGCCTCGATGCGCTGGTTGCCCTGGACGTCGATGCCCTGGACCGTGCCGGAGGCAGGGCGCGCGGCGGCGGGGCGCTGGGCCGCGGGTCTGCGCGTCTGGGCCTCGGCGACGGAAACCGTCACAGGCACGAGGCAGGTGGCGGCCAGCAGAAGGGCCCGGGAGAAAGGCGAGGCGTGCAAGGCGTGATCCTGTGCCGGCTGTTCCGGTTCGCGGGGGCGCAACCTAGCGGCAAGCACCGTGTGTTGCCACCCCCGCGAAAGTTTCACGCCCAGGGCTCTGGCGCGAAAGCGAAAAAATCCATGCTCTTCAGCTGAAGAGCCCCTGCACCCAGCGGAACAGCCCGAAGCTGGCCAGGTCGTTCCAGGTCGCGAAGACGAAAAGCGTGGCGAGCACGGCCAGCCCGGCGCGGAAACCATATTCCACGGCCCGCGGCGGCAGCGGACGGCCCCGGATCGCCTCCAGCGCATAGAAGACCAGGTGCCCGCCATCCAGCACGGGGATGGGGAAAAGGTTGATCAGGGCCAGGTTCACGGACAGCACGGCCATAAAGGTGACGAGGTTCGCGAAGCCCAAGCTGGCCACCTGCCCGGAAAGCTGGGCGATGCGCAACGGACCGCCGATTTCCTCGGTGCCGCGCTGCCCCGTGATCATCTGCCAGATCCCGCCCAGGGTCTGCACGGTGACATCGGCCGTATAGGCTACCCCGCCCCAGATCGCCGTGAGCGGATCCGTGCGCTCATAGCTTGCCGCGCCCCCACCGATCCCCAGCATGCCCACGGGCGCCGCACCCTCGCCCCGCCCTGGGCGCGAGGCCGGCGTGGTGCTCACCGTCAGTTCCTGCCCGTCGCGCTGCAGGGTGACGCGCACCGGCTGCCCCGCGCGGGGCTGGATATAGGCCTGGACCTGTTCGAAGCGGCTGACGCTGGTGCCGTCCAGCGCCATGATCCGGTCGCCCGGCAGGATGCCGGCGGTCTGCGCCGCGCCTCCCTCGACAACCGAGGCCACCGTGGTGTTCCCGACAGGGCGGCCCACCGCCATGAAAAGGGCGGAGAAAAGCACGGCCGCGAGGACGAAGTTCGCGATCGGGCCGGCCGCCACCACGATGGCGCGATCCCCGACCGGCTTGTCGTGAAAGCGCGGGCCGCGCGGGTCCGGCCGGGGAGGAACGTCCGCCGAATCGGTGACGTCCCCCGCTCCGTCCTGTCCATAGAGCTTCACGTAGCCGCCCAGGGGCAGCCACCCGATCTGCCAATCCGTGCCGCGCCGGTCCGTCCAGGCCGCGATCGGGCGGCCGAAGCCAATGGAGAACTTCTCGACGAAGATCCCGCGCCAGCGCGCCGCCGCGTAATGGCCGAGCTCATGGAAGAAGACGAGAACGCCCAGCACCACCACGAAGGCGAGGATGGTGCGGAAGGGGTCGGGGAGGAAGTCCACCTGATTCTCTCTGTGCAGGGCGCTTGGTTGAGCGGCGGGTCAGGCTTCGGCCAGCTGCCCGGCGATCTGCCCGGCCTCCGCCCGCGCCTGGGCATCCAGGGCAAGAACGGCGTCGAGACTCGGGACGGACGGGTTGCCCAACCGGTCCATCACCGCCTCGACCAGCGCGGCAATGTCCAGGAAGCCGAGCCGGCGCGCCAGGAACCGTTCCACCGCCACCTCATTCGCCGCATTCAGGATGGTGGTGGCCCCCTGCCCCGCCCGCAAGGCCTCCCGCGCCAGGCGGAGCGCCGGAAAGCGTGCCTCGTCCGGCGCGTGGAACTCCAGGCGCCCCAGGGCGGCGAGGTCCAGCCGCGGCACATCGGCCTGCATCCGCCCCGGCCAAGCCAGGGCGTGGGCGATCGGGGTGCGCATATCCGGGGTGCCGAGCTGGGCCAGCAGCGAGCCGTCGGCATATTGCACCAGCCCATGCACGGCGGACTGGGGATGCACCAGCACCTCCAACCGCTCCTCCGGCACCGGAAACAGGCGCGCTGCCTCGATCAACTCCAGCCCCTTGTTGAACATGGTGGCACTGTCGATGCTGATCTTCGCGCCCATGGACCAGACGGGGTGGCGCACCGCCTGCTCCGGCGTCGCGGCCCGCATCTCCGCCTCGGTGGCTGTCCGGAAGGGGCCGCCGGAGGCGGTGATGATGATGCGCTCCACCATCGCGGGATCCCGCGCGTCCAGCGCCTGGAAGATGGCGTTGTGCTCGGAATCGACGGGAAGCAGGGTGGCCCCGGCGGCCCGTGCCTCGGCCAGCACGATCTCGCCGGCGCAGACAAGCGCCTCCTTGTTGGCCAGCGCCAGCGTGCCGCCACGGCGCAGGGAGGCCAGGGTCGGGCCCAGCCCCGCGGCACCGACAATGGCCGCCATGGTCCAGTCCACCGGACGGGACGCGGCCTCGATCACCGCCGCCTCGCCCGCCGCGGCCTCGATCCCGCTGCCGGCCAGGGCATCGCGAAGGGGGGGCAGCCCGGCGGGGTCGGCCAGCACGGCAATGCGGGCACGCAGGCGGCGCGCGGCGGCGGCCAGCCCGGCAGCGTCCCGTCCAGCCACCAGGGCCTCAACGGAGAAGGCGCCCTCCGGCGCGGCTTCGAGAAGCGCGATGGTGCTGCGCCCCACCGAGCCGGTGGCGCCGAGGATAGTGATGCTTCGGGTCATGTCAGGGGCACCAGTGGATCAGCGCCAAAGGGCGCCGCCGTAACCGATGAGCAGAGCCAGGATCATGGCGGCCGGCGCGGCAGCCAGCAGCCCGTCCAGCCGGTCCAGCAGCCCACCATGGCCGGGGATGAGGCTGGAGGTGTCCTTCACCTTGAAGTGGCGCTTGATGGCGGATTCGAGCAGATCGCCCGACTGGGTGGCGACGGCCAGCACCGCCGCCGCCGCCGCTGCCCGCAACGGGCTGCCAGGGGCCAGCTGGACCGCGGCGAAGCCCCCTACCGCCATGGCGAGGAGTAGGCCGCCCATGGCGCCGCTCCAGGTCTTGGCCGGGGATACCTGCGGCCAGAGCAGCGGGCCTCCGAACGCACGCCCGGCGAGATAGGCGCCGATGTCGCTGGCCCAAACAACGAGGAGCAGGAAGATGAGATTGGCCCGGCCTGCCTCGTTCTCGTGCCGCAGCTCGATCAGGCAGAGAAAGGCGACGCCGATATAGAGGACACCCAGGGCAAGGCGCAGCGCCGGCTGCTCGGGCCTGTCACGCCCGCGCAGCCGCTCGGCCCAGGCCCAGGTGAGGAGGAAGCCGGCGACGAGAACCAGCCAGGCAATGGGCGCCAGCTCCGCCACGGCCAGTGCCCCGGCCAGGAAGACGGCAACGGGAACCCCGGCCCCCGGCAGCTTCGCGGTGCGCAGGCCGCAGAGGCGCACCCATTCCCAGGTCAGGATCGCCGCCCCCGCGGCGAGAAGCAGCGTATAGACATTCGCCCCGAGCCAGACGCAGAGCAGGGCGGCGGGGCCAAGCACGAGGGCGGACAGCGCCCGCTTGCGAAGGTCGCGCCAGTTCTTGGCCTTGCTCGCGGCTGCTGGCTGCGCCGGTCCGGGCGTCATCCGGCGCGGGCGCCGAAGCGGCGGTCCCGCCGGCGGAACTCGGCGATGGCCTCCCGCATGTGCTCGGGGCCGTAATCCGGCCAGAGCACGGGCTGGAACACCAACTCGGCATAGGCGGCCTGCCAGAGCAGGAAGTTGGAGATCCGCTGCTCGCCGGAGGTACGGATAATCAGGTCCGGATCGGGCATGCCGGCCGTTTCCAGCGCGCCGGCCAGCGCCGACTCGTCGATCGCGTCCGGGTCGATCTCCCCGGCGGCGGCGCGGCGCGCCAGATCGCGGGCCGCCTTCGTGATCTCGGCCCGCCCACCATAGGAAAGGGCAACGTTCAGGTTCAGGCGGGTGTTGCCCGCCGTGGCGGCCTCGGCGCGCTCGATCTCGGCCTGCATGCCGCTGCCGAAGGCCGTGCGGTCGCCGATCACGCGCAGGCGCACGCCCTGCTCGACCAGCTGGTCCACCTCATGCCGGAGGTAGTGGCGCATCAGGCCGGTCAGGTCGCGCACCTCGTCGGCCGGGCGGCGCCAGTTCTCGCTGCTGAAGGCGAAAAGGGTGAGCCAGCTCACCCCCTGCTCCCCCGCGGCCTGAACGGCGCGGCGTGTGGCCTCGGCCCCGGCCTTGTGGCCAAGGGCCCGTGGCACGCCGCGGGCTGCCGCCCAGCGTCCGTTGCCATCCATGATGATCCCGACATGGACGGGTGCGGCGGGGGAGGTGTTCCCGGTCCGCAGGATGGGCTGAGTGGCGGCGCTCATGGGCAGGGCAGGCTCAAACGGCCTTGATGTCCTTTTCCTTCTCGGCGAGTGCGACATCCACCTTCTTGACGTACTCGTCCGTCAGCTTCTGCACATCGTCCGACCAGCGCTTGGCGTCGTCCTTGGAGATCTCGGACTTGGTCTCCCAACCCTTGATCGTCTCCATTCCGTCCCGCCGCACGCCACGCACCGCGACCTTCGCCGCCTCGGCATATTTGGCGGCCTGCTTCGCCAGATCGTTGCGGCGCTCCTGGGTCAGCGGCGGCAGGGGAACACGGATCACCTGCCCCTCGGCCTGCGGGTTGAGGCCCAGATTCGCATCGCGGATCGCCACCTCGACGGCCTTGGTGACCGACTTGTCCCAGACCTGCACGGAGAGCAGGCCGGGGCCGGCGATGGAGATATTCGCCACCTGGGACAGCGGCTGGTTGCTGCCATAGGCCTCAACCCGGATCGGCTCCAGCAGGGCGGGGCTGGCACGGCCGGTGCGCAGGCCGGAGAACTCCTTGCGGAGCGTCTCCAGCGAGCCGTCCATGCGGCGAACCAGGTCTTTGCGCAGGTCGGGGAAGTTCGGCGGGGCGGCCATGGTCGTGTCCCTCAGCTCTCGTGGACCGTGGTGAACTTGCCCTCGCCCTTCATGACGGCGGTGAAAGCACCCGGCTCGTGGATGTTGAAGACGATGATCGGCAGCTTGTTCTCGCGGGCGAGCGAGATGGCGGCGGCATCCATCACGGCCAGGTCGCGCGCCAGCATGTCGAGATAGGTGAGCGTCTCGTAGCGCTCGGCGGCAGGGTCCTTGCGCGGATCGGCGGTGTAGACGCCATCGACCTGCGTGCCCTTCAGCAGCGCATCGCAGCCCATCTCGGCGGCGCGCAGGGCAGCGGCCGTGTCGGTGGTGAAGAAAGGATTTCCGGTACCGGCGGCGAAGATCACCACCCGCCCCTTTTCCATATGCCGCTCGGCGCGGCGGCGGATAAAGGGCTCGCACAGGCTGGCCATGGGGATGGCGGATTGCACGCGCACCGGCACGCCCGCCTTCTCGAGCGCGTTCTGCATGGCAAGCGCATTGATCACGGTGGCCAGCATGCCCATGCCATCGGCCTGGGCGCGGTCCATACCGGCGGCGGCGCCGGACACGCCGCGGAAGATGTTGCCCCCGCCGATGACGAGGCTGACCTGGATGCCCAGGCGGGTCACGGCGGCGACGTCCTCGGCGATCGCGTTCACCGTGGTGCCATCCAGGCCGTAGGAGCCGGGCCCCATCAGGGCCTCCCCGGAAACCTTCAGAAGGACACGCTTGTAGCGGAGGCTGGTCATTCTTTCAGGCGGTCCCGGGAAGGTGCAAGGGTAGTCGGACCCGCCGGTTCCGGCAAGGCGCCGGCCCCGTCGGGCATTGGAAACCGCCGGGCGCGCAGCGTCCGGCGGTGATATCGGCCATCCCGGCCAGGGGCTATCCGTGCCGCCCGGGATGCCGGGCCGGGCCTGCGCGGCCCGGCCTTCGCTTCAGGCTGCCGTCCCGGCGGCGGCGGCCACCTCGGCGGCGAAGTCCGAGGTTTCCTTCTCGATGCCCTCGCCCAGCTGGAAGCGGGCGAAGCCCACCAGCTCGGCGCCGGACTTCTGGACCACGGCCTTCACGCGGCTCTCGCCGTCATGCACCCAGACTTGCTCCAGCAGCACCACTTCCTCGTAGTACTTGCGGATACGGCCCTCGACCATCTTCTCGATGACCGCGGGGGGCTTGCCGGAGGCCTGGGCCTGCTCGGTCAGCACCGCCCGCTCGCGCTCCAGGGCGGAGTTGTCCACCGCGGAGATATCCAGCGCCTCCGGTCGGGCGGCGGCGACATGCATGCCGATTTGGCGGCCAAGGGTGAGGATCGCGTCCCCGCCATCGGCGGCCTGGAGGGCGGCCAGCACACCGATCTTGCCCAGGCCCGGCTTCACGGCCGAATGGACATAGGTGGCGACGGCGCCGGTGCCGACCGAGAGCACGCGGGCGCGGCGGATCGTCATGTTCTCGCCGATCGTGGCGATCAGGCGGGTCAGCTCCTCGGCGACCGTGTGGCTGGCACCCGGATAGGGCGCCGCCTTGATGGCCTCGACATCCTCGCCAACCTCGAGGGCCACCTTGGCCACGGTCTCGACCAGGCCCTGGAACTGCTCGTTGCGGGCCACGAAGTCGGTCTCGGCGTTCACCTCGACCATGGCGGCCTTCGTGCCGCTGTTGGCAACGCCGATCAGCCCCTCGGCGGCCACGCGGCCGGACTTCTTGGCGGCGGCGGACAGGCCCTTCTTGCGCAGCCAGTCGATCGCGGCCTCCGCGTCGCCATTGCTCTCCACCAGGGCCTTCTTGACGTCCATCATGCCCGCGCCGGTCTTCTCGCGCAGGTCGCGGACCATGGCTGCCGTGATCTCGGCCATCTCTGTCTTCCCGTCTTCAGGCGCGGCGGAACCCGTGGGCTTGGCCCGGCGAGTCGTGATGCCGCTGTATGCGACACGCCGGGGCAGCCATGCCACCCCGGCGCGTTCAGGTCCTTGCGAGCCGGGCGGGATCAGCCCCGCCCGCCCCGCGGGCGATCAGCCGGCGTTGTTGCCGTCGTCGCGGTTGTTCTGGACCATCTGCTCCAGGCTCTCGCGATCCACGCCCGAGGTCGGGCTGGACTGCACGGCACCCTCGAGCACCGGACCATCGGCCACCTCGGCGCCGCCCAGCGTCTCCGGGATCGCGCCGGCGCCCGGCAGGCCGTCCTCTTCCGGCAGGACCTCGGTCGGCAGGTCGGCCTGCGCGCCCACATCCATGCCCGAGGCGGAGAGCTCGGCGGAGATGCCGTCGAACACGGCCGCGGCCATCATGTCGCAGTAGAGGTTGATCGCGCGGATCGCGTCGTCATTGCCCGGGATGGGGAAGGCGACGCCCGAGGGATCGGCGTTGGAGTCGCAGACGGCAACCACGGGGATGCCGAGCTTGTTGGCCTCCTCGATCGCCAGCTTCTCCTTGATCGTGTCGATCACGAAGATGATGTCCGGCAGGCCGCCCATCTCGCGGATGCCGCCCAGCGCGCGGTCGAGCTTCTCGCGCTCGCGGGTCAGCATCAGGATCTCCTTCTTGGTGAGACCCTGGGTGTTGCCGGCCAGCTGCTCGTCCATCTGCTTCAGGCGCTTGATGGAGCCGGTGATGGTCTTCCAGTTGGTGAGCATGCCGCCCAGCCAGCGGTGGTTCACGTAGTACTGGCCGCAGCGGGTCGCGGCCTCGGCCACGTAGTCCGCGGCCGCCTTCTTCGTGCCCACGAAGAGCACGCGGCCACCACCGGCCACCACGTCACGGACGGTGCGGAGCGCACGGTCCATCAGGGGGACGGTCTGCTGCAGGTCCAGGATATGCACCTGGTTGCGCACGCCGAAGATGTACGGGGCCATCTTCGGGTTCCACCGGCGGGTGTGGTGGCCGAAATGGACGCCGGCCTCGAGCAGGCCGCGCAGGGTAACGTCGGGCATCGCCATGGTGGCGGTTCCTTCCTTCCGATTGATCCGGTTGGGCCTCCGCGGCGCTGAACGTCCCGGATGGGACGACCGGACCCTGCCGCGTTTCTCGGAAGGGCGCACCGCGTGCGGATTTGCCGGGCGCGGGAAGATCCCGCGTCCGGCGGGCGCGATATGGCATGGCCTGCCCGGCCGGGCAAGGGCTTACGCCCCCTGCCCCGGCGCTCAGGTGGCGAAGGCGGCTTCCAGCTGCTGCAGCGTCCGGCGCTCGGCGGGGGAGATGCCGTTCAGCAAGCCCAGCATCCCGCCCGCCGCCTCCGCCACCTGGGTGGCGCGGTCCATCACCTGGCGCCGCAAGGTCGCCCGGGCCTCGGGGGAAAGGGCATGGACATAGTCGGTCCAGGCCCCGAGCAGCCCGGGAGGCGGGGCCTTGGCCAGCCATGCGGCGAGAAGCTCGCGGCCGGGGCCGGTTCCATCCAGCCCGGCATGATGCGCCGCCTCGAGGATGGCGGCGCGCTCCTTCTCCCCGAGGGTGCCATCGCACCAGGCGACGACCACGAGCGGGACAAGGGTGAGCGCCGCCAGCGTCTCCCCCCGGATGCCAAGGCCGACGAGCCGGTCCAGCAGCGCCGCGTCCTGGAGCCCTGAGGCATCGGCCAGCCTTTCCCGCTCCGGCCTTCCGGGATCGGCGGCGCGGAGCTTTCGGATCAGCTCCTCATTGTGCCTGGCGAAGAACGCCTCCTCCAGCGCGCGGCGGCGCTCGTCCAGGAAGTCCCTGCTCATTGTTCTCTCCCGCCAGCCGGAGCGCCCAGGCCTGGGCGCTCCATGACAGACATAGCTTAGGGAAGCCCCGCGGGGCTTCCAACGCCGCTTCCAATGCCGGTTCCGACTGGGGCGCACCCGCATGCCTGGGAGGGCTCCCGCCCCGGTGGCAGTCTCCGCCGGCCCGATTCCCAGGATTGCTCGATCGCATGAACGCCCCCTCCCCCGCCCTGGCCGCGCGCTACGGCCAGACCGGCCTCCCCGCCGGCCCGAGCAGCCCGGTGGTGGAGAGCCTGCTCGCGCATCGCTCGGTCCGCGCCTATCTCGACCGCCCGCTGGAACCGGGCACGCTGGAGACCCTGGTGGCGGCCGCTTCCTCGGCCCCCACCTCCTCCAACATGCAGGCCTGGAGCGTGGTGGCGGTGGAGGAGCCCGGCCGGAAGGCCAGGCTGGCGGCTCTGGCGGGGAACCAGGGCTTCGTGGCCCGCGCCCCGCTTTTCCTCTGCTGGATTGCCGACCTGTCGCGCCTGCAACGGCTCGGGCAGGCCGGGGGCGAGCCGCTGGAAGGGCTGGAATTCCTCGAGGCCTACATGGTCGCGCTCGTCGATGCGGCGCTCGCGGCCCAGAACGCGCTGGTGGCGGCGGAATCGCTCGGCCTGGGCACCGTCTATGTCGGCGCGCTGCGGAACCGGCCGGCGGAGGTGGCGGCGGAACTCGCCTTGCCGCCGAATGCCTTCGCGGCCTTCGGCCTCTGCGTCGGCTGGCCGGACCCCGCCGTGCCAAGCGCGGTGAAGCCGCGGCTTCCCCAATCCCTAGTCCTGCATCGCGAGACCTATGCCGCCGCCGGAGAGGGTGCGGAGCTTGCCGCCTATGACGAGCGGCTGGCCGATTTCTCCGAGGCCCAGGGCATGGGGCGCGCCACCTGGTCCGGCCGGATGCTGAAGCGCGTGGCCGGCGCAGAAGCGCTGCAGGGGCGGGACAGGATGGCGGCGACGCTGCGGGCGCTGGGCTTCGGGCTGCGCTGATCCCTCAGGTCGCGAAGGCGCGCTCCAGCCGTTCCAGCATCGCCTCCTCCGCCGGCGAGACAGGCCGGGCATGGCCGAGCAGCTCGCCCGCCGCCTCCGCCACGCGCCTGGCGCGGCCGAGGAGATGGAGCCGCAAGGCCTGGACGGCGCCGGGCTCCATCGCCGCGCCCCGGTCGCGCACATAGTGGCTCCAGGCCTCGATCAGCTGTGGCGGGGGCGGATGGGCCAGCCAGTCTTCCAGGAGCCGGAAGGCCGGACCCTGACGCTCGATCCCGCTCTCGGCGGCGGCGGTGAGGAGCGCCGCCCTTTCCTTGGCGTCCAGGGCGCCATCGGCCCAGGCCACGGCCACCAGCGGAGCGAGTGACAGGCAGGTGAGCGTGTCCCCGTCTATCCCGGCGGCCACCAGCCGCGCCAGCAGGGCCGGATCGGTGATGCCGGAAGCGGCGGACAGTGCCTGCGGCCGCATGTCGTGCCCGACGGCCGCGTGGGCACCGTGGGGGGACCCGCCATTGTCATGCGCGAAGAAGGCGTCCTCCAGCGCGCGGCGGCGGTCCCCGGTGGCCTCCTGGATCATCCCTGCTCCATCTGGTCCCAATTGTCCGGCCTCTGGGGCCGATCCATAGATGGGGATGATGGCGCCAAAATGGATGGCCGGTTACGCCGCCTCCACCATTTCCACCCCAGGAATGACCTTCAGCGCCTGTGCAAGGCGAGGTGAGACATTCCACCGCCCGGGCAGGGTCAGCTCCACCTCCTGTCCCGGCCCGGTTCGGGGGATAATGATCACCTCTCCTTTTCCCCTGCCCTCACGCTCCAGAAGGCTGCGCAGCGGCTCCAGCGCCTCCATGGCCGCGATCTCGACGCGCAGGCCCTGGCCAACGGACTGGGCGGCCCGCTCCAGCGGCTCGCAATCCAGGGCGGTCAGGCGCACGGCCTCGCCATCCACCTTCACCTCGGCGGAGAACATCACCGCGTTTCCCTCTCCCAGCATATCCCGGCACTTGCCCAGAATCTCGGAGAAGCAGGTCACCTCCGTGCTGCCGGAGGAATCGGAGATACGGACCCAGGCCATGCGGCTTCCGGTCTTGGTGGTGCGCTCCTTGGTGCCGATCACGGTGCCGGCCAGCTTCAGCCGCCCAGCCCCGCCCTGGGCACGCTCCGTCATCTTCGCGATGGGGCAGACGCCGAGCTTCGCCAGCACCTCGCGATAGGCATCCAGCGGATGGGCGGAAAGGTGGAAGCCGATGGCCTCCGCCTCCTGCGCCAGCCGGTCCAGCTGCGGCCAGTCCGGCATCTCCCGCAGCCGCAGGGGCGGCGTGTCGGCCGAGGAGCCGGGCGCGCCGAAAAGGCCGATCTGGGCGCTGCTGCGATCCTCGGCCGAGGCCTGGGCACGGCGCAGGATCTGCTCGGCCCCCTCGGTCACGCGGGCGCGGTTCTTGTCCAGGCATTCGAAGGCACCGGCGCGGGCGAGGTTCTCCAGCTGCATCTTGTTCAGCAACTTCGGATCGACGCGATCCGCGAAATCCGTGAGGGACCTGAAAGCCCCCCCCACCTTCCGCGCCTTGACCAGGTCCTGCATGGCGCCGAGGCCGACGCGCTTCACCGCGGCCAGCGCGAAGCGGATGGCCTTGCTGCCATCCTCCTGGATCTCGACCGCGAACTCGGCCTCGCTCCGGTTCACATCGGGCGGCAGCACCTTGATGCCCAGGCGCGACGCTTCCGACAGGTGTGAGGCGAGCTTGTCGGTGTTCGTCATGTCCAGCGACATGATCGCCGCCAGGAACTCCACCGCGTGGTTCGCCTTGAGCCAGGCCGTCTGGTAGGAAACGAGGGCATAGGCGGCGGCGTGCGACTTGTTGAAGCCGTATTCCGCGAAGCGCTCCATCAGGTCGAAGATCTCGCCCGCCTTGTCCTCCGGGATGCCGTTCTTCACGGCCCCTTCGGTGAAGATCTTGCGCTGCGCCTCCATCTCGGAGCGGATCTTCTTGCCCATGGCGCGCCGCAGCAGGTCGGCGCCGCCGAGCGAGTAGCCCGCAAGCTCCTGGCTGATCTGCATCACCTGTTCCTGGTAGACGAGGATCCCGTAGGTCTCCTCAACCAGGCTGCGCATCGCCGGATGCACGGGTTCCCAGGCCTGGCCGTGCTTGCGGGCGCAATAGGCCGGGATGTTGGCCATCGGTCCCGGGCGGTAGAGCGACACCGCGGCGATCAGGTCCTCGAACCGGTCGGGCCGCATCATGCGGAGGACGTCCCGCATGCCCTGGCTTTCGAACTGGAACACGCCGGCCGCATCACCCTTGGCCAGCATCTCGTAGGTGGGCGCGTCGTCCAGCGGGACGGTCGTAATGTCGATCGTCACGCCCTGCCCGGCGAGGATGTCCAGCGCGCGCTGGATCACCGTGAGCGTCTTCAGCCCAAGGAAGTCGAACTTCACCAATGACGCGCTCTCGACATACTTCATCGAGTACTGCGTCACGAGCATGTCGCTGCGCGGGTCGCGGTAGAGCGGCACGATCTCGATCAGCGGCTTCCGCCCGATCACCACGCCCGCCGCATGGGTGGACGCGTTGCGGTACAGGCCTTCAAGCTGGAGCGCCGTGTGCATCAGGCGGTCCACGTTCTCGTCCGTCTCGCGCATCTCGCGCAGGCGCGGCTCGCCATCCAGCGCCTCCTGCAGCGTGGGCGGCTTGGCGGCGTTGAACGGGATGAGCTCCGCGATCTTGTTCACCTGCCCGAAAGGCATGCCCATGACGCGGCCGACATCGCGCACCACCGCCTTGGCCTGCAGCCGCCCGAAGGTGATGATCTGGCCCACGCGGTCCGGCCCGTACTCGTTGCGGACGTAGTTGATCACCTCCTCGCGCCTGTCCTGGCAGAAGTCGATGTCGAAGTCCGGCATCGAGACGCGCTCGGGATTCAGGAAGCGCTCGAAAAGCAGGCCGAAGCGCATCGGGTCCAGGTCGGTGATGGTCAGCGCCCAGGCCGCCACCGAGCCCGCGCCCGATCCGCGGCCCGGCCCGACGGGAATGTCATGGGCTTTCGCCCACTGGATGAAGTCCGCCACGATCAGGAAGTAGCCGGAGAAGCCCATCTTCTCGATGATGCCCAGCTCGAATTCCAGCCGCTCCCGGTAGGCGGGGCGCTGGTCCTCGAGCGTGGCCTGCGCGTCCAGGCGCTTCTCGAGCCCCTTCCGCGCCATGTCCTGCACGATCTCGGCCTCGGTCAGGCCGGCCTCGACCTTTCGGCTGATGGGCAGCTCAGGCTTTTTCGTCTCGGCCATCACGGCGCATTTGCGCGCGATCGCCAGCGTGTTGTCGCAGGCCTCCGGCAGGTCCTTGAAGAGTTCCCGCATGGCCGCGGGGGGCTTGAACCAGTGCTCGGCCGTCAGGCGGCGGCGATCCGGCTCGGCAAGCGTCCGGCCCTCGGCGATGCAGAGAAGCGCGTCATGCGCCTCATGCGCCGCGGCGGTCGCGAAATACACGTCATTCGCAGCCACGATTGGCACGGCGGCGGCATCGGCCAGGGCCAGCAGCCCCGGCTCCACCGCCCGGTCGCGCTCCGTGCCGTGGCGCGTCAGCTCGACGGCCAGGTTGTCGCCGAAGCCCTCGCGCAGCGCGGCCAGCAGCCCTTCCGCCATCGAACGGCGCCCTTCGGCCAGCAGCCGCCCCAGCGGGCCGAGCGTGCCGCCGGTGAGAAGGAAGATGCCCGCGGCATATTCCCGCAGTTGGTCCAGGCTGATGGCGGGCTTGCCGGAGGGGTCTTCCCCCAGCCAGCCCAGGGAGGAGAGGCGCTGGAGGTTCTCCAGCCCCGGCTTGTCCATCGCGAGCGCGACCACGGGATCAGGCGGCAGGCGCGCGGCCTCCGGCCGCTCCGGCTCCTTCTGCCGCGCAAGCCAGAGCTGGCAGCCGATGATGGGCTGCACCCCCTCCTTGGTGGCGTACTGGCTGAACTCCAGCGCGCCGAACATCACGGCCGTGTCGGTCAGCGCCAGGGCGGGCATCCCCGCCTTCCTCGCCAGGCCAGGGAGCTTGTCGGCCTTCACGGCGCCTTCGGCGAGCGAATAGGCGGAGTGGACGTGGAGATGGACGAAGCTGCCGGACATGCCCCGGATATATAGTCATTCCGCCCCGCCGCCGCAGCGATTCGGGCGGCGTGGGCGGAACATCCGCGACTGTGGCTAGGCGGGGACGATCAGCCCATCCCGCAGGGTGACGATGCGGTCCATCCGCGACGCCAGCTCCGGGTTATGGGTGGCGATGAGGGCAGCGAGCCCCCTGCCCCGCACCGCTTCCAGAAGCTCGGCGAAGACCAGATCGGCGGTGCCGGTATCCAGGTTTCCCGTGGGCTCATCCGCCAGCAGCACCTTGGGCGCGTTCGCCAGGGCGCGGGCGATGGCGACGCGCTGCTGCTCGCCGCCCGAAAGGCGGCTGGGGCGGTGGTCGCGGCGGTGCTCCAGGCCGAAGGCCCCCAGGAGCTCGCGCGCCCGGGCCTCGGCTTCCCGCCGCCCGCGCGAGGCGGCGAGCTGGGGCAGCACCACATTCTCCTCGGCCGTGAACTCCGGCAGCAGGTGGTGGAACTGGTAGACGAAGCCGATCGTCTCCCGCCGCAGGGCGGTGCGGGCATCGTCGCCCAGATGGCCGGAATCCCGCCCCTCGACGAGCACGCGCCCGCCATCGGGCTTCTCCAGCAGGCCCGCCACATGCAGCAGGGTGGACTTGCCCGTGCCGGATGGCGCGACGAGGGCAACGATCTCCCCCGCATGCAGGTCCAGATCGGCGCCGCGCAGCACGGGCAGCTCCCCGGCCTCGGACCTGTAGCGGCGCTCAACCCCGCGCAGCGCCAGGGGCGCCGCCGGGCCGGACGCGAGCGGTGCCTCAGGCATTGCGCAGGCCCTCCACCGGATCCAGCCGCGCCGCGCGCCAGGAAGGATAGATGGTGGCCAGCAGCGAGAGCCCGAGGCCCATGCCCACGACCTGCGCCACCTCCGTCGGGTCCACCACGGCCGGCAGCTTGGTGAGGAAGTAGATCTCGGCGCTGAAGAGCTCCGTCCCCGTCAGGGACTGGAGGAACTGCCGGATGTTCTCGATGTTGAGGCAGAAGACCAGGCCGATGGCGAAGCCGATCAGCGTGCCCGCGACGCCGATCGATGCGCCCGCGAGCAGGAAGATCCGCAGGATGGCACCCCGCGTGGCGCCCACGGTGCGCAGCACCGCGATATCCCGCCCCTTGTCCTTCACCAGCATGATCAGCGACGAAATGATGTTGAAGGCCGCCACGATGATGATGAGGGTGAGGATGAGGAACATGACGTTCCGCTCCACCTGCACCGCGGCGAAGAAGGAGGAGTTGGAGGCCTGCCAATCCAGCACCCGCACGGGGCGCCCGCGCATGGCCTGGAAGATCTCCCGCGTCGCGAGGTTCACCCGGTCCGGGTTCTCGACGAAGACCTCCACCTGCGTGGCCGTGTCGCGATGCTGGAAATAGATCTGCGCGGCATCGAGCGGCAGGAAGACATAGCCCGAGTCATATTCCTGCATCCCGGCCTCGAACATCGCCACCACCTCATAAGCCTTGAGGCGCGGCACGGTGCCGACGACGGTGGCACGCCCCTGGGGCGAGACGAGGGTGATCCTGTCCCCGATCCGCAGCCCCAGGCGCCGTGCCAGGCGGGTGCCGACGACGATGCTGTCCTCCCGCCCGAACTGCTCCAGGCTGCCGGCCTGGATGTTGTTCGCGATCAGCGGGCGCGCGCGCAGGTCCTCGGGCCGGATGCCACGCGCCAGCCCGCCCGTCGCGCCGCCGCCCTCGCTGGTGAAGAGGACCTGCCCTTCCACGATGGGCGTGGCCGAGACGATGCCGGGAAGCTGGCGGATGCGGGCGGCGATGTCGTCATAGTCGCGCAGTCCCGAATTACCCTCGGCATAGACGCCGAGATGCCCGTTCAGCCCGAGGATCCGCCCCAGCAATTCCTGCCGGAAGCCGTTCATCACGGACATGACGATGATGAGCGTCGCCACGCCCAGCGCGATGCCCACCAGCGAGAAGATGGCGATGACGGAAACGAAGCGCTCGCCCTTGCGGGCGCGCAGGTAGCGGAAGGCGACGGCGCGCTCGAAGGGCGAGAACATCAGGCGATCGTCGCCTTGATCCGGGCCACCGCCTCCTCCAGCGGCAACTCCAGCCGCTCGCCCGTGGCGCGGCGCTTCAGCTCCACGATGCCCTTGGCGGCCCCGCGCGGGCCGATGATGGCCTGCCAGGGATAGCCGATCAGGTCCGCATCGGCGAACTTGGCGCCGGCTCGCTCGGGGCGGTCGTCATAGACAGCCTCATTCGGCAGGGCGGCGTAGAGGCTCTCGCAGAGCGCATCGGCCGCGGCATCGCCGGGCTTCAGGTTCAGGATGGCGCAGGCGAAGGGCGCCACGGCATCCGGCCAGATGATCCCGTCATCGTCATGCCCGGCCTCGATGATGGCGGCCAGCAGGCGGGAGACGCCGATGCCGTAGGAACCCATCTCGGGCACCACCGGCGTGCCGTCCGGCCCGGCGACGGTCAGCCCCATCGGCTTCGAGTACTTCGTGCCGAAATAGAAGATATGCCCGACCTCGATGCCCCTGGCGGTAACCTGGGATTCGGCCGGGATCGCATCCCAGGCCGCCTCGTCATGCTTCTCGTCGGTCGCGGCGTAGCGGCTGGTCCAGAAATCCACCACCGGCGAGGGATCGCCCGTGCCGCTGGGGTCCTGGGCCAGCACGTCGAAGTCCAGCAGGTCCTTGTGGAGATAGACGACGCTCTCTCCCGTCTCGGCCAGGATGATGAACTCGTGGGAGAGGTTACCGCCGATCGGGCCGGTATCGGCCTGCATCGGAATGGCCTTCAGCCCCATCCGCGCGAAGGTGCGCAGATAGGCGCGGAACATCAGGCGGTAGGATTCCGTGGCACCGGCCTGGTCGAGATCGAAGGAATAGGCGTCCTTCATCAGGAACTCACGGCCGCGCATCACGCCGAAGCGGGGGCGGATCTCGTCCCGGAACTTCCACTGGATGTGGTAGAGGTTGCGCGGCAGGTCCCGGTACGACTTGGCGTAGGTCTTGAAGATGTCGGTGACCATTTCCTCGTTGGTCGGGCCGAAGAGCATCTCCCGGTCATGCCGGTCGGTGATCCGGAGCATCTCCTTGCCGTAGTCGTCATACCGGCCGCTCTCCTTCCAGAGTTCGGCGGGCTGGATGGTCGGCATCAGGATTTCCTGGCCGCCGGCCAGGTCCTGCTCCTGCCGGACGATCTCGGCGACCTTGCGCAGCACCTTCAGGCCGAGCGGCAGCCAGGCATAGATGCCGGCGCTGGTCTGCCGGATCAGCCCCGCCCGCAGCATGAGGCGGTGCGAGACGATCTGCGCCTCGGCGGGCGTTTCCTTGAGCGTGGGCAGGAAGGCGCGGGAGAGGCGCAAGGGAATAGGCTCCGGGGTGAGGTTCGGGCGCGCAACCTAGAGCAAGACGCGGGTGGCGCAATGTGCCTTCGGGGCGGCGCCGGGCATGGGCCAAAAAAGAAGGGCCGCCCCGAAGGGACGGCCCGAGTTTAGGGAGGAAACGCCAGTCACACGGCGGAAGAGGAAAAGCCCTCTTCCATGTCCCGATCATGCTGCACCGCACCCGACGGAGAAAGCCTTTTCAGCCGGATCCAGCCGAAATTTTGAGCTCTCCCGGCGCGTTCTGGATTGTTTTTGTGCATACGCATCCAAGAAACGCGCAATTGACTAATCCGCAGGCATAGCAAGCCAGCCACTCCGGAAAGACACCCAATCGGACCGGACAAGCCACTCGATCCCGCACCAGATCACGATGGAAACCAGGGTCGTCAGCAGGACGATCCGGAGCACGCGCACATGCTGCGGGGCCCCGCGCCAGCCACCCTCCGCCGCCGCCTCGGGATCCGGGCGGATGCCGATGGGCAGAACGGCGAAAAGCACTGTCCACCACACCAGGAAGAACACAACCGTGCCCGCTACCCATCCCATCCGAAGCTCTCCCTCGCCATGACCCCGCCGTAATCTCCCGGCCGCCCCGCGCGTTCTCCGGGCATGCATGCTCCAGGAGAGCATGGGTGCTCCAGAGGAGACCGACATGCGACGCACCACGTTTTTCGCCGGCCTCGCCCTGGCGGTTCTGCCCCTCCTGCCCGTGACGGCCGAGGCCCGGCCGCCCTGGGAGAGAGACTACCACCGGTGGGAACGCCATGAGCGACGCGAGGCGATCCGTGAGGAACGCTGGCGCCGCGAGCGCTGGCGCGAGGCCCGCCGCCGCGACGAGTATGAGCGCCGCCGCTACTATGCCGGCCCGCCCCCCGTCTATGTGCCGCCCCAATCCGGCGTCACACTCCAGTTCAACCTGCGCTGAGGCCCTTCCCGCCCGCCCCGGCCGGGTCAGGCCAGGGGCGGGCAGACCGGTTCCGGCCTGCTACACGCGCAGCAGGTGCAGTTCCACGAGCGGGCGCTTCTTGAGGCGCCGGCCAACCGCCTTGCGAAGGGCGGAACGTGCCGCCTCCCTCAGGGCCGAATCCTCCCGCCGCAGCGGGGCCGGCAGGTCGTTCACCATTCGCGCCAGATCCGCCGCGATCTGGATGGGCTCCTCCTCGCCAGGCTCGAAAAGCCCGGGGGCGGAGATCTGCGGCGACCCGACCACACGGCCCTGGTCATCCACCGCGACCGAGCCGACCACCACGCCGTTGAAGAGCATGCGACGCCGCGCGCCCAACACCGCGCCATCGAGCGGAAGCAGCCGGGGCCCGTCCACCGCCAGCTTGCCGCTTTGCACCGTCTCCGCCACCTCGGCCTGGCCGGGGCCGAGGCGCAGCACATCACCGTCCTCGATCAGATGCGGCGTCGCGCCGAACTCCTTCGCGAGGGCGGCGTGCTCCTGCAGGTGCCGCCACTCGCCATGCACCGGAACGGCGTGGCGGGGCTTCACCAACTCGTAGAGCCGGCGCAGCTCGTCCTTGGCCGGATGGCCCGAGACATGGACGGGGTGCTCGGAGTCCGGGGTGATCACGCGGCAGCCGGCGCGGTAAAGGGCGGCCTCCACATTCATGATCGCCTTCTCATTCCCCGGAATCATCCGGGACGAGAAGATCACCGTGTCGCCCTCCCCAAGGGAGATCTGGGGATGGGTGTCGGCGGCGATCTTGGCGAGCGCCGAGCGGGGCTCACCCTGGCTGCCCGTGCAGATGATCAGCAGCTCGTCATCCGGCAGGTATCCCGCCTCGTCCTCCTCCAGGAAGGGCGGCAGGTCCTTGAAATAGCCGGTTTCCCGCGCGGCGGCATCCGCGTTGCGAAGGGAACGCCCGAACAGCGCCACCCGGCGTCCGGCCGCCAGGGCAGCGCGGGTGATCGAGTCCACGCGCGCGATGTTGGTGGCGAAGCAGGCCACCGCGATCCGGCCCTTGAGGCTGGCGATCAGCTCGAACAACGCCTTCCGGACATCGGCCTCGCTGCCGGAATGCCCATCGACCAGGGCATTCGTGCTGTCGCAGACCATGGCCAGCACGCCTTCGCGCCCCAGGGCGGCGAAGGCGGCCTCATCGGTCGGCTCTCCGATCAGGGGGTCAGGGTCCAACTTCCAGTCGCCGGTATGCAGGACGATCCCGTGCCGCGTGCGGATGGCCAGGGCCTGCGCCTCGGGCACCGAATGCGCCACGCGCAGGAACTGCAGGTCGAAATTCCCGATCTTCACCCGGGTGGAGAGCGGGAGGGTGTGGAGGGTCACCTCATGCATCAGCCCGGCCTCGCCGAGCTTGCGGCGCAGGACGGCGCTCGCGAAGGGGCTGGCATAGATGGGGCAGCGGAGAACCGGCCAGAGCGACGCGACCGCCCCGAGATGGTCCTCATGGGCGTGGGTGATCACCAGCCCCACCAACCGGTCCCTGCGCTCGGAAAGCCAGGCGGGGTCCGGCACCAGGATCTCGGCCTCAGGCGCGTCGGCGCCGCCAAAGCCGATGCCGCAATCCACCGCCAGGAGCTGTCCATCCAGGCGGTAGATATTGAGGTTCATGCCGATCTCCCCCGTCCCCCCAAGAGGGAGGAAGGCGAGGTCGTCGGTCGCGTCGAAGGTCATTCGTTCTCGTTCTTGAGAGATTCTGGGAGCGTTGTCTTGTGGAAGATGGGTGGTGGGTTCCGGGCCGCCAACAGCCGCAGCCCCTCCAGCGTGATATCGGGATCAGTATGTTGAATGACGGTGGTGCCCTCGGCGAACAAGGGGGCGAGGCCACCGGTCGCGATCACCTTCAGGGGACCGCCATGCTCCGCTCGGATGCGGGCAACGAGCCCTTCCACCAGCCCCACATAGCCCCAGAAAATGCCGGATTGCATGGCCGGGACCGTATCCCGCCCGATGACGGACTGGGGCCGGCCAATGCCGATCCGGGGCAGCCTGGCCGCGGCGCGATGCAGCGCCTCGATTGAAAGATTGATTCCCGGCGCGATGATGCCGCCGATATAGGCGCCCCCATCCCCCACCACGTCAAAGGTCGTAGCGGTTCCGAAATCGATCACGATCAGCGGCGCGGTATAGTGGTGATGGGCCGCAAGCGCATTCAGCAGCCGGTCCGCTCCGACCTCCTTGGGCCGGTCCACCAAGATTTCGAAGCCCCATTCGACGCTCCCGGCGCGGGCAACGAGCGGCTCGCAGTCGAACCATTCCCGTGCCAGGCGCCGAAGGCTGTAGAGGGCCGCGGGAACGACCGTTCCGATGGCGCAGCCGGTGATGTCGGTGGGTTTCAGCCCGTGCTGGGACAGCAGGGCGAGGAGAAAGACGGCGTATTCGTCGCTCGTGCGGTCCGCCCGGGTGGCGATGCGCCAGCGGCCCCGCCATTCGGCGCCGTCATGCACGGCAAAGACGACATTGGTGTTGCCGGCATCGATGGCCAGAAGCATGCAGCACTTCCCCCCGTGGCCGTCAGAAGCTCACCTCCCCGGCCATGAGCGTTTCCATGCCGGTTGCAGTGCGAAGACGCAATCCGCCCCTTTCGTCCAGCCCCGCGAATTGCCCTTCCAGAATGCCCCGCGCTCCGCTCACGGCAATCGGGTGCCCCGGCGCATGGCCATGGGCCAGCCAGGCCAGGCGGACCGGCTCGAAGCCCTCACGCAGCCAGATGGCCCGCCAGCGATCAAGCGAGGCCATGATGCGGGCCGCGGCCTGCTCCGGCCGCACTGGTGGAGGCGGCAGCGCGGCGGTCGGCCGCCCCGGCACTGCCGGGGCATGAAGCAGGTTCACGCCGATCCCCAGGGAGAGCCAGGACAACCGCCCGTCCCCGCCGATCCCCGCTTCGGTCAGGATCCCGGCGCATTTCGCTCCCCCGAGGAGAAGGTCGTTCGGCCATTTCAGCGAAAGCCCCGGTCCCGCATGGGCCTGCAGCGCCTCATGCACCGCGACGGCTGCCAGCAGGCCCCATTGGGGCACGTCGCGCGCCAGGCATTCCGGGCGGAGAAGAAGGGAGAGGTAGAGATTGCCCTCGGGCGACACCCAGGACCGGCCCTGGGTTCCCCGCCCCGCGCTTTGCCGGCGGGCTAGGACCGCAAGGCGTTCGGCCTCACCCCCCTCGCCCGCCGCGCGGATCACATCGGCGGTGCTGGGCAGCTCATCATGGATATGGAGCCGCCAGCCCGCCGGAACGCCGGTCACCCCGCCAGTGCCGCGACCGCGGCTGTCGCCGCCGCGACGATCGGTGCGGGGAAGAGGAAGAACAGCACGTTGAAGAGTCCCGAGGCGGCGAGCACGACAGAAACCGCCGCCGGCCGCGGATCGAGCGAACCCTCGGGCGCGTCGAAATACATCACCTTGATGATCCGCAGATAGTAATAGGCGCTGACTACGCTGGTGAGCACGCCGAGGGTGGCGAGAACCCAGTAGCCCTCCTGCACCGCCGCCAGGAATACGTAGAGCTTCGAGAAAAAGCCCGCGAGCGGCGGGATGCCCGCCATGGAGAACATGAACACCACCATGGCCACGGCCATGGCCGGATCGGTGCGGCCAAGCCCTGCCAGATCCTCCACCCGCTCCAGCGCCCGGCCCTGCCGCCGCATGGAGACGAGCACGGCGAACACGCCCGCATTCATGACGAGATAGATCGCCATGTAGAGCATGACGCCCCGCAGGCCCGTATCGGTGGCGACCGCGAGGCCCATCAGCGCGTAGCCGACATGACCGATGGAGGAATAGGCCATCAGGCGCTTGATGTTGTTCTGCCGGAGCGCCGCGAAGGAGCCCAGCAGCATCGAACCGAGCGAGGCAAGATAGATCACGCCCTGCCACTGCGCGGCGAGTTCCGCGAAGGGATCGGCCAGCACGCGCACGAGAAGCGAGACGGCGGCCACCTTGGGTGCGGAGGCGAAGAACGCCGTCACCGGCGTCGGCGCGCCCTCATAGACGTCCGGCGTCCACATGTGGAAGGGCACGGCGGAGATCTTGAACGCCAGGGCGGCGATCACGAAGGTCACGCCGACCAGCAGCCCGAGCGAGACGGCGCCGTCTCCGGTGGCGGCATTCCCAATGGCCGCGAAGCTCGTCGAGCCGGAGAAGCCATAGGTGAGGCTGGCGCCATAAAGGTAAAGGCCGGACGCCAGGGCGCCGAGGACGAAGTACTTCAGCCCGGCCTCGGCGGAGCGCGCATTGTCCCGATCGAAGGCGGCGATCACGTAGAGCGAGAGCGAGAGCAGCTCCAGCCCCATATAGAGCGTGATCAGGTCCGCCGCGGAGACCATCACCATCATGCCGATGGTGCTGAAGAGGACGAGGATCGGGAATTCGAAGCGGGCGATGCCCTGCTTCTCGTTCCAGTCCAGCGCCAGCATTAGGCCGGAGGCGGCGCCGAGCAGGATCAGCACCTTGGCGAAGCGCGCGAAGCCGTCGGACACAAATTGCGTGCCGAAGGCCATCCCATCCGGCGTGGCCATCACCAGCACGGCGGCGATGAGCAGGGCGCCCAGCGTTCCCATCGTGACAGGGAAGGTCGTGTCCCGCTTGGGGATCACGCCGGCCAGGAGAAGCACGAGGCCGGCCGCCGCCAGCAGGATTTCAGGAAGGGCGAGAGTCCAGTTCATCGTCGCGCTCACAGGCCCGCCACCCGCGACACGGCGAGGGCGGCCTCATGCCGCTCCACCAGCACGGCGACCGAGGCCTCCCAGACATGGGTGAAGGAGGAGGGGTAGAGTCCCATCCAGAGGGTCAGGACGATCAGCGGCGCGAAGATCGCCAGCTCCCGCGGGGAGAGGTCGAGAAGGCCCCGCACCTCGTCCCGCGTGATCCTGGAAAAGACCACACGGCGATACAGCCAAAGCATATAGGCAGCGCCCAGGATCATGCCGGTGCCGGCACCCAGCGCCACCCAGGGGCTGGAACGCCAGGCGCCGGTAATCACCAGGAACTCACCAGGAAAGTTAGCGGTGCCCGGCAGGGCCACGCTGGCCATCGTGAAGAGCATGAAGACCAGCGCATAGGCCGGCATGACCTTCGCCACGCCGCCATAGCGGGCGATCTCGCGCGAATGCACCCGGTCATACAGCACGCCCACGCAGAGGAAGAGCGCGCCGGAGACAACGCCATGCGCCAGCATGGTGAAGAGCGCGCCGGAAATGCCCTGCTGGTTGAAGGTGAACAGGCCGATCGTGACGATGCCCATATGGGCCACCGATGAATAGGCGATGAGCTTCTTCATGTCGGTCTGCACGAAGGCGATCATGCTTGTGTAGATCACCGCCACGACGCTGAGGGCGAAGACCAGCGGCGCGAAGAAGGCCGAGGCGTCCGGAAAGAGCGGGATGGAGAAGCGCAGGAAGCCGTAGCCACCCATCTTCAGCAGCACGCCCGCCAGGATCACCGAGCCGGCTGTCGGCGCCTCGACATGCGCGTCTGGCAGCCAGGTATGCACCGGCCACATCGGAACCTTCACCGCGAAGGAGGCGAAGAAGGCCAGGAACATCCAGTACTGCCAGCTGGACGGCAGCGGCGTCTGCATCAGCGCCGCGATGTCCGTGCTGCCCGCATTGTACCAGAGAGCCAGGATGGCCAGCAGCATCAGCACCGAGCCGAGCAGCGTGTAGAGGAAGAACTTGAAGGCCGCATAGACCCGGCGCTGCCCGCCCCATACCCCGATGATGAGGAACATCGGGATCAGCACACCCTCGAAGAACACATAGAAGATGATCAGGTCGAGCGCGCAGAACATGCCGACCATCATCGTCTCCAGGACGAGGAAGGCGATCATGTATTCCCGCACCCGGGTCTGCACCGCTTCCCAGGAAGCAAGGATGCAGAGCGGGGTGAGGAAGGTGGAGAGCAACACGAAGAGGACGGAAATACCGTCCACACCCATGTGGTAGTTCACGCCGAACTCGGGCAGCCAGGCGAGCTGTTCCACGAACTGCGCGTCGGCGCTCCGCGGGTCGAAGCTGAACCACAGGATCAGCGAGAGCGTGAAGACGATCAGGCTGGTCCAGAGCGCGGTCCAGCGGGCGTTGGAGGCGACGGTCGCCTCATCCCCCCGCACGCACAGGATCGCCACAACCCCCGCCAGCGGCAGGAAGGTGAGCAGGGAGAGCAGCGGGAAGCCGGCCGCGTTCATCGGGTGAAGCCCAGGAAGATGACGGAGACGAAGACCACGAGGCCCGCGATCATGGTGAAGGCGTAGTTCGCCACGCGTCCGGTCTGGAAGCGTGCCACGCCGCGCGCGGCATCGACCGTGATCGCGGCGACGCCATTGGGGATGCCGTCGATGATGGTCGCGTCGCCCGTCTTCCAGAACACCTGCGAGAGGCGGCGGAAGGGCCGGACGAAGATCGCGTCATACAGCTCGTCGAAATACCACTTGTTCAGCAGGAAGCGGTGCAGCCCGGGGAAGGTCTGCGCCAGCCGCGCCGGGATCGCCGGTGCGAACATGTAGAACAGGTAGGCCAGCACGATGCCCGAGATGGCGATCACGGTGGGCGCCAGCGGCACCCATTCCGGCACCTCATGCGCGTGGTGCAGCACATGGTTGTGCTCGGCCGTGAAGATCGAGCCGTTCCAGAACTCGGCCTGATGGTGGCCCACGAAGAGGTCGTAGAACACCGCGCCGGTGAAGAGCGCGCCGACAGCCAGCACCAGCAGCGGGATCAGCATCACCGCCGGGCTCTCATGCACGTGCTCCATCACATGGTGATCCGCCCGCGGCTTGCCGTGGAAGGTCAGGATGAGGAGCCGCCAGGAGTAGAAGGCGGTGAGGAAGGCCGCGATCAGGCCCAGGACGAAGGCATACATCCCCGCCCCGGTATGGGCGGCGAAGGCGCTCTCCAGGATCATGTCCTTCGAATAGTAGCCGGCGAAGAAGGGAATGCCGGCCAGGGCCAGGCTGCCGATCCACATCACGGCATAGGTGATGGGGATCTTGGTCCAGATGCCGCCCATCTTTCGGATGTCCTGCTCGTCCGACATGGCGTGGATGACCGAGCCCGCGGAGAGGAAGAGCAGTGCCTTGAAGAAAGCATGGGTGAAGAGGTGGAAGACCGCCGCCTGGTAGGCGCCCACGCCGATGGCGAAGAACATGTAGCCGAGCTGCGAGCAGGTCGAATAAGCGATAATGCGCTTGATGTCGTTCTGCACGCAGCCGATCGTCGCTGCGAAGAAGGCGGTGGATGCCCCGACGATCGTCACCAGGGTCAGGGCATTCGGGGCGTATTCGAAGATGGGCGACATGCGCGCCAGCAGGAACACGCCCGCCGTCACCATGGTGGCGGCATGGATCAGCGCCGAAACCGGGGTCGGCCCTTCCATCGCGTCCGGAAGCCAGGTGTGCAGGCCCAGCTGGGCCGATTTTCCGCAGGCACCGAGGAACAGCAGCACCGAGATCACCTCGAGCGCCGGCATACCGGCGAAGGTAACCCCCCGCATTTCCTCGACGCGCGCGAAGATGTCGCCGAAGGTGAGCGCGCCGAAGGTCCAGAAGATCAGCGCCATGCCCAGCATGAAGAACAGGTCGCCAACCCGGTTCACGATGAACGCCTTCATCGAGGCCCGGTTCGCGCTCTCGCGCTCATACCAGTAGCCGATGAGCAGGTAGCTCGCGAGGCCGACGCCTTCCCAGCCGAAGAAGAGCTGGACGAGGTTGTCGGCGGTCACCAGCATCAGCATGGCGAAGGTGAAGAGGCCGAGATAGGCAAAGAAGCGCGGCGGCGTCTCGTCATGGGACATGTAGCCGACGCTGTAGAGGTGGATGAAAGTGGAGATGAAGGTCACCATCCCCACCATCATGGCGCTCAGCGTGTCGTAGCGGAGCGCCCAGTCCACGGTCAGGCCACCGACGCTGATCCATTCGGAAATGGTCACGGTGCGGGGCGCGGAATGCAGCCCCACCTCGACGAAGGCCGAGACGCCGCAGATGGCGGCCAGCACCATGCAGCCCACGGAAACCCACATGGACAGGCGGTCGCCCAGCCAGCGGCCGAAGAAGCCGGCGAGGGTGGCGCCCAGCAGGGGGAAGAAAACGGCACCGACGAACATGGCGCCCTAACCCTTCAGGGTGGACACGTCTTCCACCTCGATGCTGCCGCGGTTGCGGAAATAGATGACGACGATGGCCAGCCCGATCGCGGCCTCGGCGGCCGCGACGGTCAGGATGAACATCGCGAAGATCTGCCCGGTGAGGTCCCCCAGATTGGAGGAGAAGGCCACCAGGTTGAGGTTCACCGAGAGCAGGATCAGCTCGATCGACATCAGGATGACGATGATGTTCTTCCGGTTGAGGAAGATCCCGAACACGCCGAGCACGAAGAGGATCGCGCCCACCGTGAGGTAATGGCCGAGGCCGATCTCAAGCATCAGTGGTGCCCCCCATGGCCGTGGCCCCCATGGCCGTGATCGTCATGCCCCTGATGGCCATGCGCGACCGCCTTCGGCTTGGGCTCCTCCGGGGGCAGCGGGCGCAGGATGCCGAGTTGCCCGATGGAGGCCCCGACGGGGACCGAGGCCATGTCGAGCTGCGTGCGGCGCGTGACCTGGGCCGTGATGTCCTGGCGCTTGCTCCGGGCGCGGTCCCGGTGGGTCAGCACGATTGCGCCGATCATCGCGACCAGCAGGATGAAGCCCGCCGCCTGGAAGAGGAAGACATACTCCGTATAGAGCACCCGCCCGATCGCCACGGTGTTCTGCACATCGCCAGCCACCGGGTTCAGGCGCAGCACGCCCGCCTGCCCGCTGGACTGCCAGGCGCCGAACACGAACAGCAGTTCCAGCAGAAGAATGCCCCCGATCACCGCGCCGACCGGCGCGTAGCGCTGGAAGCCCTGGCGAAGCTGGGCGAAGTCGATGTCCAGCATCATCACGACGAAGAGGAAGAGCACCGCAACCGCGCCCACATAGACGATGACCAGGATCATCGCCAGGAACTCGGCCCCCGCGAGGAGGAAGAGCGCGGCCGCATTGAAGAAGCCGAGAATCAGGAACAGCACGCTGTGCACCGGGTTCCGGCTGGTGACGACCATCACGGCGCTGGCGATCAGCACCGCCGCGAAGGCGTAGAAGGCGAGTCCGGCGATCATCGGTAGGGTGCGTCCGCCTTCAGGCGCGCGGCGAGCATCGGCTCCCAGCGATCGCCGTTATCGAGGAGCTTCTGCTTGTCGTAGAACAGCTCCTCGCGGGTCTCGGTCGCGAACTCGAGGTTCGGCCCGAGCACGATGGCATCCACCGGGCAGGCCTCCTCGCAGAGGCCGCAATAGATGCACTTCGTCATGTCGATGTCGTAGCGCGTGGTCCGCCGGGAGGCATCCTCCCGCGGCTCGGACTCGATGGTGATGCACACGGCCGGGCAAACCGCCTCGCACAGCTTGCACGCGATGCAGCGCTCCTCCCCATTGGGGTAGCGACGCAGCGCATGCTCGCCGCGGAAACGCGGGCTCAGCGGAGAGCGTTCGGAGGGATAGGAGATGGTGGCCTTCTTCGAGAAGAAGGCCTTCAGCGTCAGCCACATGCCGGAGACAAGCTCCGTGAGCAGCAGGCTGCGCGCAACTCGGTCTAGCGTCGCCATGACGGGCGGACCTTTCCGCATGCAGTGTTGGGGCGGGTCATGCCGGCAGCCACCCGAAGATCTTGAGAGCCGCGGCGGTCAGCACCAGCCAGACGAGGCTGATCGGCAGGAACACCTTCCAGCCAAGCCGCATGAGCTGGTCATAGCGGTAGCGCGGGAAGGTGGCGCGGACCCAGACGAAGACGAAGAGGCAGAAGCAGACCTTCAGGATGAACCAGACCGGTCCCGGCACCCAGTTCAGGGGCGCCACGTCGAAGGGCGGCAGCCAGCCTCCGAGGAAGAGGATGGTGGTGAGCGACGACATGAGGATCATGTTCGCGTACTCACCGAGGAAGAAGAGCGCGAAGGTCATCGCGGAATATTCCACGAAGAACCCCGCCACGAGCTCCGATTCACCCTCGGGCAGGTCGAAGGGCGCCCGGTTCGTCTCCGCGAGCGTAGAGATGAAGAAGATGATGAACATCGGGAAGAGGGGGATGGCGAACCAGAGCCCCTTCTGCGCGAGCACGATCTCCGTCAGGTTCAGCGACCCCACGCAGAGCAGCACGGTGACGATCACGAAGCCCATGGAGACCTCGTAGGACACCATCTGCGCCGCCGAGCGGAGCGCGCCGAGGAAGGCGTATTTCGAGTTCGACGCCCAGCCCGCGATGATGATCCCATAGACGCCGAGAGAGGAGATGGCGAAGAGATAGAGGATGCCGACATTGATGTCGGCAATCGCCCAGCCCTCGTTCACCGGGATCACCGCCCAGGCGATCATCGCCAGGATGAAGGTGAGCATCGGCGCCATGATGAAGAGGACCCGGCTCGCGCCCGTGGGCACGATGGTCTCCTTCATCAGCATCTTGCCGGCATCGGCGAAGGGCTGCAGCAGGCCGAACGGGCCGACCACGTTCGGACCCTTCCGGAGCTGCATGGCCGCCATGATCTTGCGCTCGGCCCAAGTCATGTAGGCCACGCCGATCAGCAGCGGGACCAGCAGCGCCAGCGCCTGCGCGACGGTGAGGGACAGGATCCCGATCGGGGAGTTCAGAAAGCCGTCCATCACTCAGCCGCCATCGCCGGGGTGGGCGCGCCCTGGGCGGCGTGGGCCCGCGCGCATTCGGCCATCACGTCGCTGGCCCTGCCGAAGATGTCCGCCTGGTAGTAATTGGTGATGGCCGGGGCGAAGGGCTCGCTCCCCAGCGCGCCCGCATCCCCCGCCGGGGCACCAGGCACGGGGGCCGGAACCGGTGCCTCGTCCGGATGGGCGAAGACCGGGTTCACCTCGATCAGGCGCTGCCGGATGGCCGCGTGATCATCATAGGGCAGCGCCCCGCCCAGATAGTCGCTCGCCGCCCGCAGGATGCGCCAGTCCTCGCGCGCCTCGCCCGGCGGGAACACCGCCCGGCGGCCGCGCTGAACGCGCCCCTCGGTGCTGACATAGAGCCCGTCCTTTTCGAGGTAGCTGGCCCCGGGAAGGATTACGTCGGCCCGCGCCGCGGCGCGGTCGCCGTGGTGGCCCTGGTAGATCACGAAGGTTTCCGCCCCGATGAGGGCGGGGTCCAGCTCGTCGGCGCCCAGCAGCCAGAGGGCATCCACCCCGCCGCCCAGCATGGCGCCGAGATGCTTGCCCCCCTGCCCCGGCAGGAAGCCGATATCAAGGGCAGCCACCTGGCCGCCCGCATTGTGCAGCAGGTTGAAGCCGTTCCACTCGCCGGTGATGGCGTTGAGCGACTGCGCCAGCTTCCAGGCAGCGGCGAGAATCGCCGCGCCGTCCGGCCGGCGCAGGGCGCCGCGGCCGAGCAGAATGAGCGGCCGCTTGGCCTTGCGCAGCGCCTCGCCGAACGCCCCATCCATCAAACCGCGCAGCGCGTCGGGGCCGTCGCCCAGATGCTGCGCCGGGTAGGTGAGGTCGGGGCGCGGCCCGATCACGCCCACCGGCACCCGGGCCATGGCCCGCTTGCGGATGCGCGCATTCAGCACCGGCGCCTCGACACGCGGATTGCTGCCGATGATCAGCACCGCATCGGCCTGGTCGATCCCGGCAATGGTGCTGTTGAACAGGTAGAAGGCGCGGTTCGAGCCATCCAGCGCCGCACCGTCCTCACGGCAGTCCAGGTTCTGCGAACCGAGCCCGGCCATCAGGTCCTTCAGCGCCAGCACGCTCTCGGCATCCGCCAGCCCGCCGGCCACGGCGCCGATCCGGTCCCCCGGAAGCCCCTTCAGCCGCGCGGCGATCGCCTCGAAGGCCTCAGGCCAGCTCGCCGGACGCAGCTTGCCGTCCCGCTTCACCCATGGGCGGTCGAGGCGGCGATGCTTCAGAGCGTCGAAGGAGAAGCGGCCGCGATCGGCCATCCACTCCTCATTCACCTCCTCATGCACGCGCGGCAGGATGCGAAGGACATCCGGCCCGCGGCTGTCCACCCGGATATTGGTGCCGGTGGCGTCCAGCACGTCGATGCTGTCCACCTTCGACAGTTCCCAGGGCCGGGACATATAGGCATAGGGCCGACTGGTCAGCGCGCCCACCGGGCAGATGTCGATCAGGTTGCCCGACAGCTCGGAGGAGAGGGCCTTCTCCACATAGGTGGTGATCTCCAACGCCTCGCCGCGGCTCACGGCGCCCAACTCCGGCGTGCCGGCCACCTCGGTCGAGAAGCGGACACAGCGCGTGCACTGGATGCAGCGCGTCATGATCGGCTTGATCAGCGGGCCGAAATACTTGTCCGTCACGCTGCGCTTGTGCTCGCGGTAGCGGCTGGCGTCGTGGCCATAGGCCACGGCCTGGTCCTGCAGGTCGCATTCGCCGCCCTGGTCGCAGATCGGGCAGTCCAGCGGGTGGTTGATCAGCAGGAACTCCATCACGCCCCGCCGTGCGTTCCGCACAGTCGGGCTGTCCGTGATGATCTTCATCCCGTCCATGACGGGGAAGGCGCAGGAAGCCACGGGCTTCGGCGCCTTCTCCACCTCGACGAGGCACATGCGGCAATTGCCGGCGATGGACAGGCGCTCATGATAGCAGAAGCGGGGGATTTCGGCCCCCGCCAGCTCCGCCGCCTGGAGTGCCGTGGCGCCAAGCGGCACCTCGATCTCCTGGCCATCCACCGTGACCTTGATGAGCTTCACGTCGCTCATGACATTCACTCCGCCGCCATCGGCAAGGGCCGGGCGGCATGCTGTCTCTTATACTCGGCGATCCGCTCCTCCATCATCGGACGGAAGTGGCGGATGAGGCCCTGCACCGGCCAGACGCCGCCATCGGCGAGCGCACAGATCGTGTGCCCCTCGATGCGCTTCGTCACGTCCTCCAGCACGTCGATCTCGTCGATCTCGGCGCGGCCCTCGACCATGCGGTCCATCATGCGGCTGACCCAGCCCATGCCCTCGCGGCAGGGCGTGCACTGGCCGCAGCTCTCATGCTTGTAGAACTTGGAGAGCCGGGCGATGGCGCGGATCAGGTCCGTGGACTTGTCCATCACGATCACCCCCGCCGTGCCAAGGCCCGACTTGTGCTCGCGCAGCGCGTCGAAGTCCATCAGCACGTCGTCGCAGATGTGCTTGGGCAGCAGCGGCGTGGAGGAGCCGCCGGGAATCACGCAGAGCAGGTTGTCCCAGCCCCCGCGCACGCCACCGGCATGGCGCTCGATGAGCTCGCGCAACGGCATGCTCATCTCCTCCTCCACATTGCAGGGCTTGTTCACATGGCCCTGGATGCAGAAGATCTTCGTGCCCGAGTTCTTCGGCCGGCCGAAGCCGGCGAACCAGCCCGCGCCACGCCGCAGGATGGTCGGCACCACCGCGATGGTCTCGACATTGTTCACCGTCGTCGGCCGGCCATAGAGGCCCACCGCCGCCGGGAAGGGCGGCTTCAGCCGCGGCATGCCCTTCTTGCCCTCAAGGGACTCGATGAGCGCCGTCTCCTCGCCGCAGATATAGGCACCTGCGCCGCGATGAACGTAGAGGTCGAAGTCATAGCCCGACCCGGCCGCGTTCTTGCCGAGCAGCCCCGCCGCATAGGCCTCGTCGATCGCGGCCTGCAGCACCAGGTGCTCGTTGTAATACTCGCCGCGCACATAGATGTAGCCGGCCGAGGCGTTCATCGCGACCGCCGCCAGCAGGCAGCCCTCGATCAGCGTGTGCGGATCGTGGCGCAGGATGTCCCGGTCCTTGCAGGTGCCCGGCTCCGACTCGTCGGAATTGACGACGAGATAGGAGGGCAGCCCGTCCGGGTTGGACTTGGGCATGAAGGACCACTTCAGCCCCGTCGGGAAGCCGGCGCCGCCGCGGCCACGAAGGCCGGACTGCTTCACCTCCTCGATGATCCAGTCACGGCCCTTGGCGATCAGCCCGGACGTGCCATCCCAGTTGCCACGCTTCTGCGCGGCCTGCAGCCCCCAGTGCTGCACGCCGTACAGGTTGGTGAAAATGCGGTCCTTGTCCTGAAGGGCCATGTCAGTTCCCTCCCCCTTCACGAGCCAGGGGCACGTCAAGCAGCGTCAGCGGCCCACCTTCCGGCGCGCTGGTCTGGCGCCCGATGGTGCTGCCCGGCTTCGGCCGCTCGCCGCGCCGGAGCGCCTCGATCAGCTGAACCGTGCGGTCGTAGTCCAGGTCCTCGTAGTAGTCGTCATCCACCTGAAGGATCGGCGCGTTCACGCAGGCGCCAAGGCACTCCACCTCGGTCAGGGTGAACGCCCCGTCCTCGCTGGTGTCGCCATAGCCCTTGAGCTTGCCCGCATCCTTGCAGGCGCGCAGCACGTCGTCCGAACCGCGTAGCATGCAGGGCGTGGTGCCGCAGACTTGCAGGTGGAAGCGCCCGATCGGACGGGTGTTGAACATGAAGTAGAAGGTCGCGACCTCGAAGACGCGGATCGGCGCCATGCCCAGGCGCTCGCCCACCTTGTCCATCGCCACGCGCGGCACCCAGGCGCTGCCGGTCTGCCGGCCCATCTGCTTCTGCACGACGTACAGAAGCGGGATCACGCCCGAAGCCTTCTTTTCGGCAGGGTAGCGGGCCAGGATCTTGGCGATCTGCGCCTCGCTCTCCGCGTCGAACTCGAAGCTATCCGGCTCGGCCTGGCTGTTGCGCCAGTTCGGGTCGAGGTGATCAACAGCTGCTTCGGTCACCGGTCGATCTCCCCGAAAACGATATCGAGGCTGCCGATCACCGCCACGGCATCCGCCAGCATATGCCCCTTGGACAGCACCTCCATCGCCTGGAGATGCGCGAAGCCCGGCGCCCGGATCTTGCACCGGTGCGGACGGTTGGTGCCGTTGGCCACGAGATAGACCCCGAACTCGCCCTTCGGCGCTTCCACCGCGGTGTAGGTCTCTCCGGCGGGAATGTGGAAGCCCTCCGTGTAGAGCTTGAAGTGGTGAATGAGGGATTCCATCGAACGCTTCATCTCGCCGCGCTTCGGCGGCGTGATCTTGTTGTCCTGCACCCGCACCGGGCCTTCCGGCATCTGGTCCAGGCACTGGTGGATGATCTTCAGGCTCTCCCGCATCTCCGCCATGCGGACGAGATAGCGGTCATAGCAGTCGCCATGGCGGCCGACCGGGATTTCGAACTCCATCCGGTCATACACGTCATAGGGCTGCTGGCGCCGCAGGTCCCAGGCCATGCCGGAGGCGCGGAGGCAGGGGCCGGAGAAGCCCCACTCCATCGCCTGCTCGGCGGTCATGACGCCGATATCCACGGTGCGCTGCTTGAAGATGCGGTTATGCGTCAGCAGCCCATCCAGGTCGTCGATGAACTTCGGGAAGCCATTGGCCCAGGCGCGAATCCGCTCCGGCATGCCGGCCGGCAGGTCGCGATGCACACCACCCGGCCGGAAGTAGTTGGCATGGTAGTGGCTGCCCGAAACCTGCTCGTAGAATTCCAGCAGGATCTCGCGCTGCTCGAAGCCCCAGAGCGGCGGCGTGATCGCACCGCAGTCCAGCGCATAGGTGGTGATGTTCAGCAGGTGATTCAGGATGCGCGTGATCTCGGCGAAGAGCACGCGGATATACTGCGCGCGCAGCGGCGCCTGGATGCCAAGCAGCCGCTCCTGCGCAAGCGCGAAGACATGCTCCATGCACATGGGCGAGACGTAGTCGAGCCGGTCGAAATACGGCATCGCCTGCACATAGGTCTTGTACTCGATCAGCTTCTCGGTGCCGCGATGAAGCAGCCCGATATGCGGGTCGGCACGCTCCACAACCTCGCCCTTCATTTCCAGGATGAGGCGCAGCACGCCATGGGCGGCCGGATGCTGGGGGCCGAAGTTAATGGTGTGGCTGTCCACCTCCACCCGCCGCAGACCGGGCTCGGCAGCGGCGTCCGGACCGGTGGCTTGGGTGTCGGCAGAATTCAGGGCGCCGGTCGTCAGGCTCATGGCTGGTTCTCCGCTTCCGGCTTCTCCAGAAGCGATGCGGGCGGCGGCGCGATCCGGTTCAGATGCACCTTCTCGTCGCCCGGCAGGGTGGTCATGCCCTCCCAGGGGGAGAGGAAGTCGAAATTGCGGAAGTCCTGCTGGAGCTTCACCGGCTCATAGACCACCTCGCGCCGCTCGGGGTCGTAGCGGACCTCGACATGGCCGGTCAGCGGGAAGTCCTTGCGCAGCGGGTGCCCCTGGAAGCCGTAATCCGTGAGGAGCCGGCGCAGGTCCACATTGCCCTCAAAGGCAATGCCATACATGTCCCAGGCCTCGCGCTCGAACCAGCCGGCGGTCGGCCAGATGGCGGTCACGCTCGGCACGGGATTCTCCGCATCCGTCGTGGTCACCACCCGGATGCGGTGATTGTGAGTGAGGGACAGCAGGTTCCACACCACGTCGAAGCGCTCGGCGCGCTCCGGCCAGTCCACGCCGCAGAGATCCATGCACTGCTCGAAGGCGAAGCGCGGGTCCGTCCGCAGCACCGCCATCACGGGAAGCACGGCGTCGCGGCGGATGCGGATGGTCAGCTCCGCCCCGCGGACCACGAAGGCCTCCAGCACGGCGCCGGGCGGCATGGCCGCGGCGACCTGCTCGCCCAGGGCGGTCAGGTCGGGGGATAGGTTCGGGGAAAGCTCAGCCACGGAGAATCGTCCCGGTCCGGCGGATCTTCTTTTGCAGCTGCATGATGCCATAGACCAGCGCCTCCGCCGTCGGCGGGCAGCCCGGGACATAGACATCCACAGGCACGATGCGGTCGCAGCCGCGCACCACGCTGTAGCTCCAGTGATAGTAGCCGCCGCCGTTGGCGCAGCTGCCCATGGAGATCACCCAGCGCGGCTCGCTCATCTGGTCATAGACCTTGCGCAGGGCCGGGGCCATCTTGTTGGTCAGCGTGCCCGCCACGATCATCACGTCCGACTGGCGCGGCGACCCACGCGGGATCACGCCGAAACGGTCCAGATCGTAGCGCGCCATATAGGCGTGGATCATCGGCACGGCGCAGCAGGCCAGGCCGAAGGTCATCGGCCAGAGGCTGCCCGTGCGGGCCCAGTTCACCACCTTGTCCAGGTTGGCGACAACGAAGCCCTTCTCCTCGATCTCGCCGGTCACGCCGCGGATCACCGCGTCCTGCTCCGGCCCCGGGGGAAGAGCCTGATTGTTCCAGGCCATCTGTTCGCTGTTGACGCCGCTCATCGCATCGTCCTCCGCGCGTCACCGCGCGTCATCATCCTGCGGGCCATGCGGCCCGTCTCGCCACGCTCGCTCACGCGGCTCACCTCACCGCGCGTCGCGCGGCTCATTCCCAGTCCAGCGCGCCCTTGCGCCACTCATAGATGAACCCGACCGTCAGCAGCCCGAGGAAGCCCATCATCGAGAGGAAGCCGAGCCAGCCGATCCCACCCAGCGCCACGGCCCAGGGGAACAGGAAGGCCACCTCCAGGTCGAAGATGATGAACAGGATCGCCACGAGGTAGAATCGCACGTCGAAGCGATGCCGCGTGTCCTCGAACGGCTCGAACCCGCACTCATAGGTCGAGAGCTTCTCCGCATCCGGCTTCTGGCGGGCGGCCAGAACGGAACCGCCCACCATGGCGATGCTGATCGCCGCGGCGATGCCCAGGAAAACCAGGATCGGGAAGTAGTTGGCCAGCAACGGCTGGGTCATGGTGCCCCTCGGTGCTTCGGGGCACCCAGGGTTGACTGACCACCGGATACGCCCATGGGCGCTGAGGCCATGCCGCAGCGCAACGCTGCGCACCATATAGTCAAGGATGGTCGGCCGCCATAGGGGCCACCGGCCCAGTTCAGCACAATGGATGCAGCTTAATCAACACTTGCGAGCAATTCGCAAGCAGAAGAGGAAGTCCGGAACGCAAAACGCCGCCCCAGGGGGCGGCGCTTTGAAAGGCGTTGAATGGCGCGAGTGACGGGGCTCGAACCCGCGACCTCCGGCGTGACAGGCCGGCGCTCTAACCGACTGAGCTACACCCGCACAAGGTAGTCCCGAAAGCAAAGCGCCGCCCGTGGGAGCGGCGCAAGGATCGCATCGCGTGGCGCGAGTGACGGGGCTCGAACCCGCGACCTCCGGCGTGACAGGCCGGCGCTCTAACCGACTGAGCTACACCCGCGTGCGATGTGGGGCCGTTTATGGGCTGCGGCGGGGCCTGTCAACCCGATGTCACCATTCCCTTGCGGGACATGGGCGGGAATGGGCGCTGAGGGATTCGAACCCCCGGCATCCTCGGTGTAAACGAGGCGCTCTACCGCTGAGCTAAGCGCCCGCCCTGCCCGTTTCTGGGCGGCCCAGGAGCCTTGAAGCGCAACCGCGCCCCCGGGGCAATCCTCCTGGCTCACGCCCGGCCCCACGGCATGAAAAAGGGCGCCGGCACAGGCCGGCGCCCCCCTTCAATACCAGGGATCCAGGGATCCCGCTCAGTGCGGCAGGCTGGCGCCCGCCGGGTCACCGGCTGCGGGCTTGGCCGGGTTGACCTCCTCCGGCTCGATCCAGTCGATCGCCTTGGGCTGGCGCACCAGGGCCTGGGAGATCACCTCGTCAACATGGGAGACGGGAATGACCTTCAGCGCCTTGGTGACGCTCTCCGGGATATCGGCCAGGTCCTTCTCGTTCTCCTTCGGGATGAAGACCGTGCCCACCCCGGCGCGGAGCGCCGCGAGGAGCTTCTCCTTCAACCCGCCGATCGGCAGCACCCGGCCGCGTAGCGTGATCTCGCCGGTCATGGCCACGTCCTTGCGAACGGCGATGCCGGTGAGGATCGAGACGATGCTCGTCGCCATGGCGATGCCCGCGGAAGGCCCGTCCTTCGGCGTCGCGCCCTCGGGCACGTGGACATGGATGTCCCGCTTCTCGAAGACGGTCGGCTTGATGCCGAAGCTCGTCGCGCGGCTGCGCACATAGGACACCGCCGCGGAAACGCTCTCCTGCATCACGTCGCCGAGCTTGCCGGTGTGCTTCACCGCGCCCTTGCCGGGCAGCAGCACGGCCTCGATCGTCAGGATCTCGCCACCCACCTCGGTCCAGGCAAGGCCGGTGACGGCGCCCACCATGTCCTCGGCCTCGGCCTCGCCATAGCGGAACTTCCGCACCCCGGCATACTTGCCCAGGTTCTCGGCGGTGATCTCGACCGTCGTCGCCTTGCCCGAGACGATCTCGCGGACCGCCTTGCGGGCCAGGCCGCCGATCTCGCGCTCCAGGTTCCGGACGCCGGCCTCGCGCGTGTAGTAGCGCACGAGGTCGCGGATCGCCTCGTCCGAGACGCTCCACTCGTCCGGCTTCAGCCCGTTCGCCTCAGTGACCTTGCCGATCAGGTGGCGGCGGGAGATGCCGATCTTCTCATCCTCGGTGTAGCCGGGGATGCGGATAATCTCCATGCGGTCCAGCAGCGGCTGGGGCATCTTCAGCGAGTTGGCGGTCGTGATGAACATCACGTCCGACAGGTCGTAATCCACCTCCAGGTAGTGGTCGTTGAAGGTCCCGTTCTGCTCGGGGTCCAGCACCTCCAGCAGGGCCGAGGACGGGTCCCCGCGCCAGTCGGCGCCGAGCTTGTCGATCTCGTCCAGCAGGAAGAGCGGGTTGGCCGTCTTCGCCTTCTTCATGCCCTGGATGACCTTGCCCGGCATGGAGCCGATATAGGTCCGCCGGTGGCCGCGCACCTCCGCCTCGTCCCGCACGCCGCCCAGCGACATGCGCACGAAGTTGCGGTTCACCGCCTTGGCGATGGACTTGCCAAGCGAGGTCTTGCCGACGCCCGGAGGGCCGACGAGGCACAGGATCGGGCCGCGGATCTTCTTGGACCGGCTCTGGACGGCCAGGTACTCGATGATCCGCTCCTTGACCTTGTCCAGGCCGTAGTGGTCGGCGTCCAGGACGCGCTGCGCCTCCTCCAGGTCGATCCGCACCTTGGTGCGCTTCTTCCAGGGGATGGACACCATCCAGTCCAGATAGTTCCGGACGACAGTGGCCTCGGCCGACATGGGGGACATGCCGCGCAGCTTCTTCAGCTCGCCCTGCGCCTTCTCGCGAGCCTCGGCGGAGAGACCGGCCTTCTTGATCTTCTCCTCGAGCTCGGCGATCTCGTCCTTGCCTTCCTCGCCCTCGCCCAGCTCCTTCTGAATGGCCTTCATCTGCTCATTCAGGTAGTACTCGCGCTGGGTCTTCTCCATCTGCCGCTTCACGCGGTTCCGGATGCGCTTCTCGACCTGAAGAACGCCGATCTCGCTTTCCATATGCGCGAAGACGCGCTCGAGACGGGCGGGCACGCCCACCGTCTCCAGCAGCTCCTGCTTCTCGGCGATCTTAAGGTTCAGATGGGCCGCGACCGTGTCCGCGAGCTTGGCTGGCTCCTCGATCTGGTTGATCGAGACCAGCACCTCCGGCGCGATCTTCTTGTTGAGCTTGATATAGCCCTCGAACTGGCTGACGACCGAGCGGCTCAGCGCCTCGACCTCACGCGGCTCGGGGCTGGTCTCCTCGATGGTCTCGGCGAAAGCCTCGAAATGCGTGCCCGTCTCCTTCCAGCCCACCACGCGCGCGCGGCGGCCACCCTCGACCAGCACCTTCACGGTGCCGTCCGGGAGCTTCAGGAGCTGGAGGACGGTGGAAACAGTGCCGACCTCGAACAGGTCGCCCGCCTCCGGATCATCCTGGGCGGCGTTCCGCTGCGCCAGGAGAAGGATCTGCTTGTCCTCGCGCATCACGCTTTCCAGCGCGCGCACGGACTTCTCGCGCCCCACGAAAAGGGGAACGATCATATGCGGGAATACAACGATATCGCGGAGGGGAAGGACGGGCAGAGCCTCGCCCCGGACCAGTGCCGCTTCAGAATCCGCCATGGGGACCTCGCTTGGACAGTCGGCGCGGGAACGCCCCGATCGGGCACGTCCCCGTCACCACGGGTAAGGCCCTAATGTGGTGCCGGGGCAGCCTTCCCACAACGGCGGGAGGGCCGCCCCGGCTCTACAGGCCATGCAATAAGGGTGCCCTCCCATGTCACCATGGAAGGGCTTGCCGGCTCAGGCGCTAGTCTGCTCCGCCGGCCGTTCACCATAGATGAACAGCGGCTGCGCCCGGTTCTCGGCCACCTCCTTGTTCACCACCACCTCCTCAACCTCGTCCAGCCCGGGCAGGTCGAACATGGTCGAGAGCAGGATGCCCTCCATGATGGAACGCAACCCACGGGCACCGGTCTTGCGCTGGATGGCACGGTTCGCCACCGACTTCAGCGCGTCCTCGGTGAAGGTCAGCTTCGTCCCTTCCATCTCGAAGAGGCGCTGATACTGCTTCAGCAGCGCGTTCTTCGGCTTGGTGAGGATCTCGATCAGGGCCTTGTCGTCCAGGTCCTCGAGCGTCGCGATCACCGGCAGGCGGCCGATGAACTCGGGGATCAGGCCGAACTTCAGCAGGTCCTCAGGCTCGACCTCGCGCAGGATGGCACCCTGGCGGCGCTCATCCGGCCCCTTCACATCGGCGCCGAAGCCGATGCCGGAGCCCTTGCCCTTGGCCGCGATGATCTTCTCCAGCCCGGCGAAGGCACCGCCCACGATGAAGAGGATGTTGGAGGTGTCCACCTGCAGGAATTCCTGCTGGGGGTGCTTCCGGCCGCCCTGGGGCGGAACGGAGGCCACCGTGCCCTCCATGATCTTCAGCAGCGCCTGCTGGACGCCCTCGCCCGACACGTCGCGCGTGATCGAGGGGTTGTCCGACTTGCGGGAGATCTTGTCGACCTCGTCGATATAGACGATGCCGCGCTGCGCCCGCTCCACGTTGTAATCCGCGGCCTGGAGCAGCTTGAGGATGATGTTCTCGACATCCTCGCCGACATAGCCGGCCTCGGTCAGCGTCGTCGCGTCCGCCATGGTGAAGGGCACGTCGAGGATGCGGGCCAGGGTCTGGGCGAGCAGCGTCTTGCCCGATCCGGTGGGGCCGACGAGCATGATGTTGCTCTTGGCGATCTCCACCTCGCCGGACTTGGCGCCATGCGCCAGCCGCTTGTAGTGGTTGTGCACGGCCACGGAGAGCACCTTCTTGGCGTGCTCCTGCCCGATGACATAGTCATCGAGGACCTTGCAGATCTCCTTGGGCGTCGGAACCCCATCGCGGGACTTCACGAGGTGCGTCTTGTGCTCCTCGCGGATGATGTCCATGCACAGCTCGACGCATTCGTCGCAGATGAACACCGTCGGGCCGGCGATGAGCTTGCGCACCTCGTGCTGCGACTTGCCGCAGAACGAGCAGTAAAGAGTATTCTTGGAATCGCCGGACTTGCTCATGTGCGCTCCTCGCCCCTGACCGGGCCGGAAGCCGGCGCCGTCGGGGCGTCAAGAAGGCAAGATAACCCCCCTCCCCCTTCCGGGGAAGCATGGGACGAAATTGTGACGGCCGCGCCGCCCCACCCGCGGGAACAGATCCCGAACCGGGAAGGGCGGCGGCGCTCCATCAGCTGCGCGGCCCCTCGACCGCCGGCGTGGAAACCGAGCCACTCGCGGGAAGCTTGGACACGACCTGGTCGATCAGACCGAAAGCCTGCGCCTCCTCGGCGGACATGTAGGTGTCGCGCTCGAGCTTGCGCTCGATCTCCTCGACGGGCTGACCGGTATGATGAACATAGATCTGGTTCAGGCGCTTGCGGAGATCAAGGATCTCGCGGGCCTGGATCTCGATGTCCGTCGCCTGGCCCTGGGCACCGCCGGAGGGCTGGTGGACCATGATCCGGCTGTTCGGCAGCGCGAAACGCTTGCCCTTCTCGCCCGCCGTCAGCAGCAGCGAGCCCATGGAGGCCGCCATGCCGAGGCAGACCGTGGAAACGGGGCTGCGGATATACTGCATCGTGTCATACATCGCGAGGCCGGCCGAAACCACGCCGCCCGGGCTGTTGATGTAGAAGGCGATATCCTTGTTCGGATTCTCGCTCTCAAGAAAGAGCAGCTGGGCGCAGATCAGCGACGAGACCTGGTCATAGACCTGACCCGTCAGGAAAATGATCCGCTCCTTCAGCAGGCGCGAATAGATGTCGAAGGCGCGTTCCCCGCGGGCGGTCTGCTCGACCACCATCGGAACAAGGGAGTTGTTGAAAACATCAATCGGATCGCGATCGACAAACACGGAGCGGGTCATCGTTTATCCTTCCCCGCCGGCGGAGAAGTGCGTCCCCGATGGCACCGCCCGGATGGGAACCCGGCCCAGCCGCGGCACCCGCCCGGTCCCCTCTGCCGGCAAATCTTCCACCCCAAGATGGGGCAACCCGCCCCCCCGCGAAAGGGGGGCGGGGCCGGAATGTGGCAGCCTCAGGCCGCCTGCAGGTCGGCCGGGGTCACGGTCGTATCCGTCACCTTCGCCAGTTCCAGCATGAAGTCCACAACCTTCTCCTCGAAGATCGGGGCGCGGAGGTTCTCCAGCGCCTGCGGGTTCTTCTGGAAGAACTCGAAGACCTGCTTCTCCTGGCCGGGATAGCGGGAGGCCTCGCGACGCATCGCCTGGAACAGCTCGTCCTGGTTCACCTGGATGTTGTTCGTCCGGCCGATCTCGGAGAGCAGCAGGCCCAGCCGGATGCGCCGCTCGGCGATCTTCCGGTAGTCGGCCTTCAGCGTCTCCTCGTCCTTGCCGGCATCCTCGGCGTCCAGGCGGCCCGCCTTGCGGTCCTCCTCCACCCGGGCCCAGATCTGGCCGAACTCGGCCTCCACCATGCCCTCGGGCACGGCGAAGTCGGCGCGGTCGGACAGCTGGTCGAGCAGGGCGCGCTTCACCCGCAGGCGGGTCAGCCCGTCATACTCGCTCTGGATGGACTTCTTCAGCTCCTCGCGCAGCTGCTCGGCGCTCTCCAGCCCCAGGGACTTGGCGAACTCGTCATCGGCCGGGGCCGGGGCACGGGTCTTCAGCGCCTTGGCGGTGATCTCGAACTCTGCCGGCTTGCCGGCCAGCTCGGTCGAGCCATAGCCCTCGGGGAAGGAAACGCGGATCTTGCGCGTCTCGCCCGGGCGAATGCCCTCCAGCCCTTCGGTGAAGCCGGGGATGAAGCCCTCGCCGCCCACCTCGATCGGCATCTCATTCGCGGTGCCGCCCGGGAAGGGCTCGCTCACGGAACCCTCCCCGCCCTCGCGGGTCAGGCCCGGCGCGGCGATGCGGAGCGTGAGGGCCGCGGCCGGAGCCTCGGCGAAGGCCAGGCGCAGCGCGGGCTGCACGGAAGCCAGCCCCTCCACCTCGGGCACGGTCCAGCGAATGGAGGCCTCCTGCAGCCCCTCGCCCAGCGGCAGGTTCGCCATCTCCTCGGCCACCACCTTGCCCGCGGCGTCCAGCCCGGCGAGGTAGAGGCGCGCGGAGGTCTTGGCGGGCAGGCTGCCCTCGGTCACGCCCCAGCGGAGGGAAACGACGAAGGTCTCGCCCGGGCGGGCCGCGAAGCCCACCTTGCCCAGCGCCACGCGGACGTTCTTGATCGTCTCCTCGCCCGAGCCGGGCTGGATGGCGAAGTCGGCATAGGCCGCGCCATCCGCCTCGCCCATATCGGCCTGGCTGGCCAGGCCGCGCGGGCTGGACGAGACCGCCACGTCCTTGCCGAACACGGGCGGCATCAGGTTGCCCGAGACGCCCTCGGTCACCAGCCGGCCCACGAAGTCGGCGATCACCACGTCACCCTTCGTGGCGGCGCGGTCCTCGGCCACGTCCTCCAGCTTGGCGTTGCGGGCGGCAAGCCCGTCCATCGCCTTCTGGACCTCCTCGTCGGAGGGCTCGGCGCGCGGGCGCTCCAGCTCGATGCCCGAGAAATCCGGCATCGGGATCTCCGGCAGGATCTCCATCTCGATGTTGAAGGAGAGGTCCTGCCCCTCGGCGAAGTCGCCGACCAGCTCCACCTTCGGCTGCAGCGCCGGGCGGAGGCCGCGGTCGTTCAGCAGCTCGCGGGTGGCCGTCTGGACCTGCTCTTCCAGCACTTCGCCGGTCACGGCCGTGCCGTAGCGCTTCTTCACCACGGACATCGGCACCTTGCCCGGCCGGAAGCCCGGGATCCGCAGGTCGCGGCCCAGGGCGGCGAGCCGCTTGTCACGCGTCGCCTCGATCTCCGACGCCGGCACAACCACCGAGAAGGACCGCTTCAGCCCCTCGGCCGAGAGCTCCGTCACCTGCATTCGCTCAGTTCCACATCCAGGACAAAACTCGGGCGGCGCCAGACTTCTTGGTGCGGGCGGAGGGACTTGAACCCCCACGGCTTGCGCCACTGGAACCTAAATCCAGCGTGTCTGCCAATTCCACCACGCCCGCCTCGCAGCGGCGCCGAAGGGCCGGGCCTTAGCGCAACGGCGCCGGCTTTCCAAGCGCCGGTGGAACCGGGGAGGCCCGAAGGGCCCGGGCCAGAGCCCCGGGAAGCCCCTCCACCACGTCCTCGGCCAGGGTTCCCGGGCCCTCCGGCGCCGCTTCCCCCTGCAGCCACACCGCGGCGCAGGCGGCTTCGAAAGGAGCCAGCCCCTGGGCCAGCAGCGCCCCGGCCAGCCCGGCCAGCACGTCGCCCGTTCCGGCGGTGGCCAGGCTGGGCGGCGCATTGTGGTTGATCGCGGCCCGGCCATCCGGCGCCGCGATCACGCTATCCGGCCCTTTCAGAACAACCACCGCGCCGGTCGCCGATGCCGCGCGCCGCGCCGCGCCCAGCCTGTCCGGCCCCGGCTCACCGAAGAGACGGGCGAACTCCCCGGCATGGGGCGTCAGGATCGCCGCCCCACGCAGCCCCTCCGGCGCTCCTGCAAAGGCCGTGAGCCCCCCGGCATCCGCCACCACCGCGCGCCCGGCCCGCAGCGCCCCCGCCATCAATCCGCGCAGCCCGCCATCCGGGGCCATCCCCGGCCCGATCACCCACACGCCGCGCCGCGCATCCTCCAGCAGGGCCCCGACCGGCGGCCCCGCGACGATGGCGCCCGGCTCCCCGATGCGGAAGGCGGCGGCCGCCTCCTCGGAGGCCGCGGCGAGGGTGACCAGCCCCGCCCCGCCGCGCCGCGCGGCGGAGGCCGCCAGCCGGGCCGCGCCGGGCATGGCACCGCCGGCCACCACCACATGGCCCCGCTTGTACTTGTGGCCCTCCGGATCAGCGGGAGGCAGGTGCCACAGGCCCGGCGCATTCCGGAACACCGGCGCCCCCTCCTCCGCCAGCGCATCTGCCAGCGCCGCCTCGGGCAGCCCGATATCGGCCAGCCGCAGCACGCCGCAGAGCAGCCGGCCCGGCAGCAGGAGGTGACCAGGCTTCAGCCGCGCGAAGGTCACGGTCAGCGCCGCCTGCGCGACCTCGCCCAGCGGGGCCCCGGTGGCCCCGTCCAGCCCGCTTGGCACATCCACAGCCAGAATCGGCCCGCCCGCGGCGCGCAGCACCGACACGGCTTCCGCCCCCAGGGGCCGCGAGGGCGCGGCGCCCAGCAGGGCATCAATGACCAGCCCGGCCCGCGCCGCCTCTTCCGGCGTGAAGGGAACCACCGACCCACGCCAGCGCGCCGCGGCCCCGGCCGCGGGGCCGCCCGGCCGGGGCACCCCCATGGTCGCCACGGCCACGGGCCATCCCGCCTCGTGCAGCAGCCTGGCCGCGACATAGCCATCGCCGCCGTTATTCCCCGGCCCTGCCAGCACCAGCGTCCGGCAGGCCCTGAACCGCGCCATGGCCGCGCGCGCCACGGCCCGCCCGGCAGCCGCCATCAGGACATCCACCGGCACGGCCGATGCCGCGTCTGCCCGGGCCATCGCCGCCGGGGTCAGCAGATCGAGCGGCCATCGCGTCCGAATGGCCTTCTCGCCGGGCAGGAGAAGGTTATGATCCGGACAGCCGGGAAGAGGCATCAGACCTTCTCCTGGAACACGGGAATCGCGGCGAAGACCGCTTCGGGGGAAACTTGCCATGGCGCGTGAACGCTCGCTGCTCGAACTCTATGCGCAGGATCCCGAGCGGGCCGACGCGCTCGCCTTCGGACGGCGCGGCGCGCTGAAGGGCACGGCCCTGGCCGCCATGGGCGCGGCCCTCGGCGCCACCATCCCCTTTGCGGCCCGCATGCCCCAGGGCCTGCTGCCCGCGGCCCTCGCCCAGCCGGCCGGCGGCCCCGCGACATTGCGGATGGACGGCAAGGCCGGCCTGATCCTCCTCGGTGAGCGCCCGCTTGTGGCCGAAACGCCCGAATCCATGCTGGACGACGACGTGACCCCGGCGGACAGGTTCTTCATCCGCAACAATGGTGGCATCCCCGAACGCTTCTCCGCCGACCCCAAGACCTGGCGCATCAGGATCGACGGCGAGGTGAACACGCCGCTGGACCTCACGCTCGGTGAGCTGGAAAGCCGCTTCGAGCTGGTCACGCTGCGCCTGCAGATGGAATGCGGCGGCAATGGCCGGAACGCCTTCGTGCCGGAAACCCGCGGCAACCAGTGGGGCAACGGCGCCATCTCCAACGGCGAATGGACCGGCGTGCGCCTGCGCGACGTGATTCGCGCGGCTGGCCCGAAGGACACGGCCCGCTTCACCGGCCATTTCGGCGCCGACCCCCACCTGTCGGGCGACACCTCCCGCCAGGCGATCAGCCGCGGCATGCCCATCGCCAAGGCGATGGAGGACACCACCCTGATCGCCCTGCGCCTGAACGGCGAACCCATCCCCCTCGTCCACGGCTTCCCCGTCCGCCTCATCACCCCGGGCTGGCCCGGCAGCCTGTCCCAGAAATGGCTGAACCGGATCACCCTGCGTGCCACCCCGCATGACGGGCCCGGCATGGGCGGTACATCCTACCGCGTGCCGGTGAAGCCCATCGTCCCGGGCAGCAGCACCAACGGGGCGGATTTCGTGGACATCACCTCCATGCCGGTGCGCGCGCTGCTCACCAACATGGCCCATGGCACGCGCCTGCCTGCCGGCACGCGCCGCCTGGACCTGCGCGGCCATGGCTGGGCGGGCGACCTGACCGTGCGGGCCGTCCATGTCTCCACCGATTTCGGCGCCAGCTGGGCCGAGATGCGCGTGGCCGAGCCCCCGAACCGCCATTCCTGGCAGCGCTGGCAGGGCAGCGTGGAACTGCCCTCGGACGGGTATTTCGAGATCTGGACGCGCGCCACCGACAGCCAGGGCCGCATGCAGCCCCATGCCGCGCCGAACTGGAACCCGCAGGGCTACGCCGCCAACGCCATGGCCCGGACGGCGATCCTCGTCGGATGAGCCTTTCCAGCCTGGAAAAGGGGGCGGTGGGCCTGGCCTGCGCCCTCGGCCTGCTCGTGCTTGCCATGGATGTCCCGGCCTCCCGCCGGGCCACCGGTCCCGCCCCCCTCACCCCCACCCCGGCCGCCCTCGCCACGGCCGAGGCCGATTCCCGCGCCGCCGCCCGGCGCGCGGAGGCCGAGCGCCTGGATGCGGAACGCGCCGCTTCCGCCCGGGCGGAGGCGGAGCGCCTGGCCGCGATCCAGAACCCGCGCGAGAGCGAGGACATCCTCCCCGCCGGCCATGGAAGGGAGGAGGTCTTCGCCCGCTGCACCACCTGCCACAACACCGCGATCATCCGCCGCAGCGGCTTCACCCGTGCCCGATGGGACGAGCTGATGGACTGGATGACCGAGAAGCAGGGCATGGCCCCGCTGGAAGGCGACATGCGCGGCCTGGTGGTGGATTACCTGGCGCAGCACTTCCCGCCGCGCCGGAACCCGCGCAACACAAACCCCTTTCTCAACTGATCCGGTCTAGGCTCCTACCCGAATCGGCGGAGGGGCTGGGATGGCCTTCGTGGTGGCGGTGGCGCAGCGGAAGGGCGGGGCGGGCAAGTCCACGGTGGCGGCTAACCTCGCCGTGGCCCTCGCCGCCTCGGGCGCAAGGGCCGCGCTGCTGGACACGGACCCGCAGGCCACCCTCACCCGCTGGCACGCCCTGCGGGATGCGGACCGCCCCCTGGCCTTCGAGAACCCCTCGGGCTGGCGTGTGCCGGGCACGGTGGACCGGCTGCGCAAGACCATGGACTTCATCGTGCTCGACACGCCGCCCCATGCCGATACGGACAGCCGCATCGCCATGCGATCGGCCGATCTCGTGCTCATCCCGCTCCAGCCCTCCCTTCCCGATCTCTGGGCGATGGAGGCCACGCTGGAGGTCGCCGCCGCGGAGAAGCGCAGCGTCGCCCTGATGCTGAACCGCGTGCCGGCCCAGGGCCGGGCGGCGCAGGAGGTGGCCGATACGCTGGCGCAGCGGAAGCTTCCCCTGCTGCCCGCCGCCTTCGGCAACCGCACCGCCTTCGCGGCCGCCTTCGCCGCGGGCCTGGGCGTCGTCGAGGCGGCCCCGCGCGGCCAGGCCGCGGCCGAGGCCAAGGCCCTGGCCGAGGCGATCCGTCAGGAAAGCCGATGAGGCGCGACTAGCGTGGCGCCCCCGCCACCTCCATGCGCCAGATCGCCAGCCCGGCGCCCACCAGCACGAGGAAGCCCGCCAGGTCCCACATATCCGGCACCTCGCCCCAGAGGAGCACGCCCAGCACCGTGGTCCAGAGAATGGCCGAGTATTCGAAGGGCGCGATCACCGTGGCATCCGCCGAACGATAGGCCGCCGTCATCAGCATCTGCGCGCCCACCGAGACGAGGCCAACGATCAGCAGCAGCCCCCATTGCCGCGGCGTCGGCGTGATCCAGACCCGAAGCGTAGCCACCGCCGCCACCGCCGCCGCCCCGATCGCGAACCACAGCACGATGGTGATGCCGGACTCGCCGAGTTCCCCCATCTTCCGGATGGACACCATGGCATAGGCCCAGCCCAGCGCCGCCGCGAGCACCCCGGCCACAGCGCCCAGATGCAGCGTTTCGCCGCCGCCCCCGGGCTGCAGCATCAGCAGCACGCCCCCGAAGCCTGCCAGCACCACGGCCAGGCGGCGCCACCCCACCCTTTCCCGCAGCAGCAGCACGGACAGGGCCGTGAGGAAAAGCGGCATGGTGAAGTTCAGCGCCGTGACCGTGGCGAGCGGCAGGTGCACATAGCCGTAGAAGGAACCATACATCCCGATCAGCCCGCCGATCAGCCGCTCGGCATGCCGCCTGGGATGCCGCGTGCGCAACGCGCCGCGAAGCCCGCCCGGCGCGCTCCACTGCGCCAGGAGCAGGATGGCGGGCAGCGCGAGAAGGTTGCGGAACAGCACCACCTCGGAGAGCGGCAGCGCCCCCTGGAGCGCCTTCACCGCCGCCGCCGCCAGGGCAAAGAGCCCTGCCGAGCCGGTCACATAGGCGATCGCCCGGGCCCGCGCGGCGCGCTGGCCACGAGGGGGAACGGACGAGGAAGGGGAATTCATACAGGGCCTGGGATTCGTGTGAGCCCGCCATTCTCCCCTCGGCGGCGCCCGCCGCAACCCTCGCCGCGCCTCGCCGGGCCCCGGGTGATTTCAACCGCCCCGGTTCCGCTGTAGCGTCCGCCCCCCATGACAGAGCAAGACGGCGCGGCCCGGCCGCCCAATGCCCCGCCGGTTCCAAGTCATCCCCTCTACGTGCCGGAGGCGGACGAGGTTGTCTGGGCCGGGCGCTTTCCGGTCCAGCGCGTGCGCTTCCGCTACCGCAAGCGCGACGGCACCCTCTCCGGCCCCCTCACCTGGGAACTGCTCCGGCGCGGCCAGGGCACGGTCATCCTGCCCTGGGATCCCGTCACCGACCGCATCGCCCTCATCGAGCAGTTCCGCCTGCCCGCCCTCGCCGCCGGCGAGGAGCCGCTGATGACGGAGCTTCCCGCGGGCCTGGTCGAGGCCGGCGAGGACCCGGCCGAGACGGCCCGCCGCGAGCTGCGGGAGGAAACCGGCCTGGACTGCGCCCGCATGGAGCGGATCGGCGTCTTCCTGCTGATGCAGGGCTCGGCCGATGAGCGCGTGCATTTCCAGCTGGCCCAGGTCTCGCTCGCCGAAGATCCGTCGCGGCCCGGCGGCCTGGCATCCGAGAATGAGGAAACCGTCGTGCGGGTGGTGGACACGGCCGAGGCCTTCGCCATGGTGGCGGAGAACCGCATCCGCAACGCGCCCGCAGCCCTTGCCCTGCTCTGGCTGCAGGTGAACCACGCGCGGTTGCGCGACGAATGGACGAGATGATGCAGACCCAAGCCCTGTTTCGCGAAGATGCCTACGCCGAGGGCAATGCCGCCATCGTGCTGGAAAGCTCGGAAGCCGGCGTCGTCCTGGACCGCAGCGTCTTCTACCCCCGCGCCGGCGGCCAGCCCGGCGATACCGGCAGCATCGCCTGGGAAGGCGGCGAGATGCCGGTGGCGGACACGGTGAAGGGGCCGGACGGCTCCGCCCTGCATGTGCCCGGCCCCGGCGCCGCCATCCCGCCCGTGGGCGCGAAGGTCACCGCCAGGCTCGACTGGAACCGGCGCCACCGCCACATGCGGATGCACACCACCCTCCACCTGCTCTGCGCCGCCATGCCCGGCATCTACGCCACGGGCAACCAGATCGGCGCCGAGAAGTCCCGCCTGGATTTCGACCTGCCCGAGCCGCCCACGAAGGAATGGGTGACCGAAAGGCTGAACGCGCTGATCGCGGCCGACCACCCCATCGGCGAACGCTGGATCACCGAGGCCGAGCTGGACGCCAATCCCGGCCTCGTCCGCACCCTCTCCGTCCAGCCGCCCCGCGGGGCGGGCCAGGTCCGGCTGGTGCGCATCGGAGCGGAGGAGGCACCCATCGACCTCCAGCCCTGCGGCGGCACCCATGTGCGCCGCACCGGCGAGATCGGCCGCGTGGAGGTCGTGAAGATGGAGAGCAAGGGCAAGCAGAACCGGCGCATCCATATCGTGCTGGCGGAGGACGCGACGTGAACGACATCGTTTCGACTGAGTGGCTGGCGGGGGAGCTGGGGAAGCCCGACCTCGTGGCGCTGGACTGCTCCCTCATCCTTCCGGGGGAGACGGGCAACAAGCGCGAGGCCTTCGCCGCGGCCCGCATCCCCGGCGCGCGCTACTTCGACATTGATCTCTTCGCGGACCCGGACACCGATCTCCCGCACATGGTCCCGACGCCCGCGCGCTTCGCGAAGCTCGCCGGCGCCCTCGGCATCTCGAATGAAAGCCGCGTCGTCTTCTACGATCACGCCCAGGGGCTGCGCGCCGCCGCGCGCGGCTGGTGGCTGATGCGGCTCATGGGGCATGAGGCCGCCTTCGTGCTGGATGGCGGCCTGCCGAAATGGCAGCGCGAGGGCCGGCCGGTCGAATCCGGCGAACCGCCGGCCCCGCCCGCCGCGCATTTCGTGGCGGATTTCCGTACGGACCGGCTCCGCGGCATCGGCGACATGAAGCGCATCATCCGCCAGGGCGGGGGCGAGGCGCTGATCCTCGACGCCCGCGCCGCCGGACGCTTCGACGGCACGGCACCGGAACCGCGCCCCGGCCTGCCAAGCGGCCACATGCCCGGAGCCGCCAACATCCCCTTCACCGACCTCCTGGCGCCCGACGGCACCATGCTGCCGCCGGATGCCCTGCGCGCGCGGTTCGAGCGCGCCGGGGTGGATGCGGAACGCCCGGTGATCCTTTCCTGCGGCTCGGGCGTCACCGCCTGCGTCCTGGCGCTTGGCCTTGTGCGCGCCGGGCTGCCCGAGGGCTCCGTCTATGACGGCTCCTGGACCGAATGGGCGCTGCGCCCGGAAACACCCAAGACCACCAAGGAACAGGCCTGATGGCTGATCGTCACGACAAGGCACTGGGCTTCGCCACCCGCATGTCCCATCACGGGCGCGCGGGGGCGAAGGCCCATGGCTTCGTCAACCCGCCCGTCCATCGCGGCTCCACCGTGCTCTTCCCCGATTGTGAATCCCGCAAATCGGCCGCGAAGCAGCGCTATGAGCAGGTGCTGACCTATGGCACCGCCGGCGGCCCCACCCACCACATGCTCGAGGACATGATCGCCGAGATCGAGGGCGGCACCCGCGCCGTCATCGTCGGCACGGGCCTCGCCGCCGTCATGGTCCCGCTGCTCGCCTATCTGAAGGCCGGCGACCACTGCCTGATGCCGGACAGCGTCTATGGCCCCGCCCGCAACCTGGCGGATGGCCTCATGGCCGGCTTCGGGATCGAGACCACCTATTACGATCCGCTGGTGGACGAGGCCGGGATGCGGGCGCTGATCCGCCCCAACACGCGCGTCGTCTATACCGAGAGCCCGGGCAGCCACACCTTCGAGGTGCAGGACATCCCCGGCATCGCCCGTGCCGCCCATGCGGCGGGCGCCAAGGTGCTGATGGACAACACCTGGGGCTTCCATAACTTCCAGCCCTTCGTCCATGGCGTGGATGTCTCCATCCAGGCGCTGACGAAATACGCGGCCGGCCATTCCGACGTGCTGCTGGGCAGCGTGGCCGTGAACAACGCCGAGGACTGGAACATCGTGAAGGGGGCGGCCAGCCAGCTCGGCCAGTTCGCCAGCCCCGATGATTGCTGGCTCTGCCTGCGCGGCCTGCGCACCCTGCCCGTGCGGCTGAAGCAGCAGGCGGAGAACAGCCTCGTCGTCGCCCGCTGGCTGGAGACGCGGCCCGAGGTGCTCCGCCTCCTCCACCCCGCCCTGCCCTCCCATCCGCAGCACGCGATCTATGCGCGCGACTTCGCCGGCACCTGCAGCCTGTTCGGCGTGGTCCTGCAGCCCCGCTATGCGGATGCGGACGCGGAGGCCGTGGTGGATGCGCTGGCGCTGTTCGGCATCGGCGCCTCCTGGGGCGGCTATGAGAGCCTGGCCCTCCCCACCTCGCCCTCCATCACCCGCACGGCGAAGGACCCGGCCCTCGGCGGCCCCGCGATCCGCCTGCATATCGGGCTGGAGGAGCCGGAGGACCTGATCGCCGACCTCGCCCAGGCGCTGGACCGCCTGCCGCGCTGAACCCGCCCCGCCCCGGTCCGCAAGGGCCGGGGCGGTTCTCAGCCCGCCATGGCCGGGACAAGCGGCAGCTCGATCTCGCAGACCAGCCCCCCTGCCTCCCAGGCAAGGGAAACGCGCCCGCCCAGCTGCGTGCGGATGGTCGCCTCCAGCACGCGGGATCCGAAGCCGCGCCGCTCGGGCCGCCCCGCCACCAGCGGCCCGCCCCGCTCCTCCCAGCGCAGCGAAAGCCGGCGCTCCGCCCCGCCGCCGACCTCCCAGGACAGGAGGATCCGTCCCTCCGCGCAGGAGAGCGCGCCATGCTTCACGGCATTGGTGGCCAGCTCATGCACGGCCATGGCCAGGGGCTGGGCGATCTGGGCGGGAAGCGACACGGCGGGCCCACTCAGCTCGGCCCGCCTCGCGGCCTCGGCCATGAAGGGAACGAGCTCGCCCTCCAGCAGGCTGCGAAGATCGGCACCGGCCCAATGCTCCGCCGCCAGCAGGCTCTGCGCCCGCGCCAGCGCCGCCACCCGCCCCTCGATCGCTCGCATGTAGGAGGGCACATCCTCCGCCCGTGTGAGGCGAAGGGCCGCCTGCACCACCGCCAGGGCGTTCTTGGCGCGATGATCCACCTCGCGCATCAGCAGCGCCTGCCGCTCCTCCGCCGCCTTGCGCTCCGTCACGTTCTGGAACACGCCCGCCAGGCGAAGCGGCGCGCCACTCGCCTCGTCCCGCTCCACCACCGCCCCGTGCATGGAAAACCATCGCCACGCCCCCGCGGCATCCCGCAGGCGGAACTCGGCGGTGCAGCGCCCCGGCAGCCCGCCGGGCCCGGGATTCAACGCCTCCAGCAGGTGGGCCAGGTCGTCGGGATGCACATGGTCGAGCCAGTTGTCGGGGGGCGCCTCCCGCAGCGCGGCCTCGCCCGGCCCGGCGAGCCATAGCCTGCCCACGGGCATCCCGGGACCGCCGGGCAGCATTTCCCAGCGGCCCAGCCGCGATGCCTCCAGCGCGAGCCGCAGCTGCCGCTCGCTGGCCCGCAATGTCTCCTCGGCCCGCGATACCTCCTCTCGGAGCATCTCGAACTCGGTCACCCTCAGCCCGGGCGTCTCCGCCGGCGCGCTCCCGCCGCTGCCGGCCGCGACGGCACCGGAATGGCTCAGCAGCTGCCGGATCGGCCGCAGCACCTGCCCGGCGAGCCAGAGGGCGAAAGCGATGCCCAGCACCATGGCCAGCCCGCCGCCGAGCATGAGCCCCAGCAGGGGAGAGAGCCAACGCGCGCGGTGCATGCGCATCGGCTCGGCCAGCACCATCGTCCAGCCCGGCGCCGCGGAAAGCCGCGCGAAGGAGAAGATCATCTCCTCCCCCTCCAGCCCGGGCCCGCGCAGCACACCGCCGTCGCGGCCCTGGATGGCGGGACGGTACCAGGCGGGAACGGGGTGCCCGACGAAACGCGCCGCTCCCGAAGACCGCGCCGCCACGATCCCTGCCCGGTCCACCACCGTGGCGAAGGAACCCTCCGGAAGCCCCTGCGCCTCCAGGATGGCGGACAGTGTCGCCGGCTCCACGCGGGTCGCGAGCAAGGCCTGGGCGCGGCCCTCGCGCATGATGGGGGCCGCCACGCCGATCACGGGCCGCTGCGCCACCGCGCCGTACACAACATCGCTCACCCCCGGCCTTCCCGTCTCGAAGGCCGCCGCGACATAGGCGGGCGCGGCCGTCGCGGGCAGCGGCTCGCCGGGCGGCACGGCGCTGTGCAGGATGAGGCGGAGGCGGCGGTCCAGGAGCATCACCGGCGTGCCGAGGATTTGGGCAAGGCGCGTGGCATGGGGCCGGAACTTCTCCGCCTCCCCCTCGCCCACTTGGTCCAGATCCGGATTCGTCGCGATCGCGGAGAGCGCGGCGATGCGGCTCTCCATCTCCGCGTCCAGCGCCAGGGCAAGCGCGCGCACCGTGTCCTGAAGGCGCGCCTCGGAAGCCTGGCGGTAGTTCCCGGCCATGTGCCAGGTGGTGTAGATGCCGAGCCCCAGGGCCGGCGCCAGCACCGCCAGGGTCAGGGCCGCCAGATAGGTCCGCAGCCGCAGGCGCCGCCCGGGAAGTCCGCGCGCGGAGGGACGACGCGCGGAGTCGGCCCGTCCATCAGCCATGGAGCAACGCCGGCCCCACCCTCAGGATGGCACCACGGCCGCTTGATCCCGCACCGCGGGCGGCTCGGCCAGCGCCACGGCCCGCTCCTGCCTGCGCCCGAGCCAGAAGCTGAGCGCCAGCCAGGCCACCGAGAGCGGCACGGCCACCACCGCGATGCCGGTCATGCCCATCCCCAGGGCCAGCAGCCCCGCATGGGACCAGACGGCCACCTGGTCCCCGCCGCGATACACCACGGTGTCGATGAAGTTCTTTGCCTTGTAGCGGTCCTCTCTCGGGACCGAGGTGAACAGCACCTCCCGGGTCGGGCGGGCCAGGGCGAAGTTGCTGACGCGCCGCGCCACCTGCACCACGACGAAGACCCCGACGCCCGGCGAGGCCGCGAGCGCCGCGAAGCCCAGCACGCTGAACAGCGGCAGGGCGCACAGCGTCAGCGCCACGCCGAGCCAGTTCATCAGGCGCCCCGTGAGGAAGATCTGCACGAACAGGGTGAGGAGGTTCACCCAGAAATCGATGTCGGCGAAGAAAGCCGTGCGCGCGGCCCGGCTGGGAAATGCCGCCTCCGCAATAGAGAGCTGCTGCACGTAGAGGAAGGTGGAGGTGACGGAGTAGAACAGCATGAAGAAGGCGATCCCCAGCAGATAGGGGGATCGGAACGTGTGGGTCATGCCGGCAAAGATACCCCCGCCCAGCGCGCGATGCGGATCGGCCCCCTGGACCGGCCGCCGGAAGGCATCGCTGATCCGGGACAGGCGGCCCGAGGCAAAGACCGCCACCTCCAGCAGCACGATGGAGGCAAGAAGGAGCCAGTTCTGCCCGATCCGCTCCACCAGCCCCGAGGTGAGGCTGGACCCCGCGAGGCCACCCAGCGTGGCCCCGGCGGCAAGGAACCCGAAGAGGCGCTTGCCCTGCTCCGCATCGAACACGTCCACGACGAAGGACCAGAAGACCGAGACGACGAAGAGGTTGAAGACCGAAACCCAGATGAAGAAAGCACGCCCGATCCAGACATGCTGCTCCGGCCCGGCGAGCATCAGCAGGAGCATGAACACCAGCAGGTTCAGCATGAAGAACCGGTAGGCGATCGCGACGAACTTTTCCCGCGGCCAGCGCCGCACCGCATAGGCGAAAAGCGGGTTGGCGGCGAGCATGGCCAGGAGCGTGCCGGTGAAGAGCCAGGGCAGGTTCCGCACCCCGCCCGCCACGCCGAGCTCATCCCGGATGGGCCGGAGCACGAAATAGGCCAGGAAGAGCGCGAAGACATAGAGCCAGGACCAGGCCAACGCCTGCACCTCGGCCGGGCGGATATCGATGATCCGCCGCAGCGCCCGGTAAGCCCATCCGCCCTCCGCCCCCGCGGCGTCAGAGCGCATCGATGAACTGCTCCATCCGGCGGCGCAGCGCCGCGTCGGGCATGCGGCCCTGGGCGGCCTTCAGGTTGTCGTCCACGTAGCGCGCCTGCGCCATTCCCGGTACGGCGCAGGTCACCGCCTCGTGGCTGACCAGGTATTTCAGCATCACCTGCGCCCAGCTCGTGCAGTCGATCTCGGCCGCCCAGTCCGGCAGGGGCTTGCCCTGCGTGGCGCGGAACACGCTGCCCCGCCCGAAGGGCAGGTTGATGAACACCGCCATGCCGCGTTCCCGCGCCAGCGGGATGATCCGCTCGGCCGCGTTGCGGTTGTCCAGCGCGTAGTCGATCTGGATGGCGTCCAGCGTCTCGCGCCGCATCATGGCCTCGAAGGCCTCGTATTGCCGGTCGAAGGAGGTGGTGGCGCCGACATAGCGGATCCGCCCCGCCGCCTTGAGCTCCCGCAGCGTGGCGAGCTGGTTGGAGATGTCGCGCAGGTTGTGCACGGCCAGGAGGTCGATCCGGTCGGTCCGCAGGTTGCGGAAGGACTGCTCGATCTGCGCGCGCCCCGTCTCCTTAGTGTCCGCGCCCACCTTGGTGCAGACGAACAGGTCCCGCCGGATGCCCAGATCCTCCATCAGCCCGCCCATGATCGATTCGGCGTTGCCATAGGAGGGCGCGGTGTCCAGCACGGTGCCGCCCAGGGCATGGAACCGGCGGAAGGTCTCGCGCAGCGGTGCCCGGTCCTCCTCCGTGCTCGCCTCCTCATAGCGGCGGGCGGAGCCCAGCCCGACCACCGGGATCATCTCCCCGGATGAGGGGATGGGCTTGGGGAGGAGGGGCGAGGCCTGCGCCAGGGCAGCCCGCCCGGCCGTGGCGGCAAGCCCTGCCCCAAGGGCCGCGAGCGCGGTTCGGCGAGTTGCCATCATGACGGTTTGCTCCCTCTGCGCCGCTGCCGCGGCAGCATCTACGTCCCGTCCCCGGGATGGGAAGTGTCGCGCGAATGGGAAGCCCTGGAAATCTCCCGCAGCAAGGGCTCGCGGCAAGGAGGCGGCGCAGGCGCGCCGCCCCGGGGGCCTACTACTCGGTCACGGCGCGGGTCGTGCCGTTCTGCCGGTTCCAGTAGAGGGTGATCTTCGAGATGCTGCAGAGGTCGAAGTTCCGCCACTCGGACTCGTCCCCATCCGCATAGACCACCTTCATGTCCCAGTTGCAGGTGGAGGCGCGGCGGTTGAACTGGATGTCCACCGAGCGGCCATTGGGCAGGGTATCCTGCCCCATGACATCATTCCCCCAGGAGGAGGAGCTGGTCGGTCCGAGATAGACCTCGTTGATCTCGTAGCCCGTCCGGTTCATCAGGGTGAAGTCTAGCCGGCTCTGGGCATGGGCCAGGGCGGGGGCCCCTACCGCCAGGGCGGCGGCAAGCACGGGAAGGTAGCGGCGGTGCATAGCGTCTCCGATCGTACCGGTCATTTCCAACCGGGAACTAACGGTAACGTGATCGGCGCCCCTGAAGATACCGTGAATCAGAACCGCACATCAGAATCCTTCGCAGGCATCAGCCCGCAGCCGCGCAGGCCCCGCAGGTGCCCTCCACCTCCACGGTGGTGCGCGCCGGGCTGAACCCCGCAGACCTCGCCGCCGCGGCCACCGCGGCCACCACGGAGTCGTCGGAAAGTTCGGCGGTGCGGCCGCAGTTCCGGCAGATCAGGAACTGGTGGGGATGGTCGTGCTCATGCCCATGCGCCGCCTCGGTGCAGGGGATGAAGGCGTTCAGCCGCTCGATCCGATGGATCAGGCCCTGGGCCAGCAGGAAGTCCAGTGCGCGATACACGGTGGGCGGCGCGGCCCCCGGGCGCTCGGCCCGCAGCCGGTCCAGCAGCGCATAGGCTCCCACGGGCTGGTCGGCCTCCAGCACCATCTCCAGGACGCGCCGGCGCAGCGGCGTCAGCTGCGCGCCACGGCGGAGGCAGGATTCCTCCGCATCGCGCAGCATCGTCGCACGGTCGCCATGGGCCTGATGGTGTTCGCCGTGGGGCATCGGTGTTCCGGGGCAGTCCTCGCGGGGGGCGGGCGGGGACGCCGGCGCCAACCCGGACTATATAGGCCGCATGGCCACGCCTCCCAACCGCCCCGCCGGTCTCCCGGCCTGGAACATCCCCACGGCCGAAGCGCGCGCGCGCTTCCTTGCCGCGCTCAAGCCCGATTCGCATGGACTCGTCGCCGCCATCGCCCAGGCCCATGGCACGGGCGAGGTGCTGATGCTCGCCTGGATGAATGCCGAGGCTGTCGAGGAAACCCTCGCGACCGGCCGCGTCACCTATTACAGCCGCTCCCGGAAGGGTCTCTGGCGCAAGGGCGAAACCTCCGGCCAGGTGCAGCACCTGATCGACCTCCGCCTGGACTGCGACGGGGACGCGCTGCTGGCCATCGTCCACCAGGACGGAGTCGCCTGCCATACCGGGCGGCGCTCCTGTTTCTCCTGGGGCCTGCGCGAGGACTCCGTCGCCCCGCTTGAGCCCGTGCTGGCGGACCCCGCCACCCTCTACGGCAAGCCTGGCTGAAATATCTTTCGCGGAACCGCGATTGACGGTCCCGCCCGGCCAGGGCTTCCCTCTCCCGCACGCCACACGAAATAGGGGTATTCCATGCCGCTCACCATGCCGGAGGAACTGATCCTCCTGATGCTGGACGACCGGAGCGGCCGGCTCAACGAAATGGCCGGGCCTGCCTCCGGCTACGCCATCGCCGGCGCGATCCTGGCCGAACTGGCCCTTCACAACCGGATCGACACGGATCCCCAGCGCCTCTACGTCACCGATCCCTCCCCCACCGGCGACCCGCTGCTGGATCGCGTCCTCGCCCGCATCGCCGCCGATCCCGGCCCGGGCCCGGACGAGGGCGACTTCCCCCATGGCAGCCGCTGGTGGATCGAGACGCTGGGGCGCGAATCCGATTCCTTCCGCGAGCAGATCTTCGCCCGCCTGGTCCAGCGCGGCATCCTCCGCGAGGAGATGGGCCGCTTCCTCTGGATCTTCCCGGAGCGCCGCTACCCCGTGATCTCCGACAAGGAGGAGCGCGAGGTGAAGGCGCGCCTGACCGGCGTGATCTTCGACGACGACATCCCCGAGCCGCGCGACTCCCTGCTGATCGGCCTCTGCCGCGCCGCGGGGCTGCTGCCGCTGATCCTGGCCGAGGAGACGCTGGAAGCCGCCGAGCCACGCATCGCGCAGGTTGCGAACCTGGAGGAGCTCAGCCGCTCGCTTGGCAATGCGGTGCGCGACATCTTCGTGGAGATGGCCCGCTACACGCCCCTGATGTAGCGGCCACGCGGCGGCGGAGCCCGTCCGCCGCCGCGTTCCGCTTTTCCCCGGCAGCCGGGCCGCCTATGCATCGCGGCATGCCGGAACCCGAACACCGTATCCAGACCGTCGCGGGGGAGGCGCTCCGCCCCCATCTCGCGGCGGTCGCGCGCCTGCGCGCCGTCGTCTTCCGAGATTGGCCCTATCTCTATGATGCCGCCGAGGATTACGAGGCGCGCTATCTCCGCGCCTATTCCGAAAGCCCGGGCGCGGCGGTGATCCTGGCCCTGGCGGGCGAGGAACCCGTCGGCGCCGCGACCTGCCAGCCCATGCAGGAAGCCGGGCGCGCCGTGCTGGAGGCCGCGGCGGCGGCGGGGATGGACCCCACCAACACCTGCTATTTCGGCGAATCCGTGCTGCTGCCCGAATGGCGCGGCCGCGGCATCGGCGTGGCCTTCTTCGCGGCGCGGGAAGCCCATGCCCGCGCCCTGGGCCTGCGCCGCGCCGCCTTCTGCGCCGTGCGGCGCGACGCCGCCGATCCACGCCGCCCCGCAACCCACCAGCCGCTGGATGCCTTCTGGCACAAGCGCGGCTACGCGCCGGTGCCGGGCATGGCTGCCACCATGGAATGGCGCGAGGTCGGCGGCACGGCCGAGATCCCGCACCGCCTCGATTTCTGGGCCAGGGATCTCGCATGAAGCCGCTGCGCCTCGCCCTCCTGCCCTACCCTGTCGGGCGGCCGGAGGGGGTGCCCGCCTTCGCTGCCAAGCTGGACCGGCTGCTGGCCGAGGCACGGGAGGGCGGCGCGGAGCTGGCCGTGCTGCCCGAATATGCCAGCGTGGAACTCGGCGCCTCTCTCTGCCGGGCAGCACCGCCCACCGAGGCGGCGGAACTGGCCGCCATGGTGGAAGCCGCCCCGGCGATCCTCGATTCGATGCGCGCCGCCGCCATGCGTGCCGGCCTCTGGCTGCAGCCGGGCAGCCTGGCCATGCGCGATGCGGACGGGCTGATCCGCAACCGCGCCCCGCTGATCGCGCCCGATGGGCGGATGGCCTTCCAGGACAAGCAGAACATGACCCGCTTCGAGAAGGAGCGCTGGGGCGTCTCGGCCGGGGCAGCACCGGCCGTGTTCGAGACGCCCTGGGGCCGGATCGGGATCTCCATCTGCTACGACGTGGAGTTCCCCCTCCATGTGCGGGCCCAGGTGGAGGCGGGCGCCTGGCTCATCCTCGCCCCCTCCTGCACGGACACGCTGCACGGCTTCAACCGCGTGCGGCTCACCGCCGCGGCGCGGGCCGTGGAGAACCAGTGCTTCGTCGCCGTCACGCCCACGGTGGGAGAGGCGCCCTGGTCCGCCGCGCTGGATGTGAACCGGGGCAAGGCCGCCATCTTCGGCCCCGTAGACCGCGGCTTCCCCGATGACGGCGTGATCGCCGAGGGCGTGCTGGACGAGCCGCGCTGGCTTTTCGCCGATCTCGACCCCGCCCGGATCACGGCTGTACGGCGCGAGGGCGCCGTCTTCAACCACCAGGGATGGCTGGGCGCGGTCGCGCCCGCTTCCGTCGCGGGGTTCGCATGACGCAACTGGTTTACATCGTCGCGGGCGAGGCATCGGGCGATGTCCTGGGCGCCCGCCTCGTCGCGCGCCTGCGCGAGATGCGGCCCGGCCTCGGCTTTGCCGGGATCGGCGGCGAACGCCTGGCGGAGCAGGGCCTGCAGAGCCTCTTCCCCATGCGGGAACTGGCGCTGATGGGCCTGCTGGAGGTGCTTCCGAACATCCGCAGCCTTGCCCGGCGGATGGACGAGACCGTGGCCGACATCACCGCCCGGCGCCCCGCGGCCCTCGTCACCATCGACAGCCCCGGCTTCGCCCTGCGGTTGGCAAAGCGCGTCAAGCCCATGGGCATCCCCGTCATCCACTACGTCGCCCCCCAGGTCTGGGCCTGGCGGCAGGGGCGGGTGAAGGAAATGGCCCACCGGCTGGACCGCATCCTTGCCCTCCTGCCCTTCGAGCCGCCCTTCTTCGAGAAGGCGGGCATCCCCGTGGATTTCGTCGGCCATCCCGTGCTGGAAAGCGGCGCGGACCGCGGCGACGGCGCCCGGTTCCGCGCGGCCCATGGGATCCGCCCGCAGGAACGCGTGATCCTGGTGATGCCGGGCAGCCGCCGCACCGAGATCCGGCGCCTCCTGCCCATCTTCGGGGAGGCGCTCCGCCTCCTCTCGGCCCGCGTCCCGGGGCTGCGCCCCGTGGTTCCCCTGGCCGGGCCGGTGGAAGAGGCCGTGCGCACGGCCGCCGCGGGCTGGACCCCTGGCCCCATCCTCGTCCGCGACCTGGCGGAAAAGCACGACGCCTATGCCGCCGCCTCGGCAGGCCTGATCAAGTCCGGCACCTCCTCGCTGGAGGTGGCGCTGGCGGGGGTTCCCATGGTGGTGGGCTACCGCGTGAACCCGATCACGGCCGAGATCGTCCGGCGGCTGGTGAAGGTGCGCTACGCCAGCATCGTGAACCTGCTGGCCGATGCGCCCGTGATCCCGGAGTTCATCCAGCAGGATTGCCGCCCGGACCGGCTGGCGGCGGGGCTGGAAGCCCTGCTCTCCGGCGGCCCGGAAGCCGCGGCGCAGAAAGCCGGCTTCGCGCGCGTGATGTCGCAGCTCGCCCCGCCCGGCGGCGGCAGCCCCAGCGAGGCCGCCGCCCGCGCCGTGCTTGGGGCGATCAGCGCCTGAGGCCGGAGCCCGGGCCGGTCACGGGCTCGTCAGGATCGACCATGGGCACGCCCGTGCCCGCCATGCTCGCGGCCCCCGCCGCCATGGAGGAGTTCACGGGCAGGTCGGCTTCCGAGGCGAATTCCGGATCGTCCCGCCAGCCCTCCTCCCGCCAGCTCGCGGCGCGCTGTTCCAGGTCGATCGCGCCGTGCCGGTTGAACACGGCCATCACATGCTCCGCGATCCCGTCATCCACCTCGGCCGTGACAACGGTGGAACCGCGCCGGACCGCCTCCGTATAGGTCCGCCGCTCGGAGTCACCGATCAGCAGATGGCCAAGCGACGGCAGGATGCCCTCATTCTCCACAAGCTGGGCGTTCTCCGCGGGATGAACCTGGATCCGCTCCGAGGTGATCCGGTCATGCACGCGCAGATGCGTCACGACGGACTCGGCCTCGTCGCGATTGTCGAACACCGCCGAAATCACGCGGGACATGCGTTCCTCCTCCTCCTCCTGTCGGGGGAGGAACGGCACGGGCGCCGCCGGGGTTGCTACCCCGCCCAGGCGTGGCGCTTCGGCCGGGCCTTGCGGCGCAGCTCCATCAGCTCCGCCTCCTCCCGCGCCGCGTTGCGCAGCAGCGCCTCCTGCCCCCAGCGATATTGCGGCGGGCAGGCCGTGCGCACGCCGTAGCGGGCCGCCGCTTCCATGGTGAAGGCGGGGTCCACCAGATGGGGCCGCGCCAGCGCCACCAGATCCGCGCGCCCGGCGGCGAGAATGGTGTTCACCTGGTCCGCGCTGGTGATGCTGCCCACGCAGATCGTCGCCACCTTCGCCTCGTTCCGGATCATGTCGGACCAGGGCACCTGGAACATGCGCCCGTAATGCGGCGCGCTGCCCGCCACGGTCTGGCCGGTGGAAACATCCAGCAGGTCGCAGCCCTCATCGGCGAAGGCGCGCGCGATGGCCAGGGTCTCCTCATCCGTGACGCCGCCCTCCGCCCAGTCGGTCGCGGAGACGCGCACGCTCATCGGCCGGTCCGACGGCCAGGCGGCGCGCATGGCGCGATAGACCTCCATCGGGTAGCGCAGCCGGTTCTCCAGGCTTCCGCCATACTCGTCCGTGCGATGGTTCAGCAGCGGCGAGAGAAAGCTGGCCATCAGGTAGCCATGGGCGCAGTGGAATTCGAGCATGTCGAACCCCGCCCGCGCCCCCCGCCGCGTGGCGGCGACGAAGTCGTCGCGCACCTTGTCCATCTCCGCGCGGGTGATCGCGCGCGGCACCTGGCTGTTGGAGAAATAGGGCAGCGCACTGGCCGAGACGATGGGCCAGGCCCCCTCCTCCAGCGGCTGGTCCATCCCCTCCCACATCAGCTTCGTCGCGCCCTTCTGCCCGGCATGGCCGAGCTGCAGCGCGATGCGCCCCGCCCCATGCGCATGGACGAAATCGACGATCCGCTTCCAGCCCGCCTCCTGCTCATCGCTCCACAGCCCCGTGCAGCCCGGGGTGATCCGCGCCTCCGGGGAAACGCAGGTCATCTCCGTGAAGATCAGCCCCGCCCCGCCCGTGGCGCGCGCGCCGTAATGCATGAGATGCCAGTCATCCGGCATCCCGTCCCGCGCCGAATACTGGCACATGGGCGAGACGACGACGCGGTTCGGCACGGTCATCCCGCGCAGCCGGAAGGGCTGGAACATCGGCGGCGCGCCCTTCACCGCCGGCAGCCCCTCCGCACGCACCTCCTCCTCGAAGAGCGCGCGGGATTCCTCCACGAACTCTGGCGCCCGTAGGGCAAGATTGTCCCAGGTGATGGCCTTGGAACGCGTCATCACCCCGAAGGCGAAGCGCGTCGCCGGCATGTGCCAGAAGCGGTCCACATGCTCGAACCAGACCAGCGAAACATCCGCCGCGTGCTGGATCTTCTCCACATCCTCGCGCCGCCCGGATTCGAAGCGCGCCAGCGCCTCCTCCACCGTGCCGCCCCGCATGAAGGCGCCATGCAGGGCAATGGCATCCTCCATCGCCAGCTTCGTCCCCGATCCGATCGAGAAATGCGCGGTCGCCTTCGCATCCCCGAGCAGCACGATGTTGCCCTTCGACCAGCGCTCGCACCGCATCATCGGGAATTGCCGCCACAGGCTGCGATTGGTGATGAGCCGGTGGCCCTGCAGTTCCTCGGCGAAGACCTCCTCCAGGAAAGCGGCGCTCTCGGCCTCGCTCATCGCGTCCAATCCGGCGCGCTCGAAGGTCTCCGGATCCGTCTCCAGCACCCAGGTGCTGGCATTGGCCTCGTACTGGTAGCAGTGGGCGATGAAGATGCCCTCGGGCCGCTCCTTGAAGAAGAAGGTGAAGGCGTCGAAGGGCCGCGTGCTGCCCATCCAGGCGAAGCGGTTGGGGCGCAGGTCGATCTTCGGCGCGAAATGGGCGGGGTCGCTGTTGCGGACCGGGCTGTTGATGCCATCCGCCGCCACGATCAGATCCGCCTCCGGGAAGTCCTCGGGCTTCGCCTGGCGCCCGAATTCCAGCTCCACCCCCAGCTCGCGCGCGCGGTCCTGCAGCAGCATCAGCAGGGTGCGGCGGGAGCAGCCGCAGAAGCCGTTGCCGCCGATCCGGTGCACCGCCCCCTTGGCGTCGCGCTCACCAGCGCGCCTAGCCACGATTTCGATATCGTCCCAGTAGGCGAAGGCATCGCGGATCGCCTCGTAGGAGGGCTGGTCCGCCTTCTCGAAGGTTTCCAGCGTCTGGTCGCTGAACACCACGCCGAAACCGAAGGTATCGTCGGCCCGGTTGCGCTCCACCACGGTGATGTGCGCTTCCGGCCGGTCCCGCTTCATCAGGATGGCAAAGTAGAGCCCCGCAGGCCCGCCGCCGATGACCGCGATCCGCATGGGAAGCCTCCTGAGTGCCGCAACGGCAAATAGTTTAGGCTTCAACTTTTCAAGGGTTCAACAGGCTTGCGGCGGGCCGGAGAAACATTTTAGGCTTCAAGCATCATGGACGGCATATCCGGGCGGCATGCGGTGGTGACGGGGGGCGGGTCGGGCATCGGCCTGGCCATCGCCGCCGCGCTCACCCGCGCCGGGGCCCGGGTCACCGTCATGGGCCGGCGCGAGGCCCCGCTCCGCGCCGCCGTGGCAGCCGGCAGCGCCGCGGGCTTCGAGATCGCCGATGTCACCGCCGAAGGCGCCTTCCCCGCCGCCCTGGCCCGCTGCGGCCACCCCGCCATCCTGGTGAATGCCGCCGGTGCCGCCGAAAGCGCGCCCTTCCTGAAGACCGGCGACGAGATCTGGGAGCGGATGCTCCGGGTGAACCTGCTCGGCGCCGCATCCGCGACCCGCGCGGCCCTGCCCGCCATGCTGGAAGCCCGATGGGGCCGGGTGGTGAACATCGCCTCCACAGCCGCCCTGCGCGGCTACCCCTATGTCACCGCCTATGCCGCCGCGAAGCATGGCCTGCTGGGCCTGACCCGCGCCCTGGCGCTGGAGGTGGCTTCGAAGGGCGTGACCGTGAACGCCGTCTGCCCCGGCTTCACCGAGACCGACATCGTGGCCGAAAGCGTCGCCCGCATCACCGCCAAGACCGGCCGCAGCGAGGCCGAAGCCCGCGCCGAACTCGCGAAGCACAACCCCCAGGGCCGGCTGGTGCAACCGGATGAGGTGGCGGCCACCGTGCTCTTCCTCTGCGGCAACGCCGCCGGTGCCGTGAATGGCCGCGCCATCGCCGTAGATGGTGGGGAGGTGCCGTGAGCCCGCCCGACACCCATGTGGACGCCGAGACCGCGCTGGACCACGCCCCGGCGGGCCACAAGGACGACCTCCGCCTCTGGCTGCGCATGCTCTCCTGCGCCCGGCTGATCGAGGCCGAGATCCGCCGCCGCCTCCGCGCCAGCTTCGACACCACCCTGCCCCGCTTCGATTTCCTGGCGCAGCTCGAGCGCGCCCCGGACGGCCTCACCCCCGGCGAGATCAGCCGCCGCATGATGGTCACGGGCGGCAACGTCACCGGCCTCGCCGCCAGGCTGGAGGAGGAAGGGCTGATCGAGCGCCGCGCCGTGCAGGCGGACCGCCGCGCCGTCACCCTCCGCCTCACGCCCCAGGGCCGGCGCGAATTCGCGCGCCAGAGCACGGCGCATGAGGAATGGGTGGCCGAGCTGCTCGGCGGGCTTTCCGCCAGCGACCGCGCCTCGCTCCTTCGCCTGCTCGACCGCACCCGCCGCGGCATCCGCGCCGCCATCTCGGAGAACGAGGCATGAGCCTCCGCGCCTTCAACGCCCGGCATGTGCGGCTGACGGTGGAGGGGAAGGTCGCCTCCATCACCCTCGACCGCCCCGAGCGCAAGAACCCGCTGACCTTCGAATCCTATGCCGAGCTGGTCCGGATCTTCCGCGAAGCCGTGGGGGACGACAGCGTCGGCGCCTTCCTCATCTCCGGCTCAGGCGGCAACTTCTGCAGCGGCGGCGACGTGCACGAGATCATCGGCCCGCTTCTGGACCGCGACACCAAGGGGCTGATGCAGTTCACCGCCATGACCGGTGACCTGGTCAAGGCCGTGCGCGCCTGCCCGCAGCCCATCCTCTCCGCCGTGGATGGCGTCGCGGCCGGCGCCGGTGCCATCATCGCCATGGCCTCCGACCTCCGCATCGCCACGCCCCGCGCGAAGGTCGCCTTCCTCTTCAACCGCGTCGGCCTGGCGGGCTGCGACATGGGCGCCTGCGCCATGCTGCCCCGCATCATCGGCCAGGGCCGCGCCTCCGAACTCCTCTACACCGGCCGCTCCATGTCCGCGCAGGAAGGGCTGGACTGGGGCTTCTTCTCCCGCACGGTGGAACCCGAGGCCCTGATGGAAGCCGCGGCCAACCTCGCCCGCCAGATCACCGAGGGTCCCGGTTTCGCCAACGCCATGACCAAGCGGATGCTCGCCATGGAATGGGCCATGTCCATCGAGCAGGCGATCGAGGCCGAAGCCGTCGCCCAGGCCCTTTGCATGACCACCCAGGATTTCCGCCGCGCCTATGAGGCCTTCACGGCCAAGCGCCGCCCTGTCTTCGAGGGCAGCTGATGCCCGACCGCGACTTCCTCTCCTGGCCCTTCCTGGAACCCCGCCACCGGGACTGGGCGGAGGAGGTCGAGGCCTGGGCCGCCGCCCATGCCGGGCGCCTCTCCGAGGGCGACACCGACACCGCCGTGCGCGCCCTCGCCCGCTCGATGGGAGAGGCCGGGCTCCTCCGCATGGCCGCGCCGGAAGACGGCCGGCTCGATGTCCGCGCCCTCTGCATCGCGCGGGATGTGCTGGCCCGCCATTCCGGCCTGGCGGATTTCGCCTTCGCGATGCAGGGCCTGGGCACGGGCTCCCTCACCCTCTTCGGCAGCGATGAGCTGAAGGCGCGCTACCTCCCCGCCGCCCGCGCCGGCACCGCCCTCGCTGCCTTCGCCCTGAGCGAGCCCGAGGCGGGCTCCGACGTCGCCGCCCTCGCCACCACCGCCACGCGCGATGGCGATCACTGGGTCATCGATGGCAGCAAGACCTGGATCAGCAATGGTGGCATCGCCGCCACCTATGTCGTCTTCGCCCGCACGGGCGAAGCGCCCGGCGCCAAGGGCCTGACCGCCTTCCTCGTCCCCGCCGGCACGTCCGGCCTCACCATCGCCGAGCGGATCGAGGTTTCCGCGCCCCACCCCCTCGCCACGCTGCGCTTCGAAGCGATGCGCGTGCCCGACACGCACCGCCTCGGCAAGCCCGGGGACGGCTTCAAGGTGGCCATGGCGACGCTGGACGTGTTCCGCGCCACCGTCGGCGCGGCCGCCCTCGGCTTCGCCCGCCACGCGCTGGACCTCACCATCGAGCGCGCGACAGGCCGCCACCTCTTCGGCGGCCCGCTCTTCGACCAACAGATGACCCAGGCCGCCATCGCCGAGAGCGCGGTGGAGGTGGAGACCTCCGCCCTCCTCGTCTATCGCGCCGCCTGGCTCAAGGATTCCGGCATGCCACGCGTCTCGCGCGAGGCATCCATGGCCAAGCTTCACGCCACCGAGGCCGCGCAGCGCGTAGCCGATCGTTGCGTGCAGATCCACGGGGGGCACGGCGTCGTCCGCGACCACCCCGCAGAAAAGCTCTACCGGGAGGTTCGCGCGCTGCGCGTCTATGAGGGCGCCAGCGAAGTGCAGCGGATCATCATCGCCCGCGCCGAGCGCGCGCGGTCCGAGGAGGCGGCACAATGCAAACCGAGATGACGATCGAATGGTCCGGTGCCACGCCGGACCTCGCCCCCAGCGCCCATATCGACACCTTCCCGCGGGACAACCTTCCCCCGCGCGACCAGTGGCCCGAACTCGTCTTCGACCTGCCCGACTACCGCTATCCCACCCGCCTGAACTGCGCGGTCGAACTCCTGGACCGCAATGTCGCGAATGGCCGCGGCGAACATCCCGCCATCATCACGCCCGAGGAAACCCTCACCTACCGCGCGCTGCAGGAGCGGGTGAACCGCATCTGCAACGTGCTCACGCGCGACCTCGGCATGGTGCCGGGCAACCGCGTGATGCTCCGCAGCGCCAACAATGCCTGGATGACGGCCACCTATCTCGCCGTGCTCAAGGCGGGTGGCGTCGTCGTCGCCACCATGCCGCTGCTCCGCGCGAAGGAGCTGGGGCAGATGCTGGAAAAGGCGCAGATCACCCACGCGCTCTGCGACATCAAGCTGCGCGACGAAATGGAGAAGGCCGCCGCCGAGGCCCGGCAGCTCCGCCATATCGCCTACTGGGGCAATGGCGACCTCGAGTCCCGCTGCGCCGCCGCCTCCTCCGATTTCACGGCCTGCGACACGGCCGCCGACGATGTCTGCCTCATCGGCTTCACCTCCGGCACCACGGGCCTGCCCAAGGGCACCATGCATTTCCACCGGGACATGCTGGCCATCTGCGACGGCTATTCCCGCCACGTCCTCCGCCCCGGTCCGGAGGACCGCTTCATCGGCTCCGCGCCGCTCGCCTTCACCTTCGGCCTTGGCGGTCTCGTCCTCTTTCCCTTCCGTGTCGGCGCCACCGGCATCCTGCTGGAGAAGGCCGGGCCGGACGAGCTGCTGCCCGCCATCGAGAAGTACCGCGCGACCATATGCTTCACCGCCCCCACCGCCTATCGCGTGATGGCGGGCAAGGCGCAAGATTTCGACCTCTCCTCCCTGCTCAAATGCGTCTCCGCCGGGGAGACCCTGCCGCGTGCCATCTTCGATGCCTGGAAGGAGGCGACCGGCATCAGCCTGATGGACGGCATCGGCGGCACGGAGATGCTGCACATCTTCGTCGCGGCGCCGGAGGAAACCCTCCGCCCGGGCTGCACGGGCCTGCCCGTGCCCGGCTACCAGGCCACGATCCTGGACGATGAGGGCCGGGAGGTCCCGCGCGGCACGCCGGGCTGGCTCGCCATCCGCGGCCCGATCGGCTGCCGCTACCTCGCCGATCCGCGCCAGACCAACTATGTGCGCCACGGCTGGAACATCACCGGCGACGTCTACGTCCAGGACGAGGACGGCTATTTCCGCTACCAGGGCCGTGGCGACGACATGATCGTGGCCGCGGGCTACAACATCGCGGGCCCGGAGGTGGAAGGCGCCCTGCTCACCCACCCCGCCGTGCGCGAGTGTGGCGTGATCGGCGCGCCGGACGGCAAGGGCGGCATGCTCGTGAAGGCCTATGTCGCCCTCAAGCCGGAATTCCTGCCCGGCGATGCCCTGGTGAAGGCGCTGCAGGACCATGTGAAGGCCGAGATCGCGCCCTATAAGTCCCCGCGGGTGATCGAGTTCCTCGACGCCTTGCCCCGCACGGAATCCGGCAAGCTCCAGCGCTTCGCGTTGCGAAAGATGGCCACCGGGTGAAGCGTCCCTCGCCCATCCCCGCCTCCGCCCTGCCAGCCGCGGCCTTTCGCGCGCCGGCGCGGGTGCGCTTCGGCGACTGCGACCCGGCGGGCATCGTCTTCTTTCCCAACTGGTTCTCCATGGCCAGTGCGACCATCGAGGACCTGTTCCGGGAACGGCTGGGCATCGATTTCCACGCCTTGCATGCGGAGCGCGGGATCGGCACGGGATTCGTGCATGCCGCGGCCAGCTTCATGCGGCCCGGGATGATGGGGGACGACGTCCTGCTCACCCCCCTCATCCGCCGCATCGGCGGCGCTTCCTACGCCCTCGACCTCCACATCCACCGGGGCGAGGAGGAGCTGGCACGCCTCGACCTCGTGACCGCCACCACCGACCTCGCCACGCGGACCAGCCGGCCCGTGCCGCCCGACCTGCGGGCGGCACTGCTGCGCTACATGTCCGAATGCGGCCCCTCAGAAGGCCAGGAGATTCCCGCATGAGCGGCCCGCTTACCACCCTTCATCCTCCTGGCTGGCCGGCACCCAGGGGCTACTCCAACGGCATGATGGGCCAGGGCCGCATCGTCCTCGTCGGTGGCCAGGTCGGCTGGGACGAGGCGGGCCGCTTCGCACAGGGCTTCGTCGCTCAGACGGAGCAGGCCCTGCGCAACATCCTTGCCGTGCTGAAGGAGGCCGGGGCGGGGCCCGAGCATATCGGCCGGCTCACCTGGTATGTGGTGGACATGGACGAGTACCGCGCGTGCCTGCCGGAACTGGGCCGCGCCTATCGCTCGGTGATGGGCCGCAACTTCCCGGCCATGGCGCTGGTCTGCGTCGTCGCCCTGGCCGAGCCGGAGGCCCGGCTGGAAATCGAGGCCACCGCCATCCTCCCGGACTGATCGGGCAGCGCCCGTCCGGCGGCGCAGGAGCAGACCAGCTGCCCGTCGGCCAGCCGGTTCGGCACGGTGGGCTCCCCGCAATGCGGGCATTCACGGGCCGGTTCCATCGGCGCCTCCCCTCCAGGCCTCCCTATCTGGGGCGCCCTGGAGCATCGAAAACCCTGCCCCTGCCTTGAACCGGCCGGGCCCTGGTGCGAATGTCCGGCCCGCCGCCGGGGGATCCCCCCGGCCCAGTGTTCACGCCCCGTGTTCACCCCCAGTGTTCGTCAGGCGGGCCCCGCCCGCCCTTCAGGTAACGAGGATCGGAATGGCCAAGATCAAGGTGAAGACCCCAGTCGTCGAGATGGACGGGGATGAGATGACCCGGATCATCTGGGGCTTCATCAAGGAGAAGCTGATCCTTCCCTATCTCGACGTGGACCTGAAGTACTACGACCTCGGCATCGAGTATCGCGACCAGACCGACGACCAGGTCACGGTCGATGCCGCCAACGCTACCAAGCAGTACGGCGTGGGCGTGAAGTGCGCCACCATCACCCCGGACGAGGCGCGGGTGAAGGAGTTCAACCTGAAGAAGATGTGGAAGTCCCCCAACGGGACCATCCGCAACATCCTCGACGGCACGATCTTCCGCGAGCCCATCATCTGCCAGAACGTGCCCCGCCTGGTGCCGCACTGGTCCAAGCCGATCGTGGTCGGCCGCCACGCCTATGGCGACATCTACCGCTCGGTCGAGATGAAGGTCCCCGGCGCCGGCACGGTGAAGATGACCTACATCCCCGAGGGCGGCGAGGCCCAGGAGATCGGCGAGTTCGCCATGCCGGCCCAGGGCGGCGTCGCCATGATGATCCATAACCTCAACAAGTCGATCGAGGGCTTCGCCCGCGCCAGCTTCAACTATGGCCTGGCCCGTAACTACTCCGTCTATTTCAGCCACAAGAACACGATCCTGAAGGCCTATGACGGCTCCTTCAAGGACATCTTCCGCAAGATCTACGACGAGGAGTTCAAGGCCGAGTACGAGAAGCGCGGCCTGACCTATGAGGACCGGCTGATCGACGACATGGTCGCCTCCGCCCTGAAGTGGGAAGGCGGCTATATCTGGGCCTGCAAGAACTACGATGGCGACGTGCAGTCCGACATCGTGGCGCAGGGCTTCGGCTCGCTCGGCCTGATGACCTCCGTGCTGCTCTCCCCGGACGGCAACACGGTGGAATCCGAGGCCGCGCATGGCACGGTCACCCGCCACTATCGCGAGCACCAGAAGGGCCGCGAGACGAGCACGAACCCGATCGCCTCCATCTTCGCCTGGACGCGCGGCCTGGCCTATCGCGGCAAGTTCGACAACACGCCGGATGTGGTGGACTTCGCGAACCAGCTTGAGAAGGTCTGCGTCGAGACCGTCGAGAGCGGCAACATGACTAAGGACCTCGCCATCCTCATCGGCAAGGACCAGCCCTGGCTCAACACCCAGGCCTTCCTGAACAAGCTGGACGAGAACCTGCAGAAGGCCCGCGCCTGAGGCGGCCGCGCCGGCCCGTCTGGCCGGCGCCTTGCATTCGACCCGGGGCGGGTGCCGCAAGGCCCCGCCCCTTCCTTTTCCCGGCGGTCCCGATGTCCGGCTTCCTCACCACCCTCGACATGATCGCCCTGGCCAGCTTCGTCCTGTGCTGGGTGGGCTATGCCACGGTCGTGGACCGCGTGCCCTCCATCCGCAGGCGCAGCGTCATCCACGCCATGGACGAGCACCGCCGGCGCTGGCTTCTCTCCACCATCCCCAAGGACAACCGGATCGCCGATGTCGCCATCGTCGGCAATCTCATGTCCTCCACCTCCTTCCTCGCCAACACCTGCATCTTCATCATCGGCGGCGGCTTGGCCCTTCTCGCCGCGCCGGATGTGGGCCAGCGCGTGCTCGGCGCCGTGCCCTTCGCCGAGACCCCGACGGTCGGCGGATGGGAGGCACGGGTGCTCCTCCTCCTCGTCATCTTCGTCCGCGCATTCTTCGAGCTGACCTGGGCGCTCCGCCAGTTCAACTACGGCTCCATCCTGATCGGCGCCCTCGGCCATACCGAGGCCGCGCGGCCCGGCGCCGAAGTGGCGGCACAGGTGGTCAACCGCGCCGCGCGCCACTTCAACACGGGACTGCGCGCCTACTACTTCGGCCTCGCCGTCCTGGCCTGGATGGTGCATCCCGTGGCCCTCATCCTGGCCTCGCTCTGGGTGGTCTCGGAACTGCACCGTCGCGAGTTCCGCTCGGCCGTCCGCGCCGTGCTTAGCGCGCCGGGCTGAAGCGTTTCGCCTCTCGCCACGGGCGCCTCGCCGGGGCAGTCTTCGCGGGTGAGCACCTCCGCAACGACCCGTCCCTCCGTTCCCGACGGCCCCGCCCTGCAGCGCGAGCGGTCCATCCTGCTGGCCTGCCTGCTCGACTGCACGATGATAGGCCCCTACCTCGTCATCGGCCTGCTGGCGAACTCGCTCACCACCATCGCGGAATGCGTGCGCGGCGGGCTGATGCTCGGGCTGGAATTCATCCTGCTGGTGGTGCTGCGCCGAATCCATCGCGGCGAGACCACCGAATACGACTACGGAGTCGGCAAGCTCGAGCAATTCGCCAACCTGGCCATCGGCGTCGCCATGGGCGCCTTCGGTGTCTGGCTGCTCTACGCCGCGGTGGGCCGCTGGTTCCATCCGCCGGACCAGGCGGGCTACGGCCTGATCCTGGCGAGCGCGCTGACCATCGTGAACCTCGCCATCAACGCCGCGGCCCTGCGGTCGCTCTGGCGCGCCGGGCGCGACGGCACCTCCGCCATCATGACCGTGCAGATCCGAAGCCGGGCGGTGAAGCTCCTCTCCTCCGCGCTGGTGGCCGCCGCCATCGCCACCAACGCCGCGGCCGAGCTGCTGGGCTGGCCGCATTGGGTCGGCCCGGCGGCCGAGGCAGTGGGCACCGGCTTCGTCGGGCTGGTGATGATCCAGCTCTGCGTTAGCCTGTGGCGCGAAGCCGTTCCCCATCTGCTGGACCACAGCCTGGACGAGGCCCGCCAGGGTTCGATCAACCGCGCCCTCGCCGGGCATTTCGCGAATTACGATGCGCTGGTCAGCGTGAAGTCCCGCATCGCCGGCAAGCAGGCGATCGTGGACATCGCGCTGGGTTTCGAACCGGGGCGGCAGATCGGGGAGATCCAATCCGTCGCCGACGCCGTGACAGCCGATCTGGAAGGGCTGATCCCAGGCGCGATCGTCACCATCACCCCGGTCGCCCTCTCGCGCTGACAGCGGCGGGCACGCGCGACACAGCTCCGGAAATTTCCGGGAGGTGCCGTAACCAGCGGTTGCGAAACATTCCCCACAACGCAACCATGCGGCGAGCGAGGCCTGCTCCGCAGCCTCCGGCATATGGGACCACCAGGGGGAATGGGCGACATGAAGCGCCATGTCAGGTTGATCGCGGCTGGCGCCGTGGGGAATGCGATCGAGTTCTACGACTTCCTAATCTTCGGCTACCTCTCCCTCCATATCGGCCGGGCCTTCTTTCCAGCCGGGGATGGGGTGGCGGCCATCCTGGCCTCCCTCGCGGCCTTCGCCGTCGGCATGCTCATGCGCCCGCTCGGCGGCCTCATCTTCGGCCTGCTGGCCGATCGCGGGAACCGCCTCCGGGCGCTCGTCGCCTCCGCCGCCATGATCGCCGTCCCGACCTTCCTCATCGGGCTTCTTCCGGGCTACGCGACCATCGGGGTTTTTGCCCCGATCATCCTGGTGCTCCTCCGCGTCATCCAGGGCCTTTCCCTGGGCGGCGAGTTCCCGGCCTCGCTCGCCTATCTCGTCGAGAATGCGCCGCCTGGCCGCCGCGCGCTCTTCGGCAGCTTCGCCAGCGCCGGCGCCGTCAGCGGCATGCTCCTCGGCACCGCCACCTGCTACGTCACCTCCAGCCTGCTGGCAGAGGACGCGATGCAGGAATGGGGCTGGCGCATCCCCTTCCTGCTCAGCGCGGTGCTCACCATCGCCGCCGTGCTCCTGCGCCGGGCCCTGCTGCGGGACGACCATGCACCGGTCCGCGCCTCCCTGCCCATGGCCACCTTGCTGCGGGAAAACCTGCGAGGCTTGGTCGGCGTGTTCTCCGCCAACATCCTCACCGGCACCGCCAGCTTCGTGGTGTTCATGTTCACCGTTCCCTGGCTCATGCAGACGGCCGGCATGGCCTATGACGATGCGCTGGCGATCAACCTGCACACGCTCCTGCTTCTGTTCATGGCCCTGCCGGTGGCGGGGCTGCTTGCCGATCGCTTCGGCCATCGCCGCACGGTCATGCTTGGTGTCGCGGGGCTGCTGCTCGGCGCGCATCCCCTGCTGGCCATGATGCGGAGCGGTGACCCGCTGCTGGACAGTTTGGGCGAAGCCGGGCTGGCCCTCGCCTTCGCCCTGCTGGTTGCCTCCATGGGCCCGATCATGGCGGATGCGTTCCCCAGCCACGCGCGGGTCACCGGGATCGCCATCGCCTATGGCAGCGCCGTGGGAATCTTCGGGGGCCTCTCCCCGATGATGGTGCAGTACCTCATGGGAGAGGCCCATGACGTGATGGCGCCGGCCCATGTCGTCATGGGCGCCAGCCTCATCTCAGGTGTCAGCCTCCTCCTCGCCAGTCAGTGGCAGGCGCGGGGGGCCGAGGCGCCCCAGGCCGCGAGGCCTGACCTCGCCCAATCCGCCCGGGCCCACGGAGCCGTGTGACCGGGTGCTCCGCGCGGCGTTCATCGCGCGGAGCAAGGAGGACGGGATGTCAAGGCTCGTGGCTGGATGGCTTCTGCCGCAGGAGGAACGCGGGCCGCTCCTCGCCCTGGTTCCGCCCCGCTATCCCCGCTTGGTGGCCCACCATGTCACCCTGAAGCCCGGCGTGGGGAAGGACCACCCCCTGCGCCCGGAGAAGGAGGGCCGGATCGTCGGCGTGGCGGATGACGGCAAGGGCGTCCAGGCCCTGGTGGTGGAGATCGGCGGCACCACGGACCGGCCGGACGGATCGACCTGGCACATCACCTGGTCGCTGGGCGCCGGGCGCAAGCCGGTGGAGAGCAGCGACGTCATCCGCTCCCACGGATGGAAGCCACTGGAGCCGCCCCGGACGATCCGGCTGGAACCCGCCGTGTTCGACTCCACCCAGTAATGGGCGCTCAGCCCACCCCGGGCCCCTGGCCGGTAAAGCCGAGCTTCCGCAGCGCCGCGATCGAGCGCTCCGCCGAGACATGGTGGACGAAGATCCCGCCCTTCGCCTCCCAGCCTTCCCGGGCCGAGGCACGGTCATCCACCAGCACATGGCCCGGCCCGGACCAGCGCGGCTTCTCCCGGCTCATGCAGGTGATGACCGGAACATGGGCGCCCAGCATGCGTGCCACCCACTGCTTCTTCTGCGCCGGCGCCCAGGCGCCCAGCGGAAGCCCGGTCAGGATGGTGGGCCTGTGCGGCTCGCAGAAGCGCCACAGCGCCTCCGCGTCATGCATGAAGTCCAGCGTATCGAAGAAGGCCGGCGCCTTGGCCAGCGCCGCCCACATCTTCTTCAGCGGCAGCTCCTCCGGCCGCCTGCCGGTCACCGCCTTCACGCCGCGGTCAAAATCCGCCAGCACCCCGTCCAGGTCGAGGAAAAGCGTGTGCGCGGTCATGCGCCCCCCTGGCTACGACGCCGCATGCTGCTCCCGCAGCTTCAGGAACTTCAGCATCGGCCACTCCTCCTCGGCGCGGTTGCGGCGCCAGTCGCTGGTGAAGAAGGCCACCAGCGCCCCGTCATGGTCCTCCGCCGTGTCATGGGGCGCGGATTGCCGGAACTTCTCCATCGCCGCCCTGTCCTCGGAAACGACCCAGCGCATCATGCTCCAGGGCGTGGCCTCGTAGCGGCTGGGCACGGAATATTCGGCCTTCAGCCGCTCGGCCAGCACATCCAGCTGCAGCGCGCCCACCACGCCCACCACCGGCGGGGTGCCATCGAGCGGGCGGAAGAGCTGCACGACGCCCTCCTCGGCCAGCTGCTCCAGCGCGGTGCGCAGCTTCTTGCCCACCATCGCGTCCTCGATCATCACCCGGCGCAGGATCTCCGGCGCGAAGCTCGGTACGCCCCGGAAGTTGATCGCCTCGCCCTCGGTCAGCGTATCGCCGATCCGCAGGATCCCGTGGTTCGCGATTCCCACCACATCCCCCGGCCAGGCCTCCTGCGCCACCTGCCGGTCCTGGGCGAAGAAGAAGAGCGGCGCGTTCACCGGAACCTGCTTGCCCGTCCGGGTCTGGCGCAGCCGCATCCCCTTCTCCAGCCGCCCGGAGCAGATGCGGAGGAAGGCCACGCGGTCCCGGTGGTTCGGGTCCATGTTGGCCTGGATCTTGAAGACGAAGCCGGTCAGCGCTGCCTCGTCCGGCTGCACCCGCCGCGTATCCGCCGGCCTTGCGCCGGGATGCGGCGCGAAGCGCGCCAGCCCCTCCAGCAGGTGCCCGATGCCGAAGTCCCGCAGCGCCGAGCCGAAATAGACCGGCGTCATCGTCCCCTGGCGGAAGGCCTCCAGGTCGAAGGACGGGAAGGCCGAGGCCAGTTCCGCCCCCTCGCGCAGCGCCTCGGCATCCGCCGCCGGCACCAGCTCGTCGATCTTCGGATCATCCAGCCCGGTCAACCGCACGGGCCCCGAGCCCTCTTCCATCAGATGCAGCGCCGGCTCGAGCATGTCATAGGTACCGAGGAAGCCGCGCCCCGATCCCACCGGCCAGGCCGCCGGGGTCACGTCCAGCGCCAGGGTCTTCTCGATCTCGTCCAGCAGCTCGAAGACGTCCCGGCTCTCCCGGTCCATCTTGTTGATGAAGGTGATGATCGGGATGTCGCGCAGCCGGCACACCTCGAAGAGCTTGCGCGTCTGCGCCTCGATGCCCTTGGCGGCGTCGATCACCATCACCGCCGCGTCCACCGCCGTCAGCGTCCGGTAGGTATCCTCCGAGAAGTCCTCGTGGCCCGGCGTGTCCAACAGGTTGAACACCACACCGTCGCGCTCGAAGGTCATCACGGAGGTCGCGACCGAGATGCCGCGGTCTTGCTCGATCTTCATCCAGTCCGATCGGGTGCGGCGCCGGTCGCCCTTGGCGCGCACCTGGCCGGCCAGCTGGATGGCGCCGCCGCGCAGCAGCAGCTTCTCCGTCAGGGTCGTCTTGCCCGCGTCCGGGTGGGCGATGATCGCGAAGGCCCGGCGGCGCGCGGCTTCCCGCGCAACGGCATTCGCGCCCGCCGGCACCGCCGACAGGGCCTCGATGGGGGTGGTCTGGTCCATGCCCGCTATCTGGCGGTCTTGCGGCCCCGGTGCAACACGCACGTCACCCGTAGCGGCGCCGCAGCGCATTCAGGGCCACCGTCATCGCCGCCCCGAACAGGATCACCCCCGCCACGGGCACCGGGCTTCCATCCGCCAGCACCCCGACGGCCACGCTGCCCAGCGCCGCGACCGCGAACTGCATGGTGCCCAGAAGGGCCGAGGCCGTGCCCGCCCGCTGCCCGTGCCGCGCCAGCGCCCCCACGGCTGAGTTGGGCAGGATGAGGCTGCTGGCCGCCATCAGCAGCACGATCGGCGGGAACACGCCCCAGAGCCCGCCCCACCCGGTCCAGGCCAGGAGCATCAGCAGCGCCGAAGCAGCCAGCACGGCCAGGGAAGCCGCAGTCAGCACCCGCCCCGCGCCGAAACGGGCCGCCAGCATGGGATTGGTCTGCGCACCCCCGATGAAGCCGGCGGCGGTGACCCCGAAAATCACCGCGAAGGTGCTCGGCGTGACCCCGAAATGCTCGATGAACACCGCCGGGGCCCCGCTGATATAGGCGAACATGCTGAACATCACCGCCGAGCCCAGCAGCGCATGGGTCAGGAAGACCGGCTCCGTCAGTACCCGCCCGAAGCCGCGCAGCAGCGCCCCGGGACCCAGGCGCAGCCGCTTCTCCGGCGGAAGCGTGTCCGGCAGAAGCCAGAAGACCAGCAGGCAGGACAGGGCGCCATAGGCGGCCAGAACCCAGAAGATCCAGCGCCAGCTCGCCCAGCCCAGCAGCAATCCGCCGAAGGAAGGCGCCAGGATGGGCGCCGCCCCCATCACCAGGATCAGCCGGGACATGAGCCGCGCGGCCTCCAGCCCCGTCGCCTTGTCCCGCACCACCGCCCGCGGAATCACCGCGCTGGCCGAAGCGCCGAAGGCCTCGACGAAGCGGAAGGCCGCCAGCCACCCCATGCTGGGCGCCAGGGCGCAGCCCATGGAGGCGGCCGTATAGACCAGGGTACCGATGATCAGCGGCCCGCGCCGCCCGAAGCGGTCCGACAGCGTCCCCTGCGTCACCTGCCCCACCGCCAGCCCGACGAACCAGGTCGCGAGCGTCAGCTGCGCGCTGCCCGCCCCCGTGCCGAACTCCGCCTCCATCGCTGGAAAGGCGGGCAGGTACATGTCGGTGGAAAGCGGGTTGATCGCCGTGAGGAAGCCCAGGAGCAGCGGAAGCCAGAACGGCATGGAATCCTCACCTCGCGGTCCAGCCATCTTGCTGCGCTGCAAAAAGGCCCGAGGGAACCCCCTTTCAATGCAAGGCACCTCCGCGGCCAGGAAAGCTCTTGCGAACGATTATCATTCCCGCCAACCTGCGCAGGCCACCACGCGGAGAATTCCCATGGCCACTCGCGGCCTTCCGAACTGGCCCTGGAAAGGCGTCTCCCCGGAGGAGCTTCCGCCCGCCGAGGCCGTGCTCCTCGAAGCCATCCGATCCTGGGTGGAGGCGACGCGCAGCGGCGCCCCGCCGCTGCCCGCGCTGCGCCTGCCCCTCGTCACCGAGGATCTCGGCGAGGCGGCGGAGGCGCTGGAAGCCCTGCTCCGGGCCCTGGCCTGCCCGGGTTCGATGGGCTGCCGGCTCTGCCCGCGCGTCACCCCGGCCGAGGGCACCGTGCTTCTCGGCCTCGGCCTGGCCCAGCGGGCCACGCGGCGTGAGGCACTGGCCACCTTCCTCCAGCTCGCCCCTCCGGCCGCGGCCTATGCCGCGATCGGCCCCGCCCTCGCCATCGGATTGGTGATGCGGCGCGCCGGCCTGCTGCTGGCGAACCCGCTTCGCGCCACCTCCTGAATCGAAAAGGCCGGGGGAGTCCCTCCCCCGGCCTTCCGAAAGCCATGCCCGGTCCCGCCGGCGCTACCAGCGCCGAGGGACGCCGCAATCCAGGTGCACGAAGCCGTCGCGCCGGTAAAGGCCGACGCCACCCAGCCCCATCCGCGCCGCAAGCCGTGCCATCTCATAGGAGTTGCGGCTGGGCAGGCGCATGTCGCCCGCCATCCCGGACATATGGAGCGAAACCGTGGAGACGCGGCTGGAACGCCTCGCAGTCGCGGCATTGGTCTCAGGTGAACGGTAGCCGCTGATCACCTCGAAGGCGTCGGTGGCCTCCATCCGGGCGGCCACGGAATGCATCACGTCGAACAGCCGCGGATCCATCGGCGTCACCTCCTCGCGGGAGATGTCGCGGAACACCCAGTCCAGCTTCCGCAAGGCCTCGGTGACGTAGCGGCCATCGGTGAAATAAACACCGCTGAAGGAATCGCTCGTATAGGCGCGCTTCACGTTGAGGCGCCGCGTGCCGCGGGCCAGCTGCGCCTCCGCCGGGCCGGGAACCGCCGCACAGGCCAGCAGCCCCATGCCGGCCCCGATCAGGGAACGCCGCCCGATCCGCGCATCGGCGCAGCACGGGCATTCCGGCTCAGCCGGCCGATGGCCGGAGAACACCCGGCTCAACGCCCAGCCCCCCCGGCTGCCGCGACGCGCACCCCTCCGCGATCCATCTCCCGGACATAGGCCAGGTCCAGCCCATAGATATCCGGCCGCACGCGCACGCGGGATCCTTCGGTGACGACCGTGCTGTAATGCAGCCGGACCGGCAGCGGCCGGCGCAGGCCCACGGACTGGGTCTGCCGGCTGTCATAGGCGCGCTGGACGCGCGCCGCGTCCCAACCCATGCCCTCGAGCACGATGTTCAGCAACTCGTTGGGCTGCGAAAGACGGATGCAGCCCGAGGAGAAGGCCCGGTCCGGCCGGCCGAACAGGCTGCGGTCCGGGGTGTCGTGGAGATAGATGTCGTCGTTGTTGGGCATGATGAACTTGATCCGTCCGAGCGCATTGCCGTCGCCGGCATCTTGTCGGATGAGGTAAGGAAACCGGTCCTGCCGGATGCTGGACCAGTCCACGGAGGCGGGATTGACCTCGACCCGCTCCCCTCCCACGACGCTATAGAGACGGAAGCCCTTGGCGGCCATTCCCGCCGGGTCGCGGCGGAAGCGGGGCAGGAGATCCTCGCGCGCGTTGCGCTCGGGAACGCCCCAGGTCGGGTTGAACTGAACTGTGGTCATGCGCACGCGCATGGTGGGCGTGGCACGTTCGGGCTTGCCGACGATGACATTCATCTTCAGCAGCACCCGATCCCCTTCCTGCACCGTCAGCACGTAGTCGGGGATGTTCACCTCGATGCGCCGCTCGTCACCCGGGCGCATCGCGTTGCGGCGCATGTCCAGCGCCGCGCGGATCTGGCTCACCCGGCCCGAGGCGGGGCGGTTCAGCAGGCCCTGGGTGATCGGCCCCACCTTGCCATCCACCTCAAGCCCGCTCGCGGCCTGCCAGCGGCGCACCGCCGCCTCCAGCGCGGCATCGAAGGTGGCGCCGCCATCGCGCGCCGCCGCCAGCACCGGGTCCTCGGCCCTCAGCCGCTCGCGCAGCGCGGGAACGCGTGCCTGGTCCTGCATGCCCGGCTCCAGCGTGTTGCCGGGCGGGATCGGCCGCCAGCCGCCGGAGGCGACCAGGCCGCCGGCCTTCGCCAGCTCCGCCCGCAGCAGCGCCGCACCTTCGGGAAGATTGGCAGCACGGTCGATCAGTGCCGCAGGCTCGGCCGCCCCAACCAGCTCGGCCTGCCAGCGCGAGAAGTCCACGGCGGACGGATCGCGCAGGATGTCCCCGCGCCCCGTCGGCTGCCGAAGCCGCCCCTGCACCAGATCCGCCAGCGCCGCATTGGCGGCGTGATAGACCGCGGCGTGGAAGGCGGCCGGCTCCGAACTCCCCATGGCGTCCGGCGGGATTGCGTAGGCCACCGTATCAAGCCCGTCCTGCCCCAGCCGGCGCAGCCGCGCGGCCAGGCGGAACACGGAATCCCAACTCTGCGGCCCCGGCCCGGCCGGCGCCACCTGCACTGCCTCGGCCGCCGCTTCGGGCGCGCCCGGCAAGGCCCGGCCCATGGATGGCAGCAGGCCGACCATCAGGCCGGAGAGAGCATCGCGTCTTCGCATGGGCGAAGCCATACCCTCCGCCGCCCGCCCCTGCAAAGGCGAAAGCAGCCTCTCAGCGCGACATCAACCAACCGATCAGCATCACCACCAACGCGCCGATCAGCAGGGCCTTGACGAGGGTCCACCACTCCCCACGTCCCGCCTCCCCTTCCTCCGCATGGGCGATGGGGCGCGGGGCAGGGTGGCGCGCCTCGGCCATGCCCGCCGGCGCCATGCTATCGGCGCGGGAAGCGGCCTCGTCGCGCATCCTGGTGTCGTCCGAAGGCGAGGGGCTGCGGGCCATCTGGGGTCCTCTGGCGCTGGGGAATTTTATGGGATGGCCCGCCCCTCATCCCGCTGGCGTAGGCTGGCCGGGCAACCGGGGCGTAAGGGAGCTGACCCATGACGGAGATTGCGGTTCTCGGGGTGGATCTGGGCAAGAACAGCTGCAGCGTGGTCGGGCTGGATGCGGCCGGGCGGGTGGTCCTGCGACGACGCCTGCACCGGGACGGGGTGGTGGGGCTGGCGGCAGCATCGCCAGGGTGCGTGGTGGCGATGGAGGCCTGCTGTGGAGCGCATCACCTGGGCCGGCGGCTGCGCGAGGCAGGGCACGAGGTGCGGCTGATGTCGCCCGAATACGTGCGGCCCTATGTGAAGGCTCAGAAGAACGACGAGCGGGACGCGGAGGCGATCGCCGAGGCGGCGACCCGTCCGACCATGCGCTTTGTCGAGCTCAAGAGCGAGGCGCAGCTCGACATGCAGAGCCTGCACCGCGCCCGAGACCGGCTGGTGGGCGAGAGGACGGCGCTGATCAACCAGCTGCGCGCCATTCTGCTGGAGCGCGGCATCACCGTGCCCCAGGGGCGGCGCAAGCTGGAGGTCTACCTCGAGACCCTGCTGACCGAGGAGCGGGTCCCGCTCAGTCCGCGGGTGCGGCTACTGGTCGAGGACCAGCGGGCCGAGTGGCACGACCTGGACCGGCGTATCGAGGCGTTCGACGAGGAGTTCGCGGCCGAGGCCAGGACCGATGAGGCTGCCCGGCTGCTGACCACCATTCCCGGCATTGGGCCGCTGAACGCGACGGCGCTGGTGGCAGCAATCGGCAGGGCCGAGACCTTCGGGCGAGGACGGGATCTCGCTGCCTGGCTGGGGCTGGTGCCGCGGCAGATGACCACGGGAGGCAAGCCA
>NZ_JAGIZB010000109.1 GCF_017813395.1 Pararoseomonas baculiformis | reverse complement strand
GGCGTTGTTGCGCAAATCAGACTTAGGGCGTGAGTGTTCCTGTCCCGCTCTGATCAGGCGCGGGCGACGGTGTCGGGCATACCGAGGGCGTTGAAGGTGTTCAGGATGGCGCAGCGGATCTGCACTTCCGCGACCTGACGGGCGGGATCACGGGCTGACAGGCGTTCGCCCAAGCGCTTGAGGCGTGACATGGCGGTCTCGGCAAGACTGCGCCGATGGTACCCGCTCCACCGCTTCCAGAGCCGCCGCCCGAGGTGCCGGATCGCGCGCAGCGTCTCGTTCCGCTCGGTCGCTCCGGTGGTTCGCCCTTTCCACGGCTTGCCGTTGCGGCGTGGCGGCACGATCAGGTCGGCCTGGCGGGCCGCAGAGGCCTCGTAGACGCCGCGGGTGTCGTAGGCCCCGTCGCCGCTGATGAGGGCGATCCGCTCGGCCTTCGGCAACTGCGCCAGCAGGCCCGGCACGATCTCACCGTCGCCGTGCCGGTGGTCCGTCATCTCCACAGCCCTGACCTCGTGGCTGTCGGCATCGATCACCAAGTGGACCTTGCGCCAGACCCGACGCTTGTCGGCCCCGTGCTTCCTCACCTTCCACTCGCCCTCGCCCAGCACCTTCAGCCCCGTGCTGTCGATCACGAGGTGCAGCGGCTCACCCCGGGGACGGTAGGGGATGGTGACCGTGAGGCTCTTCTGCCGCCGCGAGAGGGTGCTGTAGTGGGGGACCTGCCAGTCGAGACCAGCCAGCCGGATCAGGCTCCCCGCCATGCCCTGGGCCGCCCGGAGCGGCAGCTGGTACAGCACCTTCAGCGTCAGCACTGCCTGGATCGCAGCATCGCTGAACGTCGGAGGCCGTCCCCGCCGCCCCGTGCCCTCGACGGCGTGCCACGCCAGGTCAGGCGAGATCCACACCGTCAGATCCCCGCGGGAGATCAGCCCCCGGTCGTACTCCCGCCAGTTCCGGGTCCGGTAGCGGGTCTTCGGCCGCTCACCCCGTGCCGATGCCTTGCTCATGCAGGCCTACCTGCAAGGTTTGTGCAACAACGCC
>NZ_JAGIZB010000108.1 GCF_017813395.1 Pararoseomonas baculiformis | reverse complement strand
CTGGCGCCGATAGCGCAGCGAACTCTGGGCCAGCAGGCGGATCTCGGACAGGCTGTCCAGGACGACGCGAACCGGCTTTGTGCGCTCGAAATTCTCAAAGATCTGCCGGGTCGCCTCGCCCAGCTCCAGGTCGGAGGAGTACAGCAGGCTCTGCTGCTGCGCAGCATCGAGCAGGCTCTCCGGTGGTACCAGTTCGAAAATTTCGACGTTGTCCGGAATGGTCCAGCCATGCGAACGCGCCCCGTCACGCAGCTCCCGCTCTGTCTCTGAAAGGGTAATGTAGAGGCCCTGCTCGCCGAGGCTTGCGCCTTCAAGCAAGAAGCTGAGCGCGATCGTTGTCTTTCCCGTGCCGGGGCTCCCCTCGAGCAAGAAGACGTGACCGGTCGCTAGCCCGCCAACCAGGACATCGTCGAGTCCGGCAACTCCGGTCCGAGCCTTGCCCAGAGCATCGGGACTGTCAGTCATGGGGTGCTCCGATCTGATCCAGGACGGCATCGGGGAGTGGGTGTTGAGGAAGTCTGGTCAATCTGGCTGGAAGCGCCGCCTGAGCCAGTGACAGATCATGGTCCTGCTGCCGCCCCAGCCAGAAACCGGCGGGGATGCCACAGAAGCGTTCCAGCCGCACTGCCATGTCCGGGGTGATGGCACTCCGTCCGGCGAGGATGCGGTGCAGGGTCTGCCGCGTGGTGGCGAGGTCCAGGGCTGCCTGGCTCACCGTGATCCCCAGTGCAGGCAGGATGTGGTCACGGAGCAGCAGGCCCGGGTGGAGTGGAGCAGCCGGGCTGCGCATCTTGGGCGGCTCGCGGCTCATGAAACGGCGTGTAAACGGACACTTTACGGATGGCAACGGCTGCTATGCCCAGGAGTGCCGCCGGATACGCAAAATCAACGTATGACCCGCCCCGTCCGCAAGGAGTTTTCACGACCCGGTCTGATCAGTCTACGCCAACGTATCCGTGTGTGGATGGCCCCCTGTCTTGCAAGAAGAATCATGGCAATCAAGCAGCGGTAGTCGCTTGCAGTCGTGTGTCCGGCCTTCAGCGCGGCACGACGGCCGCTGGCCCTGATGGGTGTCCGC
>NZ_JAGIZB010000107.1 GCF_017813395.1 Pararoseomonas baculiformis | reverse complement strand
CGAGAGCAGGGTTTGCTCACGTCGCGGCGCAGCACCCACAGCGCAAAACCCCGCCCAGCCCTGCAACGCGCCCTGGCTTACGCCATCTGCCACGCCGCGTGATGGCCAAAGTCGAGCTTAGAACGCCTAACGAAACCGGCCGGTGAGCGTTCTGACGGGCATGGCGAAGCTCCTGGTTCCGGATGACCTCTGGGCGGCGATCGAGCCGCTGCTGCCGCCCGAGCGGCCCAAGCCGAAGGGCGGTCGGCCGCGACTGTCGGACCGGGCGGCGCTGACGGGCATTTTGTTCGTGCTGAAGTCCGGCCTGCCCTGGGAGATGCTGCCCGCCGAGATGGGCTGTGGCTCTGGGATGAGCTGCTGGCGACGGCTGCGGGACTGGCATGAGGCCGGGGTCTGGGCCGCCCTGCACCGGGCGCTGCTTGAACGCCTGCAGGCGGCAGGAGCGATCGACTGGCGCAGGGCGGCGCTCGACAGCGCCAGCGTTGCCGCCAAAAGGGGGGCGCGGAAGTCGGGCCGAACCCGACGGATCGTGGCAAGCCGGGCACCAAGCGCCACCTTGTCACGGATGCCCGCGGCACGCCGCTTGGCCTGACACTCAGCGGGGCCAACCGCCACGACAGTCGTATGTTGGCCCCGACCCTGGATGCCGTGCCGCCAATCCGGACCGGCCATCGTGGCCGTCCTCGACGCCGGCCGGGCAAGCTCCACGCCGACAAGGCTTACGATCACCGCCGCTGTCGCCAGGAGTGCCGCACCCGCGGCATCGTCTCGCGCATCGCACGCCGTGGCGTCGAGCGCAGCACCCACCTTGGTCGCCACAGGTGGGTCGTGGAACGGACCTTCGCCTGGCTGTCCCGATATCGCCGCCTGACCATCCGATACGAGCGACGATCGGACATCCACCTCGCACTCACGACACTCGCCTGCGCCCTAGTCTGCCTCGGCCAGATCAGACGGTTCTGTTAGGTGTTCTTAGCTCGACTTTGGCCATCACGCGGCGTGGCAGATGGCGTAAGCCAGGGCGCGTTGCAGGGCTGGGCGGGGTTTTGCGCTGTGGGTGCTGCGCCGCGACGTGAGCAAACCCTGCTCTCGC
>NZ_JAGIZB010000106.1 GCF_017813395.1 Pararoseomonas baculiformis | reverse complement strand
GACCTTGTTGCATCGATCGAAGCGGTGGATGCATCTCTCCCGAGAGCCCTAATGATCAGGCGATGCGGACGTAATCTGGGCGACCCAGGTCCAACATGCGGTTCAGCACCTCGGCGGCGATGGCCACCTCGGTCGCTTGGCGTCCGTCCGTTTGCGAGCGCAGGCCGTCATCGATAACGCGCTTCCAGCGCGACACATCGGCCTCAACCAGGGCACGCCAGTTGTAGCCAGACGCTCTCTGCCAGCCCATGCGGCCGCGCTCAGCGATGGTCTGCAGATGGCGGTCGCGCGCGGTCGGCGCAGTCCTGGCCGACGCGCTTGGGACGGCGCTTGATCGGGGTGGGACGATGATCTCCGCCTCAGGGTGACGGGCCATAATCCCGACATGGATGTCGTCGCGGTCGTAAGCTCCATCAGCGGTGAGGGACGCGACAGGTCCGTCCACTCCCTCGAGCAGCGGGCCGACTTGCCCACCATCATCGGCATCGTGGCCTGTCAGCACCGACGCGACGATCCGCCCCGTGTCGGCGTCAGTGGCGAGATGCAGTTTGCGCCACGACCGGCGGCGTCGTGTTCCGTGCTTCTCCGTCAACCACTCGCCGGGACCGCAGAGCTTCAACCCCGTGCTGTCCACCAGCAAATGCAGGGGCGCTTGCCCCCCGCGGGGCCGCGGCACCTCGAGCGTCTCCGCCCGGCGGCTCAAGGTCGTGTGGTCGGGCACGGCAAGATCAATGCCCAGCAACTGCAGGATCGAGGCAATCAAGCCCTCTGTCTGGCGCAACGCCAGATGGAACACGGCACGCAACGTCAGCGCAGTCGCGATCGCCAGGTCCGAATAGGATGGCTGCCCGCCGCGGGTGGTCCGAGGCGCTGCCCGCCAGCCCTCAATGGCGTCCTCGGTGAACCACACCGTCAGGCTGCCACGAGAGCGAAGGCCCGCCTCATAGGTGGGCCAGTTCGTGACCCGATGCCGCTGCCGCGGGATCCTATGGCGCCGGTCCTTGTTCACTTTGAAGGGCAAGCGCGGTGTCCCTGTCGGTCATCGGGGCACCCCAGCCCCATCCCACCCTACCCCGGCCTCAGATCCGATTCATGCACCACGGTC
>NZ_JAGIZB010000105.1 GCF_017813395.1 Pararoseomonas baculiformis | reverse complement strand
CACCCGCTCACGTCCGGGTTGCGCCCGTGCCAGCAGCCTGGCCATCCCGCGCCTCCAGAGCTCGTCAACCGACCACCCTGCTAACGCACAACGCCAGCCAGCTTTGCCGGCCTAGAAAAAAACGCCGCGCCTGCGCCTCGTCAGCGACAGCGAGACCTCATCGATCATCACCGGCCCCAGGCCTGCTCCATCCGACGGGGGTGCCAAGTGATCGGGTTGTCGCGTAGCAGCTACTACTACCAGGCCCAGGAACGCTCTGTCGCGTTGACGGATAGCGAGCTGGAGGAGCTCATCGGCGCCATTCAGGATGAGCTGCCCGGTTACGGCTACCGCAGGGTTACGCAGGAGCTCAGGCGACGGGGACACCTCATCAACCACAAACGCATCGCCCGGGTGATGCGGACGAAGGGCATGGGGATCAAGCCACGGCGGCACCATGTGCGCACCACCGACAGCAGGCACGACAGCCCGGTCTTCCCCAACCTGTACCAGAACATCATCCCGGCACAGCCGAACCGGGTGTGGGTGGGCGACTTCACCTACATCCGGATCGCCTCAGGGTTCTGCTACCTGGTCGCTATCCTGGACGCCTGCAGCCGCAAGGTGGTCGGCTATGCCATCTCGCGCAGGATCGACACCCCCCTGGCCCTGGCTGCCCTGAGATCGGCCGTGCAGAGCCGCCACCCTCCGGCCGGGTGCATCTTCCATACCGACCGCGGGTGTCAGTACGCCAGTGAGACCTACCGCCGGGCCCTGGCGGAAGCCGGGCTCCAGGGCTCGATGAGTTCCGTCGGCAATCCGTACCACAATGCGCAGGCCGAGAGCTTCATGAAGACGCTGAAGGTCGAGGAGGTCTACATCAGCGGCTACGAGACGTTCCAGGATGTCACGGAGCGTTTGCCGAGGTTCATCGAGGAGGTCTACAACGCCAGGCGACTACACTCCGCACTTGGCTACCGATCACCCAATGAGTTCGAGAACCAACTGGTCCCGCACGTAGCTTAGCTCGACTTTGGCCATTTGAGCTGAGGAGAGGCGGCGGAGCGGGCTGACCGGCTAGGGTGGATGCGTCCCCGCCAAGAGACGCCGCCATGCTCTGCCTGCCGACCCGCTTCGCCGCGGT
>NZ_JAGIZB010000104.1 GCF_017813395.1 Pararoseomonas baculiformis | reverse complement strand
TCCCCGAAGACCTCGCCCCATTCGGCAAAGCCACGGTTGGAGGTGAGGATCATGGCGCCGCGCTCGTATCGGGCGTTGACCAGCTGAAAGAACAGGTTTCCGCCGCCCGGGATGACGGGCAGGTAGCCGATCTCGTCAACGACCAGGAGCTGGGGACGGCAGAGAAAGCGGATCCGCTCGCGCAAGCTCCCCTCGCGCTCGGCCTTGGCGAGGGAGCCGACCAGTTCGGCCAGGGTGGTGAAGTAGACGCTGCGCCCGGCCTGCACCGCCTCCACGGCCAGGGCGATGGCGAGGTGCGTCTTGCCGCAGCCTGGCTGGCCGAGGAAGTGGACCACCTCGTGGCGGTTGATGAAGTCGAGGCCGGCCAGGGTGAGGATGCGGTTGCGGTCGAGGGAGGGCTGGAAGGAGAAGTCGAAGCCCGCGAGCGTCTTGACGTTGAGCAGGCGGCCCATCTTGAGCGCGGCCTTGACCCTGCGCCCCTCGCGCAGGCTGAGCTCCTCGTCGAGCAGGTTGTCGATGGCCTCGAGCGGGGAGATCTCCCCTCGCTCGAGCTGGCGCAGCAGGTGCTCCAGCACCTCGAGGGAGCGCGGCATCCTGAGGCCGACCAGGTGCCGGCGGATGCGATCGAGCGTGGCGGGGGTGGTGCTCATCGGGACAGCTCCCCGGCGGCGAGACGGCGGCCGATGGCCTCGTAGATGGCGAGGGAGCGGGGTGCCACGCCCGCGGTGTCCGGGGGTGGTGGCGGGGACGATCTGCCCCCCTGGCGCGGGGTGGTGCTGTTGTGCGGCGGCGGGAGGGTGCGGTGCCCCTCGGCGATCCGGCGCCGGCCACGGCCCTCGAGCACGGGATGGACGGCGACGAGCCTGCCATCCTCGAGGATGTGGACCTCAGAGGCGGTGACCTGCACCTCGACGGGGCGGCGGCGGGTGCCGTCCGGGACGGAGTAGAGATTGCCGCCGACCGAGATCATCCCCTCATGCGAGATGCGCCGCTCGAGGCGGAGGACGGCGTTGAACGGCCCGGCCGGCAGGGGCCTGAGCGAGGGGCGCTCCTCGGCGAAATGCTCGGCCACGATCCGCCCCGTGGTGCCGTGCAGGCGCCGGTTGGCGACCTGGTCGAGCCACTGGGTGAACTGCGCGTT
>NZ_JAGIZB010000103.1 GCF_017813395.1 Pararoseomonas baculiformis | reverse complement strand
GGAGATACACTACGTATCCCAACGTTGCCGAGGTGGAAGGCTTCACGAAGGCCTAGACACAGGAATCGCGGTGAATCAGTGTCTTGGGATGATGTTTTCGTCTCGTTCCCTATCGTGATCCGCCGCCAGCTCCGTTCGCACCAGCAACGCCTCGCGGGGGTGGTGGAAGCGATCGCAAGGGGCGAGACGGAAGCGCGCGACATCCTGGCCGCGGTGACGCCCGGTGGCGGCAAGTCGCTCCTGCCCGTCATCGCAGCCAGTCGCCTGGTCAGGGCGCGGATCGTGGAGCGGGTCTGCTGGGTCGTGCCGCGCGACAGCCTGCGGCTACAGGCGGAAGAGGCTTTCGCTGACCCTCTCTGGCGGGAGGCGCTGGGCCATTCCCTCTCAGTGCGCGCGGCCGACAATACGCCAGATCCCAGCCGTGGCCTGGCCGGCTACATCACGACATACCAGGGCATTGCCGCCGCGCCGGACCTGCACCTGGCGGAGTTCCGGCGTCATCGCACGCTGCTGGTGGTTGATGAGGTGCACCACCTACCCGCCCTGGCCGAGATCGATCCCGTCGCAGCGGCTCAGGAAACGGAGGAGGATCAGGCGAGCGCGTGGTCCCGCGCCATCCTGCCCCTGCTAGAGTGCGCCCGGGTGCGCCTGCTGCTCTCTGGCACCTTGGAGCGGGCAGACGGCAAGGGCATTCTCTGGCTCCCCTATCGAAAGGGCCCGAAGGCGCGCACGCGCGAGGTGGAACTGGATGCGGAGGGCTGGGCAGTTGTCGGCTACTCCCGCGCCCAGGCGCTCGCTGAGCGTGCGGTGCTGCCGGTTACCTTCGGCGCGCTCGACGGCGAGGCCAGCTGGCGCGATGAGGACGGCAACGAGCTGGGCCCACACCGTATCTCGGGTCTCTACCCTGACGAGACGACACGCCCTGCCCTCTTTACCGCCCTCCGCACCGGCTTCGCGGAGGCCCTGCTGCGTGAGGCCTTTCTCGCCATCCGGGACCTGCGTGCGCGGCGGCGGCGGGAGCGCGGCCTGGCACCGGGCGAAGCGGCGCGGGGTCTGGGCAAGTTGCTGGTGGTCGCCCCCGATCAGGTGACGGCGCGCCACTACCTGGAGGTGGTGCGACGATGGATTCCAGCCGGGCAGGCCGAAGAGGTGGCGCAGCTCGCGACCTCCGACACGCCGCGCGCGCATGAACT
>NZ_JAGIZB010000102.1 GCF_017813395.1 Pararoseomonas baculiformis | reverse complement strand
TGACCTGACCCCGTAGAAGCGATCCGCCGGTAAGGTGAGGCCGGCGGAACCGTGGAGGGTGTCGGGATGGCAAGGAAGCACCACAAGCCGGAAGAGATCGTTGCCAAGCTGCGTCAGGTTGAGGTGCTGCTGGCACAGGGCAAGACGGCCGCTGAAGCGGTGCGCACGATCGGGGTGACCGAGCAGACCTACTATCGCTGGCGGAGCGAGTATGGCGGCCTGAAGTTGGATCAGGTGAAGCGCCTCAGGCAGCTTGAGCAGGAGAACGGCAGGCTCCGCAAAGCGGTGGCGGACCTCACCCTGGAAAAGCTGGTGCTGAAGGAAGCCGCCTCGGGAAACTGGTGAGCGCCGCGCGTCGTCGGAGCTGCGTTGAGCATGTCACGGGCAAGCTGGGCGTCTCGGAGCGGTTTGCCTGCCGGGTACTGGGGCAGCACCGCTCGGTGCAGCGCAAGGTACCCAGGGTAGCTGACGACGAAGCGGCGCTGACGGAGAACATCATCAGCCTGGCCCGGCGGTATGGGCGCTACGGGTATCGGCGGATCACGGCCCTGCTCAGGGCTGAGGGCTGGTCCTGTAACCACAAGCGGGTGGAGCGGATCTGGCGGGCGGAAGGTCTGAAGGTGCCCTCCCGGCAGGCCAAGCGGGGGCGGCTGTGGCTGGCTGACGGCTCCTGCGTGCGGCTGCGGCCGGAGCGGCCGAACCATGTCTGGGCTTATGACTTCGTGGAGGACCGCACCCGGGATGGGCGCAGGTTCCGCATGCTGAACGTCGTGGACGAGTACACCCGCGAGTGTCTGGCCATCCGCGTGGGCCGCAAGCTCAAGTCAGCCGACGTCATCGACGTCCTCTCCGAGCTGTTCATCCTGCGCGGCACGCCGGGCCATGTTCGTTCAGACAACGGGCCCGAGTTCGCAGCCACAGCCGTGAAAAGCTGGATCACTGGCGTGGGTGCCAAGACGGCGTTCATCGAGCCCGGCAGCCCCTGGGAGAACGGCTACGTGGAGAGCTTCAACGGCAAGCTCAGGGACGAGCTGCTGAACGCCGAGGTGTTCAACACCCTAACCGAAGCCAAGGTCCTGATCGAGCATTGGCGACGGCACTACAACACCATCCGTCCGCATGCCTCGCTGCGCTACCGCCCGCCCGCACCCGAGGTGCTCCTGCCATCAAATCCGCCGCCCCCCGCCGCGGCCCTATCCAACAGCTCAGGCCAAGCAGTAGCCATGCTCCACTAAAAATCCGCCCGGACCCCCTCGTGGGGGCTGGTCA
>NZ_JAGIZB010000101.1 GCF_017813395.1 Pararoseomonas baculiformis | reverse complement strand
GACTGGCGGAACTGCACGGGCGAGACATTCACCGCCACCGTGGTGTCCTGGGGCCAGTCCATCGCCTGGCGGCAGGCCTGCCGCAGCACCCAGTTGCCGATCGGGGTGATCAGCCCCGCATCCTCGGCCACGGGGATGAAGCGGGTGGGCGGCACCGCGCCGCTTCCCGGCCGGTCCCAGCGCAACAGCGCCTCGGCGCCGGTGACCGTGCCGCGGTCCAGCTGCACCTGCGGCTGGAAGACCAGCCGGAAGCCGTCCGTCTCCAGGGCCCGCCGGAGATCGGCCTCCATGGCCCGCCGCTCCTGCAGCTTGTGGTTCATCTCGGGGACGAACAAGCAGTAGCCGCCGCGCCCGGCCTCCTTGGCCTGGTAGAGGGCCAGGTCGGCATCCCGCAGCAGCTGGGCGGGATCGGCCGAGCCGTCGCGGTCCGTCATGGCGATGCCGATGCTCACGCCGATCCGGGCCTGGTAGCCATCCAGGTCGATCGGGGCCTCCAGCGCCGCGATCAGCCGGCTGGCCAGGGTGGCGGCGGCCTGGGGCTGCTTTGCCTGGGGCTGGATCACCGCGAACTCGTCCCCGCCGAGGCGCGCGAGGGTGTCGCTCTCCCGCAGCATGGCCGAGAGGCGGGCCGAGACCACCTTCAGCAGCTCGTCGCCCGCGGCATGGCCCAGCGTGTCGTTCACCTCCTTGAAGCGGTCGAGGTCGAGGCAGAGCACCGCCATGGGCTTGCCGTCCCGCCGTGACCGGGCAAGGGCCTGGCGCAGCCGGTCGCCGAACAGGCCGCGATTGGGCAGGCCGGTGAGGAGATCATGGGCCGCGAGGAAGCTCGCCCGCGCCAGGGCCTGGTTGAGCAGGCGCAGCGGCACCACGCGCAGCAGCACGAAGATGAGGACGCCGAGGGTGGTGGAGGCGAGGGAGACCAGCAGGGTGACCACCAGCACCCCGCGCAGCGAGAGCGCGGCCTCGACATGGCCCAGCTCCTCGCCATCCACGATGATCGGGGCCTGCTGGGTGACGATGGGCCAGGGCAGCTCGGCCCGGGGCGCGGCCTCCATCACCAGGTGCCCGCCGCGCGCATAAACGCGGCGGCGCTCCTCAGCCGAGCGGCCGCGTGGGCCCGAGACCCGGAGGCCGTCGAACTCCCAGAAGGCGGGGTTGCGGCGCGCCAGCTCCACCACCTCCGCCGCATGGAGGCGCGCGCTGGCCTCGAGCCCGCCGAGGATGCGGTAATGGGAGGCGGAAAAATAGGTCACGGGCAGCGCGGCCGCCATCAGCAGCGCCGCCAG
>NZ_JAGIZB010000100.1 GCF_017813395.1 Pararoseomonas baculiformis | reverse complement strand
TTGGCCATTTGAGCTGAGGAGAGGCGGCGGAGCGGGCTGACCGGCTAGGGTGGATGCGTCCCCGCCAAGAGACGCCGCCATGCTCTGCCTGCCGACCCGCTTCGCCGCGGTGATCCTGAGCTTTGCGCCCCTCTTTTTCCAGCGGAGTTGGCGTCGCGCGGAGGTGCTGCTGATCGGGGCCATTCTGGCGCCGGGCAAGCGCACAGTGACGAGCCTGCTCCGCGTTACCGGGCTCGCGCGGGAGCGACGCTTCGTGAACTACCATCGAGTGCTCAGCCGGGCGGCTTGGAGCTCCCGGGCGGCGTCGCGCCTCCTGCTGGGGCACCTGATTGAGGCCTTTGCGCCGAGAGGGCCGGTGGTGCTGGGCATCGACGACACCATCGAGCGCCGCCGCGGCAAGCGGATCGCGGCGATGGGCATCTACCGTGACCCGGTGCGCTCCTCACACGGGCACTTCGTGAAGGCCTCCGGCCTGCGCTGGATCAGCCTGATGCTGTTGGCCCCTGTACCTTGGGCCGGGCGGGTCTGGGCGTTGCCCTTCCTCACCGCCCTGGCGCCCTCGGAGCGGTACTGCCGGGTGCGCGGCCTCCGGCACAAAAAGCTCACCGACTGGGCACGCCAGCTGGTGGTGCAAGCCCGTCGATGGCTGCCGGGACGGGACATCGTCGTGGTCGGTGACAGCGGCTTTGCTGCCCTGGAGCTGCTGTCGGCTCTCGCCCGCCACAAGGTTACCGGCATCACGCGCCTGCGGCTCGATGCGGCGCTCTACGACCCGGCGCCACCTCGGCTGCCCGGGACCAATGGACGACCCCGTACCAAGGGCGCCCGGCTCCCAAACCTGTCCGAGGTGCTGAGGGATGGCGACACGCGCTGGCAGGCGCTGCAGATCCAGGGCTGGTACGGTGAAGGCGAACGCGAGATCGAGATCTGCACCGCGACCGCCGTCTGGCGCCACGGCGGCATGCCCATCGTGCCGATCCGCTGGGTGCTGATCCGCGATCCCCAGCGCCGGTTCAGCCCGCAGGCCCTACTGTGCACCGACCTCCACCGCGCGCCCGAGCAGATCCTGGGCTGGTTCGTCCAGCGCTGGCAACTGGAGGTCACATTCCAGGAAACCCGTGCCCACCTCGGCGTCGAGACCCAGCGCCAGTGGTCGGACCTCGCCATCGCCCGCACCACGCCGTGCCTGCTCGCTCTGTTCTCCCTCGTCACCCTCCTGGCCGCCCGGCTCAAGCCTGCGGAGAGAGAAGCCGCGGCCAGCAGTGCCTGGTACCGCAAACCACGTCCAAC
>NZ_JAGIZB010000010.1 GCF_017813395.1 Pararoseomonas baculiformis | reverse complement strand
CCCCTATGAGCTTATCTATGCCAGCCCCTTTTCTAACAGTTGGAGAGGTTCGGCTGACGGTGCGCCTCCGGTCCATGACCGGAGGCGACTGCAAGGGCAGGATGGGGGGACAGAGACCCCGTGCTGGATCCTATCCGCGGCAGCCAGACGGGGTTCCAAGGGCCTCAGGCCCTTGGCGGGCGAGGTCCGGAGAGGGCAGAGCCCTCTCCGGCAGCAGCCAGATCCTCAGCCGCGCGGGGGCGTGCCCGCCTCGCCCAGGTCCCACCAGATGCCGGCAAAGGCGCTCAGCCCCTCGCGCATTAGCGAGGGGATCACGTGCTCATCCGGGCCGTGCTGCTTGCAGCCATTGTACGAATGCGGAACCCAGACAAGCGGCGTGCCCAGAAGGTCCACGAAGACATCGCCCGGAAGCCCGCCGGAGGCGTTGGGCGTGACCTGAACACGCGTGCCGAGGGATTTTTCCATGCTCGCCTTGGTCCAGAGCACCCAGGGATTGTCCGGGGCCGTGCGGCTGGCGGGCATGCGGATGCCGGCGCGCTCGATTGCCACCTGGTCGAAGCCATTGGCGTCCAGATGGGCGCGCAGGGCGGCCTCGAACCGCGCCGGGTCTGAATCGCCGGTGTAGCGGATCTGGCAGGCGGCGCGGGCCCAGGGGGCGACGGCATTGACCGGTGCCTCCGGCTTGCCGCTGAGCATGGCGAGCACGATGAAGCTCGCCCAGCCATAGATCTTCTCGGCGGGGGTCAGGCCCGGCTCGCCCCAGCCCTCGTCGATGGTGGCCGCGCCCTCGCCGCCGCCCACGGGGCAGCCTTCCAGCGCGGCGCGGATATTCGCCGGCACGGTCTCGCCGGGCAGCCAGTCACGCACGAGGATCTTGCCGTTCTGGTCGGCGATGCTGGCGATGGCGTGGGACAGGAGGATGGCGGGGTCCCGGGTCAGCCCGCCCCAATGCCCCGAATGCACGCCGCCATTCCGCAGCTTCACCACCAGCTCGAACATGAAGCTGCCACGGGAACCGGCGGCGATGGTGGGCAGGCCCGGTTCAACCCGCGGGCCGTCCGAGGCGATCAGGGCATCGGCGGCCAGATAGTCGCGGTGCGCCTCTATGAACGGGCGCAGGCCTTTCGAGCCGAGTTCCTCGGACATCTCCAGCACCAGCTTCACATTGGCGCCGAGCTTGCCGCCGCGCTCGGCCAGCACGGCCTCCAGCGCGGTGAGATTGATGATATGCTGGCCCTTGTTGTCCGCGGTGCCGCGCCCGTACCACAGGCCGTCCTTCTCGGTGATCGTCCAGGGCTTCAGCCCGGGGGACCACTGCTCCTCCAGCCCGAGCACCGTGTCGCCATGGCCGTAGAGGAGCGCCGTGGGGCGCGAGGGATCCTCGATGCGGCTGGCGATCAGGATGGGGCCGCAGGCCGGATCCGGGTTCGGGTGGATGCTGGATTCAAAGCCCATGCGGGCCAGCCAGGGGGTGATCCCCTCCTCGAGGTAGCGGCGGCAGTCGGGCGCATGGGCCGGGTCCTGCGAGGTGGAGGGGATGGCGATCAGCGCCTCCATGCGCTCGCGGAAGGCGCCGCTGTCGAAATCGGCCTGGGCGCGGGCAATGGCGGCTTCGCGGCTGGACATGGGGCGGACGCCCTCCTCTTCTCGGTTCCGCCCAGGGAATAGGGCGGAATGCCGTGCCGGGGCAGCCCCGGGGGCAGGTTTTCGTGGCGCCGGGGCAACCCTGGTCCGGCGCGCGGCTTCAACCCGTTTTGGCGGGGCCGCGGAGGTAGGATGCGCGGGAGCGATGCGGCAAGGCTGGCGCGGATCCTGGCCCGGCTCGGCTCGGATTATGATGGGGAGCGGGCCTCGGCGGCCCTGGCGGCCGACCGGCTGATGAAGCGCCTGGGCGTTTCCTGGGAGGAATTGCTGACCATGGCGGAGGAGGCCGGGCGGAAGCCCGGCCCGCCCCCACCCGACCTGCTGGACGCGGCGCAATCCCGGCTGCGCCAGTGCCAGCGGGAAAACGCCGATCTGCAAAGGCAGCTCACCCGGCTGAAGCAGCGGCTGGAGGTGCTGAAGCCTCGCCCCGCGCCGCCCGAGGAGGAATGACGCCCGGCCTGTTCCGCCATGATCTTCCGGGCCTGGATGATCTCGCGCCAGGTTTTCGTATCCCGGTCGATCAGTGCCGTCGGTTCCTGCGGTGAGCCGGTGGAGACCTCCGCGCCGTGGGGCGGCGATGAACTCACGCAGGTATCTTACGGGCTGTCTGTCATGGATGGGCGTGGAACGTCGCCCCGGTCCGCGCCTGGAAGCGCGGACCGGGCTCAGCGCGTGCGGGCAGGAGCGGTGCCGGCGCCACCGGAGCCGGCGAGGCTGCCGCCGAGGACGGCGCCGGCAATGGCCGGCAGCACCATGCCGAGAAGAGGCACGCCCAATCCTGTCCCGGTATCGGGGAGGAGCACCGGGCCGCCGCGGCCCGTGCCGGGCGGGATGGGCACGCCCGTGCCTGCACTGGCCGGGCGGGCGGCGAGGCGCGGGGTGCTGCGCGGCGGTATCACCACGCCACCCTCGGCCGGGACGGTGATGCTGCGCAGCTCACCCTGGGCCAGGGCGGGTTGGAGGTTGGACGCGAGAAAGGCCGCCGCGAGGAGGGTCGGGCCGATGCACGGGTTCCGGTGCCGGCGCGGCATGGGGCCTCCTCAGCTGGCGCCATCCTGGCGCCGATGCGGGCCACGCGACGGCGCGGCGCTTCGATCGCGAAATTGTGAGGTTGTTCCGCCCGGCTTGTCAACGAAAGGCGGGCTCCCGGGCCCGCCGGGGACCCCCGTTCAACGTCGCCCGAGCATGTGGCGGGCGATGATCACCCGCATGATCTCGTTCGTGCCCTCCAGGATGCGGTGCACGCGGAGGTCGCGCACGAGCTTTTCCACGCCGTAGTCATGCAGGTAGCCATAGCCGCCCAGGAGCTGCAGCGCCTCATCCGCCACGCGATGGCCGGTGTCGGAGGCGAAGCGCTTGGCCATGGCGCAGAAGGGGCCGGCATCAGGGGCCTTGCTGTCCAGCTTCGCGCAGGCGCGCCAGAGCAGGGAGCGGGCAGCCTCCAGTTCCGTCGCCATGTCGGCCAGGCGGAACTGGGTCGCCTGGAAATCGGAAACGGCCTTGCCGAAGGCGCGTCGCTCCCGCGTGTAGTCCAGCGCGATGTCGAGCGCGCGCTGGGCACCGCCAATGGAGCAGGCGGCGATGTTCAGGCGGCCTCCATCCAGCCCCGCCATGGCCATGCGGAAGCCCTGGCCTTCCTCGCCCAGCAGGGCATCCGCTGCCACGCGCGCGTCCTGGAACTCCATGGCGCGCGTGGGCTGGGCGTTCCAGCCCATCTTCTTCTCATTCGCGCCGAAGGAGAGGCCGGGCGTTTCCTTCGGCACCAGAAGGGCGGAGATGCCGTCCGGCCCCTCCCCGCCCGTGCGGACCATGGTGAGATAGAGATCGGAGGTGCCGGCGCCGGAGATGAACTGCTTGGCGCCGTTCAGCACATAGCCCTGGTTGTCGCGCACGGCCCGGGTACGAAGCGCCGCGGCGTCGCTGCCCGAGCCGGGCTCCGTCAGGCAGTAGGAAGCCAGGCGTTCCATGGTGACGAGCGAGGGAAGATGCTCGGCGCGCTGGGCATCGCTGCCCCAGCGGTCGATCATCCAGGCCACCATGTTGTGGATGGACAGGAAGGCCGAGGTGGTGGGGCAGCCTGTCGCCAGGGCCTCGAACACCACGGCCGCGTCCAGGCGGGTGAGTCCCGCGCCGCCGCTTTCCTCCCGCACATAGAGGGCGGCCATGCCCAGGGATGCGGCCTGGCGCATCTCCTCGACCGGGAAGTGGCGGCTGGAGTCCCATTCCAGCGCCCTGGGGGCCAGTACGTCGCGCGCGAAATCCTGAGCGGTCTCCCGCAGGGCGCGGGTGTCCTCGGGCAGGTCGAAGGCGCTATCCAGCGGCATGGCATCGTTTCCCCGTTTTTCCTATTGGTGCGCCTCTGCGCGGCGCCGTCCAGTTCTGCTGCTTCTGGCGGTGCTGCTGGCGCCCCTTCCCGGCCATGCGGCCGCGCCGCTGACGGAGGAGACCGCGGCGGCGATGGGCAGCTTCATGCAGATCTGCGCGCGGGTGCTGACGGGCGGGGACAGCGCGGCTGCGGCACGCCAGGCCGGCTTCACCGCCCTTCCCGCCGAACGCGCGGCGGCCTTGCTCGGGCGCGCGCAGGGGCAGGTGATGGCAGCCAGGGGCCAGTCCACGGGCGGGCTTGTGCTGATCCTCACCACGCGCCCCCTCGCCTGCTCCATGCGGCTGCAGCGGATGGATGTGGAGACGGCGGAGGCGCTGTTCGTTCGGCTGGCCGAAGGCGTGCGCCGCCCGGGGCTGACGGTAACACGCGCCTTCGACGGGCAGGTGCCCGTGCCCGGCGCGGGCATGGCGCGGCAGATCACCTATCGACTTTCCTCCGGACAGGAAGGACGGCCGGACTTCGCGCTCGCCTTCACCGGGGATGCCGATCCGGGCGCGGGAACCCAGGGCGTGCTGACCTTCGGGACGACGGCGCCGCGGCGGTAGGGCGCGGCGCCGGCCCTCCTCATTCGGCTGCCATGGGCATGGCGGGCGCATCCAGCCGCGCGGCGATGGCGGCCAGGCGCGGGCGGGTCCGGGCGATGTTCGCTTCCTTGACGGGGCCGAAGCCGCGGATGCCGCCCCAGGCTTCCACCCATTCGCGAACCGTGTCGCGCGTGGTCGCGTCGAGCCGCGGCAGCATGGCGTCCAGCCCGGCGCGGAACTCCTCGATCAGCGCGCGCTCGGTGCGGCGCTCCTCGGTGCGGCCAAAGGGATCCAGCGCGGTGCCGCGCAGGATCTTGCCGTGGCGCAGCAGCCCCATGGCACGGATCATCCAGGGGCCGAAGCTGCGCTTCACCGGGCGGCCCGTATCGGGATCCGGGCGGGAGAGAACCGGCGGCGCGAGATGCAGCACCTTGCGCCGCGTGCCGGTGAAATGCGTGTCGAGCGAGGCCTGCCAGGCGGCATCGGCATGGAGGCGGGCGACCTCGTACTCATCCTTGTAGGCCATCAGGCGGTGCAGCTGGATGGCGACGGCGCGGGCCAGGGCCTCGTCGGCACCCGGCGCCGCCCGGACCTGCGCGACGGCATCGGCGTAGCGGCGCGCATAGGCGGCGTTCTGGTAAGCGGTGAGATCCGCGACCCGGCGTGCCACCAGAGCATCCAGCGTCTCCGGCGCCGGCGGGCCGGCGGGCTCCTCAAGCGCGGCGGCGCGGCCGAGGGCGAAGGCCTGCTTGTTGCGCTCCACGGCCGTGCCGTTCAGCTCCAGCGCACGCTCGATGGCGGCGAGGGAGAGCGGCAGCAGGCCGCGCTGCCAGGCCGTGCCGAGCAGAAACACATTGAGGAAGATGACGTCGCCCAGCGCCTCCTCCACGCGATGCGCGGCGGGCAGCGCCAGCAGGTCGCGCGACACGGCGCGAAGGTTTTCGAGGATGGGACTGGCCTCGGCGCGCGGTGCGCCAAGAAGGAAGCCGGCCGTCGCCGCCAGTTCGGCATTCACCACGCTGGCCGTGCGATCCGGGGAGAGGAGCGGGCGCACGGCGGCGCCATGGGCGCCGATGGCATCCGCCGCGATCAGCAGGTCCGCCTGCCCCGCGCCGATGCGCGGCCCGGCGAGGGTCTCCGGCGCCGCACCCTCCGCGCCGATGCGGAGCTGGGCTTGCACGCCGCCGCCCTTCTGGGCCAGTCCGAGCTGGTCCATGCTGCGCACGGGGCGCCCATCGACATGCGCGGCCATGGCGAGGATGGCGGAGAGCGCCGTGACGCCCTGCCCGCCGATTCCGGCGAGCACGACATTCCAGGCCTCGCCGCGCAGGGCGGGCAGCACGGGTTCCGGCAGCACGGCAGGCGCGGAGACGGCTTCCGGATGCGCCGCGACCTCCGCGCCTTCCAGCGTGACGAAAGAGGGGCAGAAGCCCTTGAGGCAGGAGAAGTCCTGGTTGCAGGCGCTCTGGTCGATCGCGCGCTTCTGGCCGAACTCGGTCTGCACGGGCTGCACGGCAAGGCAGTTGGACTGAACGCCGCAATCGCCGCAATCCTCGCAGACCCGGGGATTGATGACGACGCGGCGCGTGGCCTTCGCCGCGGTGCCGCGCTTGCGGTGGCGGCGGCGTTCGGTCGCGCATTCCTGGTCGTAGATCAGGATCGTCACGCCCTTGGTCCCGCGCAGCTCCTTCTGCACGGCATCCAGCCGGTCGCGATGGTGGAAGGCGACGCCCCCCGGCATCAGCGGGTCGTCCTGGTGGCGCGCGGGATCGTCGGAGACGACGGCGATGGCGGCCACGCCCTCCGCCGCCATCTGCGCGGCGATGCGGGGCACGGTCATCTCGGCCTCCGGCGTCTGGCCGCCGGTCATGGCGACCGCGCCATTCACCAGGATCTTGTAGGTGATGCTGGCCTTGGCCGCGACCGCGGCGCGCACGGCGAGGCTGCCGGAATGCGAATAGGTTCCGTCCCCGAGATTGGCGAAGACATGGGGCGTGTTCACAAAGGCCATCTGGCCGAGCCAGGGCGCGCCCTCCCCGCCCATCTGGGTGAAGACCTCGGTATCCCGGTCCATCCAGGTGGCCATGTAGTGGCAGCCGATGCCCGCCATGGCACGGGAACCCTCGGGTACCTTCGTGGAGCTGTTATGCGGGCAGCCCGGGCAGAACCAGGGCTGGCGCAAGGCGAGCGGCGGGCGCGCGGCTTCGGCCAGCGCCTTCAGCGAGGCGAGGCGCGCGGCCATGGAATCCGGCCGCCCCTCCCGCGGGAGCCGCGCATCGAGAGCGCGTGCGACAGCGGCTGCGTCGAGCTCCGTCAGCTCGGAGAGGAGGGGCGCACCATCCGCCCCCCGCTTGCCGGTGATCCGGGGCGCGCCGGGCAGGCCGTAAAGCGCGTCCCGCAGCTGGGCTTCGAGGAAGGAGCGGCGGTCCTCGACGACCAGCACCTCCTCCAGGCCCTGGGCGAAGGCGCGCGCGGCCTCCGCATCCAGCGGCCAGGCCAGGCCGACCTTCCAGATCCGCAGCCCAAGCAGGCGCGCGGCCGTGTCGTCGATCCCGAGATCGAGCATGGCCTGGCGGAGCGTCGCATAGGCCTTCCCGCGCGCCGCGATGCCGAAGCGCGGGCGGGGGGAATCGAGCACCACCCGGTCCAGCCCGTTGGCCCGGGCGAAGGCGATGGCGGCGGGCAGGCGTGTCAGGCGCAGCCGGCGTTCCTGCGCCAGGACGATGTCGCGCAGGCGGATATGGCGGCCGTCCTCGCCCTCGAAATCGCCTTCGGGGATGACGGGGCTCCAGGCCGGATCGATGCGGAAGGTGGCGCTGGCATCCATGGTGTCGGCCACGCATTTCATCGCCGCCCAGGTGCCGGCGAAGCGCGAGAGGGCGATGCCCTTCAGGCCGAATTCCAGGATCTCCCCGACGCCGGAGGGATCGAGGAACGGGATCTCCAGATCCATGAAGGCATGGTCCGAGGCATTGGCGACGGTGGACGATTTCGCGGAGGGATCGTCGCCCGCCAGTGCAAGAACACCGCCCAGCGGCGCGGTGCCGGCCATGTTGGCATGGCGCAGCGCATCGCCGCTGCGGTCCACCCCCGGGCCCTTGCCGTACCAGATGGCGAAGACGCCATCCTTCTTCCCGTCCCCGAAGAGATGGGACTGCTGGCTGCCCCAGGCGGCGGTAGCGGCCAGATCCTCGTTCAGGCCGGGCTGGAAGACCACCCCGGCCTCCTCCAATCGCCTGGCCTGCTTCTGCAGCTCCTTGTCATAGACGCCGAGCGGGCTGCCCCGGTAGCCCGTGACGAAGCCCGCCGTATCATGCCCGGCCGCACGGTCCAGCGCCCGCTGTTCCAGCGGCAGCCGGACAAGGGCCTGGATGCCAGTCATCAGCACCGGATCGGCGCTCGACTCCCAGCGATCCTCCAGCCGCATCCTGGCCCGTTGCACGCTTCCCATCGACGACTCCCTTGGGCCCTCTTCCGGGGCTCGTTCTCAATCGAGATATGGGAGAGAATGGACCGGAATACCCGGCGGTTTCGTTCCGTTTTTCATGGTGCACCGCCGAAAGGACGGAAGAAGCTTCCACAAGAACGGGGAAACCCCGGGGAGGAAACATGGACGCCACGGACCGACGAATCCTTCGCGCCCTGGCCAGGCGCGGCCGGCTCTCAAACGCGGAGCTGGCCGAGGAGGTGGGGCTCTCCCCCTCTCCGTGCTGGACCCGGGTGAAGCGGCTGGAAGCGGCGGGCGTGATCAAGGGCTATGCCGCGCTGCTGGACCAGGCGGCGCTGGGTATGCCCGACACGGTGTTCCTCGAGGTGATGATGGAGAAGCATGACGAGGGCGCGCTGCGGCGCTTCGAGGAGGCGGTGCATTCCATTCCCGAGATCCTCGAATGCCATCTCGTCACGGGGGAATACGACTACATCATCAAGGCCGCGGTGGGCGGCACCGCGGGTTATGAGAACCTGCTGCGCGAGAAGATCTACCGCCTTCCCGGGGTGCGGCACACGCGCAGCGCCTTCACGCTGCGCTGCCTGAAGCGCGAGATATCCGCCGTGCCCTGATCAGAGCAGGTCCACGCTGATCGTGGTCGAGACGCGCTGCGGCTCGATCAGGGGCTGCAGCTCTCCGATGGCGAATGCCATGTCGAGCGGCGAGACCAGGCCCGCGGCGACCAGCCCGGCCGAATGGGCCAGCTCCGCCGGCAGCGCGTCTCGCTCCAGCGCCGCGTGGTAATGCGCGGCCACCCAGGCCTCTGTGCTCATGCCCTCGTGGAGCGCGGCGTGGATCTCCGTGTCCATCAGCGTCTTGTAGAGCACGCGCAGCGCGCCGGGATCCTGCACGAAAGGCTTCCAGATCAGCAGGCTCACCGGATCCGGGTTCATGTCCAGCATGGCGTCATAGGCACGGACCACGGCGGCGCCCGCGAGGTCCGGGATCCAGAGGCCGGTGGGATGGGCGGCCTTGAAGGCCACCGCGGCCTCGGGCAGCTGGGCGAGCCAGGTGGCAAGATCCGGCAGGCCCATTCCGGCGCGAAGCGCGCCCAGCAGATAGGCCTTCGCCGCCGCCGGGGGCGAGTAGCCGAAGATGCCGGCATAGATGACGTCGAGCTGCCCGCTCGCGTCGAGCGGCGCGAGCCTCGGCAAGGCGGCGCCGGCCTGGTGGAAGGCGATGGCGAAGTCGCGCAGGGTGACGCCGGCCTCCATCCTGCCTTCCCAATCCGCGATGCTGGCCCCGGGCGGGCGGGCGCCGATGAAGGCCTCGTAGAGCCGGGTGACCGCGGCGGCGCGGGACGTGCCGTCCAGCTCAAGCCGTCCATCGGCGAATGTGATCTCCTCCACATTGCCGAGCCGCACCGTGCTGCCATCCTTCCAGCGAAGGGCCACGCCATTCTGCGCCACGGAGATCCGGGCCACGTCGCCAACGGCGCGGGTGGTGACGACGTGACCGTCAAGCGAGATGGCCAGGTCCGCCAGCGACTCCCCGCGCGCGAGCACCTCGCCATCCTCCTGCCGGAGGGCATAGGCGGTCTGCTCCACATGGCCGCTTCCAGGCGCCTGCCCCGCCACCTGCGAGGTACCAAGGGCATAGAGGAGATCGACGCGCGTAGCAGCGCCCTGGTCAAGGACCAACCGGCTCCATTGCAGCTCGCCGCGGCCGGCCGGGCGTTCCAGCGCCTGCTCATAGGCCGCCTCCACGAAGGCGGCATTGGACTGCCGGGCATGGCGCGCCTCGAACAGCTCGGTGGCTGCAAGATGGTTGTAGAGCTGCCGCAGGGTGAGCGCGCCGCTATCAAGCAGGAGGGACCAGCGCGCGAGCGCCGCCTGGTCCGGCACCAGATCGAGGACCGCGTCATAGGCCTGCACCACGCTGTGCTCGGTCGGGCTCATCAGCCAGATGCCGGAGGCGTTGCGCTGCTCGGTGAAGGCAGCGGCCTGGGGCGTGTCGATCAGCATCGCCGCGATCTGCGCGAGCGAGGCTCCGGCGCCGCTTGCCCAGTTGAGATAGGCCAGGGCATCCGCCGGGGCGGCATGGCCGATCACATCCTGGTAGATGAGCTGGATCTTCTGCGACTGGGTGAGGGAGGCGCTGCGCACCTGCCATTGCGCCGTGCCGAGGAGCGAGCTCGTGACGGCCTCCATCCCCACCGTCCCGCGCGCCAGCAGCCCCGCCGTGTGGGAGAGGTTGCCCGGCGCCGGCGCATCGCCCCAGATCGCCTCATAGGCCCGCAGGGCGCGGGCCGCCGCGCTGCCGCCGCCAAAGACGAGCTGGCCATCTGCAAAGGCGATGCTCGACACGCCGGTCAGCTGCGTGCTCGTCCCGTCACGCCAGGTGACGAGCAGGCCATCGCCATGCTCGGCAATGCCTGCCGCGTCAGCGGCGCGGCGCAGCAGCACCGCCTCCCCCTCCCGTGACATCGCGCCCAGCTCCGATCGACCGCCGGGAGAAAGAGTGTTGCTGGGCGGGGGTGGGGGCGGCGGGGGCGCCGGCGAGTTGCCTGGCGTCGCCACACTGTCGAACACCTGCACCGGCATGGTGGGGACGGCCAGGCGGTTATAGGCCGGGTCGTCACTGGCCAGGGTGAAGGCGATCTGCGCGGTCTCGGTGCCCTCCACCAGCGCATCCGCCACGGCACTGATCATCACCGCGCGGGGACTGGCCCAATCGGCCGGGGTGAAGGTGAGCACCACGCTAGGCGCCGCCCCATCGCCGCTGAGGCCAAGCAGCAGGTCGGGCCCGCCCCGGAGCGTGACGGTGACATTGGCCAGCGGCCGGGTCGCCAGGGCGACCGTCATGCTGTCCCCTGCCCCGCGCTCGGCCACGGCCGTGACGGTGCTGGTCTCCACCAGCACCAGCCCGGGCGGGGTGCCCGCCGGGGGCGGTGGTGGCGGAGGCGGCGGCGAGGGGGACGGGTCGTCGTCATAGACCAGCACATCCGCCCCGCGCCCGGCGAGGCCGGAGAAGGCTGGATCCGCGCTGGCCGTTGTGATGCTGATGCGCGCGGTTTCCAGCCCCTCATACTGGGTGTCGTGCGCGGCAAAGACGATGACGTTGCGCGGCTTGTTCCAGTCCGCCGGGGCGATGGTGAAGGCAACTGTCTTGCCTTGGGTGCCGGATGCGCTCCGCGCGAGGTTCAGGTCAGCCCCGACCGTCATCGTCACCGTGACCGCGGCGTCCGGCTGGCGCGAGAGCTGGATGGTGAAGCTGTCATTCGCACCGCCCTCGCTGACCGCGAGCCGGCTGCCCGTGCTGGTCACGATGACATCCGCAGGAACCGGCGCGGGCGCCGCCGTGCCGGCCGCGGGCGTGGCGGAGGAGGCGGGCTGGGCCGCCGTCGGCGTGGTGGCCGTGGCGGGCACCGACGCCTCTTCCACGCTGCCTGAACTGCCGGTGCCGGCCGTGGGCACGGGCGCTGGGATCGACACCGGCACTGGAGTGGGGGCCGGGGCCGGGGCCGGGGCCGGGGCCGGGGCCGGCGAAGGGGTATCGTCCTGACTGGTCACGTCCAGCACCGTGACGGGGAGGCTGAAGGCCGCCTCGTTCAGCCCGTCCGACACGGCAATCATCACCTCGCGCGTGGTGCCGCCCTGCCGCAGCAGGTCCACCCCGGGACGGAGGCGCAGCGTATTGCCCGTGATGTCGAAGAAGGCCGAATCCGGCCAGAGGACCCGGTATTCCAGCCTGGTGGCAGGGCTGTCCGGATCCGTGGCGGTGAGGTCGCCGATCACCGCGCCAACGTCGTTCTCCAGCACCACGCCGCCGCTGGTGAAGCGAAGGCCGGAGGGGGCGGTGTCGTCCAGTCCCAGCAGGGTGACGGACCAGCCGCCCTGCACGGGCTGCCAGAGCCCGCCGATCCGGACCGACAGGCCGAAATCCAGCAACGGATCCGCGCCGCGGCCGAAGGCTTCCCTGTCCAGCGCGCCGGCCGGGGTGACGAGGACGCGGCCGCCGGCGCCGAGCACCGCATCGAACAGCCCGGCGTCCTCGCCGGTCAGCATCACATCCGTCGCCCCCTCGGCGCCGGAGAGGGTGAGAAGGGCGGACCAGTCACCGGCCCGGCCATTCTCGAGGATGGTGGCGGGCATATTGCCCGCGGCCGTGATGGCCATCTTCGGCTCCGCTCGCGTCATTTTGACGCGCGGAGCCTCGATGGGGGTCGGTTAACCCGGGACTAACAAGGCGCCCGGAAAGCGTCGGTCACGAGAACAGGCGGCGAAGTCAGGCCGCCGCGGCACCCGGCTCGGGCGACTCGATGAGGTCGCGCATCGCACGTGCCCAGCGCGGGGCGGCCCCCAGCAGGCCGTCAAGCACGCGGACCGGCAGGTCTTCCGCATATTCCATCGCGGTCACGGCGCGCGGATCCCAATCCGAGGCCAGGGTGTCCACGAGATGCTCCCCGGAATGGGCGCCGACCAGGGCGCGGATGCGGCGTGCCGCAACGAGGATGCGGGCCGCCGCCTCGTGGCGCAGGCGCTCGGCCAGGTTGTCGTTGGCGATGTCGGCAAGCGTCTCCAGCGCGGGGTCTCGCGCCATGCGATCGGGCATCATCTAGCTCCTCTGTGGACGGGCCTCGGCGAGAACTGCTTCGTGACAAGGCCCGGCCGGCCTTTCGGCCCTCGTTTCCGGTCCTGACGATCCGATTCCATTGGCGGCGGAACGACAGGGCATGAAACGTCTCTACCCCGTCCCCCGTTGCGGTTGCTGCGCTATATGGCGAGCCATGACCCGCGCCATCCGCATCGCCATCCTTCTTCTCATCCTCGGGGTCGGGGCCATGTGGGGCGCCGCCTTCGTGGCCCGCCGCCCCGGGGAGGGAATCGGCGCCTCCTTCGCCCGGCTGATGGGCAATGCCCCGCCTCCCAGCGCGGGCGGCGTGGCCCTGCCGGCCGGGACGGGGATCGGCGGCGCCTTCACCCTGGTGGACGGGGATGGCCGCCAGGTGACCGAGGCCGACCTGCGCGGCCGGCTGGCGCTGGTCTTCTTCGGCTTCACCCACTGCCCCGATGTATGCCCCACCGAGTTGCAGGCGGTCGGTCAGACGATGGACCTGCTGGGCCCGCAGGCGAACCAGGTGCGGCCCGTCTTCATCACCGTGGATCCGGAGCGGGACACGCCGGAGCGGATGAAGGACTATGTGGCGTTGTTCCACCCCTCCATCACCGGGCTGACCGGCACGCGGGAGCAGGTGGCCGCGGCCGCCCGGGCCTGGCGGGTGTACTACAACAAGGTCACGCCCCCGGGCGCATCGGAATACCTGATGGACCACTCCTCCTTCACCTATCTCATGGGGCGGGACGGCAGCCTGCGCGCCCTGTTCCGGCCTGGCGTGACGCCGGAGGAGATGGCCGGCACCATCCGGGCGAATCTCTAGCCCGGCTTCCCGGCCGCGCGCCGCTCGCCCCGGGCTGTCCTTCCGGGGCGGGGTAGCGGCAGGGGCGGCGCTGCCCCGCGCTCCGCGCTGTTGCACGGGGGGAGCCGGATAGGGCAATGCTCCCGGGCCATGCCCGACGCCCTCCCCTCCCCCGCCCCGATTTCGCTGGCCAAGGACAAGATCCGCATCCTGCTGCTGGAAGGCGTGTCCGACAGCGCGGTCGCGACGCTCGAGGCCGCCGGCTACACGAATATCCGGCGCGAGAAGAAGGCGCTGGACGAGGACGCGCTGAAGGAGGCCATCAAGGGCGTTCATCTTCTCGGCATCCGGTCCCGCACCCGCGTGACGAAGGCGGTGATGGAGGAGGCGGACCGGCTGATCGCCATCGGCTGCTTCTGCATCGGCACGGACCAGGTGGACCTGGCCGAGGCCCGGCGCCGGGGCATCCCTGTCTTCAACGCCCCCTTCTCCAACACCCGCTCGGTGGCGGAGCTGGTGATGGGCGAGATCGTGATGCTGCTGCGCGGCATCCCCGGGCGCTCCAACGCCGCCCATGTGGGGGTGTGGGACAAGTCCGCGGCGGATAGCCGGGAGGTGCGCGGCAAGACCCTGGGCATCGTCGGTTACGGCAATATCGGCGCCCAGGTCTCGGTGCTGGCCGAGGCCTTCGGCATGCGCGTGATCTATTACGACACCATCCCCAAGCTGCCGCATGGCAATGCCCAATCCGCGCACACGCTGCAGGCCCTGCTGGAAACCGCCGATGTGGTCACGCTCCATGTGCCGGAGACACCGGCGACGCAGGATCTGATCGGCACGCGGGAGATCGCGCTGATGAAGCCGGGCGCGGTGCTGATCAACAACGCCCGCGGCCGCGTGCTGGACCTCGATGCGCTGAAGGCCGCGATGGAATCGGGCCATCTCAGCGGCGCGGCGGTGGATGTGTTCCCCGAGGAACCGGCGAAGAACACCGATCCCTTCACCTCCCCCCTGCAAGGCCTGCGCAACGTGATCCTGACGCCGCATATCGGCGGCAGCACGGCGGAGGCGCAGTCCCGCATCGGCGAGGAGACCGGGCGCAAGCTCGTTGACTATTCCGACACGGGCGCCACCCTCGGCGCGGTGAACTTCCCCGAGGCGGTACTGCCCGCACGCCCGCGCGGCGCGCGCTTCCTGCACGTGCATGGTAACCACCCCGGCACGCTGGCGGCGATCAACGAGCTGTTCACGCGGCATGGCGCGAACATCGCCGGCCAGTATCTGCAGACCGACGCCGAGATCGGCTATGTGGTGGTGGATGCCGAGGGACTGCGCGACGCGCAGGCGGTGCTGCAGGAGCTGCGCGCCCTGCCCGGCACGGTGCGGGCCCGGCTGCTCTACGAGCGCGGCTGATCCCGCGCATTCCCCGCTCGCGGCGGGGACTGGAAGCAAAAGGGCCCGGGGATCGCTCCCCGGGCCCTTTCCGTTTCTGGCGCCTCAGTTGCGGCGCTGGTTGCCTTCCTCGCGGATGCGCAGCGGCACGAAGCGCTGGCCCTGCTGCCCCTCGATGAGCAGAAGGGCGCTGGAGCGGTTCTGGCGGCGCAGGTTCTCGATGCGGCTCTGCACCTCCTGCGGCGTGTTCACCCGCTCCTGCTGCACCTCCACGATGACGTCGCCGGCGCGCAGGTCGCGCTCGGACGCCGCGCCACCCGGCGTCACCTCCACGACCACCACGCCGCGCTGCTCGGCGCGCAGGCTGAAGCGCTCGCGCAGCTCCGGCGTGATGGCGCCGACGCGCATGCCGAGGCCCGTCAGCTCCACGACCTGGCCGCTGGGCTGGCTCTGGGCGCCGCGCGCGGAGGCCTCGGCCTGATCCGCCGGCAGCTCGGCGATGGTGACGTTGAGCGTCTCCTCCTTGCCGTCGCGCCAGAGGGTGACAGGCACGGACGAGCCCACCCGCGTCTCGGCCACGATGCGCGGGAGGTTCCGCATCTCGCGGACGTCCTGGTTGTTGAAGCGCAGAATGACATCGCCGCTGCGGACCCCGGCCTGGGCCGCCGGGCCGTCATCCTGGGCGCGGGCAACCAGCGCGCCGCGGGCGCCGCCGCGCAGGCCCAGGCTCTCGGCGATCTCGTCCGTCACCTGCTGGATGTTCACGCCCAGCCAGCCGCGGCGGACGCGCCCATTCTCCTTCAGCTGCGCGACGATGCCGCGTGCCAGGTTGGAGGGGATGGCGAAGCCGATGCCGATCGAGCCGCCGGAGGGCGAGTAGATGGCCGTGTTGATGCCGACGACCTTGCCCTGCAGGTCGAAGAGCGGGCCGCCCGAATTGCCGCGGTTGATGGCGGCATCCGTCTGGATGAAGTCGTCATAGAGGCCCTGGCGGATGTCGCGCGAGCGGGCGGAGACGATGCCGGCCGAAACCGACGAGGCCAGGCCGAAGGGATTGCCGATGGCAAGCACCCAGTCGCCGACCTGCGCCTCGTCCGAGTTGCCGAACTCCACGGCCGTCAGCTGGCGGTCGGTCTTCAGGCGCAGCAGGGCGATGTCGGTGCGCGGATCGGTGCCCACGATCTCGGCGGGGATGGTGGTGTTGTCGTTCAGGACGATGTTGATCTCGGTCCCGCCCTCGACGACGTGGTTGTTCGTGACCACGAGCTTCTCGGCGGCGTCGATAATGAAGCCGGAGCCGAGCGAGGTGCCGCGGCGCTGCTGCGGGGAAGGCCGGCCGGGCGCGCCGGGGCCGCCGGGCGGGCGGTTGCGCTCAAGGAAGTCGCGGAAGAATTCCTCGAAGGGGCTGCCGGGCGGGGCCTGGGGCGCATCCGGTGCATCGGGGCGCTGGGCGTTGCGCGCGGCGGGGCTGGTGCTCACCTGCACGCTCACCACGGCTGGCAGGAGCTGGAGCGCGAGCGGACGGAAGGTGCTGGGCGCGTCCCGCATCGGGGTCTGCGCGAGGGCGGGCGCCATGGGCGCCGCCGCGATAGCCGCGATCAGGGCCAGGGTGGTGGCGATAGGGGTGCGGGAGCGCAAGGCGGGTTTCCCTTCTCTCATTCGGGCGGGCTTCATAGGGCCTGGACGTGGCCTCGGGGGCGCCCCTTGCAAAGGGATCGCGCCCGGTAACGTCTGAGCGGCAGATTGGACCATTCCGGGCCGCGCGAAAGGCCCCGCCTGTTACAAAGGGCGACGGGCGCGATCACGCCTGGGTGCGGAAACGGCAGCGGCCCGCCCCCAGGGAAGGGAACGGGCCGCCGCTTCGGTCCTGAACTTAACCGGGCCGGGTCAGCGCGTGCTGCCCGGGATTTCCCGGAAGAAGCGGAAGAACTCGCTCTCCGGGGAGAGGAGCAGGCGGCTGTCGCCACCTTCGGAGAAGGCCTCGCGGTAGGCCTGCATGCTCCGCCAGAAGCCGAAGAACTCCGGATCGCGCTGGAAGGCGTCGGCGGAGATGCGGATGGCTTCCTGCTCGCCCTGGCCGCGCAGGATGTCGGCCTGGGCCTGCGCCTCGGCCAACAGCACGGTCCGGTCGCGGTCGGCGGCGGCACGGATGCGGGCACCCTGCTCCGCGCCTTCCGCGCGGGCCTCGCGGGCCACGCGCTCGCGCTCGGACTGCATGCGGGAGAGCACGGCCTGGGTGTTCTCCTCCGGCAGGTCGGCGCGGCGGATGCGGACATCCTCCACGGCGATGCCGAAGCGCGCCGCCTCGCGATTCACCTGGTCCCGGATCTCGTTCATGATCCGCAGGCGGTCGGCGGAAAGCACGTTCAGCAGCGCCTCGTTGCCGAGCACGCGGCGCAGGGCCGAAGAGACGATGGAGGCCAGGCGCCCGCGGATGCCGCTCTCGGCCACGCCCGCGGTCTGGAAGAAGAGCAGCGGGTCGGTGATGCGGAAGCGGGTGAAGCTGTCCACGATCAGGCGGCGCTGGTCGCCTAGGATCACTTCCTCGCCCGAGGCCTCGTAGTCCAGCAGGCGGCGGTCCAGCGCGATCACGCTCTGGATGAAGGGCAGCTTCACATGCAGGCCGGGCTCACGGATCACGCGGATCGGCTCGCCGAACTGCGTGATGATCACCTGCTGGGTCTGGTGAACGGTGAAGAACGCGGAGGCGGCCGTGAAGACGGCCAGAACGAACACCACCGCGATGATGGTCAGGCGGTTCATCGGGCGATCCCCTGCTGCATCGGCCGAGGCGGCTGGGTGGTGGCGGCGCCGGGCGCCGGCGGCACGCCGTTGCGGGGCGGCTGCTGTTGCTGCTGCGGTGCGCGGTTCGGGTCGATGTTCAGAAGCGGCACCAGGCCCTGCAGCCGGTCATCCACGATGATCTTCGGATTGCGGCGGAGGATTTCCTCCATCGTCTCCAGATAGATCCGGCGCATCGTGACATCCTGCGCCACCTGGTAGGAGGAGAGGACGGAGACGAAGCGCTGCGCCTCGCCGCGGGCCCGGGCAATCTGGCTGTCGCGCTGGCCCTCGGCCTCCTGCACCATCCGCGCCGCCTCGCCGCGCGCGCGGGGGATGATGTCGTTGCGGTAGGACTCGGCCTCGTTGCGGGCGCGCTCGCGGTCCGCATTGGCGCGCTGCACGTCGCGGAAGGCCTCGATGACCGCGCCGGGGGGATCCACTTTCTGCAGCTGCACCTGGGTCACCTCGATGCCGGCGCCGTACTGGTCCAGGATGGCCTGGGTTCCCTGGCGGACCTGCTGCTCGATCTGGGCGCGCGCCTCGGTCAGCGCGGGCTGGATCGGGGTGCGGCCGATCACCTCGCGCATCATGCTCTCGGCCGCCGACTTCACGGTGACCTCGGGGTTGCGCGTGTTGAACAGGTATTCGCCGGCATCGCGGATGCGCCAGAACACGGCGAAGTCGATGTCGATGATGTTCTCGTCGCCTGTCAGCATCAGGCTTTCCTCCAGCACGTCGCGGCTGGGGGTGGGGCGCTGCACGATGGTGGCGGTATCGGCGGCGCTGCGGAAGCCGACATCGACGCGGTTGATGCGGGTGACGCGCGGTGTCGTCACGCTCTCGACCGGCCAGGGGATGCGGTAGTTCAGGCCCGGCGGGGTGGTGCGGTTGAAGGCGCCGAAGCGCATCACCACGCCCTGCTCATCCGGCTGCACGCGGTAGAAGCCCGAAAGGCCCCAGGCGCCGATCGCCAGAACGGCCAGCACGGCCAGGCTTTTCCCCCCGAGGCCACCAGGCCCGCCGGCGCGGCGGGGAAGCCAGCGGCGTACCGCATCCTGTGCCTGGCGGATGGCGTCATCCAGGTCCGGGCCACGGCCGCTGCCGCCACCCGGGGGCGGGGTGCCCCAGGGACCCTGCGGGCGGTTGTTGCCGCCTGGCGAGCCCCAGGGGCTTGGTCCGCCGCTGTTGTTCCACGGCATCTGCCGGTCACTCTCCCTCGTTATAGCGGTACGGCCCCGCCCGCTTGCGCGGGTTGGGGGCCGCCCATATGGCATTCGCGGCTCATACCCTGCGGGGGCTGATCCGGGCAGTAGGCCATGTTGGCCGGGTTGTGGGGGTTTTCAAGCGATGGTGAGCGGTCTCGAGGCGGCGGTACGGGCGGCGCTGGCGGGCGTGCGGGAGCCATCGGGCGGGCGCGACATCGTCGCGGCCGGCATGGTGGGGGGCATCGCCGAACGCGATGGCATGGTGCAGGTGGAGATCGCGGTGCCGCGGGAGCGCGCCCGGGAGTTCGAGCCGCTGCGCGCGGCGGCGGAGGCTGCGGTGCGGCGCGTCCGCGGCGTGATCTCGGCCAGCGTGGTCCTGACCGCGCACCGGGCCGGCCCCTCCCCCGCATCCCAGCCCTCCCCGCAGGCATCTCCACAGGCGCCGCCGCAGCGCGGGGCCATGCTGCTCGGGGAGGTCGGGGCGGTGATCGCCGTCGCCTCGGGCAAGGGCGGGGTGGGCAAGTCCACAACCGCGGTGAACCTGGCCGTCGCCCTGGCCGGGATGGGGCTGCGGGTGGGGCTGCTGGACGCGGATATCTACGGCCCCTCCCTTCCCCAGATGCTGGGCGCGCATGAGAAGCCGGCCGTTCAGGGCAACCGGATCATCCCCATCGAGCGCTGGGGGTTGAAGGCCATGTCCATCGGCTTCCTGGTGGACCAGGAAACGCCGATGATCTGGCGCGGCCCCATGGTGATGGGCGCGCTGGAGCAGATGATGTCCCAGGTGGAATGGGGCCCGCTGGACGTGATGGTGGTGGACATGCCGCCGGGCACCGGCGACACGCAGCTCACCATGTCCCAGCGCGTGGCGCTGCGCGGCGCCGTCATCGTCTCCACCCCGCAGGACGTGGCGCTGCTGGATGCGCGGCGCGGCATCCGCATGTTCGAGAAGGTGAACGTGCCGGTGCTCGGGCTGCTGGAGAACATGAGCTATTTCTGCTGCCCCAACTGCAACCACCGCAGCGAGATCTTCGGCCATGGCGGCGCGAGGGCCGAGGCGGAGCGGCTGGGCGTGGCCTTCCTGGGGGAGCTGCCGCTGAAGCTCTCCATCCGCGAGCATGCGGATGCGGGCCGGCCGGTGGTGCTGGCGGCGCCGGACAGCGCCGAGGCCGGCGCCTACCGTGCCATTGCGGACAAGGTCTGGGCCAGGGCCACCGGGGCGGGCCAGGCGGGGCCACGGATCGTGGTGGATTGAGGGCGCGCCCTCTCCGGGGTGGAATGCGGCGGCAACCACGGCGGAGGGGAATGCCATGGAGGTGAAAACCGTCGCGATCGTCGGGGCCGGCACGATCGGCGCGAGCTGGGCGGCCTGGTTCCGCGCGCGCGGCTTCGCGGTGGTGGTGACCGATCCTTCGGCCGAAGCCGAAGGCTTCGTGCGCGACTACGTCGCCTCGGCCTGGCCGGTGCTGCAATCCCTGGGCGCCGTGCGGCCCGGCGCGACGCCCGAGGGCATCCGCTTCGAGCCTGAACTGCGCGCCGCGCTGGATGGCGCGGACTTCGTGCAGGAGAATGCGCCGGAGCGGGAGGAGATGAAGATCCGCATCTTCGCCGAAATGGACGCGCTGCTGCGGGAGGAGGTGATCATCGCCTCCAGCTCCTCCGGGCTGTTGATGAGCCGCCTGCAGTCGCGCTGCACCCATCCGGAGCGCTGCGTGATCGGGCACCCCTTCAACCCGCCGCATCTGATCCCGCTGGTGGAGGTGGTGGGCGGGGATCGCACCGCCCCGGCGGCGCTGGACCGGGCGATGGCGTTCTACCGATCCATCGGCAAGCACCCGATCCGCCTGAACAAGGAGGTGCCGGGCCATGTCGCCAACCGCCTGCAGGCTGCGCTGTGGAGGGAGGCGATCCACCTTGTGGCGGAGGGGGTGGCGAGCGTGGCCGACGTGGATGCGGCGGTGACGCAGGGGCCCGGGCTGCGCTGGGCCGTGTTCGGGCCACACATGACCTTCCATCTCGGCGGGGGCCGGGGCGGGATGGAACACTTCCTGGCCCATCTCCTCGGGCCTTTCGAGGGGTTCTGGGCCGATCTCGGCCAACCCGCGATGACGCCGGCGCTGCAACGGCGGATCGTGGAAGGGGTGGAGGAGCAGGCGGAGGGGCGGCCGGTTGCCGAGCTTGCCGAAAGCCGGGACCGCCGCCTGACCGCCATCCTCCAGGCCCTGGCCGCGGCGCGGTAGTGCGGGCCGCTCAGGCCCGGGGCGGCTGCCCGTTCGAGTGCGGCCGGCGATCACCAGGCATGGCCGTCACGCGGTAGTCGGCGGGCGATCCGCTCGCCCTGTCCTCTTCACGCCGTCGCGCGGCCGAGTGCGAAGCCGCCGACCAAAGCAGCAAGGATCACCGCCCAGATATCGCCGAGCACAGCAGCCACGATGGGGAGGATCACCAACACGGCCAGGACGATGAGGGCGACGCCGATCCAGGACGGACCGCGGGCCAGGCGGCTTCGCCAGCCCAGGGCGCCCGCCGCGCCGGATCTGGAGCCCTTCCGGGGCGATGCCGCCTTGCCACTGATGGCAGGGCGGCTGGCAGCCGGCTTGCGGGGGGCGGCGCCGGCCTTGCCGGCAGGGGCCTTGCTCATCGCGGCCGAAGGCTCAGGCCTCGCGGCCCAGCATGGACATCAGCTCGCGCCATTCGCGCTTGGAAAGGCCGCTGCCTTCCTGCTGCGGGTCCTGTCCCTGCACCATGGCGCGGACGGCGTTCAGCATCTGGGCCGAAAGCGTGACCGCCCCCATGCGGTAGTCGCGGAAGGCCTCATGCACCAGGGGAACCCAGGCCTGCACCGTTTCCAGCATGGCCTCCGCATAGACGCGGATCTCATACTGCGCGTGCGCGTCGGCGCGCAGCGACAGGAAGTTGAGGAGGTTGTGCAGGTCGGATTTCCAGTACCACTGCGTATAGGCGTTCAGGGTCAGGTTCATCCGCGCCAGCTCGCGCGCGAGGCCATTGCGGGATTCGTCGATCACCCGCCCCTCCGCATCCTCGTTCAGCATCTCTAGGTAATGGTCGTAGTTACGCGCCGCGTCCTCCCGCAGAAGGTCGAGCACGCGCGCGGCCTCCTCGCCTTCGAGAACATGGCCACGGCCCTGGCGGTTCACGGCGGATTGTGCGGCCAGCTGCCCTGGCGCGGGCAGGTAGAACTCGCGGTCCAAGATGGAGTAGCGAGCGGAATACTCGTTCACATTCGCCATGCGGTGGCGGATCCACTGCCGCGCCACGAAGATCGGCAGCTTCACGTGGTACTTGATCTCGCACATCTCGAAGGGCGTGGAGTGGCGGTGGCGCATGAGGTAGCGGATGAGGCCGCGATCCTCGTTCGCCGCCTTGGTCCCGCGCCCATAGGAGACGCGCGCGGCCTGCACCACGGCGGAGTCATCGCCCATATAGTCCACCACGCGCACGAAGCCGTGGTCGAGCACCGGGATGGGGCGGAAGAGCATCGCCTCCAGCCCGGGCGATACGGGGCGGCGCGTCTCGTGGCGCTGGGCCTCGGCCTCGGCCAGTTCCTGGCGCTGCGTGTCGGTCAGTTCCATCGGCGGCCCCCTGAGTCGGCGCAGGGGTTTACCGGGGCCTGGGCCCGCTCGCTAGGTCCAGGATCTGCTGCGGAAAGGGTCGCGGCCCGGCACGAGGATGCGCCGGGCCGCTTCATCCCTGCGGGCTTAGCGCATCCGCCCGCCGCGGTTGCTGCGGGAGCCGGGGTCGTTCACCACCGCCGGGTCATAGGCGCCCGAGGTCGCGCTGCCCGAGGCCGCGGCACCGGTGCCGCCGCCGCGATTGGCGCGGGAGCCCGGGTCGTTCACCACCGCCGGGTTATAGGCGCCGGAGGGCGCGCTGCCAGAGGCGGCGGGGCCGGTGCCGCCGCCGCGATTAGCGCGGGAACCAGGATCGCTCGGCACCGAGGTGGAGGTGCCGGCGGGCTGCGCGGGCGTGCCGCTGCTGGCGTTCATGTTGTTGTCCGCGCAGGCGGACAGCAGGGCGGCGCAGGCCAGCATGGCGGAGACGCGGAGAACCGAAGGCAGCTGCATCAGGGACCACTCCTGTTGGTTGTAGGCGGTGCAAACTCTGCATCCGACTCGAATTCAAAAGCAAAATGTCCCGTTCGCCCAGGGCTTCCGCGCCGGCGCGCGTATTAAAGTTGGGCACCGCTAGCAATCGGGCAAGGGGCAGCCTATATTAGTCCTTGCCGCCTTCGGGCGACTATGGCGATAAACGGCACGTGGAATAAGCGTTGTGGACCCGGGGGCAGTGCCCGGCGCCTCCACCAATCATCCCCGCCTTATCAGCGGGACGATGGGGGCGAAACAGGCTCGACGCGCGCGGTAAAGACGTGTCCTTTGCCCGGCATTGTACCGCCGTTATCGGGCTAAATCACAAGTGCCAACGATAACAGCCGCGAGGCTGTGGCGCTCGCTGCCTAGGAATAGGTAAGCGCCGTCCGGGGGGAACGGGGCAACAGAATCCCCCCACCTATGCCCTTTCCATCTTCCAGGAAGCAGCCAGTGCGTCACGCGCCCTGGGACGCAAGGCGGGCCCGCCAAGGCCGGGTTATCCGCCGCGTCATTGCGTGCCGGAGGGCACGTTTATGGGCTGGCCATGCTGCTGCCGGAAGGGGAGCTGTCCATGAAGGGCCCGGCAGGGCTGGTTCGGGACCTGCCGCTGGAACCCGGCGCGCCATGCTCCGCCGGGTGCTAGGCCCAGTGCGGAACCTCCCCTATACGGGGCGTTTCCGGAATCCGCCCGGCCTGGACATGATCGTATGAGCGAGCAAACGCCGCCCCCCGAAAGCCTGCTTCCCTATGACCGCTGGACCGAGGAGGCCATGCGGAACGTGGCTCTTCGCGCATTGGAGTTCGCGGCGAGGAACGGGCTGCCGGGCGAGCATCATTTCTACCTGACCTTCCGCACGGACCATCCCGAGACAAAGGTGCCCGGCCATCTCAAGGCCCGCTACCCGCAGGAGATGACCATCGTCCTGCAGCACCAGTTCTGGGACCTGACGGTGGACCGGGCCGAGCAGAAGGTGTCGGTGGGCCTTTCCTTCGGAGGCGTGGCCGCGACCCTGGTGGTTCCATTCGCGGCCCTGGTGGCGTTCTGGGACCCCCATGTGCGGGTGGGGCTGCGCTTCGGCGAGTTGTCGGCCACCGATGGAGAGGCTGACGAGGTGCCCGAGGCCGTGGCCCCCGAGCCCACCCCGCCCGCCGAGCCCTCCGAGCCGAAGACCGACAGCCCGGCCCAGGTGGTGAGCCTGGACGCCTTCCGGCGCCGGCCGAACAAGGAGTAGCGGGCGGCTTTGCGGCCGCCACCCCTTCAAGCCGCGGCCCGGGCATTCCATCTCCGTTCTGGCTGCTGGCGCGCTGCACCCTGCCGCGCTAACACCTTTCCCGTCCTTCTGCGGCCGCATGCCGCGCTGCCCCGTGGCCTGTCCTCCCGGCGGGCCGCTCTTCGGAGAGCGCTTCCGTGACCTCCTCTTCCAACCAGACCCTGGATGCCGTGCAGCCCCCGATCCCGGTGGGCGCCACCCCTGTCGCCACGCGCGACGGCGCGGAGGCCGATGCCGGCACCCCCACTTCCCAGCGCACCGCGGGCTTCATGTTCAGCACGATGTTCCCGCTGGCGGAGGACACCACCCCCTACCGCAAGCTGGACATCGCCGGCGTCTCCACCATCGAGGTGGAGGGCAAGACCGTGCTGAAGATCAAGCCGGAGGTGCTGGAGCAGCTCGCCTTCCAGGCCTGCAAGGACGTGTCGCATCTTCTGCGGCCCGGGCATCTGCAGCAGCTCGCCAACATCCTGAAGGATCCGGAGGCGAGCGCGAATGACCGCTTCGTCGCCCTGGACCTGCTGAAGAACGCCAGCATCGCCGCCGGCGGCAAGCTGCCCATGTGCCAGGACACGGGCACGGCCATTGTCTTCGGCAAGAAGGGCCAGCGCGTCTGGGTGGAGGGTGACGAGGAGGAGGCGCTCTCCTACGGCGTGCACCGCACCTATACCGAGACGAACCTGCGCTATTCGCAGATGGCGCCGCTGACCATGTTCGACGAGGTGAACACCGGCAACAACCTGCCGGTGCAGTTCGACATCTACGCGTCCCCGGGCGACTACCACGCGGACGAGTTCGCCCTGCAGTTCATCCTCAAGGGCGGCGGATCGGCCAACAAGACCTTCCTCTACCAGCAGACGCGCGCCGTGCTGAACAAGCCGAAGCTGCTCGCCTTCCTCGAGGAGAAGATCAAGACGCTGGGCACCAGCGCCTGCCCGCCCTACCACCTGTCGATCGTCATCGGCGGCACCTCGGCCGAGACGAACCTCAAGACCGTTAAGATGGCTTCCACCCGCTACTACGACACGCTGCCGGAGAAGGGCAGCAAGGCGGGCCATGCCTTCCGCGACCGGGAGCTGGAGGCCGAGATCCACAAGCTGACGCAGAACATCGGCATCGGCGCGCAGTTCGGCGGCAAGTATTTCTGCCACGATGTCCGCGTCATCCGCCTGCCGCGCCATGGCGCGAGCCTGCCCATCGGCATCGGCGTGTCCTGCTCTGCGGATCGCCAGATCAAGGCGAAGATCACGCCCGAGGGCGTGTTCCTGGAGCAGCTGGAGCATGATCCCGCGCGCTTCCTGCCCGACCAGACCGAGGGCCTGGAGGAGAGCGGCGAGGTCGTGAAGATCGACCTCAACCAGCCGATGGACGCCATCCGCGCGGAGCTGTCCCGGCATCCGGTGAAGACGCGCGTGTCGCTCACCGGCACCATCGTCGTGGCGCGTGACATCGCGCATGCGAAGCTGAAGGAGCGGCTGGATTCCGGCCAGGGCCTGCCCGACTACATCAAGAACCACCCGGTCTACTACGCGGGCCCGGCCAAGACGCCCGAGGGCATGCCCACCGGTTCCTTCGGCCCGACCACGGCGGGGCGCATGGACTCCTATGTGGCGGAGTTCCAGGCTGCGGGCGGATCGCTGGTGATGCTGGCCAAGGGCAACCGTTCGAAGGCCGTCACCAATGCCTGCAAGCAGTTCGGTGGCTTCTATCTCGGCTCGGTCGGCGGCCCGGCGGCGCGGCTGGCGCAGGACTGCATCCGCAAGGTCGAGGTGCTGGAATATCCCGAGCTCGGCATGGAAGCCGTGTGGCGGATCGAGGTGGAGGACTTCCCGGCCTTCATCGTGGTGGACGACAAGGGCAACGACTTCTACGACGGGCTGGAGTGACGCAAGCGGCGGGCTTCCGGTCCGCCGGCCAGATCGGCAAGGGGGCGCCCGGGCGAAGGCCTGGGCGCCCTTTCCGTTTTCAGCCGACCGTCTCCGCCACCCGCTCCGGCCTCCCCTCCGCGACCATCCTGTTCCAGTAGCGGGTCAGGCGGCGATGCGAGGGGCTGAGCCGCAGCCCCTGCCCACAATGCTCAAGCGCTTCCTCGGTCAGCCCGGCCAGCCGGAGGGTGGAGACGAGGCCGCAGATGGTCTCCACATCCTCGGCATCCAGGGCCAGCGCCGCCCGGTAGGCTGCGTTGGCCTGCCTCCAGCGCCCCTGCCCCTGGAGGGCGTTGCCCAGTTGCTGCCGTGCCAGCGAGCTGTCCGGCAATGCGCGGGCGAGACGGACGAAGGCGCGCTCGGCCGCGACATGATCGCCCCTTTCCTGTGCGGCGAAGCCCTGGCGCACCGCTTCGGCCAGGCCGGCATCGTAGGCAATGGGCAGCCGGCCCAGTTCCTCGAGATCCAGGCGCCCGGAGAGCGTGCGGCCGATCAGCCCTTGCCGAAACCCCCGGCCATGCAGTTCGCCGGGCAGGTTGTGCCCCGCCGCGCGGAGGAAATGGAGTTGCACGCCGGGCACCCCGACCATGTGGATGGCAGCCAGCAGGTCGGCCGCGTCGCGCTCCCCATAGAGCAGGTGGGCCTCTTTCGGCGGATGGGCGAGCGCGACCGCGCGAAGATCCGTCAGGGGAGAATCCAGCCGGGCATTGCCGAGAAGCCGCCCGCTCCGTGTCCCCGGCAGGCCCAGCGCGGTCTGGCCCGAGACGGCCAGGATCCGCTCCGCCCCGAGAAGCATCCCGTAGAGAAGGGCGCCGAAGGCGCCGAAGGAGAAGCCGTAGCTGAAGATGCGGCGCGCCCCGGATTGCGCGGCCAGGGCACGCAGTTCCTCCAGCATCGCGGGGATGCTCGCCACCAGGGCGGGAATGCCGCCGCTGGCCCATTCCGGGCGCGTGTTCACATAGTGCAGGCGGCTGGCACCGAGCCCGGCGACAGCGGATTCATAGCCGTAGCGCCCCTCCGCCTCGGTCAGTCCGGGGAAGATGAGCACGAGGTCCTCGGCCCCGGGTAGGATGTCGAGCTTGTAGTAGGGAGTCTCAAGCGGGAGCATGGCGGGCGAGATTGCCCGCAACCGGCTCTGGCCGTGTAGATGCCGGTCTTATCACGGTTCCGTGAATAACATCCCAGCCGCAGCTTGCCGCCCGCGCAGCCGAGGGCGGGTTGACCGGCATGGCCGCCCCCTGCCATTTGCGGGCAGAATTCCCGGAACCAGGGCCCGATGACCCGCCGCCTGATCTCCTCCGGATCCCGCTTCGAGAGCGAGATCGGCTACTCCCGCGCCGTGGTGGATGGGGACCTCGTCTTCGTCTCCGGCACCACGGGCTGTGACTACGCGACGATGACGATCGCCGAGGACGTGCAGGGCCAGTGCGAGCAGGCCCTGAAGAACATCGCCGCGGCCCTGGCAGAGGCCGGCGCCTCGCTGGAGGATGTGGTGCGCCTTCTCTTCATCGTGCCGGACCGGGGTGACTGGGAGCCCTGCTGGCCCATACTGCGCCGCCATTTCGGCGAGATCCGCCCCGCCTCCACCCTCATCCATGCCGGGCTGCAGACGGATGCGATGCGGATCGAGATCGAGGCGACCGCCCGCCTCCGCAACCGCGCCTGAGGAGACGCCCCATGCGCTTCGCCGTGGACCGCCTGGACCACCTGGTCATGACCTGCAACGACGTGGAAACCATGGCGAGCTGGTACCAGCGCGTACTGGGGATGGAGCGGGAGAATTTCGGCCCGCACAATCGCACCTCGATCCGCTTCGGAGGGCAGAAGATCAACCTCCGCCCGCGCGACGCGACGCAGGAGGACTGGTTCACCGGCCGTGGCGCGGCGCCCGGCGGCAACGACCTCTGCTTCATCGTCACGGTGATGGCGGATGACGTGGTCGCGCATCTGAAGGAGTGCGGCGTGGCCGTGGAGGCGGGGCCGTTGGCGAAGGCCGGGGCTCTGGGGCCGATCATCTCGGTGTATTGCCGCGACCCCGACGGCAACCTGATCGAGATCTCCTCCTACGGGGACAAGCGGTGAGCACCATTCTCGACACACCCCGGCTGCTGCTGGATCAGGCGCGGCTGGAGGCCAATGCGAAGCGGATGCGGGACCGCGCGGCGGCGCTGGGCGTCAGCTTCCGCCCGCATTTCAAGACGGCGAAGTCGGTGGAGGTGGCCCTGGTGGCCCATGGCGGGAAGCCCGGCCCGGCCACCGTCTCCACCATGAAGGAAGCGGAGGCGCTGGCGGCCGCCGGGGCGGCGACGGACATCCTGCTGGCCGCCACCTGCATCCCCGCGCGCCTGCCGCGGGCGGAGGCCATCCGGCGCCAGCACGGCACGCGGCTGATCCTGGTGGTGGACAGCCCCGAGATGGCCGGCATGCTGGATGAGGCCGCCACCATGCCCCATGAGGTGCTGGTGGAGGTTGATTCCGGCGAGCACCGCGCCGGCGTGCCGCCGGAGCGTGCCCTGGCCGTCGCGCGGGCCGTCCATGGCTCGCGCAACCTGCGGCTGGCCGGGGTGATGACCCATGGCGGCCATTCCTACGGCTCGGATGACCCGGAGAAGGTGGCCGACATCGCAGAGGCCGAGCGCGCCTCCACGGTTTCGGCCGCCGAGGCCATCCGCGCGGAGGGCATGCCGGCGCCTATCGTGTCCGTCGGCTCCTCTCCCACCCTGCTGCATGCCCGGCATCTCACGGGGGTGACCGAGGTGCGCGCGGGCATTTCGCTGTTCTGGGACCTGGCGCAGATGTCGCGCGGCATGTGCGGCTGGGACGATCTCGCGCTCTCCGTCCTCTCCACCGTGATCGGGCACAACCGGCAGTCCCGCGCCCTGGTGCTGGATGCCGGCGCGCTGGCGCTTTCGAAGGACGTGACGGCCAACACCTTCGCGCCCGGGACCGCCTTCGGCACGCTGGGCGATGCCCGGAACGGGGAGCATCTGCCCCTGCATGTGACCAATGCCTACCAGGAGCACGGCATGGTGCCCGTGCCCGATGAGAGCTGGTTCGAGCGCCTGCCCGTGGGCAGCCTCGTCCGCGTCTATCCCAACCACGCCTGCCTCACCGCAGCCGGCGGCTATGGCAGCTACGAGGTTCTGGATGCGGCCGGGAACAGCATTGCGCGCTGGGCCCGTGTCGATGGGTGGCACTGAGGGGTAGCGAAGCGCGGCCCGGCTGCCCAACTGCCCCGGCATGTCAGACAGCCAAGCCCCCCGCTCCGAAACAGCCCGCTCCGAGGCCGCCCGCACGGAAACCGATAGCCTCGGCACGATCGAGATCGCGGCCGATCGCCTCTGGGGCCCGCAGACCGAGCGGGCCAGGAGGTTGTTCCAGATCGGGTCGGAGGTCTTCCCCCCGGTCCTGATCCGCGCCGTGGGGCTGCAGAAGCAGGCCGCGGCAGAGGCGAACCGGCAGCTGGGCGAGCTGCCGCCCGATATCGCGGACCCCATCATCGCCGCCGCGCGCGAGATCGCGGCGAATGAGCGGGACGCCGACTTCCCCCTGCCCGTCTGGCAGACCGGATCGGGCACCCAGACCAACATGAACGCGAACGAGGTCATCTCGAACCGCGCGAACCAGATGTTGGGCCAGCCGCTCGGCTCGCGGAAGCCGGTGCATCCGAACGACCATGTGAACCGCGGCCAGTCCTCGAATGACAGCTTCCCCGCCGTGATGCATGTCGCAGCCGCCGAGGCCGTGACGAAGCTTCTGATCCCCGGGCTGGAGGTGCTGCAGGCCAGCCTCGCCCGGCGCGCGGAGGAATGGGACGGGATCGTCAAGCTCGGCCGCACGCACCTGATGGATGCGGTGCCGGTGACGCTGGGCCAGGAGTTCCGGGCCTGGGCCATGCAGGTGGAGTTCGGGATCGCGCGGGTGAAGGCGGCGCTGCCGGACCTGATGCGCCTGCCCCAGGGCGGCACGGCGGCGGGCACGGGGCTGAACACCCATGCGGATTTCGCCCGCGTCTTCGCGGAGCGCGTGGCGGCGCTCACCGGCCTGCCCTTCACGGCGCACCCCCATCCCTTCGAGGGGATGATGGCGCATGATGCCTTCGTGGCCCTTCAGGGCGCGATGAACACGGTCGCCGTCTCCCTGAACAAGATCGCCAATGACGTGCGGCTCCTGGGTTCCGGCCCGCGCGCGGGCTTCGCCGAGCTGGTGATCCCGGCCGATGGCCTCTCCTCCTCCATCATGCCGGGCAAGACGAACCCGACGCAGTCCGAGGCGCTGACCATGGTCTGTGCGCAGGTGATGGGGAACACCACCACGGTCACCATCGCCGGCACCCAGGGACATCTGGAGCTGAACGTCTTCAAGCCCGTGATCATCCAGGCCGTGCTGCAATCGGCCCGGTTGCTGGGCGATGCCGCCACCAGCTTCGCCCACAACATGGTGGACAAGCTGGAGCCGAACCACGAGCGGATCGCGGAGAACCTGGCGAAGTCCCTGATGCTGGTGACGGCGCTGAACCCGAAGATCGGCTACGACAAGGCCGTGAAGATCGGGAAGAAGGCGCTGGCGGAGAACCTGACGCTGCGCGACGCCGCGGACCAGCTGGGCTTCGTGAAGCCCGAGGATTTCGATCGCTGGGTGCGGCCGGAGGAGATGACGCGCCCGGGCGCCACGCTCGCCGGGGGCTGATGGCGGGGCACCTGGTTAAGCGCTCCTTCACCCTCGCGGGCCACCGCACCTCGGTGGCCCTTGAGCCCGAATTCTGGTCGGTGCTGGAGCAGGAGGCGGCGCGGCGGGGACAGCCCCTGTTGCGCCTGGTCGCGGCGGCCGATGCGGCGCGGGACGATCCATCCCTGCCCCTGGCTTCCGCGCTGCGCGTGCTGGCACTGGGGGTGGCCCGGCGCTGAGCCGGGCCTCCGCAGGGCCGCTCGCCAGGGTTCCGCGCCGTGGCCGGCTAGCGTTCCGCCCGCCAGCGCAGCCAGGCGGCGAGGTCGAGCAGGCGGCGCGGCTGCCCGGCCGGGCCGGTGAGCCGCACCCCCACCTCCGGCACGGGATCGGGCGGCTTCTGGGTCGCGGACACGTCCAGGGCCGAGCGTGCGAGGTCCACCTCGCCGCGCAGGGTGAGGGCGACACCCTCGCCGGCGGCACCCCCCTCCCGCAGGGCGGCGCGGCCGGCATCGAGGCCGGCGCGCAGGGCGAGGGATTCGAATTCCGTGCGGCCCTCCTGCAGCGCGCGGCGCAGGGCGGGCTCGTCCCCCGCCATGGCGGCGCGGCCGGCGGCGGCGGCGTCGAGCCCGGTGAGCGCGCCGCGGCGCACCGACACCGCGGCCTCGCCCGAGAGGGTGGCGAGCAGCGCGGCAGGGCTGCTTCCGGTCGCCTCCAGCCGCGCATCGCCCGCGGCTTCCCCGGCCACGATGTCCAGCGGAAGGCCCAGGACCGGGCCGCTGATGGCCACGCCGCGGATCCCGCCGGCCAGCAGCAGGCGCGGCGCATCACCCGATGCGTCGAGCGCAAGCGCGCCGGCCCATGTCCCGCCCGCGACGGCGGCCTCCATCTCCTCCAGGGCCAGCTTCCCGGCCGAGAGGCGCAGCCGCCCGCGCAGCTCGCGCAGGGGAGGAAGCCCGCCAGCCTCGAGCTGCGCGACGGAGAGGGAAAGCTCCGCATCCAGCAGGCGCAGGGCGGCAAGGGGCAAGGGCTCGCGGCCGCGCCAGTCCAGCGGCGGCAGGATGATCGTCTCCGCAGCCAACCGCCCCGCCAGGCGCGGGCGCGGGCCATCGAGGGCGAGGGTGAGCTGGCCGCCGGCACGCAGCGCGCCGAGCACGAGGTCGAAGCGCTCGGCCGCGATCCCCTGCGGCCCCGCGGCGATGGCGGCGATAAGGGAAAGCGAGCCCTGGCCGATCCATTCCCGCACGGGGCCGGATGCCTCCTGGCCCAGCGCATCGCCCAGCAGCCGGGGCGCGCCGGGATGGCGCAGCGTCAACGTGCCGCTGCCACGGCGGCCGGGTAGGTCGAGCGTTCCCCCCGCTTCGATCCGGGCATCGCCCCATTCCGCCCCGGCCTGCACGGCCAGGGCCTCGGGGGCTCCTCCGGCCGTGGCGCGCAGCGTGATGGCCTCATTGGCCAGCGGAAAGCCATCCGGCCAGCCGCCGGGCAGCAGCCCGGCCAGGGCGCGGGCCTGGGGGGCCGCGAATTCCAGAATGGCGTCCGAGAAGCGGGGGCTGGGGCCGAGCAGCGCGGTGCCGGAAAGCGCGAGGTCGCCGCCGGCCACGCCCCCGGCCAGGCGGCGCAGCGTGAGCCGGCCATTCTCCAGCGCGGCATCCAGCGAGGCGCGTTCGAGCACCGCGCCGCGCCAGCGCGCCCGTTCCGCCGCCAGGCGGAGATTGGCATCGATCCCCCCCAGGAAGCGGCTGGCGGAGGGCCAGTCCAGCCCAGGGCGGAGCCAGCCCTCCAGGTCCAACGTGTCGAAGTTCAGGCCCAGGCCCAGGGCCGGCCGCTGGCCGAAGCGCAGCACGCCCGCGCCGGAGATACGGATGCCGTCCAGCGTGGCCGAGAGCTCGGGCACCGCGGCCGAGCCGGGCTCCAGCACCAGCCGGGCCCGCCCCTCCCCCTCCCGCAGCCGGCCCGGGGCGAGCCAGTCCGTGCCGAGGCCGAGCGCCTCGATCGTGCCGCGCAGATCCGTGCCGGAGAAGCGGAGGGCGGCTTCGAGCCGGTCCCCGGCGGTCGCGCCGTTCAGCTCGACCTGCGTGCCGCCCGGAAGGATGGCGGAGACATCGGACAGGGTGAGCCGGCTGTTCTCCGGCACACCCTCCCGGAACACGGCGGCGCGGAGGCGGCGCAGCGGCACGCCCCGGAAGCTCGCCGCCTCGGCCGAGAGGTCCAGCCCGAGCGGCAGGGCGATGGGCCGGGCGCGCAGGGCAGCCAGCCAGGGATCCAGGTCGATCCGGCTGGCGAGAAGCGCGGCGTCCAGCCGGGGCGCCGGGGAGAGGCGCAGGGTGAGGGCGCCGCGGGCCGGGCTGCCGCCGATATCCAGGGCCAGGTCATCGGCCGCGATCAGGTCCGCCGCAACGGTCAGGCGGCCGCGCGCGCGGAACGGGCCGGGCGGGCCGGGCACCAGCAGCGCCAGATCGGGGCCCGAGGCCTCCACCGTGCCTTCCACCGTGCCGTCCTGGGTCAGGATCCCGCGCGCCTGGAGGCTGGCATTGCCCATGGCGAGGTTCAGCTCGACCGGGACGATGCCGTCATAGCCCGGGCGGCCGACCCCGGCCTCGAAGCGCCATTCCAGGCCGCTCCAGGCGAAGCGCCCCCCGGCGCGCATGCCCTGGGTGGGATCGCCCGCGGTCAGCTCGGCCTGCACCCCCTCCAACCGCACGCCCCCGATGACCAGGCGGCTGTCCACCAGCCGCACCGAAAGGGCGGAAAGGCTGCCGGGAAGGCCCGCCGCCTCGGCGGGGGGCCAGGGCAGGCGCAGCTCGGCACCGACCACGGCCATCTCGCGCGGGGCGATCCGCCCGATCAGCAGGGCGCCGCCATCCAGGCGCAGGCGCAGGGAGCTGGCGGCGAAGGCGAGGCCATCCCCCGCGTCACCGAGGGTCACGCCCTCGGCTTCGACCACCGGATAGGGCAGCAGGCGGAGGCGGACGGGCCCGTGCAGCGTGACCGGGCGGCCGATGCGGGCGGAGGCGATATCCGCCAGCTGCTCCCGCCGGGCGGTCCAGTCGGTGAAGAGCGGGGCTGCGTAGAGGGCGGCGAGCAGAACCAGGAGCAGGGCCCCGCCGGCCAGGACGATCCGGCGCATCTCAGCCGGCGGTCCCGTGGCGTGGCATGGCACCGGTGTGGACCACGGCGCAGGGCCCTGTCGCCGGCACCCCCGCATCGGGGCTTACGGAACTGGCACCGGTTCTGGACAAAGCACCTCCGCGCGCGTGGAATCCCTCGATTCCCGTCGGGCCGACCATGCTTGAGGCGGGGGCGGGCGGCAAGGAAGTGGCGCGCTTCCTGTCGCGGCGAATTCCGGGCATAGGCAGGCGAACTGGACTGGTGGAGAGGCCTTGGGCTTCTGGGGCAAGATCATCGGGGGCGCGGTCGGCTTCGCCATGGGCGGGCCGGTTGGCGCCATGCTGGGCAGCGCGCTGGGCCATGCGGCGGATGAGGGCAACCTGGCCCGTGGCCTGCCCGGCATGGACGGCGCGCAGATCGCGGCCATGCTCGGCTCGCGCGAGAGCCTGTTCGCCATTTCCGTCGTCGTGCTCTCGGCCAAGCTCGCCAAGTCGGACGGGCCGGTGAAGCGGGCGGAGATCGACGCCTTCAAGCGCCTGTTTCGCATCCCGCCCGAGAACATGCGGGAGGTGGCCCATCTGTTCGACCGGGCGCGGGAGAACGCGGACGGCGCCGAGCCCTATGCCGAGCGCCTCGGCACCGCCTTCGCCCAGGAGAAGCCGGTGCTGGAGGATGTGCTGGGCGCGCTGTTCCGCATCGCGGAGGCGGATGGGCCGGTGAACCGGGCGGAATTGAACTACCTTGGCGGCATCCATGCGCGGCTGGGCCTGGATGCGGCGGCCTGGGAGCGCGCGCGGCTCGGGCGGCCCAATCCCTCCAGCCCCGCCCTGCCCCCCGAGGGGCCCGATCCCTACTCCGTGCTGGGCCTGCCGCGCGATGCCACAGACCAGCAGGTGCGCGAGACCTGGAAGCGGCTGATGCGCGAGCACCATCCGGACAGCCTGACCGCGCGGGGGGTGCCGGCCGAACTGGTGCGCCGCGCGACGGGCAAGGTGGCGGGCATCAACGCCGCCTGGGACCGGATCAAGCGGGAGCGCGGGCTGTGAGCGGGCGGGAGGGCCGGGCTTGAACATCCGGCGCGGCCCCCTTCCCGGCCAACCCTCCGGCCGCCGGCCAGGCAGCGCCGTGCTGCCGCTGGCGCCGAACCGGGGCGGGCTGGCCATCACGGAGTTGCCCAGCCCGAACCAGGATGACAGGCCGGCCGGCCTGCCCATCGACACGCTGATCCTTCACTACACGGACATGGAAACGGGGGCGGCGGCCATCGCCCGGCTGAGGGACCCGGTGGCGCGCGTGTCCTCCCACTACGTGGTGGAGGAGGACGGGCAGATCTTCCGGCTGGTGCCGGAGGAACGGCGCGCCTTCCATGCCGGTGTTTCCCACTGGCGCGGGAATGAGCTGCTGAACGGGCGCAGCATCGGGATCGAGGTGGTGAATCCCGGCCATTCCTGCGGCTACCGTCCCTTCCCCGCCCTGCAGATGGCGGCGCTGGCCGATCTGTGCCTCGAGATCCTGGCGCGGCATCCGATACCCGCACGGAACGTGGTGGCGCATAGCGACGTGGCGCCGGACCGCAAGCGGGACCCCGGGGAGCTGTTCGACTGGCAGGGCCTGGCCTCGCTCGGCGTCGGGCTCTGGCCCGAGGCGGTGGAGGGCGGCGACCTGTCACCCGTGCCAGGCGGCATGGAGCGGGCAGCGGAGCTTCTGCGCCGCATCGGCTACCAGGTGGATCCGGCCCGGCCCGAACTGGCGCTGGTGGCGTTCCAGCGGCACTGGCGGCAGGAGGATTGGGGCGGCCGGGCCGATGCCGGCACGCTGGCGCGGCTGGAAGCGGTCGCGGCGCTGGCCGGGGCGGCCTGATCCGATCGCGGGTGGCTTGACCCCCGCCCACCCGAGTCGCATACCCCCGGCCGCCAGACGGCCGGGCGACCGCTGCCAGCTTCGCAAGAAGCGGTGGAGGAAAGTCCGGGCTCCACGGGAATACGGTGCCGGTTAACGGCCGGCGGGGGCGACCCCAGGGACAGTGCCACAGAGAAGAGACCGCCCCCTTTGGCCAGAAGGCTTGCCTTCGGGCCCGGGGGTAAGGGTGAAACGGTGGGGTAAGAGCCCACCGCGCCCCTGGCGACAGGGGCGGCACGGCAAACCCCACCGGGAGCAAGGCCGAATAGGGATGGCCGGAGGAAGCCCGGAAGGGCTTGCCGCCAGGGGCTTTCCCGCCCCGCCATCCGGGTTGGCCGCGAGAAGTCGCCGGTGACGGCGACTCCAGAGGAATGGTCGCCCGGCCCGCAAGGGCCGACAGAACCCGGCTTACAGGCCGTCTGGCATTTTCCTGTTAACCAACTCTAAATGTACCGTATAACCGATTGAAATAATCGGATATGCGGCGCGTTGCAGCTTGGCAACACTTCGTCATGACAGTGCAATCGCGCTTGTTGGCCCAGACGATCCCATGTTATCCCACCTCATCCCGCAAGGGCCCGGACCTGAGGGGGGCGAGGGGCTGGCGGGATGGTCGGGTGAGCCGGCGGGGTCGGGGGGCCTCGCCGGCCACTTGATAAAGGGGATCCACAGTCGCCCGGTGCGACCGCGAGGGGGCGGACGTCCAGCGGATGACCCATTTCATGGGCACCTTCACGGGCAAGCTGGACAAGAAGGGACGGGTCTCCGTCCCGGCGTCCTTCCGCTCTGCCCTTGAGCGCCTGGGCACGCTGGAGATGGTCCTGCGGCTTTCCCATCGCGATCCCTGCGTGGAGGCCTGGCCGCTCCCGAGCTTCGAGGCGATGGCCGGCGGGATCGACCAGCTGGACGTCTTCTCCGACGCCCATGACGACCTCTCCCTCAGCCTCTTCGCCGATGCCTTCCCGATGCGCCCCGATGGCGATGGCCGCCTGGTGCTGCCGGAGGAGCTGATCGGCCATGCGAACCTGACCGAGGCCGTGACCTTCATGGGCCTGGGCAAGCTGTTCCAGCTCTGGGAGCCCGAGGCGGCCAAGGCGCGCGCCGAGGCGGCCCGCCAGCGTGCCCGCGAGCGCGCCCTGACCATTCCGGCCCGTCCCGGCCTGCCGCCCGCGGGGCGCGCATGAGCACCGACCTCACCTCCCCCATGGTCGCGCCCGACCCCACCGAGGGCGGCCATGTGCCGGTGATGCTGGCCGAGGTGCTGGCCTCGCTCGCCCCGCGCGACGGCGCCACCTATCTCGACGGCACCTTTGGCGGCGGCGGCTACAGCGCCGCCATCCTCTCCGCCGCCGCCTGCACCCTCTATGCCGTGGACCGCGACCCCGACGCGATCGCCCGCGGCGCCAGCCTCGTGGCCCGCTTCCCCGGCCGGCTGCACCTGGTGGAGGGCCGCTTCGGCGACATGCACGCCCTGATGGAAGACCGGGGCGTGGCGGCGCTGGACGGGGTGGTGCTCGACCTCGGCGTGTCCTCCTACCAGATCGACCAGGCGGAGCGCGGCTTCTCGCTCCGCACGGACGGGCCGCTCGACATGCGGATGGAGAAGTCGGGACCGACCGCGGCCGAGCTGGTGAACACGCTCCCGGAGCGGGAGCTGGCCGACCTGCTCTGGCAGCTCGGCGAGGAGCGGCATTCCCGGCGCATCGCGCGCAAGATCGTGGCCGCGCGCGGCGACGCGCCCTTCGAGACGACGCTGCAGCTTGCGGAAGCCATCCATGCGGTGATGCCGCGCGATCCTTCCGGCATGGACAGCGCGACGCGCAGCTTCCAGGCGCTGCGCCTGCGCGTGAATGACGAGCTCGGCGAGATCGAGCGCGGGCTCGACGGCGCGGCGAAGCTGCTCGCGCCCGGCGGGCGGCTCGTCGTCGTCTCCTTCCATTCGCTGGAGGACCGCATCGTGAAGCGCTTCATGCGCGATGCGGCGGGCCGCACGCCCGGCGCTTCCCGATTCGATCCGGCCTCGTTGAAAGAGGCCCAGAAACCGGCGGAATTCCGCCTGCTGACCACCACCGCTCTGCGACCTTCCGTGGCAGAGTCCACAACGAATCCACGAGCGCGATCCGCAAGGCTCCGCGCCATCGAGAGGCTGGCCGCATGATCCGACCCCTCACTTTCCTGTCGCTGGTTGCCGCGGCCGGGGCGGGGCTGCACCTCTACTCGGTGAAGCACGAGGTTGCTCAGCTCGAGAAGGTGCTGCGCGAGACCGTGAAGCAGACCGAGGTCGCGCGGGAGCGCACGGCGGTCCTGCGCGCCGAATGGGCCCTGCTGAACGAGCCGGAGCGGCTGCGTGCCGCCGCCACGCGCAACCTGCCGCTGGAGGTCATGCAGACCAACCAATTCGTCCGCGCGGCCGAGCTTGAGCGCCGCCTGCCCGCGGCGGTGGCCTTCGCGGGCGCGCCGAGCCTTTTCGCGCCGGCGCCTTCGCAGCGGCCGGGCGCGTCCAACAATGTCGCCGTGGCTTCCGCCATTCCGGCCTCCATGGCTGTGCCCGACGCCAGCGCCGCGCCGCACCTGGCGCAGGCGCCCGCCGCGGAGGAGCCCGGGCTGATCGCCTCCGTTTCCGTGGAGCCGCTGCCCATCCCGCCCCCGGCCCCGCCGCCCGCGCCGGTGCAGCTCGCCGCAGCCCGCACGGCCCCGGCCCCGGCTCCGTCCGAGCGCGCGGCGCCCGCCGTGGAGCGAAGCGCCCCGGCCCCCGAGCGCCCCGCACGCGTTGCCGCGCCCGCCCAGCCGCAAGTGGCCGCGCTCCGCAGCCCGGTCCCGCGCGCGGTGGCCGAGCGTGAGCCGGCGCCGCGCCTGGCCGAGGCGCCCCGCCCGGTGCCGCGCCGCGTGGCGCCGCAGGCGGTAGAATCCCAGATCGCCGAGCGCGAGGTTGATCGCGGCATCAACCTGGCCGCCCCGCCGCAGGCGCCCGCGCTGCTGCGGACATCCCTGCAGATGCGCCAAGTGGCCCCGGCGGCGCAGCCGCCCGCGCCGCGCGCGCCCGAGATGCCGGTGGTTTCTGGCTCCATGCTCGGCGGCGCATCCCGCCCGCTGCTCGCGCCGCCCGTTCCCGTGGCGCGCGCCAGCGCCGCGACGCTGGATAGCGTGCGGTGAACGAGCCCTCCGCCCCCGATCCCAACGCGACGATCGCCTACCACCTGCGCGAGCCCGTGCGGGCCGCGCGCCTGGGCGATGGGCGGGGAAGCCATTGGTCGGCCGCGCGCTCGGGCCAGCCCGACCTGGCGCGGCGCGCCATGCTGGAGAAGAGCCGGGGGCGCCTGGTTCTCGCGGCCGCCGGCTTCGGCCTTCTCTTCGGCGCGGTGGGGCTGAAGGCGACCATCGCCACGGTGATCGACCCGCGTGAGCCGCGGCGCCCGGTGCAGCCGCTGGCGTCGCGCTTCGTGCCCACGCCGGACCCGGTAACCACCCGGGCGCCGATCACGGACCGCAACGGGGAGATCCTCGCGGTTTCGCTGCCGGTGACGGCGCTCTACGCCAATCCGAAGCAGATCGACAATCCGGCGGAGGTCGCGCAGCGCCTGTCGCGCGTGCTGCCGCAGCTGGATGCCTCGCGGCTGGCCGCGCGGCTGACGGGGGAGCGCCAGTTCTCCTACCTCGCCCGCGCGCTGACCCCGCGCGAGAAGCAGGCGGTGAACGACCTGGGCATCGCCGGCCTGCATTTCGAGGAGGGCGAGCGCCGCTACTACCCGCAGGGCCGTGCCGCCGTGCACGTGCTGGGCAATGTGGACGTGGACGGCGCCGGCCTCTCGGGCATGGAGCGCTACCATGACGAGAGGCTGCGCGCCCGCCCACATGACCCGCTGCGCACCTCCATCGACATCCGCGTGCAGCTGGCGCTGCGGGACGCGGTCGCGAAGGCGATCGATGATTACACCGGCATCGGCGGCGCGGGCGTGGTGCTGGACATCCACACCGGCGAAGTCATGGCGATGGTGTCCCTCCCCGACTACGATGCGGGCGACATCGGCTCGGCCACGCCGGAGCAGCGCTTCAACCGCGTGACTGTCGGCACCTATGAGCCGGGCTCGACCTTCAAGCTGATCACCGCGGCCGCGGCGCTCGAATTCGGCACGTCCAACGTGCATTCGAGCAGCTTCAACGCTGCCTCGCCGATCCGCTACGGCCGGTTCACCATCAGCGACTACAAGGGCAAGAACCGCTGGCTGACCTTCCCTGAGGTCCTGGCCTACTCCTCGAACCTGGGTGCGGCACACATGGCCCAGGGCTATGGGCCGCAGCGCCAGCGCGAGTTCATGCAGCGCCTGGGCATGCTGTCGCGCCAGCAGATCGAGATCACCGAGACGGCGCTGCCGTTGGTGCCGCCCGCCAATGGCTGGCGCGACATCAACATGATGACGATCTCCTTCGGCCACGGCATCTCGGTCACGCCGCTGCATGTCGCCACCGGCATCGCGGCCATCGCCAATGGCGGGATCCTGCGGCAGCCGACCCTGCTGGCACAGCCGCCGGGCACGGTGCGCGAGGGCACGCGGGTGGTGAGCGAGCGCACCTCCGAGACCATGCGCCGCCTCATGCGGCTGGTGGTGACGGATGGCTCGGGCAAGGGCGCCGATGTTCCCGGCTATTTCGTCGGCGGCAAGACGGGCACGGCGCAGAAGACCGGGCCGCGCGGCGGCTATCTGGCGAACAAGCGCATCGCGGCCTTCGTGGGCGCCTTCCCGATGAACGCACCGCGCTACGCGGTCTATGTGATGGTGGACGAGCCGAACCCGAATGCGCGGTCGCATGGCTATGCGACGGCGGGTTGGGTGGCGGCGCCGGCGGCGGGCGCGGTGATCGCACGGATCGCGCCGGTCCTGGGGATGGTTCCCGAGAACCCGCAGGAGCCGTCGATCCTCCAGGCCGTATCCATTCCGCTGCAGCCTGGCCGGCCCGGCCCGCGCCCCTCCGCGGCCACCGCCCCGGCGGCGCGCCCGGGAACCGCAGCCGCTCCGCCTTCCCGCCCGGCCACGACGCCGGCGGTTGCGCCACGGCCGGCCACGCCGCAGCCCGTGCCCTCCACCCCAACCCTCGCGCCGCCGGTGCCGCTGCGGGTGACCGAGACGGAGATGATGCGCGGCCAGGCGGTGAGCCGGATCCGCTTCTCCATGGCAGCGCAGGCGGCCACGCTCCCGGCCACGCCTTCCTGGCCCGAGAGCCATGAGGCTCGATGAGCTGATGGCCCGGCTGGACCCGATCGCGCTGCGCTACGATGCGGGATCCGAGGGCCGGCCGGATGTGACGGCGCTGACGGCGGATAGCCGGCAGGTCGTGCCGGGTGCGCTGTTCGCGGCGCTGCCGGGCACGCGCACGGATGGGCGCACGCATATCGAGGACGCCGTGCGGCGCGGTGCCGCCGCCATCCTGGCGCCCGAGGGCACGGAATGGCCGCCCGGCGTGCCGCCGCGCCCGCTGGTGACGGCGCGTGACCCGCGCCGGGCGCTGGCGCTGATGGCGGCGCGCTTCCATGGCGTGCAGCCCGGCACCGTGGTGGCCGTGACCGGCACCAACGGCAAGACGAGCACGGCGGATTTCCTGCGCCAGATCTGGGCGCAGGCAGGAGCCCGCGCCGCTTCCATGGGCACGCTGGGGCTGATGGCCGATGGCTTTCCCCAGGGGCCTTCCCTCACCACCCCCGATCCGGTGTCGCTTCACGCGACCCTGGCCGCCATCGCGCGCGCAGGGGTGACGCATGCGGCCATGGAGGCATCCTCCCACGGCCTGGACCAGCGGCGGCTGGATGGCGTGTCGCTGGCCGGCGCCGGCTTTTCGAACCTGACGCGCGACCATCTGGATTATCACGGCACGCTCGAGGAATACCGCGCGGCCAAGCTGCGCCTGTTTGACACGCTGCTGGAGCCCGGGCGGCCGGCGGTGGTGAATGCCGACATGGACGGCGCGACGCTGGCGGCGTTGCGCGCCATCGCCGCCGCGCGGCGGCTGCGGCTGATGAGCGTGGGCGAGGCCGGATCAGACCTGCGGCTGCTCCGCCACGCGCCGCAGGCGGATGGGCAGGAGCTGGAGCTGAGCCTGTTCGGCCGCCGGGAGACGGTGCACCTGCCGCTGGTCGGGCGCTACCAGGCCGACAACGTGATGGTGGCGGCGGCGCTGGCCGTGGCCACGGGCCTGCCGGCCGATCGCGTGCTGCGCGCCCTGCCCCGCCTGGCCGGCGTGCGCGGACGGATGGAACTGGCCGCGCGGCTTCCGAACGGCGCGGCGGTCTATGTCGATTACGCCCATACGCCCGATGCGCTGGAGCGGCTGCTGACCGCGCTGCGGCCCCATGCGGCGCGGCTGCATGTCGTGTTCGGCGCGGGCGGGGACCGCGATCCCGGCAAGCGCCCGCTGATGGGGGCCGCGGCCGCCCGGTATGCGGACCGTGTGGTGGTGACCGATGACAACCCGCGCAGCGAGGAACCCGCGGCGATCCGCGCATCCGTGCTGGCCGCCTGCCCCGGCGGGGTGGAGATCGGCGGGCGCGAGGCCGCCATCGCGGAAGCCATGGCGGCGCTCGGCCCCGGCGATGTGCTGGCCGTGGCCGGCAAGGGGCATGAGAGCGGGCAGACCATCGCGGGGGTGACGCATCCCTTCGATGATGTGCAGGTGGTGCGCCGCCTCGCAGGGTCCGCTCCGTGACCGCACCGCTCTGGGATTCGGCCTCCCTGCGGGAGGCGACAGGCGGCGAGGTGCCGGATGGCGTGGCCATCACCGGCGTTTCCATCGACAGCCGCGGCATCGGGTCCGGCGAGTTGTTCGTCGCGCTGCGCGATGCGCGGGACGGGCATGACTTCGTTCCGGATGCGCTTTCGCGCGGCGCGGCCTGCGCCATGGTGGACCGCGCGATCCCCGGCGCCGCGCCGCTGCTGCGCGTGGATGACACGCTCGCCGGCCTCACCGAGCTCGGCGCGGCCGGGCGGGCGCGTTCCGCCGCGCGTTTCGTGGCCGTCACGGGCAGCGTGGGCAAGACCAGCACGAAGGAGATGCTGGCAGCAGGGCTTGCAGCCTGCGGTTCCGTCCATGCCGCGGTGGCAAGCTACAACAACCATTGGGGCGTGCCCCTCACCCTCGCGCGGATGCCGGTTTCCGCCGGGTACGGCGTGATCGAGATCGGGATGAACACGCGCGGCGAGATCGCGCCGCTCTCGCGCCTCGCGCGTCCCCATGTGGCGGTGATCATCACCATCGCGCCGGCTCATCTCGGGCGCCTCGGCTCGATCGAGGCGATTGCCGAGGAAAAGGCCGATATCGTCGCCGGGCTGGAGCCGGGCGGCGTGGCGGTGCTGCCGGCCGAGGGCGCGCAGGCCGGGCTGCTGCGGCGCCGGGCCGAGGAGGCCGGGGTGCGGGTCGTCACCTTCGGCGATGGCGGCGATGCCCGGCTGCTGGACTGGCAGGGCGAGGCCGACCGGCAGTCCTTCCGCGTCGGGCTGGGGGGGCAGGCCTTCCCGGTCTCGCTCGCCGTGCCCGGGCGGCACATGGCCATGAATGCCTGCGCGGCCCTGGCCGCCGCCCAGGCGCTCGGGGCCGATCCATCGCGATTTGCTGAAGGCCTGTCCGCGTTTTCCGCGCTGGCCGGGCGGGGGGCCCGCGTGGTTATTCCCGCCCCGGGCGGCACGCTCCTGCTGCTCGATGAATCCTACAATGCGAATACGGTCTCCATGCGTGCGGCCCTTGCCGTCCTGGCGGCTCAGAGGGAGATGCGGCGCGTGGCCGTGATGGGCGATATGCTTGAACTGGGTGACGAGGGCGTGGCGATGCATGCCGCCCTGGCCACGGATGCGGCGGCTTGTGCCGACATCGTCTTTACCTGTGGTCCGCAGATGCAGGCGCTTCACGATGCGCTGCCGCCTGAGAAGCGCGGCGCCCACGCGCCGGACAGCGCGGCGCTGGCCCCGATGGTGGCCGATGCGCTGCGCGCGCGGGATGCGGTGCTGGTGAAGGGCTCGCTCGGCAGCCGCATGGCGGTGGTGGTGCGCGCGATTAAGGCCATCGGCCCGCAGGGAGCGGCGGCATGATCCCCGCGCTGCTCGCCGGGCCTGGCGACCTCATCATCTTCAACCTGCTGCGCTACCTCACCTTCCGCGCGGGGGCAGCCTGCATCACGGCGCTGGTCGTCTCCATGGTCTTCGGCCCGATGGTGATCCGCTGGCTCCGCACCTTCCAGCGCGGCGGGCAGCCGATCCGGGAGGACGGGCCCGCGCGCCACCTGGTGGAGAAGAAGGGCACGCCCACCATGGGCGGCGTGCTGATCCTGCTGGCGCTCTGCGTCTCCACCCTGCTCTGGGCGGATCTGCGCAACGGCATGGTCTGGGCGGTGCTGCTGGTCACGGTCGGCTTCGGCCTGCTCGGCTTCGCCGATGACTGGCTGAAGGTGACCAAGCGGAACACCAAGGGCGTCTCGGCCCGCGGGAAGCTGGTCACGCAGTTCGGGCTCGGGCTGGTCGTGGCGGTCGGGATCGGCTGGTTTCTGCCGCCGGGGCTGAGCAACCACCTCACCCTACCGGTCTTCAAGGAACTGCTGATCCCCTTCGGCATCCTCTTCCCCATCATCGGCATGCTGGTGATCGTCGGCGCCTCCAACGCCGTGAACCTGACGGATGGGCTGGACGGCCTGGCGATCGTGCCGGTGATGATCGCGGCGGGCGTCTTCGCGCTGATCGCCTATCTCGTGGGCAACCGGGTCTTCGCCGACTACCTGCAGCTGCACTTCGTGCCGGGCACGGGCGAGCTGGCGGTGTTCTGCTCGGCGCTGATCGGCGCGGGGCTGGGCTTCCTGTGGTTCAATGCCCCCCCGGCCGCGGTGTTCATGGGCGACACGGGCAGCCTTTCCCTGGGCGGCGCGCTCGGCGCCGTGGCCGTGGCGACGAAGCATGAGGTGGTGCTGGCCATTGTCGGCGGCGTCTTCGTGGTTGAGACGCTCTCGGTCATCATCCAGGTCTTCTGGTTCAAGCGCACGGGCCGGCGCGTGTTCCTGATGGCGCCCCTGCACCATCACTTCGAGAAGAAGGGATGGGCGGAGCCGACCATCGTCATCCGCTTCTGGATCATCTCCATGATCCTCGCCCTGGTCGGCCTTTCCACGCTGAAGATCCGGTGAGCGTCATGCGCGCCCCCTTCGCCGGAACCCGTATCGCGGTGCTCGGCCTTGGGCGGGCCGGGCTTCCGGCCGCGCTCCGGCTGCGCGAATGGGGCGCCGAGGTCATCGCCTGGGATGATGGCGAGGCCGCGCGCGCCCAGGCCGCCGAGGCCGGGCTCCGGCTGGAGCGGCCGGCTGATTTCGACCTGCTGATGATCTCCCCCGGCATCCCGCATCGCGGCCCGAAGGCGCATCCCGTGGCGCTGCGGGCCGCGGAAATCGGGGCGCCGGTGCTCTGCGACGTGGAGTTCCTCTACCGGGCGGTGCGCGCGGCGGGCAGCAGGGCGCGCTTCGTCGGCATCACCGGCACCAACGGCAAGTCCACCACCACCGCGCTGCTGGACCATATCGCCCGCAGGGCGGGGATGGTGGTGTCCACCGGCGGCAATCTCGGCCCGGCCGCGCTGGACATGCCGATCCTGCCGGATGACGGCGCGTATATCCTTGAGATGTCCTCCTATTCGGCGGAGCGGCTGGACCAGGCGCGCTTCGATCTGGGCGCGCTGCTCAACCTTTCCCCGGACCATCTGGACCGGCATGGCGACATGGCCGGCTATGCCGCCGCCAAGGCACGGGTGATGCTGGGCAACGATGTCGCGGTGTTCGGCATGGATGATGCCGGGACGCGCGGGTTGGCGACGGAGCATCGGGGGCGCGTGGTCCCGGTTTCCGGCACCGCGCCGCAGACCGGCGGCATCTGGGCCGAGGGCGTATCGCTGCGGGACGAGAGGGGGGTGATCGCTGATCTCTCCGGCGCCATCGCCCTGCCCGGCATCCACAACGCCCAGAACGCGGCAGCCGCCACGGCCCTCGCCTTCGGCCTCGGCATCTCGCGGGAGGTGGTGGCGCGGGCGCTGCTGACCTATCCCGGCCTGCCGCACCGGCAGGAGCGCGTGGGCGAGCTCGACGGCATCGCCTTCCTGAACGACAGCAAGGCCACGAACGCGGACAGCGCCGCCTATGCGCTGGCCTGTCATGAGCGCGTGGTCTGGATCGCGGGCGGCGTGCCGAAGGCGGGCGGGATCGTGCCGCTGGCCCCCTATTTCCCTCGTATCGCGGAAGCGCTTCTGATCGGGCAGGCGGCGGAGGAATTCGCCGCCACCCTCGCGGCGCATGGCGTGCCAAACCGCATCCTCGGCACGCTGGAGGCGGCGGTTCCCGCCGCGCTGGAGGCCGCGCGGCGCACCGGCAGCGGGGCGGTGCTCCTCTCGCCGGCCTGCGCGTCCTTCGACCAGTTCCGCAGCTTCGAGGCGCGGGGCGATGCCTTCCGCACCCTCGTCGCCGATCTCGTCAACCGTGAGGCGGAGCCTGCCTGATGGCCCTTTCGCGCGCCGACACCTCCACCCTGGGCCGCTGGTGGTGGAGCGTGGACCGCTGGACCCTGGCGGCCCTGCTGACCCTTGTCTGCTTCGGCTATGTGATGGTGCTGGCCGCGGCGCCGGCCGTGGCGGAGCGCATCGGCGCCTCCTCGCGCAACATGTTCTTCATCAAGCAGGTGCTGTTCCTGGCCGGCGCGGCGGCCGTGATGGCGGGCGTCTCGCTGCTCAGCCCGAAGAATGTGCGGCGGCTGGCCCTGCTCGGCCTCCTGGGCGCGCTGGTGCTGACCTTCGCCACGCTGGTGATCGGCGCGGAGGTGAAGGGCGCACGCCGCTGGCTGAACATCCCGCTGCTCGGTTCGCTGCAGCCTTCCGAATTCCTCAAGCCCTGCTTCGCCGTGGTCGCCGCCTGGATCATCGCCGAGGCAAAGGCGGCGGGCCGCAAGGGCTGGATGGCCTGGGCCGCCGTGCTCGGCCTCTATGCCGCCGTGGCGGTGGTGCTGCAGCGCCAGCCCGACATCGGCATGCTGCTGGTGGTCAGCAGCGTGTTCTTCGCCCAGGTCTTCGTCGCCGGCATCAACATGGCCGTGGTGCTGGCGCTGGGCGGGTTGGGCGCCTCGGGGCTGGTGGGCGCCTATTTCGTCTTCCACCATGTGCAGCGGCGCGTGGACCAGTTCCTCTTCGGTGAGGGCGGGGCGAGCTACCAGGTGGATGTGGCGCTGGAGGCCTTTGGCGCCGGCGGGCTGATGGGCGTGGGCCCGGGCGAGGGCCGCATGAAGAACGTGCTGCCCGACGCCCATGCGGACTTCGTCTATGCGGTGGTGGGGGAGGAGTTCGGCCTCGTCGTCTGCCTGTTCATCCTCGCCCTCTTCGCCTTCGTGGTGGTGCGCGGGCTGATGCGGCTGCTGGCCGAGACGGATCTCTACGTGATCCTGGCCGCGACGGGGCTGCTGACGCAGTTCGGGCTGCAGGCCTTCGTGAACATGGCCTCCTCGCTGCACCTGATCCCGACCAAGGGGATGACCCTGCCCTTCGTCTCCTATGGCGGTTCCTCCGTCATCGCCATCGCGCTGGGCATGGGCTTCCTTCTCGCGCTGACGCGGCGGCGGCTGAGCCGGGCGGAGGAAGGCTCGGCGGAGGCAGGCTTCCGGTGAGGGGGGCCGAGCCGCGCCCCATCGTGATCGCGGCCGGCGGCACGGGAGGCCACTTCTTCCCGGCCGAGGCGCTGGCCGCCGAACTGACCCGGCGCGGCGAGCGCGTGGCGCTGATGACGGATGCGCGGTCCTCCGCCTATGCGAGCCCGGTCTTCGCCCATGCGGAGCGCTTCGTGCTGAAGGGCTCGGGGCTGGCGGGGCATGGGATGCTGGGCGCGGCGCGCGGTGTGCTGGCGCTGGCGCGGGGCGCCATGGAAGCGCGCCGGTTGCTGTCGGATATCCGTCCCTCCGCCGTGGTGGGTTTTGGCGGCTATCCTTCCGTGCCCCCGCTGGTCGCAGCGCGGCTGCTGCCGGCGGCGCGCCGGCCTGTCGTGGTGCTGCATGAGCAGAATGCGGTGCTCGGCCGCGCGAACCGGGCGCTGGCGCGCGGGGCGGATCTTCTTGCCCTCTGCTTCAGCGGCACGGGGCGCGTTCCGGGCGGCGTGCGCGCGGAGGTGCTGGGCAATCCGGTGCGCCCGGCGATCACGGCGCTGCATGGCCAGGGCTATGAACCGCCGGACCAGGTGATGCGGATCCTCGTGCTCGGTGGATCCCTCGGCGCGCGGATCTTCGCCGATGTGGTGCCGCCCGCCATCGCCCTCCTTGAACCGGAGCTGCGGCGCCGCATCCAGGTGGTGCAGCAATGCCGGAAAGAGGATCTCGACCGCACCCGCGCCGCCTATGCCGCGGCAGGCGTAAGGGCCGAGCTGGCGCCCTTCTTCAGCGATGTGGAGGCGCTCTACCGCGCGGCGCATCTGGTGATCGCCCGGGCCGGCGCTTCCACCGTGGCCGAGATCGCCTGCGCCGGGCGGCCGAGCATCCTGGTGCCCCTGCCCCACGCGATCGACGACCACCAAACCGAGAACGCCCGTTCCCTTTCGGCGTCCGGTGCCGCGGAACTGATGTTCCAAGGCAGCTTCACGGCGGAATCCCTTGCGGCGGCGCTGAAAAATCGCCTGAACGCTCCGGAAACCCTGGACGAAGCGGCCCGGGCTGCGGCACTTCTCGGAAGACCGGACGCGGCCGCGAGGCTGGCCGACCGTGTTCTCTCCCTTGTGGCCGAAATGCCGCAGCAATCCTCCCTGGGGAAGGCAGCCTAGATCATGCGCGCCCTGCCGCTGAATATCGGCCCTATCCATTTCGTCGGCATTGGCGGCATCGGCATGTCCGGCATCGCGGAGGTCCTGCACAACCTGGGCTACCAGGTGCAGGGCAGCGACATCGCCGAAGGCTACAATGTCACGCGCCTGCGGGAAGCGGGCATTCCCGTCACGATCGGACATGACGCCGCGAACCTGGGCGAGGCACAGGTCGTCGTCATCTCCTCGGCGGTGAAGAAGGATAATCCAGAGGTCCAGGCGGCGCGCACGCGCTTCCTGCCGGTGGTGCGCCGCGCCGAAATGCTGGCCGAGCTGATGCGCCTGAAATGGTCCATCGCGGTGGGCGGCACCCACGGCAAGACCACCACCACCAGCCTCGTCGCCTGCGTGCTCGAGGCCGCGAAGATCGACCCCACCGTCATCAATGGCGGCATCGTCAACGCCTATGGCACCAACACGCGCCTGGGTGCCGGCGAGTGGATGGTGGTCGAGGCCGATGAGAGCGACGGCTCCTTCCTGAAGCTGCCCGCCGTGGTCGCCGTGGTCACCAACATGGATGCCGAGCATCTGGACCACTGGGGCACGGCGGATGCGATGAAGGAGGGCTACGCCCAGTTCGTCGGCAACATCCCCTTCTATGGCTTCGCGGTGCTCTGCGCGGACCACCCCGAGGTGCAGGCGATGATCCCGCGCCTCTCGGACCGCCGCCTGATCACCTATGGCTTCTCGCCCCAGGCCGATGTGCGTGCCGAGCGCGTGATCACGGACCGCATGGGTGCCACCTTCGAGGTGGTGGTCCAGGACCGCGTCTCCCGCCGCTCCCGCGCCTTCAAGCCCTTCCGCCTGCCGATGCTGGGCCAGCACAACGTCCTCAACGCCCTGGCGGCCATCGCCATCGGCGTGGAGATGGAGGTGCCGGAGGAGACGATCCGCATGGCGCTGGCCGGGTTCAAGGGCGTGAAGCGCCGCTTCACCAGGGCGGGCGAGGCCGGCGGCATCACGGTGATCGATGATTACGGCCACCATCCCGTGGAGATCGCCGCCGTGCTGAAGGCGGCGCGGCAGGCCGGCGCGCGGGATGTCGTCGCGGTGGTGCAGCCGCACCGCTATTCGCGGCTGGATGCGCTGTTCGACGAGTTCTGCACCTGCATGAACGATGCGGGCACGGTGATCGTGGCCGATGTCTATGCGGCGGGCGAGCAGCCCATCGAGAACCGCGACAAGGATGCGCTGGTGGAAGGGCTGCGCGCCCATGGGCATCGCAGCGTGGTGCCGCTTTCCAGCCCCGACCACCTGGCGGAGATGGTGCACGCCATCGCGCGGCCGGGGGATTACGTGGTCTGCCTCGGCGCGGGCAACATCACGAACTGGGCGCATGCCTTGCCGGCGCAGCTGGCGGAGCTGCAGGCCAAGTCCGGCCCGCGCCGGATCAAGGGCGCCGCATGAGCGCTTCCGTCTCCATGACGGAAGGCCCCCTTCCCCCCCTGCGCGGGCGCGTGCAGGCCGGGGCGCCGCTGGGGGCGGGCACCTGGTTCCGCGTGGGCGGGGCGGCGGACTGGCTCGTCCGCCCGGCCGATACCGACGACCTGCTGCGCCTGCTGCGGCGGGCCGAGGCCCCGATCACCGTGATCGGCGCGGCCTCCAACCTCATCATCCGGGATGGCGGGGTGCGCGGCATCGTGCTGCGCCTCGCCCGCGGCTTTGGCGACGTGGTGGTGGAGGGTGACGGCGTGGTGGCCGGCGCGGCGGCGCTGGACGCGACCGTGGCCGAGCATGCGGCGGCGGCCGGGCTCTCCGGGCTGGAGTTCCTTTCGGGCATCCCCGGCGCTATCGGTGGCGCGGTCGCGATGAATGCTGGTGCCTATGGCGCCGAGGTGGCGGACCGGCTGGACTGGGCCGAGATCGCGACCGTGGACGGGCTGCTGCGCGTGCGCACCGCCGAACTCCGCCTTTCCTACCGCCGCTCGCAGCTTCCCCCTGGTGGCGTGGTGGTGCGGGCACGCTTTCACGCCGTGCCCGGCGACAAGGAGGCGATCGCCGCCCGCATGGCCGCGATCCGCGAGAGCCGCGAGGCGACGCAGCCCGTGCGGGCGCGCACCGGCGGCTCCACCTTCGCCAATCCGCCCGGCCAGAAGGCCTGGGCCTTGATCGATGCCGCGGGCTGCCGGGGCAGGAGCCTCGGCGGCGCGCAGGTGAGCGAGAAGCACTGCAACTTCCTCCTGAACACCGGCGACGCGACCGCGGCCGATCTGGAGGATCTGGGCGAGGCGGTGCGTGCCGCCGTGCTCGCCCATTCCGGCATCTCCCTGGAATGGGAAATCAAGCGCATCGGGGAGCGTTCCGCATGACGCGCGTCACGGTCCTTCTGGGCGGCCTCTCCAACGAGCGGGAGGTGTCTCTCTCCTCCGGCCGCGAAATCGCATCCGCCCTGCGCGAGGCGGGGTTCGAGGTGACCACGCTGGATCCCGGCCCGGATCTCGGCGCGGTGGTCTCCGGCATCGCGGCCTCCCGCCCCGATGTCGTGTTCAATGCCCTGCACGGTCGTTTCGGCGAGGATGGCTCGATCCAGGGCGTGCTGGACTGGATGGGCATCCCCTACACGCATTCGGGGCTGCGCGCCTCCGCTGTGGCGATGGACAAGGCGGCGGCGAAGGCGGCCTTCGCGGCGGCCGGCCTGCCGGTGGCGCCGCACCGTCTGCTCGACGCGGCGGAGCTGGCCGATGCCGATCCCCTCCCCCTGCCCTATGTGGTGAAGCCGCTGCGCGAGGGGTCCTCGGTCGGCGTGCATATCCTGCGCGAGCGCGACAACCGGCGCGCCGAGATCGCGGCGGGCTGGCGCTGGGGCGAGATCATCGCCGAGCCCTTCATCCCCGGAAAGGAACTGACCGTCGCGGTGATGGAGGACCGCCCCCTGGCGGTGACGGAAATCGCCACCGGCCATGCCTTCTACGACTACGACGCGAAATACGCCGATGGCGGATCCCGCCACACCATCCCGGCCCCCGTTCCCGACGAGGTGCGGGACCGCGCGATGGCGGTGGCCGTGGCCGCCCATGCGGCGCTGGGCTGCCGCGGCATCAGCCGTTCCGATTTCCGCTGGGATGATTCGAAGCCTGGCGCCGAGGGGCTGATCCTGCTGGAGGTGAACACCCAGCCCGGGATGACGCCCACCTCCCTGGTGCCGGAACAGGCGGCCTATCGCGGCATCTCCTTCCCCGAGCTTTGCGCCTGGATGGTGCGGCAGGCCCGGCATGACGGCGTCCAGCGCGGCGCGAAGGGCATGCGCGATGCCGCGTAAGCTTTCCGCGGGCGTCCGCGCCCGCCCCGCCCCGCCCGAGCCGGTTCGCCCCAGCGCGCTGCGCCTCTGGATGCGCCGCCGCAAGGCGCTGCTTCGGCCGGCCGGCAAGATCGCCGCGCTGCTCGGCCTCTGCGGCGTGGCGGCGGTCTGGGTGGCGAGCCTGGATCCGGCCAGCCGGCTCTCCTCGGCGCTGGATGGCGCCATGGCCAGCATCGGCGCGCGCGTCGGCGGGCTGGTGGTCAGCGAGGTCCGGCTGGAAGGCGTGCGGAACACCCCGCCCGCGCTGCTGCGCCGCGCACTGGATGTGCGCCCGGGCGACCCGGTGCTCGGCTTCGCCCCCGCCGCCGCGCGGGAGAGGCTGGAGGCCGTGGCCTGGATTGAGGAGGCGGAGGTGCAGCGGCACCTCTCCGGCGTGATCCTGGTGCGGGTGAAGGAGCGCGCCCCCTTCGCCATCTGGCAGAACAGCGGCCGCTTCGCCATCGTGGACCGCGAGGGCCGGATCGTGGCCACGGACAGGCTGGACGCCTTCGGCCCCCTGCCCCTGATCGTCGGGCCCGGGGCGGAGAAGGCGGCCGCGGCGCTGCACGACCTGCTGCGCGAGGCGCCGGATGTGCAGGCACGCACCCAGGCGCTGGTGCGGATCGGCGAGCGGCGCTGGAATCTCCGCCTGCACAGCGGAACGGATGTGCTGCTGCCCGAGGGGCATGAGGAGGCGGCGATCCAGCGGCTGGCCGAGCTGCACAGGCAGAACCAGCTTCTGGACCGGCCGATGCAGACCGTGGACCTCCGCCTGCCGGACCGGCTGGTGCTGCGCCCGGTCGCCTCGCCCGAACCCGCCACCCCGCCCGCGACCCGCGCCCGGGCCGGGAGGAACGGGTGAACGCCCTGCCCCGCACGCCCGATGGGGCAGGCCCCGGCCTGGCGCCGCCCCGCGCCCGCCATCCCCGCGCGCGGATGGGCAATTTCGGCGTGCTGGATATCGGCAGCACGAAGGTCGTCTGCATCATCGCGCGGATCGAGCCGGACGGGATGGCGCGTGCCCTGGGCTATGGCTGGCAGCGCTCTCAGGGCGTGAAGGGCGGCAACATCATCGACCTGGGCGATGCCGAGCGCGCCATCCGCGCCGCCGTGGCCCAGGCCGAGGAGATGGCGGACACGAAGCTTTCCGGCGTCATCGTCAACCTCTCCTGCGGCCAGCCGCAGAGCCGCCAGCACCATGTGCAATGGACGATCGGCGGCCGGGCGGCGACGGAGGCGGATCTGCGCGCCATCGTGGCCGAGGGCCGGCGCCGCATGGCGGAGGAGGGGCGCGAGGCTGTGCATGCCCTGCCGCTGAACTTCACCCTGGACGCCACGCCCGGCGTCGGCGACCCGCGCGGCATGATCTGCGAGAGCCTGGGGGCGCGGCTGCATGTGGTGGATGCCGCCTCGGCCTCGCTGCGCAACCTCGGCACCTGCCTCGCGCGCTGCGACCTGGAGGTCGAGGAACCGGTTTCCGCTCCCTATTCCGCCGCCCTCTCCGCGCTTTCGGACGACGAGCGGGAGCTTGGCACGGTGCTCATCGACATGGGCGGGGGCACCACCTCGCTCGCCGTGCTGCATGAGGGCAATCTCGTCCACACGGCGCAGATTCCGGTGGGCGGCTGGCAGGTGACGAATGACCTGGCCCGCGGCCTTTCCACCCCGCTCGACCAGGCGGAGCGGCTGAAGACCATGCATGGCAGCATGATCGGCACCATCGAGGACGAGCGCGAGATGCTCTCCCTCTCCCAACTGGGGGAGGAGGGGGAAATCCTCTCCCGCGTGCCGCGCGCCCTGATGCTCTCCATCATCCGCCCCCGTGTGGAAGAGACGCTGGAGCTGATCCGGGACAGGCTGGCGGAGGCGAATATCGGCCCCGAGGCCGGGCAGCGCGTGGTGCTGACGGGCGGCGCGAGCCAGCTTGTCGGCGTGCGCGAGGCGGCGGCGCGGATTCTCGGGCGGCAGGTGCGGCTGGGCCGCCCCGCGCCGATCCGGGGATTGCCGGAAGCGTTCCATGCGCCCGGTTTCGCCACCACCCTGGGCCTGCTGGCCTGGGGCGGCGGCGAGGGGAGGCCGGCGCTGGATTTCGATTATGCAACACAGGGATCGCGCGGTGTTTTCGCGCGTTTCGTCAATTGGCTCCGGGACCGTGTGTGATGCATAAGGGCTTGGGGGCGATTCGCATTCAACGCGTCTTCGAAGGGGGCCTGGAACGATGACGCTGAACCTGACCATCCCGCGTCAGCAGCACACCGACTTTACGCCGCGGATCACGGTCATCGGCGTTGGTGGCGCGGGCTGCAACGCGGTGAACAACATGATCGGCATGGGGCTCGAAGGGGTCGAGTTCCTTGTCGCGAACACCGATGCACAGCAGCTGGTGAACAGCCGCGCCGAGCGCCGCGTGCAGCTTGGCCCGCATCTGACGCAGGGGCTTGGCGCCGGCGCCAAGCCCGAGATCGGCCGCGCGGCGGCGGAGGAGGCCACCGAGGACCTCGCCCGCCACCTTGAAGGCGTGCACATGATCTTCATCACCGCCGGCATGGGCGGCGGCACCGGCACGGGGGCGGCGCCGGTCATCGCCCGCATGGCGCGCGAGCGCGGCGTGCTGACGGTTGGCGTGGTGACGCGCCCCTTCGACTTCGAGGGCCCGAAGCGCAAGCGCGCGGCGGAGCAGGGACTGGAGGAGCTTCAGCAGTATGTCGATACGCTGATCATCGTCCCGAACCAGAACCTCTTCCGAAAGGCCAATGAGCGGACGACCTTCGCCGAGGCCTTCAAGATGGCCGACGACGTCCTCTACATGGGCGTGCGCGGCGTGTCCGACCTGATGACGAACCCGGGCCTCGTGAACCTGGACTTCGCCGATATCCGCACCGTCATGGCCGAGATGGGCAAGGCGATGATGGGCACGGGCGAGGCCGAGGGCGAGGACCGCGCGGTCAAGGCGTCCGAGGCCGCGATCAGCAACCCGCTGCTGGAGGACACCTCCATGCGCGGTGCCCGCGGCGTGCTGATCAACATCACCGGCGGCTACGACATGACGCTGTTCGAGGTCGATGAGGCCGCGAACCGCATCCGCCGCGAGGTGGACGAGGATGCGAACATCATCTTCGGCACCTCGGTGGACGAGACGCTGAACGGCCGCCTGCGGGTTTCCGTCGTCGCCACCGGCATCGACGCGGTGCAGGACCAGCAGGCCGAGGCCGTGCAGGCCGAGCCCGCGCGGGTGGTGGCCATTGGCGGCGGCGCCCCGGTGCAGGGCATGGGTGGCCAGGCCAGCGGCCCTCTCGGCGCCCCGAACGTGCCGGGCATGCGCCCCGCCGGCATGCAGCCCGGCACGGCCGGCCGTCCGGCTCCGGTGGTGGGCGCCCCGCGCCCGGCGCCGATGGCCCCGGCTGCCTCGGTGCCCGCCCCGGGCCCGAATGCCGGCCCGCGCCTGCCCATGGGCATGCGCCGCGAGGCGATGATCGACACCCGCAACACGGCGGAGCCCCAGGCTGAGCTGCCGGCTGCCGCCCCGGTTGCCGCGCCCCCGCTGCACGCCGCCCCGGCGCCGCGCGTGGCTCCGGCCCCGCAGTCCCCGGCCCCCACGGGCGGCCTGGGCGGCATCTTCCGCCGGGCCACGGGCATTGGCGGCATGCGCCGCACCCTGCCCGACGGTGCCGAAGGGCCGCAGCAGGCGCAGGCCCATGCCCCTGCCCCGGCACCCCGCGTGCAGCAGCCGCAGGAGGATGGGATGGGGCTGGACATCCCGACCTTCCTTCGCCGCCAGGGCAACTGAGCCCAGGCTGCGCCGCCCCGGCCAGGGGCGGCATGATCCCGGAAGGGCCCCGCCGAGATTTCGGCGGGGCCCTTTTGGCTTTTAGAAGGGCCATTCTTTCAAGCACTTACGCCGTAATACGGAGAAACAACGCTTGACTGGAAACCATTGTGCTGCGGTGCGACGTTGCAGCGCGCCGGGGCGTTGACACCGGCGAGGATCGGGCTTCGGCCCGGTTGCAAAGCCCGCTTTTCCCGAGGTTCCCGATGGACGGCTTCTTCCCGATCGGCACGGCACGCGCACGGACCCTCCGGTCCGCGATCGGCTGCGTCGGCGTCGGCCTTCACTCGGGGGCCCGTGCCACCCTGACCCTCCGGCCGGCCGAGGCTGGGCATGGCATCGTGTTCCGCCGCACCGATCTCGGCATCGACATCCCCGCCCGGCATGACCAGGTCACCGATACCCGCCTCTGCACCGCCATCGGCGAGGGCGTGGAGCGGATCGGCACGATCGAGCATGTGATGGCGGCCCTTGCCGGGCTCGGCATCACTGACGCGCTGGTCGAGGTGGACGGGCCGGAAATCCCCATCCTGGATGGGTCCGCCGCCCCCTTCGTGTTCCTGATCGACTGCGCGGGCGTGGTGGAGCTGGCCGAGCCGGCCCGCGCCATCGAGGTGCTGCGCACGGTCCGCGTGACAGAGGGCGAGGGCCCCGACGCGGCCTGGGCCGAGCTCTCCCCCGCCGTGGGCGTGGGCTTCGAGGCGGAGCTGAGCATCGATTTCGGCGCCACCGCCATCGGGCAGCAGTCCCTCTCCATGCGGATCACCGAGGATGGGTTCCGCAGCATCCTGGCCGATGCCCGGACCTTCACCATGGCCGAGGACATCGCGCGGCTCCGCGCCGTGGGCCTGGCCCGCGGCGGCTCGCTCGCCAATGCGGTGGTGGTGGACGGGCCGCTGGTGGTGAACCCGGGCGGGCTGCGGCATGCGGATGAGTTCGTGCGCCACAAGCTGCTGGACGCGGTGGGCGACCTGGCCCTGGCCGGCGCCTCCCTGCGGGCGAAGTTCCGCGGCCACCGCTCCGGCCATGCGCTGAACAACCGCCTGCTGCGCGCCCTTCTTGCCGACCCGCGCGCCTGGCGCTGGGTGGAGGGCGCGGCCGAGCCGGAGCTCTCCGGCGCCACGCTCCGCCTGCCCATGGCGGCCGCCCCGGCCTGATCCCGGCGCCCATCGGCCCGGCCTGGAACCGGCCCTGCCCCGAGGCCGGTCCGGTCCGGCGTATCGCATGAGGAAAGGGTAACCCCCACCCTGCCCGCCATGTCGCGGCCCTCTATGTCCCATCGCCGGGGTCGCATGCTATAGAGCCGCCGCCATGATGACCCGTCGCCTCGCGATCCTGCCCTTCCTCCTCGCCCCCCTCGCCCTGGGCGGATGCGGCAGCCTGAATTTCTGGGATGGAGATTCGGACCGCCTGCGCCCGCGCGGCGCAAGCTATGCCGATATGGAACCCGAGGCGGTCTATGCCGCCGGGCTGGAGGCCCTGCGGGCCGAGCGCTATGCCCAGGCGATCGAGATGTTCGACGCGGTGGAGCGCGACCATCCCTATTCCACCTGGGCCACCAATGCCCGGCTGATGAGCGGCTATGCCGAGTATTCGCGCAACCGCTACACCGAGGCGCTGGGCCAGCTGGAGCGCTTCATCCAGCTGCACCCGGCCCATCGCGACATCGCCTATGCCTATTACCTCCGCGCCCTATGCTACTATGAGCAGATCGCGGATGCCGAGCGCGACCAGCAGGGCACCGAGACCGCGATGGCGGCCCTGCAGGAGGTGGTGAACCGCTTCCCCAACTCCTCCTACGCCCGTGACGCCCGGCTGAAGATCGACCTTGCCCGGGACCACCTGGCCGGCAAGGAAATGAATATCGGCCGCTTCTACCAGAACCGGAAGCTCTACTCCGCCGCCATCGGCCGCTTCCGCCGGGTGGTGGAAAGCTACCAGACCACCAACCACACGCCCGAGGCGCTGCACCGGCTGACCGAGATCTATCTCGCCCTGGGCCTGACCGAGGAGGCGCGCAAGACCGCCTCCGTGCTCGGCCATAACTATCCCGGCAACCCCTGGTACCAGGACAGCTACGCCCTGCTGGTCGAGGGAGCCCCCCGGGCTGAGAGCATCGGCCGCCCAGGCCTGCTCCAACGGGCCGTGGACACCATTTTCTGATCTGAAGGACGGGCGTGCTCGCCTCCCTTTCCATCCGCGACGTGGTGCTGATCGAGCGCCTGGACCTGCATTTCGGGCCGGGCCTCTCGGTGCTGACCGGTGAAACCGGCGCCGGCAAGTCGATCCTGCTGGACAGCCTCGGCTTGGCTCTCGGCCAGCGGGCCGAAGCGGGCATGGTGCGCGCCGGCCAGTCCCAGGCCGGGGTGGTGGCGGTGTTCAATCCGCCGGCAAGCCATCCCGCCCACGCCCTGCTCACGGAGCAGGGCATCGAGAACGAGGACCAGATCGTGGTCCGCCGCATCGTCACCGCCGATGGCCGCTCCCGCGCCTTCGTGAATGACGAGCCTGTGGGCGTGGCGCTGTTGCGCCGCCTCGGTGCCCTGCTGGTCGAGGTGCAGGGGCAGCATGACCAGGTCGGCCTGGCCGATCCGGCCACCCATGCCGGGCTGCTGGACGCGTTTGGCGGGCTGGATTCCCGGCGCAATGCCGTGGCCGAGGCCTATCGCGCCTGGCGCGGGGCAGAGAAGGCGCTGCGCGAGGCGCAGGAAGCCATCGCCGCCGCCCAGCGGGATGAGGAATGGCTGCGCCACGCCGTGCAGGAGCTTTCCGACCTCGCCCCGGTCGAGGGCGAAGAGGACCAGCTGGCGGCCGAGCGGCAGGGGCTGCAAGGCAGTGAGAAGCGGGCCGAGGCCATCGCCTCCGCCCTCTCGGAGCTGCAGCCGCGCGATCGGCGCGGCGGCGGGGCGCCCGCGGCGGGGCTGCGCAATGCGGCGCGCGCGCTGGAACGCCTCACCCCGCCATCCGAGGAGGTGACCGCCGCCCTCACCGCCCTGGCCGCGGCGCAGGATGCCCTGGCCGAGGCCGAGAACGTGCTGGAGCGGCTGGCGAGCGACGCCCAGCCCGACCCGCGCCGGCTGGAGCATGTGGAGGAGCGCCTTTTCGCCCTGCGTGCCGCCGCGCGGAAATACGCGGTGGCCGTGGTGGACCTGCCCGGCACCCTGTCCGGGCTGAAGGAGCGGCTGGCCAATCTGGATGCCGGCACGGGCCGCGTGGCCGCGCTGGACGCCGCCGCGCGAGAGGCCCGCGCCGCCTATGTCGCCGCCGCCGATGCGCTGACCGCCGCGCGGCGCGACCATGCGGAGAAGCTGGAAAAGGCGGTGGCGCGGGAGCTGGCGCCGCTGAAGCTGGAGCGGGCGCGGCTGCATATCGAGATCGCGCCGCGCGAGGAGAATGCCTGGGGCCCGGATGGGCGGGACCGGGTGACCTTCCTCGTCACCACCAATCCCGGCCAGAAGCCGGGGCAGCTGGCCAAGATCGCCTCGGGCGGTGAGCTTTCCCGCCTGATGCTGGCGCTGAAGGTGGTGCTGGCACGCGGCTCGCCCGTGCCCACCCTGGTCTTTGACGAGGTGGATAGCGGCATCGGCGGCGCCACGGCAGCGGCCGTGGGCGAAAGGCTGGCCCGGGTGGCGGAGCGGCTGCAGGTACTGGTCGTGACCCATTCGCCCCAGGTGGCCGCGCGCGGCAGCCGCCATTTCCAGGTGGCCAAGGGAATCCGCGGCGACCGCGCCGAGACGCGGGTGACGCCGCTGGAACCGGCAGCCCGGCGGGAGGAGATCGCGCGCATGCTGGCCGGCGAGCGCGTGACCGAGGCGGCGCGCGCCGCGGCGGACGAGCTGCTGGCGGGCGCGGCCTGAAACACGCCCCTGTGCGCGGCACCTTTCCGCCCTGGCGGCGTTAGCCCCGCGCCTTATGATCGTGCTCTGGCGCCGCGGGCGAGGATGGTTGGACCGGGAGGCTATGCGAGGACCCTCAACCCGCCTGCTGGCCCTGCTTCTCCTGGCCGTGCCGGTCACGCCCACCCTGGTCCTGCCCGGCCTGGCGCTGGTCAGCGCGGAGGCGGAGGCGCGCCCGCGGGCCCGCTCCAGCGGCGGCTATTCCCGCCCCAGCAGCGGCGGCCGCACCCCTTCCTTCAGCGGTGGCGGCTATTCCCGCGCCCCCTCCTCCGGCGGCTATGCCCGGCCGCGCAGTTCGGGGGGCGGTTTCTCCATTCCTTCCACCGGCGGTTCGGCGGCGGACCGGGATTACGGGCGCAGCCAGGCCGGCGACGCGCTGCGCCGGATGCGGGAGGCCGAGGCGGCCGCCCAGCGCCGCGCCCAGCCCGCGCCGGCCCCTTCGGGCGGCGGCTTCTCCTTCCCCGCGCCCCGCAGCCGCACCCCGTCGGGCGGCGGCTGGTCGGGCGGGGGCTGGTCCGGCCCCTCATCCGGGGGCTGGTACCGGGATCGCGGCTGGTCCGTGCCGGGCAGCGTCCTTTCCGGGCCGCGCTCCTTCGGGATCTGGGACGCGGCCTTCCTCTGGTTCCTGTTCTCCAACCTCTCCCGCCCGGGCCATGCGGATTTCTTCCGCAACCACCAGGATGACCCGGGCTACCGATCCTGGCGGCAGGAGGCGGAGCAGCGCGCCCAGGGCGATGCGGAGATTCGCCGCCAGCTGGACGAGCTGGACCGCCGCCTCGCCGGGAGCGAGGGCCAGCCGCGGGACCCGAACTACCTTCCGCCCGGCATCCCTCCCGAGGTGGCGACGGGCCGGGAGGCGCCGCCGCCCGAGGATCGCCGCACGCCCAGCACCGCGGACCAGGATGGTGAATCGGGCGGCCTGCTCGGCTCCATGGGCGGGCTGCTGCTGGTCGGGGGCGGCGTCGCGGCCTTCCTGGCCCTGCGGCGGGCCAGGAACCGGGCGGGAACGGGAGGCACGGGCATGACAACGGGCGACACGCTGCGCAGCGCGGGCGGGATGCTGCGCCACAAGATGTCCGGGGAGGGCTATGCCCCGTCCCGCTTCCGGCTGGGCACCACGCTGACCATCGACCCCACGCCCTTCCTGCTCGCCGCCGGTTCCACCCATGTCACGGCTCCGCCCGGCGCGGGGGGGCGGGTGAGCGTGACGGCGATCGGGCGGATCGGCGGCGGAGGGCCCGGCTCCATGCTGCGCCTCTACCTGCCGGAGGGCGGCGCCATGCTGCAGCTGCACCTGGACGCGCAGGGCGAGGCCTCTGAGTGCCGGTATTTCAGCCTGCTGGACGAGATCGCCCCGGCCGACGAGGGCGAATGGGGTGCCTGGCTTGACCCGGCCGAGGGCATGATCGGCTGGCCCGAGTTCCAGACCAGGGACGGCAAGCTCTATGGCCGGGTCTGGGCGCCCGGCTCATCCCGCGTGCCGCCGCGCCTACTGGAGGAGGAGGTGGAAACCCCGCAGGGCCGCCGCATCGTCCGCAGCCAGGCCATGCTCTATGGCGCCTCGACCGGTGCCGCCGCCCCGGCGCCACAGACCGAATACATCCTCGTCTCGGCGGTGGAGGACGGCACCCAGGCCTGGGTGGAGGTCCGCGCCGGGCTGGACGTGAACCCCGCTTCCCTCTCCCCCACCTGAAGCCCTGACAGCCGATCGGAGCGCGAACCGCCGCCATGGACGTCATCCTGGAAACCTTGCGGGCCGGCCTGCCAGTGCTGGTCCTGCAATTCGCGATCACCCTCGCCCTGCTGGGCCTGGGGATCGCGATCTACATGGCGATCACACCCTTCCACGAGGTGCGGCTGATCCGGGAGGGCAATGTCGCGGCAGGCCTCGTGCTGGGCGGAACGCTGGTTGCCCTCGCCATGCCGCTGGCGGCGACGCTGGCCACCAGCCTCGTGACGCTCGACATCCTGATCTGGGGCCTTGTCGCGCTGGTCGTGCAGCTCCTGGCCTTCTTTCTTGCCTCGGCCCTGCTGCGCGGCCTGCGGCACATGATCGAGGAAGGCAACGTGGCCGCGGCCTGCGCGCTGGTCGGGCTGCAGCTCGCCGTCGCCCTTCTCAATGCCGGCGCGATGGCCGGCTGACGGCCGGCCCGCCCTCACCCGGCCATTCTATCGCCCAGCCCCTTCATCACACGGAGAAGACGATGCTCGCATTCATCCGGAACCTCGTTGGCGTGAAGACCGACCAGGCCGTGAACAACGCGGTCGAGGCGATCGTTCGCTGGGACCCGAAATCGGCCACGGAGGCCGAGCTGCGCACGATGGAGCAGCATCTGGACCAGCTGGGCCTGCAGGTGGCCGAGGCGCGCCAGGCCTATGAGAAGGAGAGGAAGGAGGCCGATGCCATCCAGGCCCTCTCCACCCAGCGCATGGCGGCCGCCGAGCAGCTGAACGCGCGCCTGGAGGCCGAGGCGGACCCGGCGAGGAAGGCGGAGCTGGAACGCTCCCTCACCACGCTGCTGGGCATGTTGGAGGAGATGGCCCCCGAGATCGAGCGGGAGAAGCAGGACGCGGCGGACGCGCATGAGTTCATGCAGACCCTGCAGCAGACCTATGACCAGGCCGGCCAGAAGCTGCGCTCCGCGCGCGCCGAGCTGACGCGGGCGCAGCGGGACATGACCCGCGCCGATGCCCAGCGCGACGCGGCGGAGCGGCGGGCCGAGGCGGCGCGGCAGGCGGCCGGGCTTTCCGGCGCGACCAGCGGGCTGAGCGTGGCGCTGAAGGCCATGCAGGATGCCGCCGCGCGCGACCTGGCCCAGGCGGAGGCCGCTAATGCCAAGGCGAAGCTCCTGACCCCGACCCAGCCGGAGAAGGAGGACCCGAACATCGCGGCCGCCCTGGCCGCCGCCTCGGGCAAGGGCGCGGCGCCGGCCAACCTGTCCGACCGGCTGGCCGCGCTGCGGCGCGGGCAGGGGCAGGGGCAGGGGCAGAAGCAGATCGCCGGCCCGGGCTGATCATGCAGGCCGCCATCGGGCCCGCCAGCCCTGGGGCGGCCGCCTATTCGGGCAGCAGGCTCGCCTGCCGCTCGATGGCTCTCCGGGCCTGCCCGGCCAGCTTGTCGGCAAGGCGGGTGGGTTCGGGCAGGCGGTAGCCGGCCAGCCATTCCGTGACCCGCGCCACCGCCGTCTCCAGCGAGACGCGGTGGCCGGTGGAGATAAACAGGGGCTGCACGCCGCGCCTGCTGCGCAGCGCCGTGCCGATGCGGCGGCCCTTCCAGACCAGCGGGGCGGTGCTGCCCGCCTCCATGCCCAGCTCGCCCGCCACCCTCCCGACCAGGATCGACTTGGCGACGCCCACCGTCGGCAGGTCCAGCACCACGCCCAGATGGGTGGCGATCCCGCAGCCGCGCGGATGGCTGGTGCCATGCCCATCCACCAGGATCAGCTCCGGGCGTTCCGGCAGCTTCGCCACGGCCTCCAGCACGAAGGGGATCTCCCGGAATCCGAGAAAGCCGGGGATGTAGGGGAAGCGGGGAACGCCCTCGGCCAGGCTCGTCGCCCGGGGCTGGGACGGGGCCGCGATGCCCAGCAGCACGGCCATGGCCCGGACCCGGTCCGGCCCGCCCCGCGCGGCACCGGCGCAATCCACCCCGGCCACCAGGGCCGGCGCGGGCGGCAGGCGGTCCTGGACCTCGGCGCGGGCGGCGATCTCGCGCTGGGCGGCGCGGGCGGCCTCCAGGCCGGCGGGGCGGATCCATTCCTCGGGCGTCATGCGGGTGACAACGCGGTGGCCCACGTTCCGTGGCAGCCGGGCCCCTGCTATCTCCGGGGATGATGGCCGCCAAGAATCCCTCCCCTGCCCTTCCACCCGAGGAGATGACCGAGGCGGAAGCCGCCCAGGAGCTGGAAAGCCTTGCCGCCCGCATCGCGGAGGCGAATGCCGCCTATCACGTCCATGATTCGCCGATCATGTCCGATGCGGATTATGACGCGCTGTTCCGGCGGAACCAGGCGATCGAGGCGCGCTTCCCGGAGTTGGTGCGGGAGGACAGCCCGTCCCGCCGCGTGGGCGATGCCCCGGCCGCCGGCTTCGCCAAGGCACGCCACGGCACGCCGATGCTCTCCCTGGACAACGCCTTCTCCCCCGAGGACTTCGCGGAATTCGCGGCGCGCATCCGCCGCTTCCTCGGGCTTTCGGCGGAGGAGGTGCTGCGCTTCGTGGCGGAGCCGAAGATCGATGGGCTCTCGGTCAACCTCACCTATGAGGACGGCGTCTTCACCCGCGGCGCGACGCGCGGGGACGGGACCGAAGGCGAGGACATCACCGAGAACCTGAAGACGCTGGATGAGCTGCCGCGCCGGCTGAAGCCCCCCTTCCCCGACCGCATCGAGATCCGCGGCGAGGTCTTCATGACCAAGGCCGATTTCATGGCCTTCCATGCCGAGCAGACGCGGCTGTTCGAGGAGCGCGAGCGGCGACGCGAGGCCGGGGAGAAGGCGGGCGAAGCCGTGCGCATCCCCGTGAACCCGCGCAACGCGGCGGCGGGCTCGCTGCGGCAGCTGGACCCGAAGGTGACCGCGCGCCGGCCCCTGCGCCTCTTCGCCTATGCCCAGGGCGCCTCCTCCTCGCCGGTCGCGGAAACGCATTGGGATTATCTGGAAACGCTGCGGCGCTGGGGCTTCCGGGTGAACCCGCTGTCGCAACTTCTGGATAACGAGCACGCGGCCGCGGATTTCCAGGCAGGCATGGGCGAGCGCCGGGCGGGGCTGGACTATGATATCGACGGCATCGTCTACAAGCTGGACCGGCTGGACTGGCAGTCCCGCCTCGGTTTCGTCGGCCGCGCGCCGCGCTGGGCCATCGCGTGGAAGTTCCCGGCCGAGCGCGCGGTAACGAAGCTGCTGGAGATCCAGATCCAGGTCGGACGCACCGGCGCGCTGACGCCGCGCGCGGTGATGCAGCCGGTGAATGTCGGCGGCGTGATGGTGCAGCACGCCACGCTGCATAACGAGGACGAGGTGGCCCGCCGCGACGCGCGCGTGGGCGACACGGTGGAGCTGCAGCGCGCGGGCGACGTGATCCCGCAGATCATCCGCGTGGTGGACCCCGAACGCCCCGGCCGCGGCGAGCCCTGGCAGCCCCCCGCCACCTGCCCGGAATGCGGCAGCCCCGCCATCCGGCCGGAGGGCGAGGTGGTGCGCCGCTGCACCGGCGGCCTGATCTGCCCCGCGCAGCAGGTGGAGCGGCTCATCCACTTCGCATCCCGCAACGCGATGGATATCGAAGGGCTTGGGATCGAGAATGTCGTGCTGCTGCACGAGGCGAAGCTGGTCACCACGCCGGCCGACATCTTCCGCCTGAAGGAGCATGTGGCGACGCTGCGCGGCTGGAAGGGCTGGGGCGGCAGCGCGAAAGGGGAATCCAAGAAGGTCGCCAATCTTCTCGCCGCCATCGAGGCGCGGCGGAGCGTGAGCCTGGAGCGCTTCATCTTCGCCCTGGGCATCCGCCGCATCGGCGAGCAGAACGCGCGGCTTCTCGCGCGCCACTATCACACGGCGGAGGCCTGGCGGCAGGCGATGCTGGATGCGCGCATCATCGGCAGCGAGGCGCGGGAGGATTTGGGCGGCATCCAGGGCATCGGCCCCGCCATTGCCCAGGAGCTGGTGGCCTTCTTCTCCGAGACGCGTAACGTGGAGGCGCTGGACGACCTGCTGCGCGAGGTCTCGCCCGAGCCCGCCGAGGCGGTGGCGGAGGGCGCGCTTTCCGGCAAGTCCATCGTTTTCACCGGCAGCCTGGAGACGATGACGCGGCAGGAGGCCGAGGCGCGCGCGGAGCAGATGGGGGCGAAGGTGGTGAAGTCCGTCTCGAAGAAGACGGATTTCGTCGTGGTCGGCGCCGATGCGGGGTCCAAGGCGAAGAAGGCGGCGGAGCTCGGCCTGGCGATGCTGACCGAGGCGCAGTGGCGGGAGATGGCGGGCTTCGCGGAGGGCTGAGCGAAGCCGCGCCGCCCTCAGCGGGGCGCCGGTTCCGCCTCAATCCGGGCGAAGGCCACCAGATCGTCCTCCCCCGGGCGGCGCAGTGCGGGATGGGCATGCCCGGCCCCGGCGGGGGGCTCGGGCCAGCGGCGGATCTCCGTGACACGCGTCGTGAAGCCCGCCGCCGCGAAGGCCGCGCGGAGTTGCGACAGGCCCAGCCGGTTCACGTAGAGCCCGCTGCGCGCGACCAGCCCGCCTTCCCAGAAGGAGGGCGGGAAGCGGAGGGTGTTGAGCGCGCCGCCGACATGGTCGTGGAAGTCCACGGCGTGGATGCCCAGCGCGGCGGGGGCGGAGATCCGGCGCAGCTCGGCGAGCAGCCCCGGCAGGGCATCCCGGCGAACATGCTCCAGCGCGACATCGGAGAGGACCAGTTCCACCGATGCGTCGGGGATGCGGGCGAAGGCATCGGCCCCGCCGATGAGCAGCCGCGCATCGCAGGCGGCCAGGGCGGCTTCGCGATCGGCGGCGCCCCCCAGGGCCGGAGCGGGCAGCCCGGCAGCGCGGGCGAGATCGGCGACACGGGCATAGGCTTCCACCTCGCGCGGCGCGTCATCCTCCACATCCACGAAGGTGACGGGGCCGCATCCCAGCGCCGCATAGGCGGCGGCGCGGGTGACCATGCGCCCCGGCCCGAGTTCCAGCACGCCGCGCGGCGGGCGGCCATGGCGCGCGACGAAGCGGGCCACATGGGCCATCGGCTCCCCCAGGAGCCGCGCCTCGGTATCCGCGACGAAGCTGTGCCGGATCAGCCCGGCGCGGCGCAGAAGCCCATGCGGCAGGCGAAGCGCGGCGATGGCGAGCTTGCCGCCGATCTTCGCCCACCAGGGCAGCGCGGCGCCGGCCGCATAGCCGCGCGGCAGCATGTCCGTGCGCGGCAGCATGTCACCCGGTTCGGCCTGTGCTTCCATCGGCCCGCTTCTCGCGCTTGTGCCGGTGCCGCGCAACTCTCATCGCGCGTGGCGCGGTGGCACGCCCCGCGGGCATCAGCGGTGCTGATGGAGGCGATCAGGAAAAGGCGTTCGACGCCCGCGGCAGCCATGGGGAGACTGCGGCCATGCCGATCGACCCCGCCCTTCTCCTTGCCTGCATCCTGGCCAGCATCGTGGTGGCGCTGGCGCCCGGGCCGGACATGATGTTCGTGCTGGGCCAGACCCTGGCCGGCGGCGCGCGGCGCGGCTGGGCGGCGGCCTTGGGAATCTATTGTGGGGCGGCGGTGCACATCCTGATGGCCGCGCTGGGCGTCGCCGCCCTGCTGGCGGCCGAGCCCGCCCTGTTCGCGGCGCTGCGCCTGGCGGGTGGCGCCTATCTCCTCTGGCTCGGTATCCTGTCCTTGCGCGCGGCCTGGGCGGGCGGTGCCCTGGGCGCCCCGTCGCGCGTGCCGGTGCGCCGCGTCATGCTGCAGGGCGCCCTGACGAACCTGACCAATCCGAAGGTGGCCCTCTTCTTCCTGGCCTTCCTGCCCCAATTCGTCTCCACCAGCCCGGAGCGGGCACCGGAATGGCTGCAGATGCTGCTCCTCGGCCCCGTGCTGCCGCTGGTCTCCGTGCCGATCTTCGCCGCCATCATCGCCGGGGCTGCGAGGGCGGCGGGGCTGATGGCGCGCTCCGGCCGGGCGGCGCAATGGCTGAACGGTGTGGCGGGGGCGATCTTCATCGGCCTTGGGGCACGCCTGATCATCAGTCGGGGCTGACGATCCGGCGGGGCCGGGCCGGGAGAGGGCGCCGGACGGACCTCAGAGCGGCGCGCAGGCCGCGCGCAGCCAGTCCGCCGCTGCACCGTCTAGACCCGGCCCGATCTCGGCGAGGATGCGGGCGTGGTAGGCATCGATCCAGCCATGCTCCGCCGGGGTGAGCGCGGCCGTGTCGATCAGCGCCCGCTCGAAGGGAACGAGGGTGAGGGTCTCGAAGCCCAGCCAGCGCTTCGGCCCGGGCACCCGCGGATCGGGGCGGACGAGGAGCAGGTTCTCGATCCGGATCCCATAGGCGCCGGGCAGGTAGAAGCCGGGTTCGTCCGAGAGGATCATCCCCTCCTGCAGCGGGATGTTCGCGGCGTTCCGCGAGAAGGCCGCGGGCCCCTCATGCACCGACAGGAAGGCGCCAATGCCATGGCCGGTGCCATGGTCGTAGTCCAGCCCCGCCTCCCAGAGCGGGCGGCGGGCGATGGCGTCGAGATGCGGCCCCGCGACGCCTTCCGGGAAGCGCGTGGTGGCGAGCGCGACCATCCCGCGCAGCACGAGGGTGTAGCGCGTGCGCAGCTCGGCGGGCGGCATGCCAGGGCCTGTCCACAGGGTGCGGGTGATGTCGGTGGTGCCGTCCAGGTACTGGGCGCCGCTGTCGATCAGGAAGGACTCGTCCGGCCTCACCGCCCGGTCAGTTGCCTCGGTGGCACGGTAATGGATGATGGCGCCATGCTCCCCGGCGCCGGTGATGGCGGGGAAGGATTCCGCCCGGAAGCGGTCCTCGGCCTGGCGGAAGGCGAGCAGCCGCTCGCCCACGGCCAACTCGGTGAGCCCGCCCTTCGGCGCCTCCACCGCGAACCAGTGCAGGAAGCGGATCATGGCCCGGGCATCGCGGCGATGCGCGGCGCGGGCGCCATCCTGCTCCGCCCCGGTCTTGCAGGCGCGGGGCATGCGGACGGGGTCGGTGCCCTTCGACACCTCCGCCCCGGCCTCCTGCAGCGTGGTGGCGAACCAGGCGGGCGTCAGCTCGGGATCGACACGCACCTTGCGCCCGCGCAGCGCGGCCAGGGCGGCGGGAAGCGCGGCGCGCGGCTCGATGGAAACGGCATTGCCCAGCGCCTCCCGCAGCGCGGGGCCGGCCTTCGCGGGGTCCATGAAGACGGTGGTGGAGGCATCGTTCCGCAGCAGCGCGAAAGCGAGGGCGATCGGCGTATGCCCCAGATCCCCACCGCGCATGTTCAGCAGCCAGGCGACGGAATGGGCATCGGCCAGGACCACCGCATCCTCCCCGGCGTCCCGCAGGTCCTTGGCGATGGCCTCCCGCTTCTCCGCGGCGGAGCGGCCGGCCAGTTCCTCGGGCCAGGGCTCGGCGGCGGCGGCGGGCGCGCCGGGGCGGTCCGCCCAGACCGCGTCGATCGGGTTGGAGGCGAGCGGGACGAGGGTCACGCCGGAGGCGGCGAGCCGGGCCAGCGCGGCCTGGGGATGCAGCCAGGGATCGTAGCCGATGCGGCGGCCGGCGGCATGTTCCTTCAGCCAGGCCGCCGGCGGCTGCTCGGTGATGTGGCAGTGTTCCCAGAGCGCCGGATCCGCCTGCTGCGCGAGCTGCGTGACGTAGCGGCCATCGGTGAAGACCGCCGCGCGGTCGGCCAGGACGATGGCGAGGCCGGCGGAGCCGGTGAAGCCGGTGAGCCAGGCGAGGCGCTCGCCGGAAGGGGGAACATATTCCCCGAGATACTCATCCCCGCGCGGGACGATGAAGCCGTCCACCCCCAGCCGCGCCAGCTCCGAACGGAGGGATAAGAGGCGATTTTGCGGCGGATTTGTCACGAGATGGTTAACCACGACATGTTTCCCCAGATTTCCATGCGCTCCGCGCATGGCTCAGCCACATGAACAACGCGACATCCGCCGGCATCAGAGGCGCATATACCTCTCACCGAAGGCATCCGGGCAGCGAGGATATGGATCCCCGCGCGACAGGATGGCCACAGACGGACAGAGACCAATGAACCCCCGCATCTCCCAGGTGCAGCACCCCGCGCCGATGATGCCCTTCCCCGCCAATGCCCAGCCGATGAGCCAGATCGAGGTTCTGCGGCAGGCGAACGAGGCCCGCAATGCCGTGATCACCTCCGGCCTGCAGCGCCTGGTGTCCGGCTTCGCCGCCTGGATCCAGCGCCGCCGCGCCGAGGCCGAGCTGACGGCCCTCACCGACCGTGAGCTGGCCGATATCGGCCTGACCCGTGGGGATATTCCCTTCGTGCTGCAGGGTGGCATCGAGCGCCGCGAGTCCTCCGCCCCGCGTGCCGCCACGACACCGGTGCCCGCCGCCGCGAATGATCCCTTCCGGAAGCGCGCCGCCGCCTGACGGCGCCTTCCATATTGTTACCGGGATGGCGGGCTCCCCCCTGCCGCCATCCCGATGCCCGGCCCGCGAAGCGCTCCTCCCCCTTGGGGCGCCGCCGCGGGCCGGTGCTGTTTCGAGCCCCGCCCCCCGCGCGATTGCCGGGCAATTATGGCCGAATGGGGCAGTTCCGCCTTTTTTATGCCTTCTTTGCACAACCATCGGCGATGGTGAGGCGCTCTCCTGCGACGGCGGTTCCGCACCTGCCGCCATCGTTGTTGAAAGGAGCGCCACCATGAAAAACCTGCTGTCCAGCACCGTGTTCGCCACGGCCGTCCTGCTCGGCCCGCAATTCGCGGACGCCCAGACGACACAGAACCCGGCCACCCAGAATCAGGCTATCCAGAACCAGGCAGGGCAAGGCCAGGCTGGCACTGCGGCACAGGCGCGGTCCCAGGACGCGAGCCCCGGCCGGGGTCCGGCCAATGCGTCGATCGTGCAGGAGGGCGACACGCATGCGATGGCGGAGCTGCGCCTTGCGGCTCAGCGCCTGCGGGAGTCCATCCAGGCCATGGCGCAGCAGCCAGCCGGCGAGCGCCGGAACGAGGCCATGGAGCAGGCCCGCGAGGCCCTGATGGGCGCCCAGGAAGCCATGATGCAGCTGCCTGTCGGCCTGCGCCGGACCGATGTGTATCGCGAGGCGCAGCAACGCGCCGGTGAGGCCCAGGCCGCCCTGCATGCGCGCGAGGCGAACCAGGCGAGCCAGCAGCAGGCCCAGCAGGCGGCCGATCAGCTGCACGTGGCCATCCTGCGCTTCGATGCCGCGCCGGTCGCGGATCCGCGCTACGCGACGCGGCTGCTCGACAAGAACCTCGTCGGCGCCAATGGCAAGGATGCCGGGCATGTCGAGGACCTCGTGCTCGACCGCAACTGGCGCGTCCGCGGCGCGGTGGTCGAGTGGGGCGGCTTCCTCGGCCTCGGTGAGCGCCGGGCCATTATCCCGATCGACCGCATCGGCATGACGAACAGTGCCGATGGCCGCGCGCAGCTCAACATGACCCGCGAGGAGCTGGAGCGCCTGCCCGTTTTCGAAAAGCAGCGCGCTGGCTGATCCGGCGGGATCCAGAAGGCCGGGCGGTTCGCCGCCCGGCCGCGCTTCCCGGCCTCAGGCCGCGGAAGGGGCCTTGCCCGGCTTGCGCAGGACCAGCGTGGTCCAGGGGCCGAAATTCAGCCGCCGTTCCAGCCGCAGCCCGCCGCGGCGATGCGCGGCCATCACCATGTTGGCCTGGGTGCCCAGAAGCCCGGCCAGGATAGCGGTCCCGCCCGGCCGCAGGTGCCGCGCGAGATCCTGCGCCATGGCGCAGAGCGGGCGCGCAAGAATATTGGCGAAGACCAAGTCGTAGCTGCCGCGGGCCACGACGGGGGCCTTCCATCCATCGGCCAGCACGGCGCGCAGCAGGGGCTTGAGCCCGTTCATCGCCGCATTCTGCTCGGCCACGCGCACCGACCAGGGTTCGATATCCGTCGCCAGCACCCGGCGATGCAGCGCCTTGGCCGCCGCCATGGCCAGGATGCCCGAGCCGGCGCCGAGATCCAGCAACCGCAGCTGGTCCTTCGGCAGCGGGCGCATGCGGCGGGAAACGCCTTCGAAGGCGATGAGGCAGCCGCGGGTGGAGGCGTGCTCGCCCGATCCGAAGGCCAGCCCCGCATCCAGCTTCAGCACGGTGCGGCCATGCACGCGGCGATCCGGCAGATGGGTGGGGCGGATCAGCACGCGGCCGCCGATCTCCTGCTCCGGGAAGGCCTGGGCCGTGCGGGCCAACCAGCCCTCCGATTCTACCGGCTGGCGCTGGGGCTGCAGGTCCAGCCCCGTCATCAGCGAGGCCAGGGCCAGGGCGGCGGTGAGGTCATCCTCCTTCGCCCCTTCCTCGCGCACGCCTTCCACGCGCCAGGTATCCGTCGGCTCATCGAGGAAAAGGGCGACGCTGCGGCAGACGCGCTGCAGCGCGGCCTCCACGGCCGGCACCGCTTCTTCGGGCAGGGAGTCCAGCCAGACGGTTTCCAGATTCTGCGCGTGGCGTCGCGACATCACGCGCGCTCCTCAACAACCGACATCACGCGCGCTCCTCAGGGATCGACATCAGGCCTTCTCCACGAAACGGTCGAGGACGCGCTTCTGGCCCGCCTTCTCGAAATCGACTTCGAGGCGGTCATCCTCCACCGCCGTGACGCGCCCATAGCCGAATTTCTGGTGGAAGACCCGCTGTCCCACGCGCATGGCATCGGCGCGTGCCGGGCGTTCCTTCACCTCCCAGGCACCGGCCTCGATCACCCGCGCCGGGCGCTGGGAGGAAAGCGGGAACTGGCCGGAGAAGACGGTGGGCGCGTTCACCATGCGGCCGCGCTGGGCGGCGCCACTGCCCTCGCGCTCGATCTCGCCAGGAGGCAGCTCGTCCAGGAAGCGGGAGGGAATGGCGGCTGACCAGTTGCCATAGACGCGGCGGTTCGCCGCATGGCTGATCACCGCCATCTTCCGCGCGCGGGTGATGCCGACATAGGCGAGGCGCCGCTCCTCCTCCAGAGACTTGGTCCCGCCCTCGTCCAGCGCGCGCTGGTGGGGGAAAAGCCCCTCCTCCCAGCCCGGCAGGAAGACGAGGTCGAATTCCAGCCCCTTGGCGGCGTGCAGCGTCATCAGCGAGACGCGCTCGCCCTCGGCATTCTCGTCATTCTCCATGACGAGGGCGACGTGTTCGAGGAAGCCTTCCAGCGTCGCGAACTCACCGATCGCGCGGACCAGCTCCTTCAGGTTCTCCAGCCGCCCCGGGGCTTCCGCGGATTTGTCCTGCTTCCACATCTCCGTGTAGCCGGATTCATCGAGCATGGTGGCCACGGCCACCACATGGCCCTCGCGCTGCATCAGCGCGCGCCAGCGGGAGAAGCCGTCGAACAATTCCCGCATGGCGGCGCGGGGCTTGGCGCGCATCACCTCGGTGCGGGCCAGGCGCTCGGCGGCGATGGCGAGCGGGATGCCCTGTTCCCGCGCCCCCACATGCATCTGCTGCAGGGCGCCATCGCCGATGCCGCGCTTCGGCGTGTTCACGATCCGCTCGAAGGCCAGGTCGTCGCTTGGCTGGTGCAGCACGCGCATATAGGCCATGGCGTCGCGAATCTCCGCGCGCTCATAGAACTTCTGCCCGCCCACCACGCGGTAGGGGATACCCAGAGTAATCAGCCGCTCCTCGAAGGAGCGCGTCTGGAAGCCGGCGCGGACGAGGATGGCGGCCTGGCCCAGCGGCACGCCCTTGCGCTGTGCCTGTTCGATCCGCTCGCCGACCATGCGGGCCTCCTCCTCGGAGTCCCACAGGGAAACCACGCGGACCTTCTCGCCATCGGCGTCGTTGCGCCCGGCGCGCAGCGTCTTGCCCAGGCGGCCTTCGTTCTTTGCAATGAGGTGCGAGGCGGCGGCGAGGATGGGGCGGGTGGAGCGGTAGTTGGACTCCAGGCGCACGATCCTGGCGCCGGGGAAGTCCTTCTCGAAGCGCAGGATGTTCTCCACCTCCGCGCCGCGCCAGGAATAGATGGACTGGTCGTCGTCGCCCACGCAGCAGATGTTGTGGTGGCCCTGGGCCAGCAGGCGCAGCCACAGATACTGCACGGTGTTCGTGTCCTGGTACTCGTCCACCAGGATGTAGCGGAAGGCGCGGTGATACTGGGCCAGCACGTCTGGCTGGGTGCGCAGGATCTCCGTCATGTGCAGCATCAGGTCGCCGAAATCGGCGGCGTTCAGGGCCTTCAGGCGCGACTGGTAGGCCTCGTAGATGGAGCGGGCCTTGTTGTTGGCATAGTCGCTGTCCTCGGCGGGCGAGACGCGGGCCGGCGTCAGGCCACGGTCCTTCCAGCGCTGGATCACCGCCATCATGCCCTGGGCGGGCCAGCGCTTGATGTCCACCACGGCGGCATCCATCACCTGCTTGAGCAGGCGCATCTGGTCGTCGGTGTCGAGGATGGTGAAGGAGCTGGTCAGCCCGACATATTCGGCGTGCCGCCGCAGCATCCGCGCGCAGAGGGCATGGAAGGTACCGAGCCAGAGCCCCTCCGCGGGACGGCCGAGGATGGCGGAGACTCGCTCGCGCATCTCCTTCGCCGCCTTGTTGGTGAAGGTGACGGCCAGCACCTGGTTGGGGAAGGCCCGGCGCGTCATGAGGATATGGGCGAAGCGGGTGGTCAGAACCCGTGTCTTGCCCGTGCCCGCGCCGGCGAGGACGAGCAGCGGCCCGTCCACCGTCTCCACGGCCTCGCGCTGCTCCGGATTGAGCTTGGCGAGGTAGTCGGTCCCGGAATCGGGGAATGGGGCGGGGGGCTGGGCTGGTGGGAACACGGGGGCGGCTATAGAACGGGACGCGAACCCGCGCCAAGCATTCGGGAGCGCCCTTGTCCCTTCGCCTTGCCCTCGAATGGTCCGCCCGGCATGGCGGCGCGCTGCTGGCAGTGGGGATTTTCGCGGGATTGCTGACCCCCCCGGTCGCCGCAGCGCTGCGCGACGTGGTCACCCCCGTGGTGGCGGGGCTGATGACCCTGGTGCTGCTGCGGGTGGATCCGGCGCAGGTGCTGGCCTATCTGCGGCGCCCCGTCCTGGTCGCGGCGCTGCTGGCCTGGCTGCTCCTGGCCTGCCCGGTGCTGGCCTTCGCCGTGGCCTGGGCCACGGGGCTGGACGGGCCCCTGGGCGCCGCGCTGGTGATCATGGCCACGGGCTGCGCCGCCACCTCCTCCCCCGCCTTCGCCCGGCTTGTGGGGCTGGATGGGGAAGTCTCACTCGTCGTCGCGGTGCTCTCCACCCTGCTCGTGCCCTTTACCGCCCCTCCCCTCGCTCTCGGGCTGCTGGGGATCGACCTGTCCATCTCCATGCCCGCGCTGATGGGGCGGCTGGTGCTGGTGGTGGGGCTGCCGCTGGTTCTTTCGCTGCTGATCCGCCGCTTGGTCGCGCGGGAGGTGCTGGAGCGCTGGGGGCGCGCGGTGGACGGCACGGTGGTGCTGCTGGTGGTGCTCTACGGCTTCGGGATCATGGATGGCGTGCTGGCGCGGCTGATGGCGGCGCCGGGCTTCGTGCTGGGCGGCATCGCCCTGGCCTTCGGCGGCTCCTTCGCGCTGAACGCGGCGACGGCCGCGGCCTTCCTGCCCGCGGGGCGCCGCCTGGCCCTCTCGGCGGGGCTGCTCTCGGGCAACCGGAACATGGCCCTGTATTTCGCGGTGCTGCCGGCCACGACCGATCCGCGGATCCTGCTCTTTTTTGCGCTCTGCCAGTTCCCGCTCTTCCTGAGCCCGTTCCTGCTGCGGCCGATCTATCGCCGCATGCGCGTCCAGGACTGAGGGAGCGCGGCGCGCCGGGCCCGTCCTGCCGGCAGCGCCTCCCCATCTTGCCCGGAAACTACCCGGGCATAAATAGGCCGGGATTCGAGGACTCCTGCCATGGACACCGCGGTCCAGCGCGTTACCGCCTTTGACGGCCACCGCCTTCTAGCCTCCGGCACGCCGGCAGAGGTTGCCATGGCCATCCGCGCCCGCCCCGGGGAGGCCGGGCCGGTGCTGGTCTTCGACGACAGGACGGGCCAGCAGGTGGATTTCGACCTGCGCGGCACCGACCCGGAGGTTCTGGCGCGGCTCGCGCCGCCGCGCGGGCCCGGGCGGCCGAGGCTGGGCGTGGTCGCGCGGGAGGTCACGCTGCTGCCGCGCCACTGGGAATGGCTGGCGGCACAGCCCGGCGGCGCCTCGGTGGCGCTGCGCAAGCTGGTGGAGGCGGCGATGCGCGGGAATGCCGGCGCGGAGGCCGCGCGCCTGGCGCGGGAGGCGGCCGACCGGTTCATGGCCGCCATCGCCGGCGATGCGCCGGGCTATGAGGAAGCCTCGCGCGCCCTTTACGCCGGGGATGCGGCGCGTTTCCGGGCCCTGACCGAGGGCTGGCCCGCTGATCTGCGGGACCATGCGAGGCGCCTCGCCGCCCCCGGCCTTGCCGGGGGGGCCGAAGCCGCCTGACCCCGCCGGGATTCAGCCCTGCGGGCGGGCGCCCAGGATATGGGCGATGGCGTAGGTCAGGTCCGGGCGGTTCAGCGTGTAGAAGTGGAACTCGTCCACGCCATTGGCCTGGAGCAGCCGCACCTGCTCGGCGGCCACCACGGCCGCCACCATGCGACGGGTTTCCGCATCCTCCTCCAGCCCATCGAACAGGCGGGCCATCCAGTCCGGCACCTTGGCGCCGCACATGGCGGAGAACTTGGCCACCTGGCCGAAATTCGTCACGGGCAGGATGCCCGGCACGATCGGCACGGTGATACCCGCGGCATGGGCACGGTCGATGAAGCGGAGGAAGGTCGGGGCATCGAAGAAGTACTGGGTGATGGCCCGGGTCGCGCCCGCGTCGATCTTGCGCTTGAGGTTGTCGAGGTCGTCATCGGGGGAGGTGGCGGTCGGGTGCACCTCCGGATAGGCGGCCACCGAGATCTCGAAATCGCCGATCCGCTTCAGCCCGGCCACGAGGTCGGCGGCATAGGCGTAGCCGCCCGGATGCGGCTCATAACCGGCCTGGCCGGCAGGCGGGTCGCCACGCAGGGCGACGATGTGGCGCACGCCCGCTTCCCAGTAGCCCCGGGCCACCTCGTCCACCTCGTCCCGGGTCGCGCCCACGCAGGTCAGGTGGGCGGCGGGGGTCAGGGAGGTTTCCCGCAGGATGCGGGTGACCGTGGCATGGGTGCGGGCCTGGGTGGTGCCCCCGGCGCCATAGGTGACCGAGACGAAGCGCGGCCGCAGCGGCTCCAGCCGCTTCACGCAGGACCAGAGCTGCGCTTCCAGGGCCTCGGTGCGGGGCGGGAAGAATTCGAAGGAGAGCAGCGGCGCCGGCATGGCCGTGAGCGAGGGCAGCGCGCCCACGCGGGGACCGGTCAGCCAGCTCTGGAGCGTCTTGGCCTTCGGAGACTGGTTGGCCTTCGGAGACTGGGCGGGAGGCGACATCTCGTTCATGGTGCGGTTCATAGAGCATCCCGCGCGGAAGCCGAAATGGTGAAGTCGCGCCGGGCGCCCCGTTTCGGCCGGCGGATCAGGATCACGAGAGCATCCACCACCCGGGCGACCCCGGCGCGCGCCCGGATTTCCCGTTTGCCGCCGCGGGTGCTAACAGCGGCAGGATCAGGATCGCCGAACCCATGCGCCATTTCCGCTTCCCCCTGCCCCGCCTCCTCGCCGCCACCCTGGCATTCGGGCTGCTCGGCGGTGCCCTTTCGGGCTGCGCCACCCGCCCGCCGGCTGACGACCCCGAGGCGATCGAGGAGTTCCGGGCGACCAACGACCCGATCGAGCCCTGGAACCGCGCGATGTACGACGTGCACCAGGCGATCGACACGGTGGTGCTGCGCCCCGTGGCCGTGGTCTACCGGGAGGTGCTGCCGCAGCCCGTCCGCACCGGCGTCTCCAATGTGCTGAGCAACCTGCGCAGCCCCGTGATCGCGCTGAACGACGCGCTGCAGGGCGAAACGCAGCGCTTCGGCACCACGCTGGGCCGCTTCCTGCTGAACACCACCCTGGGCGTCGGCGGCATCTTCGACGTGGCCTCGGAGTTCGGCCTGCCGCCGCATACCGAGGATTTCGGCCAGACCTTCGCCGTTGCGGGGGTGGAGGAAGGCCCCTACCTCTTCATCCCGATCCTGGGCCCGAGCAACCCGCGCGACCTGCTGGGCTTCGCCGCCGGCATCGCGGCCGATCCTTTCACCTGGCTGACCTACGGGAACCGGGACCTGGCGGATACGCTGAGCTACATCCGTGCCGGCACGACCGTGGTCAGCACGCGCGAATCCCTGCTCGACACCCTGGACGACGTGCAGCGGACCAGCCTCGACCCCTATGCGACGCTGCGGAGCGCCTATCGCCAGCAACGCGCGCGGGAGATCGCGAACACGCCGGGCGCCGTGCCGGCGGCGCCGCAGGGCCTTGGCTCCGGGCTGGGCAGCACCGGTCCCGCGCCGCAGCAGCCCTGAGGCAGAAAGGGCGGCCTGCCCGCCCGGGTAACGGAATCGTCCGGCGCGGAACATATCCGCACGCGATGCGTTGAGCCGGCGGAACCGACGCACCAACTGCAACGCGGGCGCGGCGGCCAAGGCCGCCCCGAAGCGCCGCAATGACAGAACGAGACGCCTGACCCGATGCCCGAGACGCTGATCGCCCGTCGCCCCCTGCTCGCTTCCCTGGGCCTTGCCTCCCTCGGGGCCGTGGGTGCCCTGCCGGCCAGGGCCCAGGCCGTGGATGCCAACCGCGCCGCCGCCTTCATCCAGGCCACGGGGCAGGAGCTGGTGGCCGCCATCAACGGGCGCGCCCCCGCAGCCCAGCGCCGCGAGCAGGTGGCGGCGATCCTGCGGCGCGCCGTGGACGTGGAGGGCGTGGGCCGCTTCATCCTCGGCCGCTACTGGCGCCAGGCGACGCCGGAGGAGCAGCAGCAATATATGCGGCTCTTCGAGGAGACGCTGATCCGCAACCTGTCCGCCCGGTTCGGCGAGTACCAGGGCATCCGCTTCTCCCTCGGCCGCACCCAGCAGCGCACCGAGGACGACACGCTGGTGAACACCATCGTCGAGCGCCCGAACAGCGCGCCCTTCACGCTGGACTGGCGCGTGGGCGAGGTGGGCGGCCAGCCGCGCGTGGTGGATGTGATCGCCGAGGGAACCTCGCTGCGCCTGACCACGCGCAGCGAGTACTCGGCGGTGATCAGCCGCAATGGCGGCCGCGTCTCCGCCCTGCTGGACGCGATGCGCAATCAGGTGGCGCAGCTGGCGGCGCGCGAGGGGCGCTAGCCCCTCCCTCCCCCCGGAGCGGCTAGCCTCCCGCCAGCTCCCGCTCCACCAGCCGGACGAGGCAGCTGGCCCCGATCGGCAGAAGATCGTCGTTGAAGTCGTATCGCCCGTTATGGACGGGCGTGCGGCTGGTCTCGGACTCGCCGGCCTGGCCGAGCAGCAGGAAGGCGCCACTCGTCTCCCGCAGCATATAGGCGAAGTCCTCTCCCGCCGTGAGCGAGGGCAGGTCCGCCTTGATGCCGTCGGCGCCCACCACATCCGCCGCCGCCTCGGCGGCCAGGGCTGCCTGGGCCGGGGTGTTGATGGTGGGCGGGTAGGAATAGTTCAGATCCAGTTCCAGCCGCAGCCCATGGGCGGCGGCGGTGTTCTCCACCACCTGGCGGAACAGGCCGTGGAGCCGGTCATGCGTCTCCGGCAGCAGGGTGCGGATGGTGCCGCGAAGCTCCACCGTCTCCGGGATCACGATGTCCGAGGTGCCCGCATGGAACTGGCCGATGCTGAGCACGGCCGTGTCATGTGGGCTGGTGCGGCGGCTCACGAGGGTCTGCAGCGCGTTGTAGATCTGCACGGCGCAGGGCAGCGGATCCAGCCCGTTATGCGGCTCCGCGCCATGGCTGCTCCTGCCATGCAGGCGGATGGAGAAGTAATCCACCGCGGCGAGAACGGTGCCCGGGCGGATGGCGATGGTGCCCAGCGGCATGCTGGGATGATTGTGCAGCCCATAAACGGCATCGCAGAGGAAGCGGGTGAAGAGCCCGTCCTTCACCATTTCCAGCGCACCGGTCAGCCCTTCCTCGGCGGGCTGGAAGATGAAGTGGACCGTGCCCGGGAAGTCCCGCGTGGTGGCAAGGTGCTTCGCGGCGCCCAGCAGCATGGCCGTATGCCCATCATGGCCGCAGGCATGCATGGCGCCAGGATTGGTGCTGCGATGGGCGAAGTCGTTCAGCTCGGGCATGGGCAGCGCGTCCATGTCGGCGCGCAGGCCGATGCTGCGGTTGCCCGGCCGCTTGCCCCGCAGCACGCCGACGACCCCGGTCTGGCCGAGGCCCCGATGCACCTCGATGCCCCAGGATTCCAGCTTCTCAGCCACGATGCCGGAGGTGCGGACCTCCTGGAAACCGGTTTCCGGATGCGCGTGGAAGTCGCGCCGCCAGGCCTGCATCTCCGGGCGGAGGGCTTCGAGGGCGTCGAGTGGGGGCATCTCAGCTGTCCTGCGGCAAGGACGGGCAGGATGCGGTAGCGGGCCCGGCACGGCAACGCCGGCGGATCCCTCCCCGCCGGGACGCGGGCGCTGCCGGCCTGGATTCAGGCCGCCCGCCGGCTCTCGAAGACCAGCATGCGATGGCCGGCATTGGTGAACTCGCCCGCCGGTTCCATGCCGATATCCTCCATCACCGCGCGGGAGGAGGTGTTGGTCGCCCGCGCCACCGCGATGATGCGGCGGAGACCGGCGGCATGGCCGAAATCCAGCGCGGCCTTCGCCGCCTCCCGCGCGAAGCCCTGGCCGCGGCAATGCGGCCAGAGGGCGTAGCGAAGGGCGACGCCGCGGCCATCCGGCCGCTCCATCAACCCGGTGATGCCGAGGAACTCGCCATCCTCCGTGCGGTGCACGGCCCAGGTGCCGTAGCCCCGCACCTCCCAGAAATCGATGTCGTCCTCCAGCTCCTCCTGCGTCCGCTCGGGCGTGCGGACGCCATGGAGCATCAGGCCGAAGGCCTCGGGATCGCCCTTCAGGCGGATGAGGTCGGGAAGGTTCTCCTTCCCGACCGGCAGCAGGGTCAGCCGCGCCGTCCTCACGACGCGGGACCGGGCCAGGCGAAGCGCCGGTTGCATGCCCGCCCTACCTGGTGAGGGGGCGGTACTTGATCCGGTGCGGCTGGTCCGCCGCCGCGCCCATGCGGCGTCGCTTGTCGGCCTCATAGGCCTGGTAGTTGCCCTCGAACCACTCGACATGGCTGTCGCCCTCGAAGGCGAGGATGTGGGTCGCCAGGCGGTCCAGGAACCAGCGGTCATGCGAGATGATCACCGCGCAGCCCGCGAAATCCTGCAGCGCCTCTTCCAGGGCACGGAGCGTATCCACGTCCAGGTCGTTGGTCGGCTCGTCCAGCAGCAGCACGTTGTGCGGGTTCTTCAGCATCTTCGCGAGGTGCACGCGGTTGCGCTCACCGCCCGAGAGGACGCCGACCGGCTTCTGCTGGTCGCCGCCCTTGAAGTTGAAGGCGGCGCAATAGGCACGGCTGGGCACCTGGCGCTTGCCCATGGTGATCAGCTCCTGCCCGTCGGAGATCTCCTTCCAGACGGTGTTCTTGTCGTCCAGCGTGTCGCGGCTCTGGTCGACATAGCCGAGCTGGACGCTGTCGCCGATGATCATGGTGCCGGAATCGGGCTTGTCGCGGCCCGTGATCATCTTGAACAGCGTGGTCTTGCCCGCGCCGTTCGGGCCGATGACGCCGACGATGCCGCCGGGCGGCAGCTTGAAGGACAGGTCGTCGATCAGCAGGCGGTTGCCGAAGGCCTTGCGGATGTTCTCGGCGGTGATGACGATGTTGCCCAGGCGCGGCGCGGGCGGGATCTGGATCTCGGTGGGGTCCGGCGCCTTGTCGAGGCTCTTCTGCAGCAGCTCCTCATAGGCCTGGATGCGCGCCTTGCTCTTGGACTGGCGCGCGGCCGGGCTGCGCCCGATCCATTCCTGCTCCTCGGCCAGCTGGCGCTGGCGGCTGCTCTCCTCCTTCTCCTCCTGCTGCAGGCGCTTGCGCTTGGCGGCGAGGTAGGAGGAGTAGTTGCCCTCATACGGGATGCCCCGGCCGCGATCGACCTCAAGGATCCAGTTCGTCACGTTGTCCAGGAAGTAGCGGTCATGGGTGACGATCAGCACGGCGCCCTGGTACTCGCGCAGCGTCTTCTCCAGCCAGGAGACGCTCTCAGCGTCCAGGTGGTTGGTCGGCTCGTCCAGCAGCAGCAGCTCGGGCTTCTCAAGAAGCAGCTTGCACAGCGCCACGCGGCGGCGCTCACCGCCGGAGAGATGGGTCACGGCGCTCTCCGCGGGCGGGCAGCGCAGGGCATCGAGGGCGATGTCCACCGTGCGGTCCAGTTCCCAGCCATTGGCGGCGTCGATGCGCTCCTGCAGCTCGGCCTGCTCGGCCAGCAGGGTGTTCATCTCGTCCTCGGACATCTCCTCGGCGAACTTCATGCTGATCTCGTTGAAGCGCTCGAGATCGGCCGTCAGCGTGCCGAAGGCGTCGCGGACATTCTCGCCGACGGTCTTGGTGGGATCGAGATGCGGTTCCTGGGAGAGATAGCCCACGCGCACGCCCTCGGCCGCCCAGGCCTCGCCGCCGAACTCCTTGTCCTGCCCGGCCATGATCCGCATCAGCGTGGACTTGCCGGCGCCGTTGGGGCCGAGCACGCCGATCTTGGCCGTGGGCAGGAAGGAGAGGGTGATGCCTTTGAAGACCTCGCGACCGCCCGGATAGGACTTGGTCAGGTCCTTCATGACGTAGATGTACTGGTAGGCGGCCATGGTGCGGGCTCCGGGAGGCGTGCTGCAGCGCCGCGTTCTAGCGGCGGCACCCCATCACGCCAAGGCAAGGGTTGAAATCAGGGGCCGGTGGCGCGGTCAGCGCCATTTCGGCGTGCGGTCCCGCGATATGCGGGTGGGGGCGTGGAAGTCCGGCGGCTTGCCGGCGACCCAGGCCAGGAAGCCGGCCAGGCGGGGCTCGGCCCGCAGCGCCTCGGGTTCGGTCAGGTGCCGGGCCAGTTCCGCCTCGGTGAAGCGGGCATGGATGGCCTGGTGACAGATATGGTGCAGGCGCACCGTGCCCCGGTGCGTGCCCCCCTTCAGCCTGGGCAGGAGGTGATGGCGGCTGGCCCTCGCGCCCGGCGGGATCGGGCGGAGGCAGAGCGGGCAAGGCGCATCTTCGGCAGGCGACGGGGACAGGGCGCGCCCGCTTCGCGCGGCGCGCCTTTCGTGGCGGCGGGACACGACGAAGACATGGGGATGGGGTGCGGCCCGGAAAAGGCGCCGGGCCCGCTGCTTGGCGCCTGCCCCCTGCCGGCGCTAGAAGCTGGCCGGCTGGGTCGCACTCCAGGGGAGCTGTGCCCGGCTCTCCATCGTCTTTCGGAACGGCCATGCAGGACCCCGTCCTCTTCACCCTGACGGTGCTGCTGATCCTGGGCACGCCAGGCCCGACCAACACGCTGCTGGCCACGGCGGGCGGAGCTATGGGGTTCCGAAGGGCTGCCCCGTTGGTCCCGGCAGAGGCCGCGGGATACCTCATCTCAATTCTCGTGATTGGCTTGGTGATTGGACCAGTGATCGCCTCGGCCCCGACGGTCCTAATCGGGCTGAGAGTGACTGTGGGCCTTTATCTAATCTGGCTGGCCGCAATGTTGTGGCGGAACGGCGCCATAGATGCCGCAGCACCGGTCACGGCACGCCAAGTCTTCATTACCACCCTGCTGAACCCCAAATCCTTGGTGCTTGCCCTTGGAGTGATTCCGTTTGGCGCCCCTCCCTGGTGGCCTTTCCTCCTCGGATTTCTTCTGCTTCTGACGTGCGTAGCTATTAGCTGGATCGCCCTTGGCGCACTTCTGGGAAGCGTGGCGAGCACTGTCGCCCGCGCTGGATGGGTGCCCCGCATCGGCGCCACGATCATAGGCGCTTTCGCATTGACCGCTGTGATTGGTCCCCTTTTCCGTTGAGGCTTACCATCAGAGAGAACGGAAGCAAAGCAGTATGCCAACCATTTCTCGGCCAGACAACGTGCAAAGCCATCAGTTTTGGAGATAATGATTTTTTCAGTGGGGGTTTAACGAAAACAAAAATGTAATAAAAACTCTCCCGAGATTAAAACGATAAGGTAGAATCGTGATGCAGACCGCCCTACAGCCAGACCGCTCCAATGATGCATTTACGGAGGCGGAGTTATGTGCCATGATGGAAAAGGATCACCCAGATCATGCTGGAGTGGGATTGCGAAGAACGATAGAGATCCTGTTAAAGCGCTGTCCAGAGAAAACTGTTGAAGCGATTGAAAACTTGATCGTCAGTGGATCTGCAGGCCGAACTGCACATCATCTACTGGCACATCATCTTATGCGACTGGGCGAAATAACAAGAGCTGAGCGACACTTCCGAGATCTCCACGCAACAAGCACCTCCAAAGCTAGAGGCGGGGATCTATGCACGCTGATTCGTTGCATTTTATCGCACCCAGAGCCATTTAGAAAGCAAATCATGGATGGCGACCCGGAGACTGATAGCTGTCACCTTAGCGTGCTCCAGCGACTTAGTTTGTGCGCCCAACTTGCCGCCAGACGCCACGAAAACGACCACACCTTTGATCCTTCTCCGTTCTTAGCCCGCTTTAATGAGGCGTTGAATCGGTCGGTGCTCCTGGCGCTCATCTCTTTCAAATCAGAAACAAGCTTCCAGAACGAAAGTGAAGCGCGGAGGAATCGGGCATTCCTTAACCTTACATCTCATACACTCAAAGCGAATGCCGTAGCGATTGTTGGAAGCGGCCCCTCGCTGAAAGAATTCAAAGCAGGAGACGCCATAGACAAGCACGACGTAGTGATCCGATTGAATTTCCCTAACTTGCAACGAATGAAGGAACATACCGGAGATCGAACCGACATCGTCGTTTTCAGTGGCCGTCAAATCTCGAAGGAGGGCGGTTCGGCGTGGCTAAAAACACAGCTGCAAAACGCTCCTCATCTACAATGTATTTATATGGGAAAGTTACCGCCGGAGACCTCGTCTACGCTTGGCACAGATATTGAACGCGTACATGAACTTCCTTCAAACATCCTTGGAATTATGAAGGATGTATGTTATCCGTTAATGACGAGTGGCCTCTTTGCTCAGGTCCTCTTTGGTGTAATACTGAAGGCTCCGTGCCGCGCCTTCGGTTTTGACCTGTTTGAAGGGGCCGATTTCCGACACATCTATGACCGGTATGTTGTTCCTCCACTTTATCATGAACTGGCTTTCGAACGATGGTATGCACGCGGGTTCATTCCCAGAATCAATCCCCTAATCGTAACTCGCGCCGAATCGGAGGCGCCGCCACAGGTAGAAACAGGCAAAAGCACCTAATCAGCTAGGTGCAACCACTCCTGCTTTGCCATTGAGCATCTGGGTTGACATGAGACGCCGCGTCTCGCCTTCGGCCGTTTAGTCCCGCCGGCCACGCCCCGGCGGGCCCCGGTCGTCCGGCCCGCCCCGGCCATCGCGCCAGTCCTCCCGGCGGTCACGCCAGTCGTCCCGGCGTTCGCGCCGCTCCTGCCGCCATTCCTCCCGGCGCTCGCGCCTTTCGTCACGCCACTCGGCGCGGCGGTCCGCGCGGCCATCCCGCCATTCCGGTCCTCGCCCAGGCGGGCCATCGCGCCAGGCCGGGGGCGGCGGATCGCGGAAGGCGGCGCGGGGCGGGGGTGGCCCGCCCCAGCGGTCCCGCTCCGCATACCAGGACCGGCCGCGGTAATGGTCCCGCCAGTAATTGCCGAACTGGAAGGTCACCACCGGCACGCCGGCCTGGGGCGCATATTGCGGCAGCGGCACGCGCCGCTCCTCATAGAGGTATTGCAGGAAGTTCGAGGAGACCCAGCCCCGGATATGGCCGAAGCCGACATCGCACCAGCTGTAGCCCTGCAGGCAGCCGAAGATCTCCACCTGGGCGCCGGCGGGCACCACGGTGACCTGCGGGTAGTTCGTGCCGGGCCCGGCGCGCAGGTTCACATTGCCGGTCGCGAAGCCGGGCGCGGCCAGGGCGGGGCCAGCCAGGCCGAGCAGAAGGGCGGTGGCTGGCAGGAGGGCGGATCGCATCAGAGTTCTCCCGCTGTTTCGCCACCATGAACGCCTGGCCGGCAGATGCGATGCGCTCGGGAATCAGGGCATTTCCTGGGCACGCTTCCGGAGCGGCCGGGCGAGGTTCTGCCCGGCCGGGGCGAATCCCAGGGCCTGGAGGAAGGCCCCGGCCGCCTCCCCCTCGCCGGGCGCCGCGGCTTCCAGCAGGTCGCACCCCGCCACCCGCGCGGCCTGGGCACCCGCCTTGATAAGCAGACGGCCGATGCCGTTGCGCCGCTCCTCCTGCGCCACGGCCAGGGCGCTGATTCGTGCCAAGGGGCGGTCGGCGGCGAGCGTGTGGTGCCAGTTCAGGGCGATCACGCCGATCGCGGCGCCGTTCCAGCCCGTGGCGACGAGGACGGCCCCGGCCTCGCGCGGCATGGCCTCCAGGCGCTGCGCCATCTGGCGAGGCGTGCCGCCGAGCAGGGCGGCCAGATCCGCCGAATCGGCGGGCAGCGCCGCGCGGATATCGACGCCGTATCGGGTTCCCGCTGCCATTCCGCTCCTTCCGGCATCGCGCGCCGGGCTGCCGCGTTGGCGGAAGCGGGCAGCGCGCCCATCAATATGGGGCGGGCGACCGGCTCGCCGCCAAGAGGAGAACGCGATGAAGAAGCATGGTTCGGCCACCTGGGAAGGCGGCATCAAGGATGGGCGCGGCACCATCTCCACCGAAAGCGGGGCGATGAATGCCCATCCCTACGGCTTCGCCATGCGCTTCGAGGGGGTGAAGGGCACCAATCCCGAGGAGCTGATCGGCGCCGCCCATGCCGGCTGCTTCACCATGGCGCTTTCCGGCGTGCTGGGGCGCGCCGGGCTGACGGCCGAGCGGATGGAGACCAAGGCCGATGTGACGCTCGACAAGGTGGGCGAGGGATTCGAGATCACCAGGATCCACCTGACCCTGCGGGCGAAGGTGCCGGGCGTGGATGACGCGCGCTTCCAGGAGCTGGCCGGGCAGGCGAAGACGGGCTGCCCGGTTTCCAAGGTGCTGCGCGCCGAAATCACGCTGGACGCAACGCTCGAGTCCTGATCCCGCCGCCCTCGCGCCGCCTTGCCTTGACAGGGCGGCGCGAGGCCCCTGGCATTCGGTTCCGCCGCCGAGGGGATGATCCATGACGACACGCCGCGCCCTGCTGGGCACCGCCGCCGCCGCAGGCCTCGCCCGCGCCGCGCCCGCCATCGCGCAGGGCGATGCCGCGCATACGCTGCGCTTCATCCCGCAGGCGGATGTGACGCAGATCGACCCGCTCTCCACCACCTCCTATGCCGTGCGCAACCACGGCCACATGTGCTGGGACACGCTCTACGGGCTGGATGCGGATTACCGCCCGCAGCCCCAGCTGGCCGAAGGGCATGTGGTGGAGGATGATGGGCGGCGCTGGACCTTCACCCTGCGGGACGGCCCCACCTTCCACGATGGCGAGAAGATCCGCGCCGCCGATGCCGTGGCCTCCATCCGCCGCTGGATGACGCGGGACACGCACGGGCAGACCCTGGCGGCGCGGATGGACGGGATCCGCGCGCTGGACGACCGGCGCTTCGAGATCCGGCTGAAGCGCCCCTTCGGCGTGATGCTGGACGCGCTGGGCAAGGCTTCTTCCTATCCCTGCTTCGTCATGCCGGAGCGCTTCGCCAGCCAGCCGGCCACGGCGCAGCTGACGGAAATCGTCGGTTCCGGCCCCTATCGCTTCGTGGCGGAGGAGCGCCGCTCCGGCTCGCAGGTGGTGTACCGGAAATACGACCGCTACGTGCCCACGCCTGTCGGCACCCCGGGGGTGACGGCCGGGCCGAAGCTCGCGCATTTCGAGCGGATGGTCTGGATGGTGATCGCCGATCCCAGCACCGCCGGCGCCGCGCTGCAGTCCGGCGAGGTGGATATCTGGGAGCGGATGCACAACGACCTCCGCCCCATCCTCGCCCGGCGGCGCGACGTGGCGATCGACCGCGTGGAGACGAGCGGCACGGTGGTGATGCTGCGCCCGAACCACCTGCACCCGCCTTTCGACGACCCCGCCGTGCGCCGCGCCGTGTGGCCCGCCCTGGTTCAGTCCGACTACATGCAGGCCATCATGGGGAATGACCGCTCGCTCTGGCGCGACGGCGTGGGCCCCTTCCCGCCCGGCACCGCCCTGGCCTCGGAGGAGGGGCTCTCGGTGCTGACCTCGCCCCGCGACATGGCGGCGGCGCGCGCTGCCCTGGCCGCCACGGGCAAGGCGGGCTCCAGGGTCGTGATGCTCGATCCCGCCGACCAGGCCACCAACAACGCGCTGACTCTCGTCGGCATCGACATGCTGCGGAAGATCGGCTTCGAGGTGGAAGACGCGGTCTCGGACTGGGGCACGCTCCTCCAGCGCCGCGCCAACAAGGCACCGCCCGCCCAGGGCGGCTGGAATGCGGTGGTGGTGCTCTTCGGCGGGGACGATCTTTCCAACCCGGGCGGCCATCCCCTGCTGCGCGCGAATGGGCAGGATGCCTGGTTCGGCTGGCCCAGCAGCCCGCGCCTGGAAGCCCTGCGCGACGAGTGGCTGGAAGCGCCGGACGTGGAGGCCCAGAAGCGCGTCGGCCGCGCCATCCAGGCGCAGTTCTTCCAGGACGTGCCCTACTGGCCCCTGGGCCAGTATTTCGTCGATTGCGCCCATCGCCGTGGCATGACGCTGGAGCGGCGGGGGATGATGCTGCCGCTGAACGTGAAGCGGTCATAGGGCCTGGTTGAGGAGCCCTTGTTCCATCGGCAGGGGGCGGGAGCCGCGATCGCGGCTCCCGCCCCGGGGTCGCGCAATCTCCATGCCGGCAGGGGCGTGTTCATCATTCCTGCCGGGAGGGTGCCCGAAGCGGTCGGCGTCGCTAAGGGCACCCGGTAACGGATCTCAGGCCCCGGGCTCGACCACAAGCGCCCGTCCCGCCACCACGCGGCTTGGCTGGGGAACGAAGCTTTCCCCCTTCTCCCGGATCAGCTGGAGAACACGCTGGTTCGAGCGATCCGCATTCTCCCGGCTATCGAAGAGGGTCACGACGGCGGCTCGTGTCCGGCCGGGATCGCCCCAGGCGGCATAGAAGCCGCGGAACCCCTGTGAACCACGGACCGCTGGAACCGAGATCTCCCGCGTGAACTGCTCAGCCTTGTCGGGTTCACCCATGTTCTCGAACTTGCGGATCAGCACGTAGAGCGGGCCGGAGGGGATGCCTTGCCCCCCTTCCGTCCCGTCCATGCCCGCCTGGATGGCGATCGGCCCGAGGAATGTTTCCGGGGGATCGGGCAGAAGGTCGCGCATGTCGGACCTAACCCAGGAAAGGGCCAGTTCGCCGGCCCTGCCCGCCTGCTGTTCATTCTCGAAGAGCGAGACGGCGACCGCATCGCCGTCCTCACTGGCGAAAGCGCAGTAGCCCCTGAATCCCGGCGCCCGCTTCAGGATGGGAACCAATCCCTCCCTGGCACTGCGGGCGATGTCAGTGGCCCTTGCACCACCCCCGGCAAAGCGCCTCAGGGTCAGATACATGGCGCTCCTCCCTGTCTGTTCCTGCCGGCCGTGCCCGGCAGGATGAGCCTGCGACCGGGCCGGAGCGGAAGTCAAAGAAACCATGCCGGAACCGGGGCGGCAGGCCTTCCCGCGGCCGTCGCTGTGCCCCCTTGTCTCTGCCCCCCGCTGCTTCGATCTTGGCGGGGACCGAGGAGACTTCGCCATGGATCTCGCCCCTTCCCCCGCCACGCTGCCTGTTCTCGCCGGGTCCGACGATGCCCGCCTGGACAAGCTGGCGGAGCTGGCCGTGAAGGTCGGGCTTGGGCTTGTTCCGGGGCAGGAGCTGGTGATGACGGCGCCCGTCGAGGCGCTGCCCCTGGCCCGCCGCATCACCGAGCACGCCTACAAGGCCGGCGCCGACCTGGTGACCACCATCCTCTCCGACGAGCAATCCGCCCTGCTGCGCTACCAGCATGCGCGGGACGAGAGCTTCGATGCCGCGCCCGGCTGGCTCTTCGAGGGCATGGCGGCCGCCTATCGCAACAACGCGGCGCGGCTGGCCATCGTGGGCGCGGATCCCTCCCTGCTCTCGGGGCAGGATCCGGCGAAGGTGGCGCGCGCCAACCGGGCGCAGAGCCTGGCCTATCGCCCGGCGCTGGACCTGATCGTGGACAGCCACATCAACTGGACCCTCGTGCCCTTCGCGCATCCGGCCTGGGCCAGCGCCGTCTTCCCCGGCGAAACGGCGGAGGAGGCGGTGCGCAAGCTGTGGGACGCGATCTACGCGACCACACGGGTGAACGAGGCCGATCCGATCGCCGCCTGGGCCGAGCATAACGCGAAGCTGAAGGCGCGGCAGGACCGGCTGAACGAGCAGCGCTTCCGCTCCCTGCATTTCCGCGGGCCGGGCACGGACCTGATTGTGGGGCTGGCGGATGGCCATGCCTGGATGGGCGGCGCCAGCAAGGCCAAGAACGGCATCTATGGCAACCCGAACATCCCGACCGAGGAGGTGTTCACCACCCCCCATCGGGCGATGACGGAGGGCGTCGTGGCGGCCACCAAGCCGCTTTCCCACCAGGGCACGCTGATCGACGGAATCCGTGTGCGCTTCGAGGCGGGCGCCATCGTGGAGGCCCATGCCACGCGCGGGCAGGAGGTGCTGGAGAAGATGATCTCCACCGATGCCGGTGCGCGCCAACTCGGCGAGGTGGCGCTGGTGCCCAATTCCAACCCCATCGCGCAGAGCGGGATCCTGTTCCTCAACACGCTCTTCGACGAGAACGCGGCCAGCCACATTGCCCTCGGCCAAGCTTATTCGAAGTGCTTCGTGGACACCTTCTCCGAGGAGGAGCTGGTGAAGCGCGGCGCCAATCGCAGCCTCATCCATGTGGACTGGATGATCGGCTCGCCCGAGGTGGAGGTGGACGGGCTGGACATGGAGGGCAATCGCACGCCGCTGATGCGCCGCGGCGAATGGGTGGAATGATCTTCCGGTGACTTCGGGCGGCGGCCGGGCTAGAGCCTTGGCCATGCGCCGCCTCCGGCCCGGCCTCGCGCGCCTTCTCCCGCTCCTGCTGCTGCTCCAATGGGGCGCGGCCACCGTGCCGCATGCGCGGGCGCTGGAGCGGCTGGGCGGGGCCATGCTGTTGGAGCTGTGCAGCCCCCACGGCGCGCGTAGCCTGCTGGTGGATGAGGAAGGCCAGCCGATCCAGCGGGATGCCGCGCAGGATTGCTGCACCCTCTGCCTCGCCCCTGCCGCCGCGCCGCCACCGGTATCCTGCGCCCCGCCGCGTCCTGTCGGCTACGTCGTCCTGGCGGCCGCTCCGGACCGGCCAGGCCTTCCACCGCTTCCGCCGCGCGCGCCGCCGCAGCTTCCCCGCGCGCCGCCCATCCTCTGATCCGCACGCCGCATCGCATCGGGGCGCCGCAGCGCGCCCCAGGGATCACCGAGGATCAGATCATGACCATTTCTCGTCGCACCATGGCCGGGCTTGCCGCGCTGGGCGCCCTTTCCTTCGTCCAGGCCGCCGCCGCGCAGCCGGCCGGCATTACCGTCGAGCAGCCCTGGGCCCGCGCGGCCCTGCAGGGCGGCACGGGTGGCGCCTTTCTCACCATCCGGAATGCCGGCAGCCAGCCGGATCGCCTCCTCTCCGCCTCCACGCCGCTGGCCCGCGCGGTGGAGATCCACGAAACCGTGCGGGAGGGTGACATCTCCCGCATGCGCCCCGTCCAGGCGCTGGAGGTGCCGGGGGAAGGAAGCGTCACCCTGCAGCCCGGCGGGCTGCATGTGATGCTGCTGGGCCTTTCCCAGGCGCTGCGCCCCGGGACCACCCTGCCCCTTACCCTCGCCTTCGAACGAGCGGGTTCCGTGACGGTGCAGGTCGCCGTGCAGGCCGCGGGCGCTTCCGGTCCCGCCGGCCATCATCACCACTGAGCGCGGGAGCGAGACGATGACACTGCGTTCCATCACGGCCGCGCTTGCGCTGGCCGCGGGCCTCGCGGCCCCGGCCGCCGCCCATGTGGTGCTGGATCAGGCCGAGGCGCCAGCCGGGAGCTATGTGCGGCTCGCCATCCGCGTCGGCCATGGGTGCGGCGGCGCCGCGACCACCGCCCTCCGCATCACCGTGCCGCCCGAGTTGCAGGGCGCCCGCCCCATGCCGCACCCGGGGTGGACGGTCTCGGCCGGAGGGGCAGAGGAAAGGGCCGGGCACGGTTCCCATGCCGGGCACGCTGCCCATCATGGCGGCCATCACGCCGCAGCTTCACCTGGCGAGATCGCCTGGACCGGCGGCCGGCTGGACGACGCCTTCTTCGACGAATTCGTCCTGCTGGTCCGCACCCCGGCGGAGGCTGGCGGCGTGCTCGCCTTCCCCGTGGTGCAGGAATGCGAAGGCGGCAAGGTGGCACGCTGGGTCGAGCGCGCCGCCAATCCCGGCGAGCGGGTGGCCTATCCGGTGCCCTTGCTGCGGGTAGTGCCGAAGCGATGATGCCGCGGCCGGGGTGGCGGCCACCCCGGCCCCCGGCTCCGGCTTGGCCGGGAATCCATGGACGGCCCGGTGGATGAAATCCCCCGGGCCCTCCTGCCACCCGCTTGCCAATCCCGCCCGAACATGACGATCCTCCCCCATGCCGCAAAGACGGCGTGGAGGGGACCGACAAGTCGCGCGGCGTGCCGTGCCCGATGTCCTCCCCGGCCTTCATCCCGCCCGCCGTGGCGTGTCGCCAGGAGAGAGTTCCGCATGAGTGTTGGCCTTCGCATCGTCGAGACGCGGCCCGAGCCCGATTCCTCCCTCATCGCCCGCGCGGCGAAGCTGCCCGTCGCGAATATCGGCGATGTGATGAACCGGCTGCAGTCAATGCGTGGCGGCTTCTTCGCCTATGGCGGGCGCAGGACCTTCGTCGGCCCGGCGCTCACGGTGAAGGCGCGCCCCGGCGACAACCTGTTCCTGCACCGGGCGATCGACCTTGCGCGGCCCGGCGAGGTGATTGTCTGCGATGGTGGCGGCGACCTGAACATCGCCCTCTCCGGCGACCTGATGATCGGCCACGCCGAGAAGCGCGGCGTGGGCGCGCTGGTGCTCGATGGCGCGGTGCGCGATATCGAGGGGCTCCGCAAGATGGATATCGGCGTCTGGGCGCGCGGCGCGAATCCCTCCGGCCCCTACAAGGACGGCCCGGGCGAGATCGGCTACCCCGTCGCCTGCGGCGGGCAGGTGGTGATGCCGGGCGACCTGATCGCGGCCGATGAGGACGGCATCGTGGTGATCCCGCGCGCCGAGGCCGCGGAGGTGATCGCGGCCGCCGAGAAGCACGCGGCGAAGGAGGCGGAAACCACGGCGGCGATCCATGGCGGCGGCTGGGCGCGCGGCTGGGTGGAGGAGACGCTCTCCGCCAAGGGCGTCGCCGTCACGCGATGAGGCTGGTTCCGGCGGAGCGCGTCCGGCTCCAGATCCTCAACGTGCTCCATGCCTGGGGCATGGCGGAGGACCTGGCCGCCACCACCGCCGAGGCGATGGTGGAGACGGACCTGATGGGCATCGACAGCCACGGGCTGTCGATGCTGATGATGTACGAGACCTTCCGGAACAACGGGCAGCTCGATCTTTCGGCGCGGCCGAAGGTGGTGCTGGATTCCGCCGCCACCGCGCTGGTGGATGGTGGCGCCAATCTCGGCCATCCCAACGCGGATTTCGCGATGCGCCTGGCGGTGCGGAAGGCGAAGGCGGCGGGAATCGGCGCGGTGGGCGTGCGGAACTCGCACCATTTCGGCGCGGCCGGGCATTACGCGCGCATCGCGACGGGTGAAGGGGTGATCGGCTTCATCACCTCATCGGCCCGCACCGTGCTGATGGTGCCGACCCGCGGCACGCTGCCACTGCTGGGCGCCAATCCCATCGCCTTCGCGGCGCCGGCGCTGCGGAACCGGCCCTTCGTGCTGGACATCTCCTCCACCACGGTCGCGGCGAACAAGGTGAAGGTTTACGACCTGAACGGGAAGCCGATCCCGGAAGGATGGGTGGTGGACGAGGCCGGGCGGCCCATCACGGATTCCGCCCGCGCGATGGAGGTGATCTTCAAGGAACCCGGCGGCGGCGTGACGCCACTGGGCGGCGCGGAGGTGACCGGCGGGCACAAGGGCTATGGCCTGGGCGCGATGGTGCAGATCCTCTCCTCCACGCTGACCGGCGCCGCCTTCGGCCCCATCCGCAATCCGCAGCGGAAGCCCGGCGATCCGGATGATGTCGGGCATTTCTTCATGGCGATCGATCCGCGCGCCTTCCGCCCGGAAGGCGGGTTCGAGGAGGACCTGGACGCCATGATCGACGTGCTGCACGCCACGCCGCCCGCCGATCCCGCGAAGCCCGTGAAGGTCGCGGGCGACCCGGAGGCGGAGGAGCGCGAGCGGCGCCTGGCCGGGGGCATTCCCGTGCCGCCCGCGCTGGAGAAGCATCTGCGCGAGATCTGCGCGCGCTCGGGTGCCCGGTACGAACTCAGCGACGACTGAGGATGCCGGCGCCCCGCCGAAGAACAATGAACAGGGAGCGACAGGAATGATGAGGATCACCCGCCGGGCCATGCTCGGCGCCACGGGCGCGGCGCTGGCCGCGCCGGCCTATGCGCAGCAGATCGGCCGCTGGCAGCCCACGCGGCCGATCCAGCTCATCGTCGGCTTCGCGCCAGGCGGCGGAAGCGACATCATCGCCCGCACCATCGCCGAGGCCTGCGCGCCGCTGGTGCCCGTGCCGATGGTGGTGGTGAACCGCCCCGGCGCGGGCGGTGCGCTGGCGGCCGAGCAGGTGGCGCGGGCGGCCCCCGATGGCCACACGCTGGTGATCCATGGCGGCAGCGAGAGCACCTCGATCCCCGCGCACCGTGAGGTGCCCTACGATCCCAAGACATCCTTCCGTGCGGTGATCCGGCTGACGCGGAACGGCCATATCCTGTCCTGCAAGGGCGGGGACCAGCCGCGCTATGCCAACCTGGCCGCGGCCATCGCGGCGGCGAAGGCGGATCCGGGCAGCATCGCGCATGGATCGGCGGGCGTCGGATCGCTCTCGCATTCGATCTTCATCCTGCTGGAGCGGGCGGCGAATGTGGAGCTGCTGCACGTGCCCTATACCGGCGGCGGCCCCGCCCTGCAGGCGCTGCTGGCCGGGCAGACGCAGCTGAACGTGAACGCCACGGACGAGCTGGGCGACCAGGTGAACTCCGGCGCGCTGAAGGCGCTGGCCATCGCCTCCGAGCAGCGGGCGCCCGCCTACAAGGACGTGCCCACGCTTCGCGAACTCGGCTACGACATCGTGGCGGACAACATGAAGGGCTGGGTCGGCCCTGCCGGCATGACGGACGAGATGGTGACCTACCTGCATGACCGCTTCCGCCAGGGCATGCAGACCCCGACCTGGGCGCGGTTCATGGAGCGCGTGGGCGAGGCCGATGGCTATGCGGATGGCCCGACCTTCCAGCGCGCCATGGACACGCTGCTCGACCAGATCCGCGCTGCCCTGAAGAGGAGCTGAGCACCTTGCAGACCATTTCGCCACCGGCGCGCGTCGCCTTCCTGGGCCTCGGGGTGATGGGGGCCTCGATGGCCGCCAACCTCCTGAAGGCCGGGTTCCAGCTCACGGTTCACAACCGCAGCCGGGGCAAGGCGGAGGCGCTGGAGGCGGATGGCGCGTCCTGGGCCGGAACGCCGGCCGAGGCTGCGCGCGGCGCCGCCTGCATCGGCCTCTGCCTGCCCGACACGCCGGATGTGGAGGCCGTGCTCTTCGGCCCGGATGGCGTGGCCGAAGGCGTGGCGCCCGGCACCGTCGTCATCGATTTCAGCACCATCGCCGCCGCCCCCGCCGCAGGCTTCGCGCGCCGGATGCTGGAGGAGCGCGGGGCCCATCTTCTGGACAGCCCCGTGAGCGGCGGGCCGGGCGGCGCGAAGGAGGGCACGCTGACCTGTATGATCGGCGGCGATGCCGCGGCCTTCGACGCCGCGCGGCCCTTTTTCGGGGCTGTGGGCAAGACCCTCACCCATCTCGGCCCGCCCGGCGCGGGGCAGGTCTGCAAGTCCGCGAACCAGCTTCTCGTCGCCGCCACCATGCAGGCGGTGTCCGAGGCGCTGGCCCTGGGCCGCAAGGCCGGGCTGGATCCGGCGGCGATGCGCCAGGCGCTGCTCGGCGGATCCGCGAAGTCCTTCGTGCTGGAGAACCACGCCAGGCGCATCAACGAGAAAACCTTCGCCCCCGGCTTCCGGGCGGAGCTGATGCGCAAGGACACGCGCCTTTCGCTGGCCGCCATGCGCGACCACGGTGTCTTCGCCCCCGCCACCGCCATGGTGGCGCAGATGATGGAGGCTTTGGTGAACAGCGGGCGCGGCGGGCTGGATTCCTCCTCGCTCGGCGCGCTGGTTGCTGAGCTTTCAGGGCTGGAAGCATGACGCTCCGCATCCTTTCCACCCTCGCGGTGGTCGGCGCCATGCGCGGCATGACGGCGCGGCTGGAGGCCGTTGCCGGCATGACGGTGGAGGCGGATTTCCTGCCGACGGTCGGCCTGCTGCAGCGCATCCGCGGCGGCGAGCGCGCGGATCTCGCCATCCTTACCGCCGACGGCATCGGGCAGCTCTGCGCCGATGGCGTGCTGGATCCCGCCAGCCGAAAGGACCTCGTCCGCTCCCATGTCGGCTTCGCGGTGAAGGCCGGGGCGCCGCATCCGGATCTCGGCTCACTCGATGCGCTGCGCGAGACGCTGCGGGCGGCGCCCTCCGTCGCCTATTCCCGCACGGGGGCAAGCGGCATCGCCTTCGCCGGGTTGATCGAGCGCCTGGGCATCGCGGAGGAGGTGAACGCCAAGGCCAGGATCATCCAGGCCGGCTTCACGGCCGAGCTGGCTGCGAGCGGCGAGGTGGCGATCGCCGTGCAGCAGGTGAGCGAGCTGCTGGCCGTGCCGGGGATCGAGGTGGCCGGGCGGCTTCCGCCCGAGGTGGAGGTGGTGGCCGTCTTCTCCGCCGCGATCTTCCGGGGCGCCGCGCAGCCCGTGGCGGCGGAGCGGCTGCTGCGCTTCCTGGCTTCCCGCGACGCCGCCCCGACGCTTGAGGCGGCGGGGCTGGAGCCGATCCTTCCGCCCTGAGCAGCGAAGGGCGGCACCGGGGAACCCGGCGCCCGCCCAGGCGTTACAGGACGACCCCGCCAGAAGCCCCGGCGGGATATCAGGGCGGGTGCCACGGGGCGGTTTGGCACCCGTCTGAAGCTGCGGCAGCCCCATGGCGGGTCCAGGGCATGCCGACCAGCCCGGCTGGCTCGCAGCATCAGGCCGGGTGGCGCGCGCGGCGGGCCTGCTGGGGCGCTCGGGTCAGGCGTCCTCGAACCACCTGACATCGCCATCATCCAGGTCGTATCGTGCGGCAACCACTTTCAGCTTCTTCTGACTGATCGCGGCCTGGAGGACGGGGCTCTGGGTCTTCAGGCGCATGGCGACGCGCCTGGCATTGGCGATCACCGCGTCATCAAGCGAAAGCTTCCCGTCCGCGCCCCGGGCCGACAGCACGGCGGGAAGGATCGGCTGGACCATCTCGCCGATGACGCCCGGGAATGTGGCGTTGCGTTCCACCATCTCCAGGGCCGCGGCGACAGCCCCGCAGCCCTCATGGCCGAGGACAACCACCAAGGGGCAGCCGAGCACCCCGACGCCGTATTCGATGCTGCCCAGCGCTGCGGTGTCCACGGTATTGCCCGCGTTGCGCACGATGAACAGCTCGCCAAGTCCGCGGCCGAAGAGGAGTTCCGGCGGAACCCGGCTGTCCGAACAGCCGACGAGCACGGCGAAAGGCGCCTGTCCGCGGGCCAGTTCGACACGGCGCGGTCGGTCGTGGGCGAAGCTGTACGGTGCTCCGTGCTGGTAATCGTCATTGCCCTTCTTGAGCTGATCTAGGGCCTGGTCGGGCGTCAGCGTCGTATGCGCGACGGCACTCGCGGACAGGGCTGGCGCCCGCGGCAGGCCCGTGGCGACAAGGCCGGCCGCTATTCCGCGCGCCAGGAGGCCACGCCGTCCGTGAAGGATGCCGGCATGGGTTCCATCGCCGCAGCAGAGGCAGGGCCGGTTTTGCACGGGGGCACTCCCAGGGAGGACGCGGCGGGGCCGGTGAGATGCCGCGCCCAGGCGGATACCTTGTATCCGAGCTTCAGCACCCCGGATATGTATCGATTCCGAAATTTTCCTCTGAATGCCGCCTAGTTCGAAGAGCAGCCTTCCCGGACATTCCGCGTGGTGGGCCTATTGGCGCTCCATCCCAGTGCGCTGGATCACCCCGGCCCAGCGCGTGATTTCCGCATGCACCGCGGCCTTCACCGCATCGGGCGGGATGGTGGCCCGGGGCGCGAGGCCCAGTTCGCCCAGCCGCGCGCGCAGGGCCGGATCGGCGAGCGTTCTTTCCGCCGCTTCGGTGACGCGCGCCACAACATCGGGCGGCGTACCGGCCGGCAGGGCGATGGCGTACCAGGTCTGGATGTCGAAATCCGGCGCGCCGAGCAGCTCCGCGACGGTTGGCACGTCCGGCAGCAGCGGCGAGCGATCCCGCGATGTGATGGCGAGCGGCCTTGCCTCCCCGCCCCGGATCTGGCCGAGCACGGAGGAGGCGGGCTCCACCACCAGTTCCACCTCTCCATTGCGCAGCGCCACCAGGGCGGCGGGCGTGCCGCGATAGGGCACATGGGTCAGCCGGATGCCAGCGGCGGCCTGGATGGCCTCGGCCACGAAATGCTGCGTGCTGCCGACGCCGACCGTGGCGAGGTTCAGCGCGCCTGGGGAGGCCTTGGCGCGGCGAACCAGTTCCGCCATGTCGCGCGGCGCCTCCGCCCCGCCGCCCGCGAGCAGCACGAGGCCGACGGAGGCCACCATCGCCACCGGCTCCACATCCGCGAGCGGATCATAGGGAAGGCGGCGATAGAGGGCGGCGGAGACCGCATAGCCGTTGTTGATGAGCATCATCGTGTGCCCATCCCTGGCGCGGGCCAGCCCTTCGGCGGCCAGGGTGCCACCGGCGCCGGGGCGGTTCTCCATCACCACGGGCTGGCCGAGATGTGCGGCCAGCGACGGCGCGATCAGCCGCGCGACGATATCCGTCGTGCCGCCCGCGCCGAAGCCCTGGAGGAAGCGGATCGGCCGGTCCGGCCAGCGCGGTTGGGCCAGCCCGCGCGCCGGGAGAAGCGCGGGAAGGGCGAGCAGGCCAAGCGCGGCGCGGCGCGCCACGGGCATGGAACGGGGCATGGACCATCCTCCTGGCCCCCTGCCCCTCCTTGTGGCGGAGTTCACGGCGGCGGCCTCGGTGGATTGGGGACGGCGCAGGGCCCGCGCGTCAAGCCGCTCATATCGCCAGCGTGACGGGACAGGCCTATCCTGCCCACAAGGGCACGAGGCGGAGGAAACGGGATGAGCGAGGCGATGCTGCGCCGGCTGCAGGTGATGGAGCTGGTGCAGAACTGGGCCGTCTGGCGCGATGCGGGCGACTGGGAGCGGTTCCGCACGGTCTGGGCACCAGAGGGGCGGATGATGGCCACCTGGTGCCAGGCCCCGGCCGCCGAGTTCATCCGCGCCAGCCAGGAGGGATGGGCCAGGGGCGTTTCCATCCTGCATTTCCTCGGCGGCTGCGCCGTGGACATGCAGGGCCGCCGCGCGGTCGCGCAGACGAAGATGACCATCTCCCAGCGCGCGCCCGTGCATGGGGTGCCGGTGGATGTGGTCTGCACAGGCCGCTTCTACGACTTCATCGAGGAGCGGGAGGATGGCTGGAAGATCGTGCTGCGCCAGCCGATCTACGAGAAGGACCGGATGGACCCGGTGGATCCCGCCGCGCGGCTGGAGCTGGATGGCGCGCTGCTCTCGCGCTTCCCCGAGGGCTATCGGCATCTCGCCTATTTGCAAACCGGCATCGGCTACCAGGTGAAGACCGACATGCCCGGGCTGAAAGGGGAGAAGGTGCAGGCGCTCTACGCGGCCGGCGCCGCCTGGCTTCGGGGAGAGGCACTGGACTGGGAGGAGTGACCGCCATGCGCGCCTTCACCCATGCGCCGCTCCCGCAGCGCGTGGTCTTCGGGGCGGAAAGCCTCGGCCGGCTGCCGGCGGAACTCGACGCCATGGGGCTGCGGCGCGTGCTGGTCCTCTCCACCCCGGGCCAGCGGGCCCTGGGCGAGAGGGTGCTCGCGCTCATCGGCGCGCGCGGGGCCGGGCTGCATGCGGAGGCGCGGATGCATGTGCCGGTGGAGGTTGCCGAGGCCGCTTCCGTCCGTGCCGCAGCCCTGGGCGCCGACGCGGTGCTGGCCGTTGGCGGCGGTAGCGCCATTGGGCTGGCCAAGGCGGTCGCGCTGTCCGGCAGCCTGCCCGCGCTGGCCGTGCCCACGACCTATTCCGGCTCGGAATGCACCGCCGTGTGGGGGCTGACGCGTGGCGGGGCGAAGAGCACGGGGCGCGACCCGCGCGTGCTGCCGGCCCTGGTGCTCTATGATCCCACGCTGACCCTGGACCTGCCGCCGGGCATTGCCGCCGTTTCCGGGTTGAACGCCATCGCCCACGCGGTGGAGGTGCTCTACGCCCCCGACGGCACGCCGGTGACCGCGATCATGGCGGAGGAAGGCGTTCGCGCCCTGGCCGCCGCCCTGCCCCGGATCCGCGAGGAGCCCCGGGACGCCGAGGCGCGGGCCGAGGCGCTCTATGGCGCCTGGCTCTGCGGCACGGTGCTGGGGCAGGTGACCATGGGGCTGCACCACAAGCTCTGCCATGCGCTGGGGGGCGGTTTCGACCTGCCGCATGCCGAGACCCACGCGGTGATCCTGCCCCATGCCGCCGCCTACAACGCCCCGGCCGCGCCGGAGGCCATGGCGCGCATCGCCCGCGCCCTGGGGGCGGAGGATGCGCCGGGCGGGCTCTGGGCGCTGGCGGGGCGGCTGGGGGCCGCGCGCTCCCTGGCGGAACTGGGGCTGCGTGAGGCGGACCTGCCGCGCGCGCTGTCCCTCGCCACCGCCAGCCCCTATCCCAATCCGCGCCCCGTGACCGAGGCGGGGTTGGCGGCCCTGCTCGCCCGCGCCCTGGCCGGGGAGCCGCCCCTGGTGGAAAAGCCGTGATTCCTTCTGGAGACATCATCCACGATGAGCGATTTCAAGATCCTCGGCATTTCCGGCAGCCTCCGGCGCGGGTCGCACAACACGGCCGCCCTGCGCGCCGCGGCCGAGCTGGCGCCCGAGGGGGTGGTCGTCACCCTCTTTGAGGGGCTGCGGGATATTCCGCCCTATGACGATGATCTCCGCGCCGGGCAGGGCTATCCGGCCGCGGTGGAGGCGTTCCGCCACGCGGTGCGGGAAGCCGACGCGCTGCTGATCGCCACGCCGGAATACAACTACTCCATCCCCGGCGTGCTGAAGAACGCGATCGACTGGGCCTCCCGCCCGCCGGAGCAGCCCTTCAACGAGAAGCCCATCGCCATCATGGGCGCCAGCCAGGGCCTGCTCGGCACGGCGCGGGCCCAGTACGACCTGCGGAAGATGTGCGTCTTCCTCAACGCCCATCCGCTGAACAAGCCGGAGGTGTTCATCGCCCAGTCCGGCGCCAAGGTGGACTCCGAGGGCCGGCTGACCGACGAGGCGACGCGGGGCTTCATCGCCCAGCAGCTGGTGGCCCTGCGGGACTGGTCCCGCCGCCTCAAGGGCTGAGGCGCAGGGCGCGCGGCCCGTTTACTTGGCGCGCGCGCCCGGCTTAGCTTCATGCCGGGACGCTTCACCGCCGGGAAAACCCGGCTCCTGGAAAAGACGGAGACCGCGCTTGGCCTATGCCCTGCAGCAGCTCATCAACGGCGTCGCGCTGGGCATGATCTATGGATTGATCGCGGTGGGCTACACGATGGTCTACGGGATCATCGGCATGATCAATTTCGCCCATGGCGACATCTTCATGATCGGCGCCTTCATCTCCCTCATTTCCTTCGTGCTGATCTCCATGGGGGGGTGGGGAACCGGGCCGGGCGCGATCCTCCTCGTGCTCCTGGTCTCCATGGCCGTCACGGCGCTCTATGGCTGGTCGGTGGAGCGGGTGGCCTACCGGCCGCTCCGCGGATCCTTCCGCCTGGCGCCGCTGATCAGCGCCATCGGCATGTCCATCGTGCTGCAGAACTATGTTCAGGTGGCCCAGGGCGCGCGGGTGAAGCCGATCGAATCCCTCGTCACCGGCAGCGTGGAGCTTTGGCACGGGAATGGCTTCGCCGTCTCGATCTCCACCATGCAGGCCATGATCGTGATCGTGACCCTCGTCATCCTCGCCGTGTTCACCTGGCTGGTCACGCGGACATCGCTGGGGCGGGCCATGCGCGCCTGCGAGCAGGACCGGAAGATGGCGGGGCTACTGGGCATCGACACGGACCGCACCATCAGCATCACCTTCGTCATCGGCGCGTCGCTCGCCGCGGTGGCCGGCACCATGTACCTGCTGCGATACGGGGTGATCGACTTCTATATCGGCTTCCTGGCCGGGGTTAAGGCTTTCACAGCCGCCGTGCTGGGCGGCATCGGCTCCCTGCCCGGGGCGGTGCTGGGCGGGCTGCTCATCGGGCTGATCGAGACCTTCTGGAGCGCCTATTTTTCCGTCCAGTACAAGGATGTCGCGACCTTCGCGATCCTGGCGATCACCCTCGTCTTCATGCCGACCGGCCTGCTGGGCCGCGCGGAAGTGGAGAAGGTATGAGCGGCGCCGCCTCGCCGCTCGGCACGCCGCATGAGGGCGGGCGCCCGCACAATGACGACGGCGTGCCCGATCCGGGGGAACTGACCGGCATTCCCCGCGGCGCGGCGCCGCCCCGGGCCCGCCCGCCCCTTTCCCATGCCATGCGGGATGCCGGGATCGCGGCCCTTGTCGCGCTCGGGCTTTTCGTGCCGCTGGTGGGGCTGCGCACGGATGTCGGGCCCATGGGCGGTGGGCTGATCATCCGCACGCGCTGGGCGGACGTGGCCATCCTGGTCGCCCTCGTCTTCGCCGGGCGGCTGGCGCTGAATCTCTGGGAGAGCTTCCGGCCGGAGCGCAAGCCGCAAACGGCGCAGCGCACGGCCCTCCTGCTCCGCATCGGCACCCTGGTGGCGCCGGTCCTCCTGCTCTTCGCCATCGCCTTCCCCGTCCTGCCCGGCACCACGCGCTACGGGCTGGATCTCGGCATCCTGGTGCTGACCTATGTGATGCTGGGATGGGGGCTGAACATCGTGGTCGGCCTCGCCGGGCTCCTCGACCTCGGCTATGTCGCCTTCTACGCGGTTGGCGCCTATTCCTACGCGCTGCTCTCCACCAGCTTCGGCTGGTCCTTCTGGGTGTGCCTGCCGCTGGCGGGGATCATGGCAGCCTTCTGGGGCGTGCTCCTCGGCTTCCCCGTGCTCCGGCTGCGCGGCGACTACCTCGCCATCGTCACCCTGGCCTTCGGCGAGATCATCCGCGTCGTCCTCATCAACTGGGTGTCGCTAACGGGTGGGCCGAACGGCATCTCCGGCATTCCCCGCCCCTCCTTCTTCGGGCTGACCTTCAGCGCGGGTGGCGGGCCCGGCTCCTTCGCGGATTTCTTCGGGCTGGAACCATCCCCGACGCACCGGGTGATGTTCCTCTACTACCTCATCCTCGTGCTGGCGCTGCTGACGAACTGGGTGACCATCCGGCTGCGCCGCCAGCCCCTCGGCCGCGCATGGGAGGCCCTGCGCGAGGATGAGATCGCCTGCCGCGCGCTGGGCATCAACGTCACCAACACGAAGCTGACGGCCTTCGCCATCGGCGCGATGTTCGGCGGCTTCGCCGGTGCCTTCTTCGCCACGCGCCAGGCCTTCATCAGCCCGGAGAGCTTCACCTTCATCGAGAGCGCCATCATCCTCGCCATCGTCGTGCTCGGGGGCCTCGGCAGCCAGCTCGGGGTGGCGCTCGCCGCCCTGGTGATGATCGGCGGGTTCGAGGCGTTCCGCGACCTTGAGGAATGGCGGATGCTCGTCTTCGGCGGGGCCATGGTGGTGATCATGGTCTGGCGGCCGCGCGGCCTCGTCTCCACCCGCACGCCCTCGATCTCCCTGGGCAAGCGGAGGGCCATATCCGGCGACCTGGTGGGAGAAGGCCACGGATGAGCGCGCCCATCCTCCAGGTGCGGGAGCTGGTCATGCGCTTCGGCGGCCTGACCGCCGTGAACCAGGTTTCCTTCGAGGCCGCGCAGGGCGACATCACCGCGGTGATCGGCCCCAATGGCGCCGGCAAGACCACAGTGTTCAACCTCATCACCGGCTTCTACACGCCGAGCGCCGGCGAGATACTGCTGAATGGCCGGGACGGCCAGCGGGCGCTGCACAACACGCCGGGCCACCGGATCGCTCAGGCGGGCGTGGCCCGCACCTTCCAGAACATCCGCCTCTTCCCCGGCATGACGGTGCTGGAGAACCTGCTGGTCGCGCAGCACAACCGGCTGCAGGCGGCCACCGGCTTCGGCATTGCCGCCGTGCTCGGCCTGGGCCGCTACCGCGCCGCCGAGCGCGAGGCGGTGGAGCGCGCGAAGCACTGGCTGGAGGCGACACGGCTGATGGACCGCGCGGATGACGCGGCCGGCAGCCTGCCCTATGGCGCGCAGCGGCGGCTGGAGATCGCGCGGGCCATGTGCACCGATCCCGTCCTGCTCTGCCTGGACGAGCCGGCAGCCGGCCTCAACCCCCGCGAATCCGAGGAGCTGGCCGAGCTGATCCGCCTGATCCGCGGCCGCGGCTGCTCCATCCTGCTGATCGAGCACGACATGGGCGTGGTGATGCGAATTTCCGACCACATCGTGGTGCTGGACCATGGCAAGAAGATCGCCGACGGCACCCCCGCCCAGATCCGCGCCGATGAAAAGGTGATCGCCGCCTATCTCGGCGAGGGAGACGAGGACGAGGCCCCCGCCCCGGCGGAGGGTGCGGCATGAGCGCGATGCTGCGGATGGAGGGCGTCACCGCCGCCTATGGCGCGGTGGAGGCGCTGAAGGGCGTTTCCATCCATGTGGACCAGGGCGAGATCGTGACGCTGATCGGCGCGAACGGCGCCGGAAAGTCCACCCTGCTGATGACCATCTTCGGCAGCCCGCGCGCGCGCCAGGGACGCATCACCTTCGAGGGGCGGGACATCACGGGCCTGCCCATGCACGAGATCGCGCGTGCCGGCATCGCGCAGTCACCGGAAGGCCGCCGCATCTTTCCGCGCATGACCGTGCGCGAGAACCTGCTGATGGGGGCGCAATCCTTCGGCGTCGATCCCGCGCCGGGGCTGGAGCAGGCCTTCACCCTCTTCCCGCGCCTCAAGGAACGCGAGGCGCAGCGCGGCGGCACGCTTTCGGGCGGGGAGCAGCAGATGCTCGCCATCGCCCGCGCCCTGATGTCCCGCCCCCGGCTGCTGCTGCTGGACGAACCCTCGCTCGGCCTCGCGCCACTCGTGGTGCGGCAGATCTTCTCCGCCATCCGCACGCTGAACGCCGAGACGGGGCTGACCGTGCTGCTGGTGGAGCAGAACGCCAACCAGGCGCTGCGCCTCGCCCATCGCGGCTATGTCCTCGTCACCGGCCGCACCACGCTCCAGGGCACGGGGGCGGAGCTGCTGGCCCGGCCGGAGATCCGGGACGCCTATCTCGGAACCCATTGAAGCCTGGAGCAGCGCGGTTCTAGGCTCTCATCCAACCGTTCCAACGGAGGCTTCACCAAGATGACCATGCAGCGTCGCACTCTCCTGGGGGCCACCATCGCGGGCCCCGCGATCCTTGCCGCCGGGGGCGCCCGCGCCCAGGCGCGCGGCCCGATCCGCATCGGCATGGCCGGGCCGCTCACCGGCGCCAACGCCACCTTCGGTGCCCAGATGCGCGAGGGCGCCAGCCAGGCCGTGACCGACATCAACGCCGCCGGCGGCGTGCTCGGCCAGCAGATCGTGCTGGAGACGGGCGATGATGCCTGCGACCCGCGCCAGGCCGTCTCGGTCGCCAACCAGCTCTCGGGCCGGCAGGTTCGGGTGGTGATCGGGCATTACTGCTCCGGCTCCTCCATCCCCGCCAGCAAGGTCTATCTGGAGGAAGGCGTGCTGCAGATCAGCCCCGCCTCCACCAACCCCGCCTATACCGACCAGGGCGGCTGGAACACCTTCCGCACCTGCGGGCGCGACGACCAGCAGGGCGCCATCGCCGGCAAGTACATTGCCGATACCTACAAGGGGAAGCGCGTCGCCGTGCTTCACGACAACTCCGCCTATGGCAAGGGTCTGGCGGACGAGACGAAGAAGGCGATGAACGCGGCCGGGCTGAACGAGGAGATCTACGCCGCCTATACCCCGGGGGAGCGTGACTACAACGCCATCGTTTCCCGCCTGAAGGCCGGCAACATCGATGTCATCTATGTCGGCGGCTACCACACCGAGGCCGGGCTGATCGTTCGCCAGGCCAAGGAGCAGGGGATGAATGTCACGCTCATCGGCGGCGATGCGCTGATGACGAACGAGTTCTGGCAGATCAGCGGCGCCGCCGGGGAAGGCACGCTGATGACCTTCTCCTCCGACCCGCGCAAGCGCCCGACCGCGGCCGAGGTGGTGGAGCGCTTCCGCGCCCGCAACGTGAACCCCGAGGGCTTCGTTCTCTACACCTATGCCGCCACCCAGATCTGGGCCGAGGCGGCGAAGAAGGCGAATTCGGTGGATCCGCGCCGCGTCGCCGAGACGATGAAGTCCTCCGGCCCCTGGCAGACCGTGCTCGGCCCGATCAGCTTCGACCGCAAGGGCGACGTGACCGTGCCTGACTACGTCTTCTATGTCTGGAAGAACGGCAGCTACGCCGAGATGTCTTGAAGACGCGGAGACGCTTTCCCATCTCCGTTCACGTCAACAACATGAAAGGAGGTGATCCGGTGTCTCATCGCATCAACCAGGTCCTCGTGGCCGCCACTCGGATCACCGTGCAGGGCTGAACCCGCACGGGTCACCAGGTGACGCGGGCCGCGAACCGGCCGCGCGATGGGAAGGCCCCGGCGGGACACCGCCGGGGCCTTCTGCGTTTCCTGACCTCCGCGCCTTCGCCCTCATCCTTTGGCGGTGGTCTGTCCCGGGGAGAGGAAGAAGGAATTCTTCCTCTCCCCGGACCCCTCACCATCATCTTCTTTTGGCAGTTTGGAGCGGTTCGGCTGGCGGTGCGCCTCCGGTCGATGACCGGAGGCGACTGCAAGGGCAGGATAAGGGCTCAGAAACCCCTGCTTGCATCGCATCCGCGGCAGCCAGATGGGGTTCCAAGGGCCTCAGGCCCTTGGCGGGTGAGGTCCGGAGAGGGCAGAGCCCTCTCCGGGAACCGCATTGTCAGAACACGAAAAGCCGCCCGCCTAACCCGGCAGGCCGACAGGGTGGTAGTTGCGAGAAAACCAGATCAGCGCCGGCCTCTGGGCACCGAGGCGGATCGCCCGCACCTGGGCGAAGACGACGCTGTGCGTGCCCTTTTCCACGACCTCCTCGACCCCGCAATCGATGGCGGCCACCGCTTCCTCCAGCGCCGGGGCGCCGGTGACGAGGCTGGACCAGTTGCCGAAGGCGAAGCGGGCCACCTGGTCCGCCCCGGTGAAGCCGGCGAATAGGTTGGAGAGCTCCTGCGCATCCCCGGGCAGGACATTGACGCAGAGCACGCCATTCGCCTGAACCGCCGGGTTCAGGCTGCTGTTGCGGTTCATGCAGACCAGGAGCGTGGGGGGCGAGTCCGTCACGCTGCAGACCGCGCTGGCAGTGATCCCGACGCGCCCGGCCGGGCCATCCGTGGTGACGATCGTGACGGCAGCACCGAGCCGCGCCATGGCATCGCGGAACTCCTGGCGGCTCGGCTCCATCACGGCGATCCCCTGCTGCATTGCGCCTTGGATATCGCGCCGATTGCCGGTTTTTCATAGGGCCGCTCTCTCGCCCTGGCGGGGCACGGCGCTAGATGCAGGGCATGAGCGCCAGCGAACGCCGATCCCTTCCCCGCCGCGCAGCCCTGGCGGTGCCGCTTCTCCTTGCCCGCCCGGCAGGTGCGGAACCGGGCTGGGCCGGGCTGGCGGCGGATGCGCTGGCGCCCATCCGGCACGCGGCCGCCGCGGCGGACGGGCCGGCGCTGCTGAAATCCTTCACCACCGAAGGACGGGAGGATTTCGACCGGGTCCATGCCGAAGTTGCCTTCACCTATGACAACGCCCTGGCCGGCCTGGCCCTGCTGGCGGGTGGGGAGCGCGGCCTGGCCTTGCGGATCGCCGAGGCGCTGCGTCTGGCCCAGGAGCAGGATCGCCATTGGCAGGACGGGCGGCTGCGGAACGCCTATCCCGCCGGGCGCGTCTTCGCCGAGGCGCCGCGCAGCATCCGCCCGCCGGGATGGTGGGATGCGGCGCGCGGCCAGTGGCTGGAGGATGGCTACCAGGCCGGCAGCGCCGCCGGGCCCATCGCCTTCGCCATGCTGCTCTGGACCGCGCTGGGGGACCCGCCCTTCCGCCACGCGGCCGGACGGGCGGCGGATTGGCTGGAAAGGCTTCGCGGCCCCAGGGGCTTCCGGGGCGGCACCATCGGCCATGAACCCGCCCCCGATGCGCTTCCATGGGTAAGCACCGAGCAGAACCTCGATCTGGCGGTGGCCTTCGGGCGGCTGGGGCGCGGCGACGCGGCAGCCCATGCGGCAGGCTTCGTGCGCTCCATGTGGATGGAGGCGGAGGGCCGCTTCGCCATGGGGCTGGCGCCGGATGGCGCGGTGAACCGGGGCAGCGCACTGGACGCCAATCTCTGGCCGGCCCTGGCCTGGCCCGGCCAAGGGCTGGAGCGGGCGCTGGACTGGGTGCTGTCACGGCACGGGCTCCCGTCCGGCGCGCCTCCCGCTGAGATGCAGGGGCTCGATTTCAACGACGACCGGGACGGCATCTGGATGGAGGGCACGGCGCAGGCGGCCTTGCTGCTGCGGCGGTTGGGGCGCGGTGCCCTGGCGGCGCGCTTCGCCAACACCATCGCCCGGCACCGCCGCCCGGATGGCTGGATCGCGGCGGCAAGCATTCCCTGGCTCACCACCGGGCTGGGCACCGGGCTGCGGCCGGGCATGGCGGATTTCCTCTATCCGGCGCGAGGCCATCTGGCCGCGAATGCCTGGGCCGCCCTGGCCGCCCTGGATGTCAGCCCCTTCGGCTGAAGCCGCGCTTACCCTTCCTTCATGGGGCTCCGCCTAGCGTGAGCGCGGGAACAGCCAGGATGGAGCCCGCGAGATGTTCGGCAGCTTCCGAGCCGAAAGCGCCACCGCTCTTCGCGTGGCGGCGCTGGATGCGTTGCGGACGAATGTGATGATCGCCGACAGCGACCTGACGATCATCTACATGAACCCTTCCGTCATGGCGCTGATGCGGGAGGCGGAGCCGGAGCTGAAACAGGACCTGCCGCGCTTCAGCGCGGACCGGCTGATCGGCAGCAACATCGATGTGTTCCACCGGAACCCCGTCCACCAACGGCAGCTTCTCGCCCGCATCACGCGGCCGCATGAGGCCACCATCCGCGTCGGCAGCCGCAGCTTCGACCTGCGGGTCTGCCCGCTCATGCGCGGCACCACCCGCCTCGGCTTCGTCGTGGAATGGGCGGATGCGAAGGAACGGCTGCTCAACCTCGATTACGCGGCGCAGGTGGCCGCCGTCAGCCGTTCCCAGGCCGTGGTGCAGTTCACGCCCGAGGGCGTGGTGCTGGATGCCAACGAGAACTTCCTGAACAGCATGGGCTACACGCTCGACGAAGTGCGTGGGCAGCACCACAGCATCTTCGTCGAACCCGGCATGCGCGGCAGCGCCGAATATGCGCAGTTCTGGGAAGGGCTGAAGGCAGGCGAGCACCAGGCCGCGCAGTTCCGCCGCGTGGCGAAGGATGGCAGCCCCGTCTGGATCGAGGGCTCCTACAGCCCGCTCCTGGACCCGCAGGGGCACGTCTCGAAGGTGGTGAAGATCGCGAGCGACGTCACGGCCGAGGTGAGGCTCCTCGCGAACCTGAAGGCGTTGATCGACGTGAACTTCCAGGAGGTGGAAGGCGCAATGACGCTCTCCACCACCGAGGCATCCTCGGCCACCCGCGCGGCGGATGACATGGCGAGCGGCGTGCAGACCCTGGCCGCGAGCGCGGAGGAGCTGGCATCTTCGATCGGGGAGATCGCACGGAACATGGCGGAATCCCGGGTCGCGACCGAGAATGCCTCGGGCCAGGCCAATGCGGGGGAGGAGAGCACGGCGAAGCTGATGGCCGCCGCCCAGGCGATGAGCGGCGTCGTCAGCCTCATCCAGAACATCGCGGGGCAGGTGAACCTGCTGGCGCTGAACGCCACGATCGAGGCGGCACGCGCCGGGGAAGCCGGAAAGGGCTTCGCCGTGGTGGCGGCGGAGGTGAAGAACCTGGCCAGCCAGACCGCCGCCGCCACGGAGCAGATCGCCCGCGAGATCGAGGGCATCCAGGCGACATCGGGCGCCGTCGCCGGCTCGCTCTCTGCGATCCGGGAGGCGGTGGATTCCGTGCGCGAGCATGTCGCCGTCACCGCGGCGGCGGTGGAGGAGCAGACGGCGGTCACGCAGAGCATGTCCGCCAGCATGGCCAGCGCCTCGGCCGCCGTGCGCACCGTCTCGGCCAGCGTCGGCCAGATCGCGATGGCGGTGGAGCAGGCCTCGGGCGCCGTGGCGAAGACGAAGGAGGCGGCGCAGGTGCTGGTGCGCTAGGACAGCCTTCTACCCGCGGTCGAGCGCGTACCAGACATGGTGCCGGAGGCGGTGGCCCGGCGGCACGCGGGGATGGTCGAAGAAGCTGGAGCGGCGCATCCCAAGCCGCTCCATGAGGCGCCAGGACCGCTCATTCTCCATGGTGGTGAAGGAGACGATGCGGTCCAGCCCCAGCTCGCCGAAGCCGCGTGCCAGGGCGAGGCGGGCCGCCTCGGTGGCGAGGCCTCGGCCCTGGAAGGCGGGGCGGAAGCGCCAGCCGATCTCCACCGCCGGGGTAAAGCTGGCCTCGAAGCCGACCCTGAGGAGGCCGCACATCCCGGCCAGTTCGCCCGCCACCTCCACGGCCCAGAAGGTGAAGCCGTGTTCCGCCGCATGGGCCCGCAGCCGGTCCATCAAGGCGTCGGATTCCGCGCGGGACAGGGTGGCGGGGAAGTGGCGCATCACCGCCGGATCGGCGTTCATCGCGGCGAAAGCGGCCCTGTCCTCATCCCGCCAGTCCCGCAGGGCAACACATCCAGTTGCGGTCATCGCCCCCTCCCCTTCCGGCCCGGCTCGGCCTAGCCTCCATCCCGGAGGAACTGCAATGACGCAAGTGAGCCTGGAGGCCCTGGCGGCCGCCGTACCAGACGGTGCGATGCTGGCCCTGCCGCCGGATAATTCCCTTCCCTCGGTCGCCCTCGCCAAGGCACTGGTCCGGCGGGGCGCAAGGGGGCTGCGGCTGCTCGGCGTTCCCGTCTCGGGCTTTGCGACCGACCTGCTGATCGGCGCGGGTTGCGTGGCGGAAGTGCAGACCAGCGCCGTCTCCCTGGGCGAGGCCGGCTTCGCGCCCCGCTTCTCCGCGGCGGTCAAGGCGGGGACCATCACCCTGCGCGACGCCACCTGCCCCGCCATCCACACCATGTTGCAGGCCGCCGAGAAGGGCGTGCCCTTCATGCCGCTGCGGGGCGTGATCGGCAGCGACATCCTGGCGCATCGCCCGGACTGGCGCGTGGTGCAGAACCCGCTCTCGGACAGGCCGGACCCGATCCTGGTGCTGCCCGCCCTGCATCCGGACGTGGCGGCGATCCATGCGGTGATGGCGGATTCCGAGGGTAATGTCTGGGTGGGGCGCCGCCGCGAATGCGCCACCCTCGCCCATGCCTCCCGCAAGCTGCTGGTGACGGTGGAGCGGGTGGTACCCGGCAATTTCCTGGAGGATGAGCGCCTGGCTCCCGGCGCCATCTCCGCCACCTATGTGGAGGCCTTCGCCGTGGCGGAGCGCGGTGCGCATCCCGTGGCGCTGCTGGACGAATATGGCTTCGACGCCGGCTATGTCGCCGCCTATGCCCGCGCCGCCCGCACGGAGGAAGGCTTCCGGGCCTGGGCGGATGAGCATGTCTTCGGCCACGCGGCCCGGGTGGCCGCGGAATGAGCGCCGTGGTGCAGCCCGAGGAGCGGCTGGCGGCGGTCCTCGCGCGGCTGATCCTCGATCCATCCGCCCCGCCCGTGCGGCATATCGCCGTGGGCGCGGCCTCGCCCATCCCGGCAGCGGCCTGCTGGCTGGTCTCGAAGCTCGGCCATCCCGTGCGGCTCTCGCTGCTGCACAAGCGCAGCGGCAATCCCTTCACCGAGGGTTCGCGCGAGCTCTTCGACCTCACGGGCCAGGGCCGGATCGACCTTTTCTTCCTCGGTGGCGGGCAGATCGACGGGCAGGCGAACATCAACCTGATCGGCACGGGGGAATGGCCCGGCCAGGGCGTGCGCTTCCCCGGCAGCTTCGGCTCGGCCTTCATGTACTTCATGACCCCGCGCACGATCCTTTTCCGGGAGGAGCATTCCCCCCGCGTGCTGGTGCCGCGCGTGGACCATGTCTCCGCCCCCGGCGTCTCGCCGCCCGAGGTGTTCCGGCGCGGGACGGCCCAGGCGCTGGTGACGGGGCGCTGCGTCTTCCGCTTCGACCCGGGCCGGGCCCGGTTCACGCTGGAAAGCACCCATCCCGGCGAGAGCCTGGACAGCATCCGGGCCGAAACCGGCTTCGACTTCGACGCCCCGGTTGAGGTGCCCACTACCCCGGACCCGACGCCGGAGGAGTTGTCCCTGCTGCGGGGGCCGGTCTGCGACGAGATGCTGGAGACCTATCCGGAGTTCTGCTCCCGGGTCTGGGCGCGCGCCGCGGCGGCTTGATCGCGGCACCCGCTTGAGCCCAACCCTGCATGGGGGCAGAACGGGGGAGACGGAGGAAGTTCCATGACCGACGCGCTCCCCCAGGCGGAAACCAAGACCGGCGGCGCCCTGTCCGGCATCCGGGTGATCGACCTCACCCGCGTGCTGGGCGGCCCCTATTGCACCATGATCCTGTCCGACCACGGGGCGGAGGTGATCAAGATCGAGCCGCCCCAGGGCGACGAGGTGCGCGCCTGGGGCCCGCCCTTCCTGGATGGCACGGCCAGCTACTTCCTCGGCGTGAACCGCAACAAGCGGAGCATCGCCCTGGACCTTTCCAAGCAGGAGGGGCGCGACGTGCTGCTGCGCCTGCTGGAGGGCGCCGACGTCCTGGTCGAGAACTACAAGCCCGGCAGCATGGAGAAGTGGGGGATCGGCTACGACACCCTCTCCCAGCGCTTCCCCCGGCTGGTGCATTGCCGCGTCTCCGGCTTCGGCGCCGAGGGGCCGCTGGGCGGGCTGCCGGGCTATGATGCCATCGTGCAGGCGATGGTCGGGCTGATGTCCATCAATGGCGAGCCGGGCAGCGGGCCGCTGCGCATGGGCACCCCGGTGGTGGATCTCGCCACCGGCCTCTACTCCACCATCGGCATCCTGATGGCGCTGCAGGAGCGGGAGCGCTCCGGCCGTGGCCAGTATGTGGACATGACGCTGCATGACTGCGGCATGGCGCTGCTGCACCCCCAGGCCGCCAACCACTTCCTGAACGGCAAGCGCCCGGTGGCGACCGGCAACCCGCATCCGAATATCAGCCCCTATTCCAAGTTCCCCACCGCCACCTGCGAGATCTTCGTCGCCTGCGGCAATGAGCCGGCCTGGCGCAAGTTCTGCGCCTTCCTCGGGCTGGAGGAGATCGTGAACGACCCGCGCTTCGCCACCAATGGCGACCGCGTGGTGAACCGCGACGCGCTGAACGCCATCCTGGAGGAACGGCTGCGGACCGAGGACGGCCATGCCCTCTGCGACAAGATGCTGAAGGCCGGCCTGCCCGCCGGCCCCGTGCTCTTCGTGGACGAGGCCGTGGCGGCGCCGCATACCAAGGCGCGCAACATGGTGGCGGAGATCGGCGAGTTCCGCGCCCTCAACACGCCCATCAAGCTCTCCCGCACGCCTGGTGGCGCGCGCAGCGTGCCGCCCCGCTTCAACGAGCATGGCGAGGCCGTTCTCTCCGCGGCGGGCTACTCCGCCGAGGAGATCGAAGGGCTGAAGGAGAAGGGCATCCTGGTGGAGAAGCCGCGCGGCTGAGGCCGCGCCAGGCCCGGGACCGAGGCGGCAGGAGCCGCAATGGCGCCTTCAGCGGCGGAGGCGATCCTGCGCCGCCGTCGCTGAAAGGCCTTCCTTCATGGCGCAGGAGGATGTGAGGCGGGTGACCTCGGTGGCGGCGGCCTTCAGGTCGCCGCGGAGCTTTCCTCGGGGTCCATCGCCAGCCGCGCCGCTGCCAGCTTCTGGCGGTAGGAGTGAAGGGAGAACGGGATCATCCCCATATAGAGGAGCCCGGCGGCGGCCAGCGCGGCCCAGGGCTCCGCCACGAGCAGCGCGGCATAGGCGGCGGCGCCCAGCATCAGCGGCAGCACCGCTTCGCGCGGGATCTTCACCTTCTTGAACGACCAGGTGGGCAGCGTGCTCACCAGCAGCGCCGCGATCCCCACCAGCAGCACGGCCGAGAAGACTGGGTGCCGCATGGCACCGGCCAAGCCGTGCAGGCCCCAGCCATCGAGGGTGAGGGCCGTGAAGATCGGGAACAGGGCCAAGCCGGCCCCTGCCGGCGCGGGCACGCCCGTGAAGAAGCCGGCCGGACGCGGCACGCCGCCCGGCGTCAGCGGCGCATCGATCGCGGCGTTGAAGCGCGCAAGGCGCAGCGCCATGCAGGCGGCGAAGAGAAGGCAGGGGATGAAGCCCAGCCCTCGCGCGTCATGCAGCGTCCAGAGATAGAGGATGAAGGCCGGCGCCACGCCGAAGCAGAGGAAGTCCGACAGGCTGTCGAACTCCGCCCCGAAGCGCGACGTGGCCTGCAGAAGCCGGGCCAGCCGCCCGTCCAGCCCGTCGATGAAGGCCGCGACGACGATCAGGGTCACCGCCGGCTCCCAGCGATCCTCGATCGCGAAGCGGATCGCGGTCATGCCGGCGCAAAGGCCGATCATCGTCAGCAGGTTCGGCAACAGCCGGTTGAAGGACAGGCCATGCAGCCGCGGGCGGCGCCGCGGGGTGAAGCGGAAGCGGCGCGGCGCCTGTCCCATCAGTTGCTAAACTCCGGTGCTGTGGCTGGCGGCGGGAAGGGAGAGATCGGCGATCACCGTCTCCCCACCGATCATGGTCTGGCCGACCTCGACAAGCGGCCGCACGCCCTCGGGCAGATACAGGTCGGTGCGGCTGCCGAAGCGGATGATGCCGAAGCGCTCGCCCCCGCGCACCCGGTCGCCCTCGCGCACATGGCAGAGGATGCGGCGCGCGATGAGGCCGGCGATCTGGATCACCGCGATGTCGCGGCCATCATCCAGGCGGATGGCCAGGGCGTTGCGCTCATTGTCCACGCTCGCCTTGTCCAGCGATGCGTTGAGGAAGGCGCCGTGGCGATAGGCGATGCGGGTGACCGTGCCGTCGATCGGCATGCGGTTCACATGCACGTCCAGCACCGAGAGGAAGATGGCCACGCGCCAGCGCGGCGCGGAGCCGAGGCCCAGATCCTCCGGCGGCACGGCCGGCTCGACGGAGACGACATGCCCGTCCGCCGGTGAAACGAAGAGGCCGGGCCGGGCCGGCGTCACCCGCTCCGGGTCACGGAAGAAATAGAGGCAGAATCCGGTGAAGGCCGCGCCCAGCCAGAAGAGCCAGCTTCCGACAGCGAGGCCCCCGATGACGGCCACGGCCGCCCCGCCGATGAGGAAGGGCTTGCCGGCCGGGTGCGGGGGCGCGAGGACGAGGCGCATGCTGTGCGCGAGGGACATGGCGATCCAGGTAAGAGGGGAGGCCCGGTTATGGTTGCTCCCCCGCCCCCGGACAACCCTCGGACTGGATCAGGGGACGGAGGGAACGGAGAAGACCTGGCCCGGATAGATGCGGGAAGGGTTCCGGATCTGGGCCTGGTTCGCCCGGTAGATCACGGTGTAGCGGATGCCGCGCCCATAGGCATCACGCGCAATCCGCCACAGATTGTTGCCGGGCTGCACCACCACCCGCCCCTCCCCCAGCGCGCCAGGTGACAGGGATTCGCGCTGGAAGGCCACCTCGATCCGGTTCGCGACCTGCACCTGCTCCTGCCCGGCCGCGAACTGGTCCACCCGCAAGGTATGGCGGCCCACCGCGGGCGGCTCGGCCGGGGCCAGGGACCAGCGGCCCGCCGCATCCGCGGCCGTGTCGCCGAGATGCCGGCCATCCGCATAGAGGCGAAGCCGCGCGCCCGGCGCGGCCGTGCCGGCGAAGCGCATGGTGTTGCTGTCGTCGTAATCCACGATGTCCAGACCCAGCGGGGCGGTGGCCGCACCCCCGGTGGGGGCGGAAAGGCTGCGCGGGGCGGCTTCAGCCGTGGGCGGCAGAAGCAGGACCAGGGGCTGCTCGGCCCGGGTTTCGGCCGCCGGCGCGGCCTCCGCGGTCCTGGCGGGCTCCTCCTGGCGAGGCTCCGTCCGGGCCGGCGTAGCGGCTCCCCGCTCCTCTGCTCCGGCCTGGATGCCGGCCCGCTGCGTGGCGGCGGGACTGGGCTGGTCCCCCTGGCGAGGGGCCTGCTGGTTTCCTGCCACCGCCTCGGCGGGCTTGGCAGGCTCCTCGCGCCGGGGTCCCTGGCCCTCCGGCCGCGCGGTGGCCTGGGCCATCCGGGGATCGGCGGTGCTGGGACCGACCACCAGCACGGTATCGGGGCCGCCCATCTCCTCGCCCCCGGGCAAGCGGGCGCGCAGGGACAGTTCCCGGGCACCCGCCCCGATGGGATCAGCGGGCAGGATCACCCATTCCCCGCGCCCATCGGCACGGGCCCGGCCGATCTCGCGCCCGCCCTCATACAGGATGACCTCGGCGCCCGGCGCGGCGCGGCCGGCCACCACCATCATCCCCCGCGCCCCCATCCGCACCACGTCGAAGCGCGGCGGCTCCGCGGCGCGGGCGGGCCGGCGCTCGGCCTGGGCAGGCGGGGAAGCGGAGCTGGCCATGCCATCGGCGGGCCGGGTGGAACCGGCGGGCTGTTCGGTGGGCAGGGACCTTGGCTGGGCGCCGGTCTGGTCAGCCCCGGCGGAGGCGGTGGCGGCGGAATGGGGGGGCGGTGCCTGGCGGGGCGCCTCGGCCGGCCGCACCCACGGTGCGGCTGCCATGGGCAGCAACACCTGGTCCCGGGTTCCATAAAAGGCGGCGGCGCCGACAACACCAAGCAGGACCGCGGCGCCGCCGACGACTCGCAGCCGCGATGCGTCTGTCATGCCTGCGTAACTACGTCGTTCCATTGTCAAATCACAAGGGCGGCTGCTGTGCCGTGGCATATTTTGCTGCCCGCGCGCATCGCCTCTGGGCGGGTGCGGCGCAACATTCCTATCCTGCCTGCGGAGCGAGGGAGGTCGGGATGCCGGGCGAGGCCAGGATTCGCGTGAAGGTCTGGGATGGCTGGATCCGCCTGTTCCACTGGGGTCTCGTGGCCCTGATCGGCTTCTCCTGGTGGAGCGCGGAAACCGGCCGCCTGGACTGGCACATCCTTTCGGGGGAGGTGATCCTCGCCCTGCTTCTCTTTCGCCTTGCCTGGGGTTTCCTCGGCTCCGACACCGCGCGCTTCTCGCGCTTCCTGCGATCCCCGGTGGAGGGGCTGCGGCATCTGCGGCATCTGCATCGGCGCGAGCCGGATACCGAGATCGGACACAATGCGGCCGGCGGCTGGATGGTACTGGTGCTGCTCGGCCTCATCCTGGCGCAGGCGGTCTCGGGCCTGTTCACCGATGACGGCATCCTCGCGCGCGGACCGCTGGCACGCAGCGTCTCTCCCGGCCTGGCGGATTCGGCGCGCAGCCTTCACTTCCTGGTCTTTGACCTGGTCCTGATCGCGATCGGCCTGCATGTGCTGGCCGTCCTCGCCTATGCCGTGCTCAAGCGGCACGACCTGGTGCGCCCGATGGTGACCGGCTTCAAGAAGCTGCCGGCGGGCTTCGCGGCACGGGCCCCGCGCATGGGCAGCCCCTGGCTGGCCCTTGTGCTTCTTGCCCTGGCGGCTGGGGTGGTGACGGTGATCGCCCGCCAGGGCTGATCACCGCCACCAGGCCCCACGCTTGGCTCAGCGCGACCGGTAGTTGCGGTGGCAGGCGCCGCAGGTGGCGCCCATGGCGCGAACCGCGGCGGTGGTCGCGGCCGCATCCCCGCTGGCGGCGGCGACCCGCAGCGCCTCGGCCGCCGTGGACGCGTTGGCCGCGGCACGCTCGAAGCCCTCCCGCTCGGACCAGACGGTCGGCAAGGCGCGGGTTCCGCCGCCGTCGGAGCCCGGCGGGAAAAGCGTGGGGAGATTGCGGAAGAAGGCCGCCATCTCCTCGGCGCGGGGCGCCGCATCCCGCGTGTCGCCGCCGGCCTGGGCGACGGCCCCGATCGCTTCGAGATTCGTCTGCATCCTGCGCAGCCCCTCCTTGCGGGTGGAGACGGGATCGGGCTGCGCGACGGCCGCGCCGAGGATCGCGAAGGAGGCCAGCAGCGTGGCAGGAAGAAGCAGATGTGCCATGGGACCTTTCCAGGGATGGTTTCGCCCGAAGTATGGAATGTCCCGGCGATCGGCGCGATGAAATTACCGCATCGGGATTATCCGTGCCCGGTGCCCTTGCCGTGCCCGCGGCAGGGCGTTATACGCCCGCACCCCGACGTCGTCTGACGGAGCGTAGCTCAGCCTGGTAGAGCACTGTGTTCGGGACGCAGGGGCCGGAGGTTCGAATCCTCTCGCTCCGACCAACGACGAAGGGAAAGCCCCGCATGGCCCGGCCATGCGGGGCTTTTCTATTTCGCCCTCCTATAGCCGGGGCGGAGAATTGTGGCGGATCGGCAACATCCCCCGCCGTCACCGCCGGGTGGGCCCGCCAAACCCGCCGCGCTGGCACGCGCCTCGCTTGGCGAGTTTGGCCACGCAAGCGCGTGAGGGGGACCATTCCATGAAGAACAATGTCGTCGCCGCGGCCACATTCGCGCTGGGGCTGTCTCTGGCGGGCGGCACCGCGGGCGCCTTCGAGATTGAGGGGACTGGCCTGACCATCGGCATCACGCCCACCATTTCATCGGACTACCTGTTCCGTGGCGTCAGCCAGACCCAGAACCGGGGCGCGGTACAGGGAACGGTCGATATCCAGCACAGCACCGGATTCTATGTCGGCGCCTTCGTCTCCAATGTCACCTTCCTCGGCACCAATGCCCGGCAGGAGATCGACGCGCTGGCCGGCTGGCGCACCACCCTGGGCGGGGTCAGCCTGGACCTGGGCGGCATCGCCTACACCTATCCCGGCTACCGCAACCCCGAGGGCTCGGGCCTCTATGACCTCCAGTACTACGAACTGGCGGTGAAGGCCTCCTACGAGATCCCATCCCTTCCCGTGCCGGTGAAGGTGCTCGGCGCCTTCAACTGGTCGCCGAACTACCAGCTTGAAACCGGGAATGGTTACTACCTCGAGGGCGGCGTCGAGATCGGGCTTCCCTATGATCTCACCTTGGGCGGCCGGTTCGGCTACCAGTGGATCCAGAACAACCCGCGCTGGGGTTCGCCGGATTTCGCGAACTGGAACGTGACGCTGTCCTACAAGTTCTCGGACTTCGTCCTGACCGCCGGCTACTTCGACACGGATCTGAACCGCCGCGAGTGCTTCGCCGGGCAGAAGATCTGCGACGCCCGCGGCATGGTCTATCTCAGCCGCACCTTCTGAAGCCGCAAGGCCGGGCGGCGCGAGCCTATTTCCGCGCCGCCCAGTACATCAGGCGGCTGATCGGCCAGACCCAGGCCATCCCGGCGACCAGAAAATAGAGCAGCTGCAGTGTCCAGTGCCGCGGCAGCACGAAATCGGCCAGCGCCACTGCCGCCCCGATATAGAGCAGAATGCCAAGAACACCGGCCATGACGGCCACGGGAATGCGCGACATGGCCCTGCAGGTGCCGGATTCCTGCGCGCGCGCCAAGCCTTTTCCGTCCTGCACCACTCCGCCCCGCCCCGCCCGGTTTGCCCCCGCCCCCCGGCCCGGCCTATGACGCGGGCCGCCATTTCCACACGGAGTCCCGTGCGATGACCGACAGCCCCGCCGATGCGTCCACCGCCGGCGCCGCCATCGATATCAAGGACCATATCCGCGGCATCCCGGATTTCCCGAAGCCCGGCATTCTCTTCTATGACATCTCCACCCTGCTGCGGCATGGGCCGGCCTGGAAGGAGGCGATGCGCCGCCTGGCCGAGGTCGTGCGCCCGCACCGCCCCACCCTTCTTGCGGGAATCGAGAGCCGCGGCTTCCTGGTCGCCGCCCCCCTCGCGCTGGAGCTGGGCCTCGGCTTCGTGATGCTGCGCAAGCGCGGCAAGCTGCCGGGCGCCATCATCGGGCTGAACTACGCCCTCGAATACGGCACGGACCGCATCGAGATGCAGGCGGATGCCGTGAAGCCCGGCGACCGCGTGGTGGTGCTGGACGACCTGCTGGCCACCGGCGGCACCCTCGCGGCCTCCATCGCCCTGCTGCGCCAGGCCGGGGCCGAGGTGCCGGCGGCCGCGGCGCTGATCGAGCTCACCTTCCTGAAGGGCCGCGAGCGGCTGGGCGACACCGCCTTCGCCTCTCTCGTGGCCTATGACGACTGAGCCGGGACTGATTGCCACATTCCCGCCCCAGCAACCCGGCAGCGTCCGCTACCATGATGACGCCTGCGCAGCCTGACCGGGCCCGACCGGCTCGCATGTCCCCTCTGGTGTCCCCTCTGGGGCGGCGGAATGCCGGGCTTGCCATGCTCGCCCTCGCTTTGCCCCGCCCCGCGGGCGCGCAGGCCCAGGACAGCGGCACGATCCTCGTGCCCGGGCCGGAGGATGGTGGCTGCGCCCGCTGGGCCGCCCGGGCCGCCGCCGTGCTCACCCGGGGATTGCAGCGGCCTGCCAACCTGCGCCTGAGCGTCCTGGGCGGGCCGGATGGTGTGACCGCCGCCAACCGCTTTGCCACGCAGGAGGGCGGGAACGACGCACGCTTCCTCGTGCTGCCGGGCTGGACCTGCCATGTGCGCCTGACCGGCGCCACCCGGGCCCGCTTCGAGCCGCGCGGCTGGCTGCCGCTGATGCTCACCTGGCACGGCGCCCTGCTGGCCGGGCGGGGGGCCCTTCCCACGCGCCCGCTGGTACCGCTGCGCATCGCCATCCCCTCCCCCGATGCTCCCGAGGCCGCGGCGCTGGCCGCGCTCGACCTGCTCGGGATCACGGCCCAGCCCGTGATCGGCGTGCCCGAGGCAGCCTTCGCTGCCGGCGAGGCGGACGCGCTGATCGTGACGGGACCGGATCCGGCGGCACGCGCCCGGGCCATGGGCGCGGTGCCCTGGTATCTGCTCTCCACCCCTGCCGAGGGGCAGCTTTCGGAAATCCCGCCTTTCCCCGTCACCTCCCCTGCCCATCGCGGTGTCCTGGCCGCCGTGGCCGGTCTGCAGATGCGGGCGGCACTGGTGATGCCGGCGCTGACCCCGGCCGACACGGTTGCGATCTGGCGCCGCGCGGCCATGCGCTGGCCAGATGAGGAAAGGGCCCATCCGGATCTGGGGCTGGCGCTGATCGGAACGGGGGCGGCGGGCGCCTTCGCCATCCTCTCCCCGCCCCCCGAGGCCACGCTGGCCTATCGCAGCTGGCTGGACCAGCGGCTGGGCTGGCGCGCGGGGTAGGCCCCCGCGATCAGGCAAAGAGACTGAGCAGGCCGGAGCCGCTCCCGCCCATGCCTCCGCCTGCCGCAGTCATCACATAGCGTTCTGCCAGCTTCGTCGCCTGCCGGGGATCGGCGAGCTTCGACAGGTCGATCCGCGAGGTGATGGCGCGGGCCTGGGTTTCCACTTCCTGGATCGCGATGGTCTGCGGCAGGCCAAGCGCGCCTGTGACCACGCGCCGCAGCACCGCATCGCCCAGAACCTCATAGGCGGTCAGCGGCTTTCCCGTTCCCGCCCGCTGCTGGAAATAGAGGGCATCCGATATCCCCGCCGCCTCCTCGTTCCGGGAGAGGCGCCACTGATAGGCCGTGTAGGCCTCGGTGAGGGTTTTCTGCACCCCGGCGTCGCGCAGGCCCTCCAGGCCACGCTTGGCCAGGTTCAGGGTGCTCGCAGCGCTCTTCCAGCGCGCATCCGTGACGGCCAGCTTGGAGGCAAGGGACTTCGGATCGGCCGGATCCGACAGGAGCGCGCGCATCACCAGCCCAGGCGAGCCCACCGCATCCGGCAGGCCCAGGGCCGGCATCAGCACGGCGGACACGCGGGGGTCGCGCAGCGCAGCCTCCACGGTTTTCGCGCGCGCGATCCCCTCGGTGAAGCGGGACAGGGCCAGCTTCACCGAGGCATCCTTCGCAATCTGCGCGACGCCCTTCTGCTCCGCTCCCGGTGCCGTCGCGCGGCGGAAGGCGAGCACGGCCGATGCGGGATCGGCCGTGCTCCGGGCGACACCGCCGCCACCCAGGACTGAAAGAGCGAGCGAGCCGGACATGCTAGTTGTTCATGGAAAGCCCGGCGGCCATGCTCTCATTGACCTCGATCAGGAAATCGAGGTCAGGCTCCGGCTTCTCCATCTCGCGCAGCACGCTCCGCCCCACGGAGATGATGGAGGCGCGCAGCGGCGGCGGCAGCGCATTGGTGGGATCGAGCAGGACACCTTCCACCGCCAGCCAGAGCCGCCGGTTATCGGCCAGGGCGCGCACGGCGCGCAGCCCGGCCTCCCCGCCCCTTCCACCATTCGTCACCAGCGCGGCCCGCAGCGCGCCGTTCACGCGGCGGAACACATCCGCCTCCTGCACGCGCGGTGGCATGGCCGCGCGGGCGGCGCGATAGGCATGGGCGGGGCTCGGATGCGGCATCATGCGGTCATCTCCTCCGGCACGGGTCGGGTGGTGGGCGGGGCGATGCCGAGCACCGCCTCCTCATGCCGCATGACGCGGCGGGCGAGCTTCAGGGCCGTGTAGCAATCATCCTCCTCCGCCGCCGTCAGGGCCCGGTCGAGCATGGCGGAGGCGAGGTTGGAGGTGGTGGCGGCCTGGAACTCGGCGATGAGCGCGCGTGCCGCTTCCAGCCCGCGCTCGCGCTCCTCCTCGCTGCCGATATAGGCGGTCTGGAGCGCGAAATAGATGCGGCGCGCGGGGGTATCGGCCGCCTCGGGCGGAAGGATCTGCTTCCCGAAGAGGAAGCGCGCCTTCGCCGTGAGTTCGATGCGCGTGCGGTTGCGGAAGCGGATGGGTGCGCCGTTGACGACCATCAGGTCGCCCTGGCGCAGTTCGAGAACCAGCGTGGACACGGTCTTCGCGTTCCTTCGTGGCTTGCAGGGCGTGCCGCGGATGCTGCGCGGGAACGGCCCTGCCGCCGGGGGCGGAAATACGCCCGGCGCGATGGAGGGGGGAGAGCACGGGGCGCCGCAGGTCTTTCACGGCGCCATGCCCTTCAGCGGAACAGGCTGAGCAGGCTCTGCGGAGCCTGGTTCGCGATGCTCAGCGATTGCGTGCCCAGCTGTTGCTTGATCTGCAGCGCCTGCAGCTTCGCGCTTTCCTTCGCGAGATCCGCATCGACCAGCGCGCCGAGGCCGGTCTCCAGCGCGTCCATCTTCTCCTTGTTGTAGGAGACCTGGCCCTCCAGATACTTGTTGTTGCTGCCGAAGGTGTTCAGCGCGGTGCTCACCGCCGCCATCTTCGTGGCGAAATCGCCGCCCGAGGCCAGCGCCGTGGCCGCCGCGGCCGCGGTGAACGTGGTCGAGGCGACGGTGAGGTTGGCCCCGTCCACGGCGCTGAGCGTGTAGGTGGTGCCGGATTCGTTGCGGACGGTGGCGATGTTGCCGCCCACCGAACCGGCGGCGCTGGCGGTGCTCAGCAGCGTCCGGCCGTTATAGGTGGCATCCGAGATGTAGTTCGACACCTGGGTGCGCAGCGAATCATATTGCGACTGGTACTGCGTGCGCTGGGAATCGGAGAGGGTGCCGTCCGCCAGCTTCACGAGCACGCCCCGGATCTCGCCCATGGTTTCCGAGACCTTGTTGAGACTCGACAGCGTGGTGTCCAGCACGCCCTTCACGCCACCGATCTGCTCATTGGCGGAGGTCAGGCCGGCGATATCCGCGCGCACGGCCTGGGCCACCGCGAAAGCCGCGCCGTCATCCTTCGCATCGGCCACGCGGAAGCCGGTGGAGATGCGCTTCTGGGTGACCGCCAACGCATCATTGGTGCGGTTCAGCGACTGCAGCGCCACGGCGGCGCCCATATTCGTATTGACTGAATTCAGGGCCATGTCCTGCCCCTTTCCTGTCCGGCAGGGCCCGTGCGGCGGCCCCTGCCCGTTGCGCTCCGCCTTTTGCGGTATGGGACCATCCTGTCCCCCGCGCGGTTAACGCCGTTTGAATCCCTGCCTTCAGCGCATGAAGCTGGCGATGGAAAGGCCAGAGAGCATGGCGAGCGCCTGCCAGGAGGCCTGGAGGCGCGTCTGAGTCTCCTGCAGCGCCGTCAGCGCGGCCGCCATGTCCACCTCCTCCACATCGGCGATCTGCGCGGACAGGGCCACCTGCAGCTCCTCATGCCGCCCCCTGGCCGACTCCAGCCTTGCCTCCGACTGGCCAAGCGCGCCGGCCTCCTCGCCCAGCACGACCATCGCGGCGTTCAGCCCCTTCTTCACGCTGGTCATCACCGCGTCGAAATCCGCGCCGGCCGCGGTCTTGTCCGGGGAGAGGCTGGCCAGGGTCATCAGGCCGCGCAGCAGGTCGCGGGACCAGCTTCCGGCCTCGCTGCCGGCGGGGTCCGCGGCGGCGTTGCGGCTGGCGAAGAGGCCGGTGGCCACGCTTTCCCCATCGCCGGTCAGCGTGGCCGGGCGGGGCTCGTTCAGCCCGCGCGCCGGATCGGTGGAATAGGCGGAAAAGGGCGTTGCGCCCGGCGCGGTGGTGGATGCGGCGGCGAGGGTGGCGGAAAGCACCGCGCCGCTGTTGCCGGGCGCCAGCGAGGCGATGGCGGCGGCGATATCCGTGGCCATGGCGGTTCCCATGATGCCGCCCGGATCGGGAATGGGGGGGTTGGCCGTGTCGGCGCCCCCGAAGAGGTAGGATCCGGTGTGCTGCTCATTCAGCAGGGCGGCAACCTGCCCGATCGCCTGGCGCGCGCTGCCGGCCAGGGCGGTGATGCGCGTGCTGTCCGCGCTGCTCACCTTTCCGGCCTGGGTCAGGAATTCCTCAGCGATGGAGGAAAGGCGCTCCAGCGCCTCCTGTGCGGCGCCGGTGCGGCCCAGGGCGCGGCCGATGGCGGTTGCATGCGTCTCCCGCCGGTCCAGCTCCGCGCGCAGGCTGATGGAGCGCCGGGCATCGCCGGCGAGATCGCCATAATAGGTGCCGCGCCGGCCATCGATGGTCTGGGCCGAGAGTTTGTCCATCTGCGCCTGGAGGCTCGCGGACTGCGCGACGAGCCGCGCCAGCACGCCAGAGCCGATGCCCGGGATCGCCATCAGCGCACCGCCTGGAAGAGGGTGTCGTACAGGCCCTGCACCACCGAGATCAGGCGGGCATTCGCGGCATAGGCGGTCTGCAGCGTCATCATCCTGGCCAGCTCCGTGTCCATGTCCACGCCCGAGCGCTCGGAGAAGGCTGTCTCGAGCGTGGAAAGGAGATCGCCAGCGGCCTTTCCGTCCTCCTCCGCCCGCGCGCGCGCGGCGGCCTGGGTGGCGACAAGCCGGCCAGCATGCTCACCGAGGCTCCGGGCGTTGCGGAGGGTGGAGGAAAGGCTTCCATCCGGCCCCAGTCCACCAAAGGCGAAGGCGGGATGCGGATTTCCCGCCGAGGCCTCGTTGCCCAGGCTGTGGTTCAGCACGCGATCGATCAGCGTGGTGAATGCGGCGGGGCCGCCGGCGGGGTTGGGGGTGAAGGCGCTGGGTCCGCCCGGCAACCCGACCACGGCATGCGTGCCATCCCGCAACAGGGTGGAATCGGCCAGCACGGCCGGGTTCACCCTCAGCGCACCGGAGAAGCCGATCCAGCCACTGGTCGCATAGGGCGTGGCAGGATCGGGAACCGCGCCGGAATCCCCGGTGAAAAGGCGGAGCCCCTGCGCCTCGAAGCGCGCGGCCAGGTTGGCGGCGGAGACGTCCAGCTCCGCCTGGGCCAGCGGCAGATCCCGGTCCCGCAGGGCGGCCAGCGCGGCGAGGGAACCGTTCCCGAGCTGCGCGGTGACATCCACGCCGCCCAGCACCACCCCCGGCAGGGTGCCGCTGCCGCCGTGATAGGCCTGGGCGCCGACCGCCGCTGCGGCGATGGAGAAAGGCCCTTCCTGTGCATGCAACGGCAGGGCGAGGCCTCCGGCGCCGATCAGCACCATGTTCCCATCGGCATGCCCGACGGCCCGCACCTCCATAATGGCGGCGATGCCGGCAACGGCGAGGTCCCGCTGGTCCTCCAGCTCCACCGTGCTCATGCCCTGGGCCCGCAGCGGCACGATGCGCGCCGTGAGATCGGAAACCTGCCGCAGCGCGCGATTCAGCGCGGCGACACCCTCCTCCAACCCGTCCTGCGCACCCTGGCGGGCTTCCTGGATGGCGGCGGAGACGGTTTTGTAGCGCGCGGTAAGCGCCTCCGCCGCATCCAGCACCGCGCCCTGCAGCAACGCGTCCGCGGGATCACCGCGCAGAAGGACGAAGGCATCGCCCAGCGCACCGGTCAGGTCGGCCACGGATTCCCCCGTGGCGCCATGCGCCACCTCCACGCCTTCCAGCAGGCGGGCGCGGGTGGATGCTGCCTCGGCGGTGGCGCGGGCGGCGTTCAGCTTCGTCAGCAGCGCCGCATCCACGGCGCGCGTCGCCTCGGCGCTGCGCACCCCGGCGGAGAGCCTGCCGGCGACGGAGGCCTCTCCTTCCACGGTCTTGCGCGTGTAGCCCGGCGTGGCCGCGTTCGCGACATTGGCCGCCGACTGCGCGAGCTGGCGATTGACATGGGACAGCCCGCTGCGCGCGATGGAGAGTGCGAGGTCGAGGCTCATCCGCTCCGTGTCTCCGGCGCGGCGGCAGGCGCCGCGCCATCATGATGGGTGCCGCGCGCCATCACCGGCGCATGTTCAGCGTGTCCTGCAGCAGCTCATCGGCCGCGGTCACGATCTTCGTGTTCGCCGAATAGGCGCGCTGGGCGAGGATGAGCTTGGAGAATTCCGAGGCGATATCGACGTTGGAGCTTTCGAGCGAGGAGCTGACGATCTTGCCGCTGCCATTCGACGAGGGGTCGTTCACCCGCGCCTCCCCGCTCTCCTGCGTGCGCAGATAGGCCTGGCCATCGGCCTTCTGCAGCTTGTCCGGATCGGAAAAGGTGACGATCGGCACGCGCCCGATCACGCGGGACTGGCCGTTGTCGTAGTTCACGGTCAGGTCGCCATTGTCGTTCAGGGACACGGTGGAGAAGCTGCCCAGCGGCACGCCATCCTGCGAGATGTCGCGCAGCGTGTATTCCTGCCCCGAATACTGCGTCATGCCCGATGCCACGTTGAAGCTGCCCAGGTTGAGCTGGATGGTCTGGGCGCCCTGGCCGAAATCAGCGGCGAAGCTGACCACGGCCGGATCGCCGGATACGGCCGCGCTGCCCGTGAGGCCCGCGGCGGTGCCGAAGGACCCGATCGTTCCCGCCGGGGTGGCGGGGCTGGCCGCCGTGCCGAAATTCACCTCGATGGTACGGGTGGTAACGCCGGATGTGTCGTCCGGAATGTCCATGGACAGCTGCCACTGGTTGGTGCCCGTGTTGGTCCAGGTCATGTCCACCGCGTGCAGCCGGCCCAGGCTGTCATAGATCTGGATCTGCGCCGTCACGGGCACGGTGGTGGAATCCGCGGGCAGATTGGCAGAGAGGTTCACATTGCCTGTCGCGACGGGGTTGTAGACCGACTGATCCACGCGCAGCGGCTTGATGGTGGAACGGTCCGGATTGCCTTCGGAATCCGCGCCCCATCCCTGCAGGTAATAGCCCTGGCCGTTCACCAGATAGCCATCCGTGTTCATCTTGAAGTCGCCGGCGCGCGTGTAATAGGTGCGCGCGTCGAAGGTCGGCAGCCCGTTCTCCGCGCCGCGCGGCATGGCCACGGCGAACATGCCCTGCCCCGCGATCGCCATGGCCAGCGGGTTGTCGGATTGCTGCACCGTGCCCTGCACGGTGTTGGTGTAGTCCGGCCGCGCCGCCACCGATCCGGGCTGGTTCACGTGCAGGGTGGAACGCGTGACATAGGACACGAAGTTGGTGTCCGTGCGCTTGAAGCCGGTGGTCTGGCTGTTCGCCACATTGTCCGCCACATGCCCGAGTGCGCGGGACTGCGCGGCCAGGCCGCTGATGGCCGTGTTCATCGAGGCGTAGAGCGACATGCCGGGCTCCGTTGCGGGTTGGTGCCCCGGTCCGGGCGCAACCCCCATGCCAGCACCGCCGCCAGCGCCGGGGGGCCTGGGGTGCCGGGATGCGGCAAGGCTTGCCGCCCTGTCGGCGATGGATGCCGCCCCTGGCCCGGCCCGGGCTGGCAGGGCGCTTGCGCGGCGGCGCCCGCCCCGTGGCAGCACGGGCAAGCAGCCGGAGCAGAGCATGGACCCGCTGGGGATGCCGCCGATCACCCTGTCGCCGCGCGGTGCCGCCGCGACGGTCCCGCCCGGCGCCTTCGCCATGGCCATGGATGCGGCGACGGGCATCCTGCCCGCAGACCTCGCCCTGGTGGAGGCCGGCGCGTTGGAGGCCGCCATGCCGGGCGCCGCCCCGCCGGCGCGGCCCGCAGCGGGCCCCGTGCCGCCCTCGCCCCGGCCCGCGATCCCCGCCATGCCCGGAATGTTCGAGGAGGCCAGCCTCCCCGGTGCCGCGCCCCTCGCGACGGCCCCTATCCCCGCACCGGCCACGCAGCAGCCGGCACCGGCGCCGGCCTCCATCGCCGCCGCGCCGGATGCGGAAGCGGAGGAAGGCAGGGGGGATTCGGAGCCCCTCGCCGGGAAAGAGCCAACTCCGATGCCCACCCCCGCCGATATGGCCGCGCCACCCGCCTCCATCCTGGCAGGCGCGGCCCCCTCCCTTCTGCCTCCGCCCGAGCTGGCAGTGGGTATCCAGGCGCCGCCGGATGCGAGCCGCGAAGCCGGCGCATCACCTGCGGGCCTTCCGCTCGCGTCGCCTCCCGCCGCCGCGCCAGTGCAGCAAGCCGCGGCGGGATCGGCGGAAGCCGGGGAGCTGGTCCAGGAGCCGCCATCCCCCGTCACGGGGAGGCAGGCCGGGGCGGCGCCGGCGGCACGGGAAGCCCGTGCGCCGGCCCGGACCGCGCCGGCCGCCTCGCCGTCTGCCCCATTCCCCACGCCCGATGCCCAGGCCTCGCCGGAACCTCCCGGCGGCAAGCGGCTCCTCGCCTCGCTCGCCCCCAGCCACAAGCCGGACCTTCCGCAGGACAGGCTGGAGAGCACCGGTCCCGGCGGAGTAGCCATGCCCGGTGCGGAATCGCTCCTCTCCGGATCCTTTCAGCCCAGTCCGGCAGCGGATGGCATTCGGGCCCTGCTCCCTCATCCGGCAGCACCGCCCGCCCCTGCCCGCCCTGCGCCGCGGGCCATCCCGGCGGAGCAGGTGGCGCCTGTCGCCATCGCCCTCGCGCTCGGTGGCGGCGCGGAGGGGAGGATCTCGATCAGCCTGGATCCGGTGGAGCTGGGCCGGGTGGAGGTGGTCGTGGAGCGCCTGGGCGACGCCGCGCATGTCCAGGTGGCGGCCGAGCGCCCGGAAACCCTCGCCCTTCTGGCGCGCGACGGCGCGACGCTGGACCGCGCCCTGGGAGGCGCCGGGATCGGCGGCGAGGGCGGGCGCAGCCTCAGCTTCTCCCTGCTCGGTGGCGATGCCGGGGGCTCTGCCGGCGGGGCCATGGGCGACCAGGGCGAACGCCCGCGCGGCGGTGGCCAGGGCGCTTGGCGAGGCCCCGCTTCCGCCGGTGGGGAAGCGCCGGCCCGCCGCCACGCCCTTCTCGGCCTTCTCGACATCGCGATCTGAGGGAACCCAGCCATGGCCATTGCCGGTACCAGCAGCGCCACCGCGGGCAGCGAAACCGCCACGGGCGGCGCCCGCGCGCGGCTCGTGGGGAATTTCGACACCTTCCTCACCTTGCTAACGACGCAGCTGAAGAACCAGTCGCCCACCGATCCGCTGGATACGAACCAGATGACCGCGCAGCTCGTGCAGTTCGCCTCCGTCGAGCAGCAGATCGCGATGAACGCCAATCTGGGGCAGATGGTCTCGCTGCAGCAGACCGCCCAGCTCACGGCCGCCTCCCCCATGCTGGGGCGGCGCGTGGAGGTGGAGGGTGATGTCCTGCCCCTGCAGAACGGCAGTGCGACGGTCCGCCTGCCGGCTGCAGGCACGGCCCGGGTGGCACGCGTGGCCATCCTGGACAGCAATGGAAAGATGCTGCGCGAGGCGCAGGTCACGCTGGGCACGGAGAGCAAGGACTGGGTCTGGAACGGGCGCGACTCCACCGGGAAGCAACTGCCCGACGGCGCCTACCGCATTGCCGTCACCGGGGCGGGAGCGGATGGGGACGCGGTGCCGGCCAGCTTCAGCGTGGTGGGCACGGCGACGGCGGCGGAGCGCGTGGATGGCGCGCTGCGCCTGCGCATGGGAGCCGCGAGCTACGGCTTCGACAAGGTGCGCTCCGTCACCGCGGGCAGCTGAGCCGGGGCGGGTAACGCGCCCTTAACCCCTCCCGGCAAGGATTGCCGGGCCGGCAGGAGGCCGGCCTGAGGGGAAGGCACGATGCCAGAGCGCTTCATGGAAAAGGGCGCCATGCGGCAGGGAACAACCTGGCCGGGCGTGACCGCGCGGCCGGCGGGAAGCGGCCGCTAGATGGGCGCCTTCCTGGCCCAGCTCCGCGCCTTCGGCCCTGCCCGGCTCGGTGCCATGGCCGCCACCGCGCTCGCCGTGCTCGGGCTGCTTGCCTGGTTCGGCATGCGGGCGGGGCAGCCCGGCATGGCCGTGCTCTATTCCGAGCTGGACCCGCGCGATGCCGGGGCCGTGGTGGCCTCGCTGGAGCGGCAGAAGGTCGCCTATCGCCTCGGAACGAATGGCGGAACCGTGCTCGTGCCCGAGGAGCTGGTGCCACGGCTCCGCCTCTCCCTGGCGCGCGAGGGGCTGCCCGCCGGAGGTCATGTCGGCTGGGAGATCTTCGACCGCGGCGAGAGCCTGACCACCACCCCCTTCCAGCAGGACGTGAACCGGCTGCGCGCGATGGAGGGCGAGCTCTCCCGCACCATCCGCGGCCTCGCCGGGGTGCGGGCGGCGCGCGTTCATCTCGTGCTGCCGCGGCGGGAGGCGTTTTCGCGCCAGCCCGCCGAGGCGCAGGCGAGCGTGGTGCTGACCATGCAGGGCGTGCAGCGGCTGGACCGGGAGGGCGTGCAGGCCGTCCTGCATCTCGTCGCCACCGCCGTGCCGGGGCTGCAGGCGCGCAGCATCTCGATCGTGGACAGCCGGGGCGAGTTGCTGGCGCGCGGCGGCCAGGCGCTTTCCGGCCCTGCCGCGGCCGCGACGCAGGAGGAGTTGCGCCGCGCGGAGGCCCTGCGGATTGCCCGAGCCGTGGAGGAGATGCTGGAGCGCAGCCTGGGCGCAGGCCGCGTGCGGGCCGAGGCGGCGGTGGAGATGGATTTCGACCGCGTGCAGACCACCGAGGAGCGCTTCGACGCCGAGAACCAGGTACCGCGCAGCGTGCAGAGCAGCCAGGAGCAGTCGCGCGGGGCGGAAGGCGGGAATGTCTCGGTGGCCAACCAGCTTCCGGGCGCCGAGCCGCCGGGCGGCGCCGCCTCGCAGGAGAGCAAGTCGGAGGAGACGACGAATTACGAGATCGGCAAGACCGTGCGGAGCACGTTGCGCGAACATCCCGTGCTGCGCCGGCTCTCGGTCGCTGTTCTTGTGGATGGGGTCTGGGAAGGCACGCCGCCCGCCTTCCGCGAGCGCAGCGCGGAGGAGCTGGCCCGTATCGCCACCCTCGTCCGCAGCGCCATCGGCTTCGACGAGCGGCGCGGGGACCGGGTGGAGGTGGTTTCCATGCGCTTCGCCCAGCCCGAAGGCGGGGACAACCCGGCCGATGCCGGCCTGCTGGGGCTGGGCGTCGGCCCGGCCACACTGGCCCGCCTGGCGGAATCCGCGATCTACGCGCTGGTGGCGCTGATCGCCATCCTGCTGGTGATGCGTCCCATGGCGAGCCGGCTGACAGCGGTGCTGGTTCCGCAGCCCGCGCTGGCCGGCGGCGGCAGCGCGGCCACGGCGTTGCCCGGCGGCGCGGCCGGCACCACGGCCGCGCTGGCCGGTACCGCCGGTGTTGCCGGTATCGCCGCCCTGCCCGGCCCGGAGGGCGGGGCTGGCGCCGATGAGATGGTGAGCCTGGACAATGTGCAGGGCCAGCTCCGCGCCTCCTCCGTGGCGAAGGTGAACGCGTTGATGGACGCGCATCCGGATGAGGGCCTGGCCGTGATCCGCCGCTGGCTGGCGCCGGAGGAGGATTGAGCATGAAGCTGACCGGGCCGCAGAAGGCGGCGATCCTCATCCTCACCCTGGGCGACGCCCATTCGGAACGCCTCTTCTCCCGCCTGCATGAGGACGAGATCAAGGATGTCTCGGCGGCGATGGCCACGCTGGGGGCGGTCGATGCATCCGTGGTCGAGGACCTGTGCAAGGAGTTCTCCGACAGCCTCGGCGCCACGGGCAAGCTCATCGGCTCCTACGAGACGACGGAGCGGATGCTGCTGAAGACGCTTCCGCCCGATCGCGTGGCGCAGATCATGGAGGAGATCCGCGGCCCGGCCGGGCGCACCATGTGGGACAAGCTCGGCAATGTTTCGGAGGCCGTGCTCGCGAACTACCTGAAGAACGAATACCCGCAGACCGTGGCGGTCGTGCTCTCCAAGGTGCGGCCGGACCATGCGGCGCGCGTGCTCGCCCTCCTGCCGGAAGGCTTCGCCATGGAAGTGGTGATGCGGATGCTGCGCATGGAGACGGTGCAGAAGGAGGCGCTGGAAGGCGTGGAGCGCACGCTGAAGATGGAGTTCATGAGCAACCTGGCCCGCGCCAGCCGCCAGGACAGCCATGAGGTGATGGCCGAGATCTTCAACAACCTGGACCGCGCGGCCGAGGGGCGCATCATGGCCGCGCTGGAGGAGCGCAACCATGAGAGCGCGGAGCGCATCCGCGCGCTGATGTTCACCTTCGACGATCTCGGCCGGCTGGATGGCCCGGGCGTGCAGCTCCTGCTGCGCAGCGTGGACAAGGATAAGCTCGCGCTCGCCCTGAAGGGTGCGAGCGACACGCTGAAGGACCTGTTCTTCCGCAACTTGTCCGAACGCGCGGCGAAGATGCTGAAGGACGATATCGCGGCGCTCGGCGCCGTGCGGCTGCGCGACGTGGATGAGGCGCAGGCGATGATGGTGGCGATGGCCAAGGACCTCGCCGCCTCCGGCCAGATCCAGCTGGAGGACGGCCAGGAGCCGATGATCGCCTGATGTCCCTCCTCCTCAGCGGCCTTCGTGGCCTCGCCCTTCCCGATCTCGATGCACCGGTCGCGCCTCCGCCCGAGCCGCCGGCCTCGCCTGGCCTGGAGGACATGCTTGAGGCCGCTCGGCGGGAGGGCCATGCGGCGGGGCTGCGCGAGGGCGAGGCGCGCGGCCGTGCCGCCGAGCAGGCATCCCGCGATGCGCTGGCGGAGGAGGCACTCCGCATCGCGCTCACCCAGTTCGATGGCGCGGCCGCCGTGGCGCGCGACGTGGCGGCCCGGAACGCGCGCGCCCTGGCCGAGCTGCTGGTGGGCATGGTGGATGCCGCCCTGCCCGGAGCCGCCGCGCGGGAGGCACCGGCCCTGCTGGAGACTTTGATGCGCGGCCTCGGCCCGGTTGAGGACGCGCCCGCCGGCGCCACGCTGCGCGTGCCGCCTGCCCTGCTCGCGCATGCCCAGGCCCGCTTCGGCGCATTCGGGCTTCCGATCGAGGCGGATGCGGGGTTGCCGGAAGGCGATGCGCGCATCGTCTGGCGGAATGGCGGCCTCGATCTCGATCTGTCCCGCCGCCGTGCCGCCATCCGGGAAGCGCTGGCGGCGCTTCGGCTTCCCCTGGAGGATGATGCATGAGCAGCAGCGGCTTCGAGCCTGTGGCGGCCAATGAGGCCGGCGAGCCACGCCCGCCCGGCAGCAGCCAGGGGCTGGACGCGGTCTATGACATTCCGGTGCAGGTGAGCGCGGTGCTGGGCCGCGCGACGCTGCAGGTGAGCCAGCTGCTGAAGCTCGGCCGCGGCGCCGTGGTGGAGCTTGACCGCAAGCTGGGCGAGGCGGTGGACATCTATGTCAACAACCGCCTGGTCGCGCGCGGGGAGGTGGTGATGGTCGAGGACAACCGCCTCGGCGTCACCATGACGGAAATCGTCAAGGCGGACCGCGCGGGATGACGCGCCTCCTGATCATCGGCAGCCTGGAGGCGGAGCTGGGCCATGCGGCGCGGATCGCCACCTCCCGCGGGGCGCGGCTGCGCCAGGCGGATGGGGTGACATCCGGCATGGCGCTGGCGCGGAGCGAGGGCTTCGACCTCATCCTGTGCGACGTGCTGCATGACGTCTCCTGGCTCGTCTCCTCGCTTGAGGCGGAGCGCATCGCGTGCCCCGTGGTGGCCTGCGGGCGGAACGCGGATGCGGCGGCGGCGGTGCGCGCCATCCAGGCCGGCGCGAAGGAGTTCCTGCCCCTCCCCCCCGATGCCGAGCTGATCGCCGCCATGCTCCAGGCCGCCGCCGGCGAGGCCGAAGGGCCGGTCCACCGCGACCCCGCCATGGCCGCCGTTCTGCGCCGGGCCGAGGGTGTGGCGCGGGCGGAGGCAAGCGTGCTCATCACCGGCGAGAGCGGCACGGGGAAGGAGGTACTGGCGCGCTACATCCACGCGCATTCGCGCCGCGCGAACGGCCCCTTCGTCGCGCTGAACTGCGCGGCGCTGCCGGAGGCGCTGCTGGAAAGCGAGCTGTTCGGCCATGAGAAGGGCGCCTTCTCCGGCGCGGTGGCGGCGCGGCGCGGCAAGTTCGAGCAGGCCGATGGCGGCACGCTGCTGCTCGACGAGATCGGGGAGATGGACCCGCGCCTGCAGGCCAAGATCCTGCGCGCCCTGCAGGAACGCGAGATCGATCGCCTGGGCGGCGCCGGACCGGTGAGGGTGGATGTGCGCATCCTCGCCGCCACCAACCGGGATCTGGCCGCCGAGGTGGCGGCGGGGCGCTTCCGCGAGGACCTGTTCTTCCGCCTCAACGTCGTCGCGCTCCGCATTCCCGCCCTGCGGGACAGGCCCGACGACATCCTGCCCATCGCCGAGCGTTTCGCCCGCCGCTACGCGGAGGCGAACGGCCTGCCCCTGCGCCGCTTCGCCGCCGCCGCCCGCGCCGCCCTGCTTTCCCATTCCTGGCCCGGCAATGTGCGGGAACTGGAGAACACCGTGCATCGCGCCGTGCTGTTGGCGGAGGGCGAGGAGATCGGGGCCGAGGCGGTGGAGCTGCACGTTCCCGTCCCCCGTGCCCCCGGCGCCGCCCAGGCCAGCATGGCCGAGCCCCAGCCCGCGCGCCCCATCGGGGTGGCGGCGCTGGTCGGGCGCCGGATGGAGGATGTGGAGCGGGACCTGATCCTCGAGACCCTCACCCATTGCCTGGGCAACCGCACCCGGGCGGCGGAGATCCTCGGCATTTCCATCCGCACGCTGCGGAACAAGCTGCATGAGTACCGGGCGGCGGGAACGCCGGTGCCCGTCGCCCCCGGGCAGATGCCCGTGGCGCCCTTCCCCTATGCCGCCATGGGCTAGCGGCGCATGGAACTGCCCCCCTGGCTGCGAAATCTCGGCGGTTCCACGGATGTGGCGCTGGCGGTCGGCGTCGGGCTGCTCATCGTGCTGCTGGTGGTGCCGCTGCCCGTGCCGCTGCTGGATGCGGGTCTGGCGCTCTCCGTCACCCTGTCCGTGCTCGTGCTGATGACGGCGCTGTTCCTGCAACGCCCGCTCGACTTCACCTCCTTTCCCACCATCCTGCTGCTGACCACCCTGCTGCGCTTGGCGCTGAACGTGGCCACCACGCGCACCATCCTTACCCATGGGCATGAGGGGCCGCAGGCGGCCGGGCATGTGGTCTCGGCCTTCGGCGGCTTCCTGATGGGTGGCGACGTACTGGTGGGCATGATCGTCTTCGCCATCCTGCTCGTCGTGAACTTCATGGTGGTCACGAAGGGCTCGGGCCGCATCGCGGAGGTGGCGGCGCGCTTCAGCCTGGATGCCATGCCAGGCAAGCAGATGGCCATCGATGCCGACCTTTCCTCCGGCCTCATCGACGACAAGGTGGCGCGGCAGCGGCGCATCGACCTGGAGGCGGAGAGCGGCTTCTACGGCGCCATGGATGGCGCGGCGAAATTCGTGCGCGGCGATGCCATCGCCGGGCTGATCGTCACCGGCATCAACCTCCTCGGCGGCATCGCCATCGGCGCGGGGCGGCACGGGCTGCCCTTCATGGAGGCGATCTCCACCTTTGCCTCGCTCACCGTGGGCGATGGCCTCGTCTCGCAGATCCCGGCCCTGCTCACCTCGGTGGCCGCCGGCATCGTGGTGACCAAGGGGGGCACGGAGGGCACGGCGGACAAGGCGCTGGTGAAGCAGCTGGGCCTGGCCAAGCCGCTCTGGATCGTGTCGGGTGCCGCGGCGATGCTGGGCTTCCTGCCCGGCATGCCGCTGATCCCCTTCCTGCTGCTCTCGGCGGGCTTCGCCGCCGGGGCCCGGAGCCGCGGCAAGGCCGACGGGGCGGCCGAGTCCGCCGCGGCCGCCCCGCCGGCCATCGCACCCGAGACGCCGATCACCGAGACGCTGCGGATCGACCTGCTGCGGGTGGAGCTGGGCTACGGCCTGCTCTCCCTGGCCGCCGGCGAGGGGCCGCGCCTGACCGAGCAGATCCGCAACCTGCGCAGGACCATCGCGCAGGAGATGGGCTTCGTGCTGCCCAGCGTGCGGCTGCAGGACAACCTGCACCTGCGCCCGCATGAATACGTGGTGCGGGTAAAGGAGATCGAGGCCGGGCGCGGGGAGCTGCGCATCCCGATGCAGCTGGCCATCGATCCCTCGGGCAACCGACCGGACATGCCGGGCGAACCCTGCGAGGAGCCCACCTTCGGCCTCCCCGCCCTATGGATCGAGGAGCACCGGAAGGAGGAGGCGCTGGCGCGCGGCTGCACCGTGGTGGATGGGGCCGGCGTGCTGGCGACGCATCTCACCGAGATCGTGCGCGAGAACATGCCGGAGCTGCTGAGCCATGCGGAGGCGCAGAAGCTGCTGGACGACCTGCCGCAGGAGCATGCCAAGCTGCTGGCGGACCTGATCCCGAACCAGATCACCACCGGCGGCGTGCAGCGCGTGCTACAGGCATTGCTGGCCGAGCGCGTTTCCATCCGCGATCTTCCCACCATCCTGGAAGGCATCCAGGAGGGGCTTTCCTCCGGTGCGCGGGGCGTGCCGGCCCTGGTAGCGGTGGTGCGCACGCGGCTCGCGCGCCAGCTTTCCGATGCGGCGCGCGGCCCCGCCGGCTACGTGCCCCTGATCGCGCTCTCGGCCGAATGGGAACAGGCCTTCGCGGAGGCGCTGATCGGGCCGGGCGAGGAGCGCCAGCTCGCCATGGCCCCGTCCCGGCTGCATGACTTCATGAACCGGGTGCGGGACGCCTTTGACCGCGCGACCGCGCAGGGCGAATCCCCCGTGCTGGTCTGCAGCCCCGCGCTGCGGGCCCATGTTCGCGCCATCGTCGAGCGCTTCCGCCCCGCGACCGCGGTGATGGCGCAAACCGAGATCCACCCCCGCGCGCGCATCCGCACGGTGGGGGCAGTGTGAACTTCACCTTCCGTTAACCCGCGCGGGCCAGCATTCATCCATGCGGCTTCGAGTCTTCCGTGCAGCCAGGATGGCCGATGCCATGGCGGAATGCCGCCAGGCGCTGGGCCCTGACGCGCTGATCCTCTCCACCCGGCGCACCGCTGCCGGGGTCGAGGTCACGGCCGCGCTTGAGCCGGCGGAGGAACCGCCGCCGCCCCCGCCCCTGCCCCCGAGTATCCCTGCCTCCGATCCGCTGGCACGGCACAACATGCCCGCCGCCTTGCGCGCGCGCCTTGGCGGGGGCGGCGCGACCGCCCTGGCGGCGGCGCTTCGCTTCGCAGCCCTGCCGGATGCGGCGCGGCAGCCCCTGGCCCTGGTGGGACCGCCCGGGGCGGGAAAGACCCTCAGCTGCGCCAAGCTCGCCACGCGGCTGGTGCTGGGCGGCGCTGCGCCGCTTGTCGCCACCGCCGATTCCCAGCGGGCCGGGGCGGCGGAGCAGATGGCGGCTTTCACGCGGGTCCTCGGCGTGCCGCTGGCCTCCGCGGCAAGCGGGGCCCAGTTGGCGGCGGCGCTGGCCCGCCGGGTGCCTGGCCAGCCCATGCTGCTGGACACGGCGGGCTGCGACCCCTTCGACCCGCCCCAGGCCGAGCAGCTCCTGGCGCTTCTCCGCGTCACGGAGGCCACGCCGCTGCTCATCCTGCCTGCCGGGCTGGATCCGGAGGAGGCGGCGGAAACCGCCCGCGCCTTTGCGGCGCTCGGTGCCCGGCACCTCCTGCCCACGCGGCTGGACGCGGCGCGGCGGCTGGGCAGCGTGCTCGCGGCCGCCCTTGCCGGCCCCCTCGCTCTGACCGAGGCCGGCACCGGCCCCGGCGCCGCGGATGGCCTCACCCCCCTCACCCCCGCCTGGCTCGCGGAACGCCTGACCGGCCCCGCCCGCCCCGCGCAGGAAGCCGCATGAGAAAGCCGCGTCTGATCGGTGTCGCCTCGGGCAAGGGAGGGGTGGGCAAGACCGTGCTGGCCATCGGGCTGGCCCAGGCCTTGGCGCGGCAGGGGCGGCGCGTGCTGCTGGCGGATGGCGATCTCGGCCTGGCCAATGTGGATGTGCAGCTCGGTCTGGATGCACGGCACGACCTGATGGCCGTGCTGAACCGGGAGGTGACATTGGCGGAGGCGGCGATCGCGGCGCAAGGCGGGTTCGACGTGCTTCCTGGCCGCTCCGGCTCCGGTGCCCTGGCGGCACTCGATCCTGGCTGGATCGAACGCTTCCTCCAGCTTCTGCGCGGCGCCCCGCAGGATGACGTGGTGCTGGATATCGGCGCGGGGCTGGACCCCGTGCCGCGTCGCCTCTCCGCCGCCTGCGACCTGCTGCTGGTGGTCGCGACCGACGAGCCCACAAGCCTCACCGATGCCTATGCCGTGCTGAAGCTGCACGCGCGGGATGCGCCGGCGGCGGATGCGCGGGTGGTGGTGAACATGGCGGCGGATGCCGCCGGCGGGGCCCGCACCCATGCGGCGCTGGACCGGGCCTGCCGCGGATTTCTCGGGCGCGGCGCCGCCCTGGCCGGGGTGGTGCGGCGGGACGCGCGGGTGCGGGACGCCATCCGGCATCAGGCGCCCCTGCTCACCCGCCATCCCGGCTGCAACGCGGCGCGCGATATCGAGGCGCTGGCGGATGCGCTGCTGGTTGCACGCGCTGCGGCTTAGTCCCCGCCGCGCGGGATCAGCGCGGCGGAAGCCCGCTCCGCCTCGCGCCCGCTGGCGGCCAGGCCTTCGGCCACGCCGGCGCGGTCCTCTGCATTGCGGTTCTGGCTCATCTTGCGCTTGCCCTCCAGCCGCACGATCGGCAGGCGCAGCCCGACAATGCCGCGAAGCTGGGCGCGGATGAAGCTTTCCGGCGCATCCGACACCGCCCAGGGCTCCGCGCGCGGGCTTTCATGAAGATCCGTCAGGCGCGTGACCACCTGCAGGAGCCGTTCCGCATCATCGAAGAACTCGGCCGGGCCATAGGCATGGACGGCGACATAGTTCCAGGTGGGCACCACCTTCCCCGTCTCGCGCTTCGTCGCGTACCAGGAGGGCGAGACATAGGCATCCGGCCCCATGAAGATGGCCATGGCATCGCCGGTGGCGGCCGCCTTCCATTGCGGATTGGCGCGGGCGACATGGCCGTAGAGCACGCCCATCTCGCCTTCCGTCTCGTCCAGGAACAGGGGCAGCGGCGTCGCCAGCAGCCCGTCCGGGGTGGCGGTGACGAGACTCGCCAGGCGCGCCTCGCGCATCACCGCGTGAAGAAGGGTGGGGTCCTCCTCGCGGAAGGCGGGCGGGATGTACATGGCGGCTTCCTCCTGCCCCCCCAATCTGCGGCCTAATCCCGGCGGAGCACCAGCAGCGTTCCGGCCACGGGTGCCCCGCGTTCCTCGCGCAGCGCCACCTCCTCCCGCTCCACCGGACTCAGGCGCGTGGCGGCGGCGAGGGAGAGCACATGGGCGGGATCGTGGCGGTAGCGCATGCCCTCGCCCAGCGCGTAGGGCGCGCCCTGTCCGGTCTCCAGGCTGAAGGCGGCATGGCCGCCGGGGCGCAGGGAGGCGGCCATGGCGTTCAGCGCCGGGGCGAGGTCGCCCAGGTAGTTCAGCACGTCGGACGCCGCGACGAGGTCATAGGTCCCGCGATGCGCGGCCAGGTGGGTGACCAGCTCCGCCTCCTCCAGCGCCTCGTAGATGCCGCGCTGGCGAGCCACGTCCAGCATGCGGGGGGAGAGGTCCACGCCCACCATGTGCCGCGCCCAGGGGCGCAGCGCCTGGCCGGAAAGCCCGGTGCCGCAACCCGCGTCCAGCACGTCCAGCCGGCCCTCCGGCTCCAGCCCGGCCCGGCGCAGCAGCGCGGCCAGGGCATCGGGCGTCTGGTAGCCCAGCGTGCCCGTCAGCTCCGCCTCGAAACGCGGGGCGTAATTGTCGAACAGGGTTCGCACATAGTCCTGGGGCGGGCGGGCGGGCGCCTTGCCCTCCCCCAGCGAGGCCAGGAGGAAGCGGGCCTGCGCCGCCACCTCCCCGCCGGCGGACAGCGCGCGGCGGGCGGCCTCGGCCGCCGCGGCATGCGCGCCGCCCTCCCGCAGCCCATGCGCCAGGGCGAGCTGCGCCTCCGGATCCTGCGGCGTCAGCGCCACGGCCTCCCGCAGATGTGGCATGGCCTCCCCGACGCGGCCGAGGGCGCAGAGGGCCTGGCCCAGGTTGCGGCGGGAGATCGCGTCGGCCGGCCGCAGCGTGACGGCCTTGGTCAGCGCCTGCACCGCGCCCTCCAGCTGCCCGGCTTCCGCCAGGGTGGCCCCACGCGCGGCGAGGAAGATGGGGGATTCCGGGTTCAGCTCCACCGCGGCGGCGGAAAAGGCCAGCGCCGTCTCCATATCGCCCAACTGCCGCGCGGCGATGCCGATCAGGTTGATCGTGTTCGGCTCGCCGGGAACCAACTCGGCCGATTTGCGATAGAAGCCGAGCGCGCCCTGAAGGTCGCCCATCCTGTGGCGGGCCATGCCCTGCTGCACGAAGGCCATGGCCCTCTCCCGGGGGTCCTGGGGCGTGCTAGGCTGCTGCATCGGGTGCTCCGGAAAGGCCGGCATGGGAGGATTGATCCGCCAGGGGCGGGACCTGCGCGTGGATTTCGCGCGGGGGATCGCGCTGTGGTTTATCTTCGTGGACCACGTCCCGGGCAATGTGCTGGGCCGGTTGACGATCCGCAACCTGCTCCTCTGCGACGCCACGGAGATCTTCGTGCTGCTGGCCGGCTATGCCGCGGGCATCGCCTATGGCCGCCAGATGGAGCGGGAGGGATGGCTGCGCGCGGGCACCCGCGTGGCGGGGCGGTGCTTCACCCTCTATGTCGCCCATATCTTCCTCTTCGTGGTCTTCACGGCGCAGGTCGGGTACTCGGCCGCGACGCTGGACACCAGCGCCTATCTCGACGAGATGCATCTCGATCCGTTCCGGGACGAGCCCTATCTCGCGCTGCTGCAGGCGCTGTTCCTCGCCTACCAGCCCGCCTTCCTGAACATCCTGCCGCTCTACATCGTGGTGCTCGGGCTCTTCGCGCTGTCGCTTCCCCTGCTGCGACGCCCGGCCTGGCTGCTGGGCGCCTCGCTGCTGCTCTATGCCGTGGCGCGGCTCCTGCCCATGAACCTACCCTCCTGGACCGGCGGTGGCTGGTTCTTCAACCCCTTCGCCTGGCAGCTGCTCTTCGCCATCGGCGCCGTGCTGGGGCATGGCAGTGCGGGGAAAGGGCCGGCCGGACTGCCCTGGCGGCGTCCCCTGGGTGTCGCGGCCGCGCTGGTGCTGGTTCTTTCCTTCGCCATCACGCTGGTGATCTATCTGCGGCGGGACCTCATCACCCTGCTGCCCCTGCCCGTGGCCTCGGTGGTGGATGCGGTGGACAAGACCGCGCTGCACCCGTTCCGGCTGCTCTCGATCCTGGCCCTGGCCTATCTCGTCGCCCATGCGGTGCCGCGCGGGGCGGGCTGGCTGCGTGGCGTCCTGGCCCAGTCTTTCGTGCTGATCGGGCAGCAGGGCCTGCCCGTCTTCTGCGCGGGGATCTTCCTGTCCTTCCTGGGCCGGCTGGCGGTGGAATGGTCCGAGGGCTGGGCGATGCAGCTGGCCGTGAATGCCGTGGGGCTTGGCGCCATGGTGGCAATCGCGGCGGCAGTGGCCTGGGCCAGCCTCAAGCCCGCGCGATCAGCCTTGCCCGTTCATCCCGCTGCCGATACGGCTTGAGAGCCATGCCCCGCCCGGCTGCCCGATTCGCCCTCCTCATCGCCTTGCTGCTGGCAGCGGCGCCGGGGCAGGCCACGCCCTGCGGCGCGCCGGACGACCTGATCGAGCCCGTGCCGCTTCCGGCCACCGCGGCGGCCATCAAGGCCGGCGCCCTTCCCGTGCTGGTGGTCGGCTCGGCCAGCGTGGCCGGGCCTGGCAGCAGCGGCTCGGAAAGCGCCTATCCCACGCAGCTGGAACATATGCTCGCCCGCACCTTTCCCGGAACGCGGGTGGAGGTGATGGCGCAGGGCGGGCGCGGCATGACGGCGACGGACCATCTCTCCATCATCCGGGCCGCGCTGCGCCAGCGCCCCCGGGCCCTGGTCCTGTGGCAGGCCGCGACGGTGGAGGCCGTGCGGGGCGCCGATATCGGGGAGATGACCAATGCCCTGCAGGACGGGGCCGAGCGTATCCGCGCTGCCGGCGGGGACCTGATCTTCCTCGATCCCCAATGGTCCCGCTTCCTGCGCGCCAATGCGGATGTGGAAGCCTATCGGGATGCCCTGCGCGCCGCCGCCGCGGCGACCGGTGCCGGGCTGCTCAGCCGCTATGAACTGATGGGGGCCTGGGCCGAGGCCGGCACGGTGGATGTGGAACGCGCGCCGCGGGAGCTGAAGGTGGTGGAGGTGGACAAGCTGAACCGCTGCCTGGCCGAGTCCCTGACGGAGATGATCGCCGGCGGAGTACGCGAAGCGCGCCCCTGAGCGATGCGGGGCCAGCCCCTGTCGTTCCCCCCTACCCCACGCCGCGCGGGCTACTCCTTCCGCGCCTTCCGGATGGTGTCCTGCAGGGCCCGGAGGGCTTCCGGCACGCCGGCGCCCGTTGCCCCGGAGATGAGGAGCGGCTCCCTGCCCAGGACCCGGGTCAGGGCCTTGATGCGGGATGTCCGGGCCTGAGGCGTCATGGCATCCAGCTTGTTCAGCGCCACGATCTCAGGCTTTTCCGACAAGCCCCCGCCATATCCCTCCAGCTCCGCGCGGACGGTGCGATAGGCCTCGGCCGGGTCGGCCTGGGTGCCGTCGATCAGGTGCAGCAGCACCGCGCAGCGCTCGATATGGCCGAGGAAGCGGTCGCCCAGCCCCGCGCCCTCATGCGCGCCCTCGATCAGGCCGGGAATATCGGCCAGGACGAATTCCTCGGTGGCGGAAAGCCTGACCACGCCGAGCTGCGGATGCAGCGTGGTGAAGGGGTAGTCCGCGATTTTCGGCCGGGCCGCGCTGCTGGCCGCGAGGAAGGTCGACTTGCCCGCATTGGGCAGGCCGACCAGCCCGGCATCGGCGATCAGCTTCAGCCGCAGCCAGACCCAGCGCTCCTCGCCCGGATAGCCCTTGTCGGCGCGGCGGGGGGCGCGGTTGGTGCTGGTCTTGAAATGGGCGTTGCCATGTCCACCATCGCCGCCACGGCAGAGGATCTCCCTCTGCCCCGGCCTGGTCAGGTCAGCCAGCACGGTTTCCTTGTCATCGGCCAGGATCACCGTGCCGACAGGCACCTTCAGCACCACATCCTCGGAGGCGGCGCCGGTGCGGTCGGAACCCGCGCCATTGCCGCCCTTGCGGGCCTTGAAGTGCTGAGAATAGCGGTAGTCGATGAGGGTGTTCAGCCCTTCCACCGCCTCTGCGAAGACATTGCCGCCGCGGCCGCCATTGCCGCCATCGGGGCCACCGAACTCGATATACTTCTCGCGCCGGAAGGCGACCACGCCGTCCCCGCCGTCCCCGGCCTTCAGATAGACCTTTGCCTCGTCGAGGAACTTCATGGTCGCTGGACTTCCAAACGAAAACGGGGGCCGCGAGGGGCCCCCGTGATCCGCTTCGCTGTAAGCGGGAGCCTACTCGGCCGCGACGGCCAGCGGCTCCACCGAAACCGCCACGCGGTTGTCGGCCTTGCGCTCGAACTTCACATGCCCGTCCACGGTGGCGTGGAGGGAGTGGGTGCGGCCCACCAGCACGTTGCGGCCCGGCATCATCTTCGTGCCGCGCTGGGTCACGATGATATTGCCGGCGCGCACGGCCTGGCCGCCGAAGAGCTTGACGCCGAGGCGCTTGCCAGCGGAGTCGCGCCCGTTGCGGGAGGAGCCGCCCGCCTTCTTATGAGCCATCTGTCAGGTCTCCTGGTTCGGGCCGGGGATCAGAACTCGCCGATCCGCAGCACCGTCTGGTGCTGGCGGTGGCCGTTCTTGCGGCGGCTGTTCTGCCGGCGGCGCTTCTTGAAGATGATCACCTTGTCGCCGCGGTTCTGCTCGACCACGGTGGCGGTGATGGCGGCGCCCGGAACGGTCGGGGCGCCGATCTGCAGGCCGTTCTCGCCGCCCAGGGCCAGGATGTCGTGGAAGGTGATGGTGGCGCCGGCCTCGGCGTCCAGCTTCTCCACGGTCAGCACGGCATTCGGGGTCACGCGGTACTGCTTCCCGCCGGTGCGGATCACTGCGTAGGTCATGGGGATGCGGTCCGCCTCGTCTCGGCCTGGGTCTCGGTCAATCGGTCGTGCAAGAATCCGGCGTGGCCCACGCCCAGACGGGGGGCCGCACCGGAGAGGGGCGGCGTATAGCGGGGAGCGCGGCATGGAGTCAACCACGCGATGATTGCATCCCCCTTCAGGATACGTTGCACGGCGAAGCGGAGCGGACTATAGGGCCGACCACGCGCCGGAGAGGTGCCAGAGTGGCCGATTGGGCCGGTCTCGAAAACCGGAGTAGGGGCAACCCTACCGTGGGTTCGAATCCCACCCTCTCCGCCACCCCATCGCTGCCCGAGATTGACCAGCGGGACATTCTCTCGGCGGGCGCGAACGACTTTCCCGCGACAACCTTCGCAGGCCGGCCGCCTCAGGCCGTGCCGGCATGCGGACTACCAAGGCACCATACTCGGCAATGAATGCGCGCCCTCCTTCCCCGCCATCGTCACCCGCCGCGGAGATCGTGGTGGAGCGCCGAGGGTCCCGGACGGCGGGTTGGGGCTGGCGCCTGACCCGGGACGACGAGACCTTCAAGACCGGTCCTGGCGGCTATCGCAGCGCCGAGGAGGCCTATGCGGCCGCCCAGGCCGAGCTTGGCCGCGGCCCCCGCCTGCGCTGATCCGACGACATCAGGACCCTGGCGCCGCCAGCGTGGCGGCATGCCATGGCACCCCGGGGGCGATGCCTCCGGGGCGCAAGCCTCGTTCGCCTCCCCTCCTCGCCAGCCAGGCCTGAAGCCTGCTCCCGGGCACGGGCCCTGGCGGGCCCGCTGCTGCGGCACCGGCCGCATGCGGCTGAAGCGTGCTCCGCTGCGTTAGTGCACCGCCACGGCGCGGACCCCACATGCCTGACCCTGGCTTGCCCCACCTGCCCGGCTCGGATTGCCGCAGCATGCCCGCCGCCGGTCATGCGGAGGCGGCGCAGCCCCGCTTCGCCGGCGGGGTCCGGCACCTGTGGAATCTCGTTCGGACAGGAGGAGCGTGATGGATCGGGATCTTGGCGGCGGGGCGGATGCCCGCGGGCGTGAGGGAACGGCACACGGCCCGGTAAGGCGCATGCGGGCCATGCTCCTGGGAGGGCCGGCTCTCCTTCTCCTGGTCGGCTGCGCCCGGACGGAGATGATCAGCCTTCGCCACCCCGGCACGGGCCAGGTGACGCGCTGCGAGGCCTATCTGGGTTCCCCGGGGCTCGGCGTGCCGGAGTCCATTTTCCGCAGGACGACGGCCCTGAGTTGCCCGGCCGACTATCAGGCCGAGGGCTGGCAGCGCCTGGACCAGCCCGGCTGAACCCCGCCGTTCCCCGGCGGGCAGCATGGCCATCGGGCCTCCAAGGTCCTGCCCGATGAGGTTCGGAAATTCGCGAGGGCAGGACAGGCATCACGTGCCCCTGCCCCGGCGCGCCTGGCAGGCGGCCGAGGGGCCGTTGCGTCAGTGCCGATCGGTGGAAAGGCCGCTGAGGACTTCCTGGAAAAGGGCAGCCGCGAGAAGGTAGCGCTGGGCGGCCGCCACCTCCAGAAGCTCAGCCACGGCCACGCGGATGGCCTCGCCCTGCTCTGGCATTGCCGCTTCCCGCTCCATCGGCCGGAGCCCGGAAACGCACTCGTCGATCTTCATTCTCGCCGCCCATCCTTCAAACCGCCGCCCCGGGAAAGGCGGCGCCCTGGCGTTGTCAGCTCGCCAACCGGGCGTAGCATAGAACTTCCATCACGACGATGTGAAGCACAAAGGCTTGCCAGCAGCGCGAATCCCCGGCGCGGGCAGCGGCCCGATGGCCTGGCCCGTCCCCAATCTGCGGAAAGCCTTGTCGCGCCACGGCGGGTTCGGCCCAGGATCGCCGGGCGGCCTCATGCCGGCGCGATACCCTTCCGCCGGATGACGCTGCCCCAGCGCGCCGCATCGGCGCGGATCACCTGCGCGAGCCGCTCCGGCCTTTCCGAGACGGGTTCATGGCCAAGGGACAGGAGCTGCGACCGCAGGCTGTCCGAGGCGAGCACGGCCTGCACGGCCGCATCCAGCGCCGCGATGACATCCCCTGGGGTGCCGACCGGCGCCACGATCCCGTGCCAGCCCACGGCCCCTTCGGCCAGCGGCCCGGTCGCGATGATGCTGGGCACGGCGGGCAGCGCCCCCACGCGGTTCGGGGAGGAGACGAGCAGTCCCTGGAGCATGCCGTTGCGCACCATCACCGCAGCGGCGCCGATATTCACGAGCGCCGCATCGATGACCCCCGCCACCACATCCGTCACGGCCGGGGCGCCGCCGCGATAGGGCACATGGATCCAGCGGGCGCCGATCGCCTCCTGCATCTCCTCCCCCAGCAGATGCGCCAGGCTCCCGATTCCGGTGGTGCCCATGGTGACCGGACGGCGCCCCACCTCGCGCAGGAAGCCGGCCATGCCTTCCGCCGCCCAGCCCCGGCCCGCGCGCACCACCAGGATCTGCGGCACGCGCACCACCCAGGAGACGGCCACGAACCCCTCCACCGGGTCGAAATCGAGGCGCGGGAAGAGGGTCTTGTTGATGGACAGGCCATCCGAACCGGCCAGCAGCGTGTGCCCGTCCGGCCGGGCCCGCGCGGCTGCGTGGAAGCCCACATTTCCCGCCGCGCCTGGCAGGTTGTCCACCACGACGGGCTGGCCCAGCCTTTCCGACAGCGGGCGGGCAAGGATGCGGGCTGTCGCGTCCTGGCTGCCGCCGGGGGCCACGGGGACGATCAGGCGGATGGTATGGGCAGGCCGCCAGGGCGAAGCGGGGCCGGCCTGACGACCCTCCGCCGACACCCGGCCGGAGGAAAGGGCAAGCCCGGCGATCAGGCCCGGGAGATGACGACGCCTCATGCTGCGCCCTCCGCCCAAAGCGGAAGATTGCCCCAGCCGCGCCGGGATGCCAGGGCTAAATTGCGGTACTCTGCGGCGCAGGGCAGAGCAGCCATGCTGCCGCCCCCCAGCGCCGGAGGAACGGCCCGGCTTTTACCTTCGGGCCGGTTCCGGCCGCTGCTCCTCTCCTTCCTGCGCGTGGACAGAACCCCTCGGATCAGGCCCGCGCCACATGCACGGCCGGGCGCTCCCCGCCATTCCAGCGTCCTTCCAGCGCCCGCTCGACCTGCGCGGCCAGCTGCAGCAGCAGGCCGTCATTCGCCTGCCGCGCCTGGGCCTGGATGCCCAGCGGCAACCCGCTTTCCTGCCGGCCCAGCGGCATGGAGATGGCGGGGATGCCGCAGAGATTGGCGAGCGGCGTATAGGCGAAGTTGCGCCAAAGATTTCCGAACCAGTCATGCACCGAGGGATTGTCGCTGATCGTCAGATACTCCGTCGTGCCGATCAGCGGCGTCGGTAGGGCGGTGATGGGGGTGAGGATGATGTCCCAGTCCTCGAAGAAGGCGCCGAAGGCACGGGAGGTGGTGTTGAACACGGCCTGCATCCGCGCGCGTTCGGTGTAGGAGGTGTTCAGCCCCGCCTCCCAGATCCGGATATTGATCGGCTCCACCCGGTCCGCGGGCGGGCGGTCCAGCCCGTGCTGGGCCAGCAGGTTCGCCACGGTCTGCGCGAAATTGCTGATGTAACAAGTGGTCTGCGCCGCGAAGGCCGCACGGAAATCCACCTGCGGCAACGCCCATTCCACATGATGGCCGAGGCCTTCGAGGAAACGCCCCACGCGCTCCAGCTCCCGCACGAAATGCGGTGTCGCGCGGTAATCCCCCCATTCATGCGACAGCGCGATGCGCAGCCGCCCGGGGTCGCGGCGGATGAGATCCGTATAGGGCTCGGGCGCCGACCAATAGGGCATGAACTCCCCGGGCGCCCCGCCGCGGCAGCGGTCCACGAAAAGCGCGGTGTCGCGCACGCTGCGCGTGTGGCAGCCCTGGATGGAAACGAGGCCGGTGAGGTCCGAGGCATTGGGCGCGATGGAGAAGACGCCGCGCGAGGCCTTCAGCCCGATCAGCCCCGTGGCGCCTGCCGGGATGCGGATGGAGCCGCCGCCATCCGTGGCGTGGGAAATCGGCAGCACGCCCGCCGAGACCATGGCGGCCGTGCCGGCGGAGGAACCATTCGTCGTGTAATCCGTGTTCCACGGGTTGCGCGTGACATAGACGGCGGGATTCTCGGCCGAGCTGCAGCAGCCGAATTCAGGCGTGGTGCTGCGCCCGATGATGTTCAGTCCGGCCTGGCGGATGCGCCCGGCGAGAAAGCTGTCCGCCTGCGCGCGGTTCCCGCGCATGAGCAGGGAACCCATCTCCTGCAGCCGCCCCTTCAGCGTGGGGCCAAGATCCTTCATCAGATAGGGAACGCCGGCAAAGGGACCGGACGCGTCCATGCCATCCTTCAGCGGATCGGCGACGACATCCTCGAAGAGTTCGACGACGCCGCTAAGGGTGGGGTTCGTGCGGGCGATGCCCGCCGCGGCCTGCGCCGCCAGCTCCGCCGGGGTGACCTCGCCGCCCCGCACCCGTGCGGCGAGTGCCGTCGCGTCATGCCTGGCCCATTCGTCCCAGCTCATCGCCAATGTCATCGCCCCGCCGCACTCCAAGCCGTGCGGGGAGGCTAGAGCGGCCTCCCCGCCGGTCAAGGCGGCTAGACGGCCATCCACACCGTCTCGCCCTCGCCCTGCAGGCGGAGATCGAGATTCCATGCTCCATCGCCCATGGGCTTCGCGATGAGCGTGCCGCGCCGCGCCTCCGGCACCGCGCGCAGCACGGGGTCGGTCGCGTTCAGCGCCTCGCCCTCGAAGTAGAGGCGGGTGGAGAGGTGCTGCAGCAGCCCGCGCGCGAAGACGGCCAGCGCGACATGCGGCGCCTGCATCGCATTGCCGCCCGCATGCGGCCCCACCGGCACGGGGCCAGGCCTGAGCGTGACGAAGCGGAAGCGCCCCTGCTTGTCGGTCGCGCAGCGTCCATAGCCCTGGAAGGCGTTGGGATCTCCATTCTGGTCCGGATAGCGGCCGGCAGGATCGGCGTGCCAGATCTCCACCATCGCATCCGTCACGAGCGCACCCGTGCCATCGGTGATGGTGCCGGTGAGGGTGATGCGCTCGGCGCCCTCGGGCAGCGCATCGGCGAAGTGGCGCGTGGTGTCCGCCCATTCCGGGAAGTCCACCAGGTGCCAATAGGGCCCGGCGGTCTGGTGCGCGGAGGCGACGAGGGCGTTGGAAGGCGCGAGTTCCGGCGTCGCCTCAGTCATGATGGCCATCCTCCATCGGCGTCGCCTCGCGCCCGCGCAGCACGATGTCGAAGCGGTAGCCCAGCGCCCATTCGGGCTGGGTGATCTCAAGGTCGAAGGTCGAGACGAGGCGGTTGCGCGCGGCCTCGTCCGCCACGGTGTTGAAGATGGGGTCCAGCGGCAGCAGCGGGTCGCCCGGGAAATACATCTGGGTGATCATGCGCTGCGCGAAGCCGTGGCCGAACAGGCTGTAATGGATGTGGTTCGGGCGCCAGGCATTCGCATGATTCCGCCAGGGATAGGCGCCGGGGCGGATGGTGACATAGCGGTACCAGCCATCCTCATTCGTGAAGACACGGCCCATGCCGCGGAAGTTCGGGTCCAGCGGGGCGTCATGCGTGTCGCCCTCATGGTTGTAGCGCCCGGCGGCATTGGCCTGCCACACCTCCACCATGGCGTGGCGCACGGGGCGGCCATCCTCGTCCAGCACCCGGCCGGCGACGATGATGCGCTCGCCCATCGCGTGGCCCTTCCCGTTCTCCAGCACCGTCAGGTCCCCGGTCTCGGGGTAGCGCGCGGGGGTGAAGATGGGGCTGCTCGTCTCGGTCAGCGTGTGCGGCAGCTCCAGCAGCGGCTGCTGCGGATGGCGCGCGCGCGTGCTGCCATAAGAGGGCGAGTTCAGCGGCGGCTGGGTGGAAGCCCCCGGCCGCCGGAAGCCATGCACGATCTCGCTCATCGGGGCGTCTCTCTTCTCCGCTGCATCCGCGTCCTCACGCCGCCACCACGGGCCGGGGCGCGATGCCCGCGCCCAGCGCATAGGCACGGGGCAGGCCGACATAATTCTCCGCCACCACGGCCTGTGCCCTGGCCGATGCGCGGATGTAGCTCAGCTCCGCCACCTGCATGCGGCGGGCGAAGTCATCCATCTCCGGAAAGCGGTGGGTCAGTCCCGTGAACCACCAGGAGAAGCGCTCCGCCATCCAGACCCGTGCGAGGGCGCGTTGGGAATAGAGATCGAGCTCCGCCACGGTGCCGCTGCGGTAGCGGGCGGTGAGTGCCTCGGCCAGCAATCCCACATCGGCGGCGGCGAGGTTCAGCCCCTTGGCGCCGGTGGGCGGCACGATATGCGCGGCATCGCCCGCCAGGAACAGGCGCCCATGGCGCATCGGCTCGGCCACGAAGGAACGCAGCGGGGCGATGCTCTTCTCGATCGCCGGCCCGCGCGTCATGCGCGCGGCAGCCTCGGGGCCTAGCCGCAGCGCCAGCTCGTCCCAGAGCCGCTCATCGGGCCAGTCTTCCAGCTTCTCCGTCAGCGGCACCTGCACATAGTAGCGGCTGCGCGTGGGCGAGCGCATGCTGGCCAGGGCGAAGCCGCGATGATGGTTGGAATAGATCAGCTCGTCGTCGCAGGGGGGCACATCGGCCAGGATGCCGAGCCAGCCGAAGGGATAGACGCGCTCGAACACGCGCAGCAGATCGGCGGGCATGCTGGCGCGGCTCACGCCGTGATAGCCGTCGCAACCGGCCACATAGTCGCAGTCCAGCCGGTGCTCCGCGCCGCCATGGCGGTAGGTCACATGGGGGCGGCCGCCCTCCAGCTCATGCAGGGCCACATCCTCGGCCTCGAAATGCAGCGGGGCGCCGCGGGACTGGTGCGCCTGGATCAGGTCCTGCGTGACCTCCGTCTGCCCATAGACGGTGACGGAGCTGCCGCCGGTCAGCCCATGCATGTCGATGCGGAACAACTCGCCGTCCAGGGCCATGCGGAAGCCGTGATGCGGCAGGCCCTCGCGGTGCAGGCGGTCCGCCACCCCTGCCCGTTCCAGCAGTTCCACCGTGCCCTGCTCCAGCACCCCGGCCCGGATGCGGCCTTCCACATAGGACTGGGACTTTCGCTCCAGGACGACGCAATCAACCCCGGCGCGGTGCAGAAGCTGGGAGAGGAGAAGCCCGGCAGGGCCGGCGCCGATGATGGCAACCTGGGTGCGATCCCGCACGGCATTCCCCCCTTCCGGTCTTGTGCATGATATCAGACCCTGCGAGGGCGATTTCCATGCACGATCGAGGCAGATCCTTGGACTTTCCGGTCAGCCCTGCCCCGGCATCCCCGCCGCCCGAGCCGGGCTTCCCCTCCTTCGACCTCTATGGGGAGGCGGAGCCGCGCGCGCGCCTGGAACCGGTTCATCTGGAAGCCCTGGCCACGCGAAGCTCGCGGCATGACTGGAGCATCCGCCCCCATCGCCACCGCGACCTGTGGCAGTTCTTCTGGATCCGCCGCGGCGGCGGCACCCTGCTGGGCGAGGGACCGGAGCGGCGCTTCACCGCCCCCGTCCTGCATGTGATCCCGGCCGGCACCGTGCATGGCTTCCGCTACCATCCCAGCAGCGACGGGCATGTGCTCACCGTCGCCGCCGGCTTCCTGGGCCAGTGCGACCGCCTGGCGGGCGGCGCCCAGACCCCGCCCATGCTCACCAGCCTCGCGCCCGCCGTCGGGGAGGGGCTGGTGGAGGAGGTGAACGACGCCTTCGCCCGGATGGAGGCGGCCTTCCAGGGCTTCGGCCCGGAACGGGACGCGGCCCTGGCGGGTCATGTCCTGCTTCTCCTGGCCCTGCTGCGCCGGGGCCGGGACGCGGAGGCGGAGGCGGCCACGACCCAGGCCGCCCTCATCCGCCGCTTCCGCGAGGAGATCGAGCGCCATTTCCGCGACCATTCCGACCTGGATGCCCATTGCGCCCGGCTGGGAGTGAGCCGCAGCACCCTCACCCGCGCCTGCCGGGCCGTCACCGGCCGTTCGCCGCTCGATCTGGTGCATGAGAGGGTGATGGCGGAGGCCCGGCGCCTGCTCATCCACGGGGCGCGCAACGTCTCCGGCGTGGCCTATGCGCTGGGTTTCGAGCCCGCCTATTTCTCGCGCTTCTTCCGGCGGCGAGAGGGCATCTCGCCGGCCCGCTACCAGCGCCAGCATAGCGGTTGAGCCGAGCGGGCGCGGGCTAGCCCGCCAGGCGACCGGGCAGCCTCTCCAGCTCCTCCACCAGCGCGCGAAGCCCGCGATCCCGGGTTTTCTCCCGGCGAAGCACGATGCCGAGCTGGCGTGACAGGCCCGGGCGGAGGGGGCGCAGCGCGGTGCCGGGCGGGGCCGCGCCCAGAGAAAGCCCCGGCAGCACGGAAGCGCCGAGGCCGCTGGCCACGAGCCCCTTGATGGCCTCGATGCTCCCCAGTTCCATCGCCACATGCGGCGCCACGCCGGCCTGCGCGAACCAGGCATCCACCAGGCCGCGCATGGTGCCGCCGGATTCGTAGAGGATCAGCGGCAGGCGGGTCAGCGCGGCGGCCGTGACGGGCCCCGGATCATCCATGGCCAGCCCTTGCAGGAGCGCCTGGGGCAGCAGCGCCACCAGCCGGTCCTCGATCAGCGGCGTGACATGCAGGGCGCGGCTGCGCGGCGCCGGCAGGGTCACCAGCGCGATGTCCAGCTCCCCTTCCTCCACGCGGCGGGCGATTTCCGGCGTGTTGCCGGTAGCGACGGTGATCTCAAGGGCCGGATGGCGCCGCCGCACGGCGGTCAGCACGGGCGGAAGCAAATGGATGCAGGCGGTTGCGCCCGTGCCCAGCCGCACGCGCCCCGCATCTCCTTCCCGATGTGCCGCCGCGGCCGCCTCCACCTCCTCCGCCGCCGCAAGGGCCCGCCGCGCGGGCGCCGCCAGCGCCTCCCCGGCTGCCGTGGGCAAGGCACGGCCTGCGGCACGCTCCAGCAGGCGCAGCCCGGTGCGGCGCTCCATCTCGCGCAGCTGCTGGCTGGCAGCAGGCTGGGTCATGCCCAGCCGCCGCGCGGCAGCCGAGACGCTGCCGGTCTCGATGACGGCGAGATAGGTGCGCATCTGGCGGAGGGTCAGCGATTCCACAGGCGCAACTTATCCGAATGCGCGGCATCCAAAAGATTTTCTTTGGTCCAGCACCGCCTGGAATGACGATGAGAAGCGCCGCGGCAAGGGCCGCAACGCTTCCGAAAGCACTGAATTCCCATGCTGATGTCGCATCCCAACGCACCACGCCTGAAGAACCGGCCGTGAGCGCGGCGCAGGAGACCGGTGCGCTGCCCTGGCGCGTAGCGGGAACCCTTGCCATCACCCAGGTGATCCATTGGGGATCGCTCTTCTACGCCTTCTCCGTGCTCATGCCGGCTATGGTGGCGGAAACGGGCTGGCCGGTGGAACTGGTGGTCGGGGCCTTCTCCGCCGGGCTGCTCGCGGAGGCCGGAGCAGCGGTGCTGACGGGCCTGATGCTGGATCGGCTCGGCGCCGCCCGGGTGATGGCGGTGGGGTCGCTGGCCGCGGGCATCGGCCTCTGGCTGGCCGGGCAGGTGCAGGCGCCCTGGCAACTCTATGCCGTCTGGATCGGGCTGGGGGCCACCATGGCGGCCACCCTCTACCAGGCCGCCTTCGCCGCCATCACCGCCGCCTTTGGCGCCGGCGGGGCCCGGCGGGGCATCGCGTTCGTGGCCTTTGCCGGGGGGCTGGCAAGCACCATTTTCTGGCCGCTCACCAGCCTTCTGGTCGGGTGGCTCGGCTGGCGAGAGGCTTGCGGTGCGCTGGCGCTGCTGAACCTGGCCTGCGCGCTGCCGCACCGCCTGCTGCTGCCCGGCGCCGCCCCCGCGAAGCCCTCCGCCGCGGCACAGACCGTGGCCGGGCGTGAGTTCGGGCTGCCCTGGCGGCAGCCGCGCTTCTGGGCCCTGCTCTTCGTCTATGCGGCGCTGGGACTCTCCAGCTCCACCATCGCCGTGCATCTCGTACCGCTGCTGCATGAGCGCGGGCTCGGAGATTCCGCGGCGGCCATCGCGTCGCTTGTCGGCATCGCGCAGGTGGCCGGGCGCGTGGCGGAATTCGCGGGGGGCGGGCGGCTTCCGGTGGGCACGGTCGGGCTGATCGCGACCGGCGCGCTGCCGCCGGTTTTCCTCGCCCTGGCGCTGCTCTCCGATCCGCTCCCGCTCGCCCTGGCCGTCGGCCTGTATGGCGCGGCCAATGGCGTGATGACGGTGGTGCGCGGGGCCCTGCCGGCGCTGATGTTCGGCACGGCGCGCTATGGCGCGATCAGCGGCATCCTCTCCGCCGCGGGCGCCTTCTCCCGCGCGGCGGGGCCGATCGGCATGGCATGGCTCTGGCAGCGCCTCGGCGGCTATGCGGAAGGCATGGTCGCCATCGCGCTGCTCTCTGCCCTGTCGATGATCGCACTGGCGGCAGCGACGGGCGGCAGGCGGGCACCCCAGGAATGAAGGGGCGCCCGGCTCAGGCGGCCTGCGCGGCCAGGGCCGCGGCCGGCGGCATGGATTGCAGGCGCAGGGTGAAGGTCGCCCCCTCCCCGGCGCGGCTGGCAACGGTGATGTCGCCGTCATGCAGCCGCGCCACCTGGCGCGCGAAGGCCAGGCCGATGCCCGTGCCCGGCATGGATTGCACATTGCTGGCCCGGTAGAAGCGCCCGAAGAGATGCGGCAATTCCTCCGCGGGCACGCCGAGACCGCGGTCGCGGATGGAAAGCACGGCGGCACCGCCCGGCCCGGTCCAGCCCCGCACCTCGACCGGCGATCCCGGCGGCGAGTATTTCACCGCATTCGACAGCAGGTTCGCCACGGCCTGCTCCACCAGCGCGGGATCGCAGCGGAGCACGGGCAGCGCATCCACCTTCACGTCCAGGCACGCGGCCGGCTCCGCTTCCGCCTGCACGGCGCAGAGCTCCGCCACCAGCAGCGCCAGGTCGCATTCCCTGGCATTGGGGGTGAGCTCCCCCGCCTCCAGCCGCGCGGCATTCAGCGTGCTCTCCATCAGCCGCACGAGCCGGCGCGCGGCATCGCGGATGCGGCCGGTGCGGGCGACGATCTCCTCCGCATTCATCGCGTCTCCGCGGCGGGCCATGCGCTGGGCGCTGGAATCGATGATTGCCAGCGGCGTGCGGAACTGGTGCGAGACCACGGAAACGAAGCCGCGATACAGCCGGCCCAGCTCCCTCTCCCGCAGCAGCGAGGCCTCCGCCCGGATCGCGGCCCGCCAGCCCTGGACAAGGAAGCCCACGAGCACGACGCCGCTCGCCACGATACCCAGGCCGCAGAAGGCGAGTTGCCGGAGCACGCGCTGGCGCTCCTCCTCCATGCGGGTGATCTGCTGCAGGTCGGACAGCATTTCCTGGTTGCTGATGCGCCGCAGCGTGGCGACCAGCGGCTCCACCGCCGCGCGCAGCACGCCCTCGGTCCCCGCATCGCCGGGCGCGAGCGCCACAATGTCGGAACGCAGCGCGAGAATGGCGCGTGCATGCGCCCTCACCGCCTCCAGCGCCTCCACCCGCGCCAGGCGCCGCGCCAGCACGCCCTCGCGAAGCGCGCCGATACGCACGGCCAGCACGTTGAAGCGCAGCGCCATCTCGTCCGGCCCCACCGCGGGGTTGCCGGCCAGGCGCCGCCCTGCCGTATCCAGCAGGCGCACCGCCTCGATCTGCGTGTGGCCGAGTTCCCAGACCAGGTTCTCGCCCACCTGCACCTGCAGGTCGCGCTCCACATAGATCAGGCGCTGGCAACCCAGGGCGAAGAAGACAACGCAGGAAACCACCGCCAGCCCGGCGAGCAGCGGGCCGCCCCGCCGCCGGATTCCCGCCGCGAGGCGCTTCACAGCAGGCGCAGCTCCCGGATCTGCCACACGCTGCGATGGTCGTAGAGCGGCGAGCGCAGGGCCGGCACGGAGTCGCGCGGATAGACGATCCAGGCCGGCCCCTTGTTGTCCGGCGTGAGGTCGGCGCCGTTCACGCGCAGGGCGAGGAGCACGTCGTGCCGCTCGGCATCGCTCCGGGGGATCCGCGCCTCGTAGTCGTCCAGTGCCATGGCCTGGATGGTGGTGCCGGTCGCGCCGACGCGGGCCAGCAACTCGCGCAGCAGCACGCCCTCGAAGTCCAGCACGCCATCGGTCCAGGCGGTGGAGGTCCGCAAGCGCCGGAGGCCGAGGGCCAGCAGCATCTCGCGGTCGAACAGCGCCAGGCCGTCCCGGTTCGTGTTCGCCACCGCCCCGCTGATGGTGAGGATCACGCGCCCCTTTGGCTCGGGCAGCCCGGCCGCGCCCGCGCCATGCGGCAGGACCGCCCCGATCAGCCCGGCCAGCCCCAGGCGGCGCGGGATGGAGACGGGAAAGGGCATGAAGGGCATGACCAGATGGACCGGGGTGATGGCGTAAGCCCGATCCTATCGCACTCCCCCGGGATGCGCGACCGCCGGTCCTGGCATGCCGAATGGCCCGCGCCGGGCGATGGATGGGGCTCGGCATGCGCGCCGGGCGGCGCTAACGTGCTTCGCAGAGAGAAACGTCCCGCAGCAAGGCAGCAACACCATGCCTCATGCCCTTGCCCACCCCAGGCCGGCGCCGTCCGCGGCGGGTGGGCCCGCCGCGACTTGACCCCGGACACGGGCACATCGGAGATCGGGCAAGCCCTTGCGAAGGGCACGGCCCCGGCGGAGGGGCGGCCGGACCGGACGCAGCCGCATGACCTGGCCAGCGAGGCGCTCTTCCAGGCGCTCGGCGACAACGCCTATGAGCTGGACGAGAAATTCCGCTTCCTCACCTTCAACCAGGCCTGCGCCAGCTATTACGGGGTGGAGATCAAGGCCGCGCTCGGGCGTTGCATCTGGCAGGTGCTGCCACAGACCCGCGGCACCTGGCTCGATCAACTGCTGAAGGAGGTGATGGCCAGCCGCCGTCCCAGGCGGATCGCGCGGGCGGGGCTGGTCCATCCGGAACGCTGGATCGAGGTGACGGCCTTCCCGACCGCCCGCGGGCTCGGCGTCGCCTTCCGCGACCGCAGCGCCGAGCACCAGGCGACGGAGGCTCTGCGGGAAAGCGAGTCCCGACTGCGGCTCGCCGTCGAGGCCGGGCGCATGGGAGCCTGGGAATACCATATCACCGAGCGGCGCGTGGCCGGGTCGCGGGAGCTGAACCAGCTGCTCGGTTTCCCCGCGGATTCGACGCCGGGCATCGAGGAAATCCATGCGCGCTACTGGCCGGGCGAGCAGGAACGGGTGCAGGCCATTGGCGAGGCGGCGATGGCGCGCGGCGAGCGCTTCCTCGAGGCCGAGTACCGCTATCTCCGGCCGGATGGCTCCCTGCGCTGGCACCTGATGCGCGCGGAGGTGCGTTTCGGCGCGGATGACCAGCCCGAGAGAATCGTCGGCGTGCTGCTGGACATCACCGAGCGCAAGGAGGCGGAGGAGCGCCAGTCGCTTCTCATGCGCGAGGTGGACCACCGGGCGAAGAACGCGCTGGCCGTGCTCCAGGCGGCCGTGCGGCTGACCCAGGCGCAGGATCTGGAAAGCTACAAGCGGGCGCTCGAAGGGCGCGTCTCGGCCCTCGCCCGGGCCCAGTCGCTGCTGGCGGATGAGCGCTGGGCGGGCACCAATCTCCGGGCGCTGCTCACGGGGGAGCTGGACATCTTCCTCAAGCAGGGCCAGCGCGCCACCTTGCGCGGGCCTTCCGTGGCGCTGCCGGCGCGCGCCGCGCAGCCCCTGGCCATGGCCTTCCATGAGTTGGCGACCAATGCGGTGAAATACGGGGCGCTCTCGACACCCACCGGGAAGGTCGCCGTGTCCTGGCGCCTGGAGATGGTGGACTCGCCGGTTCTTCACTTGCGCTGGGAGGAGAGCGGCGGCCCGCCCGTGGAGCAACCCGGCGGCCGGGGTTTCGGCTCGCGCCTGCTCGAGGGGACGGTGCGGGGCCAGCTACGCGGATCGGTCACCCTGGAATGGGAGAGGACGGGCCTGGTCTGCGACATCGCCGTCCCGCTCTCCCCGGGCGCGGAGGCAGAAGGGGCCAGGGCCGACGACGCCGGCAGGCGATGACGGCCGGGCCTGCCAGCCCTCTGGCCACCCCCCTCTGGAAGCGGCGCCCGCTGCCGGGTTCAGCGGCGGCCGGGGATCAGCCGATGGATGCAATCAGGGCAAAAGCCACAAAGCCGCCGAGGACCAGCACGCCTACCAGCCCTAGGGCGAGCATGCCGTCCGGCGCGCGCCCTGCGGGAGCGCCGGTGCTCTGCGCCTTGCTCCCGGCCCCTGGAGTATCTGCCATCCTGCTTGATCCCTTCCAGCCTGATACGCCGTTAACGCTGCCGCCCCGCCGCCGTTGAGGTCGGCCAGGAGACCCGCGCCGGCCCGGAAGAAAAAAAGACGTGCCGATCACAAAACACAACCAGTGGTAGCATTCTTATTGGATTGCTCCCGGCATTCGGGAGATAAGCGGCGCTCTTTCCGGCCGCTGATTCCGCAAGGATCTGGCAGCCGGGATGCCCACCCGGCGCGTCACGAAGGACCTCGTCTTGCCTGCGTCTGCCAGCCCCCGGCCGTCACGCCGCGCGCGCCCTTTCCGCCAGCTTGCGGGCGGCACGTTGATCCTGCTCGCCATGTTTGCCCTGTGCTTCGAGGGCTGGGCCGAGTGGCAGAGCCGCGATGCCCGGATCCGGGAGGTGCAGGCCAGCGCCGGAAACCTCGCACGCGCGCTCCTTCGGGACCTGGAGGAGGACATTGCCAGGGCCGATGCGGCCGCGGCCGGCATTGCCAGCCAGCTCGCCGAGATAGGAACGGGGCCGGCCGCACTGGCCGAGACGGGGCGGCTGATCCGCCGCTCCACCCTGGAACACCCGCGGCTTCGCAACCTCTCCGTCTATGGGCCAGACGGCATGTTGCTGGTCACCTCCCTGCGTGGCACGGAGACGGGGATCAGCATTTCGGACCTCGACTACTTCCGTGCCCATCGGGAGGATGCGGAGCTTGGCTCCAAGCTCGGGACCGCGACCCGGAGCCGGCTCGACGGCCAGTGGGTTGTCACCATTTCCCATCGCTTCGACGAAGGGAGCGGCCGCTTCGGCGGGGTGGTCGTGGCCGCACTCGACGGCGCCTCCCTCACGCGCGCGCTCTCGGGCTTTGCGATCGGAGGGAGCGGCGCGGTCGCCCTGCTCCGAACCGATGGGCGGCTGATCGCGCGCTTCCCCAATGACGAGGCGATGCTGGGCAGCCCGATCCTGGGCCGGACCGCCTTCCGCGAGAGGCTGCATCAAGGACGATCCGGCACCTTTCGCTATCTGTCGCCAGTGGATGGGCTGGAGCGGATCGGCGCCTATGAGACCGGCCAGCGATATCCGCTGGCCCTTTCTGTTGGATACGGGCTGGATGAAGCCCTGGCCGGCTGGACCCATCGCGCCATCCTGCGCGGCCTCTCCGTGCTGGTGCTCGCTACCCTCCTGCTTCTTCTCGGGGCCGCGTGGCTGCGCCAGGCCCAGCTCCGGCGCCACGCCGAAATCGTCCTGGCGGCCGAGGAGGAACATGCCCGCCTGGTCTCGGAGCATGTCACGGAGCTGATCCTGCGCCTCGGCCCGGATGGGCGGGTGCACCAGGCCTCCGCCGCATCCCTTCGCCTCCTGGGCCTTCCGCCACGGGCGCTGAAGGGCCGCGTGCTCGAGGGCCTGGTCGAGCCCGAGGACCGCCCGGCCTTCCGCGCCGCCTGGGAGACGGCCATCGGCCCGGCCTCCCGGGCCGATGCGCTGGCCCGCATGCCGCGCCCGGACGGAAGCTACCGCTGGATCGAATTCAGCTTTCGTCGCCTTGAAGCAGAGGGCAGCCCCGGTGCCTGGCTGGCGATCGCGCGCGACGTGACCGAGCGGAAGGCGCTGGATGATCGCATGGCAGCGCTGGCCGCCACCGATGGGCTGACCGGCCTGCCCAACAGCCGGCGCTTCCACGAGGCGCTGGACATCGAATGGAACCGCAGCGCTCGGGAGGGATGCGCCATGGCGGTGCTGCTGCTCGACCTGGACCGCTTCCGGCGCTTCAACGAAAGCTGCGGCAACCTCGCCGGAGACGATGCCCTGCGCCTCGTGGCCGCGACGCTGGACCTGACCATCCGCCGCCCCGCCGACCTGGCGGCCCGGCACGGTGGGGACAGCTTCGCCATCCTCCTTCCCGCCACCGATGGGCCAGGAGCGCGGGAGGTGGCCGAGCGCGTCCGCATGGCCGTGGCCGCCGCCGCCATCCCCCATTCGGCCAGCGAGAGCGGACGCATCACCGCGAGCCTGGGCCTCGCGGCCGTCCAGCCCATGCCGGCCACCCTGCCGGATTCCTCCATGCTCCTCGGCGCGGCCGAGGCCGCGCTGCATGAGGCGAAGCGGATGGGCGGGGACCGCGTGGTGGAGGCGCCCTCGATCACCGTGATCCAGTCGCGCCGCGCCGCACGGCCCTGAGGCATCAGCCCGGCGCGCGATAGGCAGGGAAGAAGCCCTCGTCCTCGCGCCCGGCGGAGAGACGCGCATAGGACGCGCCGTCCAGCACATGGCCGCAGAGATGCGCGACGCGGGACGCGTTGGCGAATCCCCGCTTGAACCGGGCGAGCCCGTCATCCGCCGCTTCGGACAGCCCCGCGCCGCCGCCGAGATCGATCGCCTCGTGATCCGCGAAATCTTCGATCGCCGCGGCGTAAAGGCCGAAGGGAGCCTTCGCCGCGTAGCCCGCAGCGCTGGTCGCCGCGAGATGGCTGTAGGCGTTGCGCCCATCCGTGACCCAGAGATGCATGGCGATCACCTCCCCCGACGCTGATTCGGCCAGGAAGGCCCGCAGGCCCGGCATCTCCGCCAGGGCCGCGAAGGATGCACGCGGGAAGGCATGAATCCCGGCGATGCCATGCCGGCGTGACAATGTGGCGTAGAGCCGGCACCAATCCTCCAGATGGTCGCGCAGCGCCGCCTGGCGGATCCGGCATCGACGCCCGGCGATCCGGATGCGCTGGCGGTGATGGGGCGTGGGCGCGAAAGGGCCAGCGCGGCGCTCGATCGACCAATGGGTCTTGAACGGTCGCACCCGCCCGAAGCTGCGCGAGAGCCGCGCGGGCGGGATGCCGGCGAAGGGATCGCTGACCGCGACAACGCTGACCGCCCCCGCCTCCCGCAGGAGTTCCAACCCGCTGCCCAGCTGCGCTCCCTCCCCCAGCACGCAGAGCGGATAGGGGGACGCCGCGTCCCGCGCCCCCTCCGGTGCATGGCGCAGCAGCATGGCCGTGCCCCAGGGCGACACCCAGAAGGGTTCGCCGATATGAGGCAGGGCCGCGGCATAGGCCATGCTGGCATAGGGATGGACCGCCCCCATGCCGCTCATGCCGTCGCGCGCAGGGCCGCAGCGCGGCGAGGACGCGGCGGCGCGGCGCCCTGCCCCGCCAGCCGCTGGGCCACGCCGCAGATATACGCCACCTGGGTCGCCGTCATGTCGCGCCAGAAGGGAAGGCCGATGACGCGCCGGGCAAGGAAATCCGTAACCGGCAACGGATCGCGTGGGCAATCGGCATAGGCGGGATGGCGATGGCACCCATCCCCCCACCAGCGCAGCGTGCCGATCCCCTCCCGCGCGAGTTCCGCCGCATCCTCAGGTCCCTCCGCAGGCCAGAGCACGGAGAGGGTGGCGCTGATCCAATCCCCGCCGAAGCCCGGTGAGAGCGCGATCCGGGCATCATCCGCCAGCGCCTCCGCGTAATGGCGCGAAATGGCCTGCCAGCCCGCACGCGTTTCCGGCCAGGCATCCAGCGCGGCAAGGCCGATGGCCGCGGTATATTCCGACATTTTCGCATTGGTGCCGGCCACCATTGCCTCGCGCGAGCCGAGGAAGCCGAAATTGGAAAGCCGGCGAAGCCGCTCCATCCATTCCGCATCCTGCGACAGCACGGCGCCGCCTTCCCCGATGCCGAAGGCTTTGGTCGCGTGCAGGCTGACGATCACCGGGCTGCTGCCGGGGCGCATCGGCCCACCTGCCCGCAGCGCATCGAAGGCGGCGGCGGCATCGATCACCACGGGAATGCCGGTGCGGGCAGACAGCGCGTCCCAGCGCGCGGTGTCGAGCGGCATGCCGAAGGGCGCGACGACGAGGATGGCCCCGATCTCGGCCAGATCCTCCCGCGCCGCCACGGCGTCCGGGTCCAACGCCCATGTGGCGGGATCGACATCGGCGAAATGCGGCACCAGCCCCGCCTCCCGCGCAGCGCCCGCCGTGGCGACGAAGGTCCAGGCCGGAATCAGGCATTTCCGCCCGGGCGCGACGCGGCTGGCGCGCAGCGCAAGCGCGAGCGCCAGCGTGGCATTCGCCGTCAGCGCCACCGCTTCCGGCGCCACGCCCCAATGCGCGGCCAACCGCGACTGCAGGCGCAGCCAGAGCAGGCCGTGATTGGCATACCAGTGGTTCGCATCGATCTCCTGCAGATAGGGCAGGATGGCGCGGGCATCCGGCAGGCGCGGCCGGGCGACGGGAATGGCGGGCGCCGCGAAGCCCCGCGCCATGATCGGGCTCGCTGGCCGCGCCTTCGGCACCATGCTTGCCAGGGCCGTGGGGCCGAAGGGAGGTGTGGCGTCCAATGGCATGATGGCGCTCCTGATCATCCTGACCGGGCACCGCCCGCCTGCGCGGACGGCCAGAACGCAAGCCTAGGCGGGAAAGCTTTCCAGCCGGTTTCCGGCGCGCAGGAGATCCGCGAGGTCGATCATCCCCTGCAGGAAGCGTCGCGGGCCAAAGTCTTCATCGGCCACGGCCAGCGCCGCATCGGTCAGCGGGCCGTGGTCGGTGGCATCATGGAAGATGGCGGCGATGCGCGCCGCCAGCTCCGGCGCGGTCCAGTCCAGTCCGAAGAAGCTCGGGAGCGCCGCGAAGCGCGCGCGGGTGAAGGCATTGCTGTCGGACAGCACGCAGGCACGGGCGGCGAAGCCATTCGGGATCCGCTCATGCACGCCATGGGCGAAGTTCGGATTGGTGCTGACGAGGAACTGCGTTGCCGCGTAGAGCCCCGGCAACTCCGCCGCCGGAATGGCGGGCCGCCAGCCCGCCCGCGCACCATCCAGGGGCAGGTGGTCCCAGCCGCGGCCGATGATCACTGCATCCAGCGGCAGCAGGGCGCGCGCGAAGGCATTGGCGCGCAGGGCCCGCAGTTGCAGGTCCACCTGGAAGGCGATGGCGAAGAGAAGCTCCAGCCTTTCCTCCAGATGCAGCCCATGCGCCTCGCAGGCGCCGAGCACGGTGTGCGTGATATCGCCGGTCGGTTGGCGCGCGGCCTCCGCCGTCGCGTCGTGCAGCACGGCGCGCAGCGGCGCGGGCCAGTTGCGCCATTCGGCCTGCCGCCGCTCCGGGTCCTCCCCCGTCTTCACGAACACCATGCGATGCGGCCGCCGGGCCCAGGGAATCCTGTCCCGCGCCGGATTGGGCAGCACGCCATGCGGCAGCAGCGCCGAGATCTGCGGCGAGCGGATGAAGCGCCGCTGCACATCCAGCCAGTCCCGGTACATGTAGCCATTCGCCACGAAGCGGGAGGCGACGCGGTGATTGGCCGGAAGCTGGCAGGGCGTGTCCGCCAGGGTGGAGATGAAGGGGACCTGCAGCATCTCCCACAGGTTCTCGCCGCCAACCTCGAGCCGGGCCCCGATCCCGGCCGCGCCCCAGGCGAAGGCGATTCCCTCCCGCGCCAGGGGCTGGAGCGCATCGGCCCAGCCGGGCTGGTGCAGGTCGATGACATGGCCGCGCAGCCCCATGGGCGCGAGCGGCTCCATGATGGCGCGGCTGAAATCGGCGAGGATGCCGTTCTCGTTCTCGCCGACGAAGGCGACGACATGGCGTGCCATTCTGGCCTGCCTCCTGCTGGCGGGCCGAAGGCGGCCCGGGCCAGGATGGCGCCGCGCGGTTAAGCCGGCGTGAAGCCGGGCAGCCGGGTGCGGGAGGCCGCAAGCCGCGCAAGGCCCGGCGCAAGCCCCGCCGCGAAGGCCAGGGCAGCAGGGGCGGCCTCCAGCCCGTATGCGATCAACCCGGCCCAGCGCATCGGCCGGTGCAGCCTTTCCCCCAGCGCGGCGTGGAAATGCGGGGCGGATCGCCCGGCCAGGATGGCCTGCGCCGCGGCCTCCCCGCCGGCCAGCGCCATCGCCACGCCATCCCCGGCCAGGGACGGGATGACGGCGAACTGGTCCCCCACCCGGTACAGCCCGGGCTCGGCCGCCGCGCCGTCCCGATGAAGGAAGCCATAAGGGATGCGCGCCACGGTCAGGGGCCGCGGCCATGCCGGCTCCGCCCCGCGCAGCCAGGACGCCGCGAGCGCCGATCCGGCCGAGACACGGGCCAGCAGCGCGGCGGGATGGCGCGCCTCATCCCCCGCCTGCCAGAGCGCGGCGCAGAGATTGGCGCCGCCATCCGGCCGTGGCTGCAGCCCCGCATAGCCGCCGGCAAAGGGCAGCAGGAGGACCGCCCCTTCCAGCGGCGTGGCCAGCCGCAGCGGCAGCTTCAGCCCCACTGCACCGCGCCTGCCCGGGCGCGCATGCCCGCGCAACTCGTGCTTGCCGGTCGCCAGCACCAGCGCGGGCGCATGCAGCACGCCCCCATCGGAGAGCCGCGCCATCCAGCCCCGCCCATCGCGCCCCGCCGCCGCCACGGCGCGGCCGCGCAGGACCGTCGCGCCAGCCTCGCTGGCCAGGCTCAGCAGCGCTTCGTCGAGCGGGGCGCGGGGAATGCTCCAGGCCTGGAAGGGCAGGTTCCATCCGGCGTCGCGCGGCCCCGCGGCCAGGCGCGCACGGCCGATCGGCGCGGCGCCAAGATCGGCCAGGGAAAGCCCCAGACGCGCCAGAGCCTGCGCCGCATCCGGCCCCAGGAATTCCCCGCAGACCTTTTCCCGCGCCCTTGCCTCGCGCTCCACAAGCGTCACCGAGGCCCCCGCGCGCGCGAGGGTGATGGCCGCCGCTGCCCCGGCCGGGCCGCCGCCGACCACCAGCGCATCCATCACGCCGTGCCGCCCGCAAGGGTCCAGCGGAATGGAAAGGCCCAGCGCAGCCGCGCCGGCACCCCCGCCTGCGCCGCCAGCCTCCTCCAATCCGCGCGTGAAAACCCGCGGGCGATGGAAACGGTGCTGTCATGCACCACCATCGGGTCCATCCGCAGCAGCCGCACCCCGGCCCAGACCACGCCCCAGGGCAAGGGATGCCGGTGGAGGTCGCTGATGAACCAGCCCAGCCGCGCGCGGGATTCCATCCAGCGCAGGAACAGGACGAGCTGCGGCTCATCCAGGTGATGCGTGAACAGGGCGCAGATCACCGCGTCGAAGCGCTCGGCGGGGTCCAGCTCGAACAGATCCGCCGTGATCCAGCGCACGGGCAGGCCGGGATGCCGCGCCCGCGCATGCGCCTCCGCATGGGGGGAGCGATCCAGCGCCGCCAGATCCAGCGCCACGCCGCGCCGCGCACCCCAATCCGCCACGCGCGCCAACATGTCGCCGCCGCCCGCGCCCACATCCAGCACGCTCATGCGCCGCGCGCCCGTGCGCCGGGCCAGCGCATCCAGCCAGCGCAGGGTCGGGCGATAGGCCAGGCTCATGCGGTTGATGCGCTCAAGGTCATGCAGCGCGGCGGAGAAGGCGGCGAAATCCTGCGCCGCGTCATCCATGATCTCCGGTGCGGAGGAGCGCGCCCGCAGCATCACACCGTCATGAATCGCATGGTCTCGGCCGAGAGACCGGGGCCGAAGGCCATGGCGATGCCGCGCCGGCCGGCCTCGCGCGCTTCCAGCATGCCGCGCAGCACGAACATCACGGTCGGGGAGGACATGTTTCCATGCTCCTCCAGCACCGCGCGCGATCCCGCCAGCGCGCCCTGGGGCGGGCGGCAGGACTCCTCTACCGCATCCAGCACCGAACGCCCGCCGGGATGGATGGCCCAGAGATCGAAGGCCTCGGGCTCCGCACCGTCCAGCAGGGCGGGCAGGCGCGGCGGCAGCGCGCGCGCCAGGCTTTTCGGCACCTCGCCGGAGAGGACCATATCGAAGCCGTTGTCGCCCACGCGCCAGGCAATCTGCTCCTCGGCTTCCGGCAGCAGGGCGCAGCGGAAGCCATCGAGGCGCAGCCCCGCCGGATCGGCGCTGACCAGCGCGGCGGAGCAGCCATCCCCGAAGAGCAGGAAGCAGAGCAGCTGTTCCACCTCCGGGCGCTCCTGCAGATGCAGGGTGCAAAGCTCCAGGTTCACCACCAGCACCCGCGCGCTGGAATCGGCCCGCACGGCGTCCCGCGCCAGCCGCAGCGCGACGATTGCGGCCTGGCAGCCCATGAAGCCGACATTGGTGCGCGCCACCGTCTCATCCAGGCCGAGATGGGCGCTGATGGCATGGTCCAGCCCGGGCGCAGCGAATCCGGTGCAGGAGGCCACGATGAGATGGGTGATGCCCTCCACGGGGCCCAGCGCATCCAGCGCCCGGAAGGCCAGGCCCGGCGCCTCGGCCTCCCAGCGCGCCATGCGGGCGCGGGTGGAGGGGAATCCGCCCGCGGCGTAGAATCCTTCGGCATCCACATGGCCCGGCCGGCCATCCGGCGGCAGCACGCTCCAGCGGCGGGCGATGCCGGCGCGGTCCGCCATGCGGGAGAAAAGCCGCCGCTCCCTCGGATCGGCGATCAGCCCCTCGGCGAAGGCCCGGAAGGTGCCATGCACCTCATGGCCCGGTGTGGCGGTGCCGATTCGATTCAGGAAGACAGGGGGCATCGCCTGTCAGGTCGTGGCGCCCGCCCGGATTATCAGGGGCAGGCCGCCGCCGCGGGCGGACACGTCCCCGTTAGGAGCCTAGCGCCAGGTCGGACCCGGCGCCTTGCGGACGCGGCGCATCACCTCTTCCGCCGAGGCGATGCTTCCCTCCCAGAACTCGTCGATCAGGTCGCGATTCGCCATCACCCATGCGGAGACGCGCTCGAAGTCGCTCTGCCCGAGCCCGCCGCTCACCTGCATGACGATGGGCTCGACCATGAGGATGGTCAGGCGCTCCGTATCCAGCCGCGTGCCCGGGGTGACGCCGACAAGGATGTTCTCGTCGCCATGGCCCCGCCGCAGCCAGACCACCTGGGGCAGGCCGGTCAGGTGGGAGCGGATCCGGATCATGTCGTCTACGATCTGGTCCGCCTGTCCGCCCTCCGCCTGCTCCTCGCGGCGCGGGCGGCGATCCTCGCGACCGCGCTCGTCACGGCTCCGGTCCTCGCGGGGGCGCTCGTCTCTCTGCCGCTCGTCCCGAGGCCTCTCGTCGCGAGGCCTTTCGTCGCGGGGGCGCTCATCGCGCTGGCGGCCCTCGCGGCGCGGCTCATCCTGGCGTGGCTCGCGCGGCGCCTCCACCGCGGCGGGCGCGGGCTGGGCTGGCGCGGGCGGAACCGCGACCGGGGCCACCACCGGCACGGCTTCGGGCGCCCCGGCGGCCGGGGGCTGCACCGCCGCCGCGGGCTCGGGCGCCACCTGCTCCTGCGCGCGGCGAACGCTCACGCCATCATCGTCCACGGCCAGCTCGATCGAAAGATCGGCTTCGAACACCATCCGGAGCGCGGCTTCGAAGGCCGCACGGAACGCGGCGGCATCCATGCCCGGCGTGCCGAAGCGGATCATCAGCTCGGGCCAGGGCGTGGTGACGGTGGCATCCTCGCCGATGCGGGCAAGGGATTCGCGCGTCCAGCCATGCGCGTCCATCGCCTCGGCGGAAGCCGAGACGGCGCGCAGGATGGCGCGGTCCAGCGGCACCGCATGCTCGGCCAGGCTGGAGAGGAAGCGGGCGTTCAGCTTCACCTGCGCCGCCCAGCCACCGCCGCGCGGGCGGCTGCGGGCGTCCAGCACGGACAGCTCCGGCCCGTCATCGAGCGACACCGAGATCCGGGCGGCCATCATGCGCTCCACCTGCTCGGCAAGCGGCGCGGCTGCGCCCTCGCTCAGGCCCAGCTTCGCGGCCAGCTCGGCGGCATTGGCGCCCACTGCCACAGTGGGGCTACCGGCGCGCAGCGCGGTGTCGCAGAGATAGGCGAGGAGCAGGCGCAGCCCCGGGCCATCCGGCAGCGTGTCGCCGGCCGTGCCGGGCGCGATGCGCAACGCGGCGCCGGCGCCCTCACGGCGCCAGGCTTCGGCGAGCGGCTCCACCGGAAGGCCCAGCCGGCAAAAAGCCGCATGGTGCCACTGCACGGATTCGGGCGCGGACGCGTGATCGGCTGCCGCCGTGACGGCTGGGTCGGTACGGGTCGTCATGGACGGCAGGAATCAGAACTCGAAAGGGATGAGGTTGAGGGCCGCGTCGCAGTTGCCCCCAGGGCAGGGCGGCCGTCGTCCTACGCAGATAATCGCCGCGCATCCCCGCGGCAAGCCCGGCAGGGCAATGATCGCCCCGCTTGCGCCCCATGAGGCTCTTTATGTTGGTTCCGGAGGCACGAAGGGCCTGGCCAGGCGGGTCCTGCCCGCCTCATCCTCCCGCGGCGCCTGCCTGCCGGAGGGCATCGGCCCGGCTCCCTCGGAGCCAGGCCGGCGTGGCGGCCCCCTTTCCGGGGCGCCGCCGGGGCCGTCAGACGGCCTCCTTCAGCTCCTTGGCGGGGCGGAAGGCGATCTTCTTGGAAGCGGCGATCTGGATCTGCTCGCCCGTGGCGGGGTTGCGGCCCGTGCGTGCCGGGCGGGACTTCACCTCGAGGATGCCGAGGCCGTTGATGCGGATCTTCGCACCTTCCTTGAGGTGGTCGGCGAGGGACTGAACGAAGTCGTTCACGATCGTCTCGGCCTGCTTCTTGGGCATCTCGTGGCTCTCCGCCAGGGAAGCCGCGAGCTGCTTCAGGCTCACCACCGCCGGGGCGGCCGCCGCCGCACCCTTCGCGGGGGCCTTCGCCGCCGGAGCCGTTGCCGCGGGCTTCTTGGGTGCCGCTGCCTTTGCCATCTGATCCGCCTGTCTGTTGCGCGTGGTGGGCGAAATCACCACGAAGCGGCCCGGTCAACAATAGGGATGCCGCGATTCCTCAATGGGGCCGGGCGAAACGGGCATCCACGCCACACCCGCGCCCCCTGCCCGCCCACCCTCGAATCGGCTTCAGGATTCCGGAACGTTCCGCCTGAGCTCCGCCAGCCACGCCGCCGCGGACGAATCGGAGGGCGCCCGCCAATCCCCCCGGGGCGAGAGCGAACCGCCCGCCGAGACCTTCGGCCCGTTGGGCATGGCCGAGCGCTTGAACTGCGCGAAGCCGAAGAAGCGGGACAGGAAGACCTCCAGCCAACGCCGGATGGTGGCGAGGTCGTATTCCGCGCGCCGGGCATCCGGAAAATGCGGCGGCCAGTCGCCCCGCTTCGCATCGCCCCAGGCATGGTGCGACAGATAAGCGATCTTCGACGGCCGGAAGCCGTAGCGCAGGACATAGAACAGGTTGAAATCCTGCAGCCCATAGGGGCCGATCTTCGCCTCGGTGCTCTGGATGGCGCCGCTCGCATCCGCCGGCACCAGCTCCGGCGAGATCTCGGTGGCCAGCACGTCTCGCAGCACGTCGGAAACCTCGGCTTCGAAGATCCCCTCCTCCGCCACCCAGCGGATGAGGTGCTGGATCAGCGTCTTCGGCACGCCGCCATTGACGTTGTAGTGCGACATCTGGTCGCCCACGCCATAGGTGCACCAGCCCAGCGCGAGTTCCGAGAGATCGCCCGTGCCGAGCACGATCCCGTTCTCGTTGTTCGCCGCGCGGAAGAGATAGTCCGTGCGCAGCCCGGCCTGCACGTTCTCGAAGGTCACGTCATAGACCGGCTCTCCGCCCGCGAAGCGATGGCCGAGATCGCCGAGCATCTGCTTCGCCGCGGGCCGGATATCCAGCTCGCGCGCGGTGATGCCGAGCGCGGCCATCAGCCGGTGCGCGCTGGACTTCGTGCCCTCGCTCGTGCCGAAGCCGGGCATGGTGAAGCCGATGATGTCGGTGCGCGGGCGCTGCATCAGGTCCATCGCGCGCGCGGCGACGATCAGCGCCTGCGTCGAGTCCAGCCCGCCCGAGACGCCGATGACGATCTTCGGGTTGCCGATCGCGCCCAGCCGCTGCGTCAGGCCCGAGACCTGGATCGCATAGGCCTCGTAGCAATCCTGGTTCAGCCGGCGCGGATCGGCCGGCACGAAGGGGAAGCGCTCCACGCGCCGCTCCAGGCCGAGGTCATCCATCGGCGGATCGAGCCGGAAGGCGATGCGCCGGAACGGCTTCGCGTTGACGCGGCGATTGTCGTCGAAGGTGCCCTGCCGCGCGCGCTCCTGCCGCAGCAGGTCGAGATCCGTGTCCGCGAAGACAATCTGCTGCCCCGCGGGAAAGCGCTCACTCTCGGCCAGGGTCGCGCCGATCTCGAAGATGGAGACCTGCCCGTCCCAGGCGAGATCCGTGGTGGATTCCCCCGGCCCCGCCGCCGCATAGACATAGGCCGCGATGCAGCGCGTGGACTGGGAGGCGCAGAGCAGGCGCCGCGTCTCCGCCTTGCCGATCGTGATGTTGCTGGCGGACAGATTCGCCAGGATCACAGCCCCGGCCAGGGCGCCGGCATTGCTCGGCGGGTCAGGCACCCAGAGATCCTCGCAGACCTCCGCATGTATGGTCAGGCCGCGAAGATCCTCGGCCTCGAAGATCAGGTCGGGGCCGAAAGGCGCCTCGATCACCTGCCCGGCCGGGCCGATGCGGATCGTCCCGCCCTCCGTCCCGGCGCCGGAGGCGAAATACCGGTGCTCGTAGAACTCGCGGTAATTCGGCAGGTGGACTTTAGGCACGACGCCCAGCAGCCGGCCGCGGTGGATGGCCAGCGCCGTGTTGTACACCCGCCCGTTATGCCGCAGCGGCGCCCCCACCAGCAGCACCGGCAGCAGGCCGGCGGATTCCGCGACCAGCCGCGCCACCGCATCCTCCACGGCGTCCAGCAGCACGTCCTGCAGCAGCAGGTCCTCGATCGCGTAGCCCGAGACGCAGAGCTCGGGGAATACGGCCACCGCCGCGCCGCGCGCGTGGCAATCCCGCGCGGCGGCCAGGATGGCGGTGGCATTGGCCTCGGGATCCGCGAGGCTGATGCGGGTGGTGCAGGCCGCCAGCCGGGCGAAGCCGTGGCGGTAGAGGGATTGGAAACTCATCTCGGGCAAACGATCCAGAAGCCGCACCGTTGACAGGGCCGCACCATCGCCCCCGCCCGCGCCCAAGCGCAAGCCAGGGGGCGCACACGGAAACCGGCGCTCAGTAGGGGCGCCGCCCCGGCAGGTTCCCGGCTGGCCGGTACCGGCAGACCAGCGCCGCCCGCCCACGGGCCTGCGCCAGGCCGCAGCCCAGGGTGGTGGAGTCGCGCCAGACCATCTGCGTGTAGTGGCCCACCGCGCCGAAATCCTCCTCCCGGCGCCCCGCGCGGCGGAAGGCCTCCCGCTCGGCGAGCCAGCCGCCGACCATGCGCTCGACCGTGTAGGCACCGGCCGTGCCTATCCAGATGTTCTCTCCATCCGCGCGGCCCGGCGCATGCACCAGCCGCCCGGATCGGGCGAGGGACAGGGCCCATTGCCCGGCTTCCTCCGCCATGCCGGCATCCCAGCGAAGGGGCGGAACCCCCAGGCAGGCGCGCTCCGCATTATGGAGGGAGAGGATGCTCGCCGCCTGTTCCGGCGTCGGCCCGGGCACGGCGCAGCCCATCAGAAGCGGCACCCAGCCGAGGGAGACGAGCCAGCGAGGCAACCGGAACGAAGCCCTCCTGCCGGAAGCCGGACGACCATCCCGCCATCCGCGCGTTAGTCTTGCCGGAACTCTGCCACCTGTGCACGGCCGGCGCTGCGCCCGGCCCGCCCGATGCCTCCGGAACCTCCCGATCATGCCTGACACCATCGCCCGGACCGAGCCGGAGATGCCCAGCGCCGCCCAGCACCCCGCCGCCACACCGCCGCCCATGCGCCCAGCCTCGCGCCGCACGGTCTTCACCGGGGCCATCCTCTGCATCCTGCTCGCATCGCTGGACCAGAACATCGTCAACACCGCCCTGCCCCGGATGGTGTCCGACCTCGGCGGGATGGCGCATCTCTCCTGGGTGGTCACGGCCTTCATGCTCACCTCCACCGTCACAACGCCGCTCTACGGCAAGCTTTCGGACAGCTATGGCCGGCGGCGGCTGTTCCTGGTTGCGATCGTGATCTTCCTGGCGGGGTCGCTGCTCTGCGGCACCTCGGACAGCATGGGGGAGCTGATCCTGTTCCGCGCCCTGCAGGGGCTGGGGGCCGGCGGGCTGCTGGTGCTGGCCCAGGCCTCGGTCGGCGACATCGTCCCGCCGCGCGAGCGCCCGCGCTACCAGGGCCTCTTCACCGGAACCTTCGCCCTGGCCAGCGTGGCGGGCCCTCTTCTGGGCGGCTTCATCACCTCGGCCCTGTCCTGGCGCTGGATCTTCTACGTGAACCTGCCGCTCGCCACGGTGGCGCTGCTGCTCATCGGCTTCGGCCTGCGCACCCCGCGTTCCGGCCGCCGCCAGCCGCTGGACCTGGCGGGCGCCGCGCTGATGGCGGGCTTCACCGCCAGCCTCCTCCTCTTCCTGGCCTGGGGCGGGGCGGAGTTCCCCTGGGTCTCCGCCATCTCGGCCGGGATGGCGGCGCTCGTCATCGCGCTTCTTGCGGCGTTTCTCTGGCGGGAGCGCCGGGCGGAGGACCCGCTGATCCGGCTCGGCCTGTTCCGCAACCCGGTCTTCGCGCGGGGCGTCGCCACCGGCGGGATGATGACCTTCGCCATGCTCGGCTCCACCGTCTTCCTGCCGCTCTACTTCCAACTCGTCCTGGGGATGGACCCGGCGCATGCGGGCATGATGATGCTGCCGCAGGTCGGCTGCATGGTCCTGTCCTCGGTGCTCGGCGGCAGGGCGGCGTCCCGCCTTGGGCGGAACAAGGGCTTCCTGCTGGCCGGGCTGGGCCTGGAAGCCGTGGCCCTCGCCGGCCTCGCCCTTCTTGCCTGGATGGCCGCGCCCCCTTCCCTCTTCCTGGTCGCCATGGGCGCGCTCGGCCTGGGGATGGGCATGGGGATGCCGAACCTCACCACGGCGGTGCAGAACGCCGTGGCGCACAAGGAACTCGGCGCCGCCACAGGGGCCATGACCTTCATCCGCTCCCTCGGCGGCGCGGTGGGGGTGGCGGCCTCCGGCGCCATCCTCTCCGCGCGGCTGGCGGGGCCCGTGGATGTGGAAGCCATGACCCGGGGCGGGGCAGAGGCCCTTGCCGCTCTCCCGCCCGAACAGCACGCCCTGCTGGCCGAGGCCTATCGCACCGCGCTCACCGGCTGCTTCACCCTCAGCGGCGTCGTGATGACCGCCGCCTTCCTGCTGGTGATGGGCCTGCCCGAGCAGAAGCTGCGGGCATCGCTGGAGGAACGCCCGGCCTGAACCCCCTTCCTCCCCCTGCGTTCCCATGGCGAGGAGGGCCATGCCCATGAATGAGAACGAGGAATCCGAGGAGGAGCGCCGCCTCCGCCTCGAGCGCCAGCGCGTCGGGCCGGAGGAGGAGGTTCGCAAGACCGTCCGCCGGGCGGAGGAGAAGATGGAGACGGCGGAAGACCAGGCCATCCATCCCCCCGGGGCCACGGACAGTCGCTGAACCGGGGCCGGCGCAGGCCTGTCGCCGGCTTGCCCGGCCCGTGGTAACGCGCGCCCATGGCCAACCCGTCCCTTGCCGCCGCCCGCCGCATCGTCGTGAAGATCGGTTCCGCCCTGGTGGTGGACCCGGAGACGGCGGCGCCGCGCGCGGAATGGCTGGCCTCGGTTGCCGCCGATGCCGCGCGGCTCCGGGCGGGTGGGGCAGAGGTGGTGATCGTCTCCTCCGGCGCCGTGGCCCTCGCCCGGCACGCGCTGGGCCTGACACGCCGGGCCTTGCGGCTGGAGGAAAAGCAGGCGGCGGCCGCGGTGGGGCAGATCCGCCTCGCCGGCGCCTGGCAGGGTGCCCTCGCGGCCCATGGGATGACCGCCGCCCAGGTGCTGCTGACCCTGGAGGACAGCGAGGACCGCCGGCGCTACCTGAATGCGCGGGAGACGCTGAAGACCCTTCTCCAGCTCGGCTGCGTCCCGGTCATCAACGAGAACGACACGGTGGCCACGGCCGAGATCCGCTTCGGCGACAATGACCGGCTGGCCGCCCGCGTGGCCGAGATGATCGAGGCCGATGCCCTCGTCCTCCTCTCGGATATCGATGGCCTCTACACCGCCGATCCGCGCCGCGATCCGGAAGCCCGGCATCTCCCCGTGGTGGAGCGGGTGACGGATGAGATCATGGCCATGGGCGGCGATCCCCCGCCCGGCTACTCCTCCGGCGGCATGCGCACGAAGCTCATCGCGGCCCGCATCGCCACCGGGGCGGGCTGCGCCATGGCCATCGCGCTCGGCAAGGAACCGCATCCGCTTTCCGCCATGCTCGGCGGCGCCCGCTCCACCTGGTTCCTGCCGGCGCCCGAGGGGCGTTCCGCGCGCAAGAGCTGGATCGCGGGTTCCCTCGCGCCGCTCGGACGGCTGGTGGTGGATGAGGGCGCGGCCCGTGCCCTGGCCGAGGGCCGCTCCCTTCTCCCTGCCGGGGTGCGGCAGGTGGAAGGCGAGTTCGACCGCGGCGATGCCGTCAGCGTGCGCGCGCCGGACGGCCGGGAGCTGGCCCGCGGCCTCTGCGCCTATGACTCCGAAAGCGCCCGCCGGATCGCCGGTCGCCGCAGCGCGGAGATCGAGCCCATTCTCGGCTGGCGCGGGCGGGATGTGATCATCCACCGGGACGACCTGGTGCTGGTCTGATCCGGCGCGGCCGACCCTAGCCGATCCGCGTGTAGTCCAGCCCACGGGCAAGCCAGCAACCGACCGTGGCGCCGGAAACCCGGCCGGAGGCGTCCCGGCGGAAAGCCAGGGTCCAGTCGCCCGGCGGGGTATGGTCCAGGGCGCGATGGCAGGGCAGCGCCCAGAGATCCGGTCCGATCGGGTCCAGCAGCTCCATCCGCCCCTGGCCGAGGAAGCCGGAAAAGCCGCCATAGGGGATGCCGCCCGAATCGGTCATGGTCAGCTCCGCCTCCAGCTCCGCGCAGCGATAACGGCCGGCGATGTCGGGCCTGGCGCTTCCGCGCGCCGGGCGCAGCAGGGTGGACTGGTTTTCCTGGGGCCGGTCCATCCACAACCCCTCCCGCCCGGGCCGGAGCCGGGTCCGCTGGCGCCCCGCCGTGCCATCCGGCTGCATCTCCAGCCGCTCCGCCGAATGGCCGTAGCGCAGCCGCAGCGCCCCATCCGGCAAGGCGTCGATCCGCACGGAAAGCCCGGTTTCCGGCTCCAGATAGGCGCCCAGCCAGTCCGGGGCGGGCGGCGGCGCGGCGGGCGCGGGGCGTTCCTCCCCCAGCGCGGCCGCCAGTATATCCAGCGCGGCGCCATGGGCATCGGAGAGGTGGTTGAACATCACCACGACGGAGAGCCGCTCGGAGGCTAGGTGCAGGCGGTGGCTCCGCCAGCCGCGCAGCGCGCCGCCATGGCCGGTCAGGGCGCGGCCGAACTCCGTGCCGCGGCCCAGGCCGAAGCCGTATTCGGCCGGCCGGCCATCCGCGAAGCGGGCCGGCGCCGAAAGGCGGTTGTACAGCCCGTCCGGATCATCCCGCGTCGCGTCGATCCAGCGCTCCCAGGCAATCATGTCGTCCAGGCAGGCGCCGAGCCCGGCATCCCCGGTCCAGAGGATGTTGTTTACCGCGGCGCGGAAGCCGGTGGCCTGGCTGCCCTCGTAGCCTTCCGTGCCATCGGGCAAGGCGCGCGTATCGGCGGCCAGGAAGGCGCTTTCCATCCCCGCGCGGTCGAAGATCCGGGCGCGGAGGCGCTCGCCGAAGCCCTCGCCCGTCCGCGCCTCCAGCATGTCCGAGAGGATGCGGAAATTCTGGTTCACGTAGGAATAGCGCGTGCCCGGCGCGAAATGCAGGGACCGCGTGGAGCCGATCAGCCGCGCGGCCTCCGTATCACCGAAGGGCGCCTCCACCGGCGAACCCTGCAACATGGCCACGGCCCAGTAGTCCCGCAGGCCAGATTGGTTGTGGCAAAGATCCAGCACGGCGGGCGCCGGGCCTTCCAGCAGCGGCAGCATGGCCCGCAAATCGCCATCCAGTGCGGTGGGATCGGGGAAGGCATCCAGCAGCAGCGCGCAGGTGAACTGCTTGGTGATGGAGCACATGCGGAACAGGCTGCGCGGCGTGAAGGGGATGCGCCGCTCGGCATTCGCCCAGCCCCAGCTGTGCCGCGCCAGCACCTCGCCATCCTTCACCACGGCCACCGCCCCGCCCGGCCCTGGATAGGCACGCGGCAGGGCGGCCAGGCAGGGGTCAAGGCGGGTGGACCGGAGCGGTGTCATGCCCCAAGTCTTGGAAGGCGGCGGGCGGGCCGTAAAGCGCGCCCGCCCCGGGATGTTGCGCGCGGCGCTGCGGCAGGTTGAAGGAGGCTTATTACCGGATGCAGGATAAGGACCCGGTGCCCCAGGCGGGCCCCGGCCCTGGCCCCGCGGGGCCGGAGGAATCCCTGGCGGGCACGGCCACGCCGCCACCGCAGCTGATGACGCGCGAGCATCTGCTCAGTGGCGCGGTGGAGCGCATGGTGCGCGAATCCGGCAGCCGCACCCTGCTGACGGATGAGCAGCGCGAGGCGTCGCTGCGGGACACGCTGGCGGCGCGGCCCGCCGATGCGGATGCCGTCTGGCTCTTCGGCTATGGCTCGCTGATCTGGAACCCGACCATCCATTACGCGGAAAGCCGCGTCGCCTCGGTGGAGGGATGGAAGCGCGCCTTCTGCCTCTCCACCCCCGCCGGGCGGGGCACGCCTGACAACCCCGGCCTGGTCCTGGCCCTGGACAAGGGCGGGCGCTGCACCGGCGTCGCCTTCCGCATCGCGGAGGAGGTGCTGGAAGACGAGCTCTCCATCGTCTGGCGGCGGGAGATGCTGACGGGCGCCTATATCCCGCATTGGGTGCCGCTCCGGGGCGAGGATGGCGTGGCGTTCGGGCATGGCATCGCCTTCACCATCAACCCGCGCGGCCCCCAGTATTGCGACCTGCCGGAGGACGAGATCATCCGCCGCCTCGCCACCGCGCGCGGGCAGCTCGGCAGTTCCTCCGAATACCTGTTCCAGACCCGGGACGGGCTTCGCAGCCTTGGCATCCAGGACCCGCTGGTGGACCACCTGTCCCAGGCCGTGCTGAAGGCGCAGGGGGCCGGCTGAAGCGCGGGCCGGCAACCCGGCGGGGTTGCTCCGTGCGTCCGGCGGCCCCGCTACGCTTCCCCTGGCCGCCCGGCGGCGCTACCGATGCCGCATGAACGCGATCGCCGATCCCGCGACCGATGCCGCCGCCATCGCCCGCGCCGCGCTGGAGGAGGCCGCCCGTGCCGCCCGCGCCGCCGCAACTTTCCTCGCCCGTGCCCCGCGGCCGGTGAAGGACCGCGCCCTGGCGGAGGCCGCCGCCGCCCTGCGCAGCCGGCAGGACGAGATCCTCGCCGCCAATGCCAGGGACCTGGCCGGTGCCCCGGACCTGACGGATGCCTTCCGCGATCGCCTCACCCTCAACCCCGCCCGGGTGGAAGCCATGGCACGCGGGCTTGAGGAGGTGGCCGGCCTGCCCGATCCCGTGGGCCGCGTGTTGGCCGAGTGGACGCGCCCCAACGGCCTGCTGATCCGCCGCGTGGCCCAGCCCATCGGCGTGGTGGGCATGATCTATGAGAGCCGCCCGAATGTGGGCGCCGATGCCGCCGCCATCTGCCTGAAGGCCGGCAGCCCCGTGATCCTGCGCGGCGGGCGGGAGAGCCTGCACAGCGCCGCCGCCATCCATGCCTGTATCGCGGATGGCCTGCGGGCCGCCGGCCTGCCCGAGGCCTGCGTGCAGGTGGCCCCGAACACGGATCGCGCCTTCGTCGGCGCCATGCTCGCCGCGGCCGGGCTGATCGACCTCATCATCCCCCGCGGCGGCAAGGGGCTGGTGACACGGGTGCAGCAGGAATCCCGTGTCCCCGTCCTCTCCCACGCCGAGGGGCTCTGCCACACCTATGTGCACGAGGCCGCCGATCCCGCGATGGCGCGCAGCATCCTGGCGAATGCCAAGATGCGCCGCACCGGCATCTGCGGCTCCACCGAGACGCTGCTGATCGACCGCGCCGCGGCCGCTGCGCTGCTGCCGCAGCTTGTCGCGGATCTGCGCGCCCTCGGATGCGACTTCCGCGCCGATGCCGCCGCCCGCGCCATCCTGCCGGAGCTGAAGCCCGCCACGGAGGCCGACTTCTCCACGGAATGGCTGGACGCCATCCTCAACATCGCCGTGGTGGATGGGGTGGAAAGCGCCCTCGGCCATATCCGCCGCCATGGCAGCGAGCATACCGAGGCCATCATCACGCAGGACGAATCCGCCGCGCGGCACTTCCTCGATGGGCTCGGCTCCGCGGTCGGGATGTGGAACGCCTCCACCCAGTTCTGCGATGGCGGGGAATTCGGCTTCGGCGCGGAAATCGGCATCGCCACCGGGCGCCTGCATGCGCGCGGGCCTGTCGGCCTGGAGCAGCTTTGCACCTGGCGCTACCATGTGATCGGAACCGGGCAGATTCGTCCCTGATTCGGGGTACCTGTCCGGCAGGCCACGGGAAAACCCCGGGCCGCGGGAGGAGATCACGACCCATGCGCCGCATTGCGCTTCTGGCCCTGTCCCTGGCCCTTCCCGCCGCCGCGGCGGGCGCTGCCTGCCCGAGCGACGCCGATGTGGCGCGGCTGGCGGCCGATATCCTCGCCCGCCGTCCCGCCCAGGCCTATCCGGGCCTGAGCATGGAGGACGCGGCCTGCGCGCGGGAAAAGCTGGTGGCCATTCTCGCCCAGCACCACGGCCCCGCCGTGGGCTACAAGGTGGGGCTGACCAATGCGGCGGCGCAGCAGCGCTTCGGCGTGCCCAACCCGGTGCGCGGCACCATCTTCTTCGCCACCACCCGCGCCCAGGGCACCGCCGCGAAGCCCGCCGAGATCCCGGCCGCCTTCGCCGCCCTCCCCAATGTGGAGAGCGACCTGCTCGTGCGCGTGAAGGATGAGGGCATCAACGAGGCCGGTTCGGACCATGTCGCCATTCTCCGGCACCTGGACCAGGTGATCCCCTTCATCGAGATGCCGGACCTGGTGCTCGCCCCTGGCCAGATGAACGGGCCCAACCTTGTCGCCATCAATGTCGGCGCGCGGCTCGGCGTGCTGGGGGAGCCCATCCCGGTCCAGGCGACGCCCGAATTCGCGGCGCGGCTGGGCAGCATGACCGTCACCCTCGCCACCGACCAGAAGGAGCTCTCCCGCGCGCCGGGCACGGCGCTGCTCGGCCACCCGCTGAACGTCATCCCCTGGCTGGTGGCGGATCTGAAGCGCGATGGCCGCCAGCTGCGGGCGGGCGACATGATCTCCCTCGGCGGCTTCTCGCCCGCCCTGCCCACCGAGGCCGGGCGGACGGTGACCGCCACCTATGAAGGGCTGGCCGAACAGCCCGTGACCGTTTCGGTACGAACCCCCTGATCCACCCGGCCAACCCTGCGCGGGGGCGCTGCTAGCCCCCGTGCCGCCCCCCGTCCCCCGCGCCTGGCGCGAGAAGCCCCCTGCCGAACGCCCGCCCAAGGGCTACCGGGCGCCCGGCCGATGGGGCGATGGCCGCCGGCTGCGGATCGGCCTGCTCGGTGGCTCCTTCAACCCTGCCCATGCCGGCCACCGCCACGTGGCCGAGATGGCGCTGCATGTGCTGCGGCTGGACGAGGTCTGGCTCCTGGTCTCGCCCGGCAATCCGCTCAAGCCCCGGGCGGGCATGGCGCCCTTCGCCGAGCGGCTGGAATCCGCGCGCCGCATCGCCAATGGCCGACGCATCATCGCCGCCGATATCGAGGCGCGGCTGGGCCTTCGGGAAACCGAGCGCACCCTGGCGCGGCTGCGCCGCCTGTTCCCACGGGCCCGATTCGTCTGGATCATGGGCGCGGACAACATGATCCAGCTGCCGCGCTGGCGGCGCTGGCGCCGGCTGGCGCGCGGCACCCCCATCGCCGTGCTGCCGCGCCCGGGCTATACGCGCCGCGCCCTGCATGGCGCGGCCGCCACCGTGCTGCGCCGGCACCGACGGCCTTGCGGCGCCCTCCTGTCCGGGGCATCCCCCGGCCCAGGCGGCCACGCGCCCTGGTGCATGGTGCCCGCCCGCGAACACCCGGCCAGCGCCACCGCCATCCGCGCGCTGCGGGCCAAGCGGGCGGGCGCAACCGCGCCCGCGCCCGGCCATTCACAACACAGCATCCCGGCACCCGCCTCCGGCGTGCCGGCGGAAGCCGACTGAACCCCTCGCGCCGAGCGGCGCCGCAACCACAGGAGCGAGCCATGGCCCGCACCCCGAAGACCCCCTCCCGCCCCGCGCGCGGCACCACCGGCGCAGGCAAGGCCCCGGCCAGCCGAGGCGCGGCGGACAAGCCCACAAGGGCTGCATCGAAGCCCGCGGCTCCGAGCCGCGCGAAGGCGCCCGCTGCGCCGAGCCGTTCGAAGGCTCCCGCGGCCGCTTCCCGCGCCAAGCCCGCCGCCCCGAGCCGCGCCCCGGCGCCTTCGCGCGCCAAGCCGGCCGCCGCCACAAGCCGCAGCACGGCTCCGGCGCCGTCCCGCGCCAAGGCCGCGCCCGCCCCGTCTCGGGCGAAGGCCCCGGCCAGCCGGGCGCAGGCGGCTTCCCCCAGCCGCGCCAAGCCCGCCGCGCCCAGCCGCACGAAGGCCGCCGCCGCGACCCGCACCCCCGCGCCGAGCCGCGCGTCGGCGGCCCCGGCCCGCCCCAAGGCGGCGCCCGCATCCCGCA
>NZ_JAGIZB010000001.1 GCF_017813395.1 Pararoseomonas baculiformis | reverse complement strand
ACAGCGAGGTTGATACACCCGATCCCATCCCGAACTCGGCCGTGAAACACCCCAGCGCCCATGGTACTGCGTCTTAAGACGCGGGAGAGTCGGTCGGCGCCAGGCCACCAGACCAGATCTGTACACGACAAACACAAAACCCGCTCAGCCCTACAAAGGCCGAGCGGGTTTTCGCGTGAGAGGAAAGGACGCGCTGAGGCGGACTGAAACGGCGTGCTCATCTCTGTCTCGTGATCCGCACCCTCATATGTTATGAACCTAGAGGGCGGTGCGGGCTGGGGCGTCGATAATGCAAGCTAAGTTGGCGGATCATGAGTTGCGCGTGGTCCTCCCTCCCGGTGAGATCCGCAAGAGCGGCAATGTCACCGCACAGCCTTTCAGCATCCAGGGTCCGCTCCTGATCACGGTGCGCCGCTTTGGCGACCATCGCGGCTACTTCATGGAAACCTATAGCCGCCCGGATTTTGAGGCGGTGGGTGTTCCCGATAGCTTCGTCCAGGACAACCAGTCTCTCTCCGCTACCCCGGGCACGCTGCGCGGGATGCATTTCCAGCTTCCGCCTCGTGCCCAGGGCAAGCTGGTGCGCGTGCTGCAGGGCACCATCCTCGATATCGTGGTCGATATCCGTCGCGCCTCGCCGAGCTTCGGCCAGCATATCGCCTGCCAGCTTTCCTCCGATTCGGGCGAGCAGTTCTATGTGCCCGCCGGCTTCGCGCACGGCTTTGTCACGCTCGAGCCGGACACCATCGTCGCCTACAAGGTCACGGACACCTATGCGCCGGAGTGCGACCGCGGCCTGGCCTGGGACGATCCCGACCTGGCGCTTCCCTGGCCCGATCTCCCCGGCGGCCCTGTCCTCTCGGACAAGGATCGCCGCCACCCGCGCCTGCGCGACCTCCCCGACGCTTTCTGAGGCTCCATCCCCATGCGCGTGATCGTCACCGGCGGCGCCGGCTTCATAGGTTCGGCCCTCGTGCGGCTGCTCGTGCTCGAGCTCGGCCATGAGGTGCTGGTGATCGACAAGCTCACCTATGCCGGCGATCGCCGCACCATCGCCGGCTGCGAGGGCCGTCCCGGCTTCTCCTTCCTGCAGGCCGATATCTGCGATGCCGAGCGCATGCGCACCGCCTTCGCCGATTTCGCCCCGGATGCGGTGATGCACCTTGCGGCCGAGAGCCATGTGGACCGCTCCATCGCCTCGGCAGCACCCTTCATCCAGACCAATGTCATGGGCACCTTCAGCCTCCTGGAGGCGGCGCGGAGCCTCGTGGCCACCTATGACGAGGCGCGCCGCAAGGCCTTCCGCTTCCTCCATGTCTCGACCGACGAGGTCTTCGGCTCCCTCGGCCCGACCGGCGTCTTCACCGAGACCACGCCCTATGACCCGCGCTCGCCCTACTCGGCTAGCAAGGCGGGCTCGGACCATCTCGCCCGTGCCTGGCACGAGACCTATGGGCTGCCCACCATCATCACGAACTGCTCGAACAACTACGGCCCCTACCACTTCCCCGAGAAGCTGATCCCGCTGGTCACCCTCAACGCGCTCGAGGGGGTGCCGCTCCCGGTCTATGGGGATGGCAGCAACATCCGCGACTGGCTCTTCGTCGAGGACCATGTCCGCGCCCTCGTCGCCGCCGTGACCAGGGGCAGGGTGGGTGAGACCTACAATATCGGCGGCCGCTCCGAGCGCACGAACCTGCAGGTGGTCCACGCCATCTGCGACACGCTCGACCGCCTCCGCCCCGCGGATCGCCCCCGGCGCGAGCTGATCACCTTCGTCGCCGACCGGCCCGGCCATGACCGCCGCTACGCCATCGACCCGGGCAAGGCCGAGCGCGAGCTGGGCTGGCGCTCCTCGGTCACCTTCGAGCAGGGGATCGAGCGTACCATCCGCTGGTACCTGGAGAACGAGGCCTGGTGGCGCCCGCTGCGCGAGAACAAGTACAGCGGCGAGCGCCTCGGCCTCCTGCCCGAGCCGGCCAAGGGCGCGGCCTGATGCGCATCCTCGTCGCCGGCCGCACGGGCCAGCTCGCCATCGAACTGATGGAACGCCTCCCGCGCGACGGCCACCAGCCCGTCGCCGGGGAAGCCCCGGAGCTGGACCTGACCGACCCCGCCTCGATCGCGCGCGCGGTCGAGGCAGCGGCGCCGGACGTCATCATCAACGCCGCCGCCTACACGGCCGTGGACAGGGCCGAGAGCCAGCGCGACCTCGCCTTCGCCGTGAACGCCACCGGTGCCGGCCTCCTGGCCGAGGCCGCCGCGCGGCGCGGCATCCCCTTCGTCCATGTCTCGACCGACTATGTCTTTCCCGGCGATGGCGGCGCGCCCTATGCCGAGGACGCGCCCACCGGCCCGGTGGGCGTCTATGGCGAATCCAAGCTGGCAGGGGAGAGGGCGGTGATGGCCGCCAATCCCCGCAGCATCATTCTCCGCACCGCCTGGGTTTGCAGCCCGCATGGCGGCAACTTCGTCAAGACGATGCTGCGCCTGGGCCAGGAGCGCGCGCTCGTCTCGGTCGTGAGCGACCAGCAGGGCGCGCCCACCTTCGCGGCCGACCTGGCGGATGCCATCGCCCGCATCCTTCCCCGCCTTGCGGATGCGAAAGCCGGGGATGAAGGCCTTGGCGTCTTCCACCTCACCGGCGCACCCCACACCAGCTGGCACGGCTTCGCCCAGGCGATCTTTGCCGAAGCCGCCGCGCGTGGCCTGAAGACGCCGGAGCTGCGCGCCATCACGACCGCCGAATACCCCACCCCCGCGCGCCGCCCGGCCGACGGACGACTGGATTGCGGCCGCATCGCACGCATCCACGGCATCCAGCCGGCGGACTGGCGCCAATCCCTCTCGCGCTGCCTCGACGCGCTTATCGGGCCGATGGAGAAGACCAGGGCATGAAGGGCATCATCCTCGCCGGCGGCAGTGGCACGCGCCTCTATCCGGCGACCATGGCCGTCTCGAAGCAGCTCCTGCCCGTCTTCGACAAGCCGATGATCTACTACCCGCTCTCCGTCCTCATGCTGGCGGGGATCCGGGACATCCTTCTCATCTCCACCCCGCATGACCTGCCGCTCTTCAGGCGGCTCCTCGGCACCGGCGAGCAGTGGGGCATCCGCCTCACCTATGTGGAGCAGCCCCGCCCGGATGGCCTCGCCCAGGCCTTCATCCTCGGCGAGGAATTCCTGGCCGGCTCCCCCTCCGCCCTCGTGCTGGGGGACAACATCTTCCACGGCCATGACCTGGACGACCGCATGGCCGAGGCCAAGGTGGAGGGCCCCGGCGCCTCCGTCTTCGCCTACCGCGTGGCCGATCCCGAGCGCTACGGCGTGGTGGAGTTCGACGAGGCCCAGCGGGCCGTCTCGCTGGAGGAGAAGCCAAGGTCACCGCGCTCGGACTGGGCCGTCACCGGACTCTACTTCTATGACGGACGCGCCTCCGCGCTCTCCCGCTCCCTCAAGCCCTCCCCCCGCGGGGAACTCGAGATCACCGACCTCAACCGCCTCTACATGGAGGAGGGTTCGCTCCGCGTGATCCGCCTCGGCCGCGGCTATGCCTGGCTCGACACCGGCACCCATGACAGCCTGCTGGAGGCTGGCGAGTATGTCCGCGCCATCGAGAAGCGCACGGGCATGAAGATCGCCTCGCCCGAGGAAATCGCCTGGCGCCAGGGCTTCATCGACGATGCCGCCCTGCGCGGCCTCGCCGCGAAGCAGAACAAGAGCGGCTATGGCCAGTATCTGGAAAACCTCATCGGCCAGGGATGAGGGCCACGATCGGCGCACGGCCTCGCTTGACCTGCATGCAGGACTGTATGCAGGCTGGCGGGGGCCATGAACGACTCCTCCCCTCGATCCGCGGACCGTGTGCATGAGCAGGTGAAGGCCATGGCCGTCACCTATCGCCTGCGCCCGGCCGAGCGGATCAACGAAGTGGAGCTGGCCCGCCAGCTCGGCGTCAGCCGCACGCCCCTGCGGGAGGCGCTGAACCGTCTCGCGGCCGAAGGTTTCCTGACCACCGAGCCGAATCGCGGCTACACCGTGCGTCCGCTGGACCCCGCGCGCGTCCTCACCCTCTACGAGTACCGGGCGATGCTGGAGACCGCCGCCCTCCGCCTCGCCTGCGAGCGCGCGGATGATGCGGCGCTCGCCGAACTGGCCGGGTTCGCCGCCCTTAGCCGCGACACGCCGGAAGAGGATACCGAAGCCCTCCGCCTCCTCGCCCTCGACGAAGCCTTCCACGAACGCATCGCCGCGCTTTCCGGCAATGAGGAGATGCTGCGTTCCCTCCGCTCCCTGAACGAGCGGATCCGCTTCATTCGCTGGATCGACATGCGCAAGGGCCGCCGCGCCGCGACGCAGGAGGAGCATGGCCGCATCACCGCCCATCTCCGCGCGCGGGATGCCGAGGCGGCCGCGGCGCTGATGCAGACGCACATCGCCCGCCGCCTGGACCAGATCACCGATACGATCCGCGCCGGCTTCGCGGAGATCTACACAGGCAACGCCCTCGCCGCGCAGGCTCTGGGCGAGGTCGCCTGAACATCGCTCTCAGCCAGAAAGGACACCCCATGCGCGCCGTCTTCGTGGATGCCAGCCCCTCCCTCGGCGCCGTGACGGAGCGGCTGCACCGCGCCACCGACATCCCCGTGCAGGTGAACCAGCAGCCCGACATCACCTCCGAGCAGCTTCCGGCACTGCTGGGCGATGCGCAGATCGCCATCATCGACCACACTCACCTGCCCACGGCCATCGCCAAGCAGTGCAAGGGGCTGAAGCATGTGGTGTTCCTGGGCACCGGCGCGCGCAGCTACATGAACCCGGAGGAGCTGGAGGCCGAGTGCGGCATCCAGGTCCATATCATCAAGGGCTATGGCGACACGGCGGTGGCCGAAATGGCCTTCGCCCTGATGTGGGCCGCAGCCAAGGGCCTGGCCTTCATGGATCGCGGCATCCGCGCCGGAAAGTGGCTGCGCACCGATGGCATGGAACTGACGGGCAAGACCGTGGGCCTCATCGGCTTCGGCGGCATCGGCGCGGAGATGGCGCGGCTCTGCAACGGCGCGGGCATGCGCGTGATCGCCTGGAACCGCACGCCGCGCGCCGCGGAGGGCGTGGAGTTCGTCGAACTCGACACGCTGCTGGCCGAAAGCCATGTCGTCTCGCTGCATCTGCTGCTGAACGACGAGACGCGCGGCTTCCTCTCGGCCGGACGCATCGCGAAGATGCGCAAGGACGCCATCTTCGTGAACACCGCCCGCGGCGCCATCACGGATGAGGCGGCGCTGGCCAAGGCCGTGGAAGCCGGTGCGCTCCGTCATATCGGCCTGGACGTTTATGCCGAGGAGCCGCTGCCCGCCGGCCACTTCCTCTCCAAGGTGGAGAACGCGACGCTGGCTGCCCATTCCGCCTTCCGCACGCCCGAGGCGAGCGACAACCTGATCGAGGCCGCCCTCGAGCATTGCCGCCGCATCGCGCGCGAGGCCTGATCGCCATGGCGCGGCATGTCGCCGTCATCGGCTGCGGCATCGAAGGCGCGGCCAGCGCGGTGGAGCTCCTCCGCGCCGGCCATCGCGTGACGATCATCGAGCCGGCGGAGCCCGGAGGCTCCCAGGCCGCCAGCTTCGGCAATGCGGGCTGGCTGTCCTCCCACTCCGTCCTGCCGCCCAGCGCGCCGGGCCTGTGGAAGAAGGTGCCGGGCTTCCTGCGCGATCCGCTCGGCCCGCTGGCCGTGCGCTGGAGCTACTTCCCCAAGGCGTTGCCCTGGCTGCTCCGCTATATCGCCGCCGGTTCCACCGAGGCGAAGCTTCTCCGCATCGCTCAATCCCTGCGCCCGCTGCTGAAGGACAGCCCCATCCTCCATGCCGCCCTGGCGAAGGAAGCCGGCGTCCCCGAGCTGATCGAACACAAGGGCCTGATGAATGCCTGGCACAGCCGCGCCGGCTTCGAGGCCGAGGCGATGGGCTGGCGTATCCGCCGCCAGGTCGGCATCACCTGGACGGAGCTGGAAGGCGAGGCCCTGCGCGCTGCCGAGCCTGACCTGGACCCTGCCTATACCTTCGCCGTGCTGACGGAGGAGGCGGGCCGTTGCCTTTCCCCGGGCCGCTACGTCGCCGCCCTCGCCGCCCTTGCGCAGCGGAACGGCGCGGAACTCCGCAAGGCCGCCGCGACCGGCTTCCGGCTGGAAGGTGGCAGGCTGAAGGGCGTCACCCTGTCCGACGGCAGCATGCTCGCTTGCGATTCCGCCGTGATCTGCTGCGGCGCCCGCTCCGCGCCGCTCGCCGCCCAGCTGGGCGATCCTGTGCCGCTGGAAACCGAGCGCGGCTACCACGTCATGCTGCACGGGGTGAATGTCGGCCCGCGCCATTCCATCGGTCTCGGCCCGGCCAAGATGGTGGTGAACCCGATGGCCGATGGCCTCCGCGCGGCGGGGCAGGTGGAGATCGCGGGGCTGGAAGGCGCGCCCAACTGGAAGCGCGCCGAGATCCTGCGCGACCACCTGCTGAAAGCCTTCCCCGCCCTGCCGAATCCCTATCCGGCGGACCGCGTCACCACCTGGCTCGGCCATCGCCCGAGCACGCCGGACGGCATGCCTGTCCTTGCCCCCGCAAGCGGCTGCCCGGATGTGATCCATGCCTTCGGCCATGGTCATGTCGGGCTGGTGGCAGGGCCGCGCACCGGGCGTATCGTGGCCCACCTCCTCTCCGGCCAGGCGCCGGAGATCGATATCGCCCCCTTCGCCCCCACACGCTTCCGCTGAGGCGCCCATGACGGCCATCCCCACCACCTCTCCCCGGCGCGGCGTCGCGAAGGGCGGCAAGGCCATCTATGGCGCGCCGCTCGGCATCCTGATGCTTGAGGCCCGCTTCCCCCGCATCCATGGCGACATGGGCAATGGCGGCACCTGGCCCTTCCCGGTGCTCTACCGCGTGGTGCGCGGCGCGAGCCCGGAGAAGGTGGTGCTGAACGGCGCGAACGGGCTGCTGGATGCCTTCCTGGAGGCGGCCGCCGATCTCGTCTCCCTTGGCGCCGAGGCCATCACCACCAATTGCGGCTTCCTCTCCCTCTTCCAGAAGGAACTGGCCGCGCATGTGTGCGTGCCCGTCGCCACCAGCTCGCTGATGCAGGTGCCATGGGTGCAGGCCATGCTGCCGCCGGGGCAGCGCGTCGGCCTCGTCACCGTCTCCGGCTCCTCCCTCACGCCGAGGCATCTCGAAGCCGTGGGCGTGCCACTCGATATCCCCATGGAGGGCACGGAGAGCGGGCGCGAGTTCTTCCGTGTGCTCATCAAGGCCGAGAAGGACGACATGGATGTCGATCTGGCCGAGCAGGATGTGGTGGAGGCCGCCCAGCGCCTCGTCGCCCGGCATCCGGAGGTAGGCGCCATCGTGCTGGAATGCACGAACATGCCGCCCTATGCCGCAGCCGTGCAGCGCGCCACGGGCCGTCCGGTCTACGACATCTACTCGATGATCACCTATTTCCACGCAGGCATCCGCCCGCGGGACTTCGCCATCCGCTGAAGCCGGGTGCGAGGGGGGTCAGTGCAGGACCCCATTCGGCCCGATGCGGGGGCGCAGCATGGCATGCAGTTCCGTGGGGGACAGGGCTGGAGGCTTCGCCTCACCCCATCGCCGCGCCTCGCCCACGGCCGGCAGCACGGGGCGGATCAGCGCGGACATGGTGGGCCGGCCCTCGGCATCGCGCAGCATCGAGACATAGTTCTGCACCCACACCATGCTGCCATCCGCGCGCACATAGCGTTTCACGATGGTGAATGGCTCGTCCTGCTTCCGTAGGCGGTCCAGCTTCTGCCCATTCCCCGGCCAGTCCTCGTAATGGGTGATGTCATGGATGCCGCGTTCCAGCAGCGCACGCACGTCCAGCCCGAGCAGATCGCACAGCACCCGGTTCACCTGGGTGATGCGGCCGGTTTCGTCAGCCAGAGCCTGTCCGAATGGCTGGTTGATCAAATGTTGCGTTCCGAATCGCGCAACGGACGATCCATTGCGTGAGGCAAGGGTGTGAACGCATGAAACCACGTCAAGTCACCAAGGGAACCCGTGGCGGCGTGCCCGGTTAACCACCGGCGGTCTGATGCGCCAGCGCAGCAGCAGGAGGAGAGCTCATGCCCCGGATCCAGGGCGCGATCGTCGTGATCGCCGGCGCATCCAGCGGCATCGGCCGCGCGACGGCCCAGCGCCTGGCGCGCGAGGGCGCCAGGCTCGTTCTGGCATCCCGCCGGCCGGACACGTTGAGGACGGTGCGCGAGGAATGCGAGCGCCTGGGCGCTGAGACCATCGCCGTGCCCACCGACGTGACCGACCCCGGCGCCCTGCGCGACCTGGCGGAAGCCGCGCTCAGCCGCTTCGGGCGGATCGATGTCTGGATCAACAATGCCGGCGTGGGCGTGGTTGGAACCTTCGAGGAGGTGCCGATCGAATCCCACGCCCAGGTCGTGCGCATCAACCTGCTCGGCCAGGTGAACGGCGCCCACGCCGTGCTGCCCGTTTTCAAGCGCCAGCGCCACGGGGTGATGATCAACACCCTCTCCATCGGCTCCTGGGTGCCCACGCCCTTCGCCGCCTCCTATGGCGCGGCAAAGGCGGGGCTGCGCGGCTTCACAGAGTCCCTGCGGGGTGAGCTTCAGGACTGGCCGGGGATCCATGTCTGCGATCTTTACCCGGCGGTGGTGGACACGCCGGGCCTGCGCCACGCCGCCAACCACAGCGGGCACCGCATCGATGCGGGCGGCCCCATCGCCTCGCCCTTCGAGGTAGCGGAGACGATCGTCTCACTGATCCGCCGCCCCCGCTCGGCGGCGCCGGTCGGCTGGTCCGCCCAGCTGCTCCGCATCGCCGCCACCCTCGCGCCCACCCCGGTTCGCTGGGCAGCAGGGAAGGCGATGAAGAAAGGCCTCTCCAGCGGCCCGAGGGCGGCGCCGACGGAAGGCAATCTCTTCTCCGCTCCCCGCGACCATGGTGTCTATGGTGGCTTCCGGAGCGAGGCAGCCATCCGGATTCCCGCCAAGGCCTGGCTGGCCGCGGCCGGGATCATCGGCTTCTGGTTGGCCCGGAGACGCTGAAAGGACGCCCTTTGGAGATCGACATCCCCGAGATCCGCGCCGAGGTGGAGGCCGCCTTCGCCCGCTATGAGCAGGCCCTGGTCACCAATGACGTGCCGGTCCTGGAGGAACTGTTCCGCGATGCGCCCGAGACCATCCGCTACGGCGCCGCGGAAAACCTCTATGGCATGGAGGAGATCCGCGCCTTCCGCCGCGCACGCCCCGCCATGGGGCTGGAGCGCCGGCTGGAGCGCACGGTGATCACCACCTTTGGCCGCGACTTCGCGGTGGCGAACACCATGTTCCGGCGGGAGAACGCGCCGGGAAGGCTGGGCCGCCAGAGCCAGAGCTGGGTGCGCTTCCCCGAAGGCTGGCGGGTCGTCGCCGCGCATGTGAGCGTGGTCCCGGAATGAACGGGCCGGGGGAGGCGATCCCCCGGCTATCTGTTCCCCACGGCCCGGCGCCTATTCGGCGGCAACGGTCTTCTGCGTCTGCACGCCCAGCCCATCGATCCCCAGGCGCATCACCTGGCCCGGCCGCAGATAGGCGGGGGGCTTCATTCCCATGGCCACGCCGGGCGGCGTGCCCGTGGTGATGATGTCGCCGGGATGCAGGGTGATGAACTGGCTGACATAGGAAACGATGGTCCGCACATCGAAGATCATCGTGCGCGTCGATCCATCCTGCATCCGCCTGCCATCCACCTCCAGCCACATGCCCAGGTCCTGCGGATCCGGCACCTCGTCGGCCGTCACCAGCCAGGGGCCGACGGGACCATAGCCATCCGCGCTCTTGCCTTTGTCCCAGGTGCCGCCGCGCTCCATCTGCCACTCGCGCTCGGACACGTCGTTGCAGATGGCGTAGCCCGCCACATGCTCCAGCGCCGCCTCGGGCGAGACGCGCCGGGCGAGGGTGCCAATGATGATGGCCAGTTCCACCTCCCAATCCGTCTTCCGGCTGTCCGGCGGGATGGCCACGTCGTCATCCGGCCCGGCCAGGGAGTTGAGGGATTTGAGGAAGACGATCGGCTCCTTCGGCACCGCCGCGCCGCTCTCCGCCGCATGGTCGGCATAGTTCAGCCCGATCGCCACGAAGTTGCGCGTGCCCCCGACAGGTGGCCCCAGCCGCATGGTGGGCGAGACCATCGGCAGCTCCTCCGTATTCACCGCCGCCAGCCGCGCGAGGCCTTCGGGGGAGAGCACGTCGCCGGCCAGGTCCGGCACCACGCCCGAAAGGTCGCGGATCACCCCATCCGCATCCAGCAATCCCGGTTTCTCGGCGCCGGGCGCGCCAAATCGCAGCAGCTTCATCGCGTCTGTATCCGTTTTCCTGTCCTGGCCGCCTGTCGCCCCGCCCTCAGGCGAAGCTCTCCTCCAGGAAGACCTGCACGGCCTGGAAGAGCGCGCCCCGGTTGCGCTCCAGCATGATCGAATGCGTGCCCTCGGCCAGCATCACCAGCCGCTTGCCCGGAGAATTGGTGAGGAGCGGGAACAGCGTCGTCGCCATGGAAGGCGGCGTGTCCCGGTCCCATTCGCCCAGCACCAGCAGGGCCGGGACGGTGATCTTCGCGGGGTCGTAGAAGGGCCGCCCGGCATCCCAGTGTTCGCGCAGGTCCTGCAGCACCCCGTTCGGCGCCCGCAGCACGGAAGGAACCTGGCGCGATCCCTCGGGGTCGGTCGCGAAGGTCGCATCGGCCCAGTATTCGTACCAGCCCGGCGGGATGAGGTTGGCCCGCTTGTTGTCCGGCACCCCGTTCATCCAGCGCTCACGCGCCTGGGCGCGCGTGACGGTGCGATAGGCGGGAAGCGGGCCTTCCGGCACCGGCACGGCGCCCCGTTTGTTCGGATCCCGCAGCCAGAGCGGCGCGTAGAGCACCAGCCGGTCCACCAGGGCGGGATTGTCGGCCGCGAAGCGGGAGACGAGGGTCGTGCCCCAGGACCAGCCGATCAGCCCGGTCTTCGCCACCCCGCGCGCCTCGCGGATATGCTTCAGCGCCACGGCGATGTCCGCCACCGCCTGCTCGCCCCGCGTGGGCGGCGGCGACTGGTCCGCGGGCGGACGGGTGGAGCGGCCATAGCCGGTCAGGTCCAGGCTCCACACATCGAAGCCCCGCCCGGCCATGTAGTCCATCCAGGACACGCCCGAGAGAGGCAGGTCGAAGGTGGTGCTGGCCGGGTAGGTGGCGCCATGAACGCAGAGGATGGTGCGGTCCGGCCGGGCCGGCGCCTGCGCCTCCGGCCGCTTGTTCCGCAGGTAGAGCTGCATGCCCGGCTCGCGGCCGGGGATCAGCATCTCGTCCATCACCACCCCGGCGGGCTGGGCACTGGCCGGATGGATGCCGGCGGCGAGGGGCAGCAGCATGGGCGATGCGAGCACGCTACGGCGGGCGATGCGGCCTGGACGGGCCATGTGAGCTCTCCCCTTGTCGTCGCCAGGGCTGGTTCGGCATGGCCGCCCCTGATCGCCCCTGAAGTTACACCCGCCGGGGAGGGGCGGCCAGCAGCCCCCCCGGGCCGGTCGTCACCCTCCCACGGGCGGCTGGACCAGCCGTGGTGCGCCCCGCGGGTTGAGCGGCGCCGCGAGCGGCGTGGTGCCCGGCACGGGCTGGAAGGTCCCCTGGCGTTCCGCCGGCACGGGCGCGCGGGCCAGCATGCGCCACAGGGCGAAGCCCAGCACCAGCCCGGCGATGATGGCGGCATAGGCGAAGAGCCCTGGCGCCCCCAGCACCGACATGGCGGTGGAACCGGCCAGCGGGCCCGCCGTGGCGCCCGCCGAATAGGCCAGCACCAGCCCGCCGCTCGCCGCCACCCGCTCCTGCCGCCCCAGGTGATCGTTGGTATGCGCCACGCAGAGCGGATAGAGCGCGAAGGCGAAGCCGCCGAACAGGGCCGCCGAGGCGAGGAGCGCGCCCTGGCCTTCCCGGGCGAGCAGTGGCACGACCATGGCGGAAGCCGCCAGCGCGGCCAGCGTGCCCGCGATTACCCGCCTCCGGTCGAAGGCATCGGAGAGGCGCCCGAGCGGCCATTGCAGCAGCACGCCGCCGAAGATCACCGCGCTCATGAACAGCGCCGCCCCCTGCGCCTCCAGCCCCGCCGCCGCGCGGGCGAAGACCGGCCCCAGCGCATAGATGGCCCCGAGGATCAGCCCGCTGCCGATCGTGCCCACCAGCCCGAGCGGCGATGCGGCATAGAGGCGCCGCGCGGGCAGGGATGCCACGTCCGGCATGATGGGCGGCGCCTGGCGCGTCAGCGCCACCGGCAGCACGGCCAGCGAGACAAGGATCGAGACGAGCATGAAGACCTGCGGCCGCCCCGGCCCCTCGTCCAGCCCCAGCAGGAACTGTCCCACCGCCTGGCCGGAATAGAGGCAGATCATGTAGGCGGCGAGGATCTTGCCCCGCGTGGCCGGCGTCGCCCGGTCGTTCAGCCAGCTCTCCACGCAGATGAAGATCCCGGCCATGCAGAAGCCCTCCGCCATGCGCAGCGCCGCCCAGGGCAGCGGATGGCCGATGAGCGGATAGGCCAGGGCAAGCGCCGAGACCGCCGAGGCGAAGGCGCCGAAGGCCCTGATATGCCCGGCCCGCGCCACCAGCCTGTAGGCCAGCAGGGATCCCAGGGTGAGCCCGGCGAAATAGGCCGCCATGATCAGGCCCGTGGCGATGCGGGGCGTGCCCAGCGCATCCAGCCGCAGGCTGACCAGCGTGGCCAGCGGCCCGTTGCCCAGCATTACCAGCGCCGCCCCGGCCAGCAGGGCGGCCACGGGGCGCAGGCTTCCCGCAGGCGCCCCGGGCGCGTCCGGCTCCGTCACACCGCCTGCCCGGCCAGCTGCCGGTAGGCGAGGTGGCGCTCATACTGCGCCAGCACATCGGCGATCAGCACCTCGCGCGGCTGGCCCATCATGTCGTAGCCCTGCCCGCCTTCCCGCAGGAAGACCTCCGCCTTGAAGTAGCGGTCCCGGCTGGTGGCATAGGTGCCGCGCTCGAAATAGGCGAAGCTCGGCAGGGCATAGCCGCGGGCGCGGATGCCGTAGCGGAACTCATCGGGCGTGCCCGGCATGGCCGCGAGGCCGACGCGGTCCTCCTCACGCCGCATCGCGGTGTCCACCCCGCGACGCCGGAGCTCCTCGCACACCGCTTCCAGCGAAGGCGCCACCACCTCCGCGAGATAGCGCTGCACCTCGGCCCGGGATGGGTGGTGCAGGATGGAGTGCAGCTGCCCCTGCCAGCCCTGGTCCGGCGCGATCCGCGCGGGGGAGGCGTGCTGTACGCTCTGGCGCAGCGCTTCGGTCCGCAACGCCTTCAACAACCCGTAGCAGATGACGAGCATCACCACGGTGAAGGGCAGGGCGCTGGCGATGGTCGCGGTCTGCAGGCTTTGCAGCCCCCCGGCCGAGAGAAGCACCGCCGCGACCAGGCCCGAGAGCAGCGCCCAGAACACGCGCCGCCAGACCGGTGTCTCCTCCGAGCCGCCCGAGGTGATCGTGTCGATCACCAGCGCCGCGGAGTCGGCCGAGGTCACGAAGAAGGTCACCACCAGCAGCGTCGCGAGGGCCGAGGTGAGGGTGGCGAAGGGGAACTGCTCCAGGAAGGCGAAGAGGGCGAGTGGCACGCTGTTCGCCACCGCTTCCGAGACCGCCGTGGTGGCGCCGGTGAGCTGGAGCGAGATGGCGGTGTTCCCGAACACCGTCATCCAGAGAAAGGTGAAGCCGGTGGGGACGAAGAGCACGCCCAGCACGAATTCGCGGATGGTGCGCCCGCGCGAGATACGCGCGATGAACATGCCCACGAAGGGCGACCAGGAGATCCACCAGGCCCAGTAAAACAGCGTCCAGCCCGCGATCCAGTCATTCGGCTCATAGGCATAGAGCATGAAGGTGCGCTCGAAGAACCGGTCGATATAGCCGCCGGTGTTCTGCACCAGCGCCTGCAGCAGGAACACGGTCGGGCCCGCCACCGCGACGAAGACGAGCAGGATCGCGGCGACGGCCATGTTGAACTCGCTGATGCGGCGGATGCCGGCATCCAGCCCCATCATCACGGAAATCGTGGCGACGCCGGTGATCGCGGCGATCAGCAGCACCTGGACCAGCAGCGTGCTGGGAAGGCCGGTCAGGTGGTTCAGCCCTGCATTGATCTGCAGCACCCCCAGGCCGAGCGAGGTGGCCACGCCGAAGATGGTGCCCAGCACGGCGAAGATGTCGATCGCCTGCCCGATGGGGCCATGAATGCGGTCCCCGATCAGCGGGTAAAGCGCGGAGCGGATGGTCAGCGGCAGGCCATGCCGGAAGCCGAAATAGGCGAGCGAAAGGCCGATCACCGCATAGATCGCCCAGGCGTGTATGCCCCAGTGGAAGAAGGTGATGCGCATCGCGGCGCGCGCCGCTTCCACCGTCCCGCCGTCGCCGATCGGCGGGGTGGTGAAGTGCATCACCGGCTCGGCCACGCCGAAGAAGACCAGCCCGATGCCCATGCCCGCGCTGAACAGCATGGCAAACCATGAGCCGTAGCTGAAATCCGGTTCCGAGTGATTGGGCCCGAGCCGCACCTGGCCATGGCTGCTCAGGGCGAGATAGAGCACGAACACCACGAAGACGGCGACGGAGAGCAGGTAGAACCAGCCCAGGCGGCTGAGGATCCAGCTCTGGGCCGCGGTGAAGATCCGGCCCACCGTCTCGGGCGCGATGACCCCGAACGTCACGATGATGGCAATCAGCACCGCCGAGAGGATGAAGACCGGGCCCAGGGCCCGCGAACCGGCGCTCCGCGCGGCTGGTGATGGGTCGGACATACGTGTTCCACTTCGAGATAAAATCACCCCGCGACCCGGTGCATGACCGGGGCGGGGCGGTGGAGCCGGCGGGCCTGATGGCCCTTTCATGCCAGGGCAACGCAGCAGGCGCGGTTTTGTTGATGTGCCCTTCGGAACGTTGCGTGCCGGTTTCCGCAGGAGCCCTGCGCGGAGCGGAACCGTGCTCCCCCCGGCCATGCATGGCTGGAAAGGGCGGGCTGCGGTTACATTCCCTTCATGATCGAGGAAGCACAGCGGCGGAGCCCCTGGTGGGCGGAAATGCGGGCCACGCTGATCCTCGCCTGGCCGATGGCGCTCACCAATCTCTCGCAGATGGCGCTGCTGGCCACGGATGCCGCCTTCCTGGGCCATCTCTCCACCGAGGCGCTGGCGGCCGCCACGCTCTCCGGCACGCTGTACTGGACCATGCTGGCGCCGGGCTTCGGCTTTTCCTTCGCGGCGGCGGCCATGCTGGCGCAGGAACGGGGGCGGCGGGTGGGCCATGTGCGGGCGATGCGGCGCACGCTGCGCGCCGGCGGCTGGGCCGCCCTGCTGGCGGCCCTGCCGGGCATGGTGCTTCTCTGGCACGGCGGCGCGGTGCTGCGGGCCCTGGGGCAGGAGCCCGGCCTGGCGATCCATGCCCAGGAATTCCTGCGCTTCGTGCTCTGGGGCATTTTCCCCTTCTGCCTGTTTCTCACGCTGCGCGGCTTCATGGCGGCGATGGAGCGGCCCTGGCCGCCCCTGCTCATCGGCGTGCTGGCGGTGCCGCTGAACGCGCTGCTGGACTGGGTTTTCATCTTCGGCCATCTCGGCGCCCCCGCCCTGGGCGTGCAGGGGGCCGGCATCGCCAGCGCCGGGGCCAATCTCTTCATGGTGGTTGCCCTGGCCCTGTTCATTCTCCGGGACAGGAAGCTGCGGCGCTACCGCGTCTTCGGGCGCTTCTGGCGGTTGGAGGCGGGGCGGCTGCTGCGGGTACTGCGGCTCGGCCTGCCCGTCGCGGCCCAGATGCTGCTGGAAATTGGTCTGTTCAGCGCGGTGGGCCTCGTCATGGGGCCCTTCGGGGCGCAGGCGGTAGCGGCCCATGCGATCGCCCTGCAGATCGCCAGCACCACCTTCGCCATCCCGCTCGGCCTTTCCCAGGCAGCCACGGCCCGTGTGGGCCTGGCCATCGGCGCGGCCCGCCCCAGGGCGGCCTGGCGCGCGGGCTGGACGGCCATCGGGCTCTCCACCCTCTTCATGGGGCCGATGGCGGCGATGATGCTCCTGGCTCCCGGGGCGCTCACCCGCATTTTCCTGGACCCCATGGCCCCCGGGGCGCCCGAGACCGCCGCCCTGGCCGGCACGCTGCTCCTCTTCGCCGGCCTGTTCCAGCTGAGCGACGGCGTGCAGGTGGTGGCGGCCGGCGCGTTGCGCGGGCTGCATGACACGCAGGTTCCCATGGTGATTGCCGGCCTGGGCTACTGGGCGCTTGGCTTCACCGCCGCGCTGATCCTCGCGCATCCCCTGGGCTTCGGCCCGGCAGGGATCTGGGCCGGGCTGGTGATCGGGCTGGGCGGGGTGGCGGCGGCCCTGACCTGGCGCTGGGCCCGGCTCTCACGGCGCGGCGGCTTGACGGCCGGCCGCCGCCTTGCCCCCATCCCTGCATGAGCACCGCCCCGATCTGGAAGAAGACCGCCACGCCGGAGGAGCTGAACGCCCGCTCCGGCGATACCGCGCATGGCCATCTGGGCCTGCGTTTCACCGAGATCGGGCCGGATTATCTCCGCGCCACCATGCCGGTGGATCATCGCCACGTGCAGCCCTGGCGCGTGCTGCATGGCGGCATCTCCACCGTGATCTCGGAAACCCTGGGCAGCACCGCCTCCTTCCTCGCGGTGCCCGAGGGGTTCCGCGTCGTGGGCATCGAGATCAACGCCAACCACTTCGCAGCGGTGCCGGAGGGGGAAACGGTCACGGCCGAGTGCCGCCCCTTCCACACCGGCCGGACCACCCAGGTCTGGCAGACCGAGATCCGCCGGGCGAATGGCCGCCTGGCCTGCGTCTCCCGCCTCACCTGCGCCGTGCTGCCGGAATAGGGCCGGGACAGGGGCGGCGAGGGGCGAGGCGATCCGGTGGCGATCAGCGCCATCATCGCGAACCTCCCCATCCCCGGCTTCGTCCTGCCGCGGCTGCCCCAACCACCAGGGGCCCCCTTCCGTAACCCCGCGTATCGCGGGCATGCGCCCGGGAAACCCTGGCGCGGGCCGGATGCTTCCTGCGGCGTCACCGGCGAAGCCGCTGACGATGGAGGTCCCACGATGCACAAGCCCACGCTCCTGGCCGCAGCCCTGGCCCTGACCAGCGCCGCCGGCATGGCCCTGGCACAGCCCGCCCCCGGCACATCCACCGCGCCGACGCCCCCGGCGAACCAGGCCCAGACCCAGCCTACGGCGCAGGGCCAGGCCCAGCCCACAACGCAGGGCCAGACCCAGGCCCAGCCGTCCGCCGCGGCCACCCCCTCGCAGTCCGGGCCTGGCCAGCGTGGGCCGGGCGCCGAAGGCGGCGGGTCCGGCATGGTGGATGGACGTGGCCCCGGTTCCGAGGGGCGTGGCCCGCGCATGAGGGAGGGGAGCGTTCCAGGGCCTGACGGCCACGCCCCCTGGATGATGGGCCCCTATGCCTATCAACACGGGGGCATGATGCATCCCCATCACCGCCCGCCCCGCCCCTCCCGCGCGGCCAGCTTCCATGTGGAGAGCGGCAACTCCGAGGTGCATGTCCGCTGCGCCGAGGGCGAGCCGACCCGCGCCTGCGTCGATGCCGCCATCGTGCTGCTCGACAAGCTGGCGACCATGCCGGCCCGCTGAGGTCGGGCCCCGGGCTCAGCCAGGGGCCGGGCATCTCCCGGCCCCTGCTTGCGTCATCGTGATCCCGTCGCAGGGCAAGCCGGCAAGGCGGGGATGCTAGGGCAGGCAGGCGCAGCGGAACCGCCCGCTGCCGGAACCGGAGGACGATCCGATCCGCCTGCTCCCGATCCTCGCAGCCCTGCTGGCTGCCAGCCCCGCCATGTCTCAGGCCCAGCACCAGGCCGGGGCACAGCCTGCCCCGGATGGCATCCAGTGGGAGGATGGAAAGCCCAGCCTGCGTCTGGGGGCCTTCACCCTGGAGCCCCTGGTGCGGCTTGATGCGGATGCCGGTTCCTTCTTCGGCCAGGACCGCACGGGAGGCTATCGCAGCGGCGTCAATCTCCGCCGCGGGCGCCTGGGGCTGGAAGCCGGGCTGGGGGAGGATTTCACCGCCCGCTTCATCTGGGAATTCGGCGGTTCCAGCCCGAACGACTACAACAACATCTACGAGGCACAGCTCGCCTATACGGGGCTGGGCTGGGGCACCATCCGCATCGGCGCCTTCCAGCCACAGCACCTGCCCGAATATGCCGGATCTTCCTTCGACCTGCCCTTCATGGAACGGGCCGCCATCTCCAACATCGCGGCCAGCCTGGCGAGTGGCAGCACGCGGCTGGCAGCCGGGCTTGAGGCGCGTGGTGGCTTCGGGGAAGGGGGGGCGCGGTGGAATGCCAGCGCCTATCTCACGGGCGGCGTCGCCTCCACCCCGCATGACCACCGGCAGCGCGGCGTCGCCGGCCGCGCCGTGGCGCTGCTGCCGGAATGGTCCGGCCTGCAGCTGCAGGTCGGGCTGAACGGCGCGGCCCAGTTCCACCCTGGCACCAGCCCGGGGCCGGAAAGCATCCGCCTGCGGGACTACCCCGAGCTGCGCATCGATTCCCGCCGCTTCCTGGACAGCGGCACCATCCGCGCCGGCAGCGCCTGGGCCGCAGGCCCCGAGCTCGCTGGCCGGATGGGGCCGCTCTATGTCGAGGCCCTGTGGCAGCGCGTGGAAGTGGATGCGGCCACCGGCCCCGCCCGCCGATACGAGGGCTGGTATGCCGAAGCGGCCTTCCCACTCCTCGGCAAGCCCCGCGAGCGCTCGGACGAAACCGGCATCTGGAAGCGCCCCAAGCCCGATGGCGGTATGGGTGGGTTGGAACTGGCCGCCCGCTACAGCGTCGCGGATCTGAGGGACGGGGACGGCGGCGCCCGGCAGGATATCTGGACCATCGGCCTGACCTGGTTCCCGACCGACAAGCTGCGCTTCGGGATCCAGTACGAGAATGGCCGCACGAAGCTGGCGGATGGAAACCGCGACTTCCAGGCCGTCGGGCTTCGCGCGGCCTTCAATCTCTGATGCCGGGTTCCCGGAGTGGGTCCTGCCCTCTCCGGACCTCACCCGCCAGGGGCCCTGCCGCGCGGCGCGGAAGGGCCCGGCTCAGCAGCCGCCGGGAATGGCTTCCAGCGTTTCCAGCCGCCCGTTCACCGAGAACTCGCCGAAATCCATGTTCAGCTCGTCCGCCACGCCGTTGGCGTAGTAGCGCAGCCCCACCTCGTAATCCGGGGATGAGGCGCCGCCGCCATTGCTGTCCTTGCCGAAGAAGGCGATCCGCATGCGGCCGCTTTCCTGGTTGGCCAGCAGCGGGAAGCGCGCCTTGGCGTCCGCATCCCGGCCCCATTGGGAGAGGATGGTGGTGCTGTCCTGCGCCCCGTCATCGCTGGTGCCGTCCATCAGGGGCACGTTGAGGATCCGCTGGTTGGCCCGCGCGGCCTCGATGGCGCGGATGGTGTGCGCCATGGGCAGCAGCGTGCCCGCCGGCAGGGTTTCCTGCGAGGGGCGGGGGTTTTCATAGGTGGCCGTGCCGGAGCCATCGGGCTGCAGCACCGCCTCGCCGGAGACGCGGTTGCTGACCGCCCCCGCCGTCATCTGGGTGAGGGAGAAGCGCAGCCGGCGCCCGTCCTTGCTTTCCCAGGTGGAGTAGTCCGAGGCGGTTTCGAGCGTCTGCCCGTCCCGGTCCTGCAGGCGCATGGTCAGGCGCTGGCGGCTGGCCCAGCCATCACAGGCGTCCAGCACCTCGAAGAGCATCGCGCCCTCGGCCCGCGCCACGTCCGAATTGTCCCGCGCCTTGTCGAAGCTCAGGCGATAGGCGGCGCGGTGCGCCACCATGTCCTGGGCGCCGGGCAGGGCGGCCGGGGCCTGGCTGGCCACCGGGGCGGTAGGCTGGGCGGGGGCCGGCCCGGCAAGGGCCAGGGCCGCGCCCAGGGTGAAGGTTGCAGCGAGGAAGGAGCGCAGGCGCATCGAGGAGCCTTTCCGGTTCGCCTTCTGACTTAGGCGTTCTTCGGCGCTGTTGCACCCTTCGCCGCATCCTTCGCGGGCGGAAGGTCCGGCTTGATGTGCAGTTCCTTCCAGCGGCCGGGCTCCACGGTGCTCGGCGCCCCCATCATCAGGTCCTCGCCCTGCTGGTTCATAGGGTACATGTTGACCTCGCGCAGGTTCGGCTCCTCGGCCAGGAGCATCACGATCCGGTCGATGCCGGCCGCCATGCCGCCATGCGGGGGGGCGCCGTAGCGGAAGGCGTTCAGCATGCCGCCGAACCGCTCCTCCACCGCGCTTTCCGGGTAACCCGCCATGCCGAAGGCCTTCACCATGATTTCGGCCTTGTGGTTGCGGATGGCGCCCGAGGCCATTTCATAGCCGTTGCAGACGATGTCGTACTGGAAGGCCGGGATGGTCAGCGGGTCCTGGCTCTCCAGCGCCGCCATCTCGCCCTGGGGCATGGAGAAGGGGTTGTGGGAGAAGTCGATCTGCCCCGTCTCCTCGTTCAGCTCGAACATCGGGAAATCGACGATCCAGCAGAAGCGGAACACGTCCTTCTCGATCAGTTCCAGTTCCTGGCCGATGCGGGTGCGGACGGTGCCGGCGAACTTCGCGGCCTCATCCACCTTGCCGGCCGCGAAGAACACCGCATCCCCTGGCCCGATGCCGCAGGCGGCGCGGATGGCCTCCACCCGCTCCGGCTCCAGGTTCTTGGCGATCGGGCCCTTCGCGCCCTCGGCGTCGAAGGCGATGTAGCCCAGGCCCCCGGCACCCTGGGCCCGCGCCCACTCGTTCAGCTTGTCGAAGAAACCGCGCGGCTTGCCGCCCGCGCCCGGGGCCGGGATGGCGCGCACCACGCCACCCGAAGCCGCGATCCTGGCGAAGAGCCCGAAGCCGGAGCCGGCGAACTGCTCCGTCACGTCCCGGATGATCAGCGGGTTGCGGAGATCCGGCTTGTCCGAGCCATAGTCCAGCATTGCCTGGGCATAGGGGATGCGGCGCCAGGGGCCCTCATCCATCCCGCGCCCCGCGGCGAAGGCCTCGAAGGTGCCGCGCATGACGGGCTCCATGGTCTGGAACACGTCCTCCTGCGTGACGAAGCTCATCTCCACGTCGAGCTGGTAGAACATCAGCGTGCGGTCGGCCCGGCCCGCCTCGTCGCGGAAGCAGGGGGCGATTTGGAAGTAGCGGTCGAAGCCCGCCACCATGGTCAGCTGCTTGAACTGCTGCGGCGCCTGGGGCAGCGCGTAGAATTTGCCGGGGTGCAGGCGGGCGGGGACGAGGAAGTCGCGGGCTCCTTCCGGCGAGCTGCTGGTCAGGATCGGTGTCTGGAACTCGTTGAACCCGGCGGAGATCATCCGCTCCCGGATGTCATGGATGACCCTGGCGCGAAGGATCATGTTCCGCTGCAGGCGCTCGCGCCGCAGGTCGAGGAAGCGGTAGCGCAGCCGCATCTCCTCCGGCGCGTCGTCATCGGTGGCCACCTGGAAGGGCAGGACATCGGCGGCGGACTGCACCACCAGTTCGCGCACGCGCAGCTCGATCTCGCCCGTGGCCAGGCGCGGGTTCACGGTGGAGGGCTCGCGCGCCACCACCTCGCCGGTCACCGTGATCACGCTCTCCGGCCGCACGCCATCGGCGGCCGCGAAGACCTCGGAACCCTGCGGGATCACGCACTGGGTCAGGCCGTAATGGTCGCGCAGATCGATGAAGAGCAGGCCGCCATGGTCCCGCTTGCGGTGCACCCAGCCGGAAAGCCGGACGGTCTGGCCGGCATCGGCGGCGCGGAGGGCGCCACAGGTATGGGTGCGATAGGCGTGCATGGGGCAGGGAACCTGAACTGGCTTTGGGGTCTGGGAATGCGTTCGGGGCGGCAAGAGGGGCAGGCAGCCTCCCCCTGTCAACCCCGGAGCAGCACCCGCCCCAGGCCTCAGGCCCGCCCGGCCGTATCCACCAGCAGCAGCGGGTCCACCTTCAGCTTCGCCAGGGCCCGGCGCCACTTCGCGTCCTGGTCCTCCTCGGTGAAGAGGATGGCCTCGTCCGGGGAGACGGATAGCCAGGCGTTATGGGCGATCTCGCTTTCCAGCTGGCCCGGGCCCCAGCCGGCATAACCCAGGGCCAGCAAGCCCTGGCGCGGACCCTCGCCGCTGGCGATGGCCTTCAGGATGTCCACGCTGGCCGTGAGGGCGAAGCCGCCCTCGATGGTCAGGCTGCCCTCGCTGGACCAGTCCTGGGTATGCAGGACGAATCCCCGGCCGCCCTCCACGGGCCCGCCGGCATGCAGCCGGATCCGGCGCTGGGGCGGGATGGGGGTGACGTCCAGCTGCTTCAGCAGCTCGTCGAAGGTCAGGTTCTCGATGGCGCGGTTCAGCACGATGCCCATCGCGCCCTCGGGCGAGTGGGCGCAGAGGCAGATCACGCTTCGGGCGAAGCGCGGGTCCTCCATGCTGGGCATGGCGATCAGGATCTGGCCGCCGAGCCAGCCCTCCTCCGCCGGGCCGGGCTTGGCCATGCGGGAAAGCTGGATGGGAGGGGCCTGCTCCTCCTGATCATCCATCTCCTCGAACTCGTCCTCATCCTCGATCGGGGGCGGGGGAGCCTTGTCCTTCGTGCGCCGGGTCATGACCGGAAGATGGCGGCAGGGAAGGGGTGCTGCAACCCGCTTGTGCCGCATTGCGCAGCCGCGTGTTGACAGGAAGGGGAAACGGGCGCCGAAACTGCCCCCCTGTTCCTGAGGACCCCCATGCCTATCCAGACCGGCGACGCCATTCCCTCCACCAAGATCATGCAGGCCACCCCGGAAGGCCCGAAGGAGGTGGACACCGCCACCCTCCTCGGCAGTGGGACCGTGGTGCTCTTCGGCGTGCCGGGGGCCTTCACCCCCACCTGCTCCGCCCGCCACCTGCCCGGCTTCGTCCAGCAGGCCGCGGCGCTGAAGGCCAAGGGCGTGGACACCGTGGCCTGCGTCTCGGTGAACGACGCCTTCGTCATGGCGGCCTGGGGCCGTGACCAGGGCGTGCAGGACGAGTTGCTGCTGCTGGCCGATGGCTCCGGCGCCTTCATCAAGGCCCTGGGCCTGGAAATGGACCTGACCGCCCGCGGCATGGGCGTGCGTTCCCAGCGCTTCGCCCTGGTCGCGAAGGACGGGAAGGTGAGCTACCTGGGCGTGGAGCAGCCGGGCGCCTTCGAGGTGAGCAGCGCCGAGGCCGTGTTGGCCAAGCTATGAACAACCCCGCCAACTGGGGCCTCTTCGCCTGGCAGGCGGGCTGGGTCTTCACCCTGCGAAGCCTGGACCTGATGGCCCGCCCCGATAGTTCCGGGGCGGAGCTGGCCCGGATGGCGATCGAGAAGCAGAAGGCCTTCGCGGATGGCTGGATCGCGGCCGGACATGCCGCGATGCGGGGCGAAAGCCCGGCCGCGGTGATGGAGGCGGCGGCCAAGCCGGCCCGCCGCCGCGTTTCCGCCAACCTGCGGACGCTGCGCCGCAAGGGTTGAGGCGCAACCCGCCCTCGGTGCCCGGCGCTTCATCGGCTCCGGCACACAAGGAGCGGCGGGATGGTCCTTCAGGGCAAGCGGGCCTTCATCACGGGCGCGGATTCCGGCATCGGGCAGGCCATCGCGGTGGCCTTCGCCCGGGCGGGGGCGGACCTCGCCATCACCTTCCACACGGATGAGGCGGGCGCGGGCGAAACCGCCCGGCGTATCGAATCCGCGGGCCGGCGAGCCTTCACCACCCGGCTGGACGTGATGGATTCCCGTGCGGTCGATGCGGCCTTCGATGCTGCCCGCAGCGCGCTGGGCGGGCTGGACATCCTGGTGAACAATGCCGGCAAGGGCATGGGTGGCAAGAAGCCCGTGGCCGAGCTGGCGGATGAGGATGCGGAAGTGGTGATCCGCACCAACCTCTTCGGCCCGCTCTGGTGCTGCCGCGCCTTCCTGCGCGGCAACCCGCCGGAGGGCAGCAAGATCATCAACATCACCTCCGTCGCCCAGCACCTGCCGACGGATGAGAGCGCGCCCTATGGCATGTCCAAGGCCGGGCTGGGCTCGCTGGTCCGCAGCCTTTCGGTGGAGCTGGCACCGAGGAAGATCAACGTTGTGGGCATCGCTCCCGGTCTGATCCAGACCCCCATGACCCAGGAGCGGCTGGACGACCCCGCCAAGCGCGAGGCCTCCTTCAAGGAAATCCCCTGGCACCGCGCCGGCCAGCCAGAGGAGATCGCCAAGCTGGCGCTGTTCCTGGCCAGCCCCGATGCCGAATACATCACCGGCCAGACCGTGGTGATGGATGGCGGGCTGACGATGAACTGGGGCGGGGCCTAGATGGCCCCGCCGAGGCATCAGGCCTTGACGACGCCGCGATAACGGTAGCGGTCGCTCATCGGGCCGGTATCCAGCCCCGTTACCGCGGCGCGGGTGACAGAGTTCTCGATCAGCTGGAAAAGCATCACGAAGGGGCTCTCGCGCTGGCTCTCGCGCTGCAGCTCCTCATACATCGCGGTCCGCTTCGCGGCGTCGGTTTCCTTTCGCGCCGCCAGGGTGCGGGCGCTCAGCTCGGGGATCGGCCAGCTCGCCCGCCAGGCGAGCGTCTTGTTCCGGGCATCCTCACCATTGTCGGTGTTGATGAGGAAGGCCTCGGCATTGGTGTTCGGATCGAAATAGTCGCTGCCCCACTGCACCAGCGCGATCTCGTGCTGGCGCGCGCGGGTGCGGCTGACCACCTGCCGGCTGTCGCCGGGATTCATCCGCAGGCGGATGCCGATCTGCGCGAGATTGGCCTGGATGGCCTGGGCGATGTCCATGAAGGGCGCCTCGGCCGTGAAGTCGAAGCTGGCCTCGAAGCCCTCGGCCAGGCCAGCCTTGGCCATCAGCGCCCGCGCGGCCGCCAGGTCCTGCCGGAAGGGCGTGTCGGCCAGCGCGCCGGGCAGGCCCTGCGGCAGGAAGCTCTGGTTGATCGCGTAGGTGGTGGGCACGATGTTCCGGCGAATGCCCTCGTAGTCCACCGCCATCTTGATGGCCTGCCGCACCTCCGGCCGGGCGAATGCCTGCACCTTCTGGCTCAGGGACAGGTACATCACGCTCGCCCGCCGCTGGGCGTGCAGCCTGTAGCGCGAATCCTCCGAAACCTGCCGGATCTGCTCCGCCCCGAGATTACGGACGATGTCGAAATCCCCGCGCTGGAGGCCGAGGAGCTGCACGGAAGGATCAGCCACGTGGCGGATGATGACGCGACGTGTCGCGGGCGCCTCGGTGGCGTGAGGGTTCGCCTCCATGACGATGCTCTCATTCGCCCGCCAGGCGCGCAGCATATAGGGGCCGGAGCCGGCCGTATTGGCCTTGAGCCAGGCATTGCCGAGGTCATCGCCCCGGGCATTGCCCATGGCCGCCGCCTTCTCGATCACGCTGCCGACCACGGCGGACAGGCAGAAGAGCAGGAAGCTGGGCGCCGTCGGCTCGGCGGTCTCGAGGACCAGGGTGCGCGGATCGGTCGCGCGGATCCGCTCGGCCACGTTGTCCCGGGTGAAGCCGAACTGGTTGATGATGAAGGCGGGCGACTTGTTGAGGATCACCGCGCGCTGGAGCGACCAGGCGGCGTCCTCCGCGGTGACGGGCTTGCCGGAGGCAAAGCGTGGGCCGTCCTTCATCCGGAAGGTGAAGCGCCGGCTGTCATCCGACACGGCCCAGCTCTCGGCCAGCTCCCCGGTCAGGCGGGCCGGGTCGTTGTTCGGCGTGGTCACCAGCTTCTGGTAAACATTGCCGCAGATCTCGGCCCCGCTCCATTCGAAGCTCTCACCGGGATCGACGCTGGTCAGGTCGCTGATCTGCTTGGCAACGACCAGGACGCCGGCGGGGGTCTGCGCGAAGGCGGGACCGGCCTGGTGCAGCGCCGCGCCGACGGCGGAGGCTTGCAGGACGGCACGTCGGGTCAGCGGCATTTTATGATCTCTCCCGGAACGACAGGGGATAGTAGCGGCCGGCAGGGTGGGGGCAAGCGCGCAAGGCTCGCCCCTTCCGCGTCAGCGCAGCGGCGAATCCGCCGGCACGCCCTCGGGCAGCTGGCTGCCGCTGCGCCAGCGATGCGTGCCGGAGCCATAGGCGACGATCTTGCCGTCCGGCCCGCGCACCTCGGTGCTGGTGAAGAAGATGTTGCGGCCGGCGGTGACCACCCGGCCCTCCGCCGTGATGCGCCCCTCTGTCACCTGGCCGGTGAAGCGGGTGTTCAGATCCAGCGTCACGCCGCGCCGGACATTGCCGGGCACGGTGCAGAACATCCCGGCATAGGCGCCGGCCTGGTCCACCAGGGCGAGCAGCACGCCGCCATGCAGGACGCCGCTGCGGTTGAAGTGCTTGCGCTCCACCACCAGGGCCAGGCGCGCGAAGCCGTCGCGCCATTCATCCACGGTGATGCCGAGAAGGTCGTGAAAAGGGGCGGTGTCTTCCATGGCCCCGTGCGTATCGCGGTTCAGGCGATCTGCAAATCCTGCAGCGCCGCTTCCAGCTCCTGAAAGCTGGGCATATAGGCGGAAGGGGCCATCTTCCGCCCGGTTTCCACGGAAACCTGCGGCGCGTTGCCGTGCAGATGCGCCACCAGCACGGCGCGGATCACCTCGAAATACTTGGTTTCCTCATCCACCACCCCCTTCAGCCGGGCGGCCATGGGGCCCATCACGCCATAGGCCAGCAGCACCCCCAGGAAGGTGCCCACCAGCGCGCCGCCGATCATGCCGCCCAGCACGGTGGGTGGCTGGTCGATGGAGGCCATGGTCTTGATCACCCCCAGCACCGCCGCGACGATCCCCAGCGCAGGCAGCGCATCCGCCATGCTCTGCATCGCGTGGGAGGGGTGCATCTCCTCCTCCTTCAGCTTCTTCAGCTCCCGCGCCATCACATCCTCGATCTGGTGCGGGTCATCGGCATTCATGCCGACCATCCGCAGGTAGTCGCAGATCATCGCCACGGCGTGGTGGTTGGCCTTGATCTTCGGGAACTTGTTGAAGGCCGGGCTGTCCTCCGGCTTCTCGATATGCGCTTCCAGCGCCATGGCGCCCTTGGTCTGCACCAGCCGCACGAACCAGTAGAGCAGCGACAGCATCTCCACGTAGTCGGACTTGTGGTAGCGCGCGCCCTTGAAGATCTTCCCGAAGCCGGCGAGCGTGTGCTTCACGTCATGCATCGAGTTGGACATGACGAAGGCGCCGACCGCCGCGCCACCAATCATCAGCCCTTCCAGCGGCAGGGCGTGCAGGATGATGTCGAACTTGCCTCCGGCCAAGGTGTAGCCGCCGAAGACCGTGACCATCATCAGGACGAAGCCGATGACCGTGGTCACGGTGCCGGGTTCTCCCGCAGCAGCAGCACGGAGACGCGGCGGTTGGCGGCGTTCTGCGGGTTCTCGGGCATCAGCGGCTCGCGCCCGGCCAGGCCAGTGACGCTGCGGATGCGCGCTTCCGCCACGCCGCCCTCGGTCAGGAGGCGCCGCGTGGCATTGGCGCGCTCGGCCGAGAGATCCCAGTTGGAGCGTGCCCCCGGGCGGAAGGGGGTGGCATCGGTATGGCCGGTGATGGCCACGGCATGCGGCACGCGGTTGATCACCGCCGCGACCTTGGCCAGCAGCGCGCGGAGCTTTTCCGATGGCGCATTGCCGCCCAGGGCGAACATGGGTTCTCGTTCCCCGTCCAGCAGCTGTATGCGCAAGCCCTCGGGCACCTGCTCCACCCGGAGCTGGCGTGCCAGATCGGCCAGGGTGGGGTCTTCCCGCACCGCGGCCCGGATCTGCTCGGCCATGCGGTCCATTGCGTCGCGCTCGCGCCGTGCCAGCTCCTCCCGCAGCGCCTCGGCGGAGGCCTGGGCGAGCCCTGCCTGGTTCTCGCCGGGGCCAGTGCCGGGGGGTGCGTGCTGCGCCATCAGCCGCGCGGGGGTGGCGATCTCGTCATCCCCCTTGGGCCCCTCCCGCCGCTCCACCGGGCTGGCGGGGCTGTCGCTGTCATCCTCCTCCAGGTCGAAGATGACGGGGCGCGGGCCGGTCTCCACACGCATGGAGGAGGCATTGGAGGCGAGCTGGCCCGATTCGTTCGGCGTGCGACCGCCGAAGGGCTGGCCGGAGCCGCTGGCGCGCTGGCCCATGACATTGGTCGGGTTGAAGTAGTCGGCCAGGCCGCGGCGCTGCTCCTCCGTGGTGGCGTTCAGCAGCCACATCAGGAGGAAGAAGGCCATCATCGCCGTGACGAAATCGGCATAGGCGACCTTCCAGGCGCCGCCATGATGGCCGCCTTCCCCGCCCTCCTCCTTCCGGATGACGATGGTCGTGCCTTCGCCCCTGCCTCTCGCCACGGCCCCGCACCCGCTGCCCGGGTGCAGGGTGACTCCGGGACGTTAAGGCGCGGTTGATGCCGCGCCCTCAGCCGCGGGGAAGGCAGGCCTCGGCCAGCAGGCGGAAGGCGGCGGCGCGGTGGCTGATGGCGTGCTTCCGGGCCGGATCCATCTCGGCGAAGCTCTGGGCCTCGCCGGCGGGCACGAAGATCGGGTCGTAGCCGAAGCCCTTCTCCCCGCGCGGTGGCCAGACCCATTCGCCATGGGCCTCGCCCAGGAAGGCCTCCACATGCCCATCCGGCCAGGCCAGGGCGAGGGCGCAGGAGAACCAGGCCTTCCGGTCCGGCGAATGCCGGGCCAGCCGCTCCACCTTCGCCATCGCGGCGGCATAGTCCCGGGTGCCATCCGGCTGCTCCGCCCAATCGGCGGTATGGACGCCTGGCGCGCCGTCCAGGGCTGCGACGGAGAAGCCGGAATCATCGGCCATGGAGACCATCCCGCTCGCGCGGGCGGCGGCCAGCGCCTTCAGCGTGGCATTGCCGATGAAGCTGGTCTCGGTCTCCTCCGGCACGGGCAAGCCCAGCTCGCCCGCCGTCACCACCTCGATCCCGTGCCCGGCGAGCAGCGCGGCATTCTCCCGCGCCTTGCCCGCATTATGGGTGGCAAGGCAGAGGCGCTTCTCCGCCAGCAGCCGGCGTGTCACAGCCCCACCGCCACGCGCTGGGCCGCGAAGAGCTCCGCCGTGCCCTTGCGGGCCAGGGCGAGAAGGCCTGTCAGCTCCGCCTCGGAGAAGGGCGCGCCCTCGGCTGTGGCCTGGATCTCCACGATCCCGCCGGTGCCGGTCATGACGAAATTGCCATCCGTATGGGCGCTGCTGTCCTCGGCATAGTCGAGGTCGAGCACCGGCTTGCCCTGGTGGATCCCGCAGGAAATGGCGGCCACCTGGTCCCGCAGCGGGTTGGTGGACATGATGTTGGAGCGCATGCAGTGCTGCAGGGCCAGGTGCAGCGCCACCCAGGCGCCGGTGATGGCGGCGCAGCGCGTGCCGCCATCGGCCGTCAGCACGTCGCAATCCAGCACGATGGACACCTCGCCCATCGCCTTCAGGTCGGTCACGGCGCGGAGCGACCGGCCGATCAGGCGCTGGATTTCCTGGGTGCGGCCGGACTGCTTTCCGCGCGCCGCCTCGCGGTCGCCGCGCGTATGGGTGGCGCGGGGCAGCATGCCGTATTCGGCGGTGACCCAGCCCTGGCCCTTGCCGCGCAGGAAGGGGGGCACACGTCCCTCGACGCTGGCGGTGCAGAGAACCTCGGTCACGCCCATGCGGATGAGGCAGGAGCCCTCCGCGTGGCGGGCGAAGCCCGGCTCGAGCTTCAGCTCCCGGAGCTGGTCGGCGGCGCGCCCTGAGGGGCGAGCCCAGGCGGGGATGTCGGACATTCGGCGGGCCTCTCCTGGCAGGGAGGCGGGAGGAACACGCCCTGCGCAGCCCCTGTCAACGCCACCTCCGCCGCGCCGAGATCGGTGGGCGGCAGCCAAAGGGTCAGCATGGTGGCCCACGCCCCGGCGGAGGGAAGCCCGCGGCCGCCCCCGTTCCTCTCGCTCCCGCTCCTGTCCCGCGTGTCGCCCATGGCGCCCTCCGGCATACAGGCCCCTATTGGGCAGCCCCGCCTGAGACAGAAGAATGTCCCGGCTGTGACGGAATGTGGCAGCACGAGCTTGCGATCTGCTGAATGAAATCGGCTGCAAGTTGTTGTTTGCCGCGGCGTGGTGCGGATAAGCCACGGGAAGCCTTCGCCATGGATACGCTGCGTTGACGCTGCCCGGACCGCTCCCTAGCTTCTAGGGTCCAGAACCGTCACGGAGTGCAGGCACCGAATGGGCGCCCAGCCCAACCAGCGACCCGGCATCATTCCCCCCAAGGCCAGCCCGGCCGGCGTTTCCCTGCCTGGCCTTGACAGCCGCAGCGCGTCCATCCTTCGCCAGGTGGTGGAACTCTATGTCGAGACCGGGGAGCCTGTCGGCAGCCGCACCCTGTCCCGCCGCCTGCCGCTCTCCCTTTCTCCCGCCACGATCCGCAACGCCATGGCGGATCTGGAGGAGGCAGGGCTGCTCTACGCGCCCCACACCTCCGCCGGCCGCCTGCCGACCGAGCGCGGGCTTCGCCTCTTCGTGGACGGGCTGCTGGAATTCGGCGACCTGACCGAGGATGAGCGCGAGGCGATCGCCATCCGCTGCGCCGCCTCCGGCCGCTCCATGCAGGACACGCTGGCGGAGGCGGGGCAAATGCTGTCTGGCCTGGCCGGCGCCGCGGGCCTCGTGGTCGCGCCCCATGCGGAATCCAACATCCGCCATATCGAGTTCGTCGCCCTCGGCCCCGGCCGCGCGCTGGTGGTGCTGGTGGGCGACCGCGGGCAGGTGGAGAACCGCATCATCGAGGTGCCGCCCGGCCTGCCTGCCGGCGCGCTGGCCCAGGCGGGCAACTACCTCAACGCCCGGCTGAACGGCCGCACGCTGGACGACACGAGAAGCCTCGTCGAGGCCGAGATCGCGGCCAACCGCACGGCGCTGGACACGCTGACCAACCAGGTGGTCCAGTCCGGCCTCGCCACCTGGGCGGGCGGGGGAGGGGGCTCGCTCATCCTGCGCGGCCAGTCCCGCCTGCTGCAGAACCTGGACCAGGCGGCGCGGGTGGCGGAGATCCAGTCCCTCTTCGACCGGCTGGAGGCGCAGGAGACGATGCTGCGCCTGCTGGAACTGGCTCAGCGCGGCCAGGGCGTGCAGATCTTCATCGGCGCCGAAAGCGGCGTGTTCGACACTGCCGGGCTGTCGATGGTGGTGGCGCCCTTCCGCAACGGGCAGGAGAAGATCGTCGGCGCCATCGGGGTGATCGGGCCGACGCGGATCAACTACGGGCGCGTGATCCCGGTGGTGGATTACACGGCCCAGGTGATCGGGCGGATGCTGGGCTAGGGCCCTCGCGGGCGGAGGCCACGCCTCCTCCCGCCTGGGCGCCGTCCCCTTGCCGCGTCACATGGTTCCAGCAAGCCGTTCCGCCACCGGCTTCCATTTCTGGCGCTCGGCCGTCATGAACGCGGCGAAGGCCTCGGGCGTCATGGTCTCGACATCCATCGTCTGGTCGCGCATCCGCGCGGCCAGCCCCGGATCCCGCAGGGCCTTCTGCAGCGCGCCGGACATCCGGGCCACCACTGGATCCGGCAGGCCGGCCGGGCCCACCACGCCGTACCAGGCCGTGGCCGAGAAATTGACCAGCCCCGCCTCGTGCATGGTCGGGACATCCGGCAGGGCCGCCAGCCGCGTGGAACCCATGGTCGCGATGGGGGTGATCCGCCCCTCCCGCATCATGTTCGCCCCCGAACCGGTGGTGACCAGAAGCTCAAGCTGCCCGCCCAGCAGGTCGCGCAGGGCCGGGGCGCCGCCGCGATAGGGCACATGGGTCAGGCTGATGCCGGTCACCTCCTGCAGCAGCTCCCCCGCGAGGTGCTGGGTGGTGCCACTTCCCGCGCTGCCATAGTTCAGCCGGCCTGGCGCGGCCCGCGCAGCGTCCAGAACCTGGTCCAGCCGCGTCCAGCCGAGATCCTTCCGCGCCGCCAGGATGTTGGGCGAATGGGCGGCGAAGCCGATCGGCGTGAAATCCTTCAGCGGGTCGAAGGTGAGGGAGCGGAACAGGATGGGGTGGTAGGTCATCGGCCCCGTGCTGCAGAGCAGGAAGGTGTGGCCATCGGTTGCCCGCGCCACCTGCTCCGTGCCGATATTGCCGGCGGCGCCCGTGCGGTTCTCCACCACCACGGTCTGGCCAAGCTCGGGCCCCATCATCTGCGCCAGGTCGCGGGCGAGCTGGTCCGCCGCGCCGCCCGGCGCGAAGGTGGCGATCAGGCGGACAGGGCGGTTCGGCCATTCCTGCGCCAGGGCGGATCGCCTCGTCGCGGGCAGGGCGAGCAGCCCGGCACCTGCCAGGACATGCCGACGATTGAGCATCAGGTCGTCTCCTCCAGCACGGCGCCGCTGAGCAGGCCGGCGCGCAACGCATCGCCCGCCCCGCGGGCCGGATCCTCCATCGCGGAGAGCAGCGCCGCCGCCCCCTCCGCCATCCCGCCGCCATGGACCAGGCAGTCCTCCGCCTTGGCGAGCAGCTCGGCGCGGCTCAGCGGATCCTCGGCGCCGCCGCGCAGCGCATGCCGGCGCAGGGACAGCACGGGGCCATCCAGGAGCCGCACCGAAACCTCCGCCCAGCGCGGCAGCAGGGCGCCCTCGGCCTCGTCGGCCGTGACGCGGGGGAGGAAGGCCTGCAGCGCCGGCCGCCGCACGGCGGCGTCCGAAAAGGTCGAAAGGCGCGGCGCGCCATCCGCCAGCGCGGCTGCCATCGCGTATTCCATGGAGAACTTGGCATCGAGGCCGGTTGCCGGCCGGTGGTGGATGAGCGGCGCCAGGGCGCCGGGCGAGGCGTGCACATGCACGGCCGCCACATCGGCCAGGCCCAGCCCATGCGCTGCGCGCAGGTCCAGCACCGCGTCCAGCGCGCGGTGGGTGGCGTAGCAGAGCGGGTATTTCTTCACCTCCAGCCCGTGCCGGAGAAGGGCGCCGCCCAGGGCGGGCAGGACCAGCGCGCCGCCGCCAAGGCTTGCGAAGCCCATGGCGCCGTCCAGCGCCTCCGGCGCCGCGTCGAAGCCCAGCTGGGCCAGGCGCGCGGCGCGCAGCCCGGCAAGGTTGGCGTTCCCGGCCTGCACCGACTTCGCCATGGTCCCGAAGCTGGCGCGCGTGCCCGCCGCCTGGGTGACGGCCAGGCCGATCGCATGCGCCGTGCAGATGGCGTCGAGCCGCAGGAGCCGGGCGCAGGCCGCCGCGGCGCCGATCGCGCCGATCGTTGCCGTGCTGTGCCAGCCCTTCGCGTAATGCGGCGCGGCCATGGACACCGACAGCGCGGCGATCACCTCGAAGCCCGCGGCATAGGCGATGGTGACGTCCTCGACCGACAGCGCCTCCGCCTCGGCCAGGGCGAGAAGCGCCGGCAGCATCGCGACCGAGGGGTGGCCGCGCATGACCGAGGTGACGTCGTCGAAATCGAGGACATGGGCGATGACGCCATTCGCCCAGGCTGCCTCCTCCTCCCGCACGCCGGTCGCCTCACCCGCGGCCCAGAGGGTGCAAGGGCCCTTCCCCTGCTGCTTGGCCCGGAGCATGGCGAGGCGCGCGGCCGGTTCGTCCCGCGCGGCGATGCCGACGGCGACGGTGTCGAGGATCGCGCGCGCGACAAGCTCCCGCTCCGCCCGCGTGACCCGGGCCGCATCGAGCCCTGCCACGAAGGCGGCGAGTTGACGCGTGGGCGTGGCCGCCGCGCTCAACGCCGGGCCGCCCCGCTGCCATGCAGGGTGGCAAGCAGCGCCAGGCGGCGCTCCGCAACCATTGTCGGTGTCACCCGAGTCCCCGTTTCCTCTGTGCTGCCTTCCGTTTCCCGGAATGGCGCCGGACATGCGCCAAGCAGTTCTTGACCCCCTGCATGGACCGGGAGTAGCCCTGAGGCAACAAATATCTCATTCGCACTGCGATTTTTGCTGCCCCGGAGGCGCATCGCGCCCCGCGCCGGCCCGGGCGGCACAGGTCCAGGCGGCACAGGAGGAAGCCCGGTCATGCGCCATGCCGCGAAGACGCTCGGCCCAACCACGCAATGCCGGGTGCGGCCGGATGGGGACGCCGTCCCCGATCGCGGCCGGGAGGGCTGATCCGATGAGCGGCTCCATCACCCGGGCGCTCGGCGCCTTCGTCAGCGGCTTGCGGCCCGAGGCCATCCCGGCGGAGGCGGCGTCGGTCGCGCGCACCGGTTTCGTGGATTGCGTGGGCGTGATGATCGCCGGCCGCGACGAACCGGTGGTCGGCATCCTTCGCGACACGCTCGGCGTGGCCGGGCCGAAGGGCGAGGCGGCCCTCACCTTCGGCCCGCTGCGCGCGCCAGCCCCGGAGGCGGCCTGGATCAACGGCACGGCCGCCCATGCGCTCGACTATGATGACGTCGCGCTGCGCGGCCATCCCAGCACCGTGCTGGTGCCCGCGATCCTGGCCGAGGGGGAGGCGCTCGGCGCGACAGGTGCCGAGATGGTCGCGGCCTATGTGGCCGGATACGAGGTGTGGGCGGAGCTGACCGCGCATGACCAGGATTACCATCACGAAAAGGGCTGGCACCCGACAGGTGTGTTCGGCGCGGTCGGTGCCGCCGCCGCCTGCGCCCGGCTTCGCGGGCTGGATGCGGATACGGCCGCGCAGGCCATCGCGCTGGGCGCCTCCCAGAGCGCCGGGCTGGGTGCCAATTTCGGCACGATGACCAAGCCCTTCCATGCCGGGCGGTCGGCCCATGCGGGCGTGATGGCTGCGCGCCTGGCCGGGGCCGGGATGACGGCCTCGCTCGACGCCATCGAGCATCCGCGCGGCTTCCTCTATGCCATCTCGCCGCGTGGCCGCACGCTGAATCTCGATGGCCCGAACCCGGGCTTCGGGAGCGAGTTCCGGATCCTTGAGCACGGGCTGAGCATCAAGAAGTTCCCGATCTGCTACTGCGGCCACCGCGCGACGGACGCGATGCTGGCGCTTGTCGCCCGCCGCCCGATCCGGGCGGAGGACGTGGAGGCGATCGAGGTGGTGATCAGCCGCGCCCATGCCGCCGTGCTGCGCAACGCGCTGCCCCAGACCGGGCTGGAGGCGAAGTTCAGCGCGCAGTTCGACATGGCCTGCGCGCTGATCGCCGGGAAGGTCGGGCTGGTGGAACTGTCCGACGGTTTCGTGCAGCGCCCCGATGTGCAGGCCCTCATGCGGCGCGTCACCGTCATCCCAACCGACGAGGCGGATCCCAACCTGCCCGGCTACGCTCCAGCGGATGTTGTTCGCGTCCGGCTACGCAGCGGCGAGCAGATCGAGGAATCCGTGCGCCGGGCCCGCGGGCACGCGACACTTCCGTTGAGCGATGCCGAGCTGCGGGCGAAGTTCATGGACTGCCTGGCTGCCGCCGGCGAGGGCGCGCGCGCGGAGGCGCTGTTCGAAAGGCTGAACGGCATCGCATCCCTGGGCGCGGCGAAGGAACTGGCCCGCGCTGCCTGACCTGCGGCGCTTTGCGGTTTACAGGCCGGCGATCCGCTTATAACCTTTTCGATATGCGAGAGAATAACTCGCACAGAGAATAAAGCGGGTTGCCGGCGCGGCGGCCCTGGCACCGGGAGAAGAGCTTGTTCCAGCAAAGGCTGCCCGCGACCTGCATCCTGCGGCGTTTCCGATGAGCGGGCCGCTGGCCGGACTTCGCGTGATCGAGGTCGGCGTCGCCATGGCCGGCCCTTTCTGCGCCATGACGCTGGGCGACTTCGGTGCGGAGGTGGTGAAGATCGAGCGCGTGGGCGCGGGCGATGACAGCCGCTCCTGGCCGCCGCATTTCTCCGGCGCCATGGGCTATTATTTCGGCTCGGCGAACCGCAACAAGCGCAGTGTCGCGCTGGACCTCAAATCCGCCGAGGGCGCCGCCGTCGCGCGCCGGCTGATCGCGGGCGCCGATATCCTGGTGGACAATTACCGCATCGGCGCCCTGGCCCGCGCCGGCCTGGACTGGGAAAGCCTGCAGGCCGAGAATCCGCGCCTCATCTACTGCTCCATCAGCGGCTTCGGCGCGAGCGGTCCGCGGGCTGCGGAGCCGGCGAACGATCTTTTCATGCAGGCCTATGCGGGCGGCATGAGCATCACCGGGGAGGAAGGCGGCGGCCCGGTGAAGATGGGCATGTCGGTGGCGGATATCGGTGCCGGGATGCTCGGCACGATCGGCGTGATGATGGCCCTGGAGGCGCGGCACCGGACCGGGCGTGGGCAGCGCGTGGACACCTCGCTGCTCGAAGGCCAGATGTCGATGCTCGCGCATTTCGTGACACGCTATTTCGCCTCCGGCGAGGTGCCGGGCCCGAGCGGCAGCGGCGCCCTCACCAGCCCGACCTACCGGGCCTTCAAGGCGGCTGACGACTGGATCGTCATCTCCGCCTTCAACCAGCGCATGTGGCGCGGCCTCTGCGCGGCGCTGGAGCGGCCGGAATGGGTGGATGACCCGCGCTTCAGCGATGCGGCGCGCCGGGTTGCCAACCGGGCCGAGCTGATCGGGCTGATCGGCGGCGTTGTGGCGACGAAGCCCGTCGCGCAGTGGGAAGTCCTGCTGAAGGCGAACGAGGTTCCGTGCTGCCCGATCAACCGCCTGGACAAGGTGGTGGCCGAGGAACAGGTAGCGGCCCGCGAGATGGTGGCGGAAATCGACCTGCCCGGCCTCGGCGCCATGCGGATGGCGGGGCTGCCGGTGAAGCTCAGCGAGACGCCGGCTGCGATAGCCCTCCCGCCGCCGCGGCTTGGCCAGCACACGGCCGAGGTCATGCGTGCGGTCGGCTATGCCGAGGCGGAGATCGAGGCGCTGGCATCGCGTGGCGTGATCGGCCTCGACGAAGGCTGGCGCGAGGGCGACCTGCCCCGGCAGGCCGGATAGGCGCCAGGGCGGGAATGAACGGGAGGATGGATCCGGAATGCCGCTGCTGACGGACGAGGTGCGAGCCTATATCGGGCGGGAGGGCGAGCCCTTCCTGGCCTGCGACGCCATAGAGCCCGGCGCGGTGCGCCGCTACGCCCAGGCCATCATGGACCCCGACCCTGCCTATGCGTCGGCCGAGGCGGGCGCGCGCTACGGCGGCGCGGTTGCCCCGCCCCTCTATCCCTCCTTCATGTTCCGCACCCCCTTCGGCGCACCGGACGTGCTGACCGAACGCGCGCATGATCCTGACTTCGATGGCATCGTCATGGGCGTGGGCAACGGGTTGCCCGAGCTTCCGCTGCACGGCCTCGCGCTGCTGAACGGCGGGGCGGAGGTGGAGTTCTTCGCCTATGCGCGGCATGGCGAGCGCGTGCTCCAAAAGTCCCGGTATGCCGATATCCAGGAGAAGGAGACGCGGTCAGGCCCGATGCTTCTCGTGATCATCGAAACCGAATTCACGACCGAGGCGGGCCAGCTGCTGCTGCGCGCGCGCAAGACCATCATCCGGCGGTGAGCAGCATGCGCGAGAGACTGGATTTCGAGGACGTCTCCATCGGGGACATGGTCGCCCCGCTCGGCAAGGGGCCCCTCACCACGCCGCATCTGATGCGCTGGTCCGCCGCGATGGAGAACTGGCACAAGATCCATTACGACCAGCCCTTCGCGACGGGGCATGACAAGCTTCCGGGCCTGCTCATCAACGGTTCGCTCAAGCAGCAGTTCATCGCGCAGCTCCTGAAGGAATGGGCGGGGCGCGAGGGCTGGGCCTGGAAGGTCCGGTTCCAGTTCCGGGCGATGAACCTCGCCGGCGAAAGGCTCTCCATCTGGGCGAAGGTGACAGGCAAGCAGGAAACGCCGGATTACGGGCTGGTCGAGCTTGACGTCGGCATCACCAACGAGAACGGCGTTGAATCCACGCCGGGTTCCGCCGTGGTCGCCCTGCCCTATCGGGGGCGCCCGGCCGTTCCCTATCCCTTCGTGCCCCCCACATCCGGTTGAGGCCGCCGGATCCCAGGAACCGGTGAATTCCTTGACCGGCCAGGACCCGCGCGCCTACCGTGATGCCAAGAATAGAGCAGTCGCTCTGCGAATAACGGCGGCAAGGCCGGTGCGCAACGAGGGCCAGGCCTCCTGACCTCCCATAGCGGGAAATGCCATGAACTTCGGATACACGCCTGAACAGGAAGAACTGCGGAGGCAGGTCGAGGCCTTCGTGCAGGAGCATGTCACGCCCGATGTGCTCCGGGACAAGGAAGCGCAGGACGACGTGATGCGCGGGGGAACGGGCGACCCCTTCGGCTCCCATATGCGGGAACTCTACCGCAAGCTTCTTGACCGCGGCTGGCTCGGCATCGCCTATCCGAAGGAATATGGCGGCCAGGGCGGCGACCGCATCAGCCAGTACATCGTCGAGGAGGCCTTCATGCGGGTCGGCCTCAACATCAGCCTCAGCGGCAGCGGCGCGCCGGCGATCATGGCCGCCGGCACCGAGGAGCAGAAGCGCTACTACATCCCCCGGCTCATCAGCCGCGAGATCACCTTCGCCCTTGGCTTTACCGAGCCGCAGGCGGGCGCGGACCTCGCCGGCCTCCGCTGCCGCGCGACACGGGATGGCGACCATTTCGTGATCAACGGCCAGAAGATCTACACAACCTCGGGCCATCTCTCGACGCATATCTACCTGATGGCGCGCACCGACCCCACGCTGCCGAAGCGCGAGGGCCTGTCCATCTTCATTTTCCCGCTGGACACGCCGGGCGTGACCGTGCGCCCGCTCTGGTCCATCCAGAACAATCCCCGCGCGCCGCTGGGCACAACCTATGGCGAGGCGCGGACGAACGAGACCTTCTTCGACAATGTGCGCGTGCATGAGAGCACGCTGCTGGGCGGGGAGAACAAGGGCTGGAAGGTGGCGGCGGACGGGCTGAACCTCGATCGGGTCGGCGCCTTCCGCTACGTCATGTCCGTCCGGCGGGACGAGGATATCGTCAACTGGCTCAAGGAGACGAGGCTCGAGGGGTATGCCGACAACCCCGCGATCCGCGACAAGGTGGCGGAGCTCTGGACCGAGGCGCAGGTTTGCCGCCTGATGACGATGCGCAGCATGTCCATCGTCCAGCGCGGCCGCGATTTCAGCTATGAGGGCGCGGCGGAGAAGGTGTGGGCGCCGGAGCACGGCGTGCGCACCACGGAAGCCATCACGCAGATGCTCGGGCCCTATGCGCAGCTTCTCAGGGGCTCCCCGCATGCGGTGGAGGAGGGCGTCTTCGCGCATAACGTCCTCGGTGCCTTCCAGTCGGGCGTCAATCATGGCGGCGTCCAGATCATGCGGGACCAGGTGGCGCGCCGCGGCCTCGGCATGCCGGGCCCGCGCCGGCAGAAGGCCGCGGGCAACTAGACGCACCGCCCCAGACAGAACGGGATGATGGACCACTGACATGGATGTCCTGCTGACCGACGAACAGGAAATGGTGCGCACATCGGCGCGAAGCTTCCTGGACGGGGAATGCCCGCCGCAGCTCGTGCGTGCCATGGAGGCCGACCCGCTCGGCTATCCCCCCGACCTCTGGCGCAAGGCGGCGGAGCTGGGCTGGCAGGGAATCTCGCTTCCCGAGGCCTATGGCGGTTCCGAAATGCCGCTGGTCTATCTCGGCCTGATCCTGCAGGAGGTCGGCCGCGCCGTCGCGCCGCTTCCGCTGCACAGCACCTGCGTGGCCGCGCTGACGATCGCCGAGGCCGGCACCAGGGCGCAATGCGAGGCCATCCTGCCCGCGGTGGTGGCCGGGGAGCAGGTGCTGACCTGGGCCTTCGCCGAGGAGGATCCGCGTGCACGGCCGGAAGCGGTCACGATGACCGCCACTGCCGAGGGGGGGGACTATGTCCTCTCGGGCCGCAAGATGTTCGTGGACAACTTCGTCGCCGCGGACAAGTGCCTCGTCGTCTGCCGCACGGCGCCGGCGCGCGGCAGCAACGCGGGGCTATCGCTTTTCATCGTGGATACGAAGTCCGACGGCATCTCGCAGACGCCGCTCGTGACGACGGCCAAGGACAAGCAGAGCGAGGTCCTTTTCAACCAGGTCCGTGTTCCCGCCGCGAACATGATCGGGCGCGCGGACGAGGCATGGCCGATCGTCGAGCGCATGCTGGACAGGGCGACGGCCCTGCTCTGCGCCCAGATGCTGGGCGCCGCGCGAAAGGATGCCGAGCTGGCGATCGATTATGCCAAGATGCGCGAGGCCTTCGGCCAGCCGATCGGTGCCTTCCAGTCCATCCAGCATATGTGCGCCGACATGGTCATCTGGATCGATGGCGGCGAGCTACTCACCTGTGAGGCGCTGTGGCGCATGGATGAGGGGCTGCCGCACAGCGTCGAGGTGTCGCAGGCAAAGGCCTTCTGCAACGAGAAGTGCCTGGCCTCGGCGCGCAACGCGCAGATCATCCATGGCGGCATCGGCTTCATGATGGATCTGGACCTGCACCTTTGGTACCGGCGCGTGGCCGCCTGGGGCATGCGGCTCGGCACGACCTATGAGCATCGCGCACGGATCGCGGAAGCGCTGATCGACCGCCCCGGCCATGTCGTTCTCGGCCAGCCCGTTCCGGTGGAGCCGGTGGCCGCGGAGCCCGAGCGGCGCGTGGCCTGAACCGCTTTCCGCGGGGCCGGCGCACAGGCCGGCCCCGCGGCGCGTGTTCCGCGTCAGGTGCGGATATTGGCCTTCTTGATAATCTGGACTAGCTTCGCGACCGAGGTGTCGAAGCTGACCTTGGTCTGGGCCGGGTTCATCGGCTCGGCGGGAACGAATCCCTGCTCCTCCAGCAGCTTCCGCAGTTCGGGCTCGCGCAGCGCCGTCGTCACGGCCTCGTTCAGGCGCTGCAGGCGGTCCGCCGGCACGCCGCTTGGCGCGAACATCACGTTCATGCTCACGCATTCATAGCCCGGCACGCCGGCTTCCTCGATGGTGGGCACGCCGGGCAGCGCGGAAAGATGCTGCGTTCCCGTCAGGCCAAGGGGGCGCAGGCGCCCGGCCTCGATGGCGGGGATGGCGGGCGGGATGGTGCAGAAGCTCATGGCCACGCGCCCGCCCATCACGTCGTTCAGCCCGGGGGCCGTGCCGTTATAGGGGATATGCACGCTTTCGACGCCGGTCAGCATGTTGAACATCTCGGCCGCCAGGTGCCCGGCGCCGCCCACGCCGAAGGAGGCGTAGTTCAGTTCCCCCGGCCGCTGCTTCGCATAGGCGATCAGCTCCTTCACGGTGCGCACAGGAAGCGAGGGGTTCACCACGAGCAGATAGGGCACGATGGTGAGCACCGCCACGGGAACGATGTCGCGGTCCGGGTCATAGGGGGTACGTGTTCCCAGATGCGGCATCAGCGCGAGCTGCGTGCCGCCGGACAGGACCGTGTATCCATCGGGCGTCGCGCGCGCGACATACTCCGTGGCGAGCATGGTGGAAGCGCCTGGCCGGTTCTCCACCACCGTCGGCTGCCCCGTGACCTGCGAGAAGCGCGTCCCGAAGGCCCGCGCCATCAGATCCACCGAACCACCGGGCGTGTAGGGCACGACAAGACGGATCGGGCGGTTGGGGAAGGCCTCCGCCTGCGCCTGGGCTCCTGCGGCATGTCCCAGGCCGGCGAGGCCCGCCAGGGCCACGAGGTTGCGTCGGTTGAGCATGAGGGCGTCCTCTCCTGATGGCCGCGCATCCTTCGATGGATGCTTCGGCGTCTCCCGCCCGCTTTCATTCGCGGGACGAGTAGGCTGTTTGAAATTCAGATTGCCTTGTTTGGTGCGGAGTGTTCAATGGCCTTGCGCGGCCCGTTCCGGCATCAGGGCGGATCCTGCCGCGTCACCGGCTCCAGGCATGCGGCGCAAGAACACGGGGAACACTTCCATGTCCGACCTTCCGAAGCGCGTTCACATCCAGGAGGAGGGACCGCGCGAGGGCTTCCAGATCGAGCCGGGGCCGATCGCGACCGCCGACAAGATCCGCCTGATCGAGGCGCTGGCCGAGACCGGGCTCGACCACATCCAGGTCTGCTCCTTCGTCAGCCCGAAGGTGGTGCCGGGCTGGGCCGACGCCGAGGATACGGTTGCCGGCTTCAGGGCGAAGCCGGGTGTGCGCTACACCGCGCTGTGGTTCAATGAGAGCGGCCTGAACCGCGCGCTGGCCTTCCGCGACAAGCTCACCATCGCCGGATCTATCTCGCTGACGGCGTCCGAGGGCTTCACGAAGAAAAACCTCAACCGTACCCATGCCGAGAACCTCGCGGCCATGCGCAAGCAGACCGCGCTCCACCTCTCCCATGGCGTGCCGGTCCGCCGCATCGGCGTGATGGCGGCCTTCGGCTGCAACTACCAGGGCGACATCACGCCCGCGCAGGTGATCAGCACGCTGGAGGATGGCCTCGCCATCGCCGCCGAGGCCGGGGCCGAGATCACCGATTTCTCGCTGGCGGACACGATGGGCTGGGCCATGCCGGGGCGGATCGAGCGCGTGATCGGCGAGGTGCGCGCACGCTGGCCCGAGAAGAACATCACGCTGCACCTGCACGACACCAGGGGCCTCGCGGTCGCCAATGCTCATGCCGCGCTGAAGATGGGCATCGACCGGTTCGATGCAACCGTCGGCGGCCTGGGCGGCTGCCCCTTCGCCGGGCAGAAGGGGGCGGCAGGCAATATCTGCTCGGAGGAGCTGGTGCTGCTCTGCCACGAGATGGGCATCGAGACCGGGGTGGATCTCGATGCGCTGATCGAGGTCGGGCGCATGGCGGAAGCCATCGTCGGCCACCAGCTGCCGAGCGAGCTGATCCATGCCGGCAGCCTGGACGCCTTCCGCCAGGCTGCCTGAGGAGGGGCCGGGGCGGTGCCCCGGCCCGCCTATTGCGGAACGAGGCCCAGGGCGCGCACGACCTCGATCTTCTCGGCATTGTCGCGCCGCGCCTGGGCGGTGAAGGCTTCCTGCCCGGCATAGAGGATCGGCTCGCCGAGCCGGCCCATCACGGTCCGGAAGGAGCTCTCCTCCGTGCCCTGGCGGCACAGGGTCTCAAGCCGTTCCGTGATCGCGGCCGGCGTGCCACGCGGCACGGTGATGCCGGAGAGGACCGGCTGGAGGGTTGGCAGACCCAGCTCGCGCGTGCTCGGGACATCCGGCGCTGCGGCGCTCCGCTGGTCCCCGAACACGGCGAGCAGGCGCACCGGCTTGCCCCGCGCGCCGCCCACCGTGCCCATGCCGAAATCGAGCCGGCCGCTGAGCATCTCCGGATAGATCGGCGTCTCTCCGCGGAAGGGCACGTCGGTCACGCGCAGCGACAGGCCGCGGACGATGTTGGCGAAGGAGATGTGCCCCAGGCTGTTGGTGCCGAAATGCCCATAGGTCATCGTGTCCGGCCGTGCACGGATGGCCGCGATGAGCTCGGGCATGCTGCGGAAGGGCGATGTCTCCGCCACGCTCACGGCAAGGACGTTCTCGAAGACCTTGCAGACATATTCGAAGGAATCGACCGTGAAGGGCACGCCGCGCACGGTATGGGAAGCGGTGGTGATGGGCGTGATGGGGCCGAAGCCGATGGTGTAGCCGTCGGGCCTTGCGCTGGAGACCGCCTGGGCCCCGACGATGCCGGAGGCACCGTCGCGGTTGATGACCACGAAGCGTCCCTCGGACAGGTCCGACATCGCCTGCGCCAGGGCCCGCCCGATGGTGTCCACCACGCCGCCTGCCTGCCAGGAGACGACCATCTGCACCGGGCGGTCCGGATAGGGCGCGGCGGGCTGCGCCGCCGCCCCGCCACAGGCCGCGACGCAAAGGGCTGTTCCGAGGATCGCCCCCAGGATGTTCTTCATGCGCTTCTCTCCCTTGGCGGGGCCTTAGGGCCCCTTTCATTTGCTTGACGCGCTTCTGCTTACAGATGTCTTCGCGCAGCTCGGCGGGCCGCGCTTCCTTCAGCCCTCTGCCACCACCTCCGACGCGATCAGGGCGGCGATCTCGGCCTCGTCGTAATCCGCCTCGGCCAGGATGGCCCGGCTGTCCCCTCCCACGGCCGGGGCGGGGCGCCGCACCGATCCGGGCGTGGCGGAGAGGCGCGGCGTGACATCCGGCATCACCACCTTGCCCAGCTCCGTGTCCGCCACCGTGCGGAACACCCCGCGCGAAACGACATGCGGATCGGAGGCAAGCTGCGCCGCGTCGTAGATCGGGGCGGCGGTCACGCCTGCCGCGTCCAGCGTCGCCCAGGCCTCCGCTGCGCTGCGCGAGGCGAGCCAGGCGGTGATCGCGGCGTCGAGCGCCTCCACATTCGCCATGCGCGCGCTGTTCGTCTCGAAGCGCGGGTCGCGCTTCATCTCGGGGTGCCCCATCGCGTCGAACAGCTTCTCGGCCATGGACTGCATGGGCGCCGAGATGGTCAGCCAGTTTCCGTCACCCGTACGATAGGTGTTGCGCGGCGCGGCGGAGCTGCCGCGGCTGCCGGTGCGGCCACGCACCGTGCCCGTCAGCCCCTGGAGCAGCGCGTCGGCCCCGAACATTGCGACCATCGGTTCCAGCAGCGAAAGATCGACAACCTGTCCGCGGCCGCCGGCTTCCCGTGCCCGCACCGCCGTGACCGTGGCGAAGGCGCCCATCATTCCCGCGACCATGTCGGCCAGCGGGAAGCTCGGCAGCAGGGGCGGGCGGTCAGCGAAGCCGTTGCGCGAGGCGAAGCCGGACAGGCCCTCGATCAGCGAGCCATAGCCCGGCCGCATCCGGTAGGCGCCCGTTTGCCCGAAGCCCGAGATGCGCAGGATGACGAGATCCGGGTGCCGCTGCAGCAGCAGCTCCGGCCCCAGGCCCCAGCGCTCCAGCGTGCCCGGGCGGAAGCCTTCCACCAGCACATCGGCCCGGGCGATCAGCCGCTCCAGCACCGCGCGCCCCTCGGGGCTGCGCAGGTTCAGCGCGATGCTGCGCTTGTTGCGGCCATAGACCTTCCAATGGGCGCTCACCCCATCGGCGATCCAGGCGCGCAGCGGGTCGCCCGGCCCCGGTTCCTCCACCTTCACCACCTCGGCGCCGAAATCACCGAGCAGCATGGTCAGCACATTGCCGCAGACGAGGCGGGACAGGTCGAGCACCCGAAGCCCCTGGAGAGGGCCCCCTTCCGCCGTCGCGATGGTCCCGGGAAGATCGTTCATCAACCGCCCTATCCTGCGAAGAACGGCTCGGGCACGCCGCGCACGCCCAGCCCGCGCAGCGCGAAGACCGCGCCGGCCAGGGGCTGCCGCGCCCGCTCCACCTCGTTCAGGAAGACGGTGCCGGAGGTGACGTAGAGCACATCGAGATCCGGCCCGCCGAAATTGCACATGGTCGGATGGGAGACGGGCAACCGCACGATGCGGTCCAGCCTTCCTTCCGGATCGAAGCGCCCGACCGCGCCATCCCCGATCAGGGCACACCAGTAATATCCTTCCGCATCGAAGGTGGCGCCGTCCACGCGCCAGGGCAGGCCGGCCGTGGAGAGGAAGACGCGCTTGTTGCTGATCCGCCCGGACTCCATGTCCAGGTCGTAGCGCCACATCGTCTCGCCGCGGCTGTCGCCGAAGATCAGCGTCCGGTCATCCGGGCTGAAGGCCATGCCGTTGGAGACGATGAAGCCCGTATCCATCCGCTCGCAGGAGAAGCCCGGATCGAGCCGGTAGAGCGATCCACCCGGGTTTTCGTCCCCGGGATCGCGAGAGCCGCACCAATAGCGGCCGCGCCGGTCGCAACGGCCGTCGTTCAGGCGGTTCTCCGGCCGGTCGGGCTCGGGATCGAGGACGGGCGTGATCGCGCCGGTTTCCAGGTCGATGGTGGCGAAGCCCTGCTTCAGCCCGGCCAGCACGCCGCCGCCCTGGCGGAAGACATAGGACCCGATATTGCTGGGCATGGGCCAGCGGCGGGCCGTGCCGTCCGTTTCCAGCCGCTGCAGCGAGGGGCGGCGCGTGTCCACCCAGTACAGGCGCTGCTCCACGGGGTGCCACATCGGGCATTCCCCGACGAGGTCGCCGCCCTGGTGTGCCACCTCGATCTCGGGTTGCGGAAGTTTGGGCATGGGCTCGCCTTCCTGGCGCTAGGGGGCGCGGGCCGGCTCGATGCCGGCCTGCCAGGTGGAGGGACGCCCGCCGAAGCCGGCGCTGTCGCGCTTCTCGAGCCAGTAGCCATAGGCTGGCGGGATCGCGGCGAAGGCGTTGCCGACGCCCAGCTTCTGGGCGGCGTCGAGCGACCAGTTCGGGTTGTGCAGCATCTCGCGCCCGATCGCGACGAGATCCGCGCTGCCCTGCTGCAGGATCGCTTCGGCCTGGTCGGCATGCACGATCAGCCCAACCGCCATGCTGGCGATCCCGGCCTCGGCCCGCACGCGGGCGGCATGGGGCACCTGGTAGCCATAGCCCGGCCGGTCCGCCGGATCGACGATGGAGCGGGGCGTCATGCCGCCCGAGCTGCAATCGATCACATCCACCCCCTTGGCGCGCAGCACGCGGCAGAGGGCCACCGTCTCCTCGATCGAGCCGCCATCCTCATCGATGGCGGAGACGCGGAAGAACAGGGGTTTCTCGGCCGGCCAGTGGCGGCGCACCTCCTCCACCACCTCCACCGCGAAGCGCATCCGGTTCTCAGGGCTGCCGCCATATCGGTCCTCCCGCCGGTTGGCGGCGGGGGACAGGAACTGGTGCAGCAGGTATCCATGGGCGCCATGCACCTCCAGCACGTCGAAGCCGGCGCGGTGGGCACGGCTGGCGGCGGCGCCCCAGCACGCGACCATGTCCTGGATCTCGGGGATGCTCAGGGCGCGCGGGACCGCGGCGGCGGGGCTGGCCGCGATGGCGCTGGGCGCCACGAGCTCCCACTCCGCCCCGTCGTCCAGCCCGGGGTGGCTGGCCAGGGGGGCGCGCCCTTCCCAGGGCACGGAGTTGCGGGCCTTGCGGCCGGAATGGCCGAGCTGCAGTCCGATTGCCGCGCCATGCCCTTTGACGAAGCGGGTGATCCGCTCCAGCCCGGGGATGAACTCATCCTTCCAGAGCCCGGGATCGCGCGGCGTGGTGCAGCCGCGCGGATCCACCTTGGTCGATTCCATGAAGACCAGCCCGGTGCCGCCGGCGGCGAACTTCCCCAGGTGCATCAGGTGCCAATCCGTGACATGGCCCCGCTCGGCGGCATAGGTCAGCATGGGGGAGAGGACGATCCGGTTCCGCAGCGTGAGGCCACGCAGCGCAAGCGGCTCGAAGAGCAGGGGGGCCTGCGGCATGGGCGTGATCTTTCCTCCCGCCCTTCCCGCCGCCTGGGCGCGGCACGGAGGAAGGGACAATCCAGCTCTTTTTTATTCGCTGTGCGAATGCTATAGTCGCTTGCTGCGATGTTAGCCACGCGATCGGCCGGGCGTAAACCGTCCCGCGCCACATTCCCGATCCGGAGACCCCGTTCTTGGCCCGCACCAAAGCCGCCCCTCCCCAGGCCGACGAAGCCAAGGACCGCCAGTTCGTCACGGCCCTGGCGCGCGGGCTGCAACTTCTCCAATGCTTCACGCCCGACCAGCCCGAGCTGAGCGGCTCCGACCTGGCGCGGATGACGAAGCTTCCCCAGCCGACCGTCTGGCGTCTCTGCCACACGATGCTGGAGATGGGCGTGCTCGTGACGGTGGCGGGTGAGAAGCTGCGCCCCGGCCTCGCGGCACTTCGGCTGGGCCACAGCGCCATTGCCGGGCTCGGCATCGCGGAGGTGGCGCGGCCGCATCTTCAGGAACTCGCCGATGCCTTCGAGGGCGCCGGCGGCCTCGCGGCGCGCGACGGCGTGGACATGGTCATGCTGCAGCGCTGCGAGAGCAACAACCGCCTGCTGTTGAATCTTCGCGTGGGCTCGCGCGTGCCGCTTTCCAGCTCGGCACTGGGCTGGGCCTGGCTGGCCGGCGTGTCGGACGAGGAGCGCGCCCGCGCCATCGCCGAAATGGAAGCAAAGGACGGGCCGCGCTGGGAGAAGGCGCGGGCCGGCTTCGCGCAGGCCCTGGCCGAGTACCGGGCGCGCGGCTTCATCATCAACAACGGGGTGCTGCACAAGGGCTACAACACCGCGGCCGCACCGCTGCTGGGGCCGGACGGCTCGGTGCCCTACGCCATCAACTGCGGTTCCGCCTCGGTGACCCTGAGCGTGGCACGGCTGCGATCCGATGTGGGGCCACGCCTGGCGGAGCTTGCGGAAGCGTTGCGGCACGCGCTGACCCGGCAGGAGATGAAATCGCAGTCGCGCCTGCTCATGTCCTGAAGTGGTGATCCCGGGCCAGGGCGCCAGCCATGGCCCGGGGCACTCAATCCTCCACCGTGCCACGGAGAGGCGGGGCGTCGCGCTTCGCGCCCGGCTTGATCTCGGAAGCCTCCTTCACCGGCACCGTGGCATGGTGGCCGGCCGGCCCGTGGGAGGCTTCGTCCGCGTGGTCCGGGTTCTTGTAGTCCTGCGGATCCAGGCCCGGCCCGGAATCGTCGCCATTGTCATCGCGCAGCGGATCATGCTGCCCGACGCTGGAGGGGCGGGCATTCTTCGTCTCCGTGCCCCAGTTCTCCAAATCCCCGGGAACCCTGCTCTTGCGATCCTCGGCCATGCTCACCTCCTCCATCTCTCCCGGAGGGAACGCCCCGGGAGGGGAGGGGTTGTCCCCGCCACCGGTCAGGCGGCCGGGGCAGGCTCCGCCGTGAGGGCCGTGAGGACCGCGCCGCGCAGGCTGTCCAGCTTGCGCTCGTTCTCCACCTTCAGGCCGAAGAGATCCTTCACGTAGAAGACGTCCACCGCCCGCACGCCATAGGTGGTGACATGGGCGGAGGCGATCTGCACGCCCTGGGCGGATATGGCGGCCGTCACGTCATGCAGCAGCCCCGGGCGGTCGCGGCCATTCACCTCGATCACGGTGTGGGTGTTGCTCGCGTGGTTGTCGATGACCACGCGGGGCGGCACCGTCACGGCGCGAAGCCGGGCGGGCTCGCGCTTCACCTTGCGGATCTCGTCCATGATCCGCATCCGGCCCGAGAGCGCCTGCTCCACCATCACCGAGAGCCGGGCGAGGCGGTGCGGGGCGTCCAGCGCGCCGCCGGCCGCGTCCTGCACCCAGAAGGTGTCCAGCGCCATGCCGTTGGTCATGGTATGGATGCGGGCATCCACGATGCTGGCCCCGGCCACGGCGAGCGCGCCCGCGATATGGCTGAACAGCCCGGGATGGTCGGCCGTGTACACCGTCACCTCCGTCACCGCCCGGTCCTCCAGCACCTCGGTGCGGACGGTCAGCGGCGCGCCGGTCGCCTCCGCCTCCCGGATCATGGAGGCGTGGCGGGCATGGGTTTCCGGGTCGAAGGAAAGCCAGTAGCCCGGGTAGCCCAGGCCGAGAAAATGGTCGATCTCCGCCTGAGGGCGGCCCTGCAGCGCGGCCGAGGCCGCCTCCCGCGCGCGGGCCACGCGCACGTCGCGCTCGGGCACGGAAAGCCCGCCGGCCAGCACCTCGGCCACGCGCCAGTAGATCTCGCGCAGCAGGGTGGCCTTCCAGCCGTTCCAGACCTTGGGCCCGACGGCGCGCATGTCGCAGACCGTCAGCACCAGCAGCAGGCGCAGCCGCTCGGGCGATTGCACCACCTCGGCCAGGTCCAGGATGGTCTTGGGATCGTCGATGTCGCGCTTGAAGGCGGTCTGGCTGACCAGCAGGTGGTTCAGCACCAGCCAGGAGACGGTCTCGGTCTCCTCGGGCGAAAGGCCGAGGCGGGGGCAGAGCTCCTGGGCGATCCCGGCGCCCAGCTCCGAATGGTCGCCGCCCCGTCCCTTGGCGATGTCATGCAGCAGCACGGCGGCATAGAGGGCGCGGCGTGATTGCAGCTGCCCCACCAGCTCCGAGGCCACGGGGGCGATGGTGTCCAGCTCCCCCCGCTCCAGCGCGTTGAGCACGCCCACCGCCTCGATCGTGTGCTCCTCCACGGTGAAGACGTGATAGGTGTCGAACTGCATCAGCCCGACGATGCGGGCCCATTCCGGGATGAGGCTGGAGAGCACCCCGGCCTCGTTCAGGGCGCGCAGCCAGCGGGCGCTCTGCTTGCCGGCCAGGATATCGAGGAAGAGGGTGTTCGCGGCCGCCTGGCCGCGCAGGCGCGTGGCGTAGCGCGCATTGCGGATGAGGGCGCGCAGGCCGAGCGGATGGATCTCCAGCCCCCGGTCGCGCGCGAAGCGCATGATGCGCAGCATCACCGCCGGGTCGGCCGCGATGTCATGGTCCGGGGCGAAGAGGATCTTGCCATCCGCCAGGGTCAGCCCGGCCTGGCGCATCGCCTCGTCCGCGGCGGGCTGCAGGGCGGGCATGCCCAGCGCCGCCCGCTCGATCGCCGGCTCCAGCAGGCGCTTCAGCCGCACCACCTCGCGCGCGGTGAGGAAGAGGTGCTTCATGAAGCGCTCCACCCCGTCCTGCTTGCCATGGCGGGTGTAGCCCATGCGGGCGCCGACCACGGGCTGCAGGTCGAAGGTCAGGCGCTCCTCGGCCCGGCCGGTGACATAGTGGAGGTGGAAGCGGACGGACCAGAGGAAGGACCAGGCGCGGCGGAAGGCGCGGGCCTCCTGCGCCGTCAGCAGCCCGCCGCCCGGGCTCTCGGGCCCGACCATCTGCCACATCTTCTCGACGCCGAAGGCATAGCGGGCCAACCAGTACATGGTCTGCAGGTCCCGCAGCCCGCCGCGCCCCTCCTTGATATGGGGCTCGACCAGATAGGGGCTGTCCCCGTAGCGGGCATGGCGCAGGCCGCGCTCGATCTGCTTGGCGTGCAGGAACTGGCCCAGGCCCCATTCCTGGCGGGCGGCGGTGAAGGCGTCCTCGAAGCGGGCATAGACGCCCTGGTCGCCCTCCAGGAAGCGGGCATCCAGCAGGGCGGTCTGGACCGTGGTGTCGGACCTTGCGTCCTCGATGCATTCAGCGACTGAGCGGGTGGCATGCCCGACCTTCACCCCGAGATCCCAGAGCAGGTAGAGCATGAACTCCACCGCCCGGCGCCCGGCCGCGTCCAGCGGCGCGTCGGAGACGAAAAGAAGGTCGATATCCGAATAGGGCGCCAGCGTGCCGCGGCCATAGCCGCCCGTGGCCGCGAGGGCGAAGGCGGGGGCCGGCCCTGGCCCGGCGGTGGCGGCCAGGCTGTAGCGGAGGATGGTGGCGATCAGCCCGTCCATCTCGCTGGCCAGGGCACGCGCGGCCACGAGGCCCGGCAGGTTCTCCTGCTCGAACCGTTCCTGCATCCCGCCCTGGATGCGGCTGAGATGACGGCGCAGCAGCCCCAGGGCCGCGTCGCGGGGGGGAGGCGGGGCGGAATGCAGCCCCTCGAGCCCCGGTAACGTCGTGGCCGGGGCTTCGGCGGCGCCGAGGCCAGCAGTGTTCATTCGACGGAAGATAAGGAGTCGCGCTGCGGCGCAACAGCCATCCCGTGACCCGTAAGCATGGATTTCAGCCGGTAGAGGGCTTCCAGCGCCTCGCGTGGCGCCATCGCATCAGGGTCCAGGGCTTCCAGCGCCTCCCGCAGGGGATCTGGGTCCGGCTCCGGGCGGGCGGGGGAAGGACCGGGGGCGTGATTCCGGGCCGGGGCGGCGGCGAAGAGAGGAAGCTCGCCGGAGAGCGGGTCCAGCCCCCGGGCGCGTTCCTCCAGCGAGGCCAGCACCGCCTCTGCCCGCCCCACCACATCCCGGGGCACGCCGGCAAGGCGGGCGACATGCAGCCCCCAGGACCGTTCCGAGGCGCCGGGGCCGACCAGGTGCTGGAACACCACCTGCCCCCGGTGCTCCCGCACCTTCATGGCGGCGGGGGCGAGTTCCGGCAGCTTCCCGGCCAGCGCCGTCAGCTCGTGGAAATGGGTCGCGAAGAGGGTGCGGGAGCGAAGCCGGTCATGCAGCGCCTCCAGCACCGCCCAGGCGATGGCGAGGCCGTCCCAGGTGGCGGTGCCGCGCCCGACCTCGTCCAGCACCACGAAGGAGCGGGGGCCGGCCTGGTTCAGCACGGCCGCCGTCTCGCTCATCTCCACCATGAAGGTGGAGCGGCCGCCGGCGATGTCGTCCGCCGTGCCGACGCGCGAGAAGAGCCGGTCCACCAGCCCGATGCGTGCCGATTCGGCCGGCACGTAGAGCCCGGCCTGGGCGAGGACGACCATAAGGGCGTTCTGGCGGAGATAGGTGGACTTGCCGGCCATGTTCGGGCCGGTGAGGAGGCAGAGGCGGCGGCCCGGGGAGAGATCGGCGTCGTTCGGCACGAAGGCGGGGCCGCGGTTCCGGCGCAGCGCGGCCTCCACCACGGGGTGGCGGCCCTGGGCGATGCAGAAATCCGGGCGATCCGGCATGTCCGGCCGGCACCAGCCGCCGGAGGCCGCCAGCTCGGCCGAGGCGGCATGGACATCGATCTCTGCCACGGCCCGTGCCGCCGCGGCGATGGCGGGCGCGGCGTCCAGGCAGAGCTTGCGGAGATGGCGGATCACCAGCGCCTCCCGGCGCGAGGCCTCGTCACGCGCCTGGGAAAGCCTGCGGTCGAGATCCGTCAGCGCGCCGCAGGTGAAGCGGTGGGCACTGGCCATGGATTGCCGGTGCACCGGGGCCATGGGGCCGGGGGCGGGCTTCTGCCGTAGCAGGATCTCGCCGGCCGCCGCCGGAACCTCGGCCAGGAAGCCGAGCTGCTGGTGGTGGCGGATCTTCAGGCTGGCGACGCCCCAGGCCTGGGCCAGATCCATCTGCAGCGCCAGGATGGCGCCGCGCGCATCGTCCCGCAGGCGGCGGAGCGCATCCAGCTCCCCGTCATAGCCGGGGCCGACCACACCGCCATCCTCCAGCCTGGCTGGCAGCTCCCCGGCCAAGGCGCGGTCGAGCTCGGCGCGGGGGGAGTTCCCCGGCACCAGGGCCTGGCCTGCTGCCACCAGGAGGGGCGGGATGGGAGGCACGCCCGCAGCGTCCCGCAAGGCGGCCTGCATGGCCTCGGCGCGGGCGAGGCCGTCGCGCAGGCTGGCGAGGTCGCGCGGGAAGAAGCGCTCGACGGAAAGGCGGCCCAGGGCGCGGGCCATGTCCGGGGCACCCTTCAGCGAATCCCGCAGCGCGGCGCGCACCGAGCCGGCGGCGAGGAGAAACGCCACCGCATCATGCCGGGCGGCGATCGGGGCGGCCTCGGCCAGGGGGCTGGCGAGGCGGGCGGCCAGTTCCCGGGCCCCGGCGGCGGTCAGCGTCCGGTCCACGGCGCCCAGCAGGCAGTCCTTGCCGCCGCGCTCGGCCTTCAGGATCTCCAGGCTGCGGCGCGTGGCCGCATCCATCCGCAAGGTGCCCTCGCCTCCGCGCGCCTCGGGCGGGGCCAGGCGGGGGAGGGTGCCGCCCGAGGCGCCGCGCACATAGTCCAGCGCCATGGCCAGCGCATTGGCCTCGCCCTCGGTGAAGCTGCCGAAGGCGGAAAGGCTCGCCACACCCCAGGCCTCGGCGGCCAGCCTTGCGCCGTCCCGCGGCGGGGCGGCCTCGCGCACCAGCCCGCCCAGCGGGGTCAGCGCATCGCCGGCGGCCAGGGATCCAGGCGCCACCACCTCGGCCGGGTCCAGCCGGGCGAGAAGGGCGCCGAGTTCGGCCGCCGCCACGCTTTCCGTGCAGACATGGCCGGTGGAGACATCCAGCCAGGCGGCGCCGACCCGCTCCGCCCCCTCGGGCGCCAGGGCCAGCAGCCAGGAGGGGCGGGCGCCCTCCAGCAGCGCCTCCTCCGTGACCGTGGCGGGGGTGACGATGCGCACCACCTCCCGCCGCACGGCCGGCGCCTTGCGGGCCTTGGCGGCCTCGGGTGTCTCCATCTGCTCGCAGATGGCCACCCGGAAGCCACGGCGGATGAGGCGGGCGAGGTAGGCTTCCATGGCATGCACGGGCACGCCGGCCATGGGCACGGGCTGGCCCTGGTGTTCCCCCCGGTGGGAGACGGCGAGGCCCAGCGCCTCCCCGGCCGTCGTGGCATCGCCGAAGAACAGTTCGAAGAAATCGCCCATGCGGAAGAAGAGCAGGGCATCGGGATGCGCCTGCTTGGCGGCGAACCACTGGGCCAGTGCAGGGGTCGCGCCGGCCGGATTCGGGATGGGGGCGCTGGGGATCGGCGGGACGGAGTCCATGGGAGGACTCCTAGGTTGGGGCGCGGGATCGGTCCAGCAGGCCCTGGCCACGCCCCTCGCAAAGCTTGCGGCCTGTGGCACCCGGAGGGCAGGCTTCGTCCAAAGGCCCGGCGAGGGGGCACCGAGAGGAGATGTTCGGGATGAATCGGCGAAGCCTGCTTCGCGCCGGTGCCGGCGTGGCGTTGATGGGTGGAACGGGTGGCCTGGCCGCCCCGGCGCTGGGCCAGGACATGCGCGCGCGCACGCTGCGCTTCGTGCCCCAGGCGAACCTGACCAGCCTGGACCCGGTCTGGACCACCGCCACCGTCACCAGCAACCACGGCTACTACGTGTTCGACACGCTCTATGCCGTGGATGCCCGGAACCGCCCCCAGCCGCAGATGGCCGAGGGACATGAGGTGCTGGATGACGGCCGCCGCTGGCGCTTCCGCCTGCGGGAGGGGCTGCGCTTCCATGACGGGGAGCCGGTGCGGGCGGCGGATTGCGTGGCCAGCATCAAGCGCTGGTCGGTGCGCGACCCCTTCGGCCAGCTCATGGCCCGCCGGGTGGAGGAGTGGCGGGTGATCGACGACCGCAGCTTCGAGGCGCGGCTGAGCCGGCCCTTCCCGCTGATGCTGGATGCGCTGGCCAAGCCCGATGCCAGCGTCTGCTTCATGATGCCGGAACGCTTGGCCGCGACGGAATCGACGCGGGCGGTGACGGAGATGGTCGGCTCCGGCCCCTATCGCTTCCTGCCCGGCGAGTACAATTCCGGCTCCCGCGTGGTGTATGAGAAGTTCGACGGCTACGTGCCGCGCCAGGAACCGCCGGAGCGTGCCTCGGGCGGCAAGGTCGCGCATATGCAGCGGATCGAGTGGCACGTGATCCCCGATGCCTCCACCGCCGCGGCGGCGCTGAACAATGGCGAGGTGGACTGGTGGGAGCGCCCGCTGTCCGACCTGCGCCCGATGCTGGCCCGCAACCGCGAGATCCGGCAGGAGATCCTGGATGTGGAGGGCCGCATGGCCCTGATGCGGCTGAACTGCCTGCAGCCGCCCTTCAATGACGTGCGGCTGCGCCAGGCCGTGCGGCTCTCGGCGATCCAGGAGAACTACATGCGCGCGGCCCAGGGGGATGACACCTCCGTCTGGACCGATACGCGCAGCCTCTTCCCCAAGCGCACCCCCTACTACAAGGATCATCCGGACCTGATGCCCGGCAGCCTGGACGCGGCCCGGGCGGCGCTGCGGGAGGCGGGCTATGCGAACCAGAAGGTCGTCATCATCAATCCCACGGATTTCCCGGATATCGGCCCGCTGGGCCAGGTGACGAACGACGCGCTGCGCCGGATCGGGATGAATGTGGAACTGGCCGAGAGCGACTGGGGCACGGTGATCCAGCGCCGCAACTCGCGCGAACCCGTGGAGAGGGGCGGCTGGAGCATCTTCCACACCACCGGCACCTCCAACACCTATGGCAGCCCTGCGATGTCGCCGCTGATCCGCGGCCAGGGCGAGGCCGGCTGGTTCGGCTGGTGGAAGAGCGACAAGGCCGAGGCGCTGACGGCGGAGTGGCTGGATGCCCCGGACGAGGCGGGCCGTGCCCGGGCCGCGGAGGCGCTGAACCGGCTGGCGCTGGAGGAGGTCTCCACCGTGCCGCTGGGCCAGTTCACCATCCGCACGGCCTTCCGGCGGGACCTGACCGGGCTGCTGGAGGGCAGCACGCCCTATCCCTGGAGCGTCCGGCGGAGCTGAGGAAGCGGCGGGGCGGCTTCGTCCCGCAGCGCAGCTTCCGCAGTGCAGCATGCAAAAATCTCGCCGGGTTCATTCCCGTGCGGACAACGGCACGCTAAATGCGGCGGTCCTGGCGCCCAGGAATGAGTTGGACAGCGGGAGATTGACGATGGACGACGCGCGCCGCACCGGATCCGGGGATTCCCGCACCGCCCGCATCACCCGTGAGGAAGCGCTGGCGCTCCACGCCGAGGGCAAGCCCGGCAAGCTGGAGATACGCCTCACCAAGCCGCTCGCCACGGCGCGCGACCTGTCCCTCGCCTACTCGCCAGGCGTGGCCGAGCCCTGCCTGGAAATCCACCGGGACCCGTCGCTCGCCTATGACTACACGGCCAAGGGCAACATGGTGGCCGTGATCTCCAACGGCACGGCGGTGCTCGGCCTCGGCGATCTCGGCGCGGTGGCCGGCAAGCCGGTGATGGAGGGGAAGGCGGCGCTGTTCAAGCGCTTCGCCGACGTGGATTCCATCGACCTCTGCGTCGATGCCTATGACGTGGACGAGTTCGTGAACTGCGTCCGCTTTCTCGGCCCCTCCTTCGGCGGCATCAACCTGGAGGACATCAAGGCCCCAGAATGCTTCGTGATCGAGCAGCGCCTGCGCGAGATCATGGACATCCCGGTCTTCCATGACGACCAGCACGGCACGGCGATCGTCGCCGCGGCGGGGCTCATCAATGCCTGCCATCTCACAGGCCGCGACCTGAAGACCACGAAGCTTGTCATCAACGGCGCGGGCTCGGCCGCCATCGCCTGCGCCGAGCTGCTGCGCGCCATGGGGATGCGGCCGCAGAACATCATCATGTGCGACACCAAGGGCGTGCTCTACCGCGGCCGGGTGGAGGGCATGAACCAGTGGAAATCCGCCCATGCCGCGGAGACCGAGGTCCGCACCCTGACCGAGGCGCTGCGCGGTGCGGACGCCTTCTTCGGCCTTTCGAAGAAAGGCGCGGTGACGCAGGAGATGGTGAAGGCGATGGCGGACCAGCCCATCATCTTCGCCATGGCCAACCCGGACCCGGAGATCACCCCGGACGAGGCGAAGGCCGCGCGCCCGGACTGCATCGTGGCCACCGGGCGCTCCGACTACCCGAACCAGGTGAACAACGTCCTCGGCTTTCCCTTCATCTTCCGCGGGGCGCTGGATGTGCGCGCCACCACCATCAACGAGGCGATGAAGATCGCGGCCGCCGAGGCGCTGGCGATGCTGGCGCGGGAGGACGTGCCGGAGGAGGTGGCGGGGGCCGGCGGTGGCGCCGGGCTGCGCTTCGGCCCCGAATACATCATCCCCCATGCCTTCGACCCGCGGCTGATCTCCCGCGTGTCTCCCGCCGTGGCGAAGGCGGCGATGGAAAGCGGCGTCGCCCGCAAGCCGATGACCGACCTGCAGCAATATGCCCGGTCGCTCGCGCAGAAGCTGGACGCGGCCGGCGGCGCGCTGGAGGCGATCACCGAGCGCGTGCGCCAGAACCCGCGCCGCGTCGTCTTCGCCGAGGGCGAGGAGGAGAAGACGATCCGCGCCGCGATCGCCTTCCGCAACGCCGGCTATGGCACGCCCATCCTGGTCGGTCGCGAGGACCGGATCACGGCGACGGTGGCCGCGCTCGGCGTGCCGCTGCCGGATGGCATCGAGCTCCACAACGCCGCGCGGTCCGACAGCAACCGGCGCTATGCGGAATACCTCTATGCCCGGAAGCAGCGCGAGGGCTTCCTGTTCCGCGATGCGCAGCGCGCGGTGAACCTGGACCGCAACATCTTCGCCGCCTGCATGGTGGCGATGGGCGATGCGGATGCGATGATCACCGGCACCACCCGCTCCTACGCGGCCAGCCTGAAGCAGATCAGCCTGGCCATCGACCCGGCCCCGGCATCGGATGGCGGCAAGGGCGTGCTCTTCGGGCTGACGATGCTGCTGACCCGCCGCGTGGGCACGGTGCTGCTGGCCGATACCGCCATCCATGAGCGCCCGGATCCCGAGACCCTGGCCGAAATCGCGGTGCAATCCGCCGCCCAGGCCCGCCGCCTCGGCCTGGAGCCGCGCGTGGCCTTCCTCTCCTTCTCCAGTTTCGGGGACCCGCGCGGCAGCGTGATCCCCAAGACGGTGCGGGACGCGGTGGAGCTGCTGGATGCGCGCGGTGATGTGGGCTTCGAGTATGAGGGCGAGATGGCGGCCGATGTCGCGCTCGACCCCAGCCTGCAAAGCCTCTACCCGTTCTGCCGCCTCACCGGCCCGGCCAATGTGCTTGTCATGCCGGGGCTGCACGCGGCCCATATACTGTCCAAGGCCATCCCCCGCCTGACCAGCGCCCCCGCCATCGGGCCGCTGCTCATGGGGCTTTCCAAGCCGGCGCAGATCCTCTCGATCGCGGCCGGGGTGAACAACATCCTGGATATGGCCTGCCTCGCGGCCCATGACTCTTTGGTGAAGTAGCGCTTTCGGCACAGGGGGAGGAGGGAACTCCTCCTCCCCCGTCGCCTCAAGCTGCGCCTACTGCCGCCGGAGTACCAATTCCGCGCCCCGGCGCTGCTCGGCGGTGAGGGAGGCATAGTAGTCGGCCACTTGGACGACCTTGGCGGCCTCCTCGTCGATCCCGGGGCGGCGCCGCTTCCATGCCGCCTCTATCGCGTCATAGGCGGTTGATTGGTCCTCAATGGCCTTGGTGAACGCATCCGCCGAAGACATGCTACCGACGAACTGCGCAATCAGCGTGCCCACCGTGAGCACCGCGCCCGCTATGCGCTGCCCGTGCCCAATGCGCCAAGCAACTGCGCGCCCTGCACCCCGAAGGCGCGCCTTCTCCGCCGCCTGAGTATCGCGGTCGTTCTGCCTCACCCACGCGCCGGCGGTTTTGGTTTGGGAGCCGACCCGCTCCTCGGACCTCCACCGCCTCAGCCAATTTGGTCATCAAGGCAGCGGCAGCATGGGCCCCAGCGGTCATCTGACTCTCGAAGCGGGACCGGAAGACGGCTTCGGTCACTTGGCTCACAATCGCCATCCGCCCTCCCTCCTGTGCTGTCCGCAGGTTTGCCCTGTGCGTCGGAGGATTCCAGGATGAACGCTTCCTAGGGAGGCTCCGCCGTGCGCTACGCCGTTCTTCTCACTCTGTTAAGCCTTGCAGCATGCGCGACGGCCAATATCGAACAGTCCACTCGGAACGAAATAGCTGTAATCACAAGTGCCCCGGAAGGGCGCATCAACTGGACCGCAAGCGTCCGGGTGCGGCCGCAGCAAGTTCTTGTTCCGTCTCGAGCGGATGGACAGGAAGAATTCTGCTCCACTAGCCCGGTGCTGTTCCAGCACAACGGACGCCCGCAGCCGCTCTGCTTCCGTGATACCAAGAACAATAGCCGCTTCAATCAGGCCTTCTTCCCTTGGCAGGGCCGGCGGGGAAGCGAGCTCACCGTCGATATCCCGTACATGCTGCAACCGTTTCCCTGCGTGTCCTGTCGCCCTCCAGCGGTTGATCTGACCCGAGTGAGTAGCCCGCAAGTTCTTGCCGAACACTCGATCGCCCCGCCAGAGCTCAGACCCTTCGTTCAGCTCGCACTCAGCGGCTCGCCCGACGTGGACGCCGCTATCGCTCGCTCAACGCGGGCCGATCCTGCGCGGACGAAGGCCATCGTGGACTTGGCTACCAGGGAAGTCCGGGATCGCCGGGCTGTGGCGATCTGCAGTTCGCAGAACCCCGGCGGAGGCGCCGCAATGCTCGGGCTCATAGGCGCCATTGCGACGATCGCTGGCAGCCGTTCAGAGGAAGCCTGCATGGACGAGTATCTTCGCACAGGCGTCATGCCGATCCCGCCGGCACCACCGCCTGAGATGCCGCCTATGTAGATTTGCGCTGGCCTTGACCGAAATGACCAGTGCCGGGCTGTCCACCGGCTTCCCGGCCCGGCGTGCGGTCTTCCTCTCTCCGGGACCCTCGAAGGCGGTGCCTTCGACCCATTATGTCTCTGCGTGTTGGAGCGGTTCGGCTGGCTCTGTGCCCCCGATCCATGAACGGAGGCACCTGCAGGGCAGGATCGGGAATCAGGGAACCTCTGTTCCACCGTATCCGTGCCAGCCCGACGGGATTCCAAAAGCCTCAAGTCCACTCCTGGAACCGCCGGGACCGCCGGGTCAGCGGCCCTTCTCGATGATGAAGCCGATCGAGGTGGAGACCAGCCCCTGGATCGAAAGCCGCAGATGCGGCGCTTCCGGAATGGCCAGGGGTGAATCATTGCCCGGATAGGGCGGCAGGTCCACGAACTGGTCCAGGATGCCCGTGCCGGTGTCGTAGTCCATCGGCAGCATGCGGTGCCCTGCCTGGGCCAGGCGCGTGCCCAGTTCCTCGATATGGTGGCGCTGGAAGAGGACGGTGACGCCTTCCTCAAGGGTGGGGCCGGTCGGGCTCATGTTGAACTCGGTGGTGTGCACCGCCACCCCGCCGGGGCGCAGGCACTTCATGGATTCCACCACGAAGTCGAGGCCCTGCCGGATGGAGCCGCAATGCTCCAGCGAGCAGATGGACCAGAGGAAGTCGAAGCCCCCGTGCAGGTCCTCGGGGATGGTGTTCATGTCCACGGCGCGCATGGAGACGCGCTCGTTGAAGGTGTCGAGGTCGATCAGCCCAGGCTTGAAGATGGTTTCCACCCGGCCGCCATGCTGGTCGGTCTCGATCCAGTTCCGGGCGCGCAGGTCGTTGGCATCGATATCGGTCGCCAGGATTTCGGCGCCCCGCGCGGCCAGGAAGCTCGGCAGCCATTCCGCGCCCACCGCGAAGCCCAGGCCCCGGCGCCCCGGGGCCATCATGCCGCGCTCATGCAACGCCTGCAGCGCGTAGCAATCCTCCCAGACCTTGCGGTGGTACATGGGGATAAAGCCGATCTGCCCGCACCAGTGGCGGAGCCAGTGGCTCTCGATATCCTCCTGCCGGCAGAGCCGGCCGCCGAAGCCGGTTTCCACAGGCTCGGGGGGCAGGGGAGCCAGGTGGCCGGCCAGCCCGGCCTCGTAGAGGCGGCTGGCGAGGGCGGAGCCCATCACCTTCGTGTTCCAGCCCGCCAGCTCCGCGTTGCGCTCGGCGGCGCGGGAGGCGAGCTCGAGCGATTGCAGCTTGCCCAGGATGTGAAAGGGCGAGGTGCGTCGCAGGCCGCGCGCCACGGAACGGAAGCGACTGAGCAAGGGCGTCTGGTTCCCAAGGTGGTTGAGCCGCCACGCAACGGGGGCGGGGCGGGCCGATACGCTACCTAACGGGCTGCCCGGCGCGTGGCCACCCCGGGGCGCGGCCCCGGCGGATCACGCTCCGCACAGGTGTTTCGTTCAGCTGTCCAGCCGGATGCCCAGTTCCCGGATCAGCGGGCGCCATTCCGTATTCTCCCGCTGCACGAAGGCGGCGAACTCGGCCGGGGAGTAGTTGGCCCGCTCGATCCCCAGCGTGGTGAAGCGCGCCTGGATTTCGTCGGACGCAATGGCGCGCGCCAGCTCCGCCGAAAGCCGCGCGATCACCGGTGCCGGCGTGCCGGCGGGCACGGATACGCCCTGCCAGCCATAGGCGATGGCATTGGCATGGCCGAGCTCCCGCGTCGTCGGCACATCCGGGCTGGTGGGGGAGCGTGCCTCGCTCAGCACGCAGAGGGCGCGCACCTTTCCGTCCCGGATGAAGGCGGTGCCGGTGGCGCAATCGATCATCACGCTGTCCACCGTGCCGGCCAGCAGGTCCTGCATGGCTGCCGGGCCGCCGCGATAGGGCACATGCGTCGCGTCGAATCCCGCGCGGCGCTTGAACATCTCCATGGCCAGGTGGTGCGGGGAGGCGACGGCGGGCGAGCCATAGGTCGGCGCCCGCGTCCTGGAGGCGGCGATATAGCCGGCCAGGTCGGTGATCGGGCTGTCCGCCCGCACCACAAGGAAGAGCGGGAAACGGCCGATGAAGCCCACCCCGGCCAGGTCCTTGTCCGGGTCATAGGGCAGGCGCGCATAGAGGGCGGGGTTGTAGACGAGGATGCCGTTGTCGACATGAAGCAGCGTGTAGCCATCGGCGGGCGCGCGGGCGACGGCTTCGCTTGCCACCACGGCGCCGCCGCCGGGGCGGTTTTCCACCACCACATTCTGCCCGAGCCGCGGGCCGACCTGCCCCGCGATCATCCGCCCGAAAAGGTCCGAGGCGCCGCCCGGCGGATAGCCGATCACCAGGCGCAGCGGACGCTCCGGCCAATTGCCCTGCGCACCCGCCAGGGAGGGGGTGAAGGAGGCGGCGCCAAGGCCTAGGGCCCCGCGCGCGAGGCCGCGTCGCGTCAGCATTCGGTGATTTCCCCAATGGATCGGTCCCCCATCATGGGGCAGGGACCCCGCCGCGCCAATCACGGGCAAGGCGGCGTTTCGCGCCCTGGCCATGGCGGCCTCCCGGCCCGGCATCAGGGCAGGGGCAGGATGGCCCGCAGGATGAGCAGCCAGACCGGCAGGGTGGCCACGGCCAGCAGATGCTGGAGCGTGGTCATGGCCGCCATGATGGGCGCGTCGCCGCCCATCATCCGCGCCATCACATAGGCGGTGGAGGCGGTGGGCAGCGCCATGAAGAGGGTGGCGATCGCCGTGGGCAGCGCGTCCAGCCCGAACAGGGTGCAGAAGGCGAGGGTCAGTGCCGGCATGGCCAGCAGCTTCCAGGCGGCGGTGGCGCCCTGCAGCGTGATCCTGTCCCGAACGGATTCCGCGCCCAGGGCGGCCCCCACCGCCAGCAGGCCCAGCGCGACCGATGCCTGGCCGAGGATGCGGGCCAGCGGCGCCACCCCCGGGGGCAGCCCACCCAGGGCCGAGATGGCGAAGCCCGCGGCGCAGCCGATGATGAGCGGGTTCAGCGCCATCTGGCGCAGCATGGCCAGGGGCCTGGGCCGTGCCCGCCCACCGCCCATGGCGAAGACGAAGGTGATGATGACCTGCACGCAGGGAACGATCAGCCCGGTGGCCACCGCCGCCAGCCCGTTCCCCGCCATGCCGAACACCGCCCCTGCGATGGCGAAGCCCAGCAGGTTGTTGAAGCGAATCCCGGCCTGCAGCACGGAGGTGGCGGCCGGGTGCGCCTGGCCGAACCCCCGGGCCAGCAGCAGCGAGGCCCCGGTGCCGATGAGCAGGGTGATCCAGAGGGCCGCCGCCATCCCGCCCACGGGCAGGCTGCCGAGATCCACCGCGCTGATCGAGGAGGCGAGCAGACAGGGCAGCAGGACCCAGAAGACCAGCTTCTCGATCCCCGCCCAGACCGCATCCTCCCGCAGCAGCCGCCGCTTCAGGAAGGCGCCGAGCGCGATCATCCCGAAGGCGGGCAGGAAGGCGTCCAGCCAGGGGCCCATTGGGGTTAGGTCTGGTCCTCGGCCGGTGCGGAGCGGGCCAGACCGCCAAAGGCGTCCAGCAGCCGGCCACGCCACGCATGAATGGGGTCATCCGGCGTCAGCACGGGAAAGGCGGAGACGCAGCGCGCCCATTGCAGCGGCCCGAAGACGATGTAGTCCGCCGCGCCTGCCGTGAGGCCGGAGAGCCAGGGCCGCTCGCGCAGCACCATGCGCAGCGGGTGAAGGTCGCGCCGGAAGGCCTCCACGGCGCGGTCCCGGTCCGCGGTCAGTTCGGAAAGCGGCTTGCCGAAGCGGGCCTCCCGCGTGCGGATGAAATACTCCGCATCCGCGGGCGCCAGATGGGCCGGGATGTCGGAGACGATCAGGCGTACCAGGCCCGGCATCATCACCGCGTCGGACCAGGTGTTCACGAAGCGGGCCAGGGCGCGCCCGCCTTCGCCGCCGAACAGGCTGGGTGCGCCGGGCCAGTGGTCCTCAAGATATTCGAGGATCCTCCAGCTCTCATGCACCATCTGATCCCCGTGGCGCAGCACGGGCACCTTGTCCGTGCCCGCATCGGCGATGGCGTCCTTCTCGGTGAAGCGCCAGGGGCGCGTCTCGTGCGGGATGCCCTTATGGGCGAGCGCCATGCGCACCCGCCAGCAATAGGGGGAGAAGCGGCGGCTCGGATCGGCGCCGCAGAGGTCATGGAGGATCACGGCCATGGCACCTATGCTGCGCCCGGAATCACGCGGGGGGAAGCGCATGGGTGCGGATGGGTTGCTGGCGCTCGACCAGGGCACGACCTCGACCCGGGCCATCCTGTTCGATGCGGCACTGCATCCGCGCGCGGCGCATCAGGTGGAACTGCCCCAGCACTTCCCCGCGCCCGGCCGGGTGGAGCATGCGGCGGAGGACCTGGTGGCCCATTCCATCGCCTGCCTGCGCGGCGCGATGGAGCGGGGCGGGGCGGAGGCGGCGGGGATCGCCGGAATCGGAATCACCAACCAGCGCGAGACGACCTTGGTCTGGGACCGGGCCACGGGCCGCGCGGTGCACCGCGCCATCGTCTGGCAGGACCGGCGCAGCGCCGGGATCTGCGAGCGCCTGCGGGCCGAGGGGCTGGAGACACTGCTGACCGAGCGCACCGGGCTGCTGGCCGATCCGTATTTCTCCGCCACAAAGCTGATCTGGATGCTGGAGGAGATTCCGGGGCTGCGGGCCCGCGCGGAACGGGGAGAGCTGGCCTTCGGCACGGTGGACAGCTTCCTGCTCTGGCACCTCACCGGCGGGCGCGTGCATGCGACCGAGGCCACCAATGCCGCCCGCACCATGCTCTACGACATTCGCCGGGGCGAGTGGGACGAGGAGATCCTGCGGGCCCTGGACATCCCCCGTGCCCTGCTGCCGGAGCTGCGGGATTGCGCGGCGGAGTTCGGCACGACCGATCCCGCGCTGTTCGGCGCCGCCATTCCGATCCGCGGCATGGCGGGGGACCAGCAGGCGGCCACGCTGGGCCAGGCCTGCTTCCGGCCCGGCATGGCGAAATCCACCTATGGCACCGGCTGCTTCATGCTGCTGAACACGGGCGATACGCCCGTGCGCTCCAGCCACCGGCTGCTCACCACCGTGGCCTGGCAGATCGGCGGGGCCCGCACCTATGCGCTGGAAGGGGCGATCTTCGTCGCCGGCGCCGCCGTGCAATGGCTGCGGGACGGGCTGGGCATCATCCACAGCGCCGCCGAGGCCGGGGAGCTGGCCGCCCGCGCCGACCCGGATTCGGGAGTGGTGATGGTGCCCGCCTTCACCGGGCTGGGCGCGCCGCACTGGGATGCCGGGGCCCGCGGCGCGATCCTGGGCCTCACCCGCGGGGCAGGCGCCGCCGAGATCGCCCGTGCCGCGCTGGAAAGCGTGGCCTGGCAGACCCGCGACCTGCTGGACGCCATGCGCGCGGACTGGCCCGGCATGGGCGAGACCGTGCTGCGCGTGGATGGCGGCATGACCGCCAGCGACTGGACGATGCGCTTCCTGGCGGATGCGCTGCAATGCCCGGTGGACGTGCCGGCCGTGGCCGAGACCACGGCGCTGGGCGCTGCCTATCTGGCGGGCCTCCAGGCCGGGCTCCTGCCGCCGCCCGGCGACAACGCCACCCATTGGCGCCGCCGCGTGCGCTTCGAGCCGGACATGCCGGCGGTGGAGGCGAATCGGCGGCACGAGGCCTGGCGCGCGGCGGTGGGACGCGTTCTGGGCTGATCGCGCATTCCGGGGGGAAGCACCGCTTCCACCCGGACCCTGGCGGGCCCCTCAGATCCCCTTGGCGTTCAGATACACCGCGTAGAGCGACCTTGCCCCGGTGATGAAGAGCCGGTTCTTCTTCACCCCGCCGAAGCAGAGATTGGCCGCGCGCTCCGGCAGGTCGATATGGCCGATCGGGGCGCCCGCCTTGTTGAACACGCGCACGCCATCCTGCTCGGCATTGCCCATGCCCCAGCCGCACCAGAGATTGCCGTCCTCATCCACGCGGAAGCCGTCCGGCGTGCCGCCGGGCTCGGCGGTGATGAAGTCGCGGCGCTTGGAAAGGCGGCCGTTTCCGTCCACGTCATAGGCGAGGATCTTGCGCGGATTGGTGCGGCTCTCGACGATGTAGAGAATGGCTTCGTCCGGGCTGAAAGCCAGGCCATTCGGGCCCTCGATACCGTCGGCCGCCAGCTCGATCGTGCCGCGCGCGGGATCCACGCGATAGACGTTCTGCGGCAGTTCCTGCTCGGCGCGCTCGCCCTCGTTGTCGCTCAGGATGCCGAAGGCGGGGTCGGTGAACCAGATCGTGCCGTCGGACTTCACCACGAGGTCGTTGGGGGAGTTGAGGCGCTTGCCTTCGAAGCGGTCGGCGATCGTGGTGATGCGGCCGTCATGCTCGGTGCGGGTGACGCGGCGCGTCAGGTGCTCGCAGGTGACGAGCCGCCCCTCGCGGTCCCGGTAGTTGCCGTTCGCATTGTTCGACGGAGAACGGAAGATGGTGGTGGCGCCGCTCGCCTCGTCATAGCGCAGCATGCGGTCGCCCGGCACGTCGGACCAGATGAGGCAGCGGTGGTCGCCGAACCACACCGGGCCTTCGCCCCAACGCGTGCCGCCGGCCAGCTTCTGCACGGGGCCGTTCATCAGGCGGTAACGGGCGAAGGAAGGATCGAGATCCCGCAGCCGCGGGTCAGGATAGCGGGCGGAGGGAACCCAGGGAGCCTCGTTGTCATGGGGAGAATGCGGCGGCGGGATGTCCATGCTGCGAAGGCTGGTCTGTCGCGCAACCTCCCGCAAGCCCCTCACGTTGCAGAGCCACGAGACATCATGGAGACAAGGCGATGCGTGGTATCCTGCTGTGGCTCATCGGCATTCCCATCCCCATCATCATCCTGCTCTGGCTGTTCGGCGTTCTGGGCTGACGCCGCGCCGCAGGAATCGGCAGCCGCGGGGCGCCCGCCCGACAGGCGGCACCCTCGCGCCGTGAAGAATGGAAGCTGCTCCGGCCATCCGGGGCAGCTTTTCATTTGGCGTTGGCGCCGGCCGGTCCGGGCCGGTGGGGTGCGGCTGCCCGGAAAACGTCCGGCAGGCCCGCCCCGGAACTTCGTTCGCTTCGGAACACTGGCTGGTACGCACGGAATCCCGATGACAGGGGGAATACCGCCCCCCGGTCTTTTCGGGTTCATTGGAGGGCATCATGGACGCCCCCGCCCGCACCATCCCGCAAAGCCCCCGCGCCGAGGCCACGCGCCAGCGCATCCTGGATGCCGCGCTGACGGAATTCGCCACCCATGGCCTGGCCGGGGCGCGGGTGGACGAGATCGCGGCGCGGGCCGGTGCCAACAAGCGGATGCTCTACGCCTATTTCGGCAACAAGGAGGATCTGTGGGTGGCGGTGCTGGAAACCGCCTATGCGCATAAGCGCACCGAGGAAAGGGCGCTGCAGGTGCATGACCTGCCGCCCGCCGAGGCCATGGCCCGGCTGGTGCGCTTCAACCTGCGCTACACTGCCCGCCACCCGGAATTCGTGGCCCTGCTGAACCAGGAGAACCTGCACCGCGCCGCCTACCTTGCGCGGAGCGAGAGCGTGCCCGCCCTTTATTCCCCGCTTCTGGAAACGCTGCGCGAGGTGCTGCGGCGCGGTGCGGCCGAAGGAGTGTTCCGGCAGGGCGTGGATCCCATGCAGGCCTATATCACCGTGGTTTCCCTTGGCCACTTCTACATATCGAACATGCATACCCTCTCCGCGATCTTCGGGGCGGGGCTGGACGCGGAGGCGGCGATCGAGGCGCGGGAGGCGCATTCGGTGGAGGTGGTGCTCGGCTGGCTTCGCCCTTGACTTCACCAACCCGGCCGCGCTTAGGTAACCGCGCAGTTACCTAAACGATGTCCGGGGAGGATCGCGCGAATGGCGCAGCGGCGTATCGGCCTGATCATGCATGGCGTGACCGGCCGGATGGGAATGAACCAGCACCTCATCCGCTCCATCGCGGCCATCCGGAAGGAAGGAGGCGTTGCCCTGCCGAACGGGGACCGGATCATGCCGGACCCGGTGATCGTCGGCCGCAACAAGGAAAAGCTGGAGGCGCTGGCCAAGGCGCATGGCATCGACCGGGTGAGCACCGACCTGGAGGCCTGCCTGGCCAATCCGGACGACACGATCTTCTTCGACGCCGCCACCACGCAGATGCGGGCCGAGCTGATCCGGAAGGCGATCGGCGCCGGCAAGCACATCTATTGCGAGAAGCCGACCGCCGAGAACCTGGAGGACGCGTTGGAGCTGGTGCGCGTGGCCAAGGCCGCCGGCATCAAGCATGGCGTGGTTCAGGACAAGCTGTTCCTGCCCGGGCTGCGCAAGATGAAAATGGTGATCGACAGCGGCTTCCTCGGGAAGATCCTGAGTGTGCGCGGCGAGTTCGGCTACTGGGTCTTCGAGGGCGACCTACAGCCCACCCAGCGCCCGAGCTGGAACTACAAGAAGAACGAGGGCGGCGGCATCATCCTCGATATGCTCTGCCACTGGCGCTACGTGCTGGACAACACCTTCGGAGAGACGAAGTCCGTCTCCTGCCTTGGCGCCACGCATATCCCTGTCCGCTACGACGAGCAGGGCAAGCCCTACAATGCCGATACGGATGACGCGGCCTACGCCACCTTCGAACTGGAAGGCGGCATCGTCGCGCAGATCAACTCCTCCTGGACCACGCGTGTCAGGCGCGACGACCTCGTCACCTTCCATGTGGACGGCACGCATGGTTCCGCCGTCTGCGGCCTGACGGATTGCTGGACGCAGAGCCGCGTGAACACGCCCAAGCCGGTGTGGAACCCGGATGTGCCGCAGACCATCAACTTCTTCGAGGGCTGGCAGAAGGTGCCGGACACCCAGCCCTATCCGAACGGCTTCCGCGTCCAGTGGGAGGAGTTCCTGAAATATGTGGTGGGCGAGCGCGCCGACTATCCCTGGGACCTGATGGCCGGCGCCAAGGGCGTGCAGCTGGCCGAGGCCGGGCTGAAGTCCTGGGCGGAGCGCCGCTGGATCGACCTTCCGAAGCTGGAGGCCTGACATGGCCACCATCACCCTGCCCACCGCATCGGGCGCGCTGGAGAGCTACACCACCGGCGCCCCCGGCAAGTTCGCCGTGGCGAAGCCGCCCTATCCGCGCATCGCCTATGCCGCCGCGCATGTGGTGGCCGATCCGCTGGCCGAGCACGACCCCTGGCTGGATGTGAGGATCGACTGGGACCGCACCATCGCCTTCCGCCGCCATCTCTGGTCGCTCGGCCTGGGCGTGGCGGAAGCGATGGACACGGCGCAGCGCGGCATGGGGCTGGACTGGAACGGGGCGCAGGAGCTGATCCGGCGCTCCCTGGACGCCGCGAAGGACTTTCCCAACGCCTTCATGGCCAGCGGCGCCGGCACGGACCACCTGGCACCCGGCCCTGACGTGACGGTGGACGACGTCATCCGCGCCTATGAGGAGCAGTGCGAGGCGGTGGAGGGAATGGGCGGCCGCATCATCCTCATGGCCTCCCGCGCGCTGGCCAAGGCCGCCAGCTCGCCGGAGGACTATGTGCGGGTCTATGACCGCGTGCTCTCCGGCGTGAAGGAACCGGTGATCATCCACTGGCTCGGGGAGATGTTCGACCCGGCGCTGGAGGGCTACTGGGGCCACCAGGATCACATGAAGGCCATGGAGGTGGCGCTGGAGGTCATCGCCAGCCATGCCGACAAGGTCGATGGCGTGAAGATCTCGTTGCTGGACGACCAGAAGGAAGTCTCCATGCGGCGCCGCCTGCCCAAGGGCGTGCGCATGTACACGGGCGACGACTTCAACTACGCCGAGCTGATCGCGGGCGATGCCGAAGGGCATTCGGACGCTCTGCTCGGCATTTTCGATCCGATCGCCCCGGCGGTGGGCGGGGCGCTGGCGGCACTCTCGCGCAACGACCTCTCCACCTTCCACGAGATCCTGGCGCCGACGGTTCCGCTCTCCCGCCACATCTTCAAGGCGCCCACGCGCTTCTACAAGACGGGCGTGGTGTTCATGGCCTGGCTGAACGGGCACCAGGACCATTTCGTGATGGTGGGCGGGCAGCAATCCACACGCTCCATCCAGCACTTCGCCGAGCTGTTCCGGCTGGCCGACAAGGCGGGGCTGCTCTCCGATCCGGACCGGGCGGTGACGCGGATGAAGGCGCTGCTGGCCGTGCACGGGGTGGCATGATGGGCGCCCCGGGTCCCCTCAGCCTCAACACCGTCACGGTGAAGGAGCGCTGGGGACTGCGCGAATGCATCGAGGGATGCGCGCGCCACGGCATCCCCGGCATTTCCCCCTGGCGCGACGTGCTGCAGGCCATGGGCGTGCAGCAGGCGGCGCGCGCCATCCGGGATGCGGGGCTTTCCGTGTCCGGTCTCTGCCGCGGCGGCATGTTCCCGGCCGCGGATGAAGCCGGGCGTGCAGCCGCGATCGATGACAACCGCCGCGCCATCGAGGAAGCCCATGCGATCGGCGCCGCCTGCCTGGTCATGGTCTGTGGCGGGCTGCCGCCGGGATCGAAGGATCTGGAAGGCGCCCGCGCCATGGTGCGGGATGGGCTCCACGCCATCATGGCGGATGCGCGCGCGGCCGGCGTGACCATCGCGCTGGAGCCGCTGCATCCCATGACCTGCGCGGATCGCAGCGTGCTCTCCACCACTGCCCAGGCGCTCGATCTCTGCGACGAGTTGGGCGAGGGCAGCGGGGTGGCGCTGGATGTCTATCATGTCTGGTGGGATCCGGCGCTGCGGGAGCAGGTCGCGCGCGCGGGCGGGCGTATCGCGGCGTTCCATGTCTGCGACTGGCTCGTTCCCACCACCGACACGGTTTTTGATCGTGGGCTGCCGGGCGAGGGCGCGATCGACATTCCCGGCATCCGCGCGATGGTCGAAGCTCAGGGATATCGCGGCCATACGGAGGTGGAGATCCTTTCCCGCCGCTGGTGGGCCGCCGATCCGGATGAGGTGCTGCAGGAGATCAAGCGGAGACACGCCACCGCCTGCTGACACCGGATGAAGAACACGGAGGGAAACACAAGAATGAACATGAACCGACGCTCGCTTCTCGGCGGCGCCGTGGCCCTGGCCGCGGCGCCCGCCGCCGTTCCTGCTTTCGCGCAGGGCTGGACGCCCACGCGGCCGATCCGCTTCGTCATACCCTTCGCGGCCGGCGGCGCCACGGATGTGGTGGCGCGCGTGCTGGCCGAACGCATGGGCGAACGGCTTGGCCAGCCTATCGTCGTCGAGAACCGTGCGGGCTCCGGCGGCAATATCGGGGTGGAGAACGTGGTGCGTTCCCCCGCCGATGGAACCGTGATCCTGATGGGCACCACGGGCACGCTGACCATCAACCAGCATCTCTATGGCAGCATGGGCTTCGACCCCGTGAAGGATCTCGCGCCTGTCGGCATGGCCTTCGCCACCGATCATGTGCTGATCGTGAGCGACAAGGTGCCGGCCCGCACGGCGCAGGAATTCCTGAGCTGGCTGCGTGAGAACCCGGGCAAGGCGAGCTTCGGCTCGGCGGGCTCCGGTTCCTCCACCCATATGGTCGCGGAGCTGTTCCGCGCCGCGGCGAAGGTGGATGTGACGCATGTGCCCTATCGCGGCAGCGCCCCGGCGTTGAACGACCTGGTGGCGGGCAATGTGCAGTTCATGCTGGACCAGCTTCCCTCCGCCATCGGGCAGATCCAGGGCGGGCGCGTGCGGGCCCTGGCCACCACCGGGCCGCGCCGCACCTCCCAGCTGCCGGATGTGCCCACTATGAAGGAGATCGGCCTTCCGGACGCGGAGGCGACCTCCTGGGGCGCGGTGATGGCGCCCGCCGGCACGCCCGCCCCGGTGGTCGCGCGGCTGAACGCCGTGCTGAACGAGGCGCTGGCCGATCCGAAGATCCAGGAGCGCCTGAAGGCCGCCGGTGCGGATGCCGTCTCCTCCTCCCCGGAGGAGCTGCAGCGGAAGATAGCGCAGGAGGTGGAGACCTGGGGCCGCGTGGTGCGGGACGCCAGGATCACGGTGAACTAGCGCCTATCGCGCATATCCCCCGATCGCGCGCCGGACGGCATCCTCCCGCCCGGCGCGCGTCACCTCCCAGAGCGGATTGTCCACGGCCAGGCGCTGCCCGCCATCGCGCTGCACGGGCCGGATCAGCGCCGTGCCATGCCCGCGCGAATCCGCGCCGAACAGGTTCAGCGGCACGCGCAGATAGATGCCCTTGTCGAAGGATCCCTCGCCGAAGCGCGCGAAGGGAACATTGGTGAAGGTGGCGAAGCCGCCCACCTCGATGCCGCTGTCGAAGCGGCGCCCGATCTCAACCGTGCCGCCCCAATCCCCCGCCAGATAGCGCCCGGCGCGCAGGATGCCGTAGAGATTCCAGACGGGCAGTTCCGCGTAGAGCGAGACATGCCCCGTGGCCACGCCATAGCCGCGGAAGCCGAACAGCCCATCCGTCGCCCGCTGCTGCACGAGGTTCAGGTCCAGGCCGAGGGCGAAGCCGCGATCCACCGGGCGCCACAGCAGCTCGGAGGAGACGCCGCCGAACATCGGCTCCAGCAGCCCCGCCGTGGCACGGGCGAAGACATCCGGCGCGAGATTCCAGACCCGCTCGCCATAGAGGCCCGGGATCGAGGTCTTCCCGTCCCGCGCATAGGCGGCATAGTCGCTCCGCACGCGCGGCAGCACGCTGTCCGAGGGAAGGCCGCGCTCCAGATTGCCGAACAGCGCCTGCTGCACTGCACCGGCGGCGCTGAAGCCCTCCCCGAAATCCACCCGCCCGCCCAGCGCCACCGCGCCCTGGTAGCGCAGAGTGCGGGAGGGATCGCCGAGCTGCAGGTTCAGCCGGGGCTCCAGCAGCCATTCCGCATGGGGGCCGGGCTCGGTGAAGGCATCGGGCGGCAGCGGGCCGCGCGCGGGGAACAGGGTGGTGGCGCCCCAGGCTTCCTCCACGCTGCCCCAGGGCGTGGCCACTGCCTCCAGCGCGCGGCGCGGCACCATCAGGGCGCCCATCTCCGCCCCGGCCTGCCACCAGGAAAGGCGGATCGCCTCCACCTCCGGCGGCAGGATGCCGTTCACCGCCCGCATCACGCGGGAGGAGAGCTGGGGCAGGCCGCGGAAGCCGCCATCGGCCACGGCGATCCGCGCCTCCGCCCCGCGCTCCTCATAGGCCAGCGGGCGCAGGCCAGCCCCCCGCAACGCGGCGAAGGCGGCCCGTGCACGCTCATCGGGATCGCCGCCGCCGCGCCGGGCGGGCATGGGTGGCAGGGGCCGCAGGGGCGGGGCGGAAGGCGGATTCGCCGGATCCATGCGCAACGAGAGCCGGGCGAGCAGATCCGTGCCATGCACGAAGCCGATGGAGGCATCGATGTGCTCGCCGGACCATTGCAGCCCGAGATTCACCGGGCTGCGCGCCCGCCCCAGCAGGGGGCCGCGCCGCGCGGGGTAGCCGCCGCGCTCGTCCCGCAGCGCATCGCCGGACCACTCGATCCTGGCGCGCAGCCCGTCCAGCGCGCCCCAGGGCGTGTCCATGGAAGGCACCGCGTATTCGGCCCCGCCGAAAACGGCCACCTCTTCGCCCCGGAAGAAGTCCGCGCGCAGCGTGCCGCCGCTTCCCACCTCACGCGGGCGGGTCCGGAACGCGTCCGAGAGGTGGGTGAGCGGGTTCGCGAAGTCGCCCCGCGTGCCCAACCTGCCGAAGCCGAGGCCCAGCGAGACGTCCAGCGGCCCCCAGCGGCGCGATGCCACCAGGTACTCGCCCGCGTGGATTCCCGTGCCGATCACGTCCTGCAGCCCGATGGCCAGGGCAGGGGTCCAGCGCCCTTCCTCCAGCAGCCGCAGCTTCAGATCCAGGGCGCGGTCGGTCGTGCTGCCGCGGCCCGCGGTGGCGTTCAGGCGCTCGGTCAGGCGGAAGGTGGTTTCCAGGAAGGGCAGGGGCTGGAAATTGACGAACCAGAACCGGCGCTGCCGGCGCCATGTGCCGCCCGCCTCCAGCGTCCCATCCTCGCGGAAGCGGGCGTTGCGGGTTTCCAGCAGCCCGATCCCGCCAAAATCGCCCCCCGTGGCCGGCACCTCCTCCGCATGCCCAGGCGAGGCAAGGAGCAGCAACAGGGCGAGCCACGCGGCGCGCTTCATGGCAGGGCAGGGTAACTCACGATTTCGTGAGGTTATTGGGCACGGCTTCCCGCGAAAGGCAAGCCGTCCGCCCACGCTTTTCCCGCGGGATGGACACCGGCCAGGACCGATCCCAGGATCGCGCCATGACCTTCTCGCTTCTCGGGCGCTGCGCGCGTACCGGCCAGATCGGCGCGGCCGGCGCCACCTCGGATATTGGGGTCGGGGCGCGGATCCAGCATATCGCGGCCGGGGTGGGAGCGGTGCTGACCCAGCACCGCACCGATCCACGGCTGGGGCCGCGCGGCGTGGCGCTGTTGCGCAGCGGGTGCGGGGCGGCGGAAACGGTCGCGGCCCTGGTGGCCTCCACCCCGCATGAAGGATGGCGCCAGCTGGCCGCGCTGGATGCGCGGGGCCGCACCGCGCATCACCATGGCGCGCGGGTGAAGGCGGAGCGTGCCGATGCCCATGGCCGGGATTGCGTTGCCATCGGCAACATCCTCTCCAGCACCGCCGTGCCCGCCGCCATGGTGCGCGCCTTCGAGGCCGATCCGGATGCGCCGCTGGGTGACCGGCTGGTCGCCGCCCTGCGCGCGGGTGAGGAGGCGGGTGGCGAGCATGGCCCGGTGATCTCGGCCGTGCTGGAGCTGCATGGGGAGCACGACTTCGCCCTGGCCGACCTGCGCGTGGATCGCGCCGCCGATCCTATCGGCGAGCTGGCGGGGCTATGGCGCGACTACGCGCCCAAGATCGACGAATTCGTGCTGCGCGCCACTGATCCGGATCAGGCACGGGGCGGCGCCGCCGGTTCCGTCACGCTGGCCCGGCACGCCAGGTAAGGCGCCGCGCCCGACGGGGAAGGAGGAGGCATGGCGCGGGATATCGCCCGTGCGCCGATGGATGGCGCCATCACCGATGTTCCGGGCATCCGCGTCGGCCATTTCACCGAGACGCGCCGCCCGACCGGCTGCACCGTGGTCCTGGCAGAGGAAGGGGCCACGGCCGGGGTGGATGTGCGCGGCGCGGCGCCGGGCACGCGAGAGACGGATCTGCTCGATCCCGCGAACCTCGTCGACAAGGTGCATGCGGTCCTGCTCTCCGGCGGCTCCGCCTTCGGGCTGGATGCGGCGGGCGGCGTGATGCGCTGGCTGGAGGAGAGGGGGATCGGCTTCCAGGCAGGCCCGGCCTGCGTGCCCATCGTACCGGCGGCCGTGCTGTTCGACCTGTCCCTGGGCGATCATCGCATCCGCCCCGATGCGGCCGCCGGCTACGCCGCCTGCGAGGCGGCCTCGGCGATGCCGCCCGCCATGGGCAGCGTGGGCGCAGGCACGGGCGCCACCGTGGGCAAGCTCTTCGGCCAGGAGCGCGCGATGAAGGGCGGGATCGGCACGGCATCAATGAGGATCGGCGGCATCACACTCGGGGCGATCGTGGCAGTGAACGCGGTGGGCGACGTCCTGGATCCCGATACGGGGGAGATCGTGGCCGGCGCGCGGGACCCGGAAGGACGCCGGCCCATCGGCGCCATGGCCGGCGTCCTGCGCGGGGAGCTGCCGCCTCGCATGCAGCCGGGCATGGCCACGACCATCGGCGTGGTGGCGACCGATGCCGTGCTGACCAAGGCGCAATGCCGGCGCCTGGCCGGCGCGGCGCATGACGGGCTGGCCCGCAGCATCGACCCGATCCACACCCTGCATGATGGCGACACCCTCTTCGCCCTGGCGACGGGAAGGAGCGGGGTGCCGGGAAACATGATGGCCCTGGGCGCCATCGTGCCGCATGTGGTCGCGGCGGCGGTGCTGCGCGGCGTGCGCGCCGCACGTGGCATGGAGCCCGGCCCGCCCGCCGCATCGGAACTCGGATAGGGAAGGGGCGGAAAGCCCTTCCCCTTGGCCATGCGTGACGCCGTTCCGCGGCCCGGCGCGCCCTGTCAGCCCACGACGGATCCCGGATCGCAATTCCCCCCGCAGACCAGCACGCCAACCCGCGCCCCTTCCGGCGGCACCCATGCGCCCGAGAGCAGCGCGGCCAGGGCGGTGGCGCCGCCGGGCTCCGCCACCGCGCGGCAGGCGGTCCAGAGGCGTTGCTGTGCCTCGCGGATTGCCGCGTCCGGAACCAGCACGGCATCGCGGATCACATCGCGTGCGATCGGGTACATCAGCGACCCGACGCGGCGTGCGCCAAGGCTGTCCGCCGCCAGGCCGCCCACGGGCGCGTCCACCGGCCCGCCCGCGCGCAGGGCGTCGTGCAGGGTGGGGCAGCCCTCCGGCTCCACGGCCACCACCCGCATGGCCGTGCCGGCGAACCAGGCGGAGATGCCGCCGATCAGCCCGCCGCCGCCCACCGCCACCAGCAGATGGGTCAGGCCCGGCGAATCGGCCTCGAACTCGCGCCCCACCGTCCCCTGCCCGGCGAGGACCTCCTCCTGATCATAGGCATGGACGGAGACGGCCCCGGTTTCCGCGCGGCGTGCCTCGCTGGCGGCGAAGGCCTCGGCATAGGTGGCGCCACCCTGCACCACCACCGCGCCGGCCTCGCGGATCCGCGCCACCTTCGATGGGGCGGAGATGGCGGGAACATAGATCTCGGCCCGGATGCCCAGCGCACCCGCGGCATGCGCCACCGCTGCGCCGTGATTGCCGCCCGAGGCAGCGATCACGCCCGCCTCGCCCGCACGGGACTGGAGCAGGGCGTTGAAGGCGCCGCGCGCCTTGAAGGAACCGCTGACCTGCATCTGCTCGAGCTTCAGCACCACGTCGCAGGGCGTGCCGAGCGCCTGGACGGGCAGCTGCAGCACGGGCGTGTGCCGGATATGGGGCGCGATGCGGCGGGCGGCTTCTTCGATATGCGGGCGCGTGATCATGCCGCCGGGATGAGCCAGCGAGGCGCGCCTGTCCATGCCCGCCGCGGTCCTGTTTTAAAGACGTGTTCTCACGAAAACGACGCGCCGGACTCTCCCCGCTTCCGCCCCCGCCCGATTTCTGCCACGTTCGGCCGCCTGTCGGGGGTGTCACGATCCAGCCATGCTGCAACACGGCAGTTGTGCCGAACGGGACGGCGCGGGGGTTCTTCTGCTCGGACCGCCGGGCGCCGGGAAGTCCGACCTCCTCCTCCGCCTTACGGGGGAGGGATGGCGGCTCGTGGCCGATGACCAGGTTCTGCTCCGCCGTGAGGGGGAGGCGCTGCGCGCCACGGCCCCTTCCGCGCTGCGCGGCATGATCGAGTTGCGCGGGATCGGCCTCATGGCCGGGCTGGAAGCCGCGGAGGACGCGCCGCTGGTGCTCGCAGTGGATTGCGTCGCGCGGGAAGAGGTGCCCCGCCTGCCCGTGCCGGCTCGTTTCGAGGCGCTGGGCCATGCCCTGCCGCGCATCGCGCTGCACGCGCCCGATGCCTCCGCTCCCCGCAAGCTCGCCCTGGCGCTGGACGCCCTTGCCGGCCGCATCACCTGCCACGCCGGCGCGCTGGAGCGCGCGCCCTGAGCGCCCCGTTCGCCTCGTCGCCCGCGCCGCGCGCGGTGCTCGTGGTCACCGGGCTTTCGGGCGCCGGCAAGTCCTCCGTGCTGCGTGTGCTGGAGGATCTGGGGCACGAGACCGTGGACAACCCGCCGCTTGCCATGCTGGGCGAGCTGATGGCGGGCCCTGGGGGCGGCCCGCTCGCGATCGGCATGGATACGCGCACGCGCGGCTTCGACGCCCATGTGCTGCTGTCCGGGCTGGACGCGTTGCGTGCCCGCGGCGGCGCCGCGCCGGAACTGATCTTCGTGGATGCCTCCGAGGAGGTGCTGCTGCGCCGCTACTCCGAGACGCGCCGCCGCCATCCCCTGGCCCCGGCGGGGGTGCCGGGCGCCGGGGTCGGCGATGGCATCGCGCGGGAGGAGGCGGCCCTGGCCCCGCTGCGCGCGGCGGCGGACTGGGTGATCGACACCTCCGGCCTGCCCCTGCCCGAGCTGCGCCGGATGATCGAGCGCCGCTACGGCCCGGCCGGGCTTGCCGGCCTCTCCGTGACGGTTCAGTCCTTTGGCTACCCGCAAGGCCTGCCGCGGGAGGCGGATCTGGTGCTGGACCTGCGCTTCCTGCGGAACCCGCATTACGACCCGCAGCTCCGCCCCATGACAGGGCGGGACGCCCCGGTGGCCGCCTATATCGAGGAGGATCCCGAGTGGGGCCCATTCTGGGGGCGCATGACGGCGCTGCTGGACCCGCTCTTGCCGGCCTATGAGGCGGGCGGCAAGAAGTACCTGACCGTGGCGCTTGGCTGCACGGGCGGGAAGCATCGCTCCGTCCTGGCTGCCGAGCGCCTGGCCCGGCATTTCGCCCGGAGCGGCTGGCCCGTGGAGCTGCTGCACCGGGAGCTCGGCCTTCGTGAGGCCTTTCACGGCGCCCGACTCAAACCGGCCGCCGCCGCACCCCATATCAGCCCCTGAGCATGACCGAAACAATGCCGGCCGCCCCGCAGGCGGCCCAGACCACCCCCCCTGACAGCCAAATGGCCCAGCCCCGCCCTGCGCGGGCGGCTACTCCGGATCACCGATGATCGGATTCGTCATCGTCACCCATGGGCGCCTGGCCGAGGAACTCCGCCTCGCCATGGAGCATGTCATGGGGCCCCAGAAGCATGTCTCGACGATCTGCATCGGCCCCGAGGATGACCTGGAGGGCCGGCGCGGGGATATCCGTGAGGCCGTGGCCGAGGTGGACCAGGGAGACGGGGTGGTGGTGCTGACCGACATGTTCGGCGGCACCCCCTCCAACCTCGCCGCTTCCATCAAGACCTGCGCGCCCGAGAATTGCTGCGGCCGGCAGGTGGAGGTGGTGGCGGGGGTGAACCTGCCGCTGCTGGTGAAGCTGGCACGTTTGCGGGGGACCGAGCCGCTGGCGGAAGCCGTCAGCCATGCGGTGAATGCGGGGCGGAAATACATGGCCACCGCCGGCGAGCTGCGCGGAGACGGCACCGCGAACGGGGGAGCGAAGCGATGAGCGAGAATACCGCGCCGGCCACCATGGCAGAGAAGCGGGAGGGCGCCCCCATGCCGCTGCGAAAGAGCATCCTGATCCGCAACCAGCGCGGCCTGCATGCCCGCGCCGCCGCGAAGCTGGTGACCCTGGCCGAGAAGCACTGCTCCGCCCTGAGCGTGACCCATGACGGCCAGACCGTGCCCGCCTGCTCGATCATGGGACTGATGATGCTGGGGGCCGGCAAGGGCTCCACCGTCATCCTCGAGGCCGAGGGATGGGATGCGCGCGAGGCGCTGGACGAAGTGGCTGCCCTCATCGAGGCTGGGTTCCACGAGGATTGAGAATGGCCGCCCCGGGTCCTGGCCCGGGGAGGAAGTCGGAATTCGAGGCAGTCACCCGACCCAGCGGCAGGGCTGAGAACCCGCCCAGGCGGTCGGCAGGAGCAGATTGATGAAGACGGAGGCGCCCGGCACACCCCGCGCCGCGGACGGCAAGCAGGCCGAGACGCGCAAGACGGGACGCCGCGCGCGCGAGCTGGTGATCAAGGGGATCCCCATCTCCTCCGGCGTCGCCATCGGGCCGGTCTTCGACACGGATGCGGCGCCGGCCGCGGCGCCGCGCCGCAACATCACCGCCGGCCAGGTGGAGGCCGAGCGCGCCCGCCTGGCGGAAGCCGTCTCCGCCTCCCGCAAGCAGGTGGGCAAGCTGAAGGCCCGCCTCGCCATCCTGCCCGAGGAAGCGCAGGAGGAGCTGGAGCCGCTGCTGGACGCCTATGTGATGATGCTGGGCGAGAGCCGGCTGATCCGCGGCGCCCGCAAGCGCATCGAGGCCGAGCTGCTTTCGGCGGAAACCGCTGTGCAGGATGAGGCGGAGGCGATCGCCAATGCCATCCTGGCCGCCAAGGACGATGACAAGGCCGGGCTGCGCCGCCGCGCGGGCGAGGTGCATGAGATCGCGCGGCGGCTGACGCGCAACCTGACGGAGTCCGGCTTCCGCTCCTTCAAGGACGTGCCCGAGGGCTCGATCCTGATCGCGGAGGAGCTGACGCCGGCGGATGCGGCGCTGCTCGATCCCTCCCGCATCGCCGGTGTGGCGACGGAGGAGGGCGGGGCGGATGGCCACACGGCCATCATGCTGCGCGCCCTGGGCATTCCCAGCGTGCTCGGCCTGCCCGGCCTGACCAATGCCACGGCGCGCGGTGACGAGGCCGTGCTGGATGGCGGGGCCGGCACCATCGTGATCCGCCCGGGCCGGGAGGCGCTGGCCACGGGGCGGGAGGCGATCGCCGCCTATGCGAAGGAGCGCACCCGCCTCGGCAAGCTGCGCCGCCTGCCCTCGGTCACGACCGATGGGGAGGAGATGGAGCTCCAGGCCAATCTGGAGATTCCAGCGGAGCTGCCCCTGATCGCCCAGGCCGGCGCCCAGGGCATCGGGCTGCTGCGCACCGAGTTCCTCTTTATGAACCGTAAGGGCCTGCCCGACGAGGAAGCCCATTACGAGGCGTACCGCCAGATCGTGGAGGGCACGGATGGCGCGGGCGTGACCATCCGCGTGCTGGACTGGGGCGGCGAGAAGGACATGGAGGCGCTGGCCGAAGGGGTGGAACCCTTCCATGCCGGCCCGAATCCCGCGCTGGGCCTGCGCGGCATCCGCATGCTGCTGCGCCGGCCGGAGCTGCTGGAGGTGCAGTTCGCCGCCATCCTGCGCGTGGCCGCCCTAGGACCGGTGCGGGTTCTCCTGCCGATGGTCACCATCCCCGAGGAGGTGCGCGAGGCGCGGGAGATCTATGAGCGCGTGGTCAAGCGCGTGCGCCGCCGCGGCGTGACCCTGCCCGAGAAGCTGCCGGTGCTGGGCGCGATGATCGAGACGCCCGGAGCCGCCCTGGCGGCCGATGCCATCGCGCTGGAGGCGGATTTCTTCGCCATCGGCACCAATGACCTGGCCATGTACACCCTGGCGGTGGACCGGGCGGAGGTGGAGGTTTCCCACCTCTATGACCCGCTGCATCCCGCCGTGCTGCGCCTGATCCAGTTCGCTACCGAGGCCGCGCTGCGGCTGCGGATGCCGGTTTCGGTCTGCGGGGAGATGGCGGGCAATCCCCGGCTGGTGCCGCTGCTCATGGGCCTCGGCCTGCGCAGCCTTTCCATGAATGCCAGCGCCATCCCGCGGGTGAAGCAGATGGTGCGCGCGCTCAACATCGATGACTGCGCCCGCTTCGCCCGGCGGGTGATGGAGCAGAGCGACCCCAAGCGGATCCAGGAACTGGTGATGGGGTTCGTTCCGGGAGAGCGGAGCACGTAGCGGGCACATAAAGATATCTTGATATCATTTGGCCCCTTTTCCCGGGTCGCCTTTGCGTGATACGCGCCTCCCCACCTCCGGAGAGCGACCCCTCATGCCCGATACCCTCCCCCCCAAGACCGACTACGTCGTTGCCGATCTCTCCCTCGCCCAGTGGGGCCGCAAGGAGATCGAGATGGCCGAGGACGAGATGCCCGGCCTGATGGCGACGCGCCGTGAGTACGGCAACAGCCAGCCGCTGAAGGGCGCCCGCATCGCCGGCTGCCTGCACATGACCATCCAGACCGCCGTGCTGATCGAGACGCTGAAGGCGCTTGGCGCCGATGTGCGCTGGTCCTCGTGCAACATCTTCTCCACCCAGGACCATGCCGCCGCCGCCATCGCGGCCACCGGCACCCCGGTCTTCGCGGTGAAGGGCGAGACGCTGGAGGATTACTGGCACTACGTGCAGCGGACCCTGGAATGGGCCGATGGCGGCGAGCCGAACCTGCTGCTGGACGATGGCGGCGACATGACGCTGCTGGTGCATTACGGCCTGCGCGCCGAGCAGGGCGACACCGCCTTCCTCGACAAGGCCACCAATGAGGAAGAGACCGTCTTCTTCGCCCTCATCAAGAAGCTGCTGAGCGAGAAGCCGGGCTGGTTCGCGAAGCTCGCCGCTTCCATCAAGGGCGTGTCGGAGGAGACGACGACGGGCGTGCACCGCCTCTACGCCATGGCGAAGGAGGGCAAGCTGCTCTTCCCCGCCATCAACGTGAATGACAGCGTCACCAAGTCGAAGTTCGACAACCTCTATGGCTGCCGCGAGTCGCTGGTGGATGCCATCCGCCGCGGCACGGACCTGATGATGGCCGGCAAGGTCGCCTGCGTCGCCGGCTTCGGCGATGTCGGCAAGGGCTCCGCCGCCTCGCTCCGCAACGCGGGCTGCCGCGTGATGGTGACGGAGATCGACCCGATCTGCGCGCTGCAGGCGGCGATGGAGGGCTATGAGGTGGTGACGATGGAGGATGCCGCGCCGCAGGCCGACATCTTCGTCACCGCCACGGGAAATGTGGACATCATCACCATCGACCACATGCGCGCCATGAAGAACCGCGCCGTGGTCTGCAACATCGGTCACTTCGACAGCGAGATCCAGGTTTCGGCGCTGCGCAACCTGCAGTGGACGAACATCAAGCCGCAGGTGGACGAGATCCGCTTCCCCGACGGCAAGAAGATCACGCTGCTCTCCGAAGGCCGGCTGGTGAACCTGGGCAATGCCACGGGCCATCCCTCCTTCGTGATGTCCGCCTCCTTCACCAACCAGACGCTGGCGCAGATCGAGCTGTGGACCAATGGCTCGGCCTACGGGAAGCAGGTCTACACCCTGCCGAAGCACCTGGATGAGAAGGTGGCCTTCCTGCACCTGGAGAAGGTGGGCGCGAAGCTGACGAAGCTCTCCCGGCAGCAGGCCGACTATATCGGCGTGCCGCAGCAGGGCCCCTTCAAGGCCGAGCAGTACCGCTACTGAGGCGCCAACGCCCCTCCGGGCAGGAGGGGCACCCGCTTTCCCGCCGTGCAACGGAGCGGTGCAACGGGGCGGCCCATCGGGCCGTCCTTTTGCATTTTGGCCACAACTGTGGCCCACAAACCAAGGCGTTGCCGTGTAGTGTTTCCCCGCTGCATCAACTCTTGCTCGGGAAGACCATGCCGCGCGCATCTGCCGACCGATCCGCCAGCGCCGCCCCGGCGCCCGGGATGAACCCGTTCGGCGCGCCCACCGGCATCCGTCGCTTTGCCTCTCCGGCGGTGAAAGCCGCCCTGAAGCGGCGGGGTGGGCAGCTGCTGGGCATGATCGCCGGCCTGCTCGGCCTGGCGGTACTGGTGGCGCTGGCCAGCCACAACCCGGCCGATCCCTCTCTCTCCACCGCGACGAATCGCGCTCCCACCAACCTGGCCGGCCCCTTCGGCGCCATGGTGTCCGACGTGCTGCTGCAGGGCTTCGGCTGGGCCGGCATCCTGCCCGCCGCCTGCCTGCTGACCTGGGCACTGCGGCTTTCCACCCATCGCGGCCTTGCGCCCTTCGCCGGGCGCCTGGCCGCGCTGCTGGCCGGGCTGCCGCTGCTGGCCGCCGCCCTTTCGGCCAGCCCGCTGCCCTCGCCCTTCCCGGGCGGCACGCCGGGCGGCGCCATGGGCCCGCTGGTGCGGGAAGCAGTGGACGAGACGATCGGCGCCGTCTTCGGCCCGCTGGGCAATGTGCTCGGCAATGCGGCCATCGCCGGCATGGCCGCGGTGGCCGTGGTGCTGGCCCTGGCTGTCCCGCTCTCCTCCTGGCGCCGGGCCGGGGGCGCAGCCGCGCGCCGCAGCCGGGGCATGGCCGGCAACATCCTGCGCCGCCGTGCCGAGGCGCGCGCGCGTGCCGCCGAGGCCCGCCATGCCCGGGACCGCCTGAGCCACCGCCATGAGGAGCCCGAGGCCAGCCCCGGCCGCATGGCCCGGCTGCTCGGCGCGCCCGGCGCCCTGGCCGGGCTGATCCGCCGCCGCGCGGAGCCCTCCCCCCAGCTTTCCGCCCTGCTCCGCGCGGCCGATGCCGCGGCCGAGGAGGCGCCCGCCCCGCGCCCTGCGCCGAAGCGCACCCCCCGGCCCGCGCCGGAAGCCCCGCGCGCCGAGGAGGAGCGTGCGGATGCCCCGCGCATCGCCGACCGCGTGCTGCCCGCCCGTCGCCTTCCGATCAGCGAGACGGTGAAGAAGGGCGATGATGGCAAGTTCCGCCTGCCGCCGCTCTCGCTGCTCGCCCCCGCGCCGCCGCGCCGCGATTCCGGCCCTTCGCGCGAGGCGCTGGAGGAGAATGCGCGGCTGCTGGAATCCGTGCTGGACGACTACGGCGTGCGCGGCCGGATCGTGGATATCCGCCCCGGTCCCGTCGTCACGCTCTATGAGCTGGAGCCGGCGCCGGGCACCAAGTCGGCCCGCGTCATCGGCCTGGCGGATGATATCGCGCGCAGCATGTCCGTGCTCGCCGTGCGTATCGCCACCGTGCCCGGCCGCAACGTGATCGGCATCGAGATGCCGAACGCCAAGCGCGAGATGGTCTACTTCTCCGAGATGATGGAGGCGGAGGACTGGTCCCGGAACTCGGGCAAGCTGCCGCTCGCGCTCGGCAAGGATATTGGCGGCGCGCCTGTCGTGGCCGATCTCGCCCGCATGCCGCATCTGCTGATCGCGGGTACCACCGGTTCGGGCAAGTCGGTCGGGATCAACACCATGATCCTGTCGCTGCTCTACCGCTTCGGGCCGGATGAGTGCCGCTTCATCATGATCGACCCGAAGATGCTGGAGCTCTCGGTCTATGACCGTATCCCGCATCTGCTCGCGCCCGTGGTGACGGAACCGCCCAAGGCGATCGGCGCGCTGAAATGGACGGTCCGCGAGATGGAGCGCCGCTACAAGGCGATGAGCCAGCTCGGCGTCCGCAACATCGGCGGCTACAACGAGAAGGTCACCGCCGCCGCCACGCGCGGCGACCAGCTGACGCGCCGCGTGCAGACCGGCTTCGATCCCGAGACGGGCAAGCCGGTCTTCGAGGACCAGCCGCTGAACCTGCAGGCCCTGCCCATGATCGTCGTCGTCATCGACGAGATGGCGGACCTGATGATCGTCGCGGGCAAGGAGATCGAGGCGGCCGTGCAGCGCCTGGCGCAGATGGCGCGCGCCGCGGGCATCCACGTGATCATGGCCACGCAGCGCCCCTCGGTGGATGTCATCACCGGCACCATCAAGGCGAATTTCCCGACGCGCATCTCCTTCGCGGTGACGAGCAAGATCGACAGCCGCACCATCCTGGGCGAGCAGGGCGCGGAGCAGCTGCTGGGCCAGGGCGACATGCTGCATATGGCCGGCGGCGGCCGCGTGAACCGCGTCCACGGCCCCTTCGTCTCCGACGAGGAGGTGGAGCGCGTGGTGGACTTCCTGCGGGAGCAGGGGGAGCCTGCCTATATCGAGGAGGTCACGGAAACCGAGGACGAGGAGGAGGGCGGCTCCATGCCGGCCTTCGATGGCGGCGGCGAGAAGGGCCTCTACGAGCAGGCCGTTGCGCTCGTCACGCGCGAGGGCAAGGCGAGCACCAGCTTCGTCCAGCGCCACCTCAACATCGGCTACAACCGCGCCGCCAAGCTGATCGAGCAGATGGAGCGCGAGGGCGTGGTGGGCCCGGCCAACCATGTCGGCAAGCGCGAGGTGCTCGCGCGCGCCAGCGTCGATGACTGAGCAGCACCGCTTCGCCCCCTCCGGCGGCATCCCGAATTCAGGATGGCCGCTGGTGGTCTGGCGTGGCGTGCTGACCGCCGGTGCGGAGGCCATCACGGCGCATTTCGCCGGGCATGGCTGGTCCAACGCATGGACCAACGGCGTCTTTCCCTTTCATCACTTCCACAGCATCGCGCATGAGGCGCTGGGCGTGTCCCAGGGCGCGGCGCGCATCCGCTTCGGCGGGCCGGAGGGGCGCAGCATCACTCTTCGTGCCGGCGATGCGGTGGTGATCCCGGCCGGTATCGGCCACTGCCGCGAATGGGCCAGCGAGGACTTCGAACTGGTCGGCGCTTATCCGGGCGGTGCGGAATACGATATCTGCCGCGGCGATCCCGCCGAGCTGGAGGAGGTGAGGGCAAGGATCGCGGCCGTGCCGCCGCCGCCCTGCAACCCGGTTGACGGAAAACCCATGCCGGGCTGGACGTGATGCACCGCACCGCCTCGCGCAAATGTCAGATGCTCCGGCGGCATGCCGGCATCGCAGCCTCGCGCCACCCCGCGCGTTCCTGCCGAGCTTGGATTAACCTCGGTGTATTCCCAAATGGCTTCCTCCCGGGCGGCTGGTCGCCCACCGTCCAGGTTTGAAGACAGGATGATGTCAGCCTTCGTTCGGCCGTCCCTCGGCCGAGAGACTGCTCTGCCCCGTGTCATGGCCGAGCTACGAGGCCGTTTCAGCGCCCTGCCTGTGGATCACGGTCCGGTCCCGCCGGATGCGCTGACGGTCGCCTCCTACAATGTCCACAAATGCGTCGGCCTGGATAAGCGCTTTGACCCCTCGCGCATCGCCGATGTGATCGCCGAACTCGGCGCCGACATCCTGGCGCTGCAGGAGGCGGATCGGCGCTTCGGGCGCCGGGTCGGGCTGCTGGACATGGTCGGCATCGAGCGCCGCACGGGGCTGCGGCTGGTGCCGCTTTCCGTCATCCCGCAGGGCCATGGCTGGCACGGCAACGCCCTGCTCGTGCGCGGCGGCCATGCCGTCCGGGTCCGGCGCCTGGCCCTGCCGGGTGGGGAGCCGCGCGGCGCGGCGGTGGTGGACCTGGAATTCCCGGCCGGGCCGCTGCGCGTGGTGGCCGCCCATTTCGGCCTTTTGCGGCGCCACCGCTCCCAGCAGGTGGAGGCCATCCTTGGTTCCATCGCCGAGGATGACCACATCCCCACCGTGATGCTCGGCGACCTGAACGAATGGCGCCCGGGCCGCCGCTCCTCCCTGCGGGGGCTGGAGGGCAGCTTCGGCACGGCCCGGCCCGGCCCGGCGACCTTCCCAAGCCGGATGCCGGTCTTCTCGCTCGACCGGATCCTGGGCCGCCCGCACAACCTGGTGCGGGCGCTGGAGGCGCACGATACACCGCTTTCGCGTATCGCCTCCGACCATCTTCCCCTGAAGGCGAGGCTGGACCTCGCGGCCGCCTTCGGGGAGGCGAGGCCGCCCGCCTCCTTGGCCGACGCCGCCTGATGGCGCGCTTCCCCGATCCGGGCAGGGAGGCGGGCTTGATGCTCGCGGACCTCCCGGCGAGGGCTGGGGCTCAGGCCGGGCAGGGCAGCGCCGTCGCGCTCATGACCAGCGGGCTGGCGGCCTTCGCCGCGCGCGTGCAGGCCGCACGGGCCGCCACCGCCAGCCTTGACCTGCAATACTACATCTGGCGCGACGACCTGACCGGCCGCCTGCTGGCGCGCGAGGTGATGCGGGTGGCCGATCGTGGCGTGCGCGTGCGCGTCCTGCTGGACGACATGTATGCCATCGGCCGCGAACGGGTGCTGACGGCCATGGACGCGCATCCCAACATCGAGGTGCGCCTGTTCAACGCAACGACCTGGCGTCGCTTCGGCCAGCTCGGCCTGCTGCTGGAGATCGCATTCGGCGGCTGGCACCTGAACCGCCGCATGCACAACAAGGCCTGGATCGCCGATGGCCAGCTGGCCATCTGCGGCGGCCGCAATATCGGGGACGAGTATTTCGACGCGTCCGGGGAGTTCAACTTCCGTGACCTGGACCTGGCTATCTGCGGCGAGGCCGCGGCTTCCGCCCAGCACATCTTCGAGCGCTACTGGAACCACCGCCTGGCCCGGCCGGTCACCGAGGTTTCCCAGCTGCCGCGCCGGCGGAACGGGCTGCGCGGACTGACGGCGAGGCTGGAAGCCGCCTGGCGCGCGCCCGAGGCCAAGCCCCTGTTCGAGGAGCTTCGCGCCGATGCCGATGTGGCGGAGGTGCTGAAAGGCGACCCCTCCCGCCGCTCATCGGTGGGGCCGCATGACATCCAGGTGCTCGCCGATCCGCCTGAGAAGGCCCTGGGCCTCGCGCCCGAGGCCGACTGCCTGGCCACCACCATCCTCGCGGTGCTGCGGACGGCGCGGCAGGAGGCGCTGCTCATCTCCCCCTATTTCGTGCCGGGTGCCGAGGGGGCCGCCCTGCTGGAGGATCTGGCACGTCGGGGCGTGCGGATCTCGGTCGTCACCAACTCCCTGGCCGCCACCGATGTCGTCGCGGTCCATGGCGGATATGCCCGCTACCGGGAGCGGCTGCTGGAGGCCGGGGTGGAGCTGCATGAGCTGAAGCCCTCCGGCGAGGAAGGGGCGAGCGTCTTCGGCTCCCGCGGTGCCAGCCTGCACACCAAGGCGCTGGTGGTGGATTGCGAGACCGCCTTCGTCGGCTCCTTCAACCTCGATCCCCGCTCCGTGATGCTGAACACGGAGATGGGGACCTTCGTCCACCACCCCGAGATCGCGCGGCAGCTCTGCGCCGAGCATGGGCGGCTGGCCGAACCGGCACGGAGCTGGCGGGTGACGCGCAGCGGGTCGGGCCTGGCCTGGACCGCCGAGGTGGGCGGGGCGGAGGTCACCCGTCATGTGGAGCCGGACGCCTCCGTCTCGCGCCGCATCCTGGCCAGGCTGGTGGGGATGCTGCCCCTGGAGTCCCAGCTCTGACAGGGCTTTGAGCGGACCTGCCCTTGTGATGCCGCCGTGCCGGGCCCTTTTGTGGACGGCCTGCTGACCGGAGGGCCCATGCGCCGCCTGTTCCCCGCCTTGATCCCTGGCCTTGCCCTGGCGGCCCTGTCCAGCGGCGCCCTTGCCCAGAACCGCCCGGCCACCTTCCCCACCCGGGACGTGACCGTGGAGTACCGGGTGCTCGGCAATGCCTCCCCGCAGACGCCCAGGGAGTTCACCGTGGCGGCCCTGGCCTCGGAGGGGCGGCTGCGGGTGGAATCCCCCTCCATGCCCGCCTGGGCGCTGGCGGACCGCCGCACCGGGCGGACGGAGATGGTGATGGACTCCATGCGCGTGGTGACCCCCAGCCCGATCCGCCAGGAGGAAGCCATGCGCTATCTGCGCCTGGCGGAGAACACCCGGCTGACGCGCCTGGGCCAGGCCAGCCAGGCCGGCCAGAGCTGCACGAACTACCGCTGGGAGGAGAGGGGCCAGCGCGGCACCGCCTGCCTGACGGCGGATGGCGTGCTGCTGCGCGGCGTGAACGAGCGGGGCGAGGGGGTGGAGGCCACGCGGGTGCAATACACCCGCCACGACCCCGCGCGCTTCCGCGTTCCCGAGGGCTATCGCCGCGTCGATCTCGGCGACATGGCCCGGAGCCTCGGGCTGGGGCTGCCGCGCCGCTAGGCCACCCGGGGGCGGCCCGACGGCGGCCTGCTCAGCCGAAGAATACCTTTATGAAAACCAGCAGGAGCACCACTGCGACGATCCCCCAGACGGTGGCCTTGGTGAACATGGCCCAGCCGGTCTGGCGCTCGGCGATGATGTCCTTGGACTTCACCTCAACATAGTCGATGTGCTGCTCGGCCTCGGCCATGGGGTCCACCTCGTGATGGGCCGCACCGAAAGAGGGCGGCGTCCTGTCAGGTCGTTTCTGTAGGCAGCGCCGCGAGAGCGGGCAAGGGGTTGGCGAAGGCGCCCTCGGCCATCGGCACATCCAGCGCCACGCGCCCCCCCTCCAGCCGCGCGGCGCCGGAGGCCACCCAGGCCAGGGCGGCCGGGTAGAGGCGGTGCTCCTGCCCGAGGACGCGGCCCGCGAGGGCAGCTTCGTCATCCCCGGGCAGCACGGGTACGGCGGCCTGGGCGATCACCGGCCCTTCATCCACGCCCGGCGTCACGAAATGGACCGTGCAGCCATGCAGCCGCACCCCGGCTGCCAGGGCCCGGGCATGGGTATCCAGCCCGGGGAAGGCAGGCAGGAGGCTGGGATGGATGTTCAGCATCCGCCCGGCCCAGGCCGAGACGAAGCCCTCGGTCAGCACGCGCATGAAGCCGGCAAGCGCGATCAGCCCGATCCCCGCCTCGTCCAGCCTCGCCTGCATGGCGGCCTCGAACCCCGCGCGGTCCTTTCCGAAGGGGCGGCTTTCGACCACGGCTGTCGGGATCCCGGCCTCCCGCGCCCGCTCCAGCCCGGCGGCATCCGCCTTGTTGGAGAGGACGAGCGCGAGTTCCGCCGGGTAGTCCGGATGGCGTGCCGCCGCGATCAGCGCCCCCAGATTGCTGCCGCGGCCCGAGATGAGGACCGCGACGCGCCGCTTCAGTTGGGCCATGCGGCGGAAAGGCCTTCCATCCTCACCTCGGCCTCGTCCTTGCCTTCGCCCTTCGCGGCCTCGATGCGGCCGATGCGGTGGGCGGTTTCGCCGTGCTCCTTCAGCATGGCGATGGCGGCATCCGCCTTCCCGGCCTCCACCACCAGGCACATGCCGATGCCGCAGTTGAAGACGCGCAGCATCTCCTCCGGCTCCACCCCGCCGGTGCGGGCCAGCCAGCCGAAGACCGGGGGCACGGGCCAGGCCTTCGCATCCACCACCGCCACCGTGTTCCCGGGCAGCACGCGCGGCAGGTTGCCCGGCAGGCCGCCGCCGGTGATATGCGCGGCCGCCTTGATCAGCCCGGCGCGGTGCAGCGCCAGGACCGGCTTCACATAGATGCGGGTGGGCTCCAGCAGCGCCTCGCCCAGGGTCTTGCCCTCGGCGAAGGGGGCGGGGCCGGTCAGCGCGGCCTTCCCGGCCTCCACGATGCGGCGCACCAGGGAATAGCCGTTGGAATGCACGCCGGAAGCGCCGAGGCCCAGCACCACGTCGCCCGCGCCCACATCGCCAGCCGGGAGCAGCGCGCCGCGCTCGGCCGCGCCCACGGAGAAGCCGGCCAGGTCGTAGTCGCCCTTGTGGTACATGCCGGGCATCTCCGCGGTCTCGCCGCCCACCAGGGCGCAGCCGGCCTGCCGGCAACCCTCGGCGATGCCGGAGACCACATCGGCCGCCTGGGCCACGTCCAGCGCCCCGGTTGCGAAGTAGTCGAGGAAGAAGAGCGGCTCGGCGCCCTGCACCACCAGGTCGTTCACGCACATGGCCACGAGGTCGATCCCCACGGTGCCGTGGTGGTTGGCATCGATCGCGAGGCGCAGCTTGGTGCCCACCCCATCCGTGGAGGAGACGAGGACGGGGTCCTGGAAGCCGGCCGCCTTCAGGTCGAACAGCGCGCCGAAACCTCCGAGCCCCCCCATGGTTCCCTTGCGGTCCGTGGAGCGAGCGAGGGGCTTGATCCGGTCCACCAGCGCGTCACCGGCCTCGATGTCCACCCCGGCGTCGCGGTAGGTCAGTCTGGTCATGGCGGTCCTTGATCGGCTATCCCCAGGGGCGAACCAGCTTGTGGTCCACGGGGAGCGGCTTATGCCCGAAACAGACGGTCGCGGAACCCTTCATGTCCGGTGTTCCGGTGCAATCCACCCGCCGAAGGGGGGTGCGATTCGCCGCCCGGCGACAGCCCGCGCGATCCTGGGCGCGGTGATGGGGCTGGCCCTGCTGGCGGCGCCCTCCTTCGCCCTGGCCCAGGATGATCCGGCGGTGCAGCGGGGCGTCCCGGCCGAGGCCACGGCCGCCAATGCGGTGCTGGCGAAGGAGCGGGCGATCGCGAATGCCCAGCGCCTGGCCTACCAGCGCTACGCGGCCGCCACGGGGGCGAATCCGAATGCCTCGGCCGCCCAGATCGAGTCCATGGTCTCCAGCATGGTGGTGGAGCAGGAGCGCTCCACGCTGAACGGCTATTCCGGCCGCTACACCATCCGCTTCCGTGGCGGCTCCTCCGGTGGGGGCGGTGGTGGCGGTGGCGGTGGCGGTGGCGGCGGCACCTCCACGGCAAGCGCGCCTCCTCCCTCCTCTTCCGGCGCTTTCTCCGGCCCGTCCGGCGCGCCGGCCAGCCTGCCCCTGGCCTCCTATGTCGAGGCCGGGACGAGCTTCCGCTCCTTGGGAGAGTGGCTGGCCCTGCGCCGCCAACTCCTGGCCCAGCCTTCCGTGGGCAGCGTGGACATCCTGGCCATCTCCATCGATGGCGCGCGTCTGCGCCTGGGCCTGCGCAACACGCCGGGCGTGGCGGCGCAGGAACTGGCGGGCGGCGGTGTGATCCTGGCGCCAAGCCAGCCGCCCGGCCCGGACGGGCTGCCTGTGCCCGGCGCCGGCCCGGCCTGGCGCGTCGGTCTTACCGGAGGGGCGTGACACGGCCGGTGACCCAGCGCCCATTCCGGAGCCCCGCCCCGGGCCGGGGGACGGCGAGGCGGCCCGGGCCGCAGAAAGCGCGCTCCTCACCCTGCCGAACATCATCACCCTCGCGCGGCTCTGCGCCGTGCCCGCGGTGGTGTGGCTGGTGATCCAGCGCCGGCTGGACATCGCCTTCCTGCTCTTCGTCGGGGCCGGGATATCGGATGCCGTGGATGGATGGCTGGCGCGGGTGCGCAACGCCCGCTCCTTCATCGGCGCCGTGCTGGACCCTGTGGCGGACAAGGCGCTGCTCGTCTCGGTCTACGTGACCCTGGCCATCATCGGGGTGCTGCCGGACTGGCTGGCCATTCTCGTCGTGTTCCGGGACCTGCTGATCGTGGGCGGGCTGCTCCTGCTCGCGCTCATGGGGCTGCGCCCGGCGATCCAGCCGCTCTTCATCTCCAAGCTGAACACCGTGGCCCAGATCACCCTGGCCGGGGTGGCGCTGATGCTGGCCGGGTTCCAGCTGGAGGCGGGCTGGCTGCTGGCGGCGCTGATCGCCGCCGTCACCGCCACCACCATCGCCTCCGGCCTTGCCTATGTACGGGACGCGGCCCGCGCCCTGCCGAAATGAGCGGCCTGCCCACCCCGCTTCCGCGCCCCGAGCTCCCCCGCTCCCCCGGTCCGCGCAACGCCACCAGGGCGCAGCGGCTGGGCCTGGTCTTCGGGCTGCTCTCGGCGGCCATTTTCTGCCTCTGGTTCTTCTCCGCCATCCTCACGCCCTTCGTGCTGGCGATCTGCGTGGCCTATTTCCTCGATCCCCTGGCCGCCCGCCTGGCACGGATCGGGGTGCCGCGCTGGCTGGGGGCGGGGCTGCTGGTGGCAGGGCTGATGGCGCTGGCGCTTCTCGCGCTGCTGCTGCTCTACCCGCTGCTCATCTCCCAGATCGGCACGCTGCTCGCCCGCCTGCCGGCCTATGTCAGCCGCATCGGCGCCACGCTGCAGGACGCGCTGGCCGCGGCCGAGGAGCGGATGAAGCCCATGGTGCTGGACCCGCGGCTGAAGGACCTCGCGGTCTCGCAGCTCGGCTCCATCCTCGTCTGGCTCGGCACCTCGGCCACGCGGCTGATCGGGGGCGGCTACGCGCTGTTCAACGTCTTCACCTTCGCCGTGGTCACGCCGATCGTCGGTTTCTACCTGCTGCGGGACTGGCCGCGGATCATCGCCCGGATCGAAACCTGGCTGCCGCGCCGCAACGCCGCCGTCCTGCGCCAGCTGGCGCATGACACGGACCGCGTGCTCTCCGCTTGGCTGCGCGGGCAGCTTCTCTGCTGCGCGATGCTGGCCGTCTACTACGCCCTCGTCCTCTCGGCGGTGGGGCTGGAACTGGGGCTGCTGGTCGGGCTGCTGGCGGGGCTGTTCACCTTCATCCCCTATGTCGGCTCCATGACGGGAATGGCCACCGCCATCCTGCTGGCCATCGGCCAGTTCGGGAACTGGCGGGACGTGGCCATGGTGGTGGGCGTCTTCCTCACCGGCCAGATCGTGGAGGGCTACATCATCTATCCCCGCCTGCTGGGGGACCGGGTGGAGCTCCACGCGGTCTGGGTGATCTTCGCCCTTTTCGCCGGCGGGGTGGCCTTCGGCTTCCTCGGCGTGCTGCTGGCCGTGCCGATCGCGGCGGCCATCGGGGTGCTGGCGCGGTACTGGCTCCGCCGCTACCTCGAAAGCCCGCTCTATCTAGACCCGCCCCGGACAGGGGGCTGACCAGCCATGCCCCGCCAGCTCGCCTTGCCGCTGCTTCCGCGCGCCGAGGCGGAACTCGATCCGATTCCGGATTCGTCCAACGCCGTGGCCCGCACCTGGCTTGGCGATCCGGGAAGCTGGCCTGCGGGGCGGCTGGTCCTGCATGGGCCGGAGGGCAGCGGGAAATCCGCCTTCCTGGCCCAGGCCGCGCGCCGACTAGGCCTGCGCCGCCTCTCCGGCCCCCATCTGCGCGGCGTGCCGGATGGCGCGCCGACGGCGCTGGACGACGCCGATTGCGCGGCCGAGGAGCCGGCGCTGTTCCACCTCATCAATGCCTGCGCCGCCGGCGGGCATCTATTGCTGATGGCAGGGCGGGAGCCGCCCTCGCGCTGGGAGGCGCGGCTGCCCGATCTGGCCAGCCGCCTGCGCGCCACGGCCGCCGCCCCGCTGGCCCAGCCCACCGATGCCCTGCTGCGCGCCCTGCTGGCCCGGCATTTCGCCCGCCGCCAGCTGCGCGTGGAGCCGGCGATCCAGGATTGGCTGCTCGCCCGTCTCCCCCGGGAGGCGGCGGTGCTGGCCGAGGCCGCGGCCCGGCTGGACCGGGCGGCCCTGGCCGATGGCGGCCGCGTCACCCGTGCCCTGGCCCGCAGCAGCCTGGCCGGGCTGATCGATGGCAGCGGCACCGGCGCCCCGGATGAGGAAGGCTGGGAAACTTCCGGTGACGATTCCGTGGCAAGTGTGGGGATAGCCTCCGCTTCCATGGGCACCCTGCTGTAGCTTCCCGCCATGGACGCGAAGACAGAATCCACCCTGCCGGAACCCGGAACCCCCAGGAGCGATTCGCCCGAGGCACCCCGGCTGCGCATGGCCGCACGCCAGGCCACCCCGCGCCCGGCCCGGGCCGGGTCGCGGCCTGCCCGGGCCACAACCCTCGCCCCGCCCAGCGCCGAGGCAGCACCGGAGCCGCCCCCGCCGGAGCTTCCCCCGATGGAACCCTCGCCGCCCCCGTCGCCCCAGGGCAACCCGCTGATGAGCGAGACCGGACGCTTCATCAACCGGGAGCTCTCCTGGCTCGCCTTCAACGAGCGCGTGCTGGAGGAGGCCGCCAACCCGGCCCATCCGCTGCTGGAGCGGCTGCGCTTCGTCGCCATCTCCTCCTCGAACCTGGACGAGTTCTACTCGGTGCGCGTGGCCGGGCTGATGGGGCAGGAGCGGGCGGGCATCACCGCCATCTCGCCCGATGGCCTCAGCCCCGCCCAGCAGCTCTCCGCCATCCATGACCGGGCGGGGCGCCTGCTCACCCGCCAGCAGCAGGCCTGGCTCGACCTGCGCGGCAGGCTGGCCGAGGAGGGGATCCATGTCAGCGACACCTCCGAGCTGTCGGAGGCTGACCGCGAATGGCTCGCCGCCTGGTTCATGGACCGGATCTTCCCGGTGCTCACGCCACTGGCGGTGGACCCGGCGCATCCCTTTCCCTTCCTGCCGAATCTTGCCCTCTGCCTCATCATGAAGCTGGTGCGGGAGGAGGATGGCGGGACCATGCGCGCCATCCTGCCCCTGCCGCCGCAGCTGGACCGCTTCATCCGCCTGCCCCCGGCCTCTGCCCCCCGCCCGGATGGCGGGCGGGAACCGGCGCGCTTCGTGCTGCTGGAGGAGGTGATCCTCCTCAATCTCCGCCGCGTCTTCCCCGGCTACATCCTGGCCGAGCGCGGGCTGTTCCGCCTGATCCGCGACACCGACGTGGAGTTCGAGGAGGAGGCGGAGGATCTCGTCCGCTCCTATGAATCCGCGCTGAAGCGCCGCCGCCGCGGGCGTGCCATCCGCCTCTCCGTCATCGCCAACACGCCGGTGGATATGGTGGACCTAGTGGCGGAGGAGCTGGACGCGCCGCGGGCGGAGATCTTCACCCTGGACGGGCTGCTGGGCCTATCGGACCTGACGCAGCTCATCCTGGACGACAGGCCCGACCTGCTCTTCAAGCCCTACACCCCGCGCTTCCCGGAACGCATCCTCGATTTCGGCGGGGATTGCTTCGCGGCGATCCGGGCGAAGGACATCATCGTCCACCACCCCTACGAATCCTTCGACGTGGTGGTGCAGTTCCTTCGCCAGGCGGCGCGGGACCCGGCGGTGGTGGCGATCAAGCAGACCCTCTACCGCACCAGCCGCGACAGCCCGATCGCGCGCGCGCTGATCGAGGCCGCCGAGGCCGGCAAGTCCGTCACCGCCATGGTGGAGCTGAAGGCGCGCTTCGACGAGGAGCGCAACATCGCCCTCGCGCGGGAGCTGGAGGCGGCGGGCGTGCAGGTGGTCTACGGCTTCGTGGACCTGAAGACCCACGCCAAGGTCTCGCTGGTCGTGCGGCGCGAAGGGGGCGGGATGCGCTCCTACGCGCATTTCGGGACCGGCAACTACCACCCCGTCACCGCGCGCATCTACACGGACCTCTCCTTCTTCACCGCCGATCCCGGACTGACACGCGATGGCGCGCGGCTGTTCAACTACATGACCGGCTATGCGCGGCCGGAGGCGATGGAGAGCCTGGCCTTCGCCCCGCTCACCATTCGCCCCGCGCTGATGGGGCTGATCGAGCAGGAGATCATCAATGCGCGGGAAGGGCGGCCCTCCGGCATCTGGCTGAAGATGAACTCCCTGGTGGACGAGACGCTGATCGACGCCCTCTACCGGGCCAGCCAGGCCGGGGTGAAGGTGGATTGCATCGTGCGCGGCATCTGCTGCCTGCGTCCGGGGGTGAAGGGGCTTTCGGACAACATCCGGGTGAAGTCCATCGTCGGGCGCTTCCTGGAGCACTCGCGCATCTGCGCCTTCGCCAACGGCCACCGCCTGCCCAGCCGCCGCGCGCGCGTGTTCCTCAGCAGCGCGGACTGGATGGCGCGCAACATGGACTGGCGGGTGGAGACCCTGGTGCCGGTGGAGAACCCCACCGTGCACGCCCAGGTGCTGGACCAGATCATGGTGGTGAACCTGAAGGACCGCGACCAGTCCTGGGAACTGCACCCGGACGGCACCTACCGCCGCGTGGAGCCGGGGCCGCAACCTCTATCGGCCCATGAGTATTTCATGACAAACCCCTCCCTCTCCGGCCGGGGCAGCGCCCTCCATCGCGCCCCGCGCAGCCGCGCGCCCGCGCGGCGCCGCCCGGACCGCGTGGCACAGGACTGAGACATTTGGACTTTCCCGACGGATATGCGCCCATCCCCCCCGGGGGGAACCTGGCCCTGCCACGTTCGGGAGTGGTCGATCTCGGATCCAATTCCGTCCGCCTCGTGATCTTCGAGGGACGCGGGCGTAACCCCGTGACCATCTTCAACGAGAAGGCGGTGCTGGGGCTGGGGCGCGGACTGCAAGCCACCGGCCGGCTGAACGCGGTGGCGGTGGAGGGGGCGCTCACCATCATGGGCCGCTACCTGGCCATCGCGCGGGCCATGCATGCCGATCCGCTGGAGGTGCTGGCCACGGCGGCGATGCGCGATGCCGCCAATGGCCCGGCCTTCGCCGAGGCGCTGCGGGCGCGCCTGCCCGGCGTGCCGCTCCGCATCCTCTCTGGGGTGGAGGAGGCGGCGATGTCCGCCGATGGCGTGCTGCTCGGCGTGCCCGGGGCCGATGGCATACTGGGCGATATCGGCGGCGGCAGCCTGGAACTGGTGGACCTGGCCAATGGGCGCCCCACCGATTCCGTCAGCCTGCCGTTGGGCGTGATCCGGCTCAACGAACGCTCGGGCGGGGATCCCACGCGGGCGCGGGGCATCGCGGAGGAGGCGCTTTCCGACGTGCGCTGGCTCTCCCGCGGGCGGGACCGGGACCTCTATCTCGTCGGCGGCGCCTGGCGCGCCCTTGCCAAGGTGCACATCACCCAGACCGGCTATCCCCTCTCCATCGTGCATCACTATGTCCTCCGGCGGGAGGAGGCGCGGGACCTCTGCGCCGCCGTGATCGCCGCCGGGGACAGGGCCGGTCGCCTGCCCGGCGCGCCTTCCAAGCGCGCGGCGGACCTTCCCTACGCCGCCGTCGTGATGCGCCGCCTGCTGCGGCAGACCGGGGCGCGGCGCGTGGTCTTCTCCGCCAACGGGCTGCGGGAGGGCTGGTATTCCCGCCTGCTGCTGGGCGCCGTGCGCAACCAGGACCCGCTGCTGGCCGCCGGCGCCGATCTCTCCGCCCGCTTCGGGCGCGACCCGGCCATGGCCGAGGCGCTGGTGAACTGGACCGCGCCGCTCTTCCCCGATGAGGCGCCAGCGGAGGCCGCGCTGCGCCAGGCCGCCTGCCAGCTCTCCGACACGGGCAGCCACGACCATCCGGACTACCGCGCGGAGCAGGCCTTCCTGCGCGTGCTGCGCCAGCCCGGGGTGGGGCTGGACCACCATGCCCGCGCCTTCCTCGCCCTGGCCACCGCGCTCCGCTACGACGCGGGGGACTCCGTCATGCTGGAGCCCGCGCGGCGTCTTCTCGGCCCCACGGCGCAGCAGCGGGCCGAGCGAATCGGGGCCGCGCTGCGCCTGGCCTACACGCTTTCGGGCGGCACGCCGGCCCTGCTGGCCGGCACCTCCCTCATTCCGCGCGGCGGCCGGCTGATCCTGCGGCTGGTGGAAGGCAGCGGCGTCTTTGCCGGGGAAAGCGTGCAACGCCGCGTGGACAGCCTGGCCGCGGCCATGGGGCTCGAAGCCATGGTGGAGGTCGCGCCACAGGGCTGAGGCGCACGCAGGCAACAAGGCTTGGCGCGGGCGCTGGCGCGCGGCCCGCGGCCGGTGCAGTTTGTTCCTGATGCCCGAACGGCTCGCCAGCAGCACGAATCATGGCCAGGGCCTGGCAAGGCTTGCCGGGCCGGGCATCCGTGCGCGCCTTGTCCTGCTCGTGCTGGCCACTGTCCTGCCCGTGCTCGGCTTCGCCGGCCTCGTCCTCTGGCGCTTCGCCGAGGCACAACGGGATCTGGTGGAGCAATCGGTCCTCACCCGGGCCGAGGGCGTGGCGCGGGCGATCGATGCCGAATTCGCCTCCCTCACCTCCGCGCTCCGGGCCGTCGGCGTCACCACCGCCTTCCAGTCCGGCGACCTGGAGGGCGTCCATCGCCATCTCGTGGCCGTGGCGGGGGACCTTCGGGGATACCTGTCCCTGCGGGATGCGGAGGGGCACCTGCTCCTGCACACCGCCTTCCCCTTCGGCCATCCACTCGCCGCGGTGCCGCGCCCCGATTGGGCCATGCCGAAGGAGGGCGCGCCGGAGGAGCCGCAGGTGATCGACCTGTTCGGCGGCACCCGCACCGGCTCGCCGATCTATGGCGTGTCCCTTCCCGTGCGGGACGCCGCCGGGCGCCGCTACCTGCTCGGCGCCGGGATGCGGGCGGACCGCCTGTCGGAGCGCCTGGCCGGGGAGGTGCGGGAGCCCGGCTGGTCCGCGATGGTGGTGGACCGGAACCAGCGGATCGTGGCCCGCGCGCCCGTTATCCCGGACCTGGTGGGCCGCCAGGCAGGCGCGCGCTTCCGCCAGGAGCCGCATGGGATTCAGCGCGGGCGGACTGTCGAGGGCGTGCCGGCGGTGATCGCCCATGCGGAAACGAGCACCGGCTGGACCATCGGCACCAGCCTGGAAGCCGAGGTGGTGGACGCCCCCGTGCGCCAGGCCGTCTGGGCACTGCTTGGCGTGGGCGCGCTGCTGCTGGCATGTGCGCTGCTGCTGGCCCTATGGGCCGCCGCGCGAATCGCGCGCGCCACCCGCACCCTGTCGGCCGCCGCCGTGGCGCTGGGGCAGGGGGAAGCTGTTCCAGCCGTCCGGACGGCGGTGCGGGAGGTGGACCTGGTCGGCGATGCCCTGTCCCGCGCCGCTTCCGCCCTTGCCGTGCGGGACGCGGCCCTGCGTGAGCGCGAGGCACAGCTCGCGCAGACGCAGCGCCTGGCGCGGGTGGGGGGCTTTGAGATCGTCGTCACCTATGATGCCGAGGGGCGCCCGGCCTTCCACAATCATCGCTCGCCCGAATACCTCGCCTTGCATGGGCTGAAGCCTGAGGCGGCGGAGGAGCCGCATGGCGCATGGCTCCGCCGCATCCACCCGGAGGACCGGGCCCGCGTCTCGACCCATTTCGCCGCCTCGGTGGAGGGAACAGGCACGGATTACGTCTCCGAATACCGCGTGATGACGCCGGCCGGCGAGATGCGCTGGATTTCCGCCCTGGCTGAGATCGAGCGGGACGCCACGGGTAGGGCCACGCGGCTCCGGGGCGTGCATGTGGATGTCTCCGCCCTCCGCCGGACGGAGGCGGAGCTGGCGGAGAACCAGGCCGCGCTCGCGGCGGCGGAGGAGCGGCTCCGGCTCGCCCTCTCGGCCGGTGGGCTGGTCGCCTTCGACCTGGACCTGACGACGGGCCAGGCCGTGTACTCGCCCGGGCATTTCGAGCTGCTGGGCCTGCCCGAGCCGCCCGACCTCCGGAGCGACGTGGGCATCTGGAAGGCCGCGATGCACCCGGACGACCAGCCCATCACGCCGGAGGACTGGGAACGGGTGGTGGCGGAGGGGCGCTCGGTGACGCTGGAACACCGGCTCATCACCCCAAGAGGCGTGCGCTGGATCTCGATCAATGGCCGCGCCATGCCCGGCACCGGTCGCTTCGTCGGCGTCTATGCCGATATCACGGAGCGCCGGGCCGCCCAGGCGCTTCTGGAAACCCGCGTGGCCGAGGCGGTGGCAGCGGCGGAAAGCGCCCAGGCCCAGCTTGCCCAGGCGCAGAAGATGGAGGCGCTGGGGCAGCTGACGGGCGGCGTGGCGCATGACTTCAACAACCTTCTGCAGGTCGTGGCCTCCGGCGCCGCCCTGCTGGCCAAGCGCCCGGCCCTGGCCGAGGACCGCAGCGCGCGCCGCCTGCTGGATGGGGTGGCTGGCGCGGCCGAACGCGGCGCGGCGCTGACCCGCCGCATGCTGGCCTTCGCGCGGCGGCAGGAGCTGCGGATGGAGGCGGTGGATTCCGCCGTGCTGATCGGCTCGATGCGGGATCTCCTGGCACGCAGCCTGGGCCCGGCGACGCCGCTCGACATCGACCTGCCGGATGGGCTTTGGGCGGCCCATGCCGATCCGAACCAGCTTGAGCTCGCCCTGCTGAATCTCTGCGTCAATGCGCGGGATGCCATGCCGCCGGACCGCTTCCCACAGGGGCGCGTGCGCATCGGCGCCCGCAATGCGCCCGCAGGCCCGCGGGAGGGCAGCCCGGGAGCCGGGGACCCACCCCCCGTGAGGGATTGCCTGGTCATCACCGTGACGGACCAGGGGGCGGGCATGGATGCCGAAACCCTGGCCCGGGCCACCGAGCCCTTCTTCACCACCAAGGGGGTGGGCCGGGGCACCGGGCTCGGCCTGTCGATGGTGCATGGGCTCTGCGCGCAATCCGGCGGGGCGCTGCGGCTGATCAGCGCCCCGGGCGAGGGCACCGTGGCCGAGATCTGGCTCCCCCGGGCCGAGCCCGGGGAGGAGCCTGCCCCGGCGCAGCCCGGCGGGGCCGTGGTCGCGGGCCCTGCGCGGCGCCTGCGGGTGTTGGTGGTGGATGATGATCCGCTGGTGCTGGCCAGCAGCGTGGCCCTTCTCGTCGATCTCGGCCATTCGACGCGGGAGGCGGATTCGGCCGGCGCGGCGCTGGCCTTGCTGCAGCAGGGAAGGTGGGCGGACCTGGTGCTGACGGACCATGCCATGCCGGGCATGACGGGCATGGAGTTGGCGGCGCGGATCGCCACCCTCTGCCCCGGCCTGCCGGTGATCCTCGCCTCGGGCTATGCGGACCTGCCGGCCGGCATGGCACCGGATCTACCCCGGCTGGACAAGCCTTTCGGGCGGGAGGCGCTGGCGGCCGCACTGGCACGGATGTTCCCGGCCGGGGAAGCGGCGGAGGCCGCCTCGCCCGGTTGAAGGCGGAGTCCCGAAAACGTCACCATGGCCGCGCCATGGCCGGGCGCGTTCCGGGAATCAGGGCCATCCGGGCTGCCTTGCCAGGGCGTGAACGCGCCTCACGCCTTGTTGCAGCGCGCAATGCTTGGCCCCGCGCCCTGGGGCTGCGATCCCCTGTGGCGAAAATCGACGAAGCCGGAGCCGGGAACCATGACCGACGACCACCGTTCCTCGCCGATGCGTCCCATCAGCCTCTACCACCTCAACCCCCTTCTGCTCGGCCCGCTTTCCGGCTGGGGCACGGAGCTGGAGCGGATCGCCGCACTCGGCTTCCACGGCGTCTGCATGCCGCCGCCCCTTTCACCCGGACGGTCCGGCGACCTGATGGAGGTGGCGGATCATGACCGCCCCCATCCGCTGCTGGAGGCCGGCACGGATGGCACCGCCGCCATCGCCGCCATCGCCACGGCCTGCCGCGCGGCGGGGCTGGAGCTCTGGCTGGATTTCGCCCCGCAGCACGTGGCGGCGGATGGAGCGCTGCCCGCGTCCCGGCCCGACTGGTTCCTGCGCCCGGATGCAGCCCTGCCCGATCCGCGCGGCGGCCCCGTGCCGCTGGGGATGCTGCGGCTGGATCTTTCGGCGGAAGGGCCTCTGGATTTCTGGGAAAGCCGCCTGCGTGACTGGGTGGCAGCCGGGGTTTCGGGCTTCCGCGCCCTGCGCCCGGGCGAGGTGCCGGCACCGGTCTGGGGCCGCCTGATCGCGGCCGTGCCGGAGGCCGGCTTCATCGCGTGGAACACCGGCATGCCCTGGCATGAGGCGGCGGCGCTCCGCGGGGCGGGCTTCGGCTGGCTGGCTTCCTCCCTGGCCTGGTGGAATGGGCGCGATCCCTGGTTCATGGAGGAATGCCAGGCACTTGGCGCACCGCTGATGGGCTTCCCGGAAGTGCCATTCGGCACCCGTGCCGCCATGGATGAAGGGGATGAGGCCGCGCGTGCGCGCTCGGCCAGCCTGTCCCTGCACCTGGCCGCCACGCTGTGCGACGCGCTGCTGGTCCCCCAGGGCTTCGAATACGGCGCCCGCCGCCCCTCCGATCCTTCCCAGGGCAGGCCCGGCGACTGGGCCTGGGTGCATGAGAACGCGCCCTATGACCTCTCGGACGAGATCCGGGAGGCGAATGCGCTGCTGAAGCGGCTTGCCCCGCTGGCGGGGGCGGGGATGCGCCCGCTGACCGGCGCGGGCGCGCCGGTGCTGGCCGTGCTGCGCACGGCGGATGATCCGCGCGTGGCCAGCGCCGCGACGCTGGTGATCGCCAACCCGGATCGCCGCGCCTCGGCCAGCCTTGCGCCGGAAACGGTGCTGCCGGGCATTGGTGGCGGGCCCGGTCCCTTCCGGGGGGCCGATGGCGCGGAGATGTTCACCCCCGGCACCTCCATCCTTCTCTCCCCCGGCGAGGTGAGGGTGCTGGAGGGCGGGCGCCCGGAGCCGGTGGTCCGTCCCGCCGCCACGCGCATGCCACCCGAGCAGGGCGTGCTGATCCCGCGCATCGGGATCGAGGCCGTGACGCCGCTGGTGGATGGCGGCCGCTTCCCCGCGAAGCGCATCATGGGCGAGGTGGTGACGGTGGAGGCCGATATCGTCGCCGACACCCATGCCACCTTCGGTGTCGCGCTGCTCTGGCGCCCCGCGGACGAGAAGAACTGGCGCGAGGTGCGGATGCAGCCCCTCGGCAATGACCGCTGGACCGCGAGCTTCCCGCTGGAGCGGATGGGCCGCTACCTCTATGCCGTGGAGGCCTGGCTGGACGTCTTCGCCGGCTATCGCGACGAGCTGTCGAAGAAGCACGCGGCCGGCGTGAACGTGACGCTGGAGCTGGAGGAAGGCCGGCGGCACGTGGTGAAGGCCGCGGCCCGCCCAGGCCTTGCGCGCAAGGGGTTGCTGGCGCTGTGCAAGGCGCTGGAGACGGCGGAGGAGGCGGAGCGGCTGACCATGCTGCTCGCGCCCGAGACGGCGCGGCTGATGGCCGTGGCGGACAACCGCCCGCATCGCGTTCGGCAGAGCCCGGTGGCCGGGATCGAGTCCGAGCGCATCCAGGCGCGCTTCGCCAGCTGGTACGAGCTGTTCCCGCGCAGCCAGTCGGGCGACGAGAACCGCCACGGCACGCTGGACGACGTGATCGCGAAGCTGCCGCGCGTGAAGGCGATGGGCTTCGACGTGCTCTACTTCCCGCCCATTCATCCGATTGGGCGGAAGAACCGGAAGGGGCGCAACAACACGCTGACCCCCGGGCCCGAGGATGTGGGCAGCCCCTATGCCATCGGCTCGGATGAGGGCGGGCATGACGCGCTGCACCCGGCCCTGGGCACGATGGATGATTTCCGCCGCCTGGTGGCGGCTGCCTCCGAGCATGGGCTGGAGCTGGCGCTGGACTTCGCCATCCAGTGCTCCCCCGATCATCCCTGGCTGCGCGAGCACCCGGAATGGTTCGACTGGCGCCCGGATGGCACGATCAAATACGCCGAGAACCCGCCGAAGAAATACGAGGACATCGTCAATGTCGACTTCTACGCGGAGGGCGCGAAGCCTTCCCTGTGGGTCGCGCTGTACCAATCCGTGAAGTTCTGGGTGGAGCAGGGGGTGAAGACCTTCCGGGTGGACAACCCCCACACCAAGCCGCTGCCCTTCTGGGAATGGATGATCGGCACCATCCAGGCCGACCACCCCGACGTGATCTTCCTTTCGGAGGCCTTCACGCGGCCGAAGGTGATGTACCGGCTGGCGAAGAGCGGCTTCAGCCAGTCCTATACCTACTTCACCTGGCGCGAGACGAAGAAGGAGATGGCGGAATACCTGACGGAGTTGAGCACCACGGCGCCGCGCGACTTCTTCCGCCCGCATTTCTTCGTCAACACGCCCGACATCAACCCGCGGCACCTGCAGACCGGCGGCCGGCCGATGCATCTCTCGCGCGCCGCGCTGGCCGCGACCCTCTCCGGCCTCTGGGGCGTCTATCAGGGCTTCGAGCTCTGCGAGGCGACGCCGCTGCCGGGCAAGGAGGAGTATCTGGACAGCGAGAAGTACCAGATCCGCGCCTGGCCGGACCGCCGGCCCGGTGACATCGTGGACGAGGTGACGCGGCTGAACATGATCCGCCGCGCCAACCCCGCGCTGCAGACCCATCTCGGCGTCACCTTCCTGCCGGCCTGGAACGACAACATCCTTTTCTACGAGAAGGCAACCGAGGACCGGTCCAATGTCTTGCTGATTGCGGTGAGCATGGATCCCTCCCAGCTGCAGGAGGCCGGCTTCGAGCTGCCGCTGTGGCGCTGGGGCCTGCCGGACCATGCGGGGCTAGAAGCCGAGGACCTGATGCGCGGCCAGCGCTTCGCCTGGCACGGCAAGACCCAGCACATGCGCCTCGACCCCGCCGACCTGCCCTTCGCCATCTGGCGCGTGCGCCCCCTCGGCGCCTGAGACGAGACCGGAAGATGCCCGACGACGTTCTGCCGAACCACCAGCCCGACCCCCGCGACCCGCAATGGTACCGGGATGCGGTGATCTACCAGCTGCATGTGAAGTCCTTCTTCGATTCCAACGATGACGGCGTTGGCGATTTTCCCGGGCTGATCGCGAAGCTGGACTACATCGCGGAGCTGGGTGTCGATACGCTCTGGCTGCTGCCCTTCTATCCCAGCCCGCGGCGGGACGATGGCTACGACATCGCCGAGTACACGGGCGTGCATTCGGACTACGGCACGACCGAGGATGCGAAGCGCTTCATCGAGGAGGCGCATCGGCGCGGGCTGCGCGTCATCACCGAGCTGGTCATCAACCACACCAGCGCCGAGCATCCCTGGTTCCAGGCCGCGCGCAACGCGCCGAAGGATTCGCCGGAGCGCAACATCTATGTCTGGTCCGACACGGACCAGATCTACCGGGGCACGCGCATCATCTTCCTGGACACAGAGAAATCCAACTGGACCTGGGACCCGGTGGCGGGCCAGTACTACTGGCACCGCTTCTTCTCCCACCAGCCGGACCTGAACTTCGACAATCCGGAGGTGGTGGAGCGCGTGCTCAACGTCATGCGCTTCTGGCTGGATGCCGGGGTGGACGGGCTGCGCCTTGACGCCGTGCCCTACCTGATCGAGCGCGACGGGACCAACAACGAGAACCTGCCCGAGACGCATGATGTCCTGAAGCTCATCCGCGGCGAACTGGAGCGCGGCTATGCCGGCGCCGGCAAGATGCTGCTGGCCGAGGCCAATATGTGGCCCGAGGACACGCAGCAGTATTTCGGGGAGGGCGACGAATGCCACATGGCGTTCCACTTCCCGCTGATGCCGCGCATGTACATGGCGATCGCGCAGGAGGACCGCTTCCCGATCACGGATATCCTGCGCCAGACGCCCGACATCCCCGAGGGCTGCCAATGGGCGATCTTCCTGCGGAACCATGACGAGCTGACGCTGGAGATGGTGACCGACAAGGAGCGGGACTATCTCTGGAACACCTATGCCGCCGATCGCCGGGCACGCATCAACCTCGGCATCCGCCGGCGCCTGGCGCCGCTGCTGGAGCGGGACCGCCGCCGCATCGAGCTGATGAACGGCCTGCTGATGTCCATGCCCGGCACGCCCGTGATCTACTACGGCGACGAGCTCGGCATGGGCGACAACATCTATCTTGGCGACCGCGACGGCGTGCGCACGCCCATGCAATGGTCGCCCGACCGCAATGGCGGCTTCAGCAAGGCCGACCCGGCCGGGCTGGTTCTGCCGACGATCCAGGACCCGCTCTACGGCTTCCAGGCCGTGAATGTGGAGGCGCAGGCGCGGGACGCGCATTCGCTGCTGAACTGGACGCGGCGCATGCTGGCGACCCGCAAGCGCAGCCAGGCCTTCGGGCGCGGCACGATGCGGCTTCTCTATCCGGGCAACCGCAAGGTGCTGGCCTATCTGCGCGAGATGGGCGACGAGGCCATCCTCTGCGTCTTCAACCTTTCCCGCTCGGCCCAGGCGGTGGAGCTGGACCTCTCCGACATGGCGGGGCGCGTGCCGGTGGAGATGCTGGGCGGCACGGCGTTCCCGGCGATCGGGCAATTAACCTATTTGCTCACGCTCCCGCCCTATGGGTTCTACTGGTTCGTCCTCGCAACCGAGCAGGCGCTGCCGCCCTGGCATGTGAAGGCACCCGAACCCTTGCCCGACCTCCGCACCATCGTCTTCCCCACCACGGCGACCGCCATGGGCCCCGCCCAGCGCGCCGAGATCGAGCGCGAGGTGCTGCCGGCCTGGCTGCCCAAGCGCCGCTGGTTCGCCTCGAAGGACGAGCGCCTGGAGGGCGTCAGCCTGCGGGCCATCGCACCGATCCCCGGCGGCCAGTACACGCTGCTGGCCGAGGTGGAGGTGCAGCTTCCCGGCCGCACCGAGCGCTACTGCATGCCGCTGGCAGGCATGGGCGAGGATGAGAGCACGGGACCCCTGGCCCATCAGCTTGCCCTTTCCCGCGTGCGGCAGGGGCGCCAGGTGGGCTATCTGACCGACGCCTTCGCCTCCGACCATTTCGTGCACCGCGTGCTGCGCGCCCTGCGCGAGGGCGCGGTCGCCGAGACGGAGGACGGGCCCGTCCTCTTCATCGGCGGGGAGCGCATGGCCGCGCTGGAGCTGGGCGAAGCGCCCGCGGTGCGCCGCCTTCCGGGCGAGCAGTCCAACTCCTCCATCATCGTCGGTGAGGAAGTGGTGCTGAAGATCCTGCGCAAGCTGGTGCAGGGTATCCACCCGGAAGCGGAGATGACGCGCCACCTGACCGATGCGGGCTACACCAACATCGCCCCGCTGCGGGGCGAGGTGGTGCGCCAGGGTAGGGATGGCGTGCCCGTGACGCTGATGCTGCTGCAGGGCTTCGTCCGCAACCAGGGCGATGGCTGGGGCTGGACGCTGGACTGGCTGTCCCGCGCGGCGGACCAGACGGATGACGAGCATGGCGACGCGCTCTCCGGCTATCTCTCCTTCATCGCCGCCCTCGGGCGCCGGCTGGGCGAGCTGCATGCCGTGCTGGCGCGGCCCAGCGACGACCCCGCCTTCACCCCCGAGGTGGCCGGGGAGGCCGCCCGCACCGCCTGGGCCGAGGGCGCGATCGCGCAGCTCGACCCGGCGCTGGACCTGCTGGAGAAGGCCGAGCTGGAAGGCGAGGACAAGGCCCTGGCCGAGGCCCTGCTCTTCAACCGCAACGCGCTGAAGGCAGCCGCGCGGCGCCTGGCCCAATCCGCCGATGGCGCGCTGATGACGCGCGTGCATGGCGACTTCCATCTGGGCCAGGTGCTGGTGGCGCAGGGCGATGCCGTGATCGTGGACTTCGAGGGCGAGCCCGCGCGCACGCTGGAGGAGCGCCGCGCCAAGGGCAGCCCGCTGCGCGACGTGGCCGGGCTGCTGCGCAGCCTGGACTATGCCGCCGCCGCCGCGGCCGGCGCCCTGAGCACCGCCCCGCAGGAGCGGCGCGAGGCGCTGCTGGCGCGCTTCCGCGCGGAGGCATCGGAAGCCTTCATGGCCGCCTATCGCGAGGTGGAGGAGGCATCCCCGAACCAGTGGGCGCCGGAGGCGACGCGCGACGCGCTGCTCGACCTCTTCCTGCTGGAGAAGGCATCCTATGAGGTGCGTTACGAGGCCGCGAACCGCCCGGCCTGGCTTCCCATCCCGCTGCGCGGCCTGTCCGCGCTGGCCGACCGACTGGTGAAGGCATGAACGACGCGATCCAGGCGATCACTGAGGGCCGCCACGGCGATCCCTTCGCCGTGCTCGGGCTCCATGAAGGCATCCTCCGCACCTTCCAGCCCGGCGCGACCGGGGTGGAGGCGGTGCCGCGCGGCGGTGCGCCCGTGCCGCTGCGCCAGGTGCATGACCAGGGCATGTGGGAGGGCGAGGTGTCCTCCCCCTACGCGCTGCGCATCCACTGGCCCGGCGGCGTGCAGGAGACGGAGGATCCCTATTCCTTCGGACCGCTGCTCGGCGACATGGACATCTATCTTTTCGGCGAGGGCCGGCACCACGAGATGGGCCGGGTCTTCGGTGCCCATGCGATGGATCTGGAGGGCGTGCCCGGCGTGCGCTTCGCCGTCTGGGCCCCGAATGCGCGCCGCGTCTCCGTGGTGGGCGGGTTCAATTCCTGGGACGGGCGGCGCCACCCGATGCGGCTGCGGGGCAGCTCCGGCATCTGGGAGCTGTTCATCCCGCGCCTTGGCCCGGGCGAGCACTACAAGTACGAGATCCTTGGCCCGCATGGCGGCGTGCTGCCGCTGAAGGCCGATCCGATCGCGGCCCAGGCGGAACTGGCGCCCGGCACGGCGTCCATCGTGGCGAAGCCGGCGGCGCATCCCTGGAACGACGCCGCCTGGATGGCGCGGCGCACCGGGCTGCAATCGCCCGGGGCGCCGATCGCGATCTACGAGGTGCACCCGACCTCCTGGTGGCATGCCGAGAACGGCGCGGCGCCGGATTGGGACGGGTTGGCCGCGCGGCTGATCCCCTATGTGCAGGGCATGGGCTTCACGCATGTGGAGCTGCTGCCGATCATGGAGCACCCCTTCGGTGGCTCCTGGGGCTACCAGCCGCTCGGGCTGTTCGCGCCCACCGCGCGCTTTGGCACGCCGGAGGGTTTCTCCCGCTTCGTGGACCGCTGCCACGAGGCCGGGATCGGCGTGATCCTGGACTGGGTGCCGGCGCATTTCCCGTCCGACCCGCATGGCCTTGGCCAGTTCGACGGGACGTCGCTGTATGAGCATGCCGATCCGCGCGAGGGGTTCCACAAGGACTGGAACACGCTGATCTACAATTTCGGGCGTACCGAGGTGCGCGGCTTCCTCATCGCCTCCGCGCTGCACTGGCTCGAGCACTACCATGTGGACGGGCTGCGCGTGGATGCCGTGGCCTCCATGCTCTACCGCGACTACTCCCGCAGTGCCGGCGAGTGGATCCCGAACCAGTATGGCGGGCGCGAGAACCTGGAGGCCGTGGCTTTCATCCGCGAGCTGAACGAGGTGGTGCGCGAGCGCTGCCCCGGCGCGATCATGGTGGCGGAGGAGAGCACGGCTTGGCCCGGCGTCTCCGCGCCCGTTTCCGAAGGTGGCCTGGGCTTCCACTACAAGTGGAACATGGGCTGGATGCACGACACCCTGCACTACATGCAGGAGGATCCGGTCAACCGGCGCTGGCACCATGGCCAGATGACCTTCGGGCTGATCTACGCCTTCTCCGAGAAGTTCATGCTGCCGCTCTCCCATGACGAGGTGGTGCACGGGAAGGGATCGCTGCTGCGGAAGATGCCGGGGGATGACTGGCAGCGGCACGCCAATCTTCGTGCCTATCTCGGCTTCATGTGGACCCATCCGGGCAAGAAGCTGCTCTTCATGGGCATCGAGCTCGCCCAGCCCACGGAATGGAACCACGACGCGGCCCTGCCCTGGCACCTGCTGGACCAGCCGCGCCACCGCGGCATGCAGGCCCTGGTGCGGGACCTGAACGGCGCCTACCGCCAGCTTCCCGCCCTGCACGAGAAGGACGCCGATCCCTCCGGCTTCGCCTGGGTGGTGGGGGATGACGCGGCCAACAGCGTCTATGCCTTCCTCCGCTTCGGGGCGGATGGGCGCCCGGCCCTGGTGGTGTGCAACTTGACCCCCGTGCCGCGCGAAGGCTACCGCATCGGGGTGCCCTGGGGCGGCTGGTGGAGGGAGGTCCTCAATACCGATGCTGGCGTCTATGGCGGTTCCGGCATAGGGAATGCGGGCGGCGTGGATGCGCAGGACGAGCCATCCCATGGCTATCCGCATTCGCTGTCCCTGACGCTGCCGCCCCTGGCTACCCTCATCTTCACGCCATGAAGGATCCCCCGGACCCATGCCAGTAGCGCCCGCCCGCCTTGAGCCCGGCAGACCCTATCCGCTGGGCGCGACATGGGATGGGCTGGGGGTGAACTTCGCTGTCTTCTCCGCCCATGCGGAGAGGATCGAGCTCTGCCTGTTCAATGCGAATGGGCGGCGGGAAACCACGCGCTACGACCTGCCGGAATGCACGGACGAGGTGTGGCACGGCTACCTGCCGGATGCCCGGCCGGGAACGGTCTATGGCTACCGCGTCCATGGCCCCTATGATCCCAACAAGGGCCATCGCTTCAACCCGACCAAGCTGCTGCTCGACCCCTATGCGAAGCAGCTGGTCGGCAACATCACTTGGTCGGACGCCCTGTTCGGCTACCGCGTGGGTGGCGCGCGGGCCGACCTGACCATGGACCGGCGCGACAGCGCGGCCGCCATGCCCAAGGGGGTGGTGGTGGATGACCGGGCCTTCGAATGGGGGCGCGACCGCCCGCTGGAACGGCCCTGGTCCGATACCATCATCTACGAGGCCCATCTGAAGGGCCTGACCCGCCTGCATGATGAGGTGCCCGGCCCCATCCGCGGCAGCTTCCAGGCCCTGGGCCACCCGGCGGTGATCGAGCACCTGCAGAAGATCGGCGTCACGGCGGTGGAGCTGCTGCCCATCCATGCTTTCCTGCAGGACCGCTTCCTGGTGGAGAAGGGGCTGACCAACTACTGGGGCTATTCCACCCTTTCCTTCTTCGCGCCCGAGCCCGGCTACCTCGCCACCGGCGAACTGAACGAGGCCCGCGCGGCCATCCGGCGCCTGCACGATGCCGGCATCGAGGTGCTCCTGGACGTGGTGTACAACCACACCTGCGAGGGATCGGAGATGGGCCCCACCCTTTCCTGGCGCGGCTTCGACAACGCTTCCTACTACCGCCTGCTGCCAGATAATCCACGTCATTGCATCAATGACACGGGAACCGGCAACACGGTGAACATGTCGCATCCGCGCGTGATCCAGATGGTGATGGACAGCCTGCGCTACTGGGTCGAGACCTTCCATGTGGACGGGTTCCGCTTCGACCTGGGCAGCGTCCTCGGCCGTGAGCCCACCGGCTTCGATCCCGGCTCGGGCTTCTTCGACGCGCTGCGGCAGGACCCCGTGCTCTCGCGCAGCAAGCTCATTTCCGAACCCTGGGATATCGGCCCGGGCGGCTACCAGCTGGGCAACCACCCGCCCGGCTTCGCCGAATGGAACGACAAGTTCCGCGACGGCGTGCGCCGCTTCTGGAAGGGCGACGAGGGCATGCGCTCCGACCTCGCCGCGCGCCTCACCGGCTCGGCCGAGCTGTTCGACCGGCGCCGCCGCCAGCCCTGGGCCAGCGTGAACTACATCGCCAGCCATGACGGCTTCACGCTCGAGGACATCGTCTCCTACGACCATCGCCATAACGAGGTGAATGGCGAGGACAACCGCGACGGCCACGGCGAGAACTACAGCCACAACTGGGGTGAGGAAGGGGAGGCGGATGACCCCGCCATCCTCGAAACCCGCATGCGGCTGAAGCGCGCGATGCTGGCCACGGTCTTCTTCTCCGCCGGCACACCCATGCTGCTGGCGGGCGACGAGCTGGACCGCACCCAGCGCGGCAACAACAACGCCTATTGCCAGGACAACGAGATCTCCTGGATCGACTGGAAGCGCGGCTCCACCCCTGCGGCCGAGGCGCTGACGCGTTTCACCGGAAGGCTGGCCCGGCTGCGCCATCGCTTCGCCCCGCTCCGCCCGCCGCGCTTCCCGCATGGCCGGTCCGAGCCGGTGCCGGGCCTCTACGACACGCAATGGTTCGGCCAGGACGGCCAGCCCATCTCCTCCGAGGCCTGGCGCGACCCAATCTCCAAGACCTTCGCCATGCTGCGCGCCGACACGGCCCCGGGTGGCGCGGTGGACACGGTGCTGCTGATGGTGAACGCCGACAGCGCGGACCAGCCCTTCACCCTGCCGACCACGGTGCAGAACTGGACCCTGGTGCTGGACAGCGCCGAGCCCGAAGCGGAGGAACGGCCGCTGAAAAAAGACGAAACGGCCGTAACCGTTGGCGCCCGCTCCGTCGTTCTTCTCTGGAGCCGCCTGGGGCGAGAGGGGGAGAATTCGGGATGACGACGCTATGGGGGCCGCTGCTGCATGAGGGGGGAGCGACATTCCGCCTCTGGGCTCCTTCCTCCGAAGGCGTGACGCTGGAGGTGGAAGGGCTGGACCCCATCCCCATGAAAGCCATGGGGGAGGGCTGGTACGCGGCGGATGCGCCGGCCCGGCCGGGCGCCCGCTACCGCTTCCGCACATCGCCGGACCTGCTGGTTCCTGATCCGGCATCCCGCGCCCAGGCCGAGGATGTGCATGGCGCATCGGTGCTGGTGGATCACGGCGCCTATCGCTGGCGCGACGGTGACTGGCGCGGCCGACCCTGGCACGAGACGGTGCTCTACGAGCTGCATGTGGGCGCCTGCGGCGGCTACAACGGCGTGAAGGCGCTGCTGCCCCGGCTAAGGGATCTCGGCGTCACCGCGGTGGAGCTGATGCCGCTGGCCGCTTTCCCGGGCGGCCGCAACTGGGGCTATGACGGTGTGCAGCCCTTCGCCCCCGATCCCTCCTACGGCACGGTGGAGGAGCTGAAGGCCCTGGTGGACGAGGCCCATTCGCTCGGCCTGTCGGTTTTCGTCGATTGCGTCTTCAACCATTTCGGGCCGGACGGCGCCTATCTCCACGCCTATGCCAAGCCCTTCTTCGACGAGGGAATCCACACGCCCTGGGGCGCCGCCATCGATTTCAAGAAGCCGGCGGTGCGCGCCTATTTCGAGGAATGCGCGCTGATGTGGCTGCGCGACTACCATATCGACGGGCTGCGCCTGGATGCCGTGCACGCCATTTCCGAGCAGCCCTGGCTCGACACCCTGGCCCGCCGCCTGCGCAAGGAGGTGACGGAACGCGAGGTGCACCTGGTCCTGGAGAACGAGGGCAACACCGCCTCCAAGCTCACGCCCGGTCTTTACGACGCGCAATGGAACGACGACGGCCACAACACGCTCCACCCGCTGCTGACGGGCGAGCGCGAGGGCTATTACGAGGACTTCGCCGATGACGGGGCGAAGAAGCTCGCCCGCGTGCTGGGGGAGGGCTTCCTCTTCCAGGGCGAGGAGATGCCGCATCTCCACCGCCCGCGCGGCGAGCCTTCGAAGCACCTGCCGCCCACCGCCTTCGTGCTCTTCCTGCAGAATCACGACCAGGTCGGCAACCGCGCCATGGGCGAGCGGCTGGACGCGCTGGCCCCGGCCGAGGCCATGCGCGCGGCCAATGCCCTGCTGCTGCTCTGCCCGCAGATCCCCATGCTGTTCATGGGCGAGGAATGGGGCGCCACCGCGCCCTTCCTTTTCTTCACCGGCTTCAGGGATCCGGAGCTGGCCAAGGCCGTGCGCGAGGGCCGGCGCAAGGAGTTCGCCCACTTCAAGGCCTTCCAGGACGAGGAGGCGCGGAAGCGCATCCCCGATCCGAACGATCCGGCCACCTTCGAACGCTCCCGCCCCGATTTCAATGAGGCGGAGCGGCCGCCGCATGACGCCATCCTCGCCCATCACAGGGCGCTTCTGGCCATCCGCCATGCCGAGATCATCCCGCGGCTGAAAGGTGCCATGGCCGAAGGCGCGGAGCCCGCCGGCCCCGCCGCCGTGGTCGCGCGCTGGCGAATGGGTGATGGCTCGCGGCTCACCATCGCGGCGAATCTTGGCCCCGAACCAGCACAGGTTAAGGCGGAAGGCGCCAGGGTGTTGTTCGAGAGCGTGCCCGGCTCCGCGGCCGCGCTCTCCCACGCGAACCTTCCCGAATACACCACTGTTGTCCTGTTGGATCCGGCCTGATGAGTGACCACGAACTGCGCGAACTCGCCCAGGCCGCCGGCATCGCGGTGACATGGCGGGACGTGAATGACCGCGAGCACACGGTCAGCCCCGAGGCGATGCGGGCCATTCTCGCCGCCCTGGAACTGCCCGCAGGCAGCGAGGCGGAGATCCGCGGAAGCCGGGAGAGGCTGCGGGATGCCGAGCGTGGCCTGCCCCCGCTCTGCACCGCCATCCAGCACCAGCCCATCCTCCTCGGACTGCAAGGCGAGCCGGAGTACCGGCTGCGCCTGGAAGGCGGCGAACTGCGGGAAGGGCGCGCCTGGCAGCAGGATGGTCTCTGCACGCTGCCCGCCATGCGGGAGACCGGCTACCACCGGCTGGAGATTGCCGGGCAGGAGACGGTCCTCGCGGTCTGCCCGCAGCGCTGCCATGGCGTGGACGCCGCCGCGCGCCCCTGGGGGCTGGCGGTGCAGCTCTACTCGCCGCACCGGCGCGGCGATGGGGGCATCGGCGATTTCACCGGCCTGGCGCAGCTGGCCCGCGGCGCGGCGCGGCACGGGGCGGATGCGCTCGGCATCTCGCCCGTGCACGCGCAGTTCTCGGCGGATCCCGAGCGCTTCTCGCCCTATGCGCCATCCTCGCGCCTGTTCCTGAACGTGCTCCATGCCGATCCCGCCGCGCTGGGCGAGGACGCGCTGCGGGCGGCGCTCTCCACGACCGGGCTGGGTGAGGAGTTTGCCCGGCTTGAGGGGCTCGACCTCGTCGAATGGCCGGCCGCGGCCAGGCTGCGCCTGCGCCTGTTCCGCGCCATCTTCGACCGCTGGCCCGGCGACCCCGGCTTCGACCGCTTCCGTGCGGAGGGCGGCGAGGCGCTGGAGAGCCATGCGCGGTTCGAGGCGCTGCACGCGCATTTCTATGGCCGCGATTCCGGCCAGTGGCACTGGAAGGACTGGCCCGAGGAATACCGGCGCCCCGATGCACCGGGCGTTGCCCGCTTCGCGCAGGAGCATGAGCGGGAGGTCGCCTTCCACGCCTTCCTGCAATGGGTGGCCGATCGCGGCCTCGGCGCCGCGCAGGCGGCCTTCCGGGACGCTGGCGCCAGCATCGGGCTGATTGCCGATCTCGCCGTGGGAACGGATGGCGGCGGCAGCCATGGCTGGTCGCGCCAGGGGCAGATCCTCTCCGGCGTGGGCGTGGGCGCGCCGCCCGACATCTTCTCGCCGCTGGGCCAGTCCTGGGGCATCGCTGCCTTCTCCCCGCGCGGCCTGCGCGAGGGAGGCTATTCCGCCTTTCTCGAAATGCTGCGCGCGGCCATGCGCCATGCCGGCGGCGTGCGGATCGACCACGCCATGGGCCTCGCCCGCCTCTGGCTCGTGCCGAACGGCCAGGACGCGACCCAGGGCGCGTATCTGCACTTCCCGGTCATGGACATGCTGCGCCTCGTCGCGCTGGAATCGCAGCGGCACGGCGCGATCGTGGTGGGGGAGGATCTGGGCACCCTGCCCGAGGGCTTCCGCGAGCGGCTGGACGAAACCAACCTCATGGGCCTGCGCGTCCTCTATTTCGAGCAGGACAAGCAGCGCCGCTTCACCCCGCCTTCCCGGTGGTCGCCCGGCGCGGTGGCCGTGACCACCACCCATGACCTGCCCACCGTCGCCGGCTGGTGGAAGGGGCGGGACATCGAATGGCGCGCGAAGCTCGGCCTGCTGGGCGAGGGCAATGACGGCCGCGAGCAGCGCGAGGAGCGCGCGCGCGACCGCGCCAATCTCTGGGACGCCATGCGCGCCACCGGCGCCGCCGAGGGCGACATGCCGGGCGAAGGGGAGGGGGCGCGGGTCGCCACCGCCGCCGCGCGCCATGTGGCCAGCGCCGCCTGCGCCCTGGCCCTGCTGCCATTGGAGGATGCCCTGGCGCTGGAGGAGGCGCCGAACCTGCCCGGCACCACCGAGGGCCACCCGAACTGGCGCCGCCGCCTGCCCGGTGAAGCCGGAACGATGCTCGACGAGCCGGAAACCGCAGCCCGCCTGGACGCTTTCGCACAGGCCCGCCGCTCACCCCCCAGTTGATGGTCCCCTGATGCCCGCACCTGCGACCCCGCGCGCCACCGCCCGGCTGCAATTCCACAAGGACTTCCCGCTGGATGCCGCGGTGCCGCTGGTGCCGTATTTCGCGAAGCTGGGCATCAGCCATCTCTATGCCTCGCCCCTGCTGAAGGCGCGGCCCGGCTCCACCCACGGCTATGACATCGTGGACCCGGACCGCATCAACCCCGAGCTGGGCGGGGAGGAGGCGCTGGAACGGCTGGTCGCCGCGCTGCGCGCCCATGACATGGGGCTGATCCTGGACATCGTGCCCAACCACATGGGCGTGGGCGGCGCCGACAATGGCTGGTGGCTGGACGTGCTGGAATGGGGGGCGAAATCCCCCTTCGCCCGCTTCTTCGACATTGACTGGAACCCGCCCGATCCCGGGCTGACGGACCGCATGCTCGCGCCCTTCCTCGGCGCGCCCTATGGCACCGTGCTGGAATCCGGCGACCTCGCGCTGCATTTCGAGCCCGAGAGCGGCAAGATCTACGCGCAATACTTCGAGCACCGCTTCCCGCTCGCCCCGCGCAGCTACGCCATGTTGCTCTCGGCGACGCAGGAGCCTCAGCTGGCGGGGCTCGCCCAGGTCTTCCGCGCGCTGGACGTGGATGGTGACCGGGACGCGATCCGCGCCGCGGCGGGCCTCGCGCTCGACATGCTGGCGCAGCACGCCAAGGCGCCCGAGGGCCGCGCGCAGGTCGATTCCGTGATCGCCGCGCACGACCCCAGGACCGAGGAAGGCCGCGCCCGGCTTCACGCGCTGCTGGAGGTGCAGAACTACCGCCTGGCCTGGTGGCGCGCGGCGACCGACGAGATCAACTGGCGCCGCTTCTTCGACGTCACCTCCCTCGGCGGGCTGCAGGTGGAGCGCCCGCAGGTCTTCGAGGCGACGCATCGCCTCATCCTGAAGCTCTATGCCGATGGGCTGATCGACGGCGTGCGCGTGGACCATGTGGATGGCCTGGCCGATCCGCGCGGCTATTGCCGCAAGCTGCGCCGGCGCCTGGAGGGACTGACCGCGCGCCGCCCCGCCCATGTGCCCAAGGGCAAGCCGCTGCTGCTGATCGAGAAGATCCTGGCCCCGCATGAGAAGCTGCGGCGCGACTGGATGGTGGATGGCACCACCGGCTACAACTTCATGGACGAGGTCTCTGGCGTCCTGCACGACCCGGCGGGCGCCGAGCCCCTGGCCGCCACCTGGCATGCCATGACCGGCCGCCCCGCCGCCTTCGAGGAGGAGGCGCGCGAGGCGCGGCGCCAGATCCTGCGCTACAACCTCGCCTCGGAGCTGAACGGCACCTCCTACGCGCTGCGGCGCATTGCCATGCGCGACCTCGCCACACGCGACTTCACCCTCACGGCCATTCGCCGCGCGCTGACCGAGGTGCTGGTGCATTTCCCGGCCTATCGCTCCTATCTCGGCATCGCCGGGCGCAGCGAGGCGGATCGCCGCCTGCTGGACTGGGCCATGGCCGGCGCGCGCCGCACCATCCGCGAAACCGACCGGCCGCTGCTGGAACTGCTGGATTCCTGGCTGGGCGGCGATCCGCCGCGCGGCCTGCCCCATGGCCAGCGGCGGGAGCGCCAGCGCGCGGCCATCCGCTTCCAGCAGCTCTCCGCCCCGGTCGCCGCCAAGTCGGTGGAGGACACCTCCTTCTACCGCTATGGCCGCCTGATCTCGCGCAACGAGGTCGGGTCCGAGCCGTCGCACTTCGCCGAGACGCCGGCCGCCTTCCACGCGGATTGCCGCGAGCGCGCGAAATACTTCCCGCGCGAGATGCTGGCCACCGCCACCCATGACCACAAGCGCGGCGAGGACACGCGCGCGCGGCTGGCCGTGATCTCGGAACTGCCCGACGAATGGGCGGCGACGCTGACGCGCTGGACGCGGCTGAACAGCGTGCTGAAGAAGGAGGTGGATGGCGAGCCCGCGCCGGATGCCACCGACGAGATCATGCTCTACCAGTCCCTGATCGGCGCCTGGCCGCTGGAGCTGGAACCCTCCGATGAGGAAGGGGTGGAGGTGCTGGTGAAGCGCCTCGCCGCCTGGCAGGAGAAGGCGCTGCGCGAGGGCAAGCGCCGTTCCGAATGGGCGGTGCCGAACGAACCCTATGAGGCCGCCTGCCGCGAGTTCCTGACGGCCATGCTGGCGAATGACCGGCCCTCCCGCCTGCGGGAGGAGGTGGCGGCGCTGGTCCGGCGCCTCTCCCCGGCCGGTGCGGCCAACGGGCTGGCGCAGACGCTGATCCGCTGCACCGCGCCGGGCATCCCCGACCTCTACCAGGGCACCGAGTTCTGGGACTTCTCCCTGGTGGATCCGGATAACCGCCGCCCCGTGGACTTCGAGGCGCGCAAGGCCGCACTGGAGGCCGGGGAGGCGCCAGCCGGGCTGTTGCCGCATTGGAAGGATGGGCGGGTCAAGGCGGCGGTCATCGCCCATGCCCTGGCCCTGCGGACCCGCCAACCCGAGCTTTTCGCCGAAGGCGAGTACATCCCGCTGGAGGCGGAGGGCGAGATGGCGCAGCACGTGCTTGCCTTCGCGCGCCGCTGCCGCGACACGGCGAGCATCACCGTGGTCACGCGCCTGCCATCCCGGTTGCTGGGCGATGCGGCGGATCCGTTGCCGCCGGCCGCGGCCTGGGCCGGAACCGCGCTGGTGCTCCCGCCCGTGCTCGCGGGCCTGTCCTTCCGGGATGCGTTGGGCGGAGACGGAACCGCCAGCGGGGAGCGGCTGGAGGTCGCGGATCTCCTCAGACAGCTTCCGGTTGCATTGCTCGCCACGGATTGAACGGCCCGGCCCTCGCCTTTCGTGCCCATCTTTGCTGGATGGGGTTTAAGCCTGGGCGTGGAGCCACCGGAAAAGCCGTGTTGCCTGACGATGTCCCCACTGCCGTGCGCCCCAGCTGGGCCGAGCAGCGCCTGGCACTGGCGCTGGAGGCCTCGGGTATTGCCGGCGCCTGGGACTGGGACGCCGAGACGGATCTGATCCATGGCGATGCCAGGGCCTGCACCCTGCACGGCATCGACCCCGCGACAGGCGAGCGAGGCGCACCGGGGCCGGAGCTGCTGGTGCATGTGGTGCCGGAGGACCGGCCCGCGCTGGACCGCGCCCTTGCCTCCGCCCTGGCCGGGCGCGCGCCGCTGAACATCACCTACCGCGTCTGGCCGCCGGGCGGGGATGTGATCTGGGTGCTGCTGCGCGGCCGCGTGCTGCGCGATGCCACGGGCATGGCGCAGCGCTTGGCCGGCGTCGCGCTGGACATCTCGGAGCAGAAGGACAAGGAGGCGGCGCTGCGCGAGAGCGAGGCGCGCTTCCGGACCATTGCCGACACCATGCCCCAGGCGGTCTGGTCCACCCGCCCGGACGGCCACCATGATTACTATAACCGCCGCTGGTATGAGCTGACCGGCACGGGAGATGGCGACACGGACGGGGTGGACTGGGAAAAAGTGGTCCACGCCGATGACCGTGCCACCACCTGGGAACGCTGGCGCCAGGCCCTGGCCACAGGGAAGCTCTATGAGGTCGAGTACCGCCTGCGCATGGCTGATGGAAGCTGGCGCTGGTTCCTCGGCCGTGCCCTGCCGGTTCGGGATGCGCGCGGGCGCATCACCCGCTGGTTCGGCACCTGCACCGACATCCATGATCTCCGCCGCGTGGCGGAGGAGCGGGAAGTCCTCAGCCATGAGCTGAGCCACCGTATCAAGAACATCTTCTCCGTCATCGCCTCCCTCGTCTCGCTGACCGCGCGGGGCCATCCGGAGGCCGGCGAGTTCGCGGGGGAGCTGCGCGGCCGGATCAACGCCCTGGCGCGCGCGCATGAATTCGCACGCCCGCACAGCGATGGGAGCCGGCCCGAGCGCGGCGGCACCACGCTCTTCCATTTCCTGGCCGATCTTCTCTCCCCCTATGACCCGAGCCCGGGCGGGGAGAAGCGCATCACCATCTCCGGCGACGACCAGACCTTCGACGACGCCGCCGCGACCCCCCTGGCCCTGCTCTTCCATGAGCTGGCTACCAATGCCGCGAAATACGGGGCCCTGTCCCGGCCGGGAGGGCGGGTGGCCATCCAGGTGCTGAAGGAGGGTGAGGAACTGCTGCTCCGCTGGCGCGAGCGGGGTGGGCCCGAGGTGCAGGGGCCGCCGGAGCATGAGGGTTTCGGAACCCGGTTGGCGATGATCAGCGTCCAGGGCCAGCTGGGCGGCAAGGTGACGCGGGTCTGGCCACCGGAAGGGCTGGAGCTAGAAGCCCGCCTCCCGCCCGGCGCGCTCGAACGTCGGAGCAGGGCCCGCCAGCAGGCGTAGCTCCGGAGGGGGCATCACCTCCCGGCCCTCGCGGAGGGAGGTGGCGAAGCGAACGGCCTGCGCCAGCGTCGCCTCCGAATAGGGCTTGGCCAGGATTCCGACAGGGCCGCGCACCCCGGGCCCGACCTGGCGGGGATTGGCGGTCAGGTAGATCACGGTCACGTTCCAGTCGCGTGCCAGGCGCTCGCCCAGGCTGGGCCCGGTCGGGCCATCGCGCAGGTTCAGGTCCACCAGGGCGAGATCGACCCCTTCCAGCACCGCGGCCATCGCCTCGGCTGAATCGGCGGCGGTCGCCACCACCTCATGGCCCAACCCCTCGAGGCAGAAGGTGAGGTCGAGGGCGATCAGTGCCTCGTCCTCAACGATCAGCACGCGCTGCGACATGTGACGTATCTGGCCCACCCAAGCTCAGCGGGGAAAACCGAAGCGGCTTCCAGCGGTTTCCCTGCCTTGCACCGCTCACCCGCATTGTGACCCGGATCTGTCACGGGGTGATGCGGGACAGCACCACCTCCCGCTCGTCCCGGTCCTCCAGCTCGCGCGTGACGGGTACGCGAAACCGCGCCACGGCCTCTAGCCCGTCCCGCGGGACATAGGCGCGTCCGGGATCGGCCAGGATGACCTCCGCTCCGGCGGCGGCCAGGCCGCGCAGCCAGGGCAGGATGTGGCTGGTCATCGGCGCTTCGTAGCAGACATCCCCGGCCAGCACTGTGTCCCAACGATTGGGGGCGCCCACCACATCCCCGGGCACCTCCACGATGGAGACGCCGTTCAGCCGGGCATTCAGCCGGGTGGCGGCATGGGCGAGGGGGTCGATCTCCGCCGCCTCCACGAAGGTGGCGCCCGCCCTTGCGGCCGCAATGGCCGCCAGCCCGCCGCCCGCCGCGAAATCCAGCACACGTTTGCCCGCGACCAGGGAAGGGGTGTCCAGAATCCAGCGCGCCAGGGCCTGGCTGCCGGGCCAGGCGAAGGCCCAGAAGGGCGGCTCGATCCCCTGCTCTCCCAGCCAGGCCTCGGTCGCCTGCCAGATCGGCGTGATCTCGGTGGCCAGATAGAGCGGGATTTCGGGCACCAGGGCTGGGCGGGCGATGGTCGCGTGGGCGGCGATGAAGGCCTCCGCCTCCTCCCCGTCCCTCACAGCCGCCCCATCAGGAAAGCCAGGGCCACCAGCAGCCCCGCATCGCGGTTGGACCTGAAGATCCGCAGGCACAGGCCGGGGGCGTGTATGTCCAGCCGGTGGACCTGCCAGGAGAAATGCGCGGCGGGCAGGAGCAGCCCGGCGAGGAAGGCCGGGTTCAGCCCCGCCATCCAGCCCGCCAGGGCCAGCAGGAGGATGCACAGGGCGAAGGCGCCCCCCAGGAAGGGCCGCGTCCGTTCCCCCAGCGTCAGGGCGGAGGAGCGGATACCCACCAGCGCGTCATCCTCGCGGTCCTGGTGGGCGTAGATCGTGTCATAGGCGAGGGTCCAGGCGAAGCCGGCGGCCCAGAGGAGCAGGGCCGGGGCCTCCAGCGCCCCGGTGGCGGCCGCCCAGCCCATGGGCGCCGCCCAGGTGAAGACCACGCCCAGCACCGCCTGGGGCCAGTCCGTGACCCGCTTGGCCAGGGGATAGAGGATGATCGGCAGCAGGGAGGCGACCCCAAGCCAGATCGCCGCCGCGGGGAGCTGGACCAGGATCGCCAGCCCGACCACCAGCAGCCCCGCCAGGAAGCCCAGGGCCTGTTTGGGGGAGACGGCGCCGGAGGCCAGGGGGCGGCCGCGCGTGCGTTCCACCTGCCGGTCCAGGTCCCGGTCCCAAAGGTCATTCACCACGCAGCCCGCGCCGCGCATCACCACGGCCCCCACCCCGAAGAGGAAGGTAAGCCAGATCCCCCTTTCCCAGGAGGGCGCCGCGGCGGCGAAGGCCCATAGGCCGGGAAGGAAGAGCAGCCAGGAGCCGATCGGCCGGTCCAGCCGCATCAGCAGCGCATAGGGCACCAGCGCGGCCGGCAGCCAGGCGGAGAGGCCTTCGCGGCGTATATCGGTGTAAGGAGCCACGCCCTTCCTGTCCGACGGATCAAAGCCCGTGTCCATCCCGCGCCTCTACACCGAACACGACCTGGCCGAGGGCGAGGCCATTTCCGCCGCGCCGGGGCAGGGCCGCTATCTCGGCTCGGTCATGCGAAAGAAGGAGGGAGACGAAATCCTTCTCTTCAACGGGCGTGACGGAGAATGGAAGGCGCGTGTCACCGCGATCCGGAAGGATGATGCCACCTTCACCCCCGAGGAGCGGCGCCGCGCGCAGACCATTGCTTCCGGCCCCGTGCTTCTCGTCGCCGCCCTGAAGCGCGAGGCGATGGAATGGGTGGTGGAGAAGGTGACGGAACTTGGCGTGCGCGCGATCCACCCTGTGCTGACCACCCGCGCCGTGCCGGACCGGGTGAACCGCGCCCGCCTCTTCCTCATCGCGCGGGAGGCGGCCGAGCAATGCGAAAGGCTGGACGTGCCGGAGATCGCCGAGGCCGTCCCACTCTATAACGCCCTCGGTGCCTGGGACGGATCGCCCCTGGCCGTGGCGGCCGAACGGCGCAGGGCGGTGCCGCTGGCGCAGTTGCCGCCGGGCCCCATGCCTGCGCTTCTCATTGGGCCGGAAGGCGGGTTCACGGGACCGGAACTTGACGCCCTGGCACGGCATCCCTTTGTTGCAATGGTCAGCCTCGGCCCCCGAATCCTCCGGGCGGAGACGGCGGCGGTCTCGGCGCTCGCGGTGTTGCAGGCGACCCGCGGCGATTGGGCCCACCAGACGGACGAGTAGAAAACAGCATGTCCAATCCCGGCGAGGCCGATCTCACGCCCATCCACTCCATGCGTGACCTGGCCGGGTGGTTCGCCGCCGGCAGCAAGCCGCGGGACCAGTGGCGCGTCGGCACGGAACACGAGAAGATCGGTTTCTACCGCCAGGGCTTCGGCCCGCCGCCCTATGCGCCCAACGGCATCTGCGCCCTGCTGGACGGCTTGGCCGAGCGCGGCTGGGAGCGGATCGAGGACAATGGCAAGCTCATTGGCCTGAAGCGCGGCATGGCCAGCGTGAGCCTGGAGCCGGGCGGCCAGTTCGAGCTTTCCGGCGCGCCGTTCGCCACCATCGGGGAAACCGAGGCGGAGCTGGACGACCACCTGCGCGACCTGCACGCCGTGGCCGAGCCGCTGGGCATCGGTTTCGCGGGCCTCGGCTTCCACCCCATCGCGACGCGCGAGGCGATGCCCTGGATGCCCAAGAGCCGCTACGCGATCATGCGCGAATACATGCCGCGCGTGGGCGACATGGGCCTGGACATGATGCTGCGCACGGCCACGGTGCAGGCCAATCTCGACTTCGGCGACGAGGCGGATATGGTGGAGAAGCTGCGCATCTCCCTCGCGTTGCAGCCGCTGGCCACCGCGCTTTTCGCCAACTCGCCCTTCCGCGAAGGCGCGGCGACGGAGTACCGCACGCTGCGCGGCCATGTCTGGACCCGCACGGATCCGGACCGCACCGGCATCCCCGCCGTGGCCTTCGAGGATGGCTTCGGCTTCGAGCGCTTCGCGGACTGGGTGCTGGACGTGCCCATGTATTTCGTGATGCGCGAGGGCCGCTTCGTGGATGCCACCGGCACCACCTTCCGCGACTTCATGGCGCGCGGGCTGCCCAAGGACCCGGCCATCCGCGCCACCATGGGTGACTGGGCAGACCATGTGACCACGGTGTTCACCGATGTCCGCCTGAAGCGATTCCTGGAGATGCGCGGCGCGGATATGGGTTCCGCCGCCATGGTCTCCGCCCTGCCTGCCTTCTGGGTGGGACTGCTCTATGACGACGCCGCGCAGAAGGCGGCGGCGGCACTGGTCCGCAACTGGTCCGTGGCGCAGATGCAGGCGCTGCGCGCCGCGGTGCCGAAGCAGGCCCTCGATGCAGAGATCGGCGGCGTCGCGCTGCGCGAAGTGGCGCAGGAGGTTCTCGCCATTTCGCGCGATGGCCTGCGCGCCCGCGGCCATGGCGAGGAACGCTTCCTCGCGCCGCTGGAGCGCATCGCGGCCTCGGGCGAAACCCAGGCGGATCACTGGCTGCGGCGGAACGCCGAGTGGGGAGGCGATGTGTCGCGGGTCTTCGAGGAAGCGGCGATCTGACCCGCTGGCAGGGGGAGCGCCGCTCTCCCTGCATCCCCGGGGATCACCCCCGCCCCTCAGCCGCGACATTCTCCACCGCCGAGCGCGTCTCGTCCGCCAGGCGCGAGAGGTCGATCATCGTCACGGTGATCTCCTCCGCCGCCGTGGCATTGGACTGGCCGATCTGCGTCAGCACCTGCACGCGGCCGGCGATGCTGGTAACCGTGGCCTCCTGCTGTTCCATGGCGATGGCGGTGGCGCCGGAAAGCCGCGCGCTCTCGCCCACCAGCCGCTCCAGCTCGTCCATGGCGGTGCCCACGGCGGCCGCGCCCTGGCGGCCTTCGCGCGCGCGCGTGCCGGCCTGCACGACGACATCGGCGATTTCCTGCGCCAGGTTCTCGGTGTTCACGGCCAGGGCGCGCACCTCCTCCGCCACCACCGCCAGCCCGCGCCCATGCTCGCCGGCGCGGGCCGCCTCGATGGCGGCGTTGATGGCCAGGATGTTGGTCTGGGTCGCGATGCGGCCGATATGGCCGGCGATGCGCGTCACGCGCTCGGTGTCGTCGCCCACCGCGTCCACCAGTTCCACCAGCGCGCCGATCTTGGCCAGGCTATCGGCCAGGAGCCTGCGCGCGGCCTCGGTCTGGTCATGCGAGTTCTGGGTGATGCGCCCGACCTCGCGGATGGCGTCGCTGCTGTGGTCCAGCGCGGTGGCCAGCCCGTTCAGCTCCGCCAGCTGCGTCATCGCGCCGTCCGAGATCTGCCCGATGGCGTGGGAGGCCTGGGTGGTGGCGATGGCGGTGCGGCGCGCACCATGCAGCGCCTGCTCCCCCAGGCGGCGGGTGGTGAGGAGGTTGTCGCGGAACACCAGCAGCGCCCGCGCCATCTCGCCCACCTGGTCCCGGCGATCCGTGGCGGGGATCTCGGCCTCGGCCTGCCCATGGGCCAGCCGCTCCATCGCGCGGGCCACCTGCGCAAGCGGCCGCGCCGTCGACCGCACAAGCACGAGCCATGTCAGGAACAACCCTAGCAGCCCCAGGGCGAGGCCGGCCAGGTTCACCCAGCGCCCACGCTCTGAAAGCGCCCGCGCGCGAGCCAGGTTTTCCCCCGCTTCCTCGCGCACCAGGCGCCGCGCCTCGCCCACCAGGCTGCTGAAGGTCACGGCGCGCACGCGCCAGGCATCATTCAGCGCGGCGTAGCGGTCCCGCTGCTCGGTGGCGAAGGCGGCCTGCATCTCCCGGCCCAGCGCGGGCATGCGCGCCATCATGTCGCGCGTGGTGGAGACCAGCAGAGGATCCAGCCTCTCGCCCACGCGCGCGATCAGCTCGTCATAGGCGGTGTTGAGCAGCTCCACCTCGCGCGTCACGCGGCGCGCGGCCACGGCGGGCCGCACCTCGCCGAGGATGACGTTGCCGAGGAAGCCGCTGAAGGAGAACAGGCGGCCGGCGAAGTCGTCCACCGCCTCGGTATGGCCGCGCTGGCGGATGCCCAGCTCGTCGATGATCGCGGCCTGCCGGGTGCCGATCAGTGTCGATCCGCCCGAGAGGAAGCCGAGGACGAGCAGCATCAGGAGGAGAATGCCCGCCGCGCGCGTGCTGATGCGCCCGGTCCAGCGGGTGCGGCGCCCGTCCTCAGCGCGCATGGGCCTGGATCCCCAGGGCGGGAGCGAGGGTGCTGTTCCAGATATTGGCGCAATCCGGCCCGCAGCGGTCGATCCAGCGCGGCAGCACCATCCAGAGCAGCAAGCCCCGCCGCCGCGCCTCATCCTCGCGCGACATGGGGACGAGGGTGAGGTTGCCGCGCCGGCCCGTGCAGTCCGGCGCGCCGGTGGCGCAGCGCATCCCCTCCACCGTCTCCTCCTCCGCGCCCTTCCAGACCGCCGCTTCCAGCTCGCCCAGCCCGGCCCGGATGCTGCCGCGGATCTCCTCCGGCAGGGCGGCCCAGGCGGCGCGGTTGGCGCCGAACATCGAGACGCCCCAGCTCAGCGCCATGTCGTGGATATGCGTCGCCACCTCCTGCAGCCCGATGGCATTGCCCGAGAGAGCGCCTGTCACCGCGCATTCCACCGCGCCCTCCCGCATGGCGGGCACGATGCCGGCGAAGGGGATGGTCACGGGGGTGGCGCCGATCGCCTCGAATATCTCGGCCTGTCCCAGCGAGGAGGTGCGGATCCGCCGCCCGGCGAGATCCGCCAGCCCCGTGAAGGGCCGGCGGCACCAGGTGACCTGGGCGGGATAGGTGTAGATGGCGAGCAACTCGATCCCGTAGCGCTCCGCCAGCAGGCGCTGCAGGTGCGGGCGGTAGAGCTGCACCGTGCGCCGCAGGGTCGCGATGTCCGGGTTCTGCAGGGGCAGGTCCAGCGCCTGGAACTCGGGTTCCTCCGCCGCCGCCTGGGCCAGGAGGATGGTGCCGAAGGGAACTGTGCCACGCTGGAGCAGCTGCAGCATGTCCTCCGGCTTCAGCCCGGAACGGTCGGACGGCGTGACCTCCGCCACCGCCCGCCCGCCCGTGATCCCGGGCAGCCGGTCGCGCCAGAAGGGTTCCTCGTAGCGCAGGAACTGGGAAACGCCGGCCAGCCCGCCCACCACGCGAAGCCGCAGCGGCTCCTGCGCCATGGCGGGGGCGGCAAGCAGGCTGAGAAGCGCGGCACCGGCCAGCCGCGCCGCGCCGCGCAACCACCCGCGCGCGTGACGGGGAAGACGACCGGGCATCGGCATCCTATCACATGCAGGAAGCGGCCGAATCCTTGCGCCGCCCGGCATCCTATCCCGCGGCGCGGAAGCGCCGCCAGGGCCTAGGGCCCGGCCGGGTCTTCCAGCCGCCGCGCCATGTAGACGCGGCGCAGCCCGTTCTCCTCGCGCCGCTCCGTCTCGGTGAAGCCGGCCCTGGCATAGATCGCGCGGTTCCGCTCCATCCGCTCATTCGTCAGCAGGCGAAGCTCCTGCAGGCCGCGCCGCCGCGCCTCCGCTTCGCAGAAGGCAAGCAGGGCCTGGCCGGTGCCCCGGCCATGCAGAGCCGGGTCCACGGCCAGGTTCTCGATCCAGAGGTGATCGGCCCGGTCCTCGATCACCGCCAGCGCGACGATCCGCCCCTCCCGTTCCATCACATGCGCCTGCCCGTGCTCGATGCGATAGGCGAAGTCATCATCCATCGGCGCCGGGCGGCGCCCGAGCAGCGGGATGTAATGGGCATAGGCGCGCTCGGTGAGTGCACGGATGGTTTCGGCCTCACCGGCCCTTGCAAGGCGCATTCCGCTCATCCCGCCAAGACCAGGGCGATCCCGCCCGCCCCGGAGATCCCCAATATGGCCCAGCGCAGCCGGGGTCCATGCAGCCAGCGCCGCGCGGGGCCGGACAGCGCCGCGCCCAGCGCGATCCCGGGCAGCAGCGCCAGGGCCAGCCACAGCTCCTGCCAGCCCAGCCGCCCCGCCGGCACCGCGGCGGCAAGGATGGCGCCATAGGCCACCAGCCAGAACAGCCCGAGGAAGCCGCGCACGGCCTGGGCTGGCAGATGGGCGACCACCAGGCCCATCAGCGGCCCGTGCACGCCGGAGATCCCACCCATCACGCCGGAGACGGCCGCGGCCCCGGCCAGCATCGGCCGGGTGGGGCGCAGCCGGGGCATGGCCAGGGCCAGCGCGACCGCCAGCAGCACGATGACGCCATAGCCCCGCCGCGTGGCGATCCCGGGAAGCAGGATGGCCAGGGCCATGCCCCCGGCCGTGCCAAGCACCACGCCCAGAAGGGCAGGGGCGAGCATGCCCGGCGGCACGGCGCCGGAATCCACCCGCCACTGGCCCAGCATCATGGGAAGGCCGGAGAGAACGAACGGCACCGGCACAAGCCGGGGATCGATGGCCGCGAGGAGCGGCACGCCCACCAGCCCGAGCCCCAGCCCCGCCGAGAGCTGCACCACCGTGGCCAGCGCCATGGCCAGCCCGGCAAGGATCAGCTCCGCAACATCCACCGGAGCTAGACGGCGGTGCCGCCGATGGTCAGCCCGGTCATCTTCAGCGTCGGCTGGCCCACGCCCACCGGCACGCCCTGGCCCTGCTTGCCGCAGGTGCCGATGCCCGCATCCAGCGACATGTCGTTGCCGATCATCGAGACCTGGGTGAGGGCGCTCGGCCCGTCGCCGATCAGGGTCGCGCCCTTCACCGGCGCGCCGATCTTCCCGTCCTCGATCATGTAGGCCTCGCTGGCGGAGAAGACGAACTTGCCCGAGGTGATGTCCACCTGCCCGCCGCCGAAGTTCACGGCATAGATGCCGCGCTTCACGCTGCGCATGATTTCCTCCGGCGCGTGGTCCCCGCCCATCATCACCGTGTTGGTCATGCGCGGCATGGGGGCGTGGGCATGGCTCTGCCGGCGTCCGTTGCCCGTGGGGGCCACGCCCATCAGCCGGGCATTCTGCCGGTCCTGGATGAAGCCGGTGAGGATGCCGTCCTCGATCATCACGGTACGGCCGGAGGGCGTGCCCTCGTCATCCACGGTCAGGGAGCCCCGGCGGTCCGGGATGGTGCCGTCATCCACCACGGTCACGCCCTTCGAGGCAACGCGCTGCCCCATCAGCCCGGCGAAGGCGCTGGTGCCCTTGCGGTTGAAATCACCTTCCAGCCCATGGCCGATCGCCTCGTGCAGCAGGATGCCCGGCCAGCCCGGGCCGAGCACCACCTCCATCTCGCCGGCCGGGGCCGGGATGCTGTCCAGGTTCAGCACGGCCTGTCGCAGCGCCTCATCCACGGCGGCCTTCCAGCTCTCCCCACCCAGCAGCCGGTCATAGGCGTAGCGGCCACCCAGGCCATGGCTGCCGCTCTCGCGCCGCCCGTCGCGCTCCACCACCACATTCACGTTCAACCGCACCAGCGGGCGCAGATCCGCCACCTCGCGCCCATCGGCGCGCATGATCCGCACCGCCTGCCATTCGCCGACCAGCGAGGCCATCACCTGCACCACACGCGGGTCGCGCCCCCGGGCATAGGCGTCGATCTCGGCCAGAAGCGCCGTCTTGGCGGCGAATTCCATCGCATGCAGCGGGTTGGCGGCATCATAGAGCCGCGCATTGGTCGCGCGCGGCGGCTCGGCCACGCGGATGCTGCCCTCGCCCGGCAGGCCGCGCACGGCTTCGGCGGCGCGCTTCAGGGCCGGCGCCGTGATCTCCCCGGCATGGGCATAGGCGGCGGCCGCGCCGCGCACGGCGCGCAGCCCGAAGCCGCGCATGGTGTCGAAGCTGGCGGAGCGGATGCGGCCATCCTCCAGGCTCAGCATCTCGCTCTCGCGGTATTCCAGGAACAGCTCCCCGTCCTCGGCGCCCGAAAGCGCCCCGGCGGTGATGCGGCCGGCCTCGCCGGCATCCAGTTCGCGGAAGAACAGGCGGGCGGTGACGTCTAGCGGCGTGCCATTGCTGGTGAATGGGGTCATGCCGTCATCTCCTCTGCCGGCGGCAGGACGAGCCGCGCGGTGGTACCCTTGCCGGGCATGCTGTCGAGGGTCAGCTCCATTCCCATCGCCCCCGCCAGGGCACGGGCCAGGTAGAGGCCCAGGCCGGAGCCGGGATAACGGCGGGAGAGCCCTCCCTCGAGCTGGGTAAAGGCCTCGAAGGCGCGCGGGATGTCCTCGGGCGCCATGCCGATGCCGGTATCCGCGATCTCGACCACGGCGGGTCGGCCCGCGCCGTCCGGCATATGGACCGTCAGCGTCACCTCGCCACCCTCGGGGGTGAACTTCATGGCGTTGGAGAGCAGCGCGTCCAGCACCTGGCGCAGGCGCTGCTCATCCGCGCGCACGCGGGGCAGGGTTTCCGGCACGGTCACGGTGAAGTGGATCTGCGCCTCCTTCGCCAGCTTCCGCGCGCGGGCGCCGGCGTTGCGCAACGACTGCGCGGGGTCGAAGAGGTTGCCGCGCAAGGACAGGGCATCGGCCTCGATGCGCGTTGCCTCCAGCAGCCCCTCGACGAGAGCGAGAAGCTGGCGTCCGGCCGCTATGACCTCCTGCGCGTGGTCGCGGATCACCTCGGGCTTGTTCGCCTCCAGAATGGCCTCGGAGAAGCCGATCACCGCATGTAGCGGGGTGCGCAGCTCATGCGTCATCGTCGCCAGGAAGGAGGACTTGGCGCGGGAGGCCGCCTCGGCCGCGTCGCGCGCCGCCTCCAGCTCGCTCCGGATCCGCCGCTCCTCCGTGACGTCGCGATAGGTGCGGATGAACCCACCATCCGGCGTCCGGTCGGTCCGCACCTCCAGCACCGAGCCATCTGGCCGCTGGCGGGCATAGAGGCCGCCCCTGTGCAGGGGCTCGTCCCCCCGTGCGGCAACGAAGGACTCGATATCCCCAACCGAGCCGAACTCCTGCGCATCGATCTGCTCCGCGCGCAGCTCCAGCAGGTGGCGGCCCGGCCGCATCGCGTCCCCGAGCCCGGTCAGCCGCCCGGCAAGGCCGTTGGAGGCGATCAGGTAACCCTGCGAATCGAACAGGGCGACGCCGTGCGGCTGGTTGTCCAGCATCGCCTGCAGCGTCGTCGCGCGCCGCTGCGCCTCGGCCTCGGCCTGCGCGCGGGCCGTTACATCGGTAATGACGACCACCAGCCCGCCGCCCGCCGGGGGAACCACGCGGACCGAAACCACCCTGCCATTCGGCCGGGTGCGCGTCCGCTCATAGGGCCGGGCGTCGTCGAAATCCTGCTGCAGCCGAGCCAGCGTATCCGCCGCCGGCTCGCCATACTCGCCCTGGGCGATGCGCCGCATCACGATGTCCCGGTGGTGCTCGCCCACCTCCACCGGGGAGTCCGCCATGATCTCCTGGTAGGCGGCATTGACCAGGCGCACGCGCCGGTCCGGACCATAGACGCAGACCCCGTGCGGCAGCGCCGCCAGCACGCCGTCCAGAAGCTCCGCCCGGTCCTGCGACGCCCTCTCGGCATCGCGCAGGGCGGTCACGTCGTGCAGCTCCGTCAGCACCCCGCCCTCGGCCATGGGGCGAGCGCGGACCGAGACGATGGTCCCGTTGGAACCATGGTAGGAAAAGAGCGCCGTCTCCCGCTCGCCAAGCTGGGGGAGCATCGCGCGCGTCTCGGGCGGCATTCCGGCGAGCTCGCCAACCTCCTCCAGATGCCCGAACAGCTCGCTGCGCGGCATCCCGGGCCGGAGTACGTCCTCCCGCGCCCCTGTCAGCTCGCGATAGGCGCGGTTGAAATAGGCCACCCGCTTCTCGCGGTCGCTCACCAGCACGCCGGTGTCGAGGCGCTCCAGGATGGTTTCCAGCAGCGCCGCATGCGGGATGACATCCGCCTCGGTGCGCCAGGAACCCGTGACGTCCATGGAATAGCCGACCCAGCCGCCATCCGGCAGAGGCACGCTGCCCATCTCGTGCCAGCGGCCGGCGGTGTTGCGCGTCAGGTGTCGCTGCGGAAGGTCGCCGCAGAGCGAAGCCGCCAGCGCGCCGGTATCCCGCTTCGCCACGCCGTAATGGCCGGCCCGGGCGAGCAACGCGATCACCTCGGCCCGGGAGGTGCCCGGCGGCAGAGGCGCGGCATCCCGGCCGGCCTGTTTCCACAGCGCCGCATTGGCATAGACCAGCCTTGCCTCGCGGTCATAGACCGCGATGCCCATCGGCAGCGCACCCAGCGCCGCGTGAAGAAGCGCGTCGGTGTCCGAAGGGTCGGTCAAGCCCGTTGTTCCGCGCGCGGCCGCCGCAACGCATGCAGCAGCGCCAGCGCGGCCGCGAGCACGCCCACCGCCACGGCCTGGTGGAGCGTTCCCAGCCAGACCGGGACGGCGTTCAGCAGGGTGGCGACCCCCAGCGCATATTGCAGCATCACCACTCCCAGGAAGACGATAGCCGTGGCCCGCGCCGGCCCTGCGGGCAGGCGCCGCAGCGCAACCCATCCCAGCGCGATGGCCGCCACCCCCGAAAGGGTGGCCAGCAGCCGGTGATTAAACTGCACCGTCGCCACATCCGCCACCAGGGCATGCAGGAAGGATCCCTGGCCGCCATAGCCCGCCGGCACCAGTCGGCCATCCATCAGCGGGAAGGTGTTGTAGTCGAGCCCGGCCTTGATGCCCGCGACGAAGCCGCCGGCGAGCATGGCCAGCACCACCAGCCCCGCCGTGGCATGGGCCAGGGGCCGCAGGGCGGCGGCCTCGGGCGGGGCATCGCGATGCGGGCGCAGCAGGGTCAGCGCCGTCCAGACGAGCATGCCGAACAGCAGCAGGGCGAGGCCGAGATGGATGACCAGCCGCCAGGGGGAGACGGCGGTGCGGTCCGCCTCGAAGCCCGAAGCAACCATGAACCAGCCCACCGCGCCCTGCAGCCCGCCCAGCGCCAGCAACAGGAGGAGCCGGCCGCGATAGCCCTGCGGGATGCGCCCGCGCAGCCAGAACCAGGCCAGGCCGGCGGCATAGGCCAGCCCGATCATCCTTCCCCAGAAGCGGTGGATCCATTCCAGCCAGAAAATGCCCTTGAAGCCTTCCAGCCCGAAGCCGCGGTTGACCAGCTCGTATTGCGGGATGGTCCGGTAGAGGTCGTAGAGGCGCTTCCACTCCGCCTCGCTCATCGGCGGCAGCATCCCGCGGAGCGGCGCCCATTCCATGATGGAGAGGCCCGAGCCGGTGAGCCGCGTCGCACCGCCGATGGCCACCATCGCCCAGACCATGGCCGCCACGGCCAGCAGCCAATAGGCAACGGCGAACGGGCGCGCGGCCGGTGCAGCGGCGGTGCTGAGATACGGGGCCTGGGCGTCGAAGGGCATGGGAACCGGCAAATGGGGTGTGAACAGGTCTTGCAGCAACCGCAGGGAAGTATGGTCCGCCATGCGGGGCAAGGGTGCACCGCAGAGATGGCCCCGGGCGGCGAGGCGACCAGGGGGCGGGGCGCCGCCATGCTGGACGCGTCACGCGCCCCCTGCTACCCCCCGCCGCCGCATGTCCCCGCCCGCCACTTCCCCCGGCAACCCCGCCGAGGGCACCACTCCGCCGGGTCACCCGGCCATCAGCGTCGTGGTGCCGGTGCGGAACGAGGCGCCGAACATCGCCTCCCTGGTGGCCGAGATCGGCGCCGCCCTCGCCGGCGTGCCGCATGAGATCATCTATGTCGATGACGGCTCCACGGACGGCACGGCCGGGGCCGTGCGTGGTGCCGCGGCCTCGGCCCCGGTGCGCCTGCTGCGGCATGCCGTCTCCTGCGGGCAATCCGCCGCCATCGTCACGGGCATCCGCGCCGCCCGCGCGCCCTGGATCGCGACGCTCGACGGAGACGGACAGAACGATCCGGCGGATATCCCCCGCCTCTGGGAACGGGCACGGGCGGAAGGGGCCGACACGCTCGTGGCGGGCTGGCGCACCACCCGCAAGGACACGGCCACCAAGCGCTTCACCAGCCGTATCGCCAACCGCGTGCGCGCCCGGCTGCTGGGCGATGCCACGCCCGACACGGGCTGCGGGCTGAAGGTCTTCCCGCGGGACCTCTTCCTCGCCCTCCCTCATTTCGACCACATGCACCGCTTCCTTCCGGCCCTGGTGCTGCGTGGCGGCGGGCGGGTGGTGAGCGAGCCGGTGGGCCACCGCCCGCGCATGCGCGGCGTGTCCAACTACGGCACGCTGGACCGGCTGGCAGTGGGGATAGTGGACCTGCTGGGCATAATGTGGCTGCAGCGCCGCTGGAAGCGCCCGCGCCTGCTGCCCGATAGCGCGAATGCGCCGTGACCGCCGTGGCCAGCGACAAGCGCGAGGGTGATCCCGGCCTGAACCCGGGGCCCAGCCGCACCTCCCCCGCCCTGGCCGCCGCCGGGCGGATGGCGCTGCTGGCAGCGGGGCTGGGCCTGGCCGGCTGGATCATCCGCACCATCGGCCTGGCGCCGGGTGGCGAGACCGGGATGGGCTGGGTGGATCATTGGATCCGCGGCCAGGGCCTCTGGGGCGAGGCCGTGTTCCTCGCGATCGGCTGCGCGGCCACGGCGGCGGGCATGCCCCGCCAGGCCGTGGCCTTCCTCGGCGGCTACGCCTTCGGGGCGGGGCTGGGGACCGTGCTGGCGCTGGTGGCGCAGAGCCTGGGCTGCGCGCTGTCCTTCGGCTGGGCCCGGCTGGTCGGGCGGGACTGGGCGGCGCGGCGGCTGGAAGGCCGCTTCGGCCGGCGCCTCCGCCCGTTGCATGACCGGCTGGTGGCCAGCCCCTTCGGCGCCACCCTGGCCCTGCGCCTGCTTCCGGTGGGCAACAACCTGGCCCTGAATCTCCTGGCCGGGCTCTCCGGCCTGCGCCTGGCCCCGTTCCTGGCGGCCTCGGCGGTCGGCTACCTGCCGCAGACCCTCGTTTTCTCGCTTCTCGGGGATGGGGTGGCGGTGGACCGGACAGCCCAGATCATCCTCGGCGGGGCGCTGTTCCTCGTCTCCGTCGCGCTCGGCATCTGGCTGCTGCGCCGGGAACCGCCCGCCGCCTGAAGGGCGGCCCCCTTCTTCCGAACCAGCGCCCCATGATGCCACCAGGCAACATGGGACGGTCCGTCGTGCCCGCCCTCCGGCTTCGGGGTTGAGGTCGGGGAAGCCTGTCTCTAACCATGGACATGATTTCGCCATCTTTGCCCTGATTTCGCCCCAATCAAGTCATGACGAAGCTAGCTCCCTCGACCCTGGCCCTGGCGGCCCTTCTTCTCCTTGGTTTCGCCGGGTCGGGTTCGGCTGAGGAGACGACCATCGGCGCGCGCTTTCCAGGCCCCAAGCCTGGCCAGGGTGTGGATTCCGCTAAGTCTCTCAGCCTGGGTTGGGACAGCCCGGACAAGGGCTTCTGGATCTCCGGCGAAGCGCCCGGGCCCGAGCTGGATGCCTCGGGCCGGATCATCGCTGGCAGCGGCACCGGCACGGCGGGAATGCGGTACAAGACCTTCGAGGGGGACGGCTTCTCCCTCACCACCATCCCGACCCTGCAGGCCGAGGCGGCCTGGGATGCGGATGGGATCCGCCATTCCTTCGGCGCCGCCTTGTTCGAGGAACTCACCCTTCTCCTGCCCGCAGGGCTGCAGTTCCGCGCCCGGACCGGGATCGGCGACCGCACCGGCCTTTCGGCACCCGGCGCGCCGGATGGGCTGGTCTTTCACGGCGAAGCCGGGCTGTCCGGCAGCCTGTCCGGAACAGGGGTCGCCAGCACCCGTTTCGACCTGCGCCTCACCTCCACCAGCTCCCTCGGCCGGGCCGGGGACAAGGCCGGTCCCCATTGCGAACTGAAGCTGGACCTGACCCGAAAGGGCCAGGCACCGCTCAACATCACCGCCTCCTGCCCCGGCGCGCCCGGAGAGGGATGGGTGACGCTGCATATCGGAGGACGTTTCTGAGGACGCCGGACGCTCTGCTAAGGTCCGGCGTCACCGCGCATGGACGGCGCGGCACGGCGGAGGCGCCAAGGAGAGGACATGCAGCCCCACCCCGCGACGCCGCAGACCCTGCGGGAAATCCGCCGGCAACTCCCGGAGCCCGCGCTCAACCTGGAACCTCCGGTGGAGGCGCTCCGGGCGGAGATCACCCCCGTCGGGGTCTTCTTCGTCCGCAACAACGGAACACTGCCCGACGTGGCGGAATCGGAAGGGCCGGGCTGGACCCTTTCGGTCGAGGGGCTGGTCAGCCGTCCTTTCCGGATTTCCCTGGCGGAGCTGCGGGAACGCTTCGAGGTGGTGGAGCTGGTATCCGTCCTTGAATGTGCCGGGAATGGCCGTGCCTCCATCGCTCCGGCCGTGGATGGGCTCCCCTGGGGCCCCGGCGCGGTGGGCTGTGCGCGCTGGACCGGCTTCCGCTTGGCCGACCTCCTCGCCGCGGCGGGAGCGGACAGCGGTGCCGTCTATCTGGGCTTCGAGGGCGCGGACCACGCGATTGGCAAGCCAGGGGTGCAGGCGCTTTCCCGCGGCCTGCCCATGGCCAAGGCCCTGGCGCCCGAGACGCTGCTCGCCTTCGCCATGAACGGCGCGCCCCTGGCGCGGGAGCATGGCTTCCCGTTGCGGGTGGTCGCGCCCGGCTTCCCCGGCTCCGCCTGGCAGAAATGGCTCACCCGCATCCTCGTCCTGGACCGCGAGCATGACGGGGCCAAGATGACCGGGCTGGACTACCGCATGCCCCGCCACCCCCTCTCGCCCGGCGATCCGCTGGACCCCGCCGCCTTCGAGGTGATCACGGACATGCCCGTGAAAAGCCTGGTCACCGAGCCCTCCGCCGGCTTCCAGGCCACCGGTCCCCTCTCCGTGGCCGGCTTCGCCTGGAGCGGCCATGTTCCGGTCGCGATGGTCGAGGTTTCCGCCGATGGCGGCAGCAGCTGGCACCCGGCGCAGCTTGAGGCGGGGGAGGGGCCATGGGCCTGGCGGCGCTTCCGGGCCGGGGGCCTTACCCCACCGCCCGGCCCGGTGGAACTGCTCGCGCGCGCGACCGACCGGCAGGGCCGCGCCCAGCCCCTGCTCCCGGCCTGGAACCCACGCGGCTACCTGAACAATGCGGTGCACCGCGTGGCGGGAACGCTTCTGCCCGGGGGCGCCTGAAGGCCGGCTTCAACGCAGGCCGAGGAAGCCGAGCAGCCGTGAGACCTGCTCCCGCAGGTCCCACAAGCCCGGTGCCTCGGGATGTGGGCCGCCGCCGGGCTGGCGGGCGCGCAACCGGGCCAGCGCGGCGGGGGTTTCGGAAAGGCGCAGCCCGACGGGTTCCCGGATCACCTGGGATTCGGGCAGCAGGAAGCCGGTGATCCGCACCAGCACCCGCTCCGCCCCCGGCAGCTCGGCCGCCGCGCGCTCCAGATCGCCCTCGCGCGGGGCGCAGACCACGGAACGGCCCTCCAGCCCGCAGGGCATCTCGAAATAGCGGTTCGGGGGGAAGCGCAACTCCGCCGTTCCGGTGAGGGCCAGCACCCCGCGCGCCGAGCCCTCCAGGGTCAGGTTCCGCGCCGCGACCACGGGCACCAGTCTTCCGCCGCGCTCCTCCACCTCCAGCGCCAGCGGGGCCAGCCAGCCCTGGGCCGGGGCCAGGGGCTGCTGGTGCAGCATCCGGCAGCCGGCCTGGTCGGTCATCGGGTCCTCGCTGCAGGTGATGAGCCAGGAACCGATGATCTCCGGCCCGGTGGCGGGCTGGGCGAGGGCAGGGCCGGTCAGCAGGCCGGCGAGAAGGAGGGCGACAGGGCGCATCATGGTCCCCATCTTCGCATGGCCGCGGGGCCCCGGTCCCGCGCGATCATGTAACCGGCCGAAAGGACCCCCGATGCAGCATGCCACCCTGCCCGATGGCACCAGGGTCCCCGTCCTCGGCCAGGGCACCTGGCACATGGGCGAGCGCGGGGCGGACCGGCGGGCAGAGGCGGAGGCGCTGCGCCTCGGCCTCGATCTCGGCCTCACCCTCATCGACACGGCCGAGATGTATGCCGATGGCGGGGCCGAGGAGGTGGTGCGGGAGGCCATCGCCGGACGGCGCGGGGAGGTATTCCTCGTCAGCAAGGTCTATCCCCAGAACGCCTCCCGCGCCCGCATGGCCCGGAGCTGCGAGGCGAGCCTGCGCCGCATGGGGGTGGAGTCGATCGACCTCTATCTCCTGCACTGGCGCGGCGGGGTGCCGCTGGCCGAGACGGTGGAGGCGTTCGGACGGCTGGTGGAGGCCGGGAAGATCCGCCGATGGGGCGTTTCCAACCTGGATGTGGACGACCTGGAGGAGCTGGGCGCGGCCCTTCCGGACTGCCAGACGGACCAGGTGCTCTACAACCTCGAGGCCCGCGGCCCGGAGCATGACCTGCTGCCATTCTGCGCCGACCACCGCATGCCCGTGATGGCCTACTCGCCGGTGGGGCAGGGCGGGCGGATGCTGCGGAACCCCGCGCTGCGCGCGGTGGCGGCGCGCCACGGCACCGGTGCCGCGGCCATCGCCCTGGCCTTCACCCTGCGCCGCCCGGGGATCATCGCCATCCCCAAGGCCGGGAACCCGGCGCATCTCCGGGAGAATGCGGCGGCGCGGGACCTGGTGCTGACGGAGCAGGACCTGGCCGAGCTGGACCAGGCCTTCCCGCCGCCGCGGCGTAAGCTGCCGCTGGCCATGCTTTGAACGCCGGCGGGAGGCGACCTGCTTCGCCCGCCCTAGGCGCCCTGGGAGGCAGCCCTGGGGAAGATACCCAGGCTGCGGAATGCCTCCATCAGCTCCGGCGTGCGGAAGGGCTTGCGCAGGAAGCGCTCCTTCGGGCCGAAATGCCGGTTGTTCCCATGGGCGGGACGGCCGGTGAGATAGATGACCGGAAGTCCCGGATGCCGCTCCTGCGCCACCCGCGCGGCCTCGAACCCGTTCAGCCCTGGGCCGAGATCGATGTCGGTCAGCAGAAGGCTGCAGCGATCATTCGCGTCGATGCGGGCGAGCGCATCATCCGCCGTGGCGGCGGGACAAACGGCGAATCCCTCCTCCTCGATAAGGTCGGTGAGAATGTCGCGGACGAGATCATCGTCCTCGAGCACCACCACCTCGCAAGCTTCCTCAACCCCGGTCATCGCTGAACCTCCGGCCCGGATAACGCCCGGGACCAGGAAGTGTTGTGCATTCGCACATAACATAAGCTGCTTGATTTGGCCCCTGGCCCGGGCCTGTCAACGGACGGGGCATTTCCCGTCCGGCGCTGCCTGTCTTGCCTGCGGCGCCCGCAGGCGCTCTGCTCCGCGCCGGAGAAGAGGGGATTCAGCATGGGCAGCAAACCACCGTTGCGGGTGGCCGTGGCCGGCCTGGGCGCCGTAGGGATGGCGGTGGTGGCGGCCCTGGAAGCCGGGCTGCCCGGCTGCGAGTTGGCCGCCGTCTCCGCCCGCGACATGGAGGCCGCCAGGGCCCGGCTGCCCCGCCCCGTGCCCGTGCTGCCGGTGGAGGAGCTGGAGCCGCTGGCCGACATCGTGGTGGAAGCCGCCCCCGCCGCGCTGCTGCCCGCCATCGCGGAGCCCTTCCTGCGCGCGGGCAAGGGCGTCGTGGTGCTCAGCGCCGGCGCCCTGCTGCGGAACGAAGGGCTGATCGACCTGGCCCGTGCCCATGGCGGCCAGATCACCGTGCCCACCGGCGCGCTGCTCGGGCTCGATGCCGTCTCGGCGGCCGCGGAGGGCGTGATCCACTCGGTGCGGATGGTCACGCGCAAGCCCGTGCGCGGGCTCGTCGGCGCGCCCTACCTGGTGGAGAACAGGATCGCCATCGAGGACATCAAGGAGCCGCTGCGCATCTTCAAGGGCACCCCGCGGGAGGCCGCGGTGGGCTTCCCGGCGAACCTGAACGTGGCCGTGGCGCTTTCCCTCGCCGGTATCGGGCCGGACCGGACGGAACTGGAGATCTGGGCCGATCCCACGGTGAACCGGAACATGCACCACATCGAGGTGGACGCGGATTCCGCCAGCTTCTCCATGGCGATCGAGAACATCCCGAGCGAGAATCCGAAGACCGGCCGCATCACCGCGCTCTCGGTCGTCGCCTGCCTCCGCAAGATGGGCGCCCCGCTCCGCGTGGGCACCTGAAGCGATGAAGGCCCGGGGCCGCCCCTAGCCCCGGAAGCGCCCGAGGAAGGCGACCACCTCCTGAAGGCTGGGGGGTGCCCGCAGCACGGCCCAGCGATCCCGCAGGAAGGCGAGATAGGCCTGGCCCAGCGCCATGGTCAGCCCATAGGCGACGGCGGCGTTCACCGCGCCGCCCGCCACGCTGCCCAGGCCGGGGATGAACTTCAGCAGGGTGCCGATGGCGCGTGCCGCCACGCGCCCGCCCATGCCGGCCGCGGCGGGGCCCAGCAGGGCGGCGGTCACGGCCTTCAGCGGCATCTCCTCCGCGGGCGTGCCCATGCGCACCGTGACATCCACGATCATCTTCGCCTGCACCCCGAAGATCAGCGCGGCGTCGGCGAAGGGGATGGGGGTCGCGGCCAGGGCGGCGGCGACCTTGGCATGCGCGTTCACCGCCGCCTCGGCCTCCGCGATCTTCGGCGCCAGGGAGACAAGGTTGGCCGCCGCCGCCGCGGCCCGCCGGCCTTCCGGCAGGGCGGCCACGGTTGCCTCCACCAGCGCCTCCAGCCCGCGCGCTTCCACCCTTGCCCCGCTGGGGAACAGGCGCGGCGCGGCCACCACGCGCAGCACGGCCCGCGCCTCGGGGATCAGGGAACGCACGGAATCGGACAGCCGGTCCTCCCCCCAGGCCTTGGTCAGCACCACGATCACCGGCACGCCCTGGGCGGCCAGAAGCCGGGCCAGGTCGATATCGGCGGGCTCCACCCGCTCCCCGGCGGCATCGATGCAGAGCCAGGCCAGGTGAAGCCGGTCCTCCTCAGCCAAGCTGGCCAGGCGGGCCAGCTCCGCCTCCACGGCCTCCCGCGTCTCGCGATAGGCGCCGGGCTCCAGTCCCCGCGTATCGGCCAGGCGGAGCGGCGCGCAGGGATGGCAGTACCAAGTGGCGGCGGTGGAGACCGGGGCGCCTTCCCCCGCCTGCGCCACCACCCGGCCAAAAACCGCGTTCACCAGCGTGCTCTTCCCCGCGCCGGAACGGCCGGCGAGCAGGACGTTGCAGCGCTGCATCCCTGCAAGCCGCTCCTCCACGCCCGGCACCACGCCCACGGCCTCGTCCAGCAGGGTGGTGCCGCGCCCCAGCAGCCGCCCGACCCAGCTTCCCCGCCGCGGCGCCGGCCGGGTGAAGCCGCGCGCGATGGGGGAGGTGTCGCCCAGGGCGGAGAGCTTGCGCACGCGCAGCGCCGTCAGCAGCGCGGGCAGGGCATGGGGCACGTCCGCTCCTTCGACGAGGAGCGGCCGCAGGGCCCTGGCCAGCGACAGCGGCTCCGCATCGGGCAGGCCCGCGATGGCGGCGATCTCCGCCCGCTCCGCCCGGGTGCAGAGCAGCAACAGGGGCAGCGGATCGCCGCCCGCCACCGCGTGGCGGGCATGGTCCAGCGCCATTTCGATCGGGTCTGGCTTGACCGGCTTGCGGAACATCGGGAGGACTCTGCCAGCATGGCCGCCCCCGTCCAACCCGCCGAGCCGCCGCGCCTCGGCCCTGTGTCACCCGAGGGTGACAGCGCCTCCCTCATCGCCGCCCTCCTGGCCGGGAGCGAGGCGGAGCTGGCGGCCGAGCTGGAGCCGGCGGTGGAGGCCTTCATCGGCAATGCCGTGTTCCGCTACATCGCGGAGGAGGCCCTGGTCGCCATCAGCGTGACGGCGATCTTCTTCGTGCTGGCCTTCATCGCGCCCTACCTGCCCAGCATCACCTGGGCACTGATGGCGGCGCTGGCCGTCCTGCTCTGGTACCTCGTGCATTTCGCCCGAGGGATCATCTCCACCTGGCCCCTGCTGCGGGCGCTTGTGCTGCTGCGGGGCGCACCGGTCTTCCGCTTCGCGCTCTTCGTCCTCGCGCGTTACGCCATCACGATGCTGGAGACGAAGATGGAGGAAATCGGCCGCGCCGCCTCCTTCGTCCCGCGCTTCGGGCTGCGGCTGGCGCGGGTGGTTTACCAGGATGACCGGGACCGCGTGGCACTCGCCCTGGCCGATGCGCTGAGCAAGCCCGTCCGGCGGGAGATCCTCTGGACCGCCGCCCTGGGCCTCTTGCCCATGCTGGTGGTGATGTTCGGCTTCCGCTCCGCCCTGATGTGGAAGGCCGGGCTCTACGGCGTGGCCCATATGGCCTGGTACGAGCTGCTGCTGCTGCCCTTCCGGGGTGGGCTCTAGGGCGGAGCCCCGTGGGGGGGCTGGCCGGAGCGCCGGTTCCCTCCCGGCAGCAGGGCGATGGAGTGTTCGAGCAGAGCTTCCACCCCATGCGCCGGGATCAGCACCGCGCCATCCTCCCCCAGCAGCGGGCGCGTGTTCACGGCCAGGACGGGGGGATCGCCCATGGCTTCGGCGATCCGGGCGCGCAGCCCGGCATGAGCCCCGGGCCCCGGCTCGGCATGGGTGAGCACGACCAGGGCGGGAATGCCCTCCCGCCGCAGCGCCCCGGCCAGGGCGGACAGCGTGCCCGGGCCGCCGAAGGCCCGGCCCGTCTCGGCATTCAGCACCAGCCAGGCGAGATGCGGCCGCCGCGCCGGGCCGAGCGCCCCCAGCACGGCGCCGAGCCGCTCCACCTGCGCGGCGCTTTCCGCAGCCTCCAGCCCGCGCGTGTCCCCCAGGACGATGGGCAGGCCGGAATCCCGGCCATGCCAGCTGGTTTCCCCTGTCACCGGCGCGCCGGCGCCGGAAAGCGCCGTGTCCTCGCCCAGGATGGCATTCACCAGCGCGCTCTTGCCCGCGCCGGTGGGCCCCAGCAGCAGGATGCGCCCGCGGCCGGCCGCCCAGTCCGGCGCGGCCTCCCTGGAACGGAAAAGGCCCGGGATGGCGCCGCGAAGCGCCCCCCAGGCCCGGTCCAGAAGCCCCATCGGCCTCGTACCCTCCGCCCTAGTTGAAGGTGATGGGCGGTGCCTCCTCGCCCATGTCGGGCATGGGCACCTCGATCCGCACGCTGGCCGGGTCCACGCCCGTGCCCTTGTCCAGCCAGTAGGTCACGCTTTCCGGCCAGAAGATCACGATGGCCACGATGATCAGCTGCAGGCAGACCCAGGGAATGGCGCCCCAGTAGATCTGGCTGGTGCGCACCTCCGCCGGCGCCACGCTGCGCAGGTAGAACAGCGCGAAGCCGAAGGGCGGGTGCATGAAGCTGGTCTGCAGGTTCACGCAGAGCAGGACGCCGAACCACACCGTGTCGATCCCAAGCTTCTGCGCCACCGGCCCGAGCAGCGGGACGACGATGAAGGCGATCTCGAAGAAGTCGAGGAAGAAGGCGAGGAAGAAGACGAAGACGTTGACGAAGATCAGGAAGCCCGTCTGCCCGCCGGGCAGGGAGGTGAGCATGTGCTCGATCCAGATACCGCCATCCACGCCCTGGAACACCAGGGAGAAGACCGTGGCGCCGAGCAGCAGGAAGACCACCATGGCCGTGATGCGGGCGGTGTTCGCCATCGCCTCGCGCAGCAGGGCATAGGTGAAGCGGCCGTTCACGATGGCCAGCAGGATGGCGCCCATCGCCCCCATGGCGCCCGCCTCGGTCGGCGTGGCCAGGCCGAGGAAGATGGTGCCGAGCACGAGGAACATCAGCACCGCGGAGGGCACCATGCCCCGCAGCACCTTCCAGTAGAGCGTCCAACCGCGCTGGGTCCGCGCCTCGGGCGGTAGCGGGGGCACCTTGTGCGGCGCGAAGATCGCGACGCCCAGGATGAACAGGACGAAGATCGAGACCTGCAGGATCGAGGGCCCGATCGCGCCCGCATACATATCGCCGACCGAGCGGCCGAGCTGGTCGCCCAGGATGATCAGCACGAGGGAGGGCGGGATGAGCTGCGCGATGGTGCCGGAGGCCGCGATCACGCCGGTGGCGATCCTCTGGTCGTAGCCGTAGCGCAGCATGATCGGCAGCGAGATCATGCCCATGGCGATGACCGAGGCCGCCACCGTGCCGGTGATGGCGCCGAGCACGGCGCCCACCAGCACCACCGCGATGGCCAGGCCGCCCGGCATCTTGCCGAAAAGCTGCCCCGTGCCCTCCAGCAGGTCTTCGGCCAGCCCGCAGCGCTCAAGGATGGCGCCCATCAGGGTGAAGAAGGGAATGGCCAGCAGCAGGTCGTTCGACAGCACCCCGAAGACCCGCAGCGGCAGGTTCGAGAGGAAGGCCATCGTGAAGTAGCCGAGCTCGATCGAGATGAAGCCGAAGAACAGCCCCACCGCCGCGAGGCTGAAGGCCACGGGAAAGCCGACCAGCAGGAAGACCACCAGCCCCGCGAACATCAGCGGCGGCATGTATTCGACGTTCATGTCTGCGCGTATCCGTCCTGGCTGGCCGCTACTGGACCGGCTTTTCGTAGGTGAGCACGACCTCTGCATCGGCCCCGATGCCGCGCAGCAGGGCGATGCGCTTGATCAGCTCCGACAGCCCCTGCAGCGAGACCAGCAGGAAGCCCAGCGGCAGCACCAGCTTCACCGGCCAGCGGATCAGGCCACCCGCATTCTGGCTTGCCTCGTTGCGGACGAAGCTGTCCATGAAGAAGGGCCAGGTCATCCAGACCAGCAGGATCATGGCCGGGAAGAGGAAGAGCAGGATGCCCAGCACATCCACCCAGAGCCGGCCACGGTCGGACAGGTTGCCGTAGATCAGGTCCACGCGGACATGGCCGTTGCGGTTGAGGGTATAGGATGCGCCCAGCATCACCACCCCGGCGAAGAGGTACCACTGCACCTCCAGCCAGGCATTGGAGGACCATGAGGCCGCGTAGCGCGAAACCGCGTTGCCCGCGCTGATGACGCAGGCCGCGAGCACCATCCACTCCGCGGCTTTTCCGAACACGGTGTTGATGCCGTCGATGAACCGGCTCAGGGCAAGAAGCGGCCTCATGGTTTCTCCGTTCAGCGCCGGGGCTGGGCAGCCTGCTGCTGCTCCTGCGCCTGCATCAGGTAGACGAAGCTGTCATAGGAATTCTCGGCCACCCGGAACCACTGCAGCTGGGTGTCGCGGAAGGCCTTGAAGTGGTCGTACACCTTCTTGAACCGCGGGTTCGCGGCCGCCGTCTCGTCATACAGCTCGAAGGTGGCGCGGTAGCAGGCCTGCATCACCTCGCGCGGGAAGGCGCGGAGCTGGGTGCCGGCGGCCACCAGGCGGCGCAGCGCCTGCGGGTTCTGCGTGTCGTATTTCGCGATGGTCTCGATCGTCGCGTCGCGGCAGGCGCTGGTCAGCGCTTCCTTGTAGAGCGGGGGAAGCTCGTCATACTTCGCCTTGTTGATGTGGAGCGAGAGGTTCAGCGCGCCCTCCCACCAGCCCGGGTAGTAGTAGTAAGGGGCGACGCGATTGAAGCCGAGCTTCTCGTCGTCATAGGGCCCGATCCACTCCGCGGCGTCGATCGTGCCGCGCTCCAGCGCCGGGTAGATGTCGCCGCCCGCGATCTGCTGCGGCACGGCCCCCAGCTTCTGGATGACATTGCCCGCGAAGCCGCCGATGCGGAACTTCAGCCCCTGCAGGTCCTGGACCGTGCGGATCTCCTTGCGGAACCAGCCACCCATCTGGGCGCCCGTGTTGCCGGCCTGCAGGGAGACGATGTTGTAGCCTTCGAAGAACTCGCGCAGCACCTCATGCCCGCCACCGGCATTCAGCCAGGCGTTCAGCTGGCGGAAATTCATGCCGAAGGGCACCGTGCCGTCGAAGGCGAAGGTGGGGTCCTTGCCCACGAAGTAGTAGGAGGCGGTGTGGGCGCACTCCACCGTGCCCTGCTGGACCGCATCCACCGTGCCGAAGGCCGGCACGATCTCGCCGGCGGCGAAGACGCGGATCTGGAACCTGCCGTCGGTCAGGGCGGCGACACGCTTGGCCACGTGCTCGCCCGCGCCATAGATCGTATCCAGGCTCTTGGGAAAGGAGGAGGCGCAGCGCCAGCGAAGCTCCGGCGCGGACTGGGCAATGGCGGGGGCGGCAAGCGTGGTGGCCGCGGCGGCCGCCAAGGGCGCGCCTGCGACGAAGCGGCGTCTGTTCATCGGATGTTCGGCTCCCATCATGCCCGTTTGGTGCGGGCATCCCACCCGCCATTAATCCCCCGGGGCGCCCCTGCCTAGCCGTGATCGCGGGTACGAGAGGGGCGCCCGTGTTACGCTCTGTCCATGCAGCCTTCTCCATCACCTGGCCCCGTCATCCCGATCCTGCGGATGTTCGATATCCCGGCCACACGGGGCTTCTACCTGGATTTCCTGGGCTTCACCTGGGACTGGGAGCACCGCTTCGCCCCGGACCTGCCGCTCTACGCGCAGGTTTCGCTGGGTGGCACGGCGCTGCACCTTTCCCAGCATCATGGCGACGCCACGCCCGGCTCTGGCCTGCTCTTCATGATCCAGGGGATCGAGGGCTTCCACGCCGCTCTTATCGGCAGGCGCTACGGCTTCGCCCGCCCGGCGCTGGAGGATGCGCCCTGGGGCGCCCGCATTCTCCGGGTTCAGGATCCCGCCGGAAACCGGCTGACATTCAATGAACCGCGCTGAGGCGGCATTCATCCTTCGTTCACAGGCGATCCGGAATGCTGGGCAGGCCGGAAGACCCGGCATCCCCTCAGGACGAGACCGGAACGCCGATGCCTCCTCTCAACCCCCCGCCCGCAGCGCCCCGGATGCTGCGGCCCATCCAGTCCGCCGCCCTGCTGGAGGGGCCAGCGGGCATTACCTTGCATCTTCACGGACCGGATGGGGCGATGACCCAGGTGCCGCTCACCCTGGCCGCCCTGCGGGAGATCGCCGCCCTGGCCGGCGCCGCGGCCGCGGCCCATTCCGAGCCGAGGCCCTGCCCCTGAGCCAGCGCATGCGGGGGAGAGGTGCTGAGAGGCGAAGGGCCGCTCAGCCCAGGAGCGCCGCCACATGCTCTGCCAGTTCCGCCTGGCGGTATGGCTTGTGCAGCACGGGGATATCCGCCGCCAGCGCGGTCAGCTCGGCATAGCCGGTCACCAGCAGGATCGGCAGCCCCGGCCGCAAGACCCGCGCCCGTTCCGACAGCTCCGCGCCGGTCATGCGCGGCATGGCGAAATCCACCACCATCAGCTGCACAGAGGGATCGCCCTCCAGGACCCGCAGCGCCGCCGGCCCGTCCTCGGCCTCGACCGTGTCATGCCCCAGATCCGAGAGGAAGCCGGCCGTCACCTCGCGCACGGTCGCGTCGTCATCCACCACCAGCACCCGCACGGACTCCCGCGCCAGCGGGGCATCGTGGGGCTCCACCCGGTCGCGCACCACCTCGCCATGGCCGGCCGGCAGGTAGAGGTGAACCTGCGTGCCCTGGTCCGGCACGCTTTCGATCGTCAGGCCACCGCCGGATTGCCGCACCAGCCCATAGACCATGGGTAGGCCCAGCCCCGTGCCCTTGCCCACTTCCTTGGTGGTGAAGAAGGGCTCGAACACCCGGGCCAGCACCTCGGGCGTCATGCCCGTGCCCGTATCCGCGACCGAGACCCGGACATAGCTGCCCGCGGCCAGATCCGGCACCGCCTGCTCATCCACCGTCACATCCGCCGTGGACAGGGTGATGGTGCCACCCCCCGGCATGGCATCCCGCGCATTGATGCAGAGATTGAGCAGGGCCAGTTCCAGCTGCCCGGGATCGACCATCGCCGTGCCCGGATTCGCCCCCAGCTCCCGCCGCACCATCACCATGCCGCCCAGGGTGCGCGCCAGGAGGTCGCCCATGCCGAGGATCAGCTGGTTCACCGCCACGGCCCGCAGCGCCAGCTCGTTCTGCCGGGAGAAGGCGAGCAGGCGCCGGGTGAGCGCGGATCCCCGCTCCGCCGCCATGGCGGCGTTGCGCATCAGGCGGCGCAGCCCGGCCTCTTCCCCGCCCACCCGCCGCTCGGCCAGCTGCAGGCTGCCGAGGATGGCGGTGAGAAGATTGTTGAAGTCATGCGCCACGCCGCCCGCCATGGTGCCCAGCGCCTGCATCTTGTCCGCCTGGCGCAGCCTGGCCTCCATCTGCCGCGCCTCGGTCACGTCGCGCGCGATGGTCACCAGCACGCCGCCGCCCAGTGGAACGCGGCTCACCTGCATCCAGCGCGTGCCGCCCTCCGGCCCCTCCCGTTCCTCAAGGTCGGAAACCGCGCCCTCGGCCAGGACGCCGCGCTCCGCCCGCGCCAGCCTGGCCGCGGCGCGGGGGGGCAGGAACTCGGATTCGCGGCGGCCGATGCAGTCGGTGATGGTCGAGCCCAGGGATCTCGCCTTGGCGGCGTTCAGGCGCAGGAAGCGCCCTTCCGCATCCTTGAAGGAGAGCTCGTCCGGCAGGTTGTCCAGCAGGCCGCGCAGCAGGGCGCGCTCGGTTTCCAGCGCGCGGCGCAGGGCGTGGCGGTCCCGGGCCGCCGTCACCATGGCCAGCAGCCCCGCCGGTTCCCAGGGCTTCGCGGCATAGCCCGCGATACGCCCGCGGTTCAGCGCACCCACCACGGCATCCAGCTCGGCATAGCCGGTGAGCAGCAGCGCCTCGGCATCCGAATAAGCCCGCGCGCGCTCGAGGAAGGCATCGCCCGTCAGCCCCGGCATGCGCTGGTCCGACAGGATGACCGCCGGGCACAGCCCCGCCGCGAGGAGCGACAGCGCCTCCTCCGGGCGGGTGGTCGCCACCACCTCGAAGCTGTCCTCCAGCAGGTCCGTCAGTGCCGTGAGGATTTCCGCCTCGTCATCGACGAGGAGGATCACCGCCTGCTCGGACGCCGCCTGGGCCGCAGTCCTCTCCATTTCCGTGCTCACGATCACGCCGCGGCCTCCATCGGCACGCGGATGGTGAAGCGGGCGCCACCGCCGCCATCCTCCCAGCGAGCATCATCCACCGCGATGCTGCCGTGATGCGCCTCCACCACGGCATAGGCAATGGAGAGGCCAAGGCCGGTGCCGGAGCCGACAGGCTTCGTGGTGAAGAACGGCTCGAAAATTCGGGCGCGGATCGTCTCGGGCACGCCGGGCCCGGAATCCGAAACCTCGATCACGTAATCCGCCCCCTCGGCACGGGTGGCGACGCGGATCCGCCCCTCCCCATGGATCGCGTCGGCGGCGTTGCCGATGATGTTCATCACCACCTGATTCAGCAGGGCCGGGGAGCAGCGCAGCGCGCGCGGCGCCGAAAGGTCCCTCTCCACCACGATCCGGTCGGAAAGCTTGTGGGTCAACAGCACGATGACCGTGTCGATCGCCTCCGGCACGTCCACCTCCTGGGCCGTGCCCTCCTCCAGCCGGGAGAACTTGCGGAGGTTCAGCACGAGCTCCTGGATCCGCCGCAGGCCAAGGCTCATCGAATCGGCGCGCGCCATTGCCTTCGCCACCGCTCGGGTGGCGTCCGGGTCCGTGGCCACGCGCGGCGCCACCTGGCCGAGCAGGCGCATCACCGTGCCCTGATGCGCCAGGATGAAGGCCAGAGGGTTGTTGATCTCATGCGCGATGCCTGCCACGAGCTCGCCCAGAGAGGCCATCTTCGCGGCCTGCACCAGCTTGCCCTGCGTGTCCCGCAGGGCCTTGTTGGTGGATTCCAGCTCGGTGTTCGCGCGCTCCAGCGCGCCGGCCAGGGCGGCGCGGGCCTCGGCGGAAGCGGCCTCGGCCCGGGCGCGCTCCACCTCCCGCAGCTTCTCCCGCAGCGCCCCTTCGATGCGCCGGTTCTCCTCCCGCAGCAGCTTGCGGCGGACCAGGGCGCGCACCCGCAGCCTGATGGCTTCCGCCCCGGCCTCGGCCGGCAGCACGTCGTCGGCCCCGGCCTCGAAGGCGGCGGTGGGGCTCGCCCGGCTGCCTTCCAGTGCAACGATCCGGAAATCCGCCCGCTCCCCCGTGGCGCTGGAGCGAAGGGCATCCAGCCGGCGGCACAGGCTCAGCCCTTCCGGCCCCAGCCCCGCCAGGTTCACCAGCACCCCGTCCCAGGATTCTCCGCTCATCTCGGCGGCCGGTCGGGCGGCGGCGGCCTCGGCCCCGGCGCTGCCCACCGCCTCCACGCTGTCGCCATCCCCGGCCAGCAGGGTGGAGAGCCAGAGCCGGTGGGTCGGGCTGTCATCCACCAGGAGCAGGCGGGCGCGGCGGAAGCCCGTGCCCGGTGAATCGGGCATCGCCCCGTCGTCATCCGCGCTCCGCCGCAGCAGGGCCCGCAGGCGGAGGAGGATCAGCTCCCGTCCGGAGGATTTCGGGGCATAGGCGTCGGCACCGCTTTCCAGCCCCTGCCGCTCCAGGTCCTGGCCGGGCGCGCTGCCGCCGGCATCCGTCAGCATCAGCACCGGAAGGGCCCTGGCGCGGACGTTCAGGCGGATCCGGCGGACCAGCTCGTCACCGTTCATGCCGGGCAGGTGGTAATCGGCGATCACCAGGTCGGGCAGGGGGCCATTCAGCCCGTCCAGCGCGGCCTCGGCCGTGGCGGCGCGGGAGACGGCGAAGCCCTCGGCCTCCAGCATGCGGCGGAGCTGAAGAGCCTGGGTTTCGGAATCCTCGACCAGCAGGATCCGGGGCGCCCCGCCGGTCGCCTCTTCCTGCCAGCCCGTCCTGGCGGCGTTCAGCTCGGCCTCCGTGCTCAACTCGCTTCCGTCCCCAGGGCCTTCAGCAGCCTCGGCCCGATCAGATCCAGCGGCAGCAGGGCCGAGACCCCGCCCATCCGCACCGCGGCCGCCGGCATGCCATAGACCACGGCGCTCGTCTCATCCTCGGCCAGGGTCAGCCCGCCCGCCGCATGCAGGGCGGTGAGGCCGCGCGCGCCATCCTCCCCCATCCCCGTCAGCAGGATGCCCATGCCCCGGGGCCCCAGATGCCGCGCCATGGACTGGAACAGCACATCCGCGGCCGGCCGCTGCCCGCCCACCGGCGGCGCCTCGCTCACCTGCATCAGCCCGCCGGCGGTGATCCCGAGATGCCGGTCGCCGGGGGCCACATAGACATGCCCGGGGCGCGGCATCATGCGGTCCTTCGCGATCTCCACCTGCGGCGCCACCAGCCCGTTCAGCCAGGCGGCGAAGCCTTCCATGAAGGGGGCGCCCATATGCTGCACCACCAGCACCGGGACCGGGACAGCGGGCGGGAGTGCGCCCAGCACCCGGGCCAGGGCCGGCGGCCCGCCCGTGGAAGCCGCGACGCCCACAAGAGCCGGACGGCCGACGGCGCGGCCGGCCATGGGGCGGGGGGCGGGGGGCGCCGGTGGGGCCGCGGAGGCGCGGCGCCGGATCACCGGCACCTGGCTCATGATGTAGAGCTGGGTGCAGATCGACTCCGCCACCTGCTCCCACCCTTCCCGCGCCGGGCCGAAGGGCTTCTCCACCACGGTCAGCGCCCCGGCGCGCAGGGCGTTCATGGAGATGCGGAAGCCGCGTTCCTCCACCGCGTCGGCGATGACGACGATGGGCGTCGGGCGCTCCGCCATGATCCGGCGCGTCGCCTCCAGCCCGTCCATGCCGGGCAGGCGGATATCCATGGAGATGACATCGGGCCGCACCCGCTCCAGCTCCGCCAGCGCCTCCTCGGCCGAGGAGACGGCGGCGGCGAGCTGCAGGCGCGGATCGCGGGAGACGATATGCGCCAGCAGCTGCCGCACCACGGCGCTGTCCTCGACGATCATCACGCGGACGGGGCTGTTCAATGGACCAGGCTCAGATCAGCTGTCCGATCGCGGCCAGCAGCGCCTGCTGGTCGAAACCCTGCTTCGTCAGATAGGCACTCGCGCCCAGCTCCATGCCCCGCTGCACGTCGCCCGGGCTGTCGCGGGAGGTCATCAGGATCACCGGCAGTCCCGAAAGCGCGGGATCGGCCCGGATCGCCTCCACAAGGCCGAATCCATCCATGCGCGGCATTTCGACGTCCGCGAGCACCAGGTCAACCGAAGCACCCGGTTCCCGCAGAGAGTTGAGGGCCTCCACCCCATCCACGGCAAGGGTCACGCGGTATCCGCCGGCTTCCAGGATACTGCGTTCCAGCGTGCGCGTCGTGATCGAATCATCCACCACCAGGACATGGCGCTGCCGGCGCTCGGGCGGGACCGGGCGTGCCGCGCCCGGGGCAGGGCGCAGCGATTCGCGCATCCCGCGATCCAGTATGCCATCGGGGCGCAGAACCAGCGCCACCGCATCCCCTTCCAGCAGCGCGGCGCCGGAAACCAGGGCGGCATCCAGCCCGGGCGAATCCACCTCCGTCACGATCAGGCTGCGCGCGTCGCGCAGGGCCGAAACGGTGAGCGCGAGCCGGACTGCCCCGCGCGCGAGCAGCACGGCGGCAACCGGCCCCTCCACCGGTTCCTCGGCCCGGCCGAGCAGGGTGGCCAGCCCTATCACGGGCACCACCATCTCCGCCCCGGCCTGCGCCAGCCTTGCCACGGGCCGCCCCTCGGCGGTGGAGAGATCCGCCGGATCCAGGCGCAGCATCGGCCCCACCGTGACCAGCCCGTGCCCGCCCGGCAGGCCGAAGACCTGTCCCCCCGCCTCCACCAGCAGGACGGGCCGGCGGCCGGTGGAGGGCGGCAGGGCGATCACCACCTCCGCCCCGCCTTCGGCGCGCCGGCGCAGGGCGGCGCCCCCATGCAGCGCCATCGCGGCCTCGGCCACCACCGAAAGCCCCATGCCGCGCCCGGAGAGATGATCCACCGACGCCGCGGTGGAGAAGCCGGGCTCGAAGACCAGGCCGAGAAGCTGGTCGGGCGAGGGCGGGACGGCGCCCGGCGCCCGGGGGGCCAGCAGCCCCTGGCGAACAGCCGTCGCCTCGATCGCATCCAGATCCGGCCCCGGGCCATTGTCCCAGGCCGTGACCGTCAGCCCTCCCTCGGTGGCGGTGACGCGCAGCCCGATCTCCGCGCGGCGCCCGTCCCGCGGGGCGCCATGGCCCAGCGCGTTGCGGAGGAGATGCAGCACGGGGTCCTTCAGGGCCTGCAGCACGCGGCGCTCGGCCTGGGTCTCCATGCCTTCGAAGCGCAGCGTCACCTCGCGCCCGGCCTCCCGCGCCATTTCCCTGACAGCGCCGGCCAGCGGGCCGAGCACGCTGCTGGCGGGCACCAGGGCGATGGCCTCCACCTCCTCGCGCAGCGCCATCGCCGCGCGCTCCAGCGCGGCCTCGTCGGCGCGGGTCTGCCGGGACAGGCCGCCCACGCGGCGCGACACCTCGCCCAGCGCCGCCTCGAAGCCGCGCAGGCGGGGTGCCAGCCCGGCATCGGCGGGAAGCTGGGCGCGCAACCCCTCCCATCCCCGGCGAAGGGCGCGCAGCTCCGCCTCCACCCCACGCAGCCCGGCGGCGGTGGAATCCTGGCGCTGGATCAGCGCCCTGACACCATAGAGTGCGGCCGAAAGCCGCTCGATCCGCGCCGTCTCCACGCGCAGATAGCCATCGGGCGCCGTGGGAGCCGTAGGGAGTGGCGCCTGGGTGGGCGGCGATGCCGGCACAGGGTCGGCCGGGGCGGAGGCGGCCATGTCCTTCGCCGGTGCCGCGCCTGGCGGAGCCGGGGGGGCGCCAAGCGCGGCCAGCACCGCGTCCACCGGCGGGGCGGGCTCCCCTGCCGCCATGGCGGTGGCCTGGCCCTCGATCGCGTCCAGCCCCCGGTGCAGCAGCGCCAGGCGTTGCGGCGAAAGCCGGGCCGCCCCGCCGCCCGCCGCATCCATTTCCCCGGCCAGCAGTGCCTCCACCGCGTGGGCGAGGGCTTCCAGCCCAGGCAGGTCCACCGCGCGGGCCGCGCCCTTCAGCGAATGCGCGCGGCGGAACACCTCCCGCAGCACCGCTGGCTCGAGCATGACGCCGCCCTGCTCATCCTCGGCCGCGAGCGCGTCCCGGATGGCGGCCAGGTGCTCGCGATGCTCGGCGGCGAAGGCGGCCAGCAGCTCCGCGCGGAAATCGGACACGCGTCGCGCCCCCGGATCAGATGCGGTACCGGTCCGCCAGACGCACCAGGCCCTGGCTCAGCCCGGCCATGTTGGCGGCCGCCTGGTCCAGCTGCCGCGTGCCGGCGGCGGTCTGCTGGCTGGCCTGGCGGATATTGGCCAGCGCGCCCATCACCTGCTCGATGCCCAGCTGCTGCTGGTTCGTGCTGGCGACGATCTGCTGGAAGGTCTGCACCGCCTCCTGCACGCGGGCCGTGATCTCGCGGATGGTCTCCTGGCTCATCGCCGTGCGCTCGCGCCCGGCCACCGCGCGCTTCACCGCCTCTTCCGTCAGCATGACGGAGGAATTGATGCCCCGCTGGATGTCGCCCAGATTGGCGCGCACCTGCGCGGTGGCCTCCTTCGCCTGGTCCGCGAGGGACTTCAGCTCGGCCGCCACCACCGAGAAGCTGCGCCCGGCCTCGCCAGCCGCCGCCGCCTCGATCGCCGCGTTCAGCGCCAGCAGGTGACTGCGCTCGGAGATGTCGTTCACCGTCGCGGTGATCTCGCCGATCGCCTGGGTCTTCTCGCTCAGCGCGATGATGTTCTCGGCCACGCGTTCCGCCTGCTCGCGGATGGAATCCATCGCGCGGACCGTCTCCTCCACCGCGCGCAGCCCGTTGTCGCTGGTGCGGACCGTCGCCTGGGCGGCGGCGATCACCTCCTGCGCGCGCTTGCCGATCTGGGCGCCGGAATGGGTGATCTCGTCCACCGTCGCGGCGGTCTCCTGCACGGCGGCCAGCTGCTCCTCCACGCTCGCCGCCTGCTCCTGCGTGCTGGCGCGGATCTCGGCGGTCGCGGCATCCAGCTGCTGCGTCGCGTCGCGGCTCTGGCGGGCCAAGTCGCGCAGCCCCTCCACCATGGCGTTCAGCGTCGCGCCCAGCCGGCCGAACTCGTCATTCCCCTCGCGTGCCGGGGTGCCCGCCAGCTCGCCACGGCCGATCCGCTGCACGAACTCCATCAGCGTCTCCAGCGGCTGAGCGATGGCGCGGCGGACGAGAAGGGAAACCAGGACAGCGAGCAGCACCGCGATCCCCATGCCGACCAGGATCAGCGTGCGCGCCTTGTCGGCGATACCCTCCACCCGTTCCTGCCCGATGTTGGAGAGCCGCTCGATCGCGGCGTCCACGCGGTCCAGCGCCGCATCCAGTTCCCTGGCGCTGGCCATCACGCCGGGCTCGGCGTTCAGCACGGCGGCCACGTCATCCAGGGCCATGAAGCGGAGCTTCGTCTCCACGCGGTCGCGGTGGCGCGCCAGGGCATTGGTCACGTCGTTCAGCGAAACCACCACGCGCTGCCAGGCGTCGCGGCGCTCGGTGGCGATGGACTGGGCCGAGAAGGTCTGCGCCGTGCTGGATACCTCGCTCATCAGCGTGGACATGCGGTCATTGGCGCGCTGCCACTCGGCCAGCGGCACGGGGTCCGTCACCAGCTCCGGCGCGGCGCGGCGGCCGAGATAGGTGATCATCATGCGTGCCCGCACGTCGCGCATTTCGCTCTGCCCGGTCCGCACGGCCGCGAGCTGCCGCGCCACCGAGACGTCGCGCGTCGCGACCGTGCGGCTGGCGCTCCGCACCGTCTCGAACTGGTCCAGGCTCCAGAGGCCGAGGGCAATGGTCAGCAGCGTCAGCGTCACGAAGCCCAGCAGGGCGCGGTTGGTGATGGACACGCGAATCAGGCTCCCGGAGTGGAGGAATAGGGCGTGGAGGAATGGGGCGTGGAGGAATGGGGCGAAGGAACGGAGGGCGCGGCATAGGGCCGCAGCAGGCCCTCGATGTCGATCACCGCCAACAGGGTTCCCCGGCCGAGCAGCACCGCATGGAAGGCGATGCCGGCGAGGACGGGCGGAGCCCGGTCGGGGGGAAGGGGCAGGGGCGAGGCCGCGGAGAGGACGCGGCCCACCCGCAGGGCGAGGCGCCGGGCGGGGGGCATTCCGGGAAGCGGCCGCAGCAGCACGTCATGCCCGCCCGCCTCGCCCTGGGCGGCGACACCCAGCAGCGTGGCGAGGTCCAGCACCGTGTGCAGCCGCCCGGCCCGGGCACGGAGGCCGAGCACCTCCGGCGGGCTGCCCGGCAGGGGGCAGGGCGGCTCGGCGGGCAGCACCTCGGCCGCGCGCACCAGGGGCAGGCCGAAGCTCTCCTCGCCCACGGCCAGCAGCAGCACCGGATCGGACAGGGCGGGGCCGGGCGTGCCGCGGCGGGCCAGCCGTTCCGTCCGTTCCTCGATCAGGCGGGTGGCCCGGTCCTCGCCGATGGCGCCGATGATCCCGGGATCGGGCAGGAAGCGCAGCGCCATCAGCGCAGCCCCCCGGCCGGGCCGAGATGGTGGCGCGCCAGGCCGAGCAGCGTCTCCGCAGTCATTCCGTCGCCCTCCTCCAACACGGTGCCGCCGGGCAGGGCCTGTGCGAGGCGGGCGGCGTTGGCGATGCTGCGCCGCGCCGCCTCCGCCGCGCCCCGGTCCAGCAGAAGCAGGCCGAGCTGGTAGTGCGCCGCCACGAAGCCGCTGTCGAGGTAGAGCGCCCGGCGCAGGGCCGCCTCGGCCCCGGCCAGGTCGCCCAGGGCGCGCGACACCAGCCCGTCCAGCATCTGCATCCGGGCATGGGTGGGATGGTCGCGCAGCCCCTCCCGCAGGGTGGCCCGGGCCGCATCCAGCGCACCCGAATCCGCCTCGGCCCGCGCGCGGTCCAGAAGGGGAAGCGGCTCCCCCGGGGCTTCGGGGGCAGGTTGGGGGGTGGCCCTGGGCGCCGGGCTGGCGGCGGGCGGCACCGGCAGGGGTTGCCAGGACCAGGGCGAGGGGGCCGCCGCTGCCGGGGCTGGTGCCGGCAGCTGTGTCCAGGCGGCGGGCGGCGCGTCGGCTTGCTCCGCCACCCCGACCTCCGGGTTTGGCAGGGGGCGCCAGGCCGTCGTGCTCGCCAGGGTGACGGGCTGCAGGAAGGCATTGAAGCTCGGATCCGGCTCCGCATGGCCGAGCAGCAGCCAGCCATCCGGTGCCAGCCGTTCCCCAAGCGCCCGGACGAGGCGCGGGACCAGCGCGCGGTCGAAATAGATCAGCACGTTGCGGCAGAGGATGAGGTCGAAGCCCGTCATGCTCAGCGGCAGCGTGCCATCCAGCAAACCCAGCAGGTTCTGCCGCTCGAACCGCGTGGTGCCGCGATGTTCGGGGCGCAGCTGCCAGGCCTGGTTGCCCGCCACGGGCAGGAAGTCCCGCATGCGCCCGTCCAGGTCCATCCCGCGCAGCGCCCACGGGCTGAACCGCGCCGCCCGCGCCGCGTCCAGCGCCGCCTCGCTGATGTCGGTGCCCAGGATGCTGATGCTCCACTCCCGGTGCGCGGGGCCGAGGAGGCGGCGCAGCAGGATGGCCACCGAATAGGGCTCGGCCCCTGTGGAGCAGCCGGCCGACCAGATGCGCAGCCGCCGCGGACCGGCCCGGCGGGCAATCAGCCCGGGCAGGATGGTATCGCGCAGCGCCGCGAACTGACCGGCATCGCGGAAGAAGAAGGTCTCGCCGATGGTGATCGTGGATTCGAGGGCGGCCCACTCGGCCTCCCCATCCGCCGGGTGGCGCAGCAGGGCGGCATAGCCTGCCGCATTTCCCGCGCCGCTGGCCCGGATCCGGCCGCGCAGCCTTTCCCAGAGGGCGGTGTCCTTGTCCGCGTAATAGGCATGCCCGGTGCGGGCGACGATGAGGCGCTTCAACTCGGCGAAGGCAGGGTCCGCCAGGGGTGGCTGGGCCGGAAGATCGAGGGGTGCGGCGCGGCCGCCCGCATTGCGGCCGCCCCCGCTCATGATGCGTCCCCGGCTGCCTCCCAGCGCGCCAGCCGCTCCTGCGCCTGGCGGGACAGCGAATCGAGGATGGTGGCTTCCTGCGCCAGGAACAGCCGGATGGGGTCGAGCAGATGCGCCACCCGCCCCCCGGCCTCGACCGCGCCGGCGACCACATCCCCGATCGAAAGCCCTTCCTCCGCCGGGCGCAGAGGCAGGCCGGCGGGCGCCACATCGGCCACGCGGTCCACCAGCAGGGCCACGGGACCGGCCAGCCCGTCCGGGCGTTCCAGCAGGATCAGGTGGCGGTAGGGATGCGGCTCCCCGGGCGGGACGCCGAGCAGCCGCGCCAGTTCCACCACCGGCACGGCGGTGCCGCCCAGGTTGAGGAAGCCTGCCATCGGTGCCGGCAGGCCCGGGGGCGTGTCCAGCCGGGGCAGGGGCAGCAGGGCGCGCACGGCCTCCCGCGGGAGGGCGCAGGCCAGAGATCCCAGGGCGAAGAGCACCACCGGCCCTGCCGCGGGTTCCGCGGAGGCGTCAGGCGCGGGCGGCGCAGCCATCAGGTGCCTCGCCAGGCCTCAGGCCCGGCGGCCGCGCCGGGACGGCGCCGAGGGGCGGGTGGAGGCGGGCAGGGGCGCGGCCCCGGCCGGGCGCCCGGCATCGAAGCCGAGGAACCCGATTTCCGGCCGCGGCATGCCGCCATCCCCGGCGAAAAGCCGGGCCCGCGCGGTGGTTGCCGTGCCGGTGCTGACGGACCCGGCCGGCAGCTCCCCGCCCCGCGGCGGGTCGCTGAGGAGGCCTGAGGGACGCGCGGGCGGCTCCTGCGGCGGTAGCAGGGCGCTTTCGGCAGGGGCCGCGGGGGCGGCATCGCGGCCGGGGCGGCCACGGCGGGCGGCAGGCGGCGGCGCAGGCTCGGCGGGCGCCATGGTGGGCCCGGTGCCGGTGCTGCCGCGCGTGGAGAGAAGATAGAAGACGATCTCGTTGCGCCCCTGGTCCACCGCCGCATCGACCGGGGTGAGGCCGAGCTGGTTGCGGGCGTTCAGGTCCGCGCCGCGCGCCACCGCATCCCGGGCCGCGGCCATGTCGCCGCGGTTGATGGCGTCGAACAGCGCTTCGTTGGGGCGGAGGTTCACCGAGGGCGTCTCGGCCGGAATCGGCTCGGCCGCGCGGCGGTTGGCCAGGCCCGGCAGCGCGGGCGGCGGGGGGCGGCTGGCCGGGCCGGCGCTGGGCGGCGGCGCGTTGCGCCCGATTCCGGTGCCCTGTGCCAGGGCGCCGGGGGCAAGGGCGGGGCCGGCCAGCATCGGGCCGGCCAGGAGGAGGGCGAGGGGGAGGCGGCGCATGGCGCCCAGGCTATACCCCCAGCGCGAGGCGGCCACCACTCCCCGCCGCGAAGCGCCCCCGCAAGCTTTTGTCAGGCGCCCATCTCAGGAACCCATCTCAGGCGCCGTTCTCAGGCGCAGCCCTGGCCGCGATAGACATAGCTGGCCACCCGCCCCTCGCGCAGGGCGAAGGTCACGTCGCACTGCACGGGCGCATAGGCCGTGGTGGAGAAGCCGCCATAGAAGCCCCGGCTATACGGACCCCAGGGACCCCAGGGGCCGCCGATGAATCCCCCGGGCACGGCCACGGTGCGGTTCTCCTCGTATTGCAGGAATTTCTGGCCGCCGGTCTCGTAGCTGCGGGTGGGCACGCCCAGGCTGGAGACGAGTTCAAGCTCAGACCGCCCGATATAGGTGGCCAGCCGCTCATCCAGGCTTGGCCCGATCGCGCAGGCGGCCAGGGCGAGGAGGGGGAGGAGGGGGAGGGCGCGTCGCATGCCCTTCATCTGGGATCGGCGCAGCAGCGGCGGAAGATGGCCGTTCACGGTTTCGGCCCATCGGATGGCGGCACCGACCCGAAGGCGCGAGCAGGATTTCGCGCAACGGCACGGCATGGGCGCCTCCGCCATGCCTGCCCGAAGCCATGGGCCGGTCCTTCCCCCCAAGGGCGGCACGGGCCACCATCCCCGGCACCCATCGAACAGGACTCGCCGCCTTGCCCGATCCCGCCCTCCTCGAACGCCTGCGCGCCGCCGTGGACAAGAACTTCGAGGCCGAGACCGCCTTCCTGGCCGATCTCGTCCGCTTCCCCAGCCTGCGCGGGCGCGAGGCGCCGCTGCAGGACTGGTTCGCGCGCCAGATGGCGGGGCGCGGCTACCAGGTGGACCGCTACACCCTGGCCGATGTGGGGCTGGAGAACCACGAGAAGGCCGCGCCCATGGTGGATGTGGACCCCGCCGGCTCCGTGCAGGTGGTGGCCGCGAAGCGGGCGCGGAATCCGGAGGGCCGCAGCCTGATCGTCCAGGGGCATATCGACGTGGTGCCGGAAGGCCCGGTGGAGATGTGGACCCACCCGCCCTATGGCGGCGTGGTGCGGGATGGCTGGCTCTATGGCCGCGGCGCGAATGACATGAAGGCCGGCGTGGCCGCCATGGTCTTCGCCATGGATGCGCTGCGCGACGCGGGCCTGACGCCCAAGGGCGACATCTACCTCCAGACCGTGACGGAGGAGGAGAGCACGGGCAATGGCGCCCTCTCCACCCTGCTGCGCGGCTACCGGGCCGATGCCTGCCTCATCCCCGAACCCACGGCGGGCAGCATCACCCGCGCCCATACGGGCACGCTGTGGTTCCGCCTGCGCGTGCGCGGCGTGCCCGTGCATGTGGCGGTGGCCGATACGGGCACCAATGCCATCCTTTCCGTCATGCACCTGATCCAGGCGCTGCAGCAGCACACGGTGGCGCTCAACGAGAGGGCGAAGGCGGATCCCAACTTCTCGGCCGTGAAGAACCCGATCAAGTTCAACCCCGGCATCATCCGCGGCGGCGACTGGGCGTCCTCCACCCCCGCCTGGTGCGAGGTGGATTGCCGCATCGGCCTCACCCCCTCCATGGAGGTGTCCGAGGTGATGCGCGGCGTGGAGCAGGCGGTGGAGGCGGCGCGTGCCGGGGATGCCTTCCTGGCCAACAACCCGCCCGAGATCACCTGGCACGGCTTCCAGGCCGATGGCTACGTGCTGCAGCCCGGCAGCGAGGCGGAGCGCGTGCTGGCCGAGGCGCACCAGGCCGCCTTCGGCGCGCCCATGGAGGAACGCCTTTCCACCGCCGTGAACGACACGCGCTATTACGGCCGCTACTACGCCATGCCCGCCCTCTGCTACGGCCCGGGCGGCGAGGGCAACCACGGCTTCGACGAGCGGACCAATCTGGAACTGCTGAAGAAAACGACCCTCTCCATGGCCGGCTTCATCGCCGATTGGTGCGGGGTGGAATAGGCCGGGCGCGGCGTCCCTCAGCCCCGGCCGGTGATCCGGCCGGGCGCCTCGTCGCCGGACATCCCGCCCGCGCCGAGGCCGGCCTCGCGCCCCGTCAGGTGGTCGCCTTTGCCAGTACCGGTCCCGGCATCGCCCTTGCCGCGATCGGCGGCTGAGGGACCATGCGCCGAGCCGGTATCCGCGATGCCCGGGCCGGCATCATCCGCCGGCACGGGGGCCGGGCCGATGCGCGGCGGGCTGTCCGTCATGCTCGCGCCGATGCCGGGGTGATGCGCATCCGCGCTTCCCGCGCCTCCGAGAGGGCCGGCAGCACCGCCCGCCGCCCCCGAGCCCTCGCGCAGGGTCGTCCCGACCCCACCGGACAGGCTGGCGGCACCATCGCCACCGAACTGCCCGCCCAGCACCCCCGATACCGGCATCTGCGGCGGCGTGGATGCATCCTGGTCCGCGCCGGCCGATGCCGCGCCGCCGGAACCGTCCCCTTCGGCCGCGATCTCCCGGCAGGCCTGTGCCCAGTGTTCCTCCTGCCGGCCCTCGGGCCGCCCCTCCCGTTCCCAGATTTCATGGGCACGGCGCCGAATGCGTTCCTCGTCCGGCATGGCTCGCTCCCTGGCTCCAGCGGAACGGATAGAACGCCGGACGGCTCCATCCGTTCCCTGGTGCCGCGGGCCCGGCCCGTGCTGGCGCCGCCCTGGTCAGGCCCTCGCGGGAACCGGGGCCGCGCTCCGTATCGCGTCCAGCGCCGCCTCGTATTCATGGCGCAGCCGCGCGATCAGCGCCGCCGCGGGCTGCACCCGGTCGATCGCGCCGATGCCCTGGCCCGAGCCCCAGACATCCTTCCAGGGCTTCACGCGGTTGGAGGAGAAGTTGATCTGCGAGGGATCGGGCCGCGGCAGGTTCTCCGGGTCCAGCCCCGCATTGCGGATGGACGGGCGCAGGTAGTTGCCGAGAACGCCCGTGAAGAGATCGCTGTAGATGATGTCACCCGCCATGCCCTCGACGATCATCGCCTTGTAGGCCTCGGCGGCGCGCGCCTCCTCCGTCGCGATGAAGGCGCTGCCGATATAGGCGACATCCGCGCCCATGACCTGGGCCGCCAGGATGGAACGGCCCGTGGCGATGGAGCCGGAGAGCGCGATCGGCCCGTCGAACCAGCTGCGCGTCTCCTGCACCAGCGCGAAGGGCGAGATGCTGCCGGCATGGCCTCCCGCGCCGGCGGCGACGAGGATGAGGCCATCCGCCCCCTTCTCCACCGCCTTGCGCGCGAAGGTCTGGTTGATCACGTCATGCATGACGTAGCCGCCATAGGCATGCACGGCCTCGTTCACATCCGGCCTTGCGCCGAGCGAGGTGATGATCAGCGGCACGCGGTACTTCGCGCAAAGCGCGAGGTCGTGGTCCAGCCGGTCATTCGATCGGTGGACGATCAGGTTGATGGCGAAGGGCGCCGAGGGACGATCCGGGTGGCGCGCGTCATGCGCGTCCAGCCGCTCCCGGATCTCCGCCAGCCAGTCCTCCAGCTGCTCCGCCGGGCGGGCGTTGAGGGATGGCATGCTGCCCATGATCCCCGCAGTGCATTGCGCGACGACCAGATCCGGCACCGAGATGATGAAGAGCGGGGAGCCGATCACCGGCAGCGAGAGCCGCTGCCGCAACAGGTCGCGCAGGCTCATGGGCGTTCCTCCGAATCGCGTTTGCCGGACCCTACCGCCCCTCCCGCCGCCAGGCGATCACCGCAACGCCCAGCACCAGCAGCAGCGCCATCCAGGGCGGCAGCAGCGGCAGGGCGGAAATGCCGGTCACGGTGTGGTCCTCGCGCCGCACCAGCCCGATCCAGCCCGGCCCGGCCGCATCGCGCCCCATGGACACGCGGCGGAGATCGGGCAGCGCCGAACCATCCCCGATCCAGCGCGCCGTGCCGCCCGAGGAATCCACCGCCGGCTGCACACGGCCGGGATCGGCGCGCAGATCGGCGATCTCCGGCGGGTTGGCGGCCTCGGCCGCGGCGAAGGCGGTGCGCGTGCCGTCCGTGGCGGACCAGACTCCCGCGCGCGTGGCCGGCAGCTCCACCACGGCCCGCCCGCCCTCGCGCCGCTCCGGCGTGTGGCGGGATGTGGTGCCATCCGGCGCGGTGACCGCGATCTCCGGCGGCGGCGCGTCGGCGATGCTGCGGCGCGTGACGGTCAGGCGCCCCTGGGCGATGGAAGCGGTCAGGTCCTCCTCCTCCAGCTCCGGCTCGCGCATCAGCCAATGGGCGATCCGGCGCAGCAGCTCGGCCTGGGGCCCGCCGCCATCATGCCCGCGCGACCAGAGCCAGATCTGGTCCGAGAGGAGCAGCGCCACGCGGCCTTCGCCCACGCGGTCCAGCAGCAGCAGGGGGTTGCCGTCCGGCCCGTTCATGATGTTGGCGCCGCCGATCGGCTCGGTGCGCAGCATGCGGTACCACCGCCCCCAGCTTGCCTGGGCGGCGGCATTCGCGTTGGCGCCGGCCAGCCCCTCCGTCACCGGATGGCGCAGCCCGGTGTCGCTCACCTGGGCGCGGAAGGCGGCCTCCAGCAGGGCCTGGTTGCCCAGCAGCGGCCGCGCCGGCAGCACCTGCCCCAGCGGCGTGTTGGCGAGGGAGGCCGGGCCGGTGAATTCCGGCCCGACCGACATCAGCAGCGCGCCGCCCTGCCGCACATGGTCCGCGATGTTGCGCAGGTATTGCGGTGGCAGGATCCCGCGGTTGGAGAAGCGGTCGAAGACGATCAGGTCGAAGTCGCGCAGCTTCTGCTGGAACAGCTCGCGCACGGGGAAGGCGATCAGCGCCAGCTCGTTCAAGGGCGTCAGGTCGTCCTTCTCCGGAGGGCGGAGAATGGTGAAGTGGACGAGATCGACATTCGGGTCCGCCTTCAGCAGCCGCCGCCAGGTGCGCTCGCCCGCATGGGGCTCCCCCGAGACCAGCAGCACGCGCAGCCGGTCCCGCACGCCGTTCACCGTGACGATGGCGCTGTTGTTGACGGTGCTGACCTCGCCCGGGCGTTCCTCGGCGGTGATCTCCACCACGCTCGGCCCGCCACGTTCGATCGGCAGGGCGATGCGGTGCTCGCGGCCGGGAACCACGCTTTCCGTGCGCGGCGCGCCGCCATCCCGGCGGATGGAAAGCCGCACGGGCGCGCCGGCATTGGCGACGCCGAGATCCTCGACCACCACCCGCATCTCGACGCCGCGCCCGACGATGCCGAAGCCCGGCGCCTCGATCACGCGGAGCCGCCGGTCCACCTCGCCGGCGCGGCCGGGCAGCAGCAGGTGCAGCGGGGCATCGGCGGCGAAGCCGGGCGGCACGTCATGCACCTGCCCGTCGCTGAGGGCGATGATGCCCGCCAGCCGCGCGCGCGGGATATCGGCCAGCCCGCGCTCGATGGCGGTGAAGAGCCGCGTGCCCTGGCTGCCGCCTTCCTCCGCCGTCACGGTGCGCAGCTCGAGATCCGGCAGCCGCCCCGCCCGTGCCTCGATCTGCGCGCGCGCGGCGGCGATGGCGGCCTCGCGCCCGGCCACGCTGGTGGAGGCGCTGCCATCCACCGCGAGCAGCGCGATGTCGGGCCGCATCTCGCGCGTCTGCTGCACCAGGCGCGGATTGGCGATGGCGCCGAGGATCAGCAGGAAGGCCAGTGCCCGCCACCCGGCGCCGCGCGCACGGCGCCAGAGCGCCGGCGCCAGCGCCAGCACCGCGATGACGGCCAGCGCCGCCACCAGCCAGTGCGGCAGGATGGGCGCGAGGTCGATGGAGGAGAAGGACTGGACCATCAGTTCCCCAGGCGCTCCAGGATGGCCGGCACATGCACCTGGTCACCCTTGTAGTTGCCGGTCAGCGCGTAGATCACGAGGTTCACGCCGAAGCGGTAGGCCAGGGTCCGCTGCCGCGCGCCCCCGGGCATGACCGCGTACGGGTTGTTCCCGCGCGCATCCACGGCCCAGGCCGAGGCCCAGTCATGCCCGCCGACGATAACGGGCGAGACGCTGTCATTCGCCCGGTCCGTGTCCCGCGCCACCCAGACCGGGCCGCCGGCATACCGGCCGGGCAGGTCGGGCAGCAGGTAGAAGGCGCGCTTCAGCACATGGTCTTCCGGCACCGTGGCGAGAGGCGGCACCTGCAGGTTCCGTGTCAGCCGCCGCAGCGCGGCATCGGCGCCGAGCGAGACGCCCTCGCCGGAACCCTCGTTGCGCGTGTCGAAGAGGATGATGCCGCCGTTGCGCATGAAGGCGTTCAGCGCCGCGACGGCCTCCCCGGAGGGGTCCGCTGCGTCGGGTAGCACCACCCAGTAGAGCAGCGGGTAGAAGGAGAGGTCGTCCTGTCCCGGGCGCAGCGCCACGGGCTCGGCCAGCCCGGCTGCGGTGCGGCGGTTCACATAGTCCGAGAGCCCCACCAGCCCCTGGCGGGATACCTCGTCCGCCTGCGGATTGCCGGTGACGACATAGGCCAGCCGCGTGGCCAGCGCCGCCGCGCCTTCGGGCAGGCCCGGCTGGGCCGGGGCGGGGGCGGGCAGCAGCAGCACGAGGGCGACCACCGCGGCGCGCGCGCGCAGCCCCAGGCCGCGGCTCTGCAAGGAGAGCAGCAGATCCGCGGCCAGAAGCAGCAGCGCCGCGGCCAGCAGCCAGGGGCCGAGGTCCCGCTCCGCCGGCACGCCGCCGATCCGCGTCTCCCGCGCGCCGGATGGGCTGGGGGCAGCGGGAAGCAGTTCCGGCAGGTGGGCGGAAAGGTTCAGCGCGCGCCGCTCCCCGCCCTCGCCGGGGGTGCCGTACCAGCCCGGCGGATGGCGCGGGCCGGGGGAGGTGGCATCCAGCCGCGCCGCCTGGATCGGGCCGGCGGCGGGCGGCGGCGCGCCAAGGCGGCCGAAGCCGTCCAGCGTCTCCAGCGGGGCGAGCGGCGCCTCGCCCTCGCTGCCCACCACGCCGGAGGAGAGCGCGACGATCCGCCGGAGCATGTCGATATACAGGCCCGATAGCGGCAGGTCCGACCAATCCGCATTGGCCGTGACATGGAACAGCACGATCCTGCCCTGGCCGCGATTTTCGAAGGTGACGAGCGGCGTGCCATCCGCCAGCCGCGCCCAGCTCCGCTCCGCCAGCCGCGGCACCGGCTCCGCCAGCACCTGGGTGCTCACCGTCACCTCGGCCGGCGGGGTCAGGCCGGCGAAGGGGCTGTTCTCGGCGAAGGGGGCCAGGTTCTGCGGCCGCTCCCAGGACAGCGCGCTGCCCAGCGCCCGCTCCCCGGCGCGCAGCGGCACCGGCAGCAGGGAATCCCCGCGCTCGGCCAGGCGCGGCCCGGCGAAGCGCAGCAGCAGCCCGCCCTGTTCCACGAAGCGCGCGACGGCCTGGGTCTCCGCCCCCTCGGCCAGCGGGCGGTCCGCCAGCACCAGCACGGCCAGCCGGCGGGAGAGAAGCTGCTCCAGCGTTCCGCGCCGGATCTCGGCGGTGGGGGAGAGGGCGCGGTCCAGGTAGTAGAGCGCGCCGGTCAGCGGCGTATCGGCGGCTTCCTCCTGCGCGGCCAGAAGCCCCACGGGGCGGCGGCGGAAGCGCTCGTCCAGCAGCATCACGCCGGCGGCGCCGGGCGCATCGCCCTCCAGCACCAGCTGGGTGATGCTGTTGCGGATCTCCACGGGCAGTTCCAGCGCGCCTTCCGCGCTGGTGGCACCGGCGGGAAGCGGCAGCACGGCGCGGCCGAGGGTGCGGCCATCCGGCGTCATCGCCAGCACGGCCGCCTCGGCCGCCGGGCCGCCCGGTGCGCGGCGGATCTGCAGCGCCAGGCGGTCCGCCTCCGCCCGCGGCGGCGCCAGCACGCGCGCCCCGCCCGGCACGCCGCGTGCCACCTGAAGGGAACCCTCGTCACCCAGCGCCGCCATCAGCGCGGAGCCGTCATCCCCGCCATGGGAGAGGCCATCCATCACATAGAGGCTCGCAAAGGCCTCGTTCCGCCAGGAACGCAGCGCGGCCAGGGCCGCGGCCCGGTCGGGCGCCCAGGGAAGCGGGCGCAGCGCGGCCAGGCGCGCGCGCGCTTCCTCGGCCGGCATCCAGGCCGTGGGGCGCGGGGCTTCCCCGGTGGCCGAAGGCGCCGTGGCCAGCAGCGCCACGCGGCGGCCGCTGCGCGCGGCGGCATCCAGCGCCGCGCCGGCCGCCGCCATGCGGTCCGGCCAATCAGTGGCGGATGCCCATCCATCATCCACCACCACCAGCAACGGCGCGTCCGCCGCCTCGCCCTGCGCCGCGTTCCAGACAGGCCGCGCGAGGCCGAGGATGATCAGCGCCGCCGCCACCAGCCGCAGCAGCAGCAGCCACCAGGGCGTGCGCGCCGGCGTCTCCTCCACCGCGGGCAGGTCGCGCAGGAAGCGCGCGGGCGGGAAGGATTGCCGCCGGGGCGTGGGGGGCGTGACCCGCAGCAGCCAGTAGAGCGCGGGCAGCGCGGCCAGCGCGACCAGCAGCCAGGGCGCGGCGAAGGACAGGGCGCCCATCAGAAATCCTCCTTCGCCGCCGGAACGCGCGTCATCGCGCCCCCTGCGGCGCCAGCGCCTGCCACAGGGCCATCAACGCGGCTTCCGGCGGATGGTCGGTGCGATGCGACAGCAGGCGGAAGCCGAGAGAGGCGGCCAGCGCCGCAAGCCCGGCGCGATGCGCGGCCATGCGTTCCTCATAAAGTGCGCGGATGCCTTCCACGCGCGGCACCAGCGCCGCCTCGCCACCATCCAGCGGCTCGAAGCGCACGCGCCCGCCATAGGGCAGCGTCTCCTCCGCCGGATCATGCAGGGCAACCAGCGTGCCGCGCATGCCGGCGGCGGCCAGTGGCGCCAGCCGCTCGCGCAACTCCGGGAGGGGGGCGAGAAAATCGCTGAACAGCACGCCGCGCGCGTGGCGCGGCAGCGCCTCATCCGCCGGCGGGCCGGATTGCGCATCCATCCGCATGGCCAGGGCGGGCAGCGCGCCGCGCCCGGATAATCCGCGCCCGCCGCCGAGCAGCCGCACCCGCTCCCCGCCGCGAAGCAGCAAGGAGGAAAGGGCGAGCAGCAGGAGTTCCGCGCGTTCCTTCTTCGTCGGGCGCGTCGTCGCACCGGACCAGTCCATGCCCGGCGATGAATCCCGCCACAGCGCGACGGTCTGCGCGGATTCCCATTCCGTCTCGCGCAAATAGAGGCGGTCCGATTTCGCGCTTTGCCGCCAGTCCACGCGCGCCGCGTCGTCGCCGGGCAGATAGGGGCGGAACTGCCAGAAGGCGTCGCCCTGGCCGGAGCGGCGGCGGCCATGCACGCCCTGCATCACCGTCGCGGCCACGCGCTCGGCGGCAACCACCAGGGGCGGAAGCCGTGCGGCGGCGAGTTCCGCGCGAAGGGGGAGCGGCGCGCCCGCGGCGCCGCGCTCAGCCAAGATCGGCCTTCAGCGCGCCGATCACCTCGCCCAGCCGCACGCCATCCGCGCGCGCGGCGAAGCCCAGCGCCATGCGGTGGCGCAGGATGGGCTCGGCCAGCGCGATCACATCCTCCACGCTGGGGGAGAGGCGGCCGTCGAGCACGGCCCTCGCACGCGTGGCCAGCATCAGCGCCTGGGCGGCGCGCGGGCCGGGGCCCCAGGCTAGGTGCTGCTTCACGGCCGGCAGCGTGGCCGTATCCGGCCGCGCGCCGCGCACCAGGCGCAGGATGGCGTCCAGCACCGCCTCGCCCACCGGCAGGCGGCGGATGAGGTTCTGCGCCGCGATCAGTTCATCCGCGCGCAGCGCCGCCTCGGGGCGTGCCTCGGTGGCGCCGGTGGTTGCCAGCAGCATGGCGCGCTCGGCCGCCTCGTCCGGGTAGCCGATCTCGATCTCCAGCAGGAAGCGGTCCAGCTGCGCCTCGGGGAGGGGATAGGTGCCCTCCTGCTCGATCGGGTTCTGGGTGGCCAGCACATGGAAGGGGGCGGGCAGGTCCAGAACCTCTCCCCCCACGGCCACGCGCCGTTCCTGCATGGCCTGCAGAAGGGCGGATTGCGTGCGCGGGGAGGCGCGGTTGATCTCGTCCGCCATCAGCAGCTGGCAGAAGACCGGGCCGCGCAGGAAGCGGAAGGCGCGGCGCCCGCCCTCGCCCTCCTCCAGCACTTCGGAGCCCAGGATGTCGCTGGGCATCAGGTCCGGCGTGAACTGAACGCGGCGGGCATCCAGCCCCATCACCGTGCCCAGCGTCTCCACCAGCTTCGTCTTGCCTAGGCCGGGCACGCCCACCAGTAGCATGTGCCCGCCGGCCAGAAGGGTGACGAGCGCCTGCTCCACCACATCCTCCTGCCCCAGGATCACCCGCCCCACCGCGGCCCGTACCCGGGCCAGCCGGGTGGAAAGCGCCTCGGCCTCGGATAGCAGCCTTTCTGCATCACCTGCCGCTTCCGTGACGCTGGGCACTTCAACCATGCGTGGCCCCTTTCCATATTGCCGGTGGGTAACACCCGGACCGGCACCTGCCTCCCCACAAATGGAGGCGTGTTGGATGATCGGCGAGGGTAGGGCTCTTCGATGGCGCGGAGGAAGTCACATGGCGCTGGGGATGCATGACGTTACAGACGGCGGGAAACCAGTTTTGCCCTTGATGACCGGGAATGTGGTGCGCCAGCCCCGCACCATTTGCGGCGACTTTCACATGCGGATCGCCCGCGACGGCACCTGGTACTACCAGGGCAGCCCGATCGGCCGGAAGGAGCTGGTCTGCCTCTTCGCCTCCGTGCTGAAGCGGGAGGCGGATGGCAGCTACTGGCTTGAAACCCCTGTCGAACGCGGCCGGATCGAGGTGGAGGACGCGCCCTTCGTGGCGGTGGAGCTGAACTGGGGCCATTGCTGCGGCGAAGGCGCCTGCGACGCCGGGGACCGCAAGCGTGCCGCCCGGCAGTGCCTCACCTTCCGGACCAATATCGGCGAGTTGGTGAGCGCCGACGAGAACCATCCGATCCGGGTGGAGATCGACCCCATCACCCGTGAACCCCGCCCTTATGTCACGGTCCGCCCCGGGCTGGAGGCCCGGATCAGCCGCCCCGTGTTTTACGAGCTCGTCGCCCTCGCCCAGCCCGAGACGGTGGATGGGCGCGAGGTGATGGGTGTCTGGAGCCAGGGCGTGTTCTTCATCATCGACGACAGCCCCGCCGAGGATGATGATCCCGTCGAGGAATTCGACGACGAGCTGGCGTGACCGACAGCCTTCCGGCGTTTCTCCCGCCCTCCCTCGGCCCTGCCGAGGTGGAGGAGCGCCTCGCCGACCCCAAACGCCTCGCCCGCGCCGCGGCGGATGTGCAGCCCCCGGAAGGCGCCCGCCGCTCCGCCGTGCTGGTGCCGATCCTGCTGCATGAGGCGCCGGGCATCCTGCTCACGCTCCGTGCCGCCACGCTGTCCGCCCATGCCGGTCAGGTCGCCTTCCCCGGGGGCCGGATCGAGCCCGGCGAAACCCCGGAGTCCGCCGCCCTGCGCGAGGCGGCGGAAGAGGTTGGCCTCGACCCCCGCCTGCCCCGCATCGCCGGCCGCCTGCCCGCCATGGTCACCGGCACTGGCTTCCATGTGATCCCCGTGGTGGCCCTGCTGGACCCCCCCGTCACCCTCACCCCCGCGCCCGCCGAGGTGGCGGAGGTGTTCGAGTACCCGCTGGCCCGGCTGCTGGACCCCGCCGCACCCGAAAGGCGCAGCGGCGTGTTCGGCGGGCGGAACCGCGAGTACTGGCAATGGCCGCACGAAACCCAGACCATCTGGGGCGCCACTGCCGCGATGCTGCGGAGCCTGGCCCTGGCGCTGCGGGACTGATCCGCCAGGCGCTGGCTGCCCCAGAGGCACCCGCCGGAGCAAGCTCGCCCCGGAAGCTGCCAGCCCTACCCGGGAGCAGCGCTTGCCCGGCAGAGCAACAAACCACTCCGCAGATTTGAACGGACGGCCGCGCAGGCGCCGCTATCCACCACCAGCCCGAAGGCGCCGGGGTCGGCGGCCCGTTCCGGCTGGGTCGGGTCCATCAGCAGCAGGATGGGCCGCCCGGAATGCAGGAGCCTGCGTGTTTCCTCCCATTGGCGGGTTCCGGGGGTGAGGCCCACGAGCCCGACATAGACCGGGTCCTTCCCTCGAAGCAGGGGCAGGACGAAGGCCATGGGATGGTTCGTGGTGGCCACCACGGCGTTGTCGGGCAGGACTGGCGCCTCCAACTCCACCACGCGCTGGCCGTACTGGCGCAGGCGGCCCCAGTTCTGCTTCTCCGAAACCGCCGTGACGAGCACGGCGAGGCCAAGGAAGGCGGGCAGGAAGTGCCGCCAGCGCGCCTGGCCCAGGGCCATGGCGGTGGCGAGCAGGACCAGGCCGGTAAGGGCTTCCAGCACCAGGATGTAGCGCAGGATGGAGAACTGGGCCTCCCAGAGCGCGAAGGCGATGGTGGCGAAGGCCAGGAGCAGCACGGTGCCGGGCGGAAGCCACCAGGGGCGGCGCGACAGCCAGGCCCAGGCGGCGCGCAGCAGGACAGCCAGCACCGCCAGCCAGGCCAGGGCGAAGCGCGGATCGGCCACGCCGGTCTCGGCCACCACGAAGGGGCGGCCGCGCAGCCAGAAGAAGGGATAGGCCATCGCTTCCAGCGCGCTGCGGGGAAGGAAGCGCCTGTCCTCGCCGGACTCGAGGGGTGCCCAGGGCGACTGGAAGATGTGGTTCATCAGCGGGTGGACCGGGTTGCCGAAGCGCTGCCACATGGCCCAGCCCCACCAGCCCCAGCCCGCCGCGAAGGCGATGGCCCAGCCCAGGCAGAAGCACAGGCCACCCGCCAGGGCGTTTCGCCAGCCCATGCCGGCCGAGAAGGCCGCGGCGACCAGGGCAAGGGTGAGGGCGGGGGCGAAGAGGGCCGCGGTCAGCTTCAGCGCGGCGGCGAAGCCCAGGCAGAGCCCCGCCAGCAGGGCAAAGCCCGCCCAGCGCCCTGGGCGGGGCGGGGTTTCCAGCGCACGGAAGGGGCCGAGAAGGCCACCGGCGACCAGCACCGCGATGGGAATGTCCCCATAGGTGGTCCCGATTTCCGACCAGACCGTGCTGCCGGACATTCCGAACAGCATGGCGATGCCGGCCGCGGCGGCCGGGTTTGTTGGAAGCGGCTCCCCGCCATGGGCCAGGCCGCGCAGGAAGCTGGCGCAAAGCTCGAAGACGAGGAAGGCGAGCAGCCCGAAGGGCAACCCGGCAAGGAAGGCCACCAGCCGCGGCCATTCCGGCAGCCAGGACACGGCCAGGAGATAATAGGGAAGGTCGATCAGCGGATTGAAGCCGCTCTGGATCCCCGCGGGCATGAGGTCGGTGCCCAGCCGCCCCTCCAGCAGGGCGAAGGGCGCGTAGAGATGATAATTCAGCAGGTCCCAGTTCCGGTCCTGCCCGCGCAGGACGGAGGCGATGCCCGCGACCGCCAGGCAGAGAAGGAGCCGCGTTGCGGGGTGGCGGAGCGTCGCGGTCCTGGGGATGGGTGTCATGCTCGGCTGTCTTGCGGGGCGCGCCGTCTTCGTCGGGGAGGGGAGGGTGGTCAAGCCATCCCGCCCTGCCGCCACGGCATTGGTCGCCCCTACCGGCGGGGCCATGCCGGCGGCATATAGGCCGGGCATGCCCTATCTCATCGAGGCGGTCCTCTTCCTCTCGCCCTTCGCCCTCTACGCGCTCTGGCTGCGCCTGAATCCCGGCCGGGCGGTGGCGGCGCATCTGATCGCGCTGGCCCTGCTGGGGCTGGTGATCGCGATCGGCGGGGCGGTCTGGTACGGGCTTGCGCGCGGGATGGACCCCAAGGCGGCCTATGTGCCGCCACGCGTGACGGCGGATGGGATCGTGCCCGGCCATGTGGAACCCTCCCGCCGGCCTGGCGCCTGGCCGCCGGCACCGCTGCCCGCCCCGCCCCCGCCGCATCAGGGGGCACAACCCCGGTGAACGATCCCCCCATTGCCCGGATCGCCCCGCCCGCCTTCCTGGCCGATCCGGCGCCGGCCGCCGTGCTGGCCACCCTGCCCGGCGCGCGCGCGGTCGGTGGCGCGGTGCGGGATGCGCTGGCCTGCCGGCCCGTGGCCGATGTGGATGTGGCCGCGCCCTTTCCGCCCGGGGAGATTGCGGCCCGCTTGACCGCCGCCGGGCTGCGCGTGCATGAAACCGGGCTCTCCCATGGCACGGTCACCGCCGTGCTGCATGGTCAGCCCGTGGAGGTGACCAGCCTGCGGCGGGACCTGGTGACGGATGGTCGCCACGCCCTGGTCGAATGGACCACCGACTGGCGGGAGGATGCCGCCCGGCGGGATTTCACCATCAATGCCCTCTCGCTCTCGGCCGAGGGCGATCTCTGGGACTATTTCGGCGGGCTGGCGGATCTGGAGGCGGGGCGGGTGCGCTTCGTGGGCGACCCGGCAACGCGTCTGGTGGAGGACCACCTCCGCGCCCTCCGCTATTTCCGCTTCCAGGCCCGCTACGGGCGCGGGGAGCCCGATCCGGCGGCGGTGGCGGCCGTCCGGGATGCGGTCGGGCATCTCTCCCGGCTTTCGGTCGAGCGGGTGTGGATGGAGATCAAGCGCCTCCTGGCCGCCCCTGAACCATCCGGCGCGGTGGCGCTGATGCAGGAGACGGGGGTGCTGCCGGCCATCCTCGGGCCGGACTCCCTCGGCGCCGCGAAGCATTTGCGGGCGCTGGCGGAGATCGGCGCGCCGGCGGACCCGATGCTGCGCTTCGACGCGCTGCTCACCCATGGCACGGCCGAGGCCGCGCGGCGGCTCAAGGCCTCGAACGAGGAGGTGCAGCGCCTGGTCGCCCGCTACCGCGCGGGGCATGACATCCTGCCTATCCAGCCCGAGATCGCGGCGGGCGGGCCGGATGACGACGCGCTGCGCCGCCTGCTGGCGGACCAGCCGGCGGAGCGGCTGCTGGATGCGGCCTGGCTGCGCCAGGGGGTGAACCGCGCCTGGGGCTGGCAGGGGCCGGATGACGCGGCGTGGGAGCGCTTCCGCGCCCGGATCGCCGCCATGCCGGTGCCGGTCTTCCCCCTGCAGGGCCGGGATGCCATCGCCCTGGGCGTGAAGCCCGGGCCGGAGATGGGGCGGCTTCTGGCGGAGACGCGCCGCTGGTGGCTGGAGGGCGGCTGCACGGCCGATGCGGAGGCCTGCCGTTCCCGATTGGCAGAGTTGATGAGGGACATTCACGGGAAGATGCTTCCCGGCGATCAACCCGGCGGGTTACGGGTTGGTCATACCTGAATCGGAGACTCCGCCTTGTCCAACCTCGCTGTCTGGGCGCCCCGCGTGCTCTCCGTGCTGCGCATCGTCGCGGCTCTGATCTTCCTCCTGCACGGCACGCAGAAGCTCTTCGGCTTCCCGGCCCCGCCCGCCTCCGGCCTGCCGCCGGCGATGTCGCTGTTCTGGATCGGCGCGATCCTGGAACTGGTGGGCGGCCTGCTTCTCATGATCGGCGCCTTCACCCGGCCGGTGGCCTTCATCCTCTCGGGCGAGATGGCCGTGGCCTACTGGATGTTCCACGCGCCGCGGAACCTCTACCCCACCCTGAACGGGGGAGACGCCTCGATCCTCTACTGCTTCGTCTTCCTCTACCTTGTCTTCGCCGGCCCGGGCCCCTGGAGCGTGGACGCGGCCCGCAACAAGGCCTGACGGCGGGGCCGGGGAGGGCCCCTTTCCCTCCCCGGCCAGGCGTTGCCCCTGGCCATGGGCGGAGGGTGGGAGTAACCGCCCGCGCATGGCCTCCTCCTCCAGGGCTCGTCGCCTTGATCCCGACACCACCCGCGCCCTCGTCGCCCGCCTCTGGCGCGAGGAGGTGCGGCACCATCCTCGCCGTATCCTTCTCGCCCTTCTCTGCACCGGTCTCGTCGCCGGGCTCACCGCCCTCTATCCGGTGGTGATCCAGCAGGCCTTCGATCTCTTCGCGGCAAATGACGGGCGCATCGTCTGGGCCATCCCGCCGGCCATCATTCTCCTCACTGCGGCCAAGGCGCTGGCGCAATACGGCCAGGCCGTCTCCATCCAGTCCACCGTGCTGCGCGTGATCGAGGGGCTGCAGAACCGGCTGTTCCGCGCCCTGACCCGCGCCGATTTCGCGATGGTGTCCAGGGATGCCCCGGCCCGCCACGCCGCGCGCTTCACCGCCGATGCGGCCGCCATCCGGGAGGCGCTGACCAAGGCCATCAACGCCATCGCCGATGTGCTGACGGTGGTGGGACTCGTCGCCTCCATGGTCTGGCTGGACTGGCAGATGTCGCTGGTGGCGGCGCTGCTCTATCCGGTGGCGGTGGTGCCCATCCTGCGCCTGGGCAAGCGCATCCGCCGCGCTTCGGGCGGGATGCAGGAACGGGTCGGCGAGGCTGCGGCCTCCCTGACCGAGAGCTTCGCGGCGGCCCGCGTGGTCCGCTCCTACCGGCTGGAGGAGGCGGAGGAGGGCCGCGCCGCGCGCCTTTTCGCCAATCTGCGCGCCAGCCTTCTCTCCATCGCCCGCACCCGTGCCAGCCTGGACCCGATGCTGGAGGCGATCGGCGGCGTGGCCGTGGCCGCCATCCTCGCCATCGTCGGCTGGCGCGTCTCCCAGGGGGAGGGGACGGTGGGCGAGTTCACGGGCTTCGTTGCCGCGCTGCTCATCGCCGCCCGCCCCGTGCGCGCCCTGGGCAGCCTGAACGCCGCGCTGCAGGAAGGGCTGGCGGGGCTGGCCCGCGTGAACGCGGTGATCGACGCGCCGCGCCACATCGCCAGCCCGCCCGGCGCGCCTGCCCTGCCCGCGGGCGAGGGACGCGTGGCCTTCGAGGATGTCCATTTCTCCTATGAGGAGGACCGCAGCGCCCTGCATGGCGTGAGCTTCGTCGCCGAGCCCGGCCGCACCCTCGCCCTGGTCGGGCCCTCCGGCGCGGGCAAGTCCACCGCGCTGGCCCTGGTGCCGCGCCTCTATGACGCGACCTCCGGCCGGGTGACGCTGGATGGGGTGGATGTGCGGAGCGTTTCCCTGGAATCGCTGCGCGACGCCATCGCCTATGTCGGCCAGGACGCGACGGTGTTCGACGACACCGCCTTCGCCAACATCGCCTGCGGCCGCCCCGGCGCCACGCGGCAGCAGGTGGAGGAGGCCGCCCGGGCCGCCGCCGCACATGCGTTCATCACCGCCCTGCCGCAGGGCTACGACACCGTGCTTGGCCCCGGTGGCGCCAGGCTTTCCGGAGGGCAGCGGCAGCGCATCTCCCTCGCCCGCGCGCTGCTGCGGAACCCGCGCGTGCTCCTGCTGGATGAGGCGACGAGCGCGCTGGACACGGCGAGCGAAGCCGCGGTGCAGACGGCCCTGGCGACGCTGCGCGCCGGCCGCACCACGCTGGTGGTGGCGCATCGCCTTTCCACCGTGCGGGACGCCGATCTGATCGTGGTGATGGATGCCGGCCGCGTGGCCGAATCCGGCACGCATGAGGCACTTCTGGAGCGTGGCGGGCTGTATTCCGGGCTGGTGCGGGCGCAGGCCTTCGCGGCGGCCTGAGCCGCGCTACCCGGCCCGGCGGTGAAAGCGGGTTTCCATGCCGCGGCGCCGGCCCTCCTGGTAGTCGGGCTCCAGCTCCGCGGGCCCATAGAACAGGGGCGGGCGCCCGGCTTCAGCGTCCAGATAACCGGCCCGCCAGGCCAGCGCCTGGGGGCTTGGCCGGTGCGGAAGGTCATCCGGCACCACGGGCTGGTCCAGCACGCGGTGGACCTCCTTCTCGATCGCCAGAGCGATGCGAACCATGGCGTGCACATCCTCCTCCGCCGCCGTCTCGTTCCGGGGATTGGCCAGCCAGGCGGCCATGAGCTGCGTGGCGGCCTGGGCCAGCTGGGAGGCCCTCCGTACCGGGCGGGAGCCGGTGGGAAGGCCTTCCCCTCCGGCTGCGGGGCTGGAGGGCAGGGTGAACCAGCGGATATCGGCCGAATTCATCCGCGGCGCTCCTTTCATTGCGCGCCGCGGCTGGGCTGGCCGGTCGGCGTGAGCTGAGGAGCCCCTTTTGGGCATGAAGCCGGCGGCGCTCCGCCAGGTCGGCGCGCGATCTGGCGCGGTTCGAATCTTTGCGCGCAAGTTGTTAGAATAATATCACAAATGAAACAAGCAGGGTGCCTTCCCGGGTCTTGTGCCCGGCCTCGCCTTTCCTGCCGCATGGCGCATAAAGGCATCCGGGATTCGAGGGATGCAGCGATGCACGGGCGCGCCGTCATCATCCGGGCCGCGGCGCTGCGGCCCCGGCCCTGGCCGAACGGCCTGGGCACAACCCGCGACGTGGCGGAGGGAGAGGGCTGGCTGATCAGCATCGCCGATCTCGGGGGCGAGGCGGCCTTCTCCCATTTCGGGGGGACCGACCGGGTTTTCACCCTCATCGGGGGCGCTGGCGCGACCTTGACCCTGGACGGGGAAACGCAGATCCCGTGCCGCCCCTTCGTACCGGCCTGCTTTCCCGGCGACCGGCCGGCGCATTACCGGCCTGGTGGCGGCCCGGCCCGCGCCTTCAATGTCTTCGCCGAAAGGGCGCGCTGCGCCCCATGGGTGGCGGTTCAGTCGGTCGCGGCCGGGCATGGGCTGGAAGTGGCGGAGGCGACGACGGCGGTGCACTGCGCCGAAGGGGTGCTGGAGGCCGGGGATGCGCGGCTGGAGGCCGGGGACACGATCCTTCACCCCGGGGCCACCCGGTTCCGGGCCGCTGGAGGGGCCGCGCTGGCTATCCTCGTGGCGCTGCGGCCCGCATCGCAGGGCGGGTAAGCCCTGCCCGGGGGCCGGTTGCCGCGGCGCTATTCCCGCCGCAGCACCCCATCCACCAGCCGGTCCGCCCAGGGGCGGCTCTGGAAGGCAGCGCGCAGCCCTGCCTCGTCATATTCGTCCCGAACCCAGTCCAGGAAGGGCATCCGCCCCTCGGCCTGGCGCGCATAGAGGCGGAAGAAGGCGTCCAGGATCCCGGTGCGGGAGGCGCTTACATGGCCATGGCGCCAATGCAGCTGGTTCAGTGCCTCCGCGCTCGTCCCGCCTTCCAGCAGCAGCAGGATGCCCGCCGCCAGCCCCGTGCGGTCCGCCCCGGACTTGCAGTGGAGCAGGGCGGGTTCGGCCATCTCCCGGAAGATCCCGGCCAAGCGGAGAATCCGGTCCCGGTGTGGGGCGCCGCGGCTCTCGAAAGGGGCGTCGATGTGATCGAGCCCGAGGCGCTGCGCCTCGGCCCGGGACAGGGCATCGGAACCACAATCGGCGCGCTGGCCGCGGAGGTTGATGACCGTCCTCAGCCCGAAGCGCCCGGCCGCATGGCGCAGCTGCCAGGGGGAGGGGTGGTTGGAACGATAGATCCGCCCCGGCACCACCACGCCCCAGTTCCGCCAGCCCTGGCGAAGGATGGCGTGGTCCACGAAAAGGCTGTTCACCAGGGCGGACCGGCGTCCGGCGGGGGTCGTCAGGTCCTGCGGCATGGCGGGGGAGATAGGGTGGGGAGGGGGGAAAGGGCAACGGCGTGGGAAACATCCCTTCCCGCCGTGGCGTTAAGCCCCCTCTAGTGAAGAGGAGGCCCGCCAATGTCCAAAGCCCATTTGCCCCCCGTTCCGCCCGAGAACCAGGCCCCGCATGGGGGCGGCAACACCCCGGGCCAGGGTGACGTGAACCCGAAGGAGGCCAAGAACACCGCGGCCAACCGGGGCAAGTATGATCCGGGCCAGCAGGGCATCACCGGCGGAACCGGGATCAACACCCACCACCAGGGCTACCAGCAGGATCGTTGAACCATGGTCAAGGGAACCGAGGAGAAGAGCCGCTCCGGCGGCGGGCCCGGTAGCAGCCACCAGGGCGGCAGCCATGGCGAGGCGCATCGGGAAAAGGGCAAGACGGCGCCCGGCCCGGCCACCAACAGCAGCAAGAGCCAGGTTTCGGGCGGCGGTGGCGAGCGGGACAGCCATCACACCCATGACCCGGAGCTGAAGGGCGACCGCACGGGTTATTAAGGCCCATTGGGGCCAACAGGTCCGGAAGGGGCCGGGGCGGATGATCCGCCCCGGCCCTTTTTCATCGGGCTATCCCAGGCGTGGCCCTTGTCAGGCCGCGCGGGTCAGTCCGCGCGCGCCCCGCTGATCTTCACGGCTTCCTGCCACATCGGCCGTTCCTTCCGGCCGCGCTCCGCCGCCTCCTCCGGGGTGGAGGAGATGGCCTTTGCGCCGATCTGCTGGAAGCGGTTCTTCACCGTTTCATCCTCGGCCACGGCCCGCATCGCGGCGTTCATGCGGTCGATGATCGGGCGCGGCGTGCCGGCGGGGGCGACGAAGGCCGCCCAGGAGGTGACGACGAAGTCGGGGATGCCCGCCTCCGCCATGGTCGGCACGTCCGGCATGGTCGGCACGCGCTCCGCGCTCGTCACGGCCAGGGCGCGCATGCGGCCCTCCTGGATGACGGGCACGTAGGAGGAGAGGTTGTCGAGCGCGAAGGTCACGTCGCCCGACAGCATGGCCGGGATGGTCTGCGCCGCGCCACGGAAGGGCACATGATCTGCCTGCAGTCCGGTCCGGGACGCGAAGAGCGCGCCCGACAGATGCGGCGTGGTGCCCACGCCCGGGCTGCCAAAGCTCAGGCCGCCCTGCTTCTGCTTCGCCCAGGTGACGAAATCCGAGAGCGTCCGGGACGGGACATGCTGGCTGCTGACGACCAGGGCGTTCGGCAGCTCCCAGGTCAGGGCGACGGGAACGAGGTCCTTGTCGATGTCCCAGGGCATGCGGGAATAGAGATACTGGTTGATCGAGAAATGCCCGATCGTGGCCGAGCCGAAGGTGTAGCCATCGGGCGCCGCCTTCGCCACGGCGTCGATGCCGATATTCCCGCCCGCGCCCGCCCGGTTCTCGATCACGAAGTTCTGCCCCAGCCTGGCCTGGAGGCGCTCCGCGATGATACGGGTGAGCACATCGGTCGAGCCCGCCGGCGGGTAGGGGACAATGATCCGCACCGGGCGGCTCGGCCATTCGGACTGGGCATGGGCCGGGCGGATGAAAGGCAGGGCGAGCCCTGCGCCGAGCAGGGGGCGGCGAGCGATCATGACGCTTCCTGAGCTGTTGTCGTTCCGTCCAGCCTAACCGGTCCTGCCTCCCCCCGGCCAGGGGCCAGAACCATGCGTCACGGCCAGCGCACCTCGGGCGGCATGGACATGAGGATGGCCTCCACATTGCCCCCGGTGCGCAGGCCGAAGAGCGTGCCGCGGTCATGGAGGAGGTTGAACTCCACGTAGCGGCCCCGGCGGATCAGCTGCTGCTCGCGCTGGGCCTCGGTCCAGGGCTCGTGCATCCGGGCGCGGATGATGGCGGGATAGGCCGCCAGGAAGGCCTCCCCCACGTCCCGGGTGAAGGCAAAGTGATCGGGCAGGCGCGATTCATCCGGATCGTCGCGGCCCAGCCAGTCATAGAAGATGCCGCCCAGTCCCCGGGGCTCGTTGCGGTGGGGCAGGAAGAAGTATTCGTCGCACCATTTCTTGAAGCGCGGATAGTAACCTGGGTCATGCTTCTCGCAGGCGGCCCGGAAGGCGGCGTGGAAGCCGGCGGCATCGGCCTGGGACTCCGGCGAATCGGGGAACATGGGCGTGAGGTCCCCCCCGCCGCCGAACCAGCTGCGGCGGGTGGTGATGAAGCGCGTGTTCAGATGCGCCGCCGGCACGAGGGGGGAGCGCATATGCGCCACCAGCGAGACGCCGGTGGCCAGGAAGCGCGGATCCTCCTCCGCCCCCGGGATCTGCTTGCGGAATTCCGGGCTGAACTCGCCCCAGACGGTGGAGACGTTCACTCCCACCTTCTCGAACACCCGGCCCTTCATGACCGACATCACGCCGCCCCCGCCCTCCGGGCGTTCCCAGGGGGTGCGGATGAAGCGGCCCGGGGGCAGGGCGGCATGGGGGCCCGTGGTGCCCTCGTCCTCGATGACCTCGAAAGCCCCGCAGAGGCGATCCCGCAGCCCTTCGAACCACGCCCGGGCGGGTGCCGCGAACGGATGATGGCCGGGGTGGGAGCGGTCCTCGGGCAGGCCCGAGGCTTGGCAATGTGTCATTCGTGCCCATTGGTATGTTGCGGCGCGGGGGGGCGCCGTTGCCACCCCAGGTCCCACGCCGTTATATGGCGCCATCACCGGCTTGGCACCGCGCCCGCGTGCGCCCGGCCCATGCCCCGCCTGTCCGGCGCCCGCCGGCCCCGTGGGGAAGGATGCAACGGCCTCACCTGGCGCCCCCAATCGGCGGCGGGAAAGGGGACGGAGAACAGGACGAGCGATCGAATGGCCGATGTGCTGGCTAACCTGCCGAAGACGAGCCCCTCTGGACCCGGGCCGGGCCATGTCGACCCGGCCCATGGGGAAGGGCCGGTCCGCCGCGACTTCCTGAAACTGGCTGCGGGCTCCTTCGCAGCCGTGGGCACCGTGGTGATGGCTTGGCCCTTTATCCACTCCATGAATCCCAGCCAGGACGTGCTGGCGCTGGCGAGCACAGAGGTGGACCTGACCCCGATCGCCGAGGGTCAGGCTGTGACGGTGATGTGGCGCGGCAAGCCGGTCTTCGTGCGCCGCCGCACGCCGCAGGAGATCCAGGAGGCCCGCTCGGTGCCCGTGAGCGAGCTGCGTGACCCGGCTACCGACCAGTCCCGCGTGAAGGCGGGCAAGGAGCAGTGGCTGGTCGTGCTGGGCGTCTGCACCCATCTGGGCTGCGTGCCGCTGGGTCAGAAGCCCACGGATGCGCGCGGCGATTACGGCGGCTGGTTCTGCCCCTGCCATGGCAGCCACTACGATACGGCTGGCCGTATCCGCCGCGGACCCGCGCCGACGAACCTCGCGATCCCCGATTATTCCTTTACCTCCGACACCCGCATCCGGGTCGGCTGAGGAGCGCACGACATGGCCGCAGGCCCTCACGAGCAGCACAAGCTGAGTGACCCGGACAACGACGTCCGGCACCTGCACGACTCCAAGGTGGAGAACCCGGTGCTGCGCTGGATCGACCAGCGCATGCCCGTCATCTCCATGATCCAGCTGGAGTATGGCAGCTTCCCCACTCCGCGGAACTTCAACTACTTCTGGAACTTCGGTGCGCTGGCGATGGTCACCCTCGCGATCATGATCGCGACGGGTGTCATCCTCTCCATGCAGTACACCGCCAACACGCATCTCGCCTTCGACAGCGTTGAGCGCATCATGCGCGACGTGAACTATGGCTGGCTGCTGCGCTACGCCCATTCGAACGGCGCCAGCATGTTCTTCATCGTTACTTACATCCATATGTGGCGAACGCTCTATTACGGTTCCTACAAATCGCCGCGCGAGCTGCTCTGGATGCTGGGCGTGGTCCTGTTCATCCTTATGATGGCGACGGCCTTCATGGGCTACGTGCTGCCCTGGGGCCAGATGTCCTTCTGGGGCGCCACCGTCATCACGAACCTCTTCTCCGCCCTGCCCCTCATCGGCGAGCACATCGTGACCTGGCTCTGGGGCGGCTTCTCGGTGGATAACCCCACCCTCAACCGCTTCTTCTCGCTGCACTTCCTGCTGCCGTTCCTGATCGTCGGCGTGACCTTCCTGCATGTGGTCGCGCTGCACATCACGGGCAGCAACAACCCGCTGGGCATCGAGCCGAAGACGAAGAAGGACACCATCCCCTTCCACCCATACTACACGGTGAAGGACAGCGTCGGGATCGTGGTCTACTTCATTGTCTTCGCCATCCTCGTCTTCTTCATGCCGAACTATCTCGGCCATCCGGACAACTACATCCCGGCGAACCCGCTGGTGACGCCCGCCCATATCGTGCCGGAGTGGTACTTCCTGCCCTTCTACGCGATCCTGCGCGCGGTGCCGGACAAGCTGGGTGGCGTGGCGCTGATGGGTGGCGCGCTGGTGATCCTGTTCTTCCTGCCCTGGCTCGACGGCTCGCCGGTGCGCTCCATGCGCTTCCGCCCGATCGCCAAGTGGCTCTTCCTGCTCTGGACCGTGAACTTCTTCGTCCTGGGCTGGGTGGGCGGCAAGCCGGCCGAGCAGCCCTACATCCTGATCGCCCAGATCGGCACCGCGTACTACTTCGCCTATTTCCTCGTGCTCCTGCCGCTGCTGGCGAAGTTCGAGAAGCCGCTGCCCCTGCCCGAGAGCATCGCGAGCGCGGTGCTGAAGCGCCGGGGCGGTGGGCCCCTGCCTGCCGGCGCAACTGCCAAGCCGATGGAGAAGGCGTGATGCGCCGCCCCATGTTCAACCTGATCCCGACCCTGAAGGCGGCCGCTGTCGCGGCTGCCCTCGCCCTGGCGCCGGCTGCCCTCGACACGGGCGCCCGTGCGGCGGAAGGCGGCCCTGGCTCGGGCCATGACGTGATCCGGATCCCCGACACGAAGTTCACCTTCGACGGGATCTTCGGCACCTTTGACCGCGCCTCCGTCCAGCGCGGCTTCCAGGTGTACAAGGAGGTCTGCTCCGCCTGCCATTCGCTGCGGCAGCTCTCCTATCGCCACCTGACCGGCATCGGGCTCACCCCGTCGCAGGTCGCGGCCATCTCGTCGCAGTTCCAGGTGCAGGACGGGCCGAACGACAACGGCGAGATGTTCGAGCGGCCCGCGCGCCCCTCGGACCGTTTCCGCCGCCCCTTCGCGAATGACGCGGCCGCCCGCGCGGCCAATAATGGCGCGCTGCCGCCCGACCTGTCGGTGATGGTGAAGGCGCGCGAGGGCGGCGCCGACTACATGCATGCCCTGCTCGTCGGCTATGAGGAGCCGCCCCCGGGCGTCACCGTCATGGAGGGGATGCACTACAACAAGTACTTCCCGGGCCATCAGATCGCCATGGCGCCCCCGCTGAACACGGATGGGCAGGTGACCTATGCCGATGGCACCACCGCGACGGTGGACCAGATGGCAACCGACATCGCCAGCTTCCTCGCCTGGGCGGCGGAGCCGGAGCTGGAGCAGCGCCGCGCCATGGGTGTGCGGATGATCGTCTTCCTGACCATCCTGGGCGGCCTAGTCTATGCGGTGAAGCGCAAGATCTGGTCCAACCTCCACGGCGAGTGATCGCCGGAAGGACGCCAGCCCCATGAAAAAGGCCCCGCCCCGGTGATCCCAGGGCGGGGCCTTCTTCTTTCGCGGATTCCGTAGCGGGAGAGGGTAGGCGCGGCCCGATCAGGGGCTGGTGCTGGCCCGCTGTTCGGCGAGCGCCGCGCGAATACGCGCGGGAACGCCTTCCGCCGCCTCCTCAAGCCTTTCCCAGGCCACAGGGCGGGAAACGAGGAAGCCCTGCGCCCGGTCCACGCCGCAGCGCGACAACAGGGCAAGCTGTTCCGCACTCTCCACGCCCTCGGCCACGGCCGGAACGGAAAGGGCATGGGCCATGTCGGCCACTGCTTCCATCAGCGCGGTTCCCTGTGCGTCCCGCGCGCAATCCGCCACCAGGGAACGGTCGATCTTGATGGCGTCGAAGGGGTAGCCGCGCAGCCGGGCCAGGGTGCCGTGGCCGCCGCCGAAATCGTCCAGCACCACACGCACGCCGATCCGCGCCAGCTCATGCATATTGGCCAGGGCCGCATCGGGGTCCCCGGCCAGGGAGCCCTCGGTCATCTCGATGATCAGCCGGTCCCCGGCGATGCCATGGGCGCGCAGGATCGCCTCCACCTGGGCATCGAAGCCCGGCACCCCGAAGCTGGTGGCCGAGGCGTTGACGGAGATGGTGTAGGGCGGGTGGCCCAGCGCGATCAGCCGGCAGGCCTCGCCCACCACCCAGCGGTCCAGCGCGCCGGAATAGCCCATGCCCTCGATCACCGGCAGCACATCGGCCGGGCGAAGGGAAAGGCCGCTATCGGTGCGCCAGCGCAACAGCGCCTCCACGGAGCGCACCTTGCCCGTCCTCAGATCGGCAATGGGTTGGAAGACAAGATGGAAGGGCACCGTGCCGCCCGGGGCGAAGGCCTCGCGCAGCCAGGCCTGCAGCGCGGTGCGGCCCACCGCCTCCCCGCCCTGGAACGCATCGGCCGAGCGGGTGACGCCGCGCCCGGCGCGCTTGGCGGTATAGAGCGCCGCATCCGCGCGCTCCATCAGGGTGGAGATGTCGCTAGCGTGCCAGGGCGTGGCCGCGAAGCCGATGGATGCCCGGAGCGGCACGGCGGAGCCGTTCAGGATGAAGGTATCGGCCAGGGCCGAGTGGATCCGGTTGGCAAGGCCAAGCCCGGCCTCCGGCCGCTCCACCTCCCGCAGCAGAACGACGAACTCGTCGCCGCCCAGCCGGGCCACGGTGTCCCTCGCGCGCACCGTTTCCCGCAGGCGCCGGGCCACCTCTGCCAGCGCCCTGTCCCCGCCCGCATGGCCATAGGTGTCGTTGATCGGCTTGAAGCCGTCGAGGTCGATCATCAGCAGGCCGAGGCGCTGCGGGTCGGCCTCCGCCAGGATCTCCTCGAGTCCCTTGCGGTTGCACACGCCCGTCAGCGTGTCGGTCCGGGCGGCGCGGTGCACCTCCCGGATCGCCTGGCGCAGCGAGAGGGCGGCCGAGACGCCGCGGGCCAGGTCCTGCAACCGTTCCACCATGGTGGGGGTGAGTTCGCGCGGAACCCGGTCCATCACGCAGAGCGTGCCCACGGCATGCCCCCGGCTGCCACGCAGCGGGGCGCCGGCATAGAAGCGCAGGCTCGGGTCGCGGGTGACGAGGTCGTTGTTCTGGAAGCGCGGGTCCGCCGCCAGGTCGGGCACCACCATCACCTCGTCCGGGTTCATGATGGCGTGGGTGCAGAAGGCGTTGTCGCGCGGGGTGGAGCCGGCTTGCAGGCCCTTGATCGCCTTGAAGAACTGCTCCTCCTCGCCCACCAGGGAGACGCCGGAGATGGGCACGCCGACAAGGTCGCTGGCCACGCGCACGAAGGCGTTGAGCAGCTCCTCGGTCGCCCGGTCGAAGGAGGCGATGTCCGTGACATCGATCAGGCGTTCGGCTTCGTCCGCAGGCCGTGGAAGCGGCGTCATCCCCGTCTATCCCCGTGAGCAGAATCGCATGGGCCCAGAGTGCAACTCGCGGTTGCCTCGCGCAACTGCCGGTTGATCCATTTTCGTCTGCCCTGGTGCGCGCGCCGCCGCTCCGCTAATCCACCGCCCGGCCGGGGAAGGCGCCGGCCGAGAGCGGAGCGCATGATGTCCGAGCAGATCACCCCCGTCATCGGCCTGATCGGCGGGTCCGGCCTCTACGATATCGAGGGGCTAGAGGACCGGCGCTGGGAACGGGTGGAGAGCCCCTGGGGCGAGCCCTCGGACGAGCTCCTCTTTGGCACACTGGCCGGGGTGCGCTGCGTGTTCCTGCCGCGCCACGGCCGCGGCCACCGGGTTCCGCCGAGCGAGCTGAACTACCGTGCCAATATCGATGCGATGAAGCGTGCGGGCTGCACCGAGATTCTCTCCCTCTCGGCGGTCGGCAGCCTCAATGGCGACCTGCCCCCGGGCACCTTCGTCATCGTGGACCAGTTCATCGACCGCACCTTCGCCCGGAAGAAAAGTTTCTTCGAGACGGGCTGCGTGGCGCATGTCTCCATGGCGCATCCGCTCTGCCCCCGGCTGGGCGACGCGCTGGAGGAGGCGGCGCGCGGCATCGGGCTGAAGCACAGGCGGGGCGGCACCTATCTCGTCATGGAAGGCCCGCAGTTCAGCACCAAGGCGGAGAGCGAGCTGTACCGCGCCTGGGGCTGCGACGTGATCGGCATGACGAACATGCCCGAGGCCAAGCTCGCCCGCGAGGCGGAGCTTTGCTACGCGACCGTCGCCATGGTGACGGATTATGATTGCTGGCACCCCGACCATGACCACGTGACCGTGGATGCGGTGGTGAAGGTGCTGCTGGAGAATGCCGGCCGCGCGAAGGACCTGGTGCGGGCCGTGGTGCCGATGCTGGGCAAGCCGCGCGGGCTATGCCCCTCAGGCTGCGACCGGGCGCTGGACGCGGCGATCGTCACCCCGCCCGAGAAGCGCGACCCGGCGCTGGTGGCGAAGCTGGACGCGGTGGCCGGGCGACTGCTGCGCGCGGCCTGAGCCGCGCAAGAACACGAAGGGCGGTTTCCCTGCCGGGAAGCCGCCCTTTTGCATGGCCGCGCCCTGCTCAGGCGCTGGAGCTGGTTCCCCAGCCGCGGGCGCGGCGCTTCCGGCCTACGAGGAAGGCCACCACGGCCGCGATGGCCAGCAGGACCACCATGGGCAGCGGGGTTTCGGAGAAGCCGTTGGGCCAGACATAGGGAAGGCCCGCCAGCAGGGCGAGGAAGATGACAATGCCGATGATGGTCTTGAGGACCATGATTCGCTCCTTCTAGCCCAGCCTGGACGACAGGAATGCCAGGGCCCGCTCCTCGGCCAGGGCGGTGGCCGTGGGATCGTAGCTCGAACGGTCCTCGCAGGCGAAGCCGTGGCCGGCGCCGGGATAGACATGGATCTCCACATCCGGTTGCGCCTCGCGCACCAGCTCCACATCGGAAAGCGGGATACCCTTGTCCTGTTCCCCGAAATGCAGCTGCACCGGGCAGTTCGGCGCCTCGTTCCGCGTGGGGGCGATGCCGCCGCCATAATAACCCACGGCCGCGCCGAAGCTGCTGGACCGGGTGGCGCCCCACCAGGCGATGGTGCCGCCCCAGCAATAGCCGATGATGCCCCGCGCCGCGCCCGCGGGCAGGGCGGCCGCTGCGGCCTCGATGTCCAGCATCACCGCCGCTTCCGGCACCTTGGCGCGCAGGGCGAGGCCACGGTCCCGGTCGGCCGCCTCATAGCCCAGCTCCACGTCGCGCTCGGCGCGGTCGAAAAGGGCGGGGGTGATCACGGCCCAGCCGAGGCTGCCGAGATGGTCGGACAGGCGGCGCATATGCGGGTTCACCCCGAAGATCTCCTGCACCACCACCAGGGCGCGGCGGGCATCCGCGGGGCCGGTGCGCCAGGCGGACAGGCGGTGGCCATCCGCCGCCGTCAATTCGATCCTCATGCATGGCTCCGCTGCAATCGCCGGGCTATCCTGGGCCGATGGCCGAGATCGTCAACCTGAACCGCGCCCGCAAGGCGCGTGACCGCGCGGAAGCCGGGGCCCGCGCGGCGGCGAACCGCGCGGCCCATGGCCGCACCAAGGCGGAGAAGGCGAAGGACGCCGCCGCCCGGGCGAAGCGCGACGCCCTGCTGGACGGCGCGCGGCTGGAGGAAGGGCCGAAGGACTAGGAGGGCCTCAGCCCTCCTTCTTGGCCACCATCCCGCGCACCTCGTCCATTGCCTCGGAGAAGCGCTTGTTCAGCACCGTCAGCGCCTCGGCGTTGGATTTCTGGATGAGGTCGGCCAGTTCCTTCATGTTGGTCACCGCGCGCTCATAGCTGGCCTTCACGATCTCGGCCTGCTTGGCGGCGCGGTCCTGCGGGTCCGTGCTGGCGGAGGTGCCGCGCACGGCATCCGTCATCTCCGACATGGATTGCTGCAGGATTTCCATGTGGCGGCGGGCAACGGCCTGGGCGCCTTCCAGCGCCACGCGGTTGGCGGCGGAAAGGGCCTCCAGGTTGCGGCGCTGCGCGGCGGCCAGCGCCTCAACATCCACCATGGGCACTCGCATCTCGGACAGGAGGCGCATCGGGTCCATCTCCGGCGGGAAGGTAAGGCGGTCGGACATGGGCATTCCTCCGTTCTGGATTCGGCGCCATCCTGGCCCTTCCCGCCCTGCCGCCGCAAGCATCGCCAGATGTCAGTCGCGTGTGCTCTAGGCCGGGCGGAGATCGCCGGGGCTGTCCGGGAGGTCCGACGGGCCGGAGCCGGGCGGCATTCCGTCCTCCCCGGCCTCGGCCGAGGCCACCATGATCCCGGTATCGGCCAGCGGCGGGTCCACGATATCGGGCGGGACGGCGTCCCCACCCTCCACCGGGCCCTGGGGTGGCATCTCGTGCTCCGAGAGGCGCAGGGTGCGGGCCACCTTTTCGGCCCGGTCCAGCGCACGGTCCAGCGCGGCCATGGTGGCCCCGAGATCGATGCTCTCGTCGCCCTCCCAGGCGCGGGCGGCGGAAAGCCATACCCCGACCAGCCCCTGCACGCGCAGCGTGCCCTGGAACCCGGCGGTGGAGACGCCCGCGCCCTCCAGGGTCCAGGCCATGGAGGCCATGAGCATGGGCGAGAGCAGCAGGGCGGAGATCGGGTCCCGCATCAGGTCCCGCTGAAGGCGCAGCACGCCCTCGCGATGGGGGGCCAGCGCGTCGAAGCGGCGCATCAACAGGTCGAAGACTCGGTCCCGCGCCGTGCCGAAGCTCATCTGGCCCGGCACGGTCCCCTCCAGCACCGCCTGGTCCACGGCGCGGTGATAGGCGCGCAGCAGATCCACCGGGGTGGCGTAGCGGCTGCGCAGATCGGCCAGGCTCTCCCCGCTCTCCTCCGCGATGCGGGCGAAGGTGGTGCCGTGCCAGCCATGCCGCGCGACCACGCGCCAGAAGGCATCGAACAGGGCCGGGGAGGGGGCGTCAGGCGTATTCATCCCCTGCAAGATGGCCCATCCGGCGGATGGATCAACTGCGCCCCGCCGCCGCCCGCCCTGCCAGTGCCGCGCCGATGGCCGCCAGCTGGATCGCGCCCGCCGCCACGAACAGGGCGGGCCCGCCCCCGACCTCGCGGAGCAGCCCGAACAGGGCGGGGGCGAAGGCATAGCCGGCCTGGCTGGTGGCGGTGATCAGCGCCACCACGCGGCCCGTATCCGCGGCGCGGAACTCCACCTGCGCGATCAGGGGCGGCAGGGAGGTGGCGTTGCCGATGCCCAGGCCGAACAGCGCGATCCCCGCCAGCATGGCCGGCGCATCGCCCCCCGCCAGCAGCACGACCAGCGACCCGGCCACCTGAACGCCATAGCTGCCCACCGCTGCCAGGCGGCGATCCGCCCCGGGGCGGAGGATGCGCCCCAGCAGCGTGCGGCCCAGCACCGCGCAGGCCGTGGCCATGCCCATGGCCAGCCCCGCTCCTTCCGCGCCCAGCACGGGGACGAGGACGGAGAAGAGATGCGCGATGAGCCCGATCTGCGCGACAAGCCCGAGGCACATCAGCGCGGCGAGAGTAAGGAAGCGCCGCTCCCGCCAGGGATTCGCCAGGGGCAGGGCGGCGGGCGGCACGGGCCGGGCGGTGAGGCCGGGGGTGCTTTCGGCGGGGCCGCCATCGGGCTGTTGCCCCATCCCCTCCGGGCTGCGGCCGAGGACCCGCCCGGCGAGCCACCACAGGGTAAGCGCCATTGCCGCCCCCACCAGCGCCGCCGCGGCCGGCAGGCCCATCAGGGCGATCAGCGCCACCCAGAGCGGCGAGAACACCACGCCGCCGATGCTGGCCCCGTTGAAAGCCGCCGAGAGCGCCGCGGGGCGCCGGCGCACGAACCAGGGCGCCACGAAGGCGTTGATCGCCGCCGCCCCCGTGGCTGCCCATCCCGCCCCGCTGACCAGGGTGGCGGCGAAAAGCTGCCAGGGCTCGGCGGCCAGGGCCCAGCCCAGCACCCCGAGCGCCGAGGCGACCCCGCCCGCCCGCGTGACCGCCGCCAGCCCGAAGCGCGCATGCAGGGCCGGAAGCCGCGCCACCACCAGCGCCCCCAGCAGGAAGTGGCAGGTGATGGCGGCCGAGATCACCGGAACTGGCCAGCCCCGCGTCTCGTGCAGCGCCTGCAGCAGCACCGGAGGCCCGTAGAAGCCAACCCCCCAGCCAAAGGCCGCGACGGTGAAGGCCGCCCAGACCACGCGCCACCCGAAGAACTCCGGCCTGCTTTCCATCCGCCACGCCCCCTGTCGGCCAAGGCCGCACCCTGCCGGCAGAAGCGGCGCCGGTGCTGCGGTGCGGCCCGAAACATCAGGGCCAACTTCTATGGGGGTGCCGGCACGGGGGCCTTCGCGAGGTTGCGCCGGAATCCCGCCCCGCAGGGGAAGGCGCCGCTTCCCCCGTGGCCGGCAGCCCTACTGCGCCAGCTCGCGCGACCGCTTCGTGGCCGCGTCGATCGCGCGGGAAACCAGGTCCGGCCAGGCCCTTTCCCCCATCAGCACGGCCAGGGCCTGTTCCGTGGTGCCCTTGGGGGAGGTGACGTTCTTCCGCAGCACCGCCGCGTCCTCGGCGCTGCGGCCAAGAAGGGCGCCGGAGCCGGTGATGGTGGCGCGGGCCATGCGGCGGGCGAGTTCGGGCGGGACGCCCTGCTCGATGCCCGCCCTCTCCAGCAGTTCGGCGAGGAGGAAGACATAGGCCGGGCCGCCACCGGAAATGGCGGTGACGGGATCGATCAGGCTCTCGGCCTCCACCCAGTCCACTTCCCCGGTGGCGGTGAGGAGGCGGTCGGCCAGGTCCTTCTGGGCGGAGGAGACGCGGCGCCCGGCGCAGGCCACGGTGAAGCCCTGGCCGATGGCGGCGGGGGTGTTGGGCATGGCGCGGACCACGGCCGCGCCATCCAGCATGGCGTCCAGCCCGGAGATGGTCTTGCCGGCCATGATGGAGAGGAACAGGGCGCCGCCGCGGGCGAAGGGGCGGTAGGCGGGCAGGGCATCCTCGGCCTGCTGGGGCTTGGTGGCGAGCACCACGGCCTCGGGCACGAAGCCGGAGGGGATGGACTGGGCGTCCGGCACCACCTCCACCCGGTGGGCATAGGCCTCGGTGGAGGGCCTGTGGGGCTCCACCACCACGGCGCGGGAGAGGCCGCGCTCCAGCCAGCCGGCGAGCAGCGCGCCACCCATCTTGCCGCAGCCGACCAGGAGGACGGGCGGCAGAACCTCAGCGGACATCAGGCGATCCCTCGAAACATCAACGGCCCCTCCAAGGGGAGGGGCCGTGGAAGGTTTCAGGCTTCGCCGACGCAGTCCAGCATGGCCGCCGCCAGAGCCTCCGACGGGGGCTTGCCGCCCCACAGGACGAACTGGAAGGCGGGGAAGAAGCGCTCGCACTCGGTGATGGCGATGTCCACCATGTCCTCGAGGCTCTCGACGCTCGCGGCGCGGGCGCCGCGGAGCAGGACGGCGTGGCGGAAGACGGGAACACCCTCCTCCCCCTCCAGGCCGAAATGCCCGATCCAGAGCTTCTCATTCGCCAGGGCCAGCAGCTCATGGAGCTTGCCGCGGGCCTCGGGCGGCACCTTCATGTCGAAGGCGCAGGTGAAGTGCATGGCGCTGATTTCGGTGGACCAGGCGAAGTGCAGGCCATAGTCGCACCACTTGCCGGGAGCCTCGGCGGCCATCTCTCCATCGGAGCGACGGTCGAAGGCCCATTCGTTGGCCGACACGATCTGCTCGACAACATCGAGCGGATTGGCGGCCCTGTCCCGGTTGGCAGCGAGGGTGGCTGACATCGAGTCACCTCCTATCCCGAGACGGGCAGACCCCCCGAGTCTGGTATCGAATCGGCCAGGTCAGCCCCAACAGGTTGATACTGCGATGGCGAACGCAGCGGCAAGGCCGAAGGCTGCAGCTTGCGTGCCAGCCGGGAGCTATTCTCCTTCGCTGGTGCCGGATTGCCCTTCCCCGCCGCTGCCGGCGCCGGCCTCGAAGGGCGCGGCCGCGGGGGCGGACGCGGCGGGCATGGCATCCAGCCGCGCCTCCAGCGCCGCCACGCGGGCGGAGAGGCTCTCGGCCTCCTCGCGGGCCCGGCGGGCCACTTCCAGCGCGGCGTCCAGCTCCTCGCGCTTCACTAGGTTCAGGCGCGCGGTCAGCGCCTCCGTCTGGGCCTGGACCATCGCCTCCAGCTCGGCCCGGGCGCCGGACAGCACGGAAAAGGCGCCGCCCGCCACCCCGGCCAGGTCATCGAAGAACTTGCCGCGGCCGCCGAAGGGACCGCTGCCGGAGCCCTTGCCGAAGGGGCCGCTTCCGAAAGGACCCGAAGAGCCCTGTCCACCTTCCTGCATGCGTGCCTCCATCCGAATCACGCCACCAACATGGCCCCGCCGGGGCGCGCGGCGTAGTCCCCGGGGAAAGTTTTCCCCGGATGGGGCGCTTCACCGTGGCGGCATTTCCCGCCGGGGGCGATCGGCCCTATACCCCCGCCGCCCTGAAACCACGCGATAGGCGGCGCATGTTCCTCATCACCGGCGGCGCCGGGTTCATCGGCTCCAACCTCGTCGCTGCCCTCTCCGCCCGCGGGGCGGAGGTGATGGTCAGCGACCGCCTGAGGGACGGGCCGAAATGGCGGAACATCCGCGATGCGGTGATCGCCGGCATCGTGGCGCCCGAGGACCTGCCGCGCTGGCTGGACGGCGCGCCGAAGCTTGAGGCGGTGTTCCATCTCGGCGCCGTCTCCGCCACCACGGTCACGGATGGCGACCTGGTGGCCGGGAGCAACCTGAACCTGACGCTGCGGCTGTGGGACTGGTGCGCGCGGCACCGCGTGCCGCTGATCTACGCCTCCTCCGCCGCCACCTATGGCGACGGCGCGGAGGGATTCGACGACGACATGGATCCGCGCGCGCTGTCCCGCCTCAAGCCGCTCAACCTCTATGGCTGGTCCAAGCACGCGACGGACCGGCGCATCGTGCAGATGCTCGGCCGGGGGCAGCCGGCGCCGCCGCAATGGGCGGGGCTGAAATTCTTCAACGTGTATGGACCGAACGAGGCGCATAAGGGGCGCATGGCGAGCGTGGTGCTGCACAAGTGGCGCCAGGTGGCGGCCGGCGAGCCCGCGACGCTCTTCGCCTCGGATCGCCCGGAATTCCCCGATGGCGGGCAGCTGCGCGACTTCGTGCATGTGGATGACTGCGTGGCCGCGATGCTGTGGCTGGCGGAGAATCCCGGCGTGAGCGGGCTGTTCAACATCGGCACGGGCACCGCGCGCAGCTTCGCGGACCTGGCGCGCGCCATCTATGCGGCGCGCCAGCAGCCGCCCGATATCCGCTACGTGCCCATGCCCGAGGACCTGCGCGGCAAGTACCAGTATTTTACCGAGGCGCGCATGGACCGGCTGCGGGATGCGGGCTTTGATCGCCCGCCCACCTCTCTGGAGGAGGGGGTGGCGCGCTATGTGCGCCAGCTCGATTCCGCCGAGGTGCCCGCATGATTCCCGCCATCATGTTCCCCGCGATCGACCCGGTGGCCTTCGCCATCGGGCCTTTCGTCGTGCGGTGGTACGCGCTGGCCTATATCGCGGGCATCGTCATCGGCTGGCAGTTGGCGCGGCGGCTGGTGACGAAGCTGCCCGTGGCGGGCACGCCGGAACAGGTGGACGACTTCGTGACCTGGGCCACGCTTGGCGTCATCCTCGGCGGGCGCATCGGCTATGTACTGTTCTACCGGCCCGACATCATCCTGAGCGCGCCCTGGGAGATCGTCTATCTCTGGCATGGCGGCATGTCCTTCCACGGCGGCGCGGCGGGCGTGATCATCGCGCTCATCCTTTTCTGCCGCCGCCAGGGCATTCCCTTCCTGCTCTTCTCGGACCGCATCACCAGCATCGTGCCGATCGGGCTCGGCCTCGGGCGCATCGCGAACTTCATCAATGGCGAGCTCTGGGGCCGCACCACGGATGTGCCCTGGGGCATGATCTTCCCGCATGCGGGGCCGGAGCCGCGCCATCCGTCGCAGCTCTACCAGGCGGCGATGGAGGGCCTCATTCTCCTCGTCATCCTGCAATGGATCGTGCGCACGCCGCGGCTGCGCGCGCGGCCCGGCTTCACGGCGGGCGCCTTCCTCGCGGGCTACGGCATGGCGCGGATCATCGGCGAGTTCTTCCGCCAGCCCGATCCGCAGCTGGGCTTCCTTTTCGCCGGGGCCACCATGGGGCAGCTGCTCTCCATCCCGATGGTGTTGTTCGGCATCTGGCTCATGGCCCGCAGCCGGCCGGTGGTGGAGGCGCCCGCGGCGTGAGCGACGTGCCGGAGCGGCTGGACGCCTTCATGGCGCGCGCCAATGCGGCCTATTACGCCGGGCGCGATCCCCTGGGCGCGGCGGGTGATTTCACCACCGCGCCCGAGATCACCCAGGCCTTTGGCGAATGCCTCGGACTCTGGGCGGCCGTCACCTGGACGCTGATGGGGCGGCCGGACCCGGTGATCCTGGCCGAGGCCGGGCCGGGGCGCGGCACGCTGATGGCCGATGCGCTGCGCGCTATCACCCAGATGATGCCGGATTTCGCCCGTGCCGCCCGGCTGCACCTGGTGGAGACATCGCCCCTGCTGCGGGAGGCGCAGCGCGCCCGGCTGCCGGATGCGATCTGGCACGAGGATGTCGCTGCGCTGCCGGCGGGGCCGGCGATCCTGCTGGCCAATGAATTCCTGGATGCGCTGCCGATCCGCCAGTTCATCCGGCGGGGCGGGGCCTGGATGGAGCGCTTCGTGGCGGATGGAGCCTTCGCCGAGCGGCCCGCGCCGGATGCACCGCTGCCCGATGCCGGGGAGGAGGGCGAGATCCGCGAGGTGAACGAGCCCGCCCGCACCATCGCCGCCGCCCTGGGGGCAAGGCTGGCTGCCCAGGGCGGGGCCGCGCTGTTCATCGACTACGGCCCGGCCGAGAGCGGCCCGGGCGACAGCCTGCAGGCCATCCGCAACCGCGAGGCGGCGGATCCGCTGGGCGATCCCGGCGCGGCGGACCTGACGGCGCATGTGGATTTCGCCGCCCTGGCGCGGGCGGCGCGGGCGGCCGGTGCAGCGGCCCATGGGCCGATCCCCCAGGGCGTGTTCCTGGCAAGGCTGGGCCTGCACAGCCGCGCGGCGGCGCTGGCGGCGTCCGATCCCGGCCGGGGCGCCCGGCATGTCGAGGCCGCGGCTCGGCTGACCGCCCCGGAGGCGATGGGCCGCCTGTTCAAGGCGCTGGTCCTGTGCCACCCCGGGCTTTCCACCCCGCCCGGTTTCGAAGCTGCATGACCGCTGAATTCCTGACTGCCCCCGCCCTGGCCGGGATGCCGCATGGCTTCTTCACCCGGCGCGGTGGGGTCTCCGCGGGCCGCTTCGCCAGCCTCAACTGCTCCCTCTCCAGCCCGGACGAGCCGGACGCGGTGCAGGAGAACCGGGCGCGGGCCATGCGCGCCATCGGCCGGGCGCCGGAGAGCCTGTCGGGCCTTTATCAGGTGCATGGCGTCGATGTGGCCGTGGTCGAGACCCCGTTCGCGCATGATGGCCGCCCCCGGGCGGATGGGGCGGTGACCAACCGGCCCGGCGTCACCCTCGGCATCATCACCGCCGATTGCGGGCCGGTGCTCTTCGCCGACGCGCGGGCGGGGGTGGTGGGGGCCTGCCATGCGGGCTGGCGCGGGGCGCTCGCCGGGGTGCTGGAGGCGACCATCGCCGCCATGGAGGGCCTGGGTGCCCGGCGGGAGGGCATCGCCGCCGCCCTGGGCCCCTGCATCCGCCAGCCGAGCTATGAGGTGGGGGCCGACCTGCGGGCCGAGCTTCTGGCGAGCGACCCGGAGGGGGAGCGCTTCCTGGCGCCGGGCAGGCGGCCGGACCACTGGCAGTTCGACATGGCCGGGCTGATCCTGGCCCGGCTGCGCGCCGCCGGGGTGGCGGCCGAGGCCCTGCCGAACGACACGCTGGTGGAGGAGGACCGGTTCTTCTCCCATCGGCGCCGCACGCTGGAGGGAGGCGGGCCGATCGGGCACCAGCTCTCGGCCATCGGGCTCCCCGGCTGATCCGCTCTGGCTTTATCGGCTCTGGCGCTGCGGCCCGGGGCCGTGGATAAGGCCGTCACCCATGCCCTACATCTTCATCTTCGTGGCGCTGATGTTCCTGACGCTCATGGCGTCCTGCGTGTTCATCTGAGCCGATGCGCCGCTTCATGACCTCCCTGCTGCCGCTGGCGCGGCTGGCCGTGCTCGGCCTGCCCGTGGCGCTCCTGGCCTGCGGGCCGCTGCCCCAGCCCTTCCGGGGCAACCCCGGCGCCGAGGCAAGGCGGCTGGCGGCGCCTCCGGCCTATCGCATCGCCGTGCCGCGCCCGAATGCGGCGCTGCTGCCGGATGTCGCCTCCTCGGATTTCGCGGTGGTGGTGGCGGAGGCGCTGCAGGCGGCCGAGGTGCCGGCCGTGGCCGGGCCACCCGCGCCGCTGGACTGGCGGCTGGACATCAAGGCCGAGCAGGACGGGCGGAGCGTGACCCCGGCCTATGCCGTGGTGGACGCCGATGGGAAGGTGCTGGGCGAGGCACGCGGGGCCGCCGTGCCCGTGCGGGAGTGGAGCGAGGCCCAGGGTGCCATGCTGCGCCGCGTGGCCCAGCGGGATGCCACCGTGGTGGCGGGGCTGCTGGGCCGGGGCGAGGCCGCCCGGCGCGCGGCCGAGCCGGTGGCCTTCAACGGCTCCGGCGGGCCGCCGCGCGTGCGCTTCCTGGGGGTGAAGGGCGCGCCGGGGGATGGCAACCAGTCCCTGGCCATGCGGATGCGCGAATTCCTCTCCACCAGGGGCTTCGTGGTGCAGGAAGGCTCGGATGGCGCCGCCTTCGCCCTGACCGGCGAGGTGACCATGACACCCGTGGCGGACCGCAAGCAGCGCGTGGAGATCCAGTGGCGCGTCTCCCGCCGAGACGGCCATGACCTCGGCCTGGCGGCGCAGATCAACGAGGTGCCCGCGGGCACGCTCAACGGCCTCTGGGGTGACGTGGCCTATGTGGTGGCCGAGGAGGCGGCGGTGGCGGTGCGCGACATCATCGCCAATGCAGGTGGCCTGGGAGAGGAAGCGGCCCGCCGCAACGCCCCCCCGGCCAGCCCCGCTGGAACGGGCGCTCCGGCCCCGCGGTAACATCGGTGTGGGGTGGCTGTTCCTGGCATGCGTCCTGCGTAGACCGGCCCTGACTCGCTGATGGCATGGACTTGGCGGCCCGTGGTTGCTATCCCGCCGCCGCCCTGACGCTGCCTCGACCGGACTCGCCCGCCGGTGAAGATCGGGCGGCGCGCCCGGAGAATCCACGCGGATGAAGATCCTCGCCTGCAACAGCAACCGCCCGCTCGCCGAGGCGGTCGCCGCGGCCCTCAACCTGCCGCTCACCCAGGCATCGGTCCGCCGCTTCGCCGATCTCGAGATCTTCGTGGAGATCCAGGAGAACATCCGCGGCGAGGACGTGTTCGTCATCCAGTCGACGAGCTTCCCGGCGAATGACAACCTGATGGAGCTGCTGATCACGCTGGACGCGCTGCGCCGCGCCTCCGCGCGCCGCGTGACGGCCGTGATCCCCTATTTCGGTTATGCCCGGCAGGACCGGAAGTCCGGCCCGCGCACGCCGATCTCGGCCAAGCTGGTGGCGAACCTCATCACCCAGGCCGGCGCGGACCGCGTTCTGACGCTGGACCTGCATGCGGGCCAGATCCAGGGCTTCTTCGACATCCCCGTGGACAACCTCTTCGCCGCGCCGCTCTTCGCGCGCGACATCCAGGAGCGGTTCAAGGGCCGTGACCTGATGGTGGTGTCCCCGGATGTCGGCGGTGTCGTGCGCGCCCGCGCCATCGCCACCCGCCTGCACACGGATCTGGCCATCATCGACAAGCGCCGCCCGCGGGCCGGCGTCTCAGAGGTGATGAACGTGATCGGCGATGTGCAGGGGCGCGACTGCATCCTGATCGACGACATCGTGGATTCCGGCGGCACGCTCTGCAACGCGGCCGAGGCCCTGCTGAAGAACGGCGCGAACTCCGCCAGCGTCTATGTCACCCATGGCGTGTTCTCGGGCGGGGCGGTCGCGCGCATCGGCGCGGCCCCGATCGAGCACATGATCACCACGGACAGCATCCAGGCCACCGAGGCGGTGCGCGTCTCCTCCAACATCCGGCAGCTCACCATCGCGCCGCTGCTGGCCGAGGCGATGCGCCGCATCAGCGAGGAAGCCTCGGTCTCCACCCTGTTCAACTGAAGCGAACCCGGCCCGGCGGGCCGGGGCGGATGATCGCCGCCCTGGCCTGAGCCGGCGCCCCGGGCCCGGAGAGGGCCAGCCCTTCGCAGGGAGGCGGGCGGGGAGCTGCCCGGCTCCTCCGCCGGGAACGCCATGGGGCTCCATGGGGCTGCCATGCCGCTCCTGTCGCGCTATCTCTCGCCCATGCCCGCCTCCACACGCCGCGTCGCCCTTGCCCTGGCTGCCAGCGCGTTGGCAGCGGCCTCCATCCGGCGCGGATCGGCCGCGGGATGGCCGCGGCAGGTGAAGGACATGCTCGGGCGGGTGGTGACCATTCCCGCCCGGCCCCGTGCGATCCTGCTGGGCGAAGGCTTCCAGCTCCTCAACCTGGCGCTGCTTCATCCCGATCCCGCCTCGCTGCTCGTGGGGATGGGGGGTGACCTGAGGCGGCTGGATCCGGTGAGCGACGCCGCCTTCCGCCGCCGCTTCCCCGCGCTGGAGAAGGTGCCGGAGATCACCGCGCAGGTGGGGCAGGGCTTCCCGGCGGAGCGGGCGCTGGCGCTGAAGCCCGATCTCGCCATCCTCAGCAGCTGGCAGGCGGGATCGGAGGAAACGCGGCAGGCCGTGGCCCTGCTGGAGGGCACGGGCGTGCCGGTGGTCTATGTCGATGTCTTCCGCAATCCGGGCGAGAACACGCTTCCCACGATCCGGCTTCTGGGCGCGCTGCTGGGGCAGGAAGATCGCGCGGAGGCCTATGCGCGCTTCTACGAGGAGCGGCGCGACCGCCTGGTGCGGCGCGTGGCGGAAAGCGGCAGGCCCGGGCCGCGCGTGCTCCTCACGGCCTTTCCGGGCCGCTGGCCCTGCTGCTGGGCAGCGGGCGGTGAGGGCGGCAGCGGAGAGTTCCTCACCCTCCTGGGCGCGCGGAACCTTGCGGCGGGGCTGACGGCCGCGCCGCAGGGCGGGAACCTTGCGGTGGAGCAGGTGCTGGTTTCCCGGCCCGAGGTCTTCGTGGGAACAGGCATCCACGTCCCCGGCGACCCCACGGGCATACAGCTGGGCGCCGGGGCTTCGCCGGAGATGGCGCGGGCGAGCCTGGAGGCGGTGCTGCGCGCGCCGGAACTGGCCGCCCTGCCGGCGGTGCGGGACCGCCGCGCGCATGGGCTGTGGAACCCCTTCAACGGCGCGCTGATCAACATCGTCGCGCTTGAGGCGCTGGCGCGCTGGATCCGGCCCGAGCTGTTCGGGGATGTGGATCCGGGTGCGACCCTGGCGGAGATCAACGCGCGCTTCGCGGCCATCCCCTATGAGGGAACCTACTGGACCAGCCTGCAGGGCTGATGCCGCGGCCGGCGCTGCCTGGCCGGCCATCGCCTTCCGGCCCCGGCGCGGCCGGGTCCGGGGCTACCGCCCCAGCCCCATCCGCGCGGCGGTGGCCAGCTTGTCCGCACGCTCGTTCATCACGTCGCCCGCATGGCCGCGCACCCATTTCCACTCGATCTGGTGCGGCTTGGCGGCCGCCAGAAGGCGCTGCCACAGCTCGTAATTCGCCACGGGGTCCTTGGCCGCGTTGCGCCAGTTGTTGCGCACCCATCCATGGACCCAGCGCGTGACGCCGTTCTTCACGTATTCGCTGTCCGTGTGGATCACCACGCGGCAGGGCTTCTTCAGCGCCTCCAGCGCGGAAGCGGCCGCGGTCAGCTCCATGCGGTTGTTGGTGGTGGCGGGCTCGGCGCCCATCATCTCCCGCTCATGCGCGCCGAAGCGCAGGATGGCACCCCAGCCGCCCGGGCCGGGATTGGGCTTGCAGCCGCCATCCGTCCAGATCTCCACCACCGCCTCGGGCGCGGGGCCCGCTTCTTCAGACGCCATAGGCGGCAACTCCTGTGGCCTGGGCGTGGAAGCGAAGGCGGCGCAGGTATTCGAGAGGGTCCTTGCGGGTCACGAGGGCTCCGGCAGGCGTGTTGGTCCAGTCAAAGAGGCGCGTGAGAAGGAAGCGCAGCGCGGCCCCGCGGCACAGCACGGGAAGCGCGTCCATCTCGGCGCGGGACATCGGACGGGCGGCGTTGTAGCCCGCGAGAAGGGCGCGCGCCTTGGTGACGTTGAAGGAGAGGTCCTGCTCGAAGCACCAGGCGTTCAGGCAGATGGCGACATCGTAGGCCAGGATATCCGTGCAGGCGAAGTAGAAGTCGATGAGGCCGGAGACGCGCGGCTTCCCGCGCTGCTCCTCCAGGAAGAAGACGTTGTCGGGGAAAAGGTCCGCATGGATCTGGCCGCGCGGCAGGTCGCGCGGCCATTCGCGCAGGATGGAATCCAGCTGCCCGTCCAGCTCGGCGCAGAGGCCGGGTTGCACCGTGTCCCCGTTCGGGCGGCAACGATCGAGCAGCGGGCCCCAGCCATGGGGCCCCAGCGCGTTCGGGCGCTCGGCGGTGAAGCCCTGGCCGGCGGCGTGCAGGGCGGCCAGCGCGCTGCCCAGCGGGCCGCAATGGGCCACCGAGGGGCGGCGTGGCCAGACGCCGGGCAGGAAGGTGCAGATGGCGGCGGGCCGGCCCGCCAGCTCGCGCAGCGCCTCGCCGTCGCGCCCGGCGACCGGCTCGGGGCAGGCGAGCCCGCCGGCGGCCAGGTGGCGCATCAGCCCGAGGAACCATGGCAGCTCCGTGGGGTCCACGCGCTTCTCGTAGAGGGTCAGGATGAAGTCGCCGCTGCCGGTCTTCAGCGCGTAGTTGCTGTTCTCCACGCCCTCCGCGATGCCGCGGAAGGCGACCAGCTCGCCCAGATCATAGCCCGCGAGGAAGGCGCGTAACGCCTCGTCGGACACCTCGGTATAGACAGCCACCGAACCCCCCCGGAACCCAAGACGCCGGGGGATGCCCCAGCGCGGGCGGGGTGGCAAGCTACTCCGCGGCGGTCGGGGCCGGGGCGCGCAGCGGGCGGGGCAGGTTGAAGACAATCCGCTCCTCCGCGACCGTGACATCCTCGGTCACCACGTCGAATCGTTCGCGCAGGCGGGCGATCACCTCCTCCACCAGCACCTCCGGCGCGCTGGCGCCGGCGGTGATGCCGATGGTGGAAAGGCCATCGGCCAGGCTGGGATCGAAGTCCCGCCCGCGCTGGATCAGCACGGCGCGCGGGCAGCCGGCCTTCTCCGCCACCTCCCGCAGCCGGACCGAGTTGGAGGAGTTCGGCGCACCCACCACCACGATCAGCTCGCAGCGCTCCGCGATGGCCTTCACCGCCGCCTGACGGTTCGTGGTCGCGTAGCAGATATCCTCCTTCACCGGGGCGGAGAGATGCGGGAAGCGCGCACGCAGCACGTCCAGCACCTCGGTCGTGTCGTCGATGGAAAGGGTGGTCTGGGTGGCATAGGCCAGCGGCCCCTCGGGCGGCTGCACGGTCGCGGCGGCCTCGGCATCCTCCACCAGGGTCACGCTGCCCTCCGGCAGCTGGCCCATGGTGCCGATCACCTCGGGGTGGCCGGCATGGCCGACCAGCAGGATATGGCTGCCGCCGGCATGGTGGCGCTCGGCTTCGCGGTGGACCTTGCTCACCAGCGGGCAGGTCGCGTCCAGGAAGAGCATCTGCCGGGCCTCCGCCGCGGCGGGGACCGACTTGGGCACGCCATGGGCGGAGAAGACGACGGGCTGGCCGTCATCCGGGATCTCGTCCAGCTCCTCGACGAAGACGGCGCCCTTGGCCTGCAGCCCTTCCACGACGAAGCGGTTATGGACGATCTCGTGCCGGACATAGACGGGCGCGCCCCAGCGATCGAGCGCCTGCTCGACGATCTTGATGGCGCGGTCCACCCCGGCGCAGAAGCCGCGCGGGCCGGCCAGCAGCACCTTCAGGGCAGGTCTGGGTGCCCCCTGGTTCATCGCCTCGGGCTGGTTTGCGATCTGGTCCATGGCGTGCCACTTGGTCCTTCGGTGCCGGCGAGAACAGCCCCTGGGCGGAGCGTGGGCGCGCCTTATCTAGCGGCCCGCGGCCCCGCCGCCCAGGGCCGGGATGCAGGCCCCCCGTGGCACCGGCCGAAACGGAGTGATCGCCTTGGTCCGAAGCACCTTCCTCGCCCTTTCAGCCCTTGTCGCGCTGGCCGGCTGCAATGGTGGGGCCACCCCGGCCGCCGGTCCCGCGCAGGCCGTGGCCGCCGGCCAGGCCCAGTGCCCCCGAGTCTCCGTGCTGGAGGAGGGGGCCGTGCTGACGCGCCACCGGGCCGGGGCACGACCGGGACCCCGGGCAGTGGAGCTGGAGGCCCGGCTGGCCGACATCCGGCCCCGCTGCGAGCTGGCGCCGCGGAATGCCGGGCTCGATGTCACGCTGGTGGTGCAGGTCCAGGCCCAGCGGGGCCCGGCCCTGGCCGGGAGGGAGGCCGAGTTGCCCTATTTCATCGCGGTCACGGATGCCGAGGGCGGGCGCGTCCTGAATCGCGGCTCGGACAGCCTGCGGGTGAGCTTCGGCGGCGATGGGCGTGCCACGGCGGAGGGGGAGGAGATGATGGTCCGCATCCCCGGCGACCCGCGGCTGGCGGCGGAGCGGGTGATCCTGGTTGGCTTCCAGCTGACGCCGGAGCAGCTGGAAGCCAATCGCCGCCGGGCCGGGCGCTAGAAGGAAGGCGGAGGCGGCCGCCTCCGCCTGGATCCGGGCCTACCAGGGCGTGAAATCCGTCTCCGGCGTGATGCGGCGGCAATAGGCCGCCAGCAGCCGGGCAGCATTCTCCAGGTCGGTCAGGCTCAGCACCTCGCAAGGTGTGTGCATGTAGCGCAGGGGAATGCCGACCAGGGCGGTGGCCATGCCCGCGCCATTGATCTGCATGGCGTTGGCATCCGTGGGCGTGCTGCCCGGCGCGATCCGGATCTGGTGGGGGATGTCGTCCTCCCGCGCGGACCTGCATAGCAGATCGAACACCACAGGGTTCGTGTTGGCGCCGCGCAGGATGCTCGGCCCCTTCCCGACATCCAGCCGGCCATACTCCGCGGGGCTGACGCCGGGATAGTCGATGGCGTGCTCCATATCGACCGCGATGCCGGTCTGCGGCTTGATCCAGGTCGCTGAGGTCTGCGCCCCGCGCGAGCCGATCTCCTCCTGCACGGTGCCCAGGCCATAGACGCCGACCCCCGGCCGTAGCCCGCCCTCCTGCTTCAGCAGGCGCATGGCTTCCGCCACGATGAAGAGACCGGCCTTGTTGTCGAAAGCGCGGGCCACCGCGCGGTCGCCCAGCAGTTGCTGGAAGTCGTGCTGGAAGGTGGCGACATCACCGAGCCGGACCACCTCCTCCGCCTCGGCGCGGGATGCGGCGCCGATATCGATCCACATCTCGCTGATCTTCGGCTTGCTCTTGAGCTCATCGGGGCCGAGGAGATGGATCGCCTTCCGGCCGATCGCGCCGGGGATACGCCGCTTGCCATGCACCCAGACCGTCTGGCCGACCGGTATCGCGCTGTCATGCCCGCCGATGGTGCTGAAATGGAGGAGGCCTTCCTCGCTGATGTGGTGGATGATGAATCCGATCTCATCCATATGCCCGGCCAGCATGATCCGCATCGGCGCCTCCGGGTTCAGGATGGCCGAGACATTGCCATGCACATCGGTCTTGATGTCGTCCACATGCTCCCGGGCATAGTCGCGGTAGAGCTTCGCGACCTCGTGCTCGAAGCCGCTGGGCGAGGGCGCGTTGATGAGCGCTTCCAGGAAGCGGAGTGACTGTTCGCGCATGGTCTGGGCATTCTCCCGAGTCAGACAGCGCGGTTCCGCTCGCGCCTGCCCCGGAAGGGCAAACTCGCGGCGCGGGGTTGGGGTTGGGGCTGCTGCGGAAAAGAGCTCCTCCCGGATCGGGGAGGGGCGGCTCGGCCAGGGCGCCGATTCCGCCCGGCGCCGCGCGATCACGGTTGCGCGCGGCGGCGCATTCGGGCACCACTCTCCCACCCGCTGATCCCGCGCGGGAGAGAGGGGCGACCACCCCCGCCGAAGGCGCAACCGGCCCCCGGAAACGCTCAGGCAGAAGGACCGCGTGGGGAAGGGGCCTCTGGAAAGCCCAGGACCCGCAAGGGAACTGGCACCGACGGAGTAAAGGAAGCCCTGCTTCCTGAATCTCTCAGGTCTCGGGACAGAGGGGGGCCACGATCTGAACCGGCCGCATCCGCGGCCCTGGGGGATGCGTGGCCGATACCGAATCCTTGCTTGAAACGCCGCTGGCCGGCCTGCACCGCGAGATCGGCGGGCGCATGGTGGGCTTCGCGGGCTATGCCATGCCGGTTCAGTACCCGGCCGGCATCATCGCCGAGCACCAGGCCTGCCGCGCGGGCGCCGCGCTGTTCGATGTCTCCCATATGGGCCAGGCGGAGCTGCGCGGCGAAGGCGCCGCGGCCGCGCTGGAGCGCGTGACGCCCGCCGAGATCCAGGCCCTGAAGCCCGGCCGCCAGCGCTACGCCCTGCTGATGAACGAGTCGGGCGGCATCATCGACGACTTCATGGTCGCCAATCTGGGGGACCGCCTCTTCCTGGTGGTGAACGCCTCACGCAAGGCCATGGATTTCCAGGAGATCGGCGCCGCCCTGCCGGCTGGGGTGAGCATCGTGCCCCGGCCCGACCGGGCCCTGCTGGCCCTGCAGGGGCCGGGCGCCGAGGCCATGCTGGCGCCGCTGGCGGAAGGCAACGTGGCCGCCATGCCCTTCATGGGAGTGCTGGAGAGCCCGGTGGCCGGGGTTCCGGCCCTCATCACCCGTTCCGGCTATACGGGCGAGGACGGGTTCGAGATCGGCATTCCCGCCGAGGGCGCGGAGAAGGTGGCCCGTGCCCTGCTGGCCGCCGGTGCCAGCCCGGCGGGGCTGGGCGCGCGGGACAGCCTGCGGCTGGAAGCCGGGCTGCCCCTCTATGGCCAGGATATCGACGAGACCACCTCTCCGGTGGAGGCGGCGCTGACCTTCAGCCTCGGCAAGCGCCGCCGGATCGCCTGGGACTTCCGCGGCGCGGAGAGGGTGCGGGAGGAGCTGGACAGCGGCCCCAAGCGCCTGCGCGTCGGCATCCTGCCGGATGGCCGCCAGCCCGCCCGGGCGCATACGGAGATCGCGCTCGGTGGTTCGACCATCGGCGAGGTGACCTCGGGCGGCTTCGGCCCCTCCCTGAACGCGCCGGTCGCCATGGGCTATGTGGCCCGCGCCCATGCGGGCGATGGCACGGCGCTTGAACTCATGGTGCGCGGCCGGGCCATCCCCGCCCGAATCGCCCCCACCCCCTTCGTTCCCCATCGCTACAAGCGCACCGCAGGAGCCTCTGCATGAGCCAGACCCGTTTCGCCGAGAGCCACGAATGGGTCCGCCTGGATGGCGAGACCGCGGTGGTCGGCATTTCCGACCATGCCCAGAACGCGCTGGGCGACGTGGTCTTCGTGGACCTGCCGGAGGTCGGCCGCGAGGTGGAGGCCGGTGAATCCGTGGCGGTGGTGGAGAGCGTGAAGGCCGCATCCGACATCTATGCGCCGATCGCGGGCACCATCGCCGCGGTGAATGCCGCACTGGTGGACAATCCCGGCCAGGTGAACAGCGACCCGATGGGCGAGGGCTGGTTCTTCACCATCACGCCGCGCGATGCGGGGGATATCGGCAAGCTGATGGATGCCGATGCCTATGCCCGCCATGCGGAGGCGGGGCATTGAGCGCGCTCGACCAGCTCGCGGCGCTCGAGGAAACCGCCGCCTTCGCCAGCCGGCATATCGGGCCCAGCGAGGAGCAGGTGGCCGCGATGCTGCGTGTCGTCGGCGCTGAGAGCCTGGAGGCCCTGGCCGCCCGCACAGTGCCCGCCGGCATCCGCGACAGCCACCTGGACGCGCTGCCCCCGCCGGTGGGCGAGGCGGCCGCGATCGCCGAGCTGCGCGCCATTTCCGAGAAGAACGCGCGGGTGAAGTCGCTGATCGGCTGCGGCTATCACGGCACCCACACGCCCCCGGTGATCCTGCGCAACGTGCTGGAAAATCCGGGCTGGTACACGGCCTACACGCCCTATCAGGCGGAACTCGCCCAGGGGCGGCTGGAAGCGCTGCTGAACTTCCAGACCATGGTCTGCGACCTGACCGGGCTCCCGGTCGCCAATGCTTCCCTTCTTGATGAGGCGACGGCGGCGGCGGAGGCGATGGCGCTGGCCCTGGCCTCCTACAAGGGCAAGTCCACCACGCTGGTGGCGGCGCCGGACCTGCACCCGCAGACCCTGGCCGTGCTGCGCACCCGCGCCGAGCCGCTGGGCATCGCGATCCATGTCACGGATGACGCTTCGGCCCTTGCCGCGCTGAAGCCCTTCGCCGTCGTGCTCTCCTATCCCGGCACCACGGGCGAGGTGCGCGACATCGCCCCCGCCATCGCCGCCGCCCAGGCGGCGGGCGCGCTGGCCATCGTCGCGGCCGATATCCTTGCGCTCACCATCCTCACCCCGCCCGGCGAGATGGGCGCGGATGTGGTGGTGGGCAGCACGCAGCGCTTCGGCGTGCCGATGGGATATGGCGGCCCGCACGCGGCCTTCATGGCGGTGAAGGATGCCTATAAGCGCCTGATGCCGGGCCGGCTGGTGGGCGTTTCCGTCGATGCCGCCGGGCGCCCGGCCATGCGCCTGGCGCTCCAGACCCGCGAGCAGCATATCCGCCGCGAGAAGGCGACGAGCAATATCTGCACCGCCCAGGTGCTGCTGGCCGTGATGGCGAGCATGTATGCCGTGTGGCACGGGCCGGAGGGGCTGACCCGCATCGCCCGCCGCACGCATCTCCTGGCGAGCCTTCTGGCCGATGCGGCCATCCGCGCGGGCTTCACCCTGCGGCATGAGAGCTTCTTCGACACGGTGGCGATCGAGGCGGGGGCCAGGGCCGATGCGCTGATGGCCGCCGGGCTGAAGGCCGGCTTCAACCTGCGCCGCGTGGACCAGGGCTGCGTCTCCATCGCGCTGGACGAGACGGTGACGCGCCAGGACCTGATCGCGCTGGACACCGCCCTCTGCGAGGCGGCGGGGCATGAGCGCGTGGGGCTGGGCGAGCTCACCGTGGCGGAGCGGCTTCCGGCCGCGCTGGCGCGCCGCACGCCCTTCCTCACCGCCGCGGTCTTCCGTGCGCATCATTCCGAGCACGCGATGCTGCGCTACCTCAAGAAGCTTGAGGACAAGGATGTCGCGCTGAACCGCAGCATGATCCCGCTGGGATCCTGCACGATGAAGCTGAACGCGACGGCGGAGATGATCCCGGTCACCTTCCCCGGTTTCTCCGACATCCATCCCTTCGCGCCCGCCAACCAGGCGCGCGGCTATATCGAGATGATCAAGCGTCTCGAAGCCTGGCTTTGCGCCTGCACGGGCTTCGCGGCCGTCTCGCTGCAGCCGAATGCGGGCAGCCAGGGCGAATATGCCGGGCTTCTGGCGATCCGCGCCTATCACAGGGCGCGGGGCGAGGGGCATCGCGATATCTGCCTCATCCCGTCCTCCGCGCATGGCACCAACCCGGCCTCGGCCGTGATGGCCGGCATGCGCGTCGTGGTGGTGGGCTGCGACCGCCAGGGCAATGTCGATCTCGACGACCTCCGCGTGAAGATCGACCAGCACGCGGCGAATCTCTCCGCGCTGATGGTCACCTATCCCAGCACGCATGGCGTGTTCGAGGAGGCGATCCGCGAGATCTGCGGCGCCGTTCATGCGGCGGGCGGGCAGGTGTACATGGATGGCGCCAACATGAACGCGCAGCTGGGCCTCACCAGCCCCGCCGCGATCGGCGCCGATGTCTGCCACCTGAACCTGCACAAGACCTTCTGCATCCCGCATGGCGGCGGTGGGCCGGGCGTGGGGCCGATCGGCGTGGCGGCGCATCTGGCGCCGCATCTGCCGAACCACCCGATGCTGGCCGAGGCCGGGCCGGAGACAGGCTTCGGCCCTGTTTCCGCCGCGCCCTTCGGCAGCGCCAGCATCCTGCCCATCTCCTATGCCTATATCCGCATGATGGGCGCGGCCGGACTGACGCGGGCGACGCAGGTGGCGATCCTCAACGCCAACTACGTGGCCAAGCGCCTGGATGGCCATTTCCCCGTGCTGTATCGCGGCAAGGAGGGGATGGTGGCGCATGAATGCATCCTCGACTGCCGCGGCTTCCAGCAGGGCGGCGGCGTGCTGGTGGAGGACATCGCCAAGCGCCTGCAGGATTACGGCTTCCACGCCCCGACCATGTCCTGGCCGGTGGCGGGCACGCTGATGGTGGAGCCCACCGAGAGCGAGCCGCAGGAGGAGCTGGACCGCTTCATCGACGCCATGGTCGCCATCCGCGCCGAGATCCGCGCGGTGGAGCAGGGCAGGGCGGACAAGCAGGACAACCCGCTGAAGAACGCCCCGCACACCGCAGAGGAGGTCACGGCGGAGAACTGGTCCCACGCCTATTCCCGCCAGGAAGCGGCCTTCCCGCTGCCCTGGATCGCGGCCCACAAGTACTGGCCGCCGGTGAAGCGCGTGGACAATGTCTATGGCGACCGCAACCTCGCCTGCACCTGTGCGCCGCTGGAAGCGTATCAGGACGCGCCGAAGGTCGCGGCGGAGTAGCATCCGGTGCCCGGCCGGCGGTCATTCCGCCGGCCGGTCCCGCTTTCGCCCCCGTGCTGATCTTTCGCCAGGCTTGCATGCAGCCCTGGCGAGCTTCTTCCGGCATGCTCCCGCGCCATGAGCGATTCGCAGCCGCCAACCAGTCCGCCCCTCTGGGAGGTTCTCTCCTCCCGCACGGTGCTCCAGGACCGCTGGATCCATGTCACGGCGGATGCCGTGCGGGACTCCAAGGGCAATGTGCTCGATCCCTTCTACAGCCTCTCCTATCCGGACTGGGTGCATGTGGTGGCGATCACGCCGGCGGATGAGCTGGTGCTGGTGCGCCAGTACCGCCACGGCGCCCAGGCCTGGACGCTGGAGCTGCCCGCCGGCGCGGTGGACAAGGCCGACGGCGACCCCACCCTGGCCGCCGCGCGCGAGCTGCGGGAGGAGACGGGTTATTCCGCGCCCGAGTTCCGCTACCTCCACTCGCTCAGCCCCAACACGGCCACCCATCGCAACCGCGCGCACACGGTGCTGGCGCTGGACGCCACCCTCACCCATGCCACGGCGCATGAGGTGGGGGAGGACATCACGGTGGAGCTCTGGCCGCTCGCGCGGCTGCTCTCCGAACTCGGGAGCGGGGTCCTGCCCCAGGCCATGCACACCGCTTCCCTGCTGCTGGCGCTGAAGGCCGCCGGCCGGATCGACCTCACGCTGAAGGACAAGCCATGAGCGAGCTGCGCATCGTTCCGCTCGAAGAGCGGCACCACGAGGACTGGAACCGGCTCTATGCCGGCTATGCGGAATTCTACCGCGTGACCCAGACCCAGGAGATGCGCGACCGCGTCTGGTCCTGGATCCACGATCCCGGACACGAGACCAGGGCCTTCGTGGCCGAGGACGCGAATGGCCGTGCCGTGGGCCTGGCCCATTACCGGCCCTTCGCCCGCCCGCTTTCCGCAACGACCGGCGGCTATCTGGACGATCTCTTCGTCGATCCCCAGATGAGGGGCCAGCGCGTGGCCGACGCGCTCATCGCAGCCCTTGCCGAGGAAGGCCGCCGTCGCGGCTGGAGCGTCATCCGTTGGATCACAGCCGAGGACAACTACCGCGGTCGCGCGGTGTACGACCGCGTGGCGAAGCTCACGCCCTGGCGGACCTACGACATCGCCCTCTAGCACGCCGGGCGCTGCTCGCGGCGCCCGCCCTGCTGCCCTTCCTGGCGGCGCCGGGCTGCGCCGCCGCTCCTTCGGCCGTATCCCGGCCGGGGGAGGCCCGCATCACCGAATCCCGAACTGTCTGGCGCGACGCCGCGCGTGCGCGCGACATTCCCGTCCTCATCCGTGAGCCGGCGGGCAGCGGCCCCGCGCCCACGGTCTTCATCTCCCACGGCCTCGGCGGCTCGCGCGAAGGCCTGGCCTATCTCGGCCGGGCGCTTGCCGAGAACGGCTATCTCGCCATCCATCTCCAGCATATCGGCTCGGATGACAGCCTCTGGCGCGGGGGCGGGGACCGGATGGTGGGGCTGGCGGCCGGGGCGCTGAACGTGCAGGCGGCACTGGACCGGCTGCTGGACGTGAAGTTCGCGCTGGACAACCTGCCCCGGCGCGCCGACCCGGAGCGCCTGGCCGTTGCCGGCCATTCCTTCGGCGCCTGGACCGTGCAGCACATGCTGGGCGAGCGCCTGCCGGGCGGCGACCGCGGCCTGGGCCTGCCCGATCCGCGCCTCAAGGCCGGGGTGGCGCTTTCCCCCATTCCCGCCATCGGCCTGCCCCCGCGCCTGGCCTATGGCGGCTTCGCCGTGCCGATGCTGCACATCACGGGCACCGAGGACCACGGCTTCATCGAGGGCATCCGCGCCCCCGCCCGCCGCGCACCCTTCGAGCAATCCACCAATCCCGGCGCGCTCGTCGTGCTGGCCGGTGCCCTCCATGCATCCTTCGCGGATGAGCAGGAGGCCGGCGGGCGCTATGCCGAGAGCACCTACCACGCCCGCGCCGCTTCCCTGTCGGTCACCTTCCTCGATGCCGTGCTGCGCGGGGATGCGGCGGATCGGGCGGTGCTGCGCAACGGCGCCACGGGGCTGCTGGGGCCGGGCGATACCTTCGTCTCGCGCGGGCTGTAATTCCCGGCCAGGGCGCGAGACCGCGCCTACCCCCTTCCCCCCGCCGCCGAGCCCGGCGATTCTGCGGGGCCAGGGAAGGACCAGACCATGCCACGTCCACGTTATGATCTCGCCGGCCGCGCCGCGCTGGTGACCGGTGCCGCCTCCGGCATCGGCCTGGCCGCCGCGCAGGAACTGGCCGCGAATGGCTGCGCCGTGGCGGTGAACTTCCTGCCCGGCGATCCGCGCGGGCCCGAGGCTGTCGCCGCCATCCGCGCCACGGGAGCGACCGCCGTGGAAGCCCCGGGTGCCATCGGCAGCGGAGAGGAAGCGGCCATGGTGCAGGCCGCCGTGGCCGCGCTGGGCCGGCTGGACCTGCTGGTGAACAATGCCGGCACGCCCGGCGCCAGCCGCACCATCCCGGGGAATGCGCTGGACGAGATCACCGACGATCTCTGGGACCGCATCCTGGACACGAATCTCGTCGGCCTGTTCCGCGCCACCCGCGCGGCGGTGCCGGCGCTGCGGGAAACGCGCGGCGCGGTGGTGAACATCGCCTCCGTGGCCGGGCTTTCGGGCCGTGGCTCCTCCATGGCCTATGCCTCCAGCAAGGCGGGGGTGATCGCGCTGACCAAGCATCTGGCGCGGGGCCTGGGGCCGGAGGTGCGCGTGAACGCCGTGGCGCCGGGCGCGGTGGACAGCACCTGGCAGATCGAGTGGACCGATGCGCAGCGGGCGCAATCGATCCAGAACTGCCCCATGGGCCGCCGCTGCGTGCCGGAGGATATCGCGGAGGCCATTCTCTTCCTGGGCTGCGCGGGCTCTATGATCACCGGGCAGACCCTGGTGGTGGATGGAGGCCTGATTCTCTAGATGGCGCGCCGGATGGCCCCGCGGCCGGATTTCTCGCTGGAAGCCGCGCATCCCGGCCCCGTGGCCGGGGTGGACGAGGCCGGGCGCGGCCCGCTCGCCGGACCGGTGCTGGCCGCTGCCGTGATCTTCCCCGGCCAGCCGCCGGAGGAACTGGCCGCGCTCCTGGATGACAGCAAGCGGCTGGATGCCGCGAAGCGGGAAGCGGCCTATGCCGCCCTGATCGGGGCCCGGGCGGCCGGCACCGCGCTGATCAGCGTCGGCGCCGCCAGCGCGGGGGAGATCGGGCGGCTGAACATCCTGCGGGCGACGCATCTCGCCATGCTCCGCGCCGTCTCCCGCCTGCCGGTGGCGCCGAGCCTGGCCCTGGTGGACGGCAATGCTCCGCCGCGCCTGGGCTGCGCGGTGCGCTGCGTGGTGGGCGGAGACGGGCTCTCCCTTTCCATTGCCGCTGCATCGATCATGGCCAAGGTTGTGCGGGACCGGGCCATGGCGCGGCTCGGTGCGCGCTGGCCGGATTACGGCTTCGCGCGCCATGCTGGCTATCCGACGCCGGCGCATCGGGAAGCCCTGGCGCGGCTGGGCCCGACGCCGCATCATCGGCGCGGATTCAGCCCCGTCGATCAAGCCGTTCTGGCGCTTTCTTGACCCGAAACTTGACCGGGCGACTCGGCCATGGGCATCTTGCCGCGGGGGCAGGGCCCGGCGCGACGCGGGGGCGTGGCGCCGCGACCGGCGATTTACCGGGGGATGTGGTGCGCGTGGGAACGACGGGTCTGGACCTGCCGCTGGACAGCGTGCTGCGCGGAGACTGCATCGAGAGCCTGAAGCGGCTGCCGCCGGCCTCGGTGCACGCCATCTTTGCCGATCCGCCCTACAACCTGCAGCTCAAGGGTTCGCTGCGCCGTCCGGACGACAGCCTCGTCGACGCGGTGGACGACGAGTGGGACCGGTTCGACGACCTCGCCACCTATGACCGCTTCACGCGCGAATGGCTGACCGAATGCCGCCGCGTGCTGCGGCGGGACGGCACCATCTGGGTGATGGGCTCCTACCACAACATCTTCCGCCTCGGCGTCGCGCTGCAGGATCTCGGCTTCTGGATCCTGAACGACGTGGTCTGGCGCAAGTCCAACCCCATGCCGAATTTCCGCGGCCGCCGCTTCACCAACGCGCATGAGACCCTGATCTGGGCCGCGCGTGGGGAGGAGAGCCGCTACCGCTTCAACTACGCCGCCATGAAGGCGATGAACGACGACAAGCAGATGCGGAGCGACTGGCTCATCCCGCTCTGCACCGGCCATGAGCGGCTGCGCGGAGAGGATGGCGCCAAGCTGCATCCGACCCAGAAGCCGGAGGCGCTGCTGCACCGGGTGATCCTCTCCTGCACCGCGCCGGGCGAGGTGGTGCTGGATCCCTTCCTCGGCACCGGTACCACCGCCGCCGTCGCGAAGCGCCTGGGGCGCCGCTATATCGGGCTGGAGCGCGACCCCGGCTATGCCGATGCCGCCGAGGCGCGGCTGGCCGGGATCGAGCCCCTGCCGGAGAGCATCGCCCTTTCCCTGCCCGCCAAGCGCGAGCAGCCCCGCATTCCCTTCGGCGCCCTGGTGGAGCGCGGGCTGGTGCCGCCCGGCACGAAGCTGTGGGACCGCCACCGCCGCTGGCAGGCCGAGGTGGGTGCCGATGCCACGCTGCGCTGCGGCCGCATCACCGGCAGCATCCACCAGGTCGGCGCCGCCGTGCAGGAGGCGCCCTCCTGCAATGGCTGGACCTTCTGGCATATCGAGCGCCGGGACGGCACGCTGCGGGTGATCGACGAACTCCGGGCGGAGCTGGCACCGGGGTCCTGAGCCCCGCTCCACTCCCCCGCTCTGTTCCACGGAACGTTTTCAACTTCCGCCCCGATATGGCAGCCTGCCCGGCATCATGCTTCCCGATCCGAAGTCCGGCGCCGGCCGGGGCGATCCGATCCGCGACCCCGAGCGCCTGGAAGCGCTGCGCCGCACCGGCCTGCTCGACACCCCGCCCGAGGAGGTGTTCGACCGGCTGACCCGGCTCGTCTGCCGCCTGCTGGGCGTGCCCGTGGCCCTGGTCTCGCTGGTCGAGGCGGAGCGCCAGTTCTTCAAGAGCGCGGTGGGCCTGCCGGAGGTCTGGGCGATCCGGCGCGAAACCCCGCTCTCCCACTCCTTCTGCCAGCATGTGGTGGCCAGCGGCGCGCCGCTGATGGTGCAGGATGCGGGGCGTCATCCTCTGGTCTGCGACAACCTGGCGATCCCCGATCTCGGCGTGGTCGCCTATCTCGGCATGCCCCTCACCACGCCGGAGGGCCATGTCCTCGGGTCCCTCTGCGCCATCGACACGGTGCCGCGGGACTGGACCACTGCCGATGCCGCCGCGCTGCGCGACCTGGCGGCCATGGCCGTGGGTGAGATCTCCATGAGGCGGTTGGCTCAGGAGCTGCGCGGACGGGCGGCGCAGGAGGTGGCGGAAGCGGCCCCCCCGGGATGGCAGGAACGTGCCGGCCCGCTGGAGGCGTTGGGGCAGCTCGCCGGCGGCGTGGCGCATGATTTCGCCCGCCTGCTTCAGGCCGTGCGCAGCGGCGTGCAGATGGCAGCCGCCCAAATTGAGGAGAACCCGGCCGCCGCGCGCCAGCTCCTGGGCATGGTGGATGGGGTGGCGCAGCGCGGCGCCTCCGTCACCGACCTGCTTCTCTCCTTCACGCGCCAGGGCGCGCTGGGCCTGCAGCGCGTGCGGCCCGCCGCCCTGTTCCAGGAACTGGCCGAGGCGCTGGCGCCCCCGCCAGGCGGCCCGCTGCAGGTGGTGATCGAGGCGCCGCCGGACCTGCCCGCCCTGCTGACCGACCGGGGGGAGCTGGAGGCCGTGCTGGCCCATCTGGCCGGCAATGCGCGGGATGCCATGCCGGGCGGCGGCACCCTCACCTTTTCCGCCACGCCGGACGAGGTGGCGCCGGGTGCGGATCATCCCGCATCGCTGCGGCCGGGCCGCTATCTGCGCCTCGGCGTGGCCGATACGGGTGCGGGGATGGATGCGGATACCCTGGCGCGGGCCATGGAACCCTTCTTCACCACGAAGGATGGCTGCACCGGGCTCGGCCTTTCCATGGCGCGGGACTATGCCGAGGGGGCCGGCGGGGCGCTCTCGATCGCGAGCGGGGCAGGGCAGGGAACACGCGTGACGCTCTGGCTGCCCTGGGCCGGGCGGCAGGGGGGCCGACCCGTCTAGGCCAGCCCCGGCCATTCCTGCCGCAGCACCGCCAGCACCAGGTCCCGCGCCGGGTTTTCCGCCTCTGTCCAGGCGAGCAGCAGGTCGGCCGTCAGGGGCGGCGTGCCGCGCAGCGGGCGCAGAGCCACGTCCAGCGGCCGCAGCCGCTCGGCCGCCTGGGGCACCAGGGCGAAGCCGATCCCGGCGCCGACCAGGGCCAGGATGGAATGCGTCTGGCTGAGATGCTGCATCCGCCCCGGCGTCACCCCGGCCAGCCGCAGCACGGAGAGCACCAGGTCGTGCAGGTAGCGCCCCTCCACGGGCGGATAGGTGATGAGGGGCTGGCCATCCAGCGCCGCGGGATCGACCGATGCCTGCTCCGCCAGGGGATGGTCCAGCGGCAGGGCCAGCAGCATCGGCTCCCGCTCCAGCCGCAGGGCGCGGAGGTCGGGGCCGGTGGCGGGCGGGCGCAGCAGCCCGGCATCGATCCGGCCGGCGCGCAGCGCGCTCAACTGCTCCTGCGTGACCATTTCCCGCAGGTTCAGTTCGATCCCGGGCGCCCCCCGGCGGATGATGGAAACCAGGCGCGGCAGCACCGCGTAGCTCGATGCCGCGGTGAAGCCGAGCGTGATGCTGCCGACTTCTCCCTGCGCCACGCGCAGCGCCTCCTGCACCGCTCCTTCGGCCATGCGGAGCATGCGCCGCGACTGGTCCAGGAAGACCTGCCCGGCCGGGGTGAGCCGCACGGCGCGGCTGCTGCGATGGAACAGGGCGAAGCCCAGCTCATGCTCCAACACCTGGATCTGCCGGCTGAGGGGCGGCTGGGTCATGTTCAGCCGGGCGGCGGCGCGGCGGAAATGCAGCTCCTCCGCCACGGCGACGAAGCAGCGGAGCTGGCCCAGTTCGAACATTGATCCAGTTTGCGTATCGATTGATCTGCATTCAAGCTTGGACAAGCATCGGTGCGGTCCGTTACGCCAGTGGATGCGAGACGGCCCCGAAGGGCCGCGAGAACGCATGAGGGAAACGATCGAGATGAAGCGCCGCGACCTCCTCCGCACCAGCCTCGCCGCCAGCGCCCTCACCGCGCTCGCCGCGCCCGCCGTGCGGGCCCAGAACTTCGACCGCCCGCTCCGCATCATCGTGCCCAACGCGCCGGGCGGCACCAGCGACATCCTCGCCCGGCTGATCGCGCAGGAGCTCGGGCGCGCCGTGGGGCAGAGCGTGGTGGTTGAGAACCGCGCGGGGGCGGGCGGCAATATCGGCGCCGATGTCGTGGCCAAGAGCCAGCCGGATGGCCACACCCTGCTGCTGATGGACGTGACGACCATCGCCACCAACCCCGCGCTGTTCCCCCGCCTGCCCTTCGACAATGCGAAGGACCTGGCGCCGGTGACGATGCTGATCTACGCGCCCTACATCCTTGGCGTCGCGAATGCGCTGCCGGCGCAGGATGCGCGGGCACTGGCCGCCCATGCGAAATCCGCCCCGCGGCCGCTGAATGCCGGCAATTCCGGTGTCGGCACCGCCTCCCACCTCACCCTGATCGAGCTTGCCGATGCCTGGGGGCGGGAGATGACGCATGTGCCCTATCGTGGCGGCGCCCCGGCGCTGACGGCCGTGGTCTCGGGCGAGGCGGACCTGACCATCGCCGGCGCCACCCAGGCCCAGCCCTATGCGGTGAACAACCAGATGCGTGCCGTGGCCGTGACCGGCCAGCACCGCCTGGCCTCCCTGCCCAACGTGCCCACCTTCCGGGAACTGGGTTGGCCGGCGGTGGATGCGGGCACCTGGCAGGGCATCATGGTGCAGGGCAACACGCCCCGCCCGGTGATCGAGCGGCTGCACAAGGAACTGCAGGCGATCGTGGCGATGCCCGCCATCGCCGCCCGGCTGAAAGACCTGGGCGCCGAGCCGCGCACCGAGGGGCCGGACGCCTTCCGCAACTGGCTGACCGAGACGACCGATACCTATACGCGCCTGATCCGCGCCAACAACGTGCGGCTGGACTAGCGGCCGCCGGGCGGTGCCTGCCGGGCGCCGCCCCCGTTCTCAGCCGATGCGTCCCGGCCGGCGGGCGCTCCGCCGCGCGGCTGGGCGTGGATGTGGCCCTGCTGGCCTGGTCAGGCGGCGTTCCGCCTCTGGGCGAGCCGGAGCAGATCCCCCGCCGGCATCGGCTTGCCGTAGCGGTAGCCCTGGCCCAGCTCGCAGCCACGGGCGCGCAGCCAGGCTTCCTGCTCGGCCGTCTCGATCCCTTCCGCAATCACCTCCATCCCGAGGCTGCGGCCAAGGCTGATCATGGCATCCACGATCGCGGCGTCGTGCCGGTCCTCTCCGAGATCGGTGATGAAGCCACGGTCGATCTTGATGCGGTCCAGCGGAAAGCGCTTCAGCGTGGCGAGCGAGGCATAGCCCGTGCCGAAGTCGTCGAAGGAGAGGCGTATGCCCAGGGCATGGAGCCGCTGCAGCGGTTCCAGCTCGGATGCGGCCTGGCGCAGCACGATGGTCTCGGTCAGCTCCAGTTCCAGCGCCTGGGGCGGCAGCCCGTGGCGCGCCAGGGTCGCCCCGACCTTCCTGTCGAGGTCGCCTTGCCGGAGCTGCTCGGCGAAGAGGTTCACGCCCACCCGCAGCGCCAGGCCCGCGGCCTGCCAGGCGGCCGCCTGGCCGCAGGCTTCCTCCAGCGCCCATTCGCCCACCCGGCAGGCCAGCGGGCTCGATTCGAGCACGTCGAGGAAGGCGCCGGGCGTCAGCAGGCCTTGCCGGGGATGGTTCCAGCGCAGCAGCGCCTCCACCCCGATGATGTGCCCATCCGCCAGCCGGACCTGCGGCTGGTAGAACAGGGTGAACGCCCCGGTTTCCACCGCTTCGCGCAGCTCGGTCTCCAGTGTGCGCCTGGCCTGGTATTCGGCCCGCATGGACGGTTCATAGGCCACCCCGGCACCGCGCCCGAGGGCCTTGGCCCGGTTCAGGGCCAGGTCGGCATTGGCCAGCAGGGAATCGGCCTGCAGCCCGGGCGCGGTGGCCCGGCCGGTGCTGACCTGCAGATGGAAGCTCTGGCCGCGCAGCCGGAAGACCTCCGATGTCAGGCTTTCGCGCAGTTCCCGATCCATTGCCGCCGCCGCCTCGGCATCGCCGCGCAGCAGCACCGCGAACTCGTCCCCGCCCAGCCGGGCAAGCAGGCCGCGCTGGTCGATGCAGCGCTCCATCAGCGCGGCCGCTTCCTGCAGCAGCGCATCGCCCACCTCATGCCCGAAGGCGTCGTTGACATGCTTCAAGCCATGGAGGTCGAGCACGATCATCGAGCAGGGGCTGGAGCGGGGCGAGCGCTGCAGCGCCTCGGAGAGCAGCACGCGGTTGGCGAGGCCGGTGAGGGGATCGTGATGCGCCAGGTGGCGCAGGCGGCGCTCCGCCTGGCGGCGCTGCGTCACGTCCCGGATGATGGCGGCCGAGGCGGTGCGCCCGCCGCCTTCCTTCCAGCAGGCCAGCGTCATCTCGGCGAGGAAGATGCCGCCGTCGCGCCGCTGGAGGGTGATCTCCATGGGCTGGTGCTCGGGCGGCCCGCCATTTTCCGCCAGCCGCAGCAGCCGCGCGGCGTGGGAGGCGCGGTCCGAGGCCGGCAGGATCCGATCCGCCGGGCTGCCGATCGCCTCCGTGGCCGGCCAGCCGAACAGCTTCTCCGCCGCATTGTTCCAATGCGTGACGCGGTTCTCGTGGTCCGCGCAGATCACGGCGCCCGGCATGGCGGCGGTGACGCGGGTGAAGCGCGCCACGGCATCCCGCCGCTCACCCTCCAGCCGCCGCATCTCCATGCGGTCCATGACCAGCCCGGCCAGGCTGCCCAGAAGGTTGCTCGCGTCCTCGTCCAGCATCGGGCGCGGCTGGGTGTCGATGACGCAGAGGGCGCCGATGCGGTTCCCGCCAATGGGGCTGATGAGCGGCGCGCCGGCATAGAAGCGGATGCCGGGATGTCCGGTGACCAGCGGGTTCCGGGCGAAGCGGAGGTCGCACGCCGCATCCGGCACGACCATGGGCGTGCCGGACCGGATGGTCTGGGCGCAGAAGGCATGGACCCGTTCCACATCCGGCAGCCCGGTGCCGTGCCAGGCGGTGATGAGCATGCGCTCCTCCGCCATGATGGTGATGAGGGCGATCGGGGAGCGGAACAGCTTCGCCGCGATGGCGGCCATATGGTCCAGGTCCGCGCCCCGTTCCGCGTTCACGGCCTGATAGGCCGCCACGGCCACCAGCCGCTCCGCTTCCTCTGCTGTCCTCACCGGGATCTCGCCGCGGGCGGGGGGCTCCATGGGGATGCTTGGTCCTTCCTAACGCCCGCTTCCGGGGGCAGCCTCAGGCGTCCCGGCAGGGCTTGGTCCTGAAAGCGTAACTATGCATGGGCGCTGTCCTAAGTCTGCGGAGCGGGTGATGAGGATCCCGTGAAGCCCAGCCGCCATGCCGCCGGCGCCATGCCCGTGCGGGCCCGGAAATGGGCGCGCAGCGAGGCGGGGCTGCCCAGGCCGCATTGCGCGGCCACCGCCTCCATTCCCAGGCCCGTGCCCTCCAGCAGTGCCTGGGCATGCCCGATTCGCGCGGCGTTGAGCCAGGCGGCCGGGCTCTCCCCGGTCGCGGCGCGGAAATGGCGGATGAAGCTGCGGCGGCTCATCCCGGCTTCGGCGGCCATGCGGTCCACCGGCCAACTCTCGGCAAGCCGCCCCCGCATCCGGTCCAGCAGCGGGGACAGGCGCGATCCCTCCGCCGTGCCGGGCACGGGGCGTTCGATGAACTGGGCCTGCCCACCCTCCCGGTGGGGTGGCACCACCAGCCGGCGCGCCACCTTGTTGGCGGCCGCCACGCCATGGTCGCGGCGGATCAGGTGCAGGCAGAGATCAATTCCCGCCGCCGTTCCGGCCGCGGTCAGCAGGGCACCCGAATCGACATAGAGCATGTCGGGCATCACGGTGATGGCCGGGTGCCGCGCGGCCAGGGCCCCGGCATAGCGCCAATGAGTCGTCGCACGGCCACCATCCAGCAGCCCGGTCGCGGCCAGCACGAAGGCGCCGGAACAGAAGGACAGGATCCGCGCCCCGCGCCCATGGGCGGCGCGCAGCGCCTCGATCAGCGCGGGCGGCACGGGGGCCTCGATACCGCGCCAGCCCGGCAGGATCACCGTGCCGGCCTGGGCCAGCAGCTCCATCCCGCCATCGGCGGAGACGCGCAGCCCGCCCATGGCGCGCATCGGCCCTTCCTCGATGGCAGCGGTGGCGAAGCGGTACCAGCCCGGCCCCATCTCCGGCCGGGGCAGGGCGAAAACCTCCACGGCCACGCCGTACTCGAAGGTACAGAGCCCGTCATAGGCGATGGCGACCACGAGCGGGTTGGCGGGCGGTGCGGGGCGCGGCGTCTTTGGCATGATCCTGACGCTAATCGGCCCTCGTGCCACTCACCAGCCCGCCCGGCGGTCCGGCAGCCTCGGGCGTGGAAGGAGCCCGAGCATGACCAATCCCGTCACCGCCATCCCTGCCGCGCCGAGCACCGAGGCGGAATCCCATTTCGCCCGTCGGCTTTCGCTGGAAACCGACTGCGCCGATGTGCACGCCGCCATGGCCTCCGGCGATCCAGGCTTCGTGCTGCTGGATGTGCGCGGCCCCCATGCCTTCGCGCGCGGCCACCTGCCCGGCGCGCTGAGCCTGCCGCATCGGGAGATGGAGCCCGCCCGCATGGCCGTCTGGCCAGCGGAGACGCTCTTCGTGGTCTACTGCGCCGGGCCGCATTGCAACGGCGCGGACCGCGCGGCGCTGCGCCTGGCCCGGCTGGGACGGCCGGTGAAGATCATGATCGGCGGCGTGACGGGATGGGTGGATGAGGGTTTCGCGTTGGATGGCTGATGCGGGTCCCCCTCGGAGAGGGCTCCGCCTTCTCCGGATGTTCGAGGAGGTGCATCGAACCCCGCGAGGGGCCTGAGGCCCTTGAAACCCCGTCTGGCTGCCGCGGACAGGGTGCAACACGGAGTCTCTTGTTCCCCACCCGGCCGTTGCAGTCGCCTCCGGTCATGGACCGGAGGCGCACCGTCAGCCGAACCGCTCCAACTGATAGAAGAAGATGAAGGTGAGGGGTCCGGGGAGAGGAAGAATTCCTTCTTCCTCTCCCCGGGGACCAGAGGTGACGAAGGACCCGAAACGCGAACCGCCCGCCCCGGGGCTGCCGGGGCGGGCGGTTCGTCTTTTCCGAAAGGCCGCGCGGATCAGCCGCGGCGCAGGGCCCGCAGGGTGGCGAAGGCCAGGGCGGTCTTTACGGCGGTGCCGGGCACGAAGAGGAGGAAGCCGGCCATCCAGGCCTTTTCCAGCCCCACGAAGGAGGACAGCCAGAGCACGCCCGGCACGAAGACCGCGAGATGGGCGATGGTCAGCACCCCGGCCTGGCGGAGCGCGCCACGGCCGGCGAGGCCCGCGATCCAGGCGGAGGCGACGAAGCCCAGCAGGAAGCCCGCGGTCGGGCCCATCAGCACGGCCGGGCCGGAGGTGCCATGGGCGAAGACCGGCAGGCCCATGGCGCCTTCCGCCAGATAGAGCAGCACCGCGGCGGCGCCCATGCGCGAGCCGCCCAGCGCGCCCAGCAGCAGCACGGCCAGGGTCTGCAGCGTGGCGGGGACGGGCCACATCGGCAGGCTGATCTGGGCCGAGGCGGCCAGCACGGCCGAGCCCATCAGGGCCATCGACCAGAAGCGGAGCGCCGGCCGCGCGGCGAAACCCTGGATGGCGTTCATGCTTGCATTCCCTTCTTCCGGGCGCCACGCGCCCGGGAAGCGCCGCTTGCCATGCCGGCCGGGCCTTCGGCAAGCGGGGGGTCCGCCAGTGGAAGCAGGCGGCGGATGGCGGTGGGCAGGGCCGCGCGCGCGGTGTCCGATTCCATCCACACCATCCCGGCCGGGGCGGGCTGCGCCGGGGCGGCGGCTTCGGCCAGGCGCATGTCCAGGTCCATATGCGTGAAGCCATGCCGGGCGAGTCCCGGCCGGAGTTGCCAGGAGAGGCCGGCAAGGGGGGCGTGGGGCAGGGCCTCCTCCAGGCTCCACGGCTTCTCCTCGCGCCAGGGGGCGCCAGGGATTTCCAGCATGCCGCCCAGAAGGCCTTCCGGCGGGCGGTGGCGAAGCAGCAGGCGGCCGGCGGGGTCCCGGGCCAGGAAGTGCAGGCCGTGGCGCAGCTTGCGCGCGGCTTTCGGCAGCTTGGCCGGCAGTTCTTCCTGAATTCCCTGGCGCTGCGCGGCGCAATCCTCCCGCCAGGGGCAGAGGGCGCAGGCCGGGCGGCGCGGCGTGCAGAGGGTGGCGCCGAGGTCGAACAGGGCCTGCACGAAGTCGCCGGGGCGGGCGCGGGCCTCCGCCTGCTCCATGAAGCGGGCGGCGATCGGGGCGATCAGGCGCCGGGCGCCGGGCAGGGGCTCCCGCACGGGAACCAGGCGGGCCACCACCCGCTCCACATTCCCATCCACCGGCACGGTAGGGCGGTTGAAGGCGATGGCGGCCACGGCGGCGGCGATGTAGGCGCCGATCCCCGGCAGTTCGCGCAGCCCGGCCTCGGTATCCGGGAAGCCCCCCCGCGCCGCCACCGCCCTGGCGGCCGCGTGCAGGTTCCGGGCGCGGGCATAGTAGCCCAGCCCCGCCCATTCGGCCGCCACATCCTCCCAGGGTGCGGCGGCCAGGGCCTCGACGGTAGGGAAGCGGGTGAGGAAGCGGGCGTAGCGGGGGCCGACGGCCGCGACCGTGGTCTGCTGGAGCATCACCTCCGAGAGCCAGATGCGGTATGGATCGGCTTCGCCACGCCAGGGCAGGGTCCGGCGGTGGCGGTCATACCAGGCCAGGAGCGGGCCGGCGGGCGGGGGATCGGGGATGGCGGAGGACAAGGCAAGGGCAGGGGAAGGCGTGACGGGCGCGGAGGCAAGCCCCCCCGCGCCGCGACCGCGCGCCCGCCGCGCGGCCACGTCCAACCCCGTGGCCCCCGCCCCGGTGGTTCCCGGCCCTGTGGCATCAGCCGCCGGGCCCGGGGCAGGGAGGATGCAGGGTGAGCGCCGCCCCGATCTTGGCCTGCGGCCGCTCGGCGGCTTCATTCCCCGGCTGACCCGCCCCGCCTTCAAGCGCCGAAGCCCGGCGGGCGCGCTGCTGATGGCGGATTGGGCCCAGGTGGTGGGCCCCGCCATTGCCGCCGTGACCGTTCCGAAGCGCCTGAGCGGGGGTACGCTGACCATCGGCTGCTCCGGCCCGGTGGCGATGGAGCTGCAGCACCTGGCGCCGCAGCTGATCAGCCGGGTGAATGCCGCTCTGGGCACCGTGACGGTGGAGGCGCTGAAATTCGTCCAGCAGGCCCCTTCCGCCCGGCCGGCCCCGCGGCGGCAGGCCGATGCGCCCTTGCCTGATACGGTTCGTGGCGCGCTGGATACGGTCGGTAGCCCCGGATTGCGGGATGCCCTGGCAAGATTGGCCCGCGGGGTCTATCGAGCCCCGCAGAAGTGAATCTTCGACAGCCCCACCAGGACGGGACCCCCGGACCGATGAGCATTGCCCGCCGCAGCCTTCTCCTCGCCGCCCCCTCGGCCGCGCTGATCCCCGGCCTGGCGTTCGCCCAGGCGGCCGACGCGCGCCTGGGCGAGCGTTCCTCCGGCAAGCCGGACGCCCCGGTGACGGTGATCGAGTATTTCTCCCTCACCTGCTCCCACTGCGCGTCCTTCCACAACCAGACCTGGCCGCAGGTGAAGGCGAAGCTGGTGGAGACGGGCAAGATCCGGATGGTGTGGCGGGACTTCCCGCTGGACCAGATCGCGCTGGCCGCCGCCATGGTGGCGCGCAGCCTGCCGGCGGAGCGCTATGAGGGCTTCGTCAGCGCCCTGTTCGCCAGCCAGGACCGCTGGGCCTTCACCCGCGGTGGCGACCCGGTCGCCGAGATCGCCAAGATCGCCGCCCTTGCCGGGATGAGCCGCGCCCAGGTGGATGCCGCCCTGGCCGACCAGGCCCTGCAGCGCGGCATCCTGGAGATGCGGGTGAAGGGGCAGCAGGAGCACAATGTGAGCTCCACCCCGACCTTCGTGTTCAACGGCCGCTCCCAGGCGGGCGCCCTGACCTATGAGCGCTTCGCCGAGCTTGCGGGCGTTTCCGGCACCTGATGGATACCAACCCCGTCGAGATGGCCGGGGCCGCGGCCCTGGAAAGCCCGGCGGGGGAGGCGCTGCCCGACCCCGTGGCGAAGCACGGCGCCCCCTCCGCCGAAGGCGTAGCGGCGCCGGATGGCATGGCGGATGGCGCGGAGGACGAGGCGCCGGAGGATGACGGCCCGCGCAAGCCGCGCACGGCCACGCTGTCCCGCCTGCGGATCGCCGGGTTCAAGTCCTTCGCCGAGCCCACCACGGTGGAGGTGTTGCCAGGGCTGACCGGCATTGTCGGCCCGAATGGCTGCGGCAAGTCCAATGTGGTGGAAGCCCTGCGCTGGGCGATGGGCGAAACCAATGCCCGCGCCATGCGCGGCGGGGAGATGGACGACGTCATCTTCGCCGGCACCTCCACCCGCTCCGGCCGCAACCAGGCCGAGGTGACGCTGAGCCTGGAGGAGGCCGCAGGCCTTGCCCCGCCCCCGAATGCCGAGGCGGCGGAGCTGGAGATCACCCGCCGGATCGAGCGCGGGGCAGGCACGGGCTACCGCATCAACGGCAAGGAGGCGCGCGGGCGCGACGTTGCCACGCTCTTCGCCGATATCGGCTCGGGCGCGCGGGCCTCGGGCATGGTCAGCCAGGGGCGCGTGGCCGCGCTGATCGGCGCCAAGCCGGAGGAGCGGCGGGGCGTGCTGGAGGAGGCGGCGGGCACGGCCGGCCTTCGCGCCCGCCGGCACGAGGCCGAGCTGAAGCTGCGCCAGGCCGAGACCAACCTGACCCGCGCCGATGACCTGCGGGCACAGCTGGAGACGCAGCGGGAAAGCCTGAAGAAGCAGGCGAAGCAGGCCGCGCGCTACCGCAATCTGTCCGGCCTGACCCGCGCCGCCGAGGCGGAGTGGATGTCCATCCTGGCCGCCAGGGCCGAGGGGCAGCTTCTCTCCGCCCGCCATGCGCTGGACGCTGCGAAGCAGGCCACCAAGGCGGCGGAGGCGGCGGCGGAGCTGGCCACCCGCCGTGCCCATGCCGCCGACATGGCCCTGCCCGGCCCGCGCGCCGCCGAGGCCGCCGCCCGCACCGCGCTGGAGCGCCGCCGCGTGGAGGGCGAGGGGCTGGCCGCCGCCGAGGCCCGCGCCCGTGCGGCGCTGGACGCCGCGACGAGCCGCCTGGCCCAGATCCAGGCGGACCACGCCCATGCGGCCAGCGTGGTGCATGACGCCGAGACCGCCGAGGCGCGGCTGAAGGCCGAGGCGGAGGAGATTGCCGCCGCCCTGGCCGGGCTGCCGGCACGGGCCGAGGCGGCCTCCGAGCGCCTGACCCTGGCCGAGGATGCCGCGCGCCAGGCCGAGGCGGCAGCCGAGCGTGCCGCCGAGGCGGCATCGGAAGCCGCACTGGCCTTCGAGCGCCTGCAGGATGCCCGCCGCGCCGCCGATGCCGATCTGCGCCGCCTTGCCGCCGAAATGGCAAGGATGGAGGAGGAGCGGGCCAAGGCCATGGCGGCCAATGTGTCGCCCGAGGCGCTCGCCTCCGCCGCGGCCGAGGCGGAGAATGCGGATGCCGCCCTCGCCACCGCCCGCGCGGATTTCGAGCGCGCCGAAACCGCCCGCGCCGCCGCCGCCGCCGCGGAGGCCGAGGCAAAGCGCGCCGCCGCCGCCGCCGAGGCGGAGGAGGCAAGGGCTCGTGAGGCCTCCCGCGTGGCCATGGAGCGCGCCCGCCGCGCCGCCGAGGGCCATGACCGGCTGAAGCGGGAGCATGAGGGGGCCCAGGCCGCCTGCGTTCCCGCCGAAAGGCTGGACGCCGCGCGCCGGGAGGAGGCCGAGGCGGCCCGCGCCATCGAGACCGTGGGCCAGGCGCTCGCCGAGGCCGAGACGGCCCGTGCCGCCGCCTCCGCCGCCCTTGCCCGTGCCCGTGCCGCCGAATCCGAGGCCGGGGCCACCCGTGCCCGCGCCGCCGCCGAGGTGCAGGGCCTCGCCGCCCTGCTGCGAGCCGGGGAGCGCGGGAATGCGGCGCCGATCCTGGATTCCGTCGCCGTGCCGCCGGGGCTTGAGGCGGCGCTGGGCGCCGCGCTGGGCGAGGGGCTGGATTACCCCGCCGATCCCCGGGCACCGCGCCACTGGCGCGCCATGCCGCCGCTGGCGGGCGCCCGCCCCCTGCCCGAGGGGGTGACGCCGCTTTCGGATCTGGTGCAGGGCCCGCCGGAGCTGGCGCGCGCCCTTTCGCAGATCGGGCTGGTGGAGGATGAGGCAAGCGGGCCGGCGCTGCAGGCGGCGCTGGCGCCGGGCCAGGCGCTGGTGGCCCGTAGCGGCGGCTTTTGGCGCTGGGACGGGCAAGGGGCCAATCCGGGCGCGCCCAGCCCCGGGGCCGAGCGGCTGAAGCAGCGCAACCTCCTGCGGGCGCGGGAGGCGGCGCGCGACGCCGCCGAGGCCGCGCTGGCCAAGGCTCGCGCCGAGGCCGAGGCCGCCAGGACAGCCGAAACCGCCGCCTCCGCCGCCGAGAACGCGGCCCGCAACACACGCCGCGAGGCCGAGGCCAGGCTGACCCGGGCGCGGCAGGAGGCCTCGCGCCTCTCGGCCAGCGCGGCCCTGGCCGAGAGCCGGCTGGCCGCCCTGGTGCCCGCGCTGGAGCGTGCCGCGGCCGAGCGGGCCGAGGCGGAGAAGCTGCTGGAAGCCGCGAAGGCGGCCCAGGCCGCCCTGCCCGATGCCGCCGCCGCGCGCGCGGCACGCGACGGGGCCGTGGCGGCGCTCCGCCATGCCATGATGGCCGAGGAGACCGCCCGCCAGGCTCGCCGGTCCGCCGAGAACCGGCTGGACGCGGCCCGCAACGCCCAGTCGGCCCTGGCCGCCCGGGCCGCGGCGGCGGAAGGCCGGCTGGCAGCGCTGGAGCCGCAGATCGCCCGCCTGGCCGAGCAGCGCAGCGAGGCCGAGGCCGCCCGCGCCGCCGTGGAGGAGGCCGGGGCCGCCAATCCGGATCCTGAGCTGGCCCGTGCCGGGGCGCAGGCCGCCCGCACCGCGCTGGCCGAGGCCCGGCGGGAGGAGGCCGAGGCGCGTGCCGCCCGCCTGGCGTTGGAGGCCGAGGGAGAGCGGCTTGCCACCCGCCGCGCCGCGCTGGAGGAGGAGGCCGCCTCCTGGGCCAGCCGCCGCGCCGATGCCGCCGCACGGCTGATCGAGCTGGCCGCGCGCCAGGAAGCCGCCGCCATCGAGGCCAATGCCGCCGCCGAGGCGCCGGAGGAGGCGGCCGCGCTGCTGGCGAGCGCGGCGCGGATGCTGGCCGAGGTGGAGGCGGCCCATAGGGAGGCCGCCGAGGCCCTGGCCGCCGCTGAGACCGAGGCCCGCGAATCCGCCGAGGCGCGCAGGCTGGCCGATGCCGCCTTCGCCGCCGCGCGCGAGGCCCAGGCCCGCGCCGATGGCGCCGCCGCCCGGGCCGAGGACGAAGGGCGGGCCGTGGCGACGCGCATCCTGGAGCGCCTGGGCCCGGACACCGAGCTGCCGGAACAGCCCGAGGATCTCTCCGACGCCGCCGAGGAGAGGGCCCGCCGCAAGGCCGAGCGCCTGGCGCGCGAGCGCGAGGAGATGGGCCCCGTCAATCTCCGCGCCGAGGTGGAGATGGCGGAGGTGGAGGAGCGCCTCGTCAACCTGGAGAAGGACCGCGAGGAGATCGGCCATGCCATCGCCAAGCTGCGCGGTTCCATCGGCCATCTGAACCGCGAGGGCCGCGAGCGCCTGCGCGCCGTGTTCGAGCGGGTGGACAGCGAGTTCCGCGCGCTGTTCACGCGCCTGTTCGGCGGCGGGCGCGCGCATCTGGCGCTGGTGGGCTCGGAGGACATCCTCGAGGCGGGGCTTGAGATCTATGCGGAGCCGCCGGGGAAGAAGCTCTCCTCCCTGTCGCTTCTCTCGGGCGGGGAGCAGGCGCTGACGGCGCTGTCGCTGATCTTCGCCGTGTTCAAGTGCCAGCCCGCGCCGGTCTGCGTGCTGGACGAGGTGGATGCGCCGCTGGATGACGCGAATGTCGAGCGGCTATGCAATCTGCTGGAGGCGATGACGGAAGGCGGCACGCGCTTCCTCGTCGTCACCCATCACCCGCTGACCATGGCGAAGATGCACCGGCTCTACGGCGTGACGATGCAGGAGCGCGGCGTGTCACGCCTGCTGAGCGTCGATCTCGGGCGGGCGGTGGAGATGGCGGAGGCGGGGGCGGCCTAGCGCCCCGGGCTCCTGTCCCGCCTTCCCATCAGGGCCGCGGCGGACGCAAAACGCCCCGGCCGGATTTCTCCGGCCGGGGCGCAAAGCCTTCCGCGGCGCATGCGCTACGGCGTATTCTCAGGATGGCGACGGTTCCCGCCGCTCGATCCTCAGGCCTGGCGGAGATTGCCGGCCGAGAGCTTGCCCTGCTGGCCGCTCTGCACGTCGTATTCGAGCTTGTCGCCCTCGCGAACGTCCAGGCCGGCGCGCTGAACATCGGAGATGTGCAGGAACACGTCCTTGGAGCCGTCCTCGGGCTGGATGAAGCCGTAACCCTTGGTTGCGTTGAACCACTTAACAGTGCCGATGGCCATGAACCGATTCCGATCAAAACGGAAAACCGACGCACAACATTATGCGCCGAATCATCTTCACTTTGAGACGGAAACCAACCCCTACCCAAATGAATGGGCAGGCCGAGCAAACCGCAACAACGAACCTGACCCCGCCAATATGGGCGCCGCTTCCGCGGTTTCCAAGCTTTATTTGGGCTGTCTGGAACGATCAAACCGATTTGAACATCCCGGCGAATGGAACGAGAGCGGCGTTTCTGCGCGGGGCCGCCGCGGACAGGGCGACTTGAGGACGCGGGCGAGGCATTCCCCCTCGCGGCGGCAGCCTCAGGCCACCCCGATCCTGAGCAGGTCGTGCAGGTGCAGAATTCCGGCGGGCCGACCGTCCTCCAGCACGAAGAGGCTGGTGATGCGGCGCTCATTCATAAGGGAGAGGGCCTGTTCCGCCAGCGCGTCGGGTCCGATGGTGCGGGGCTGGCGCGACATGGCCTCCTGCACCGGGCCATCGACGAAGCCGGCCTGGAAGGCGCGGCGGAGGTCGCCGTCGGTCACCACGCCGATCAGCCTTCCCTCGCCATCCACCACGGCGGTGGTGCCGAAGCGCTTGCCCGTCATCTCCATGATGGCCTGGGAGAGGGTGGCCTGCGCCGGGATGGTGGGCACGGCGTCGCCGGTATGCATCACCTCGCGCACCTTGCGCAGCTGGGAGCCGAGCTTGCCGCCCGGGTGGAAGCGCCGGAAATCCTGTGCCGAGAAGCCGCGGCGCGAGAGCAGGGCCACGGCCAGCGCATCGCCGATAGCCATCTGCATGGTGGTGGAGGTGGTGGGGGCCAGGCCGTTCGGGCAGGCCTCCTGCATCACGGGCAGGATGAGGGGAATATCGGCCGCCGAGCCCAGGGCGCTGGTGGCGCGGGAGGTGATGGCGATGAGGGTGATGCCCCAGCGGCGGGCATAGGCGATGGTATCCGCCAGTTCCGGCGCTTCCCCGGACCAGGAGAGGGCGAGCACCACGTCGCTGTCCCCGATCATGCCCAGGTCGCCATGGCTGGCCTCGGCGGGGTGCACGAAATAGGCGGGCGTGCCGGTGGAGGCGAGGGTGGCCGCGATCTTGCGGCCCACATGGCCGGACTTGCCCATGCCGGTGACGATCACCCGCCCGCCCGCCTGGGCGATGGCGGAGACGGCCTGGTCGAAATGCTCGCCCAGGGGGCCATCGAGCGCGAGGCAAAGGGCGTTCAGCCCCTCCGCCTCAAGGCGCAGGGTCTTGCGGGCATCATCCAGGGCGGAGGGCGGCGCGAGGAAGGCCTGCGCCTGCGTTTCCGTCTGCTGGTCCATTGGCTGATCCTTGGTGATCCGGGCCCGGCACGGGGCACCGGTTGCGTCCTGTGCCGGGGCGGTGGGAGGCCCGGCGCGCCTTGGGGCCGCCGGTATAGCCCCGGCGGGGCGCCGGTGGCGACATCCGGCCTTGCATGGTCGGGCAGCGGGTTTCGCCGGGCGGCTTCGCCACTGGTGACGGTTGGCGGCTTCGCCGCTGGTTTCGCTAGGCGGCTTCGCCGCGGGCGCCTGTCGCGCTAAGGGGGCAGGGCGCCCCACAGCCCCGGGGCGGGCGAGAGGGAGCGGCGCGACCATGGACCAGGCCATCCATCCCAGGCTGACCGTGCTCATCCACCCGCTGGTGCAGCATAAGCTGACCATCATGCGGCGGCGGGAAACCTCCACCGGCGAGTTCCGCTCCCTGGCGCGGGAGGTGAGCCTGCTGATGGCCTATGAGCTGACGCGGGACCTGCCGATCGAGCGCGTGCCGATCGACACGCCGCTGGAGCCGATGATGGCGCCCTCCATCGCGGGCAAGAAGCTGTGCATCGTCTCCATCCTCCGCGCCGGGGATGGCATTGCCTCCGGCATGCTGGACCTCATGCCCTCCGCTCGTGTGGGCCATATGGGGCTGTACCGCGATCCCGCGACGAAGCGCCCGGTGGAGTACTATCTGAAGCTGCCCGAGGACGTGGCGGAGCGGCTGGTGATCGTGGTGGACCCGATGCTGGCCACCGGCCATTCGGCAGCCGCCGCGCTGGCGCGGCTGAAGAAGGCGGGCTGCCACAACCTGCGCTTTGCCTGCCTGCTGGCCGTGCCGGAGGGGCTTTCCGTGTTGGCGGCCGAGCATCCGGACGTGCCGGTCTATGCCTGCGCCGTGGACCGGATGCTGGACGACCACGCCTATATCCGCCCCGGGCTGGGCGATGCGGGGGACCGCCTGTTCGGCACCAAGTAGCCGCCCGCGAATGATCGATGTGACAGTTTGATTTCATCGGTCCCATCTGTTTGTTCGATCGCATCGGCGGGGGCAGCTTCCGGGCCATGCCGCTGCCCCAACAAATCTCCCGCCTGCTTCCCGGCGTCCTGCTCTGCGCCGCCGTGACCCTCGCCGCGCTGGGGCTGGCGCGGATGGAGGAGGCGGTGTTCGGGCGGGCTTGGCTGGAGGCGCTGGTGCTGGCGATCCTGCTGGGCACGGTGATCCGCACGGCCTGGAAGCCCGGCCCGCGCTGGAAGCCCGGCATCGATTTCTCGGCCAAGATGCTGCTGGAGGTGGCGGTGGTGCTGCTCGGCGCCTCGCTGAGCGTGGCGACCATCCTGGCCGTGGGGCCCGCACTGCTGCTGGGCATCGCGCTGGTGGTGGCCGTGGCCATCATGGCCAGCTACGGCATCTGCCGCCTGCTCGGACTGCCCGCGCGGATGGCGGTGCTGGTGGCCTGCGGCAACTCGATCTGCGGCAATTCGGCCATCGCCGCGGTGGCGCCGGTGGTAGGGGCTGATAGCGAGGACGTGGCCTCCTCCATCGCCTTCACCGCCGTGCTGGGCGTGGTGGTGGTGCTTCTCCTTCCCCTGCTGGTGCCCGCGCTGGGGCTGAGCCTGGAGCAGTACGGGGTGCTGGCCGGGCTCACCGTCTATGCGGTGCCGCAGGTGCTGGCGGCCACGGCCCCGGTGGGCGCGCTGAGCGTGCAGGTCGGCACGCTGGTGAAGCTGGTGCGCGTGCTGATGCTGGGTCCCGTCGTGGTCGGCCTCTCGCTCCTGGCGCCGCGGCTGCGGGCCGAACCCGTGCCGCCGGGCGAGGTCGTGGCAGGGGGGCGGCCACGGCTCTCGCGCCTCGTGCCCTGGTTCATCATCGGGTTCCTCGGCATGGCGGTGCTGCGCACGCTGGGCCTGCTGCCCCAGGCGCTGCTGGGGCCGATCGCGATGCTCGCGACGGCGCTGACCATTCTGTCCATGGCCGCGCTCGGCCTGGGGGTGGATGTGCGCACGGTGGCACGTTCCGGCGGGCGCGTGGTGGCGGCGGGCGTGGCCTCGCTGCTGCTGCTGGGAGTGATCAGCCTGGGGCTGATCCGGCTCCTCGGCGTCGCCTGAAGGGCGCCTCGGCGGGCAGCAGGGCGAGGAGCGCCTCGGCCGCGCGGCTGGGCGGGCGTTCCCGGTGCCACAGCACCTGGAATGCGCGCTCGGGCAGGGCGATAGGCACGCGATGCAGCAGCCCGGCCTCGATGCTCGGCGCGGCGACGGAAGCGGAGATGGCGGTGGCGCCCAGCCCCGCCTCCACCGCCCCGCGGACGGATTCGTTCGAGGGCAGTTCCAGCGTCACCGCCAGCGCGCCCGGGTCGAGCCCGGCGGCATGCAGGGAATCCTCGAAGGCGGAGCGGGTGCCGGATCCGGGCTCGCGCAGGACCCATTCCCCCTCCCGCACGAGGGTGGCGAGATCGGCGGGCGGGCGAGACGCCCAGGGATGAGAGGGGGCGACGACCACGACGAGCTGGTCCATCGCCACGGTGCGCGCGATGAAATGCGGGTCCTCCACCGCGCCCTCCACGAAGCCCAGCTCCGCCGTGCCGGCGGCGACCGCGGCGGCCACCTGCGCGGTGTTGCCGATGGAGAGCGGCACGGTGATGCCGGGATGGGCGCGCCGGAAGGCGACGAGGTGGCGCGGCAGCCAATAGCTGGCGATGGTCTGGCTGGCATGGACGGGCAGGGTGCCGCGGGCGAGCCCGGCGAGCTCGGCCAGCACGGTCTCGGCGGCCTCCGCCCGGGCAAGGACGGCGCGCGCCTCCGCCAGGAAGGCACGGCCCGCCCCGGTCAGCTCGATGCCGCGCCCGACACGATCAAAGAGGCGGACGCCGCTGCGGGTTTCCAGCGTGGCGATGGCGGCGCTGGCGGCGGATTGGGTGAGGTGCAGCGCCTCCGCCGCGCGGGTGACATGCTGGCGCTCCGCGACCGCGACGAAGACACGGAGCTGTTCGAGCGTCAGCCGCATGGGGTGCTCAGGCCGTGCTGGGGCGGATCATCTCGAACATCTCGCCGATCTCCGCGTAGTCGCCGCGATAACCGCAGCGGCCGATGGGGCGGGCGGCCTTTGTGTCGAAGATGCCGTTCTTCAGATAGGCGCGGTCGATATGCACACCGACGACCTGGCCGAGGACGAGATGCGTGTTCAGTTCCGTGCCCTCCAGGTTCTTCAGTGGCACGATCTGCAGCAGGCGGCATTCCAGCGCGGCGGGGGTGTCGGCCACGCGGGGCGGCTTCACCAGCCGGGAGGGCGCGGCCTCGATCCCGGCGAAGCGCATCTCCGATTCGCCATGGGGCAGGGGTGCGCTGCTGCGGTTCATCACCTCCGCCAGCGGGCGCGTGGCGAGGTTGCAGACGAATTCGCCGGTCGCCTCCACATTGCGCAGGCTGTCCTTGCGCCCCTCACTGGCGAAGCCGACGATGGGCGGATTGGAATTGAAGGCGTTGAAAAAGCTGTAGGGCGCCAGGTTCACCTGCCCTTCCGCATCCACCGTCGTGATCCAGCCGATGGGGCGCGGCGCGATGATGGCCTTGAAGGGATCATGGGCAAGGCCGTGGCCAAGGCGCGGTTCGTAGAAATGCGGGTCCATGGGCAGTCCTTTCCCTGGGCAGGAAATGATCACTTGTCCTGCAGATTGCATAGAGGATGGGCGGGGCAGGTGCGGGCCGGCCGGGAATGCTGCGATGCAGTGTGGAATTCCGCTTCCCGGCGCCGATTTCATAACTGTACGCTCAGTTAGTTCCAGCGGAAAGGCACAGCCATGGCCATCAGCGACGCGGACATGATCGAGGCCTGGAGGAAAGTTCTCACTCTCTCCCAGCTGAAATCGGGCGAGGTGGTGACGGTGCTGACCGGGCCCGCCACGCATCCCCAGACCCTTTCCACCGCCATGATCGCGGCGCGCGGCATGGGTGCCATCGTGAACCGGCTGGACCTGCCGCCGGTGAATGGCGAGGCGTCGCTGAGCCGGGATGCGCTGGCCTTCGTGGGCGACACGCCGCTGACGGGGAATCCGGCCGGCATGGCGGCGCTGAAGGCGAGCGATCTCGTGCTCGACCTCATGCTGCTCCTCTTCTCCCCGGAGCAGGGCGAGATCCTGGAATCCGGCACGCGCATGCTGCTGGCGGTGGAGCCGCCGGAAGTTCTGGCGCGGCTGGTGCCGACGATGGAGGACAAGATCCGCGTGAAGGCGGCGGCGGAGAAGCTGAAGGCGGCGAAGGAGATGCATGTCACCTCCGCCGCCGGCACCGATCTGCGCTGCGCGCTGGGCGAATACCCGCTTCTGGAGGAATACGGCTTCGTCGATGCGCCCGGGCGCTGGGACCACTGGCCGAGTGGCTTCCTGGCGACTTGGCCGAATGAGGGCAAGTCCAACGGCACCATCGTGATCGACCGCGGCGACATCCTGCTGCCGCAGAAATCCTATGTGTCGGAAAAGATCACCCTGACCGTGAAGGACGGCTACGTCACGAAGGTCGAGGGCGGGCTCGACGCCGAGCTGCTGCAGGACTACATCGACAGCTTCAAGGATCCGGAAGCCTGGGCCATCTCCCATATCGGCTGGGGTCTGCAGGACCGGGCGCGCTGGTCCGTCCTCTCGCTCTATGACCGCGAGCAGACCATCGGCATGGATGCGCGGGCCTTCGCGGGCAACTTCCTCTTCTCCCTCGGTCCGAACACCGAGGCCGGCGGCACGCGCAACACCCCGTGCCATATCGACATCCCCCTGCGGCGCTGCACCGTGCGCCTGGATGGCGAGATGGTGACGAGGGATGGCAAGGTGCTGGACCAGGTCGCGCTGGCGGCCGAGTGAAACCTGGCCGGGCCCAGCGCCCGGCCCACTTCCTTCCCTACCGACCAGGAGTAGCACCATGCCTCTGTCACGGCGCCTCGTTCTCGGCGCGTCCGGCGCGTTCGCGATGCCCGGGCTCCTGCGCGCGCAGGGAAGCAATCCCATCCGCATCGGCGAGATCAACAGCTACACCTCGCAGCCCGCCTTCACCCTGCCATACCGGAACGCGATGCAGCTGGCGGTGGAGCAGATCAACGCCAGGGGTGGCGTGCTCGGCCGGCCGCTGGAGCTGATCACGCGCGATGATGCCGGGCGGCCGCAGGATGCGGTGCGGCTGGCGGGCGAGCTGTACAACGACCAGAAGGTCGATGTTCTGGCCGGCGCCTTCCTCTCCAATGTCGGGCTGGCGCTGAGCGAGTACGCGCTGCAGAACAAGCGGATCTATATCGGCGGCGAGCCGCTGACCGATGCGATGGTGTGGGATCGCGGCAACCGCTACACCTTCCGCCTGCGCCCCTCCACCTACATGCAGGCCTCGATCCTGGCGGAGGAGGCGGCGAAGCTGCCGGCCAAGCGCTGGGTGACGGTTTCGCCGAACTACGAATATGGCCAGTCCGCCGTGAAGTGGTTCAAGCAGATCCTCTCCTCCAAGCGGCCCGATGTGCAGTTCGTGGCGGAGCAATGGCCGGCGCTGGGCCGCGTGGATGCGGGCGCTACCGTGCAGGCGCTGGAGCAGGCGCGGCCGGAAGCGATCTTCAACGTGCTCTTCGGGCCGGACCTGACCAATTTCGTCCGCCAGGGGAACACGCGCGGGCTGTTCGAGCGGCGCTCCGTCGTCTCCATGCTCACGGGCGAGCCCGAATACCTCGATCCGCTGGGCGATGAGGCGCCGGAGGGCTGGATCGTCACCGGCTATCCCGGCGAGGCGATCGATACGCCGGCCCACAAGGCCTATGCGGCCGCGTACCGCCAGAAGTTCAACGCCAAGCCCATGTGCGGCTCGCTGGTGGGGTATTCGCTTATCAACTCCATCGCGGCCGGCGTGGCCAAGGCGGGATCGACCGAGGCGGAGAAGATGGTGGAAGGATTCCGCGGCGCCAGCTTCGAAACGCCTGCGGGTCCGGCGCTCTACCGCGCCATCGATCACCAGGGCACGCTGGGCGTCTATGTCGGCAAGACCGCGCTGCGCCGGAACGAGGGCGTGATGGTCGATTGGCGCTACGTGGACGGCAAGGACCTGCTGCCCGCGGATGACGTGGTGCGCGGCATGCGCCCGGCCAGCGCGACCTGAACCAAGAGCCGGCGAGCGCCCCGTCAGACAATGGACAGCATCATTCCGCAGTTGCTGACGGGGCTCGCCGGGGCCTCGTCGCTTTTCCTCGTGGCTTCCGGGCTGACCATCATCTTCGGCGTCACCCGGATCGTGAACTTCTCCCACGGCTCGCTGATGATGCTCGGTGCCTATATCGGCTGGAGCATCCTCACGCGCCTGCCGCGTGATCCCGAATGGTTCATCCTGGGGCTGGTGCTCACCGTGCTCGCCATCGCGCTGATCGGCGTGGTGCTGGAAGTGGTGGTGCTGCGCCGCGTCTATCGCGCGCCGGAGCTGTTCCAGCTTCTGGCCACCTTCGGCGTGGTGCTGGTGCTGCAGGATGTCACGCTCTGGATCTGGGGCGCGGTGGAACTGCCCCTGCCGCGGCCGCGCTGGATGCGGGGCTTCGTGGAGATCATGGGAAACCGCTTCCCCTTCTACGACCTGATCCTGATCTTCGTCGGCCCCGTGGTGCTGGGGCTGCTCTGGCTGCTGATGAACCGCACGCGCTGGGGCACGCTGGTGCGCGCAGCCACGCTGGACCGCGAGATGGTGGCGGCGCTGGGCGTGAACCAGCGCACGCTCTTCACCTCCGTCTTTGCGCTCGGCGCGGGGCTGGCGGGGTTGGGCGGCGCGCTCTCCCTGCCCAATTCCTCGGCCAATCTGAACATCGACCTTTCCATCATCACCGATGCCTTCGTGGTGGTAGTGGTCGGGGGGCTGGGCAGCCTGACCGGCGCCTTCCTGGCCAGCCTGCTGATCGGCATCCTCCAGGCCTTCGGCATCGTGCTGGTGCCGAAGATCACGTTGGTGCTGGTCTTCCTGGTGATGGCGGTGGTGCTGGTCTTCCGCCCGAACGGGCTGATGGGCCGCCCGCAGGCCGAGGCGCGCGAGGCGACGGTGGCCGCCCCCGTAATCCGTGCCGCGCCACGGGAACTGCGGATCCTGGGGCTGGTGGCGCTTGCCCTGGCCGTGGCCGCGCCCCTCGTGGTGGGCGACTACTACCTGACCGTGCTGACGGATGCCTGCGTGGCCATCATCTTCGCCACCTCCCTGCATTTCATGATGGGGCCGGGCGGGATGGCGAGCTTCGGCCATGCCGCCTGGTTCGGCATCGGCGCCTATGCCGCCGGACTGCTGATGCAGTGGATCGGGGCGCCCATGCCGGTGGGGATGCTGGCCGCGCCTGTTGCCGCCGGGATCGTGGCGGCGCTGTTCGGCTGGTTCGTGGTGCGTCTCTCCGGCGTGTATCTCTCCATGCTCACCCTCGCTTTCGCGCAGATCGTCTGGGCCATCTCCTTCCAATGGGTGGAGGTGACGGGGGGCGACAACGGGCTGCTCGGCCTCTGGCCTTCCGAATGGGCGCGCGATCCCACGATCTTCTACTGGATCGCGCTGGTGCTGGCCGTTGGCGTGGCGCTGCTGCTGCGGCGCGCGCTCTTCGCCCCCTATGGCTATGCGCTGCGGGCGGCACGGGATTCGGCCACGCGGGCGCAATCCATCGGGCTGGACGTGAAGCGCCTGCGGATCGTGGCGCTGGTGATCGCGGGGGCGGCCTGCGGGCTTTCCGGTGCCATCTTCTCCTACAGCAAGGGCGGCATCTTCCCGACCTACATCTCCATCCCGCATTCGGTGGAAGCGCTGCTGATGGTGCTGCTGGGCGGGCTGCAGACCGTGGCAGGGCCGATCATCGGGGCGCTGGTCTATACGGGGCTGGCCGATATCCTGGTCCGCTCCACCGATCTGTGGCGGCTGGTGCTGGGCTCGGTCATCGTGCTGCTCGTCGTCGCCTTCCCCGAGGGCATCGCGGGTGCCGCGCGGCGGCTCTGGCTGCGGGGGCGCGAGGCATGAGCGTTCTCGTGGTGCAGGGGCTGAGCAAGTCCTTCGGTGGCGTGCAGGCGGTGGGGGATGTCTCCTTCGCCGTGGCGCCGGGGGAGATGCTGGCGATGATCGGGCCGAATGGCGCGGGCAAGTCCACCTGCTTCAACATGGTGGGCGGGCAGCTGCGGCCGGATGCGGGCTCGGTGGTGTTGGATGGCAGGTCCATCACCGGCCTCGGCCCGCGCGCCATCGCGCGGCAGGGGGTGGGGCGCACCTTCCAGATCACAGCCACCTTCGGTTCCATGACGGTGCGGGAGAACGTGCAAATGGCGCTGCTCTCCCACCGGCGGGAGATCTGGCAGTTCTGGCGCCCCGTGGCCGGGCGCTATGCCGGAGAGGCGGATGCGCTGCTCGCGCAGGTCGGGCTGGAGGCGCAGGCGGAGCGCGCGACGGGCGTGCTGGCCTATGGCGACCTGAAGCGGCTGGAGCTGGCGATCGCGCTCGGCAACGAGCCGCGGCTGCTGCTGATGGACGAGCCCACCGCCGGGATGGCGCCGGCCGAGCGCGTGGGGCTGATGCAGCTGACGCGCAGGCTGGCGACGGAACGCGGCGTGGCCGTGCTCTTCACGGAGCATGACATGGATGTCGTGTTCGATGTCTCCGACCGCATCCTGGTGCTGAACCGCGGCGTCCTGATCGCCGAGGGCGACGGGGCCTCGATCCGGGCCAACCCGGCGGTCCGCGAGATCTATCTCGGCACCGGCGCGACGAGCGGGGGGCACTGAGATGCTGTCGGTCGATGGGCTGAACACGCATTACGGCCGGGCGCATATCCTGCAGGGCATGTCGCTGCAGATGGGAAGGGGCGAGGTGCGCGTGCTGCTGGGCCGCAACGGCGCGGGCAAGAGCACCACGATGAAGTCCATCATCGGCCTGGTGCGCCCCACCAGCGGGCGCATCAGCTTCGATGGGCAGGAGATCGCGGGCGAGGAGCCGCACCGCATCGCGCGCCGGGGGCTGGGCTATGTGCCGGAGGACCGGCGCGTCTTCGCCGACCTGACGGTGATGGAGAACCTCGAGGTCGGGAAGCAGACCGCGCGGGGGGGAATGCGGGGCTGGACGCCGGAGCGGCTCTTTGAGCTTTTTCCCAATCTCGGGCGCATGCGCGACCGCCCGGGCGGGCGGATGAGCGGCGGCGAGCAGCAGATGCTGACCATCGCCCGCACGCTGATGGGCAATCCCCGCTTGGTGCTGCTGGACGAGCCCAGCGAAGGCTTGGCCCCCGTGATCGTGGAGCAGATGGCGAAGGCCATCCTGGCGCTGAAGGGGGAGGGGCTGACCATCCTCCTGGCCGAGCAGAACCTGCATTTCGCCGGCGGCGTGGCCGACAGCGCGACGGTGGTGGAAAAGGGCCGCGTGGTCTGGTCCGGCACCATGGCCGAGCTGCGGGCGGACGAAGCCGCGCGCACCCAGTACCTGGCGGTGTGATGCCGGCGCCGCGGGAGATCGCGCTGGAGGTGAACGGGCGGCGGCAGGTGCTGCATCTCGATCCCTCGGCGCCACTCCTGATGGTGCTGCGGAACGACCTGGAGCTGAACGGGCCGAAATATGGCTGCGGGCTGGGCGAATGCGGCGCCTGCGCCGTGCTGCTGGACGGCCGGGCCGTCCGTTCCTGCGTGCTGCCCCTCTCCCGTGCAGAGGGCCGGCGGGTGGTGACGCTGGAGGGGCTGGGCACGATGGAGGCACCGCATCCCGTGCAGGCCGCCTTCATCGCCGAGCAGGGCGCGCAATGCGGCTACTGCCTGAACGGCATGATCATGGCGACGGTGGCGCTGCTGGAGCGGAACCCCAGCCCGAGCGAGGCGGAGATCCGGGACGCGCTGGCCCACAACCTGTGCCGTTGCGGCACGCATGTGGAGATCCTGGCCTCCGTGCGCCGCGCCGTGGCGGAGCGGGCGGCATGACCATGCGCGCGCGCCAGGAGACCAGCCGCCAGGAGCTTCTGCGGCAGGATGGCGTCCTTGCCATCACCCGCGGGCGGGCGCCCACGCCGGGCACGGAGCCCGGCGCGAATGAGCGGGACGAGGAGGACATCTTCGTCGCCGTCTTCGACGATGGCAGCGTGGCCGCCTTCAACGGGCATGTGGACCTGGGCACCGGCATCCGCACGGCACTGGCGCAGATCGTGGCCGAGGAGCTGGATGTCCGGCTGGACCAGGTGAACATGGTGCTCGGCCATACGGAGCGCGCGCCGGACCAGGGGCCGACCATCGCCAGCGAGACCATCCAGATCTCCGCCGTGCCGCTGCGCCAGGCGGCGGCGGAAGCGCGGCGCGCGCTGCTGGCCCTGGCCGCCGCGCGGCTGGGAACCGGGGCGCTGGAGGTGTCCGAAGGCATCGTCCTCGCCCCTGATGGCCGGAGCGTCTCCTATGGCGCGCTGTTGCGGGGCGCGAGGGAGAGGGTGCCGCTGAGCGGCGCAGCTCCGCTGAAGCGGGTGGAGGATTACCGGATCGTCGGCAAGCCCGTGCCGCGGGTGGATATCCCGGCCAAGGCTACGGGCGGACTGATCTTCGTGCATGACATGCGCGTGCCGGGCATGCTGCATGGCCGCGTGGTGCGGCCGCCCTATGCGGGGCTGGATGCCGGCGCCTTCATCGGCAACAGCCTGCTCTCGGTGGACCGGGATTCCGTCTCCCACATTTCCGGCGTCGTGGATGTGGTGGTGATCGGCGACTTCATCGGCGTGGTGGCGGAGCGCGAGGAGGCGGCGGCCCGCGCCGCGCGGGAACTGCGCGTGGCCTGGAAGGCCTTCACGGCCCCGGCCAGCCTGGACGATGTGGAGCAGGCGCTGCGGGAGAACCCTTCCACGCGCCGCGTGCTGAAGGATACGGGCGATGTGGATGCGGCGCTGGCGGGCGCCGCGAAACGCATGCCCCGCACCTATTCCTGGCCCTACCAGATGCATGGCTCCATCGGCCCATCCTGCGCCGTGGCCGATTGCAGCGAAGGGCGGCTTCGCCTTTGGTCGGGCACGCAGAACCCGCATATGCTGCGCACCGCCCTGGCGCAGCTCATGGCCATGCCGGAGGCGCGGATCGAGGTCACGCGCATGGAGGCGGCGGGCTGCTATGGCCGCAACTGCGCCGATGACGTGTGCGGGGATGCGGCGCTTCTGTCCCGCGCCGTCGGGCGGCCGGTGCGCGTGCAGCTCACGCGGGAACAGGAGCATCTGTGGGAGCCGAAGGGCGCGGCGCAGCTCATCGATGTGGATGGCGGGCTGGATGCGGCGGGGGAGGTGGCCGCCTATGACTTCGTCTCGCGCTATCCCTCGAATGATGCGCCGCTGCTCGGGCTGTTGCTGACCGGGGTTGTGAAGCCGGAGCCGGCGGTCCTGCAGATGGGGGACCGCACGGCCATCCCGCCCTATGACTATCCATCCCTGCGCATCGCGGTGGAGGACATGCCGCCCATCGTGCGGGCTTCCTGGATGCGGGGCGTGTCCTCCCTGCCCAGCACCTTCGCGCATGAATCCTGGATCGATGAATGCGCGGCGGAGGCGGGGGTGGACCCGGTGGAGTACCGGCTGCGCTACCTGCGCGACCCGCGTGCGATCGATCTGGTGAAGGCCGTGGCCGAGCGCGCCGGGTGGGAGCGCCGCACCGGCCCGCGCATGAAGGCCGAGGGCGACATCCTGCGCGGTCAGGGCTTTGCCTATGCCCTTTACGTCCACAGCAAGTTCCCGGGCTATGGCGCCGCCTGGGCGGCCTGGGTGGCCGAGGTGGAGGTGAACCGCCGCACGGGCGAGGTGACCGCAACGCGCATCGTCACGGGCCATGACGCCGGGCTGATGATCAACCCGGACGGCGTGCGCCACCAGGTGCATGGCAATGTCATCCAGGCCACGAGCCGCGCGCTGAAGGAGCGCGTCTCCTTCGAGAACGGGCTGGTGGCCAGCCAGGAATGGGGCGGCTACCCCATCCTCGATTTCCGGGAGGTGCCGGAGATCGAGGTGCTGATGATGCCGCGGCCGGAGGAGCCGCCCCTGGGGGCCGGTGAATCCGCCTCGGTGCCCAGCGCCGCCGCGATCGCGAACGCCATCTTCGACGCGACCGGCGTGCGCTTCCGCAAGGTGCCCTTCACGCCGGAGGTGATCCGGGAGGGGCTGCAGCCCGCGCTGAAGACTGAGGCGGGGAGGAAGCGGCGGCGCTGGTTCGCGGGGCTGGGCGGGCTGGCGGGCGGGCTGGTCGTGGCGGCGGGTGCGGCGATGGGCTGGGCCTCCGCCATCGCGCCCGCCAGGCCGCCGGGCGCGGATGTGTTCTCCGCCGCGCAGATCGAGCGCGGTCGGCTTCTGGCGGCTGCGGGCGATTGCGCCGTGTGCCACACGGCGCCCGGCGGCGCGGTGAATGCGGGGGGGCTGGCGCTGGACACGGGGTTCGGCCGGATCTGGTCCACCAACATCACCCCCGACGTGGAAACCGGGATCGGCGCCTATTCCTTCGCGGCCTTCGAGCGTGCCATGCGCCAGGGCATCGCGCGGGACGGGCGGCATCTCTACCCCGCCTTTCCCTACACGACCTATTCGAAGATGACGGATGAGGACCTGCTGGCCCTCTACGCCTATCTCATGGCGCAGGCCCCGGTGCGCTCGGTCGTGCCCGAGACGAAGCTGGCCTTCCCCTACAACATCCGTCCGCTGATGGCGGGGTGGAACCTGCTCTTCCACCGCCCCGGCGCGATGGAGCCGGACCCGGCCAGGTCGGCCGAGTGGAACCGGGGCAACTACCTGGTGAACGCGCTGGGCCATTGCGGCGCCTGCCACACGCCGCGCAACGCGCTGGGCGCCGAGAAGCGTGGCGCCGCCACCTTCGCCGGAGCCATGGTGGAGGGCTGGGAAGCGCCCGCGCTGAACAGCCTGTCCCGCGCGCCCCTGCCCTGGACGGAGGCGGATTTCCACGAGTATCTCCGCACCGGCCATTCGCAGCGCCATGGCGTGGCGGCCGGTTCCATGGCGCCGGTGGTGGCAAATCTCCAGGTGCTGCCGGATTCCGACATCCGGGCCATGGCGCACTATCTCGCCTCGCTGAACCCCTCGCCTGCGGAGCGGCATCCGGCGCCGCTGCTGGCCGCCGCCGCTCCCGGCCCGCGCCAGGGCGGCAGCGAAGGCGCGCGCCTCTTCCAGGGGGCCTGCGGCGCCTGCCATGGCGGCGGCGCGCAGGAGGGGCCCGAGGTGGCCCTGGCGCTGAACAGCAACGTGCATGGCGACCGGCCGGACAACCTGCTACGCGTGATCCTGGACGGCATCCGCCCGACCATTCCCGGCCATGGCGAGATGCCGGGCTTCCGCGACAGCCTGAGCGACCGGCAGGTCGAGATCCTTCTCCGCTTCATCCGCGAGAACTTCGCCCCGGGCCACGCCGCCTGGCCGGACCTGCCCGGCGCCATCGCCCGGGCGCGGAAGCTGGCGGCGCATTGAAGATTGCGCTTCCGTCTAACTGAACGTGCAGTTAAATACTTGGAGCGGCCCAGGAGACCGGATCATGAGCAAGCCTCGCATCGCCATCGTCGGAGCCGGGCTCGGCGGGATCGCCGCCGCGCTGCTCCTGCGCGAGGAGGGCTTCGACGCCACGCTGTATGAGCAGGCCCCTGCCTTCTCCCGCCTCGGTGCCGGCATCCATGTCGGGCCCAACGTGATGAAGATCATGCGCCGCATCGGGCTGGAGCCGGCGATGGAGGCGATGGGTTCGCATCCGGACTACTGGTACAGCCGGAACTGGGATGATGGTGCGATCCTCTCCCAGATCCCGCTGGGCGACTTCGCCCGCAAGGCCTATGGCGCCTCCTACCTCACCGTGCATCGCGGCGATTTCCACAGGCTGATGGTGGATGCGGTCCCGGCCGGTTCGCTGCGCTATGACAAGCGCCTGACCGCCATCGCGGATCGCGGCAAGGATGTGCTGCTGCGCTTCGCGGATGGCAGCACGGCCGAGGCGGATATCGTCATCGGCGCCGATGGCGTGAACTCCGTGATCCGCGAGCACATGCTGGGCACGGAACTGCCCCGCTACACAGGCTGGGTCGCGCATCGCGCTGTCTTCCCGGCCTCCGCCCTGGCGAAATACGGCTACAGCTTCGACCAGTGCGTGAAGTGGTGGTCCGAGGACCGCCACATGATGGTCTATTACGTCACCGAGCAGCAGGACGAGTACTACTACGTCACCGGCGTGCCCCAGGCCGAATGGGACATGAGCAAGGCCTGGGTGGAGAGCAGCCAGGAGGAGATGCGCGAGGCCTTCGCCGGCTATCACCCCATGGTGCAGTCCCTGATCGATGCCTGTTCCGAGATCACCAAATGGCCCCTGCTGGAGCGCGACCCGCTGCCGCTCTGGAGCCGCGGGCGGCTGGTGATGCTGGGCGATGCCTGCCACCCGATGAAGCCGCATATGGCCCAGGGCGCCGCCATGGCGATCGAGGATGCGGCCATGCTCGCCCGCTGCTTCAAGGAAGTGGGCACGGAGGATCACGAGACGGCCTTCGCCCTGTATCGCGCCAACCGGATCGACCGGGCGTCCCGCGTGCAGAAGGTGTCCCATGACAACACCTGGCTTCGCACGAACGAGGATCCGGCCTGGGTCTTCGGCTATGACGTCTTCAACGTGCCACTGGTCGAGCCGACCCGCGCGGCGGCCTGATGGCCGCCGGCGCCGCCCCGCCGCGCCGCCGGATCGGGCGCCGCCCGGCCGATCCGGAAGGTGTCTCGACGCAGGACAACATCCTGGCCGTGGCCGAGCAGGTCTTCGCCGACCATGGCTATGTCGCGGCCTCCCTGCGGGAAATCGCGGAGCGCGCGGATGTCACCCAGGCGCTGATCATCTACTATTTCGGCAGCAAGCAGGGGCTGTTCGAAACCCTGTTCAAGCGGCGTGGCCTGGAGGTCTCGCACGAGCGCCAGGCGCTGCTCGATGCGCTTCTGGCCCGCCCCCGGCCGCCCACGGCGCGGGAGCTGGTCACGGCCTATCTCACCCCGCAGTTCCGGCTGCGTGAAGGCGGGGCGCAGGCCATGGCCTTCGTGCGGATGCAGGCGCGGCTGCACCATGAGCCGGACGAGCTGGCGCTGCGGCTGCGGCGGGAGGTCTATGACAGCTCCACCCGCAACTACATCGCCGCCCTGCAGCGCGCCCTGCCCGGGCTGGACGCGGCGGATGCGCATTGGCGCATGATGTTCGCCGTGGGCACTTATCTCTACATGCTCTCGGGCTTCGACCGGCTGGCCGAGGTGTCCGAGGGCCGCTTCACCACGGATGACACGGGGGAGGTCGTGCGGCGGCTGACGGATTTCCTCGTCGCCGGCTTCACCGCCCCGTCCAGCGGGTCCTCAGCCTAGCCACTCATCCACGCAGCGCCGGAGAAAGGCCGTGTCCTCCGGGTTGTCCAGCGGATTGCCGGCGCGGTGGCCCCAGATGCTGGGGATGGGGCGCAGTTCGGCGTGGCGCAGATGCGGCAGCTCCGCCTCGTTGTCGGCCACGCGGAAATAGATGTCGGTCTCGCCCGGCATCAGCAGGACCCGTGCCCGGATGGCGCGGAGCGCGGCGTGCAGGTCCCGCCCGTAGGTCTCGTTGTCGCTGATGTCGCCGGCATTCCAGCAGCGCATCTGCGCCAGCAGGTTCGCCGCCTTCTTCTGCAGGTAGCGCCCGTCCCAGACGGCCAGGTAGGATTCGAGATCCGGCGTCTGCGGCGTGATGTGCAACCCGGCGCGGTAGAAATCCTGGCTCATCGCATAGCCTGCATAGTTGCGGCCGAAGGCGCGCAGCGCGGCCAGGGGCTGGGCGGAGAAACCGCCCTTGCCGTCATGTTCCGGCGCGGATTCCAGGATGGCCATCTGCGCCCGGGTGAAGACCTGGTTATGCACGGCGGTCCGGGCGCTGCCGCAATTGATGAACACCGCCTCCACCGCATCCGGGAACAGCGCCGCCCAGTGATAGGCCTGCTGGGCGCCCATGGACCAGCCATAGACGGCGCGCAGCCGCTCGATCCCCAGCACATCCCGCAGCAGGCGGCGCTGGGCATGGACATTGTCATGGGCGGTGACGAGGGCGGGATAGCCGGGCGTATCGGCCGGGGAGGTGGAGACGCCGTTCCCGAACATGTCGATCTGCACGATGAACCAGCGCGCCGGGTCCAAGACGCCATCCGGCCGGATCAGCCATTCCAGCTCCGCCGCCGTGGCTCCGTAGCTGGTGGGGTAGAGGATGACGTTGTCGCGTTCGGGCGACAGCGTTCCATGCGTCTTCCAGTTCAGCATGGCGCCCGGAATCATGCCGCCCTTCACTACGGGCAGCTCACCCAGCGCGTAGCGCCCGGTCCGGGTGGGCCATGTGGTCATCGATCATCTCCGGCGGCAGCCCCGGCAATGCAGCCGATGCCGGGGCCCGTCGCAAGATGGCCGTAGCCTAGTCGAGCTTCAGCCCGATCCGCTTCACGATGTTCTGGTACAGCGCGTATTCGCGATCCAGGAAGGCCCGGGTGGAAGCCGGCGTGCTGTCCAGCATCGGGGTGGTGCCGGTGCTCTCCAGCCTCTCGCGCACGCGCGGCTCGGCCAGCGCCGCGTTGGCGGCCTTGCTCAGCGCCTGCGCCACCTCGTCCGGCAGGTCCTTCGGCCCGACCATCGCGGTCCAGGTCGTCAGCTCGTAATCCGGCAGCGCGGCCTCCGCCACGGTGGGAACATCGGGGAAGTTGGAATCGCGCGTGCGCGTGGTCACGGCCAGCAGGCGCAACGCCCCGTCCCGGATCTGGCCGACCACGGAGCCGAGCTGGTCCACGGCATAGAGCGTCTCGCCCTTGATCAGCGATTCCGCGGTCTGCGATCCGCCGCGATAGGGAATGTGCTGCGCGGAGGTGCCGGCCAGGTTGGCCAGGTAGTCGGCGCCCAGATGCGAGACGCCGCCGACGCCCGAGGAGGCATAGGTGACGCGCCCCGGCTCGGCCTTCAGCCTGTCCACGAGCTGCTTCAGCGTCGTGACGCCGGAATTGGTGGGCACCACCACGCCCAGCGGGCTGGTTCCCACGACGGTGAGCGGCGTGAAGTCCTGGGTGGGGTGGTAGCGCGCCGCGCTGGCGCCGGCGGCGGGCGCCACGGCGAGGGTGGAGGCGGAGCCGACCAGCAGCGTGTAGCCATCGGGCCGGGCGCGCCGGACATATTCCGCGCCGATCGCGCTGCCGCCGCCCGGGCGGTTCTCCACCAGCACCCTGCCCTCGGGGTGCAGCAGCGGGCCCATGCGGTCGGCCAGCAGGCGCCCGGCCAGGTCATTGGCGCCGCCGGGGGCGAAGGGCACGACGATGGTGATCGGCCGGTCCGGGAAGCGGCCCTGCGCCAGGGCGGGGCGGGACAGCGCGGCCCCGGCGGCGGAAAGGGTAAGGGCGGCGGATCGGCCGCCGAATTGGCGTCGGCTCAGCATGGGCGTGTCTCCTCGCCGGCCTCGTTCCGGGCCGGTCCTGCGCGTCCATACTGGCCCAGCCCCGGGGGAGGCGTCACCCCTTGGCGGGCGTCAGGCGTCGCCCACGGTCACGGTCACCATGCCCGTGCCTTCACATTCCGGGCAGGGCTTGTTCTCCAGCCGGCCGGAACCGCCGCAGGCCGGGCAGGTATTCGGCGCGGTCTGGGAGGCCGCGGGATCGGTCTCGTCCCCGGGGCGCCCGCTGCCGCTGGCGGGCACCGGAATGCCGGTGCTGGTCGGGTCGCCCATGATTGCAAACCTCCCGGTAGCCTGGACCGTAGCCCGGCCCGGGGGTGAACGCCGCGGGCGGGGCGGCGTTGCCGGGCCGGGCGCCGCGGGCTGGGGCGCCCGGCCCGGGCTTCAGGCCCCGAAGCCCTCCAGCACGACCTTGCCGCGCGCCTTGCCGCTCTCGATCAGTGCATGGGCGCGGCGGAGATTGGCGGCGCTGATCGTGCCGAAGCTCTCGCCCAGCGTGGTGCGGAGCGTGCCCGCATCCACCAGCCGCGAAACCTCGTCCAGCAGCGCCGCCTGCTCCGCGATATCGGCCGTGCCGAACATGGAGCGGGTGAACATGAACTCCCAGTGCAGGGAGACGCTCTTTCGCTTCAGCAGGGAGACATCGAGCGTGGCGGGATCGTCGATCAGGGCGAAGCGGCCCTGCGGTGCGATCAGCTCCGCGATCTGCGCCAGGTGCCGGTCGGTCTGGGTGGTGGAGAAGACGAAAGCCGGGGCGCCGATGCCCAGCGCCGCCACCTCCGCGGCCAGCGGCTTCGAATGGTCCACCACATGATGGGCGCCCAGTTCCAGCACCCATTCCCGCGTCTCCGGACGGGAGGCGGTGGCGATGACGGTAAGATCCGTCAGCTTGCGCGCAAGCTGGATGGCAATGGAGCCAACCCCGCCCGCGCCGCCGATGATGAGGATGGCCCGTGCGGCGCCCGGCACCGTATGGGCCTTCACCTGCAGCCGGTCGAACAGGGCTTCCCAGGCGGTGATGGCGGTCAGCGGCAGGGCGGCGGCCTCGGCGAAGCCCAGGCTCGCCGGCTTGGCGCCGACGATCCGCTCATCCACCAGGTGCAGTTCGGCATTGGTGCCGGGGCGGGTCAGGTCACCGGCATAGAAAACAGCGTCGCCCGGACGGAAACGGGTGGCATCCGGGCCCACGGCCTTCACGATGCCGGCCGCGTCCCAGCCCAGCACCTTGTGCTGCCCCGCATCCGGCCCGGCGCGCATGCGGACCTTGGTGTCCACAGGGTTCACCGAGACGGCGCGCACCTCCACCAGCAGGTCGCGCCCGCGGGGTTCCGGGGCGGGTAGATCGATATCCACCAGGGATTCGGCTTCCGTGATGGGCAGGGTCTTCGCGTAGCCGATGGCGCGCATGGCGCATCTCCATTCCGTTGCTGGCAGCCGAGATGCGCGATAGCGTCAATACCCGCAAGAACGCACATTCAAAGCCCATAGTGTCGAAAAGGATACCGTGATGGCCCGCACCCGGCACCAATCCCTGGCCTGCAGTCCGGGCTGCGCGGTGGAGGCAACGCTCGCCCTGATCGACGGCAAGTGGAAGGGCGTGATCCTGCACCATCTCGGGGAGGGGACGATGCGCTTCAACGAGATCCGGCGGCGCCTGCCCAACGTCACCCAGCGCATGCTGACCAACCAGCTCAGGGAGTTGGAGGCGGATGGGCTGATCACCCGCCGCGTCTATGCCGAGGTGCCGCCGCGGGTGGAATACAGCCTTTCCGAGCGCGGCCGCAGCCTGGCGCCGGTGATCCGGGCGCTGAAGGAATGGGGCGACCAGCATGTCATGGGGGGGCTGGCGGCAAAGGCGGCCTAGGGCCTAGCCTTCCGCCCCGGATGCGGCGCCTTCGCGCCGGGATGGGGCTCCTTGGCATGAGAACACGCAGGCTTCTGGGCGGCTTGGCCCTTTCCGTCGCGGCATTCTTCGCAACGGGAGCAGGAGCGCAGCCGGCACCCGCCAGCCTGACCGTCGCGGTGGAGTCGCCCTTCGGGATCGATCCGCATTTTCTCTTCGTCGGCCCCAACATGGCGGCGGCGCGCCACATCTATGACAGCGTCATCAACCGCGATTCCGAAAGCCGCTTCGTGCCGGGCCTCGTGGAATCCTGGGAAGCGCCGGACGACACCACCTGGCTGTTGAAGCTGCGCCAGGGCGTGACCTTCCACGATGGCAGCCCTTTCACGGCCGAGGACATCGCCTTCTCCATCGCGCGCGTGCGCGCCGTGCCGAACAATCCCGGCCCCTACACCTCCAACCTTCGCACCATCGCCGCGGTGGAGGTGGTGGATCCCTTCACCGTGCGGATCCGGACGGACCGGCCCAACCCCACGCTGATGGGGCAGCTGACCAATATCTTCGTCGTCTCCCACATCGCCGCGCGGGGGGACGGCACGCCGGCCGGCGCCAGCACGGCCGATTTCAACAATGGCAAGGCGGCGATCGGCACCGGCCCCTTCCGCCTGGTGCAGATGCGCGGCTCCGAGGGCATGTCGCTGGAGCGCAACTCGACCTATTGGGGCCCCGCGCCGGCCTATGGGAAGGTGGAGCTGCGCGTCATCGGCAATGATGCCGCGCGCCTGGCCGCGCTTCTCTCGGGCGATGTGGACCTGATCGAGAGCATGCCGCCCGGCGACGTGGCGCGGCTGGAGCGCGAGCCGCGCGTGAGCGTTTTCCGCCGCAACTCCGACCGCATCATGTACCTCATCCCGCATGTGGGCGCCGAGCGGCTGGCGATGCTGACGGATGCCGATGGCAAGCCGCTGGACCACAACCCGCTGCGCGACCTGCGCGTGCGCCGCGCCCTTTCCATGGCGCTGGACCGCACGGCGCTGGCCACCCGCGCGCTGGACGGGCAGGCGGTGCCCACGGGCCAGATGGTGCCGCAGCAATTCGGCGCCTACGACCCTGGTCTCGCCGTGCCGGCCGCGGATCCCGAAGGCGCGAGGCGGCTCCTGGCGGAAGCGGGCTATCCGCGCGGCTTCGGCCTGACCGTCGCCTGCTCCAACAACCGCTTCGTCAACGATGCGCGGGTCTGCCAGGCGGTGGGCCAGATGTTCACCCGCGCGGGCTTCCAGGCGAAGGTGGAAACCATGCCCGGAACCGTCTTCTTCCCGCGCACGGTGGAAGGGAAGAACGAGTATCCCGTGATCCTCTTCGGCCTCTCGCTCTCATCCTCGCGCGATGCGGCCTATATCCTCTCCACCGCCGTGCACACGCGCAATGTGCGCGAGGCCTATGGCCAGGGAAATCGCGGCAGCTTCTCCGAGCCGGAGATGGACCAGGCCATCCAGGCCGCCATCACGCGCCGCGGAGAGGGGCGCGAGGAAGGGCTGCGCCAAGTGATGCGCACCGCGATCGACCGCGCGCCGATCATCCCCATGTACAACCAGGTCACGCTGGTCGCCGCGAAGCGGGGCGTGGTCTACGAACCGCGCATGGATGAGCAGCTGCTGGCCCAGCAGGCGAGGCCCGCGCAGTGAGCACCACCACCCGCCCCCTCGTCTCCGGCCCGCGCCACGCGGTCAGCGCCGGGCATTACCTCGCCACCGGTGCCGGGCTCGCGATCCTGGAAGCGGGCGGCAACGCCATCGATGCCGGCGTGGCGGCAGGGCTCGTCCTGGGCGTGGTGCAGCCGGACATCGTGAATTTCGGCGGTGTCGCGCCCATCCTGATCCGCCGCGCCGATGGGCGGGTCGAGAGCATCGCGGGGCTGGGCCATTGGCCCATGTCCCTGCCGCGGGACATCTTCATGCGCGAGCATGGCGGCAAGATGCCGCGCGGCGTGCTGCGCACCGTGGTGCCGGCCGCACCGGATGCCTGGATCACCGCGCTGCAACGGCACGGCACCATGGGCTTCGCCGATGTGGCCGGCGCCGCCATCCGCTTCGCGGAGGAAGGCTTCCCGGTCTATCCCATGTTCGCGGAGAGCATCGCCTCGCACGCGAAGGACTATGCCGGCTTCCCGACGAACGCGGCGATCTTCCTCCCTGGCGGCAAGCCGCATGCCGTGGGAGAGCTGTTCGTCCAGAAGGACCTTGCCGCCACCATCCGCCACATGGCCGATGAGGACCGCCGCGCGGCGGCGAAGGGCGGGCGGGAGGCCGGGCTCCAGGCCGCGCATGACGCCTTCTACAAGGGCGAGATCGCGCAGCGCATCGTGGCCTTCATGAAGGAGCAGGGCGGCTATCTCTCGGCCAGCGACCTGGCGGGTTTCCGCTCCCGCATTGAGCCCGCCGTCACGCGCGGCTGGCGCGGCCACCAGGTGACGACAAGCGGCCCCTGGTGCCAGGGCCCGGCTCTTCTGGAAGCGCTGCTGCTGATGGAGAAGGCCGGCTTCGACGGCATGGCGCATAACAGCCCGGACTACCTGCACCTGCTGGCCGAATGCCTGAAGGTGGCGATGGCGGACCGTGAATACCATTTCGGCGATCCAGCCTTCCGCGATGTGCCGCTGGAGGCGCTTCTGGGCGAGGACCACCTGGCCGCGCGCGCCGCGGCGATCGACCCGGAGCGCGCGCATCCCGGCATGCCCGGCCCCCGGCTGAACGACGGCACGGGCAAGCATGAGCGCAGCGAGCGGCTGGTCGCGGCGATCGAGCCCGACACCTCCTATGTCGCCGTGGTGGACCGCGAGGGCAACGCCTTCTCCGCCACGCCTTCGGACGGCACATGGAACGTCCCCGTCATCCCCGGCCTGGGCTTCGTCGCTTCCCCGCGCGGCACCCAGTCCCGCCCGGATCCCGCGCATCCTTGCGGCGTGCGCCCCGGCGCGCGGCCGCGCCTGACGCCGAACCCGGCGCTGGTGGTGACGCGGGAAGGCGCCGTCATCCCGCTCGGCACCCCGGGCGGCGATGTGCAGATCCAGGCCATGCTGCAGGTGATCCTGAACCACCTGCATTTCGGCATGGACCTGCAGGAAGCGGTGGAGGCGCCGCGCGTGGCGACCTATTCCTTCCCCTCCTCCTTCGCGCCCTATGACTACTTCCCCGGCCGCCTCGCGGTGGAAGGCCGCATCCCCGCCGCGACGCGCGATGCGCTGCGCGCGCTCGGGCACGAAATCCAGGACTGGCCGGAATGGACCTGGCTGGCGGGCAGCGTGGAAGCGGTGCGCTACGATCCCGCCACCGGCGTGAAGATGGGCGCCGCCGATCCCCGCCGCCCGGCCTATGCCATGGCCATGTAGCGGCGCCGGCCAGCCTGGCATCACGAGGCCGCGCCCTCGGCTTTGTGCGGGGGGGAAGGGCTTTGCCAAACCCCTTCGCGGCTGCAGCATCACCTGCCCGGCGGCCTTGCCCTGGGCAGGAGCAGCGGAGTCCGACCATGGCCAAACCCGCGAAGCGGCAGGATCCAACGCCCGACCTGCCGGCCCTGGCCGCCGCCGCCCGCGCCCAGGCGGATGGCGATCCCTTCGCCAGCCCCGCCCTGGCCATGGCTCTCACCCTCAGTCGCCGGCTGGATAGCGGGGAGCTGGACCTGCCCACGCTGCGGGAGGCCCTGCGGCGGATCGGCGACCTGGCCTTTGCCGACCGCGCGGCCCGCCTCGGGCGCCAGGTGGGCGGCACGGATGCGGCCGCCACCGATGCCGCGCTGATCGCGGTGGCGCAGCGCGCCGCCCGCCCGGATCCCGCCGACAGCCCCGTGCCCTTCGCCGCCTTCCGCGCCGCCTGCGAGCGCCCCCGCGCCGCGGCGGTCTTCACCGCCCACCCCACCTTCTCCCTGCCGCGCGCCACCAACCACGCCCTGGCGGAGGCAGCCTCGGGCGGCCCCGTGCCGGAAGGCCTTCCTCTGCGCCCCGTGCCGCCGGACCTGGAGGAGGAGTTCTCCCAGGCCGTGGCGGCCATCACCAACGGGCGGGACGCGCTGGACCGGCTGGCCGCCGCCTTCCTCGGCGTAGCGCGCGAAACCTGGCCGGATCGCTGGCGGAGCCTGGTGCCCACCCCTGTCATCCTCTCGTCCTGGGTCGGCTACGACACGGATGGGCGCACCGATATCGGCTGGCAGGACACGCTGCGGCTGCGGCTGCGGATGAAGGAACTCGGCCTGGCCCGGCTGGAGGCGCAGATCGCCGCCCTGCCGCCGGAGGGCACGCAGCCCCTGCGGGATCGCCTCGCCCTGGCGCTGGAGGCCGTGCGCATGCAGATCGCCGCCTGCCCGCCGCCCGGCGCGCCGGAGCCCGAGGCGGCGCAGCGCTTTGCCCATCTCCTGGTCGGAAGGCGGGAGGATGCGCTGACCACGCCCGAGCCGCTGCTGGAACTGTTCGGCGGCGCCATCGCGGCCGCGCCGGACGACCAGGCGCGCCTCGCCCTCTGTGTCGCGCGCGCCGGGCTGGTGGCGCATGGGCTCTCCCTCGCCCATACCCATGTGCGGCTGAACTCGGCGCAGCTGCACAATGCCGCGCGGCTGCGCGCGCCCGATCTCGGCGGCGCGCCGGATGACGCCGCCCGGCGCCGCGCGCTGTTCGGCGCGATCAACGCCGCGCTGGACGAGGCGAGGCCGGAGCCCGTGGACACGGGCGGCCTCCTCTCGGAGTCCGCCAGCGCCATGCGGCTGATGATGACGGTGGCGCAGATCGCCAAGCATATCGACGCCTCGCAGCCCGTGCGCTTCCTCGTGGCGGAGACGGAGAGCGGCTTCACCCTTCTCGCCGCGCTTCTCGTCGCGCGGCTCTGCGGGGTGGAGCGGCATGTCGAGATCAGCCCGCTTTTCGAGACCGCTGAGGCGCTGGAGCGCCGTGGCGAGCGCGTGATCGAGGAGGCGCTGCGCTCCCCGCATTGGCGCGCCTATCTGCGCGGCCTCGGGCGGCTCTGCCTGCAATTCGGCTATTCGGATTCGGGCCGCTATGTGGGCCAGCCCGCCGCCTCGCACCTGATCGAGCGCCTGAAGCTGCGCGTGGCTGATCTCCTCGCCCGCCACGGCCTCGCGGATCTCGAAGTGGTGCTGTTCGACACGCATGGCGAAGGGCTGGGCCGCGGTGGCCATCCCGACGGCCTCGCCGCGCGCTTCGACTATCTCGACCCGCCCGCCGCGCGCGCGGCCTTCGCCGCGCACCGCACCCCCACGCGGCTGGAGACGAGCTTCCAGGGCGGGGATGGCTATCAGCTCTTCGGCACGCCCGCCCTGGCCCATGCCGCGGTGGCCCGCATCGCGGAACACGCCTTCGCCCCGCCGCCGGGCGAGGTGACGGACCTTGTCTATGCCGAGGCCGGCTTCGCCGCCGATCTCTTCGCCGGCATGCGCGGCGCCATGGCCGGGCTGGTGGAGGACCCGGGCTATGCCGGCCTTCTCGGCGGCTTCGGCCCGGCCCTTCTGGACCGCACGGGATCACGCCCCGCCGCGCGCCAGAGCGACACGGGCGGCCCCGCCGCCATCCGCCACCCGCGCGAGCTGCGCGCCATCCCGAACAACGCGGTGCTGCAGCAGCTCGGCTTCCTGGCGAACCTGACGCATGGCCTGGGCGCCAATGCCTCGCGCGAGCCGGAGGGCTTCGCGGAGCTGCTGCGGAAATCGCCGCGCTTCGCGGGCGCCATGGCCTTCGCGCGGGCCGGGCTCAGCCTGTCCGATCCGGACATCCTGCGCGGCTATGTCGCCACGCTGGATCCGGGCATGTGGCTGGACCGCGCGGCCCATGCGCGCAGCCCGTCGAACGCCTCGGCACTCGGCGCGGTGGCGACGGCGCTGGAGGAGCAGGGCCTGGGCGATTCCGTCCGCCGCACCTTCCGCCGCCTGCTCGCCGATGACAGTGCCCTGCGCGGCGCATGGCCCGGCGATGACGGGGAACAGCCCCGCATGTCGGACCGGCTTTTCGCCGTGCATGCGGTGCGGCTGCTGCTGGTCCACCGGATCTGGCTACGCGCCGTGAACATCCCCGAATTCTCCCCGCGCCACGGCGTGACGCGGGACGGGCTGCTGCGCCGCCTGCTGCGCCTGGATGTGGAAGAGGCGGCGACGCTGCTCGATTCCGTCTTCCCGGCGCATGAGCCGCCCAGCGCCGCGCTCGATTACGGAGAGCCGCCCTCGCCGCGCCGTGGCGGCTATGGCCGCGAGCATGCGGAGCTGATGGAGCCCCTGCGCGATCTCTTCGCGATGGTGAGGGAGGCGAGCGCGGTGGTTTCGATGGAATGCGGGGCGCACGGATAGGGGCGCCCCGCCGCTTCGCTCAGGCGGGTTGCCGGCCGGTCCGCATCGGCTCGCGGAAGGCGAAGCGGCAATACGGGCCGCCCCCGCGAAAACAGTGCCTGACGCCGCCGCCATCGATCGCGATCTATCTCAGCCCAAGATATCTCGCGATCAGTCGCGCCGAAGGGCGTGCCTATGGGGACTGCGGCTTCTTCGCCTCGGCCACGCTGTCCTTCTCGCGGGACTCGCCGGTCCATTCGTCCGTGATCATCCCCTGCTGCTCGCTTAGCCTGTCCAGCTCGGCCGGGGAGGGCGGGCGGGGGATGGTGCCGCCGCTGGCTTCCTCGGCGGTGAAATCGGCCTTCGGGCCTTCTGGCGCTCTGGCGGTCATCTGGGCCTCCCATATCCGGTCCTCCGGTCAAACGTGGCCCGGCGGCGAAGGTTAGCCCGCCCGCCGCGCCACGCTTCCGCCACGCCGCGCACCCATCCTGTCCGCGTGACACCGCCCCCACCCTGGCCCGGGGAACGGCCCGCCATTCGGCGCGCCGCCTTCCTCCTCCTCTGCCTTCTGGTCGCCGCCCCGCTGCTGGCGCTGCTCTGGCGCGTGCTGGCCCCTGGCGGCTGGACGGGATGGGAGGTGGCGATCGCCGCCCTCTATCTCGGCACCCTGCCCTGGACGGCGATCTGCGTGGCCAATTCCCTGATCGGCCTGGCCTTGCTGCTGGGAAAGGAGGACGCGCCCAGCTTCCTGGTGCCGCAGACCGCCGCCCCGCCCGCCGGACAGGCGCTGCGCACCGCCATCGCCGTCTGCATCCGCAACGAGACGATGGAAACCGTGCTGCCCCCCCTGGCGCGGCTGCTGGATGGGCTGGAAGCGGCGGGGGAGGGGGGGCGCTTCACCCTCTGGTTCCTTTCCGACACGCGCGATCCCACCCATGCGGAGGCCGAGGATGCGGCCATCGCCGCCTTCTCCGCGCGGCGGGCCGGCGGCATCCCCATCCGCCACCGCCGCCGCACCGACAATGCCGGCTTCAAGGCCGGCAATGTCATGGACTTCCTGGACCATCATGCGGATGGCCATGACCTCGCCCTGATGCTGGACGCGGATTCCGAAATGTCGGCCGCTGCCGTGCTGCGGCTGGTGCGGGGGATGGAGGCCGATCCGCGCCTCGCCCTGATCCAGCAGCTGATCGTCGGCCGGCCGGCGCCGCGCGCCTTTCCGCGCCTGTTCCAGTACGGCATGCGCGCGGGGATGCGCGCCTGGGCCACGGGGCAGGGCTGGTGGCAGCTGGATGACGGCCCCTATTGGGGTCACAACGCCATCCTGCGCATCGCGCCTTTCCGGCAGCACGCGCGCCTCGCCCCGCTGCCGGATGGCAGCTCCATCCTCTCGCATGACCAGGTGGAGGCGGTGCGCCTGCATGCCGCCGGCTGGCGCGTGCGCTGCCTGCCGGCCGAGGATGGCAGCCTGGAGGGCAATCCGCCCGCCCTTCCCGAATTCCTGGCGCGGGATGTCCGCTGGGGCGCGGGCAACATGCAGTACCGCCACCTCATCCTGCGCCCGGGCCTGCGCCCGATGGGGCGCTGGCAGATGGCGCAGGCCATGCTGCTCTTCCTCTGTGCGCCGTTCTGGGTGGGAATGCTTCTGGCGGCGCTGGGCAATGCGCTGTCGGGCGGGGGCGCCGCCACGCCGATGGGGTCCCTGGCCGCGCTCCTGGTGCTCACCTGGCTTGGCAATGCCGCGCCAAAGCTCTGCGGCTTTGCGGAACTGCTGCTCCGCCCGGAGCGCGCCGCGCCCTATGGCGGCCGCGCCGCCGTGCTGCGCGGCGCGGGGGCGGAGATCCTGTTCTCCCTGTTGATGGAGCCGGTGAGCCTCATCAACAAGAGCATCGCCCTGGCAAGGCTTGCCTTCGGTGCGCGGAACGGCTGGGCGCCGCAGAACCGGGCCGATCGCGGCGTGGCATGGGGCGATGCGGCACGGCTTCTGTGGCCCCACACTCTGCTCGGGCTGGGAAGTGCCCTGGCCCTGGCCCAGGTTTCGCTCCCCGCCCTGCTCTTCGCGCTGCCTTTCATCGCCGGGCCGGTGCTGGCGGTTCCCCTCTGTGTCTGGACCGCCTCGCCCGGCTTGTCCGACTGGCTGGTTCGGCACCGCATCGCCGCCACGCCGGAGGAACGGGCCGCACCGGTGCCGCAACCCCTGGCCCCCGCGGGGCTGCGCGCCCAGGATGCGGCCCGCCATGGCTGATTCCCTGCCCCCGCGGATCGTGGACACGCACCACCACATCTACGATGCCCGCATGACGGCCTATCCCGGCACGCGCCCACCGCCGGATGCGCCGCTTTCCGCCTATGCCGCCCTTCGCCGGCGCCTGGGCATCACGCATCACGTCCTCGTCCAGCCCTCCACATATGGCCTCGACAACGCGCTGCACCTCGCCGCCCGTGCCGAGGCCCCCGCCGCTTCCCGCGTCGTCGCCGTCATCCCGCCTGGAACGGGCATGGCGGAATGCCGCCGCCTGACAGCGGCAGGGGTGGTCGGGCTGCGGGCGAATCTGGCCCATCCCGTGCCCCTGGCGCCGGGCGATGTGCCCGCCCTCGGCCGCCTCTGCGCCGATCAGGGCTGGCACCTTCAGGTCTTCGCCTCCGCCGATCTCCTGGCGGAACTGGCGCCGGCCCTGCGCGCGCTGCCCTGCCCGCTGGTGCTGGACCATTTCGCCATGCTGCCGCCCGAAGGCTTCGCCGCGCATCCGGCCTGGCCGCTGGTGGCCGATCTCCTGGCTGCCGGCCGGGCCTGGGTGAAGCTTTCCTCCCCCTATGCGCTGCCACCGGGCGATCCCGCGCCGCTGGTCCGCGCCCTGGCCGGGGTGGGGGAGGGGCAGCTTCTCTGGGGCACCAACTGGCCCCACCCCAACTCCACCCAGCCCCAGGATGAGGCCGCGCTGCGCGAGGCCGCCCTCGCGCCTCTCAGCCCCGCGCAGCGCGCGGCCGTGCTGTGGGACAATCCCGCGCGCCTCTACGGCTTCGCGGCATGAAGGATCTTTCCGCTTTCGACCTGAACCTGCTCCGCGTGTTCGACGCCGTGGCGCGGGAACGGCATGTCACCCGCGCGGCGTCGCGGCTCAACCTTTCCCAGCCCGCCGTTTCCAACGCGCTGAACCGGCTGCGCGCGGCGCTGGGGGACGAGCTCTTCCTCCGCGCCCCGCAGGGGGTGGAGCCGACCAGCCTGGCCCTGGCGCTGATGCACCCGGTGGAGGAAATGCTGGACCGGTTGCAGGAGACACTGGCGGCCACCGCGCCCTTCGACCCCGCCACCAGCGACCGCGCCTTCACCCTCGCCCTCTCGGAATATGCGGAATCCATCCTCGCGCCACCGCTCTTCGCGCGGCTTTCGCGGGAGGCGCCGAACATCCTCGTCGCCATCCGCCACGCGGACCGGACCAACGCGAATGCCCTGCTGGAGAACAACGAGGCGCAGCTCGCCATCGCCATGCTGGGCGAGCCCACCGCGCTCTACACCCGGCTGCGCCTGCTGCCCGAGGCCTTCATGGTCCTCGCCCGCCCCGGCCATCCCGCGCTGGAGGGCGAGCTGACGGCAGAGCGCTACATCGCCTATCCGCATCTCCTGCACTCGCCCAACGGCTCGCGCGATGGCGCCATGGACCGGGTGCTGCGGGAACTCGGCCATTCGCGCCGCCTGGGGGCGGTGGTGGCGCATCTCTCCGCCGTGCCGGGCGTCCTGCTGCACACCGACATGCTGATGACGCTTTCGGGGCGGCTCGCGCGGCAGCTCTCGGCGGCGCATGGCCTGGCCTTGCGGCCGCTTCCCGCGGAAGTGGCGGCGGCCACGAAGCACACCCGCCTTTCCATGATCTTCCACCGGCGCTTCGAGGCGGACCAGGGCCATGCCTGGTTGCGCCGCCTGGTGCTGGCCCTGGCGCGGGAGGTGGTGGCCGATTGCCCCGCCGATGGGAAGAAGGCGAGCCGGGAGGCGGACTAGCCGGCCGCCGCAACGGCGCGCCCCGGGCGGCGTTGGACTGGTCCGGCCTCGTGCATGGCGCCCGGCGCCCGCCACGGGTCCGACCACGGAGGAACCCGATGCGCGCGAAACTTCCGCTCCTGGCCGCCCTGCCGGCGATGGGCCTCGCCCTGCTCTCCTTCGCCCAGGTCCAGGCCCAGACCACCCAGCCTGAAACGGCCCGGCAGAACCAGGCGACGCCAGGCCAGGCCCCGACGGTCGCCGATCCGAACCCGCACACCCCCACCCCGCGCGCGCCGGACATGCCCACCTATCTTGGCATGCTCGAAAAGGCCGAGCAGGACCTGCGGCAGCAGATCGCGCGGACCGAAGGCGGCGTGCAGCCCACCCAGAACGGCGCCATGTCCCCGGACATCATCCACCTGATGCAGGTGGCGCGGAATTCCTGGCAGATCGCGGAGCGGGCACCCCAGCCCTTCGCGGGCGGCGACGCCCATACGCGGGCGATGCAGGAGATGCGGCACCGCGTTTCCGAGATTGACCATCAACGCCCGACCCTGCCGCCGCCCGAGGCGATCAGCGCGGCGCGCGGGGTGCTGCAATCGCTGGAAAGCCTGCGCCAGGCCGCCGCATCATCGCCCGCGGCCCGGGGCTGAGACCCGGGCAGGCCGGAGCCGGGCCCGGGCGGCCCGGCGCCGCGCCTCAGATGTCCGCCCACATGCGGTAGAGATTGGCGAAGCTGCGCGAGAGCAGGTCGAAATTCCCCGTCTTGCCATCGGCCTCGTAGATCCGGCGCCGCAGCGTCTCCAGGTCGAACAGGATCTGGCGCCGGGCGGGGTCGCGCACCGCGCTCTGCACCCAGCTCACCGCCGCCAGCCTCTCGCCGCGCCGCACCGGCTCCACATGGTGCAGCGATGAGGAGGGGTAGAGGAACAGGTGCCCGGCCGGCAGCTTCACCCGCGTTTCCGGTTCCCCCTCCACCACCAGCTCCCCACCGTCATAGCTGTCGGGATCGCTGAGGAAGAGGGTGAAGGACAGGTCGGAGCGGACGGGCGGCCAGCCCGACATCACCGCATTGTCCACATGCGTGCCGTATTCCATCCCCTCCTTGTAGCGGCTGAACAGGATGGGCTTCATGTTCACGGGCCGCGCCGCCATCTCGAACAGCGGATGCCGGAGGAGCAGGCTGCCCATGGCATCCTGCAGCGGCTTGATCTGCGGGTTCTGGTCAGCCTGCTCGTTGCGCTTCACCGCGCGCGCATAGACCCCCGCGGTCAGGCTTCCATCGACGAAGGAAAGGCGCTGCAGGTCGTTCCGGAGCTGCTGCACCTGCGCGGTGGTCAGGACCTCTGGGATGCGGATCATCATGGCGACGGATGTCCTTCGCTTCTGAGCCCCGTGGACAGCATGGGGACAAGCGGACTGCCAAGCCGCAATCCGCATTGTTGCGCAGGTTTCACACGGCCGGTTCAGAGCCCGAGGCGGGCAGCCAGCGCGTTGAAATCATCCGCGACCAGATCCCAGTCCTGTTCGGGCTCAAGGTCCCGGTCCTGCCCGGGCCCGTGCTCGCGCGGGCGCGGCACGAAGGCGGTGCGCAGGCCGCAACGCCGGGCCGCCGCCAGATCCCCGTTATGGGCGGCGACCAGGCAAACCTCCCCGGGCTGCATGGCCAGCACCTCCGCCGTGCGGAGATAAGCCTCGGGTGAGGGCTTGTAGGCCCGCGCCACCTCCGCCCCCAGGATGGCGTCCCAGGGAAGGCCGGCGCGCTTGGCCATGTTCGTCATCAGGATGATGTTGCCATTGGAGAGCGGCGCGATGATGTAGCGCACCCGGAGCCGGGCGAGGCCGGCCACCGCATCCGGCCAGGAATCCAGCCGGTGCCAGGCGAGGTTGAGCGCATCCAGCTCCCCCGCCGGCACGCGGGCGGCATCCATCCCGAAATCGGGCAGCACGGCTTCCAGGTTTTCACGATGCAGCACGTCCAGCCGCGTGAAGGGGCGGCGCCCGCCGCGGATCTCCTCCATGGCAGGCTGGTAGCGGCGGCGCCAGGCATCGGCGAAGGCATGGGGATCGGCACCCGGCGCATGGCGCGCCAGGAAGGGCGCTGCCTCCCGGGCCACGCCGCTCCGCCAGTCCACCACCGTGCCGAATACGTCGAACACCAGTGCGCGCACGCCATCCAGGGGCAAGGGCCGTCCTCCTACTGCACGGGCGGTCCCGCCGGGCCGGGGAGCGCTGCCCCCATGCTTGCCCCGGATCCGGCCGGCGTCGAGAGGCCGTGGAGGATGGAAGGGAATGGCGCGATGCGCGCGCCCGGCTTCCCTGGCAGAATGGAGACATGATGTTTCAGCCCGGACGCATCGTCATCCCGCCCGCGAGCCCGGGCGCCCCCGCCCCGCCAGTTCACGGTGCGCCCGCTGGGCGGGACTGGGGCGGGCCTGGTCGTCTTCACCTGGCCTATGTCGCGCTTGGCATCTTCTTCTATTCGGGTGCCCAGATCGATCTGGAGGGCACGGGGACCCAGGGCGAGATCGGCAGCGTCAACCCGTTCAGCACCGTCATCCAGCTCACTCTGCTGCTGGGGGGCATGGCGCTGGCCCTGCGCTACCACCGCCGTTGCCTGGCGGTGCTGCCGCGGCTGTGGCCAATTCTGCTCCTGCTGGCGGTGATCGGGCTTTCGGTTCTCTGGTCCGCGCAGCCCGCCTCGACCATGCGGCGCTCCGTCAGCGCGCTGGGCCTTACCCTGTATCTGGTCACCACCTGCGCGACCTTCGGCGCGCAGCGCTTCATGCGGCTGGTGCTGCTGACCCTTGTTGGCACCGCCATCGCCGGGCTGGCCGAGGCGGTGCTGCGGCCGCAGGTCGGGATGGATGTGGGCGACTACGCCAATGCAGTGCGCGGGCTCTACTACCAGAAGAACGCGCAAGGCATGGCCCTGTTCGGCGCCGCCCTCGCGCTCTGCTACCTCGTGCTCGACCGCGGGAGGATCCTGGCCCGCGACCTCGCCTTCGTCGCTTTCCTCCTCGTCACCCTCGTCCTCTCCCGGTCCACCACCTCGCTTCTGCTGACCATGCTGGCCTTCGGCCTGACCGCGCTGGTCTTTCTCTTCGAGCGGGGCGGCGCATGGCGGCTGCTGGCGGTTACCGGCATGGTCATGGCGCTCCTGCTCCTGCTCCCGCTGCCCGCCGCGCTCACCGTCGAGGATCTTTTCGATCTCATCGGCAAGGACGCCTCCCTCACCGGGCGCACCTTCATCTGGGAGGAAGCCTGGAAGGCCGTCCAGAACCGGCCACTCCTGGGCTATGGCTATTCGGCCTTCTGGGTGGCCGATTCCGACCGGGTGCGGGCCATCCAGCGCGTGGTGGACTGGAACGTGCCCACCGCCCATAGCGGCTATCTGGACGTGATGCTGCAGTTGGGCTGGCTGGGGCTTGCCGTGCTGCTGGTGATGCTCGGCTGCACCCTGTACCGCACCGCCCGCGGCATGGCGCGGCCGCCGCGCCACGTCGCCTTCTGGATGGTGATCTTCGTCCTGCTCCAGGCCGTGCTGAGCAACAATGAGTCCTCGCTGCTGCTGCTGGACCTGAACCTGGTCATGTGGATGTTCGTCACCTACGTCCTTGCCACCCCGGCCCCGGCCCCGGCCCCGGCTCAGGCGCCTGCCCTGGCGCCTGCCCTCGGGCGATCCCTCCAGGCGGGGCCGGCGGTCCTGGTGCCGCAGGGCGCGAAGCTGTCCCCGCCGGAGCCCATCATGCTGCGGAGACGTCGCGAGGTCCCGTTCTGAGCTCTCCGGCGTTCCGGCGGATCGCCAGCGCGGCAAGGTGCCTGCGGCAGCGGTGCCGCCGTTTCTTCACCCGCCCATCGGCAACCCGCGACCCCGGGTGCCGCTGCTGCATGGAAGAGGCGGAGAGGGCCGATGCGGGAAGCCGGTGGGAGCGAGGATGCGGCGGGGGGCTGGCGGGCCGAGGTGGCGTTCCTTCGCCGCGTCCTCATCGTCGTGGCCGTGCTCTGCCTTGTCCTCGTCCTGTGGTGGGTGCGGGAGGCGCTGCTCATCGCCTTTGCCGGGGTGGTCGTGGCGGTGCTGCTGCTCGCCCTCGCCAAACCGCTGGAGGCCCGGCTGGGCCTGTCGCGCACCTGGTCGCTGCTGGCTGTCGGCCTCGCGCTCGGCGCCCTGATCGGCCTGGCCGGCTTCCTGGTCGGTGATCAGGTGCAGGGGCAGATCGCCGGGCTGGGCGAGCAGCTGCCGCGCGCCGTGAGCGTGCTGGAGGAGCGCTTCGGGATCGATATCCCCCCGCTGGAGGGCATGATCCAGGGGGGCGGTCAGGATGGCGAGAGGGGGCCCGGCGGGATGAATGCCTCCCTCATCGGCACCATCGCCGGGCATGTCGCGGCGGCCGGGCGGCTGGTCGTCAGCGCGCTTTCCGCCCTGGTGCTGGTGGTGGTGGGCGGGTTCTTCCTGGCGGCGGACCCTGCACTCTACCGCCGCGGGGCCGTGAAGCTCGTACCGGAAAGCCAGCAGGCGCGGGTGGAGGATGCCCTGCTGGCCAGCGGCGAGGCGATTCGCCTCTGGCTCGGCGCGCAGCTCGTCTCCATGGTCATCGTCGGGCTGCTGACCGGGATTGGAAGCTGGCTGGTCGGGCTCCCTTCGCCCCTGGCGCTGGGGCTCTTCGCGGGTCTGGTCGGGGTTGTGCCGCTGGTGGGCGCCGTGGTCGGTGCGGTGCCCGCGCTCATCCTCGCCGCGGCCACGGGCGGCAGCACCCTGCTTTGGACCGCCATTCTCTTCATCGGGATCCAGCAGGTCGAATCCAACATGATCATGCCCCTGGTGGAGCGGCGCATGGTGAGCCTGCCACCCGCGCTCATCCTCTTCGCCGTGGTCGCGGTCGGGCTCCTGTTCGGCGTCCCGGGCATCCTGCTGGCCGCGCCGATGACGGTGGTGGCCTTCGTTCTCGTCAAGAAACTCTATGTGCGCGAAACGCTCGGCCAGCGCACGGAGGTGCCCGGCGAGGATCCTTGAGGCCCGCAGGGGCACGCCGCGCAAGGTCAGGCGCAGCGCGGCATGGCAGGGCGGCGGTCATCCACCACGACCAGCCTGGCCGCGGCGGATCCTTTCCTCGGCAGCCTCGCTGGCCGTCCTGGCCCCCGAACCAGGGACATGGCGGCTTCCGGCCCGTGGGCCGGCACGTCGCTCCGCGTCGCGTTCCCTGACCCGGCGGGAGCGGTTCTCGCGCCACTCGCGGCTGCTGGTTGGGGCTGAGGCCATCCGCCGGGTTCGACCTGGAAACGCGCATCGGGTCCACATGGCTGTGCTTTTCGTCCCGCTCGCCCCGCTGCCGGCGCGCTGGCTGACCCGCGAACTGGTGCTCACCGCGCCGTCCACGTGGGACTGACGCGGCCCTGCAGCAGCAGCTCCGTAACAGTTTGTGGCAACAATACGGCAAAGCCGGCAAAACTATGGCACCCGCAGCCGGTTAATGCCTCCGTCGCCTATCACGGCGGCACCGACACCCCTCGCGCGGCTTTCTGATCGCGGACTGAGGGTGGGCCGCACGCTCCGGCACGATTTGCCCGAGCGCGTCAGGGTCCATGGGGGGGCCGGCTCCCGGCCTTCCCGCAACCCCAACGGCATCAAGGATATTTCCCATGAAGACGCTTGCTTCGACCACGGCGCTCGCCAGCATCCTCGCCCTTGGCCTGTCTGGCGCCGGCCTGGCCCAGAACACGAATTCTGGCATGAATTCGGGCATGAATTCCGGCGCGAATGCCGGGCAGACCGGCAACGCCTCCGGCGGCGTGCTGGCGCAGGCTGGCCAGTCCGGCTCCGCGCATTCCGGCATGGGCCAGCAGGCCAACACCTCCGGCCAGGGCGGCACTGCCCAGGGCGGGATGAACCAGCAGAACGGCACGGCCGGCCGCAGCCAGGCACAGACGGGCCAGCACGGCAGCACGGCCTCCACCATGGGCCAGCAGGGGCATGCCGCCTCCACGGCCGCACAGGGCGCCGGCACGCAGGCGAACCAGGGCCAGCAGGCCGGCCGCATGGGCGAGGGGCAGGTGCGCTCCGCGCTGAACGCCCGCGGCTATTCCGACATCAGCGGCCTCAAGCGTGAAGGCGACACCTTCCGGGTCAGCAGTGCCAAGCGCTATGGCGAGGAGGTGAAAGACCTGCGCGTGGATGCCCGGACCGGGCAGGTGCGCGATGAGCAGCGGCTGAACGAGGACCAGGCCCGGAACCTGATCCGCGCGAATGGCTACGAGAATGTCCGGGATGTCCGCCGCGACGGCGACACGATCCGTGCCAAGGCGAAGCAGGGCGACCGTGAGGTGGATCTGCGCGTCGATGCCCGCAACGCGACCGTGACGCGCCAGCAGGCCAGCAACTAGCGCCTGGCGGCCCGACGGCAGGGCGGGGTGGCGCCATCTGCGCCACCCCGCTTCCGATTCAGGCCCATGGGCCTGGGCGACGGCCCCCCGGGCGTTCCCATGGCCGCCCGGCCGCACCACGGGGCGCCCCGCCGCTCCAGGGGCCCCGCGCGGCCGGCGGGGCGGGCCTGCGATACCCGCCGCCTGCTCCGCCGGGCGGCATGCCGCCGGCCAGCTCCATCAGCGCCCGCACCCGGTTCTCCGTGCTGGGATGGGTGGAGAACAGGTTGTCCATCCGCGCTCCGGAGAGCGGGTTGACGATGAAGAGATGCGCCGTGGCCGGATTGGCCTCGGCGGCCTGGTTGACGAAGCCGTGCCGCGCCCCTTCCAGCCGCAGCAGCGCATTGGAAAGCCCGCCCGGGTCCCCCGCGATTTGCGCGCCCAGCCGGTCCGCCTCGTATTCGCGGGAACGGCTGATGGCCATCTGCACCAGCATCGCGGCCAGCGGCGCCACGATGATGGCAAGCAGCAGCCCGATCCCGCCCAGCGGGTTGTTGCGGTCACGATGGCCGAAAAGCCCGCCGAACTGCGCCAGCATGCCGATCGCGCCGGCAATGCTCGCCGTCATCGTCATGATCAGCGTGTCGCGGTTGCGGATATGGGCCAGCTCATGGGCTACCACGCCGGCCACTTCCTCCTCCGGCATCATGGCCAGCAGGCCGCTGGTGACAGCCACCGCCGAGCGTTCGGGGGAACGGCCGGTGGCGAAGGCGTTGGGCTGGTCCTCATGGATGACGTAGAGCGCCGGCATGGGCAGCCCCGCCCGCGCCGCCAGGTTCGCGACCATCGCATGAAGGCGGGGATGCTCCGCGGGCCCGATGGGCTCGGCATGGTGCATCCGCAGCACCATCCGGTCCGAGTTCCACCAGGCGAAGACATTCATGCCCACGCCAAAGAGGAAGGCGATGACCATCCCCTGCTGCCCGCCCAGCAGCAGCCCAACCCCCGCAAAAAGGGCCACGAGGCCCGCCATGAGGATCGCGGTGCGCGCATAACCTGACACGGAGCCTGTTCCTCCTCTGCCCTTCCAACCCTATCTGGGATGCATGAGCGACACCAACGAGACCAAGACCCAGCCCGCCCCGCCGGTTGCGCCCCCGAAGCCGGAAACGCCGCCCAGGCCGGCCGAGATCGGCGGCCCCACCGGGCCGGAGCCGACCCGCTATGGCGACTGGGAACGCAAGGGGCGCGTGAGCGATTTCTGAGCCGTTCGCGCTGGCAGCCTGGCCGATCCCGCGTCGTTCTTCCTGATCTGCTGGTTCCCGGAGAGGGCTCTGCCCTCTCCGGACCTCGCCCGCCAAGGGCCTGAGGCCCTTGGAACCCCGTCTGGCTGCCGCGGATGCGGTGCAACACGGGGTCTCTGCCTCTACTCCTGCCCTTGCAGTCGCCTCCGGTCATGGACCGGAGGCGCACCGACAGCCGAACCTCTCCAGCTGATAGAAAAAGATGATGGTGAGGGGTCCGGGGAGAGGAAGAATTCCTTCTTCCTCTCCCTGGGGGCCAAGAGCGCCACAGCCCCGAACCGCAACCTCCGGGATCAGAGCCCGAGCAGATCCAGCGTCCGCTCCACCACCCGCTTCTCGTCATAGAGGTCCAGGGCCCGCGCCCGCCCGGCCTCGCCCATCCGGGCGCGCAGCTTCGCGTCGCCTGCCAGGGTGTTCAGCGCCGCCGCCAGGGGCTCCACCGTGCCCGGCGGCACCAGCAGCCCGGTCTCGCCGTCCAGCACCTGCTCCCGCGGCCCGCCGATGCGGGTGGCGACCACCGGCAGGCCCGTCAGCATCGCCTCGATGACTGACATGGGCAGGCCCTCGAAATGGCTGGGCAGGCAGAAGATGTCGGAGGCGGCGAGGACCCGCTCCGTGTCATGCCGGTAGCCCAGGCGGCGAAGGCGCGGGCCGAGCAGTGCCGCGGCGCGGGCGAAATCCGGTTCCAGATCGGCGCCGTGATCGCTGGCCAGCCGCTCCCCCACTACCCAGAGCGTGGCGCCGGGCACGGATTCCATGGCGCGCAGCAGTTCCGGATAGCCTTTGTGGCGCACGAGGCGGGAGACGGCCGTCACGACCACCTCGTCCGGTGCCGCGCCCAGTTCCGCGCGGATCGCGGCGCGGGCCTCGGGGTCCGGGCGGAAGCGCGCGGGGTCGCGGCCATTGCGCACGGCCACGGGGTTCCCGTGGATGCGAAGCCGCCTTGCGTCGCCGGCCTCCTCCTCGCTCACGGTCAGGAAGGTGTCCGTCATCCGGCCGCCCAGCCATTCCAGCGCCAGCGACAGCCCGCGCCGCCAGGGAGGGCCGGGCTGGTTGAACAGGAAGCCGTGCACCGTATAGGCCGTGCGCGACCTGCCCCCCATCCGTGCCGCCAGCCGCGCCAGCAGGCCGGAGATGGGGAAATGCGCATGCACCAGATCCGGCCGCGTCTCCCGGATCACCTGCCGGAGCGCGCGGAGGGCGCGCCAGTTCGCGCGCGGGGAAAGGCTGCGCGCGACAGGCACGGGGATGACCGTGAAACCCTCGGCGCGCGGCGCGTCCAGCAGCGGGCCATCGGCGCAGGCGGCCAGCACCTCATGCCCGCGCGCGCGGGCACCGCGCATCAGGGGCAGGAGGAAGTGGCGCAGCGCGAAATCGACATTCGCAACGAAGAGAACCCGCATGGCGCGCTCTTAGAGCAGATCGCCGCGGCGCGGGATGGCCCGCGGGGCTGAACCCGGCCCTAGTGGCGGCGGAAACGCGCGACGAAGAACCCGTCCATCCCGCCTTTTTCCGCCCAGAGATCGGGCCGGGTCCGCAGCGCCCCTTCGCGGGTGACCGCTTCCTCCAGCCCCGGAACCTCCCCGGGCTGCACCGGCTCGGGCTGAAGCCCCAGCGCGGCGATGCGGGCCAGATGCGCCTCGCCCTCCTCGGGCTGGAGGGAGCAGGTGGCGACCACCAGCCGCCCGCCCGGCGCCAGCAGCCCCGCCGCGGCCTCGATCAGCGCGGCCTGGGTGGCCGCCAGCTTCGGCACGTCCCGCTGGCGGCGCAGATGCGGCACCTCCGGATGGCGGCGGATGGTGCCGGTGGCGGTGCAGGGGGCGTCCAGCAGCACGGCGTCATAGGTGCCGCGGCGCTCGGCCGCCCAGGGGATGGCATCGGCCACCGCCAGCTCCGCCTCCATTCCCAGCCGCGCCAGGTTCTCGCGCAGGCGGGTGGCGCGGGCGGCCTCCTTCTCCACTGCCGTCACCTGGGCGCCCATGGCGACGAGCTGCGCCGTCTTGCCGCCCGGCGCGGCGCAGAGATCGGCCACGCGCTGGCCGGGCCGCGGGGCCAGCAGCCGCGCGGGCAGGCTGGCGGCGGCGTCCTGCGCCCAGAAGGCCCCTTCCGCGAAGCCGGGGATCTCGGTGATGCGCGTCCCGGGCGGGAGGCGCGCGGTGCCGTTCGGCAGCACCTCCGCCCCCTCCGGCACGGCCGCGCCGGGCTTGAGCGAGAGGTCCAGCGGGGCCGGATGCGTATGGGCCTCCGCGATCGCGCGCACCTTCGGCCCATAGGCGGCATGCCAGGCGGACCAGAGCCAGGCCGGCGTGTCCAGCCTTGCCATGTCCAGCCCCTCCAGCGCCGCGGGGCCGTCCGCCGCCACCTTGCGGAGCACGGCATTCACCAGCCCGGCGAAGGGCTTCGGCGCCAGCGCCACCGCATTCCCCACCGCCGCATGGGCAGGCGTGCCGAGGAGCAGCAGCTCCGCCGCGCCGATGCGCAGCGCCTGCAGGGCGGGCGGGGAGGGCTCCCGGCGAAGATAGGGTTCCAGCACCGTGTCGATGCTGCCGAGGTGCCGGAGCACGGCGGCCGCGATTCGGTGCGCGGCGGCGCGGTCACGCGGCTGCACGCGGGCGGGAAGGGTATCCAGTGCCTCATCGAGAGCGCGGCGGCGCTCCAGCACGGCGGAGACGAGGGCGAAGGCGGCGGAACGGGTGGGATTGGCAAGCATCGGGGCGCGACTTCGCTCATTTCTCGGCCGGTGTGCAGCCCTAAACGCGAAAAGGGCCGCCGGCTTTCGTCGGCGGCCCCGTTTCCGGTGGCTTTTCCGGTGCCCGCTGCCGGAACCGGCGGCCTTGCCGCCGCGCGGCTAGCCCGGCGCGGCCTTGCGGACGGCGGCCCTGGTTTCTGCCGCGCGGGCGCGGAAGAGCAGCATCAGCCCGCCGAGGGTCAGCATGCCGCCGGCCAGGTCGGCCCAGCCCAGCACCTCCCCCAGCACCGCCCAGCCCAGCACCGCCGCCACGGGCGGGGCGAGGAGCTGCAGGGCGGCGGCGGTGGAGGCGGGGAAGCGGCGCAGGGTCATGAAGAGCAGCGCATAGCCGCCGATCCCGACGACGGTGACGCTGTAGGCCAGCCCGAGCCAGACCTGCGGGCTACCGCCGCTGGGCGGTGCGCCTTCCAGCGCCAGGGCAAGCAGCAGCAGCAGCGCGGCGCTGACCACGCTCTGCCCCGCGCTGGCGGACCAGAGATCCACCCGGCTGCGTGCCGGGGCGAAGACCAGCAGCCCTGCGGCCTGGGAGGCCGCGCCCAACAGCGCAAGGCCCACGCCCAGCGCCTCGGTCAGCCCTTCCGCCTCCCCGAAATGCCCGGACAGCCGCGCCCCGCCAAGCACGGCCACCCCGGCCCAGCCCAGCCCCAGCCCGGCCCAGGCCATGGCGGAGGGCAGCCGGCCCATGAACACCGCCTCCCCCAGGGCAACGACCAGCGGCGTGGAGGCCGTGACCAGCGCGACGAGGCCCGAGGGGATGAGCGCCATGGCCCACCAGGAGAAGGCGAGATACCCGCCCGTGCCCAGCAGCCCCATCAGCACCACCCGCCCCAGGTCGCCCCGCGCTGGAAGGCGGGAACGCGTGGCCCAGGCGATGCCCAACAGCAGCGGGGCGGTAAGGCAGAACCGCAGGGCCAGGGCCCAGAAGGGCGGCCATTCCAGCACGACGAAGCGCGCCGCGTTGAAGGCCGAGCCCCAGATCAGGACGAAGCTGGCGGCGATGAGGAGGTCGGTAGGCCTCATTCCCGCCCGGCCTGGCTCTCGATCCGCGCCAGCAGCGCGGCCTGGCTCGCCTCCAGCCGGCGCAGCATCAGCCCGATCCGGCCCATGGCCAGCAGGCTGAGCGCCGAGATCGAGCCCGCCCCGGCATAGAGGATGCGCGCGCGCGACCATTCGGGGCCGAGGAGCGGCGTGCCCTGCAGGGCCAGGACCGCGCAGGCCAGTAATGCCAGGATGCCCACGCTCTGGAGGATGCGGAACAGCATCGGCTCAGGCCAGACCGGGGCCGTGGCCGTAGGACTGCTCGGGCGTGGCCTGCAACTCCGCCACCCCGCCATTGGGCTGCAGTTCCTCCTTGCCGCGGCGGGCCAGGGCGGCTTCCAGCGTGTTCTCCAGCAGGCAGGCGATGGTCATGGGGCCGACGCCGCCGGGCACGGGGGTGATCGAGCCCGCGCGCTCCCGCGCCGCGCCGAACTCCACATCGCCGGTCAGCTTGCCGTCGGGCAGGCGGTTGATGCCCACATCCACCACCACGGCGCCCGGGGCGATCCAGTCGCCGCGCACCATGTTCGCCCGGCCCACGGCGGCCACCAGCACCTCCGCCCGGCGGCATTCCTCCGCGATGTCGCGGGAGCGGGAATGCAGCATGGTCACGGTGGCGTCGGCGGCCAGCAGCAGCGCCGCCATGGGCCGCCCGACGATGGCGCTGCGGCCGAGCACCACGGCGCGGGCGCCGGAAAGCTTCACCCCGGCCTCGGCCAGCAGATGCATCACCCCCTTCGGCGTGCAGGGCACCAGCCCCGGCAGGCCCGCGGCCAGGCGGCCCGCATTCACCGGATGGAAGCCGTCCACGTCCTTGGCGGGGTCCACCGCCTCCAGCACCGTCTGCGGGTCGATATGCTTCGGCAGGGGAAGCTGGACGAGGATGCCATCGACCGCCGGATCGGCGTTCAGCCTGCGCACGACTGCCAGAAGCTCCGATTCCGCCACCGTCTCCGGCAGGAGGATGGTCTCGCTGTCATAGCCCGCCTCCTTCGCCGCCCGGTCCTTGGAACGGACATAGACGACGCTCGCGGGGTCGTCCCCCACGCGCACCACGCGGAGGCCGGGGCGGAAGGAGAGGGCGGCGACGCGCTCCGCGAGCCCCGCGCGGAGCAGCGCGCCAATCGCCTTCCCGTCGAGGAGCCGGGCCGTCATCTCAGGCGGCCAGCCGCAGCATGGCGGGATAGACCGTGATGCTGAGGAAGATCTGCAGCGCCTGGAGCAGCAGGATCAGCACCAGGGGAGAGAGGTCCACGCCCCCCAGGTTCGGCAGGATGCGCCGGATCGGCCGCAGGGCGGGTTCCGTCACGCGCCAGAGGAAGTCCCCGATCGTCCAGACCAGGCGGTTGCGCGTATCCAGCACGTTGAAGGCGGTGAGCAGGCTGAACACCGCCGCGATGATCAGCACCCAGATGTAGAGACCGATCAGCCTGTCGATCAGCCAGAAAAACGCCGTCATACCGCCCCCGAACCCGTGTCGCGCCCCTGGTGGCGCGCCCTGCGGCGCCCCAATGGCGCCGGCTGTGTATGGCCCGCGCCGAACGCCGTCCAGCATGACCCGCATGCAGACGCTTGACGTGGAACCTCCGCCGGGGAATAAGCCGCCGGCGCGCTGGTCCCCAAGCCTGCGCGGCGATGGTTAAGGGGCTGTAGCTCAGTTGGGAGAGCGCGTCGTTCGCAATGACGAGGCCAGGGGTTCGATTCCCCTCAGCTCCACCATCCCTCTCCCGCCGAAATCCTGATCCCGTGCCAAAGCCTGGATGCAATGCACCCGGAGCGGGTGAGCCTGTCCTGGGGACCGGCCATGGCGGCCCGCCTTATCGCCAGGGCACGGGGTCTGAGAGCTTGGCGGCCTGGGGCTGTTCATCCTCGCTGGTCTCGCGTGGCGTGTTCCGGCGAGTGGCGGAATTGTGCCTCGGGGAGCCTCGCCTGGAGGCGCTGCGGGATGGCCGGCCGTTGCTCGCGCAGCCCGTCAGCGCCAACAGCCCGAATGCCCCGAAGGCCAGCAGGTTTCGCCGCATGTAATCCTCCACCGGGGGAGGGCAACGCACCCGGGCATGGCCGGTTGCCCGCCCCGGACGGGTCGCTGTGGCGCGCCCAGGCCGGGCAGGTCGGCGCCGCGATGGCACACGCCCCGATGATCGACCGGACACGTCGATACGCTATGAAACTTGATGCTGCCCTTGACGCTCCTTGGGACATAACCATCGGGAGCACCGATCTATGGGCATTATCATCACTATCATCATCGGCCTGCTGGCCGGCGCGGTCGCCAAGCTGCTGATGCCCGGGCGCGATCCGGGCGGCTTCATCATCACCACCATCCTCGGCATCGTGGGCGCGCTTGTCGCCACCTATCTCGGCCAGGCGATCGGCTGGTACCGCGCCGGCGAAGGCGCCGGCTTCATCGGCGCCGTGGTCGGGGCGATCATCGTGCTCGTCATCTACCGCATGGTGGCTGGCCGCCGGACGGTCTGATGCGCCGTGCCCCTGTCCCCCGCAGGGATCGGGGCATGGCGTTCGGAGGGGCGAAACTTATCCGCCCCTCCAGCGTCTCTGCTTTTGCGGTACGATGGTGGGGCCAGAGGTGGTTCCAGCAAACCCGTCCCCATGGGGTTCACCCCCCTTACGACGCGGCCATCGTCCGATACCCACGCCCGTAGCTATTTCGGCCCAAAGCGTGGATACCGGAGCGTGCCGCCATCGCGGCGCTCCGGAAGCCGGCCAGCCAGGCGCAACCTTCCATCGCCCTGGCCGCTCCTGGGCCAGTTCCTCATGGAGCGCCACGCATGTCCGCCACCGTCATCCCGCCTGCTGCGGAGGGCCGTTTCCGCGTCATCCGCGCCCTGGCAAGCGGCTGGTGGCTGCTGCTGCTGCGCGGCATCGCCTCTATTCTTTTCGGCATCTTCGCCTTTCTCGCGCCCGGGCTGGGGCTGGCGGTCATCCTCGGGGTTCTGGCAGCCTGGCTTGCGCTGGATGGCGTGTTCACTCTCTGGCAGGCGATCACCGGCCGCCCGGCCATGTTGGGCAACGCAAGGCCCGGCACCGGATGGCTGTGGCTGGATGGCCTGCTCTCCCTTGTCGCCGCGGTGCTGCTGCTGGTCATGCCAGTCGCCTCGGCCTTCGCGCTCGTTCTTCTCGTCGCCGTCTGGTCCGTCGTCACGGGCATCTTCCGCATCCTCCTGGCCTGGCGCAGCGGAAGCTGGCTGCTGGGGCTCTGGGGCGTTCTGGGGGTGATCGTGGGGCTGTGGCTCGTTGCCGCGCCCGGGCCGGGGCTGCTGGCCCTGATCTGGGTGGTGGCGATCAACGCGGTGGTCGGCGGCGGGCTTCTGATCGGCCTGGCGGTCCGGCTGCGCCGCGTGCATCACGACCCCACGCCGGGCTAACTCCCGGTTGCGTGATCCGCCCATCAGGCGCTTCCATGCGCGCCGCCCCGGCCACTGATTCGCCGGGCGAGGGGGACGGCCATGCTCTTCGCCATCATCAGCCACGACAAGCCGGACGCGCTGGAGCGCCGCCTCGCCGCCCGGCCGAAGCACCTGGTCTGGCTTGAGGCCGCCGGCCCCATGCTCCGCTATGTCGGCCCGCTGCTGGACGAGGACGGCAAGCAGCGCGGCAGCATCGTGGTGACCGAGCAGCCGGACCTCGAAACCGCGAAGGCCTTCGCCAAGGCCGACCCCTTCTGGGAAGCCGATGTCTTCGCGACGCAGACCGTGCACGCCTTCCGCGAGGTCTTCCGCGACGGGCTGCGCGTGGCGTGACCGCCTATTGGCTGGTGAAGAGCGAGCCCGACGCCTTCTCCTGGGATGAGCAGGTGCGGAACGGGGTGGAACCCTGGACCGGCGTGCGCAACGCCCAGGCCGCGAAGAACCTGCGGGAGATGAAGGCGGGCGACCACGCCTTCTTCTATCACTCCAACGAGGGCCGCGAGGTCGTGGGCATCGTCGAGGTGGTGCGCGAGGCCTATCCCGATCCGACCGATGAGACCGGCCGCTGGTGCTGCGTGGACATGCGCGCCGTGAAGCCGGTGCCGAGACCCGTCACCCTCGCCGCCATGAAGGCCGAGCCGCGGCTGGAAGGGCTGGCGCTGATCCGCCAGTCCCGCCTCTCCGTCGTGCCCGTCTCGGCGGAGCATTGGGCGGTGATCTCCGCCATGGCCGGGCTTTGAGCCTCACGCGCCGTCTCTGCCGGCTGGAGGACATCCGGGATGGCGAGGCGCGCGGCTTCCCGCCCGGGCCGGGCGGCTTCACCGGTCTCGTCGCCGTGCGGCGGGGCGATGCGGTCCATGTCTATGTGAATTCCTGCCCCCATATCGGGATCCCGCTGGAGAGCCTGCCGGACCGCTTCCTGGACGGGCCGCGCCGGCATCTCGTCTGCACCGCCCATGGCGCCCGCTTCCGGGTGGAGGACGGGTTCTGCGTCGCCGGCCCCTGCGCCGGGGATTCGCTGGAAGCGGTGGAGGTGCGGATCGAGGACGGGGCGGTGCTGGTGCCCGAGGATGCGGGGTTGTGAAAGGGGGTTGCGACCGGCCCGGCCCGGCCTTGTCACCTTTCGCGACACGCCGCCTCCGCCCCGCCGCAATCCGGTCGTGACCCCGCCCGTATCGGGGCGTTTCCTGATGCAGTGAAAGGGCCTTCCCTGGCCTGACGCAGAAAGGATGCCATCATGCGAGACACCCTCGCCAAGATCGGTGCCTGGGGGCGGCGGATCGCCATCCTGGCGGCTTTGCTGGGCGCGCCCACCCTGCTTGCCGCCCCGGCGGCCCAGGCCCAGCCCGTTGGTTCCGTGACCATCTCCACCGGCCAGCCCATGGCGGCCATGCCTGTCCAGTGGGGGCCGCCGCCACGCCCCTACTACTACGGCCCGCCGCCCCGCCGGCATTACCACGGCCCGCGCCACTGGCACCGGCCGCCGCCGCCGCCCCATTGGCGCCGCCACCATGCCTACCGGGGCTATCCGCCGCCGCCGCCGAGGCACCACCGGCGGCACTGGCACCGCTACTGAGAGGGGCCGAAGGGCCGGGGAGGGGAACCTTCCCGGCCCTTTCCTTCTGGACTGTCCAGGCCTGGCGCGATCCCCGGCCTTGACGGCCGGGGGAAGGCGGCGACGATGCTTCCCGAGAAGGGCCCAGCCCCGGAGGACCGCCGCCAATGACCGACCAGACCCTCATCGCCGTAAAGCCCGAGATCGCCGCAGGTAGCCACGCCAATGCCGAGCGCCGCGAGGCCATGGTCGCCGAGGCCGCCCGCGACCCCGAGGGCTTCTGGAAGCGCGAGATGAACCGCCTCGCCTGGATGCGGGCGCCGACGAAGATCAAGAACACCAGCTTCGAGGGCGATGTCTCGATCAAGTGGTTCGAGGACGGCGTCCTCAACCTGACCGAATCCTGCCTGGACCGGCATGTCGAGGGCGGGCGTGGAGACCAGGTGGCCATCATCTGGGAAGGCGACGACCCCAAGAGCGACGCCCATGTCACCTACCGCCAGCTGCTGGAGCGCGTCTGCCGCCTGGCGAATGCGATGAAGCAGCTGGGCGTGCGGCGCGGTGATCGCGTCACGATCTACCTGCCGATGATCGTCGAATCCGCGGTGGCCATGCTGGCCTGCGCGCGCATTGGCGCGGTGCATTCGGTGGTGTTCGGCGGCTTCTCGCCGGAGAGCCTGGCCAGCCGCATCCAGGATTGCGAGAGCACGCTGCTCATCACCGCCGATGAGGGCCGCCGTGGCGGCCGCACCGTGCCGCTGAAGGCGAATGCGGACGAGGCGCTGAAGTCCTGCCCCACGATCAAGAACGTGATCGTGGCGAGGAACACGGGCGGCAAGATCAGCATGCAGGGCGATCGCGACCATGACTGGGCGACCCTCTGCGACGCGCGATCCGCCGAATGCCCGGCCGAGCCGATGGGGGCGGAGGACCCGCTCTTCATCCTCTACACCTCCGGCTCCACCGGAAAGCCGAAGGGCGTGCTGCACACCACCGGCGGCTACGGCGTCTGGGCCGCCTTCACCCACCAGCTCGTCTTCGACTACCGCCCGGGCGAGGTCTACTGGTGCACGGCGGATGTGGGCTGGGTGACGGGGCACACCTACATCGTCTACGGCCCGCTCGCGAACGGCGCGACGACGCTGATGTTCGAGGGCGTGCCGAACTGGCCCGATTCCAGCCGCTTCTGGCAGGTGATCGACAAGCACAAGGTCAACATCTTCTACACCGCGCCCACCGCGATCCGCGCGCTGATGCGGGAAGGCGAGGCGCCGGTGAGGAAGGCGTCCCGCCAGTCGCTGCGCATCCTCGGTTCGGTGGGCGAACCCATCAATCCGGAAGCCTGGCTCTGGTATTACCGCGTGGTGGGCGATGAGCGCTGCCCGATCGTGGACACCTGGTGGCAGACCGAGACGGGCGGCATCCTGATTTCCCCGCTGCCCGGCGCGGTGGCGCAGAAGCCCGGTTCCGCGACTTTGCCGCTGCCCGGCGTCGTCCCCGCGCTGGTGGACAATGACGGCAATCCGCTGGAGGGCGCGACCGAGGGCAACCTTGTCATCACCGACAGCTGGCCCGGCCAGATGCGCACGGTGTTCCGCGACCATGAGCGCTTCATCCAGACCTATTTCTCCACCTTCCCCGGCAAGTACTTCACCGGTGACGGCGCGCGGCGCGACGCGGATGGCTACTGGTGGATCACGGGGCGCGTGGACGACGTGCTCAATGTCTCCGGCCACCGCATGGGCACGGCCGAGATCGAGAGCGCGCTGGTGGCCCACCCGAAGGTGGCCGAGGCCGCCGTCGTCGGCATGCCGCATGAGATCAAGGGCCAGGGCATCTACGCCTATGTCACCCTGAAGCTCGATGAGGAGCCGACGGAGGAGCTTCGCAAGGAACTGGTGGCCTGGGTGCGCAGGGAGATCGGCCCCATCGCCAGCCCCGATGCCATTCAATGGGCGCCGGGCCTGCCCAAGACGCGTTCCGGCAAGATCATGCGCCGCATCCTCCGAAAGATCGCGGCGAATGAGACGGACAGCCTCGGCGACACCTCCACCCTGGCGGACCCGACCGTGGTGCAGGACCTGATCAGCAACCGGGTGGGCTGATCCGGCCTGCCCCGCCCGGCGCCGCCGATTGACAAAAGGCGGCGCCACGGCAGGCTGACGGCAAGGAAGCGGCCCGGGCATCCACCGGGCCGGAATGCCGGGACCGTCCGCCTCGCCCATCGCCCCCTGGCCTGTGCGCGGCCGCGTTCCCGGTCCGGAAAAACGAACAGGGAGAGGCACGCAGCATGTCGCGTGGAATGATGGGGCGTCGTTCGGCGCTGGCGGGCCTGGGCGGCGCGGCGCTCGTCGCCGGCCTCGGCCCGGCCGCGGCCCAGACAGGGCGCGCGGGCCGCGCCATTGTCGGCTTTCCTCCCGGCGGCACCGCCGACAGCGTCACCCGCCTCTATGCCGAGCGGCTGCGCGCCCAGGGCGCCGCGCAGATGGTGGTGGACAACCGCCCCGGCGCGGGTGGGCGGCTGGCGCTGGAATTGCTGAAGGGCCTTCCGCCCGATGGCTCGGCCTTCGCGATCACCCCTGCCTCGATGATCACGATCTACCCGCATCTCTACCCGACATCGCTGCGGTACGACCCGCTGAAGGATTTCACGCCCGTCGCGCCGGTCTGCCTCTTCTCCTTCGGCCTCGCGGTCGCGGCCCGGCATCCGGCGCGGACGCTCGAGGAATTCCTGGCCTGGGGAAAGACACAGCGCGCCGTGGACTGGGCCGCGCCCGTGCCGGGCTCCGTGCCCCATTTCATGGGAGTGGAGCTGGCGCGGAAAACCGGGCTGACCATGAACCACATCCCCTATCGCGGCTCCGCCCCGGCGGTGACGGACCTGCTCGCCGGCACGCTGCAGGCCGTGATCCTGCCGCTGGGGGAGCTGACCGCCTTCCATCGCTCGGGCGATGCGCGGCTGCTGGCCGTCTCCTCTCCCCAGCGGCCGCCGCGCCTTCCGGATCTGCCCACCTTCGCGGAATCCGGCTTCCCGGAGCTGGTGCATGAGGAATGGTACGGCGCCTTCCTGCCCGCCGGCGCCTCCCCCGCCACCGTCTCCGCGCTGCATGATGCCCTGGCCACCGCCGCCGCCAGCGCTGAGGTGAAGGAGGTGCTGACGAAGATCGACCTGGACCCCACCATCATGCAGCCCGCCGCCTTCCGGGAGCGGATCGCCCGCGAGCTGGAGGGCTGGGGCCCGATCGTCGCCGCCTCCGGCTTCAAGCCGGACCAGTGACCGTTCCGCCGGGACAGGGGAGGAGGCGCGCCATGCACATCGTCATTTCCGGCGGCGGGATCAGCGGGCTGACCCTGGCCATGGCGCTGCACCAGGCCGGAATCGGGGTGGAGGTGCATGAGGCCGTCTCCATGCCGAAGCCGCTCGGCGTCGGCATCAACCTCCTGCCCCATTCGGTGCGGGAGCTGACGGAGCTGGGTCTGGGGGAGCGCGTCCTGGCCGCCGGCGTGCCGACGCGCGATCTGCTCTACGCGACCAGGCGCGGCGAGGAGGTGTGGCGCGAGGATCGCGGCCTGGCCGCCGGCTATCGCTGGCCGCAGGTGAGCATCCATCGCGGCACGCTGTTCATGCTGCTGCTGGAAGCGGCGCGGGAGCGGCTGGGCGATGCCATTCATCTCGGCTCGCGCGGGATCGCGGCGGAGTCGGATGCGGAAGGCGCGACCCTGCATCTGGAAGGCGGGGGCAGGGCGCGCGGCGACGCGGTGGTGGCGGCGGATGGCATCCACAGCGCCATCCGCGCCACCTGGCACCCGCATGAGGGCGCGCCGCGCTGGAACGGCAGCCTGATGTGGCGCGCCGTGTCCGAGCACCCGGGCTATCTCACCGGCCGCACCATGGTGCAGGCGGGCAGCAGCGAACTGAAATTCGTGTGCTACCCCATCCGGGAAGCCACGGCGGAACGCCCGGCGCTGATCAACTGGATCGCCGAGCGTCGCATGGATCCCAGCACCCATTGGGCGCGGGAGGACTGGAACCGCCCGGGACGGATCGAGGATTTCCTGCCCGATTTCGCCGGCTGGGAATGGCCCTGGCTCTCCGTGCCCTCCCTCATCCGCGCCGCGCCCGCCGTGTGGGAATTCCCGATGGTGGATCGCGACCCCCTGCCGGAATGGACGCGGGGCCGGGTGACGCTGCTGGGGGATGCGGCGCATCCGATGTACCCGATCGGCTCCAACGGCGCTTCCCAGGGCATTCTCGACGCCCGGACCCTGGCCTTCCACCTGGCGACCGAAGGGGAGGTGACGGCCGGGCTGCGCGCCTATGAGGCGACGCGGCGGCCCGCCACCTCCGCCCTGGTGCAGGCGGCGCGTGGCCAGGGGCCGGACCTGGTGCTGGACCTGGCCGAGCAGCGCGCTCCCCAGGGCTTTGCCGCCGCGGGCGGGCGGGAGTCGGTGCTGCCCATGGCGGAGCTGGAGGGCATCGCCCGCGACTACAAGCGCAAGGCGGGCTTCGATCCCGTGCTGCTGAATGCCCGGCCCAGCCTATCCGCGCGGCTCGGCTCGCCCAGCCTCGCGCGCCACTGACCGGATGGGCCGGCGCCGCGCTGGACGCGGCGCATCCTGCGGCGCAGCATGGCGGGGATGACCGACCGCGCCCCCCAGGATCTTCCGCGCGTGGAGGGGGACCTCCTCCTCCAGGCCGAACCCGAGCCCTTCCCGCTGCTGCCCGCCCGCACCGCGCTGATCGTGGTGGACATGCAGAACGCCTATGCGTCGAGGGAAGGCTATCTCGACAAGGCAGGCTTCGACCTGTCGGGCGCGCAATCCGTGATCGACAAGGTGGCGCAGGTGGTGGCCGCGGCCCGGATGCTCGGCATCACCATCGTCTGGTTCCAGAATGGATGGGACCCCGAGGGGATCGAGGCGGGCGGCCCCGGCTCGCCCAATCACTGGAAGTCCAACGCCCTGCGGCTGATGCGCGAGCAGCCGGAGCTGGAAGGCACGCTGCTGGCCAAGGGCAGCTGGGACTACGCGCTGCTACCGCAGATGCAGCGCGCCCCGGGCGACATCCTGATCCAGAAGCCCCGCTATGGCGGCTTCAGCGGCACGCAGCTGGAGATGATGCTGCGCGCCCGCGGCATTCGGGACATCCTGTTCTGCGGCGTTGCCACCAATGTCTGCGTGGAGAGCACGCTGCGCGAGGCCTTCCACCGGGAGTTCTGGCCCGTGCTGGTCGAGGATGCCTGCTGGCAGGGCGGCCCGCGCTTCGTGCATGACGCGACCGTGTTCAACGTGCGCAGCTTCTTCGGCTGGGTGGCGAAGACCGAGGCGCTGACGAGCCTCGCCCGGAAGGGCTAAGGAAAAAGGCGGCCGCATCGCAGCCCCGCGCGGGCAGGGGTGGCGGCCCCGCTCCGGCCGCCGCAGCATGGGCCCGCATGTCCGTCCCCACCGATGACCCAGCCCGCACCCGCCGGCTCATCACCCTGTATGGCCTGGCGGCCTTCACCACCTCCCTTGCCTCCCGCAGCCTGGATCCCATCCTGCCGGAGATCGCGCGGGATTTCGCAGTGGCGACGGATGCGGTGGCGCTGCTCGCCTCGGCCTTCGCGCTGCCCTATGCGCTGGTGCAGCCCCTCCTGGGTCCGGTGGGGGACGCGCTGGGCAAGCGGCGGATCATCGCCTACGCCACCCTCCTCACCGGGTTGGCCCTGGTTGCCTGCGCCCTGACCCCCAGCCTCGGCCTGCTCTTCGTCTTCCGTGCCCTGGCCGGGGCGGCTGCGGGAGGCATCTACCCGCTGGTGATCGCCACCTTCGGGGACCGGGTATCACAATCCGCGCGGCAGGTGGCGCTCAGCCGGCTCCTGGCCTTTTCCACCGCCGGGCAGATCACGGGCGGCGTCGCCTCCGGCCTGATCCATGGCTTCGTGGACTGGCGCGGCATCATCGCCGGCGGGGCGGTGGCGGTGCTGGCCATGGGCTTCGTCCTCTGGCGCGACCTGCGGCGGGAACCCGATGCGCCGCCGGGGCGCCTGGATGCCGGCTCGGCCTTGCGCCGGTACCGGGAAATCGTCGCCCTGCCCATGGCGCGGCGTCTCTACGCCTCCGTCGCCACGGAAGGTCTCTTCGTCTTCGGGCTGTTCCCCTATCTCGCGGCGCTGATCGCCGGCTGGGGCCTGGGCGGAGCGGTGGAGGCGGGCTTCGCCATCGGTGCCTTCGGGGCCTCCGGCGTCGCCTATACCTTCATCGCCGGGCCGATGCTGTCCCATCTCGGCCTGCCCCGGATGCAGCGCCTGGCCGGCGTGGTGGTGGCGCTGGGCTTCCTCTCCATCGCCTCGGTGGGGTGGAGCGCGCCGCTGGGCGCCCTGCCCGTGATCCTGGGCATGTTCGCCATCGGCCTCGGCTATTTCACCATGCACAACTCGTTGCAGATGCGGGTGACGGAGATCGCGCCCCGGGCGCGCGGCTCGGCCGTGGCCCTGCACGCCTTCTCCTTCTTCGTGGGGCAGTCCCTTGGGCCGCTTCTCTTCGGCACGCTGCTCGCGGGCCTGGGGGCCGGCCCGGCGCTGCTGGTGAGTGGCACCGCCATGCTGGCGCTGGGGATGATGCTGTCCCGTGTGATGCGGGCGCGATAGGGCGAGGCCGTTGCTGTTGGCCCCGGGGAGAGGAAGAAGGAATTCTTCCTCTCCCCGGACCCCTCTCCATCATCTTCTTTTAGTAGTTTGGAGCGGTTCGGCTGGCGGTGCGCCTCCGGTCCATGACCGGAGGCGACTGCCAGGGCAGGAGCAGGGGGCAGAGACCCCGTGTTGCACCGTATCCGCGGCAGCCAGACGGGGTTCCAAGGGCCTCAGGCCCTTGGCGGGTGAGGTCCGGAGAGGGCAGAGCCCTCTCCGGATTTCCACCACCGGCCGGAGGGGAGGGGGCGTAACCCTCCGACACGATCCTTGATTTCGACGCATCGCCCGCTTTGCGCTAAGGGGCGCGCCATGCCGCAAGACAACGCTGCCCTTCCCCCCATCGGCCTCTTCGATGTCCGCGCCCAACAGGCGCTGATCCGGCCAGAGATCGACCGGCGCATTGCCGCCGTCCTCGATTCGGGCCGCTTTGTGCAGGGGCCGGAGGTGGAGGAGCTGGAGAAGGCGCTGGCCGCCTTCGCCGGCGTTGGCCATTGCGTCGGCGTTTCCTCGGGCACGGATGCGCTGCAGATCGCGATGATGGCCGAGGGGATCGGGCGCGGCGATGCCGTGTTCCTGCCCGCCTTCACCTACACGGCCACCGCCGAGGTGCCGCTGGTGCTCGGCGCCACGCCGGTCTTCGTGGATGTGGATCCGGCGACCTACAACATCGACATCGCCGACCTGCGCCGCCGCATCGATCTGGTGAAGGCCGAGGGCCGGCTGCGCCCCCGCGCCGTGGTGGGCGTGGACCTCTTCGGCCTTCCCGCCGATTGGCCCGCCATCGAGGCCATCTGCGCGGAGGAAGGCATGTTCGCCCTGGATGACGCCGCCCAGGCCTTCGGCGGCGCGCTGGGTGGCAGGCGCCTGGGCCAATGGGCCGGCGCCGCCGCCCTGTCCTTCTATCCCACCAAGACGCTGGGCTGTTACGGCGATGGCGGCGCCCTGCTGACCGACAGCGCCGAGAAGGCCGATCTCTACCGCTCGCTCCGCACCCATGGCGAAGGCAAGACCCGCTACGAGGTGATGCGCACGGGGATGAACGGCCGCCTCGACACGATCCAGGCCGCCATCCTGCTCTGCAAGCTGCCGCTGATGGAGGATGAGCTGGCCGCCCGCGCCCGCGTGGCGGCGGGCTATGACGCCGCCCTGGCCGGGAAGGTGCAGATCCCCGCGAAGCCCGAAGGCGCCGAGAGCGCCAATGGCCTCTACTCCATCCTGCTGAAGGATGAGGGCCAGCGCAGCCGCGTGCAGGAGGCCTGCAAGGCCCGCGGCGTGCCGACCGCGGTCTATTACCCGCTGCCCCTCCACCACCAGCCCGCCTATCGCGAGGCCCATGCCGCCGCCATCGGCCAGGCCCCGCCGCTGCCGGTCAGCGAGAGCCTGTGCAAGCGCATCCTCGCCCTGCCGATGCATCCCTACCTGGATGACGCGCAGGTGGCGCGGGTGACGGAAGCGGTGATCGCCGGCCTCTGATGCGGGCCCGGGAACTCGGCCTGGCCTGGGGCGACCTGCCGCCGGGCGCGCGCAACGCCATCACCGATGTGCCCGGCGTAAGCGTCGGGCACGCCACGCGGATCGAAGGTGATTCGATCCGCACCGGCGTCACCGCCATCCTGCCCCATGGCGGCAACATCTTCCGGGAGAAATTGCCTGCCGCCGTGCATGTGGTGAACGGCTTCGGCAAGAGCGCGGGGCTGATGCAGGTGGAGGAGCTGGGCGAGATCGAGACGCCCATTCTTCTCACCAACACCTTCGGCGTGCCCGCCTGCGCGGAGGCACTGATCCGCCACGCCATTGCCGCGGAGCCGCGCATCGGGCGCGGGACCTCGACGGTGAATCCCGTGGTGATGGAGTGCAATGACGGCCATCTGAACGACATCCAGGCCCTGGCCGTGAGGCCGTGCGATGCCGAGGCCGCCATCGCGGCCGCCGCCCCGGAGATGGAATCCGGCGCGATCGGCGCCGGCACGGGGATGAGCTGCTACGGGCTGAAGGGCGGCATCGGCACCGCCTCCCGCCGCCTCTCGATCGAGGAGGAGGATTTCCATCTCGGCGCCCTCGTGCTCGCCAATTTCGGGCGGCCGGGCGACCTCCGCCTGCCCGACGGGCGCCGCATCGATCCGCGCGCCGAGGCGCCGCCCGAGCGCGGTTCCGTGATCGTGGTCCTGGCCACGGATGTGCCGCTGGAGGGGCGCCAGCTTCGCCGCATCGCTGCCCGGGGCGGGGCGGGGATCGCCTGGACCGGATCCTTCTGGGGACATGGCAGCGGCGACATCGCCCTGGCCTTCAGCACGGCGCACCGGCTGCCGCATGAGCCCGGGGGCGCCTTCCTCCCGCCGCGCCGCGTGCTGGCCGAGAACCGCATCGACCTCCTCTTCCGCGCCGCCGCCGAGGCGACGGCCGAGGCGGTGATGGACGCGCTGGCCGCGGCCGGGCCGATGCGGGGCTTCGCCGGCCACAGCCGTGGCGCCTTGCGGGACCTGCTCTCCAACCCGTAACGCCCTATACTGGCCGGGCAGAGACAGGGCCCCGGATGCTCGAACTCAAGAACCTCACCCGCCGGTTCGGCGAGCGTGCCGCGGTTGACGGCGTTACCCTGGCCATTCCCCAGGGCCAGATGGTGGGCATCATCGGCCGTTCCGGCGCGGGCAAGTCCACCCTGCTGCGCATGGTCAACCGCCTGACCGAGCCGACATCGGGCCAGATCCTCCATGACGGCACCGATGTCACCGCGCTGCGCGGCCGGGCGCTGCGGGGCTGGCGCACGCGCTGCGCCATGATCTTCCAGCAGTTCAACCTCATCCAACGGCTGGACGTGCTGACCAATGTGCTGGTCGGGCGGCTGAACCACCGGCCCGGCCCGCTCGCCACGCTGAACTCCCTTTTGCTCCGCTTCTCCGCCGAGGAGCGCGCCATGGCGCTGGATGCGCTGGACCGCTTCGATCTGGCGGAACAGGCCTTGCAGCGCGCCGACACGCTCTCGGGCGGGCAGCAGCAGCGCGTGGCCATCGCCCGCGCCATGCTGCAGGAGCCGCGCCTGCTGCTGGCGGACGAACCCATCGCCTCCCTCGATCCGCGCAATGCGCGGGTGGTGATGGAGGCGCTGCGCGACGTGAACCGGCGCGACGGGCTGACCGTCCTGGTGAACCTGCACCACCTGGACACCGCGCGCCGCTATTGCGGCCGCATCATCGCCATGCAGGCCGGGCGCGTGGTCTTCGACGGCCCGCCCGATGCGCTGACACCGGAGCGGGTGGAAGCCATCTATGGCGTGCCGGAGGAGGCGCTGGAGGCCGAGACGCCCCAGCCCTCCGCCGCCTGACAGGAACGCCCATGCCGACCCGCCGCACCCTTCTTGCCACCCTGGCCGCCAGCGCGGCGCCGCTTCCCGCTCTCGCCCAGGCGCAACCCCGGCGCAGCGCCGATCCCGGGTTGACCTTCCCCGAGCCGGGCCGCCGCGCCTGGGCCGATGCCATCCCCGTGCTGCGCATCGGTATTTCCGGCGGAGAGAACGAGACGGACCGGCTGGCGCGCAACGAGCCCTACCGGCAGTTGCTGGAGGAGACCTTCAGGATCCCCGTCCGCCTCTATCCCGCCGCGGATTTCGCGGGCGTGGGCCAGGCCTTCGCCGCCGGGCGGATCGAGATGGCGCAGATGGGCGCCGCCAACTACGCCGGCACCTGGATCGACACCCGGGGCGCGATCGAGGCGCTGGTCGCGGCGGAAGGCGATGACGGCTCGCTCGGCTACGTGGCGGTGATGGTGGTGCGCACGGACTCCGGCATCACCGATCTCCAGGGCATGCGCGGCAAGTCCCTCGCCTGGGCCGATCCCGCCTCCACCTCCGGCTATTTCGCCCCGCGCGCGGCATTGCGGGCGGCGGGGATCGAGCCGTCCAGCTATTTCTCCCGCACGGGCTTCGCGGGCGGACATGAGCAGGCCGTGGTGGCGGTGCTGCACCGGCAATATGACGCCGGCTGCACCTGGGCCTCGGGGCAGGGGGATGCCGCCGCCGGCTATTCCCGCGGCGCGCTGCGGGTGATGGTGGAGAAGGGCATGCTCGACATGCGCGACCTGCGCGTGATCTGGAAGAGCGATCCCATCCCCGCCGGACCCATCGCCTGCCGCGCCGAGCTGCCCGAGAGCTTCAAGGAGGACATGCGCCGCTTCTTTCTGGCGCTGCCCAACACGCATCGCGCGATCTATGAGGGCATCGAGCGGGGTGGCGGCACCGGCTTCCGTACCGTCACCCATGCCGACTACGCCCTGGTGGTGAAGCTGCGCGAAGAGGAGGCGGCCGAGCGTCGCCGGAGGCGGTGACCATGCTGACCCGCCGGAATGCCCTCGGGCTGCCCCTTGCCTTCGTCGCCGGCCCGGCCCTGGCGCAGCGCCGCAGCGCCGATCCGGGCCTCGTCTTTCCCGCGCCTGGGCGCCGCGCCTGGGCGGCGCAGGTGCCGCAGATCCGCATCGGCCTGATCGGTGGCGAGAACGAGGCCGATCGCCTCGGCCGCTACGAGGGATACCGCAAGCTGCTGGAGGAGAGCTTCGGCGTGTCCGTGCGCCTCTTCCCCGCCAGCGACTATGCCGGGGTGGTGCAGGCCTTCGCCGCGGGGCAGCTCGACCTCGCCGCCGTCAGCCCCGCGGTCTATGCCGCCGCCTGGGTGGAGACGAATGGCGGGGTGGAGCCGCTTCTGGTGGCGGAGCAGGAGGATGGCTCCATCTCCTATGTCGGGGTCATGGTGGCGCGGGCGGATTCGGGCATCGCGGACCTCCAGGCCATGCGCGGGAAGTCGCTCGCCTGGCCCGATCCGAACTCCGCTTCGGGCTACCTCATCCCGCGCTTCGCGCTGCGGCGGGCGGGGATCGACCCCAACACCTATTTCGGCCGCACGGGCTTCGCCGGCGGGCATGAGCAGGCGGTGGTGGCGGTGTTGCAACGGCAATACGACGCCGCCTTCACCTGGGCCTCCGGCCAGGGCGATCCGGCCGCTGGCTATTCCCGCGGGAATCTCCACACCATGGTGGAGAAAGGGATGGTCACCATGCGTGACCTCCGGATCGTCTGGCAGACGGAGCCGGTGATCTATGGCCCGCTCATGGCCCGCCGCGCGCTGCCCGACGCCTTCAAGGAGGATATCCGCCTTTTCCACCTCGCGCTGCCCCGGGCGCATCCCGACATCTACCGCGCCATCGAGCGCGGTGGCGGCACGGGCTACCGGGAGGTGGGCCACGAGGCCTTCCAGCTTCTGATCGACATGCGGCGCGAGGAGGCGGCGGAGCGCCGGAGGCGGAACTGAGCCTCGCGCTGTCCCCCGCCATCGCGCGCGGCGAGGCAGCCTTCCAGGCGGCGCGCCGGGCGAAGCGCGCGCGGCTGCTGCTGGGCCTCGCCCTTTTTGCCGCCGCGTTGCTGGCCAGCGCCTGGATGAGCGAGTTCCACCCCGCCGCGCTTGCCGCCGGATTGCCGCGCGCGGGGGATTACTTCGCGCGCCTCCTGCCCGATCTCCGCTGGGCCACGCTCCTTGCGGGATGGGAGACGGAGGGCAGCATCGCCTTCTGGTTCTACCGGCTGGACAAGTGGGCGCTGCTGCTGGTCGAGACGGCGAACATGGCCGCGCTGGCCACGCTGGGGGGCGGGGTGGTGGCGCTGCTTCTGTCCTTCCTGGCCGCGCGCAATGCCGCGCCCGGCCCCTGGTCCTACCGCCTGGCAAGGCGCGGGCTGGAAGCGATGCGAACGGTGCCGGAGATCGTCTACGCGCTGATCCTTGTCTGGGCCTTCGGCGTGGGGCCGCTGGCGGGCATCATCGCAATCGCGCTGCACACCACGGGTGCCCTGGGCAAGCTCTTCGCCGAGGCGATCGAGAACGCCGATATGGGGCCGTGGGACGGGGTGCGCGCCGCGGGTGGAAGCTGGGCCCAGGCCTGCCGCTTCGCCATGCTGCCGCAGGTGGCGCCGAACATGGTCAGCTACCTGCTGCTGCGCTTCGAGATCAATGTGCGCGGCGCCAGCGTGATCGGCTTCGTCGGCGCGGGCGGCATCGGGCAGGAGCTCTATCTCGTCATCTCCCAGAACTACTACGAGGAGATCTCGGCCATCATCGTGCTGATCGTGGTGGTGGTGGCCATGATCGACCTGCTGTCCGAAGCCGTGCGGCGCCGCCTTGCCGGGGATGCCCGGGCATGAGCGAAGCGAAGGTCACGCCAGGCATGAGCGAAGCGAAGGTCTCGCCGGGCATGAGCGCCGCCGAAGTGGCCCGCTGGAAGGCGCGGTTGCCGCGTGCCTTCGGGCCTTCGCCCGCGCAGCGCGCCTGGCGGATCGCGGGCGGGGCGGTGTTCCTCGCCTGGCTGGCCTGGGCGCTCTGGCTCTTCGACATCACGCCGCAGAGGCTGTGGAACGGGCTCTCCGGCCTCTTCACCATTATCCGGCTGATGATCCCGCCCTCCCCGGGCGAATTGTGGGGGGACATCCTGCGCGGCATCGCCGAGAGCGTGGCCATGGCCTTCCTTGGCACGGTGCTGGCCGCGGTCGTCGCCGTCCCGCTCGGATTCCTCGGCGCCCGCAACATCGTCACGTCCACCCTGCTGCGCTTCTCCCTGCGCCGCGTCTTCGATGGGCTTCGCGGCGTGGACCAGCTCATCTGGGCGCTGGCCTTCGTGCGCGCGGTCGGGCTCGGTCCGCTGGCGGGGGTGCTGGCGCTGTTCGTCTCGGACCTCGCCACCCTGTCCAAGCTCTATGCCGAGGCGATCGAGAACGCTGAGCGGCGCCAGGCGGAGGGCGTGGTGGCGGCCGGCGGGTCGCGGCTGATGGCGGTGCGCTTCGGCATCCTGCCCCAGGTGCTGCCGGTGATGCTGGCCCAGGCGCTGTATTTCTTCGAGAGCAACACCCGCTCCGCCTCCATTCTCGGCGTGGTCGGGGCGGGCGGGATCGGCCTGCAGATCGCCGAGCGCATCAAGGTGCGCCACTGGGACGAGGTGGCCTTCATCATCATCCTGATGGTGATCACCGTCGGCATCATCGACTGGATCGGCGGCAAGCTGCGGCGGCGCCTGATCGGCGGGCGGGGAATGGGCTGACTGTGCGTGGGCTGACTGGGCGGACAAGCCGCCTTCGCGAGAGATCAGGCTGGCTAGGGGACCTCGGTGGCAGGAACGCTCTTTAGCGCCCGCTCCACCGGGGCCGGAACGCGCCATCACTGAACGGTTCCGGGCGCGGGAACAGCTGGGCTGGCGGTCGTTGACTCCGCATGTCCGGCCCGCCTATCACCCGCGCCCTGCGCGGCGCCATCCGCCGCGCGAGATGGAGAGATCCATGTCGGAGATTGTGGTCGTCTTCTGACCCGCCGGCCCGTGGAACGGGCCGGGCACATCACCCGCCATCCGTGCGTCACGCTCCCGCATGCCGGCCCGTCATCGGGCCGTAGGATCATCACGTCATGCCGTTCTCCATCCTCGCGGGCCACAAGGCCGCGATCATCTTCATTCTCGTCTCCGCTGTCCTCGACATCATCGCGATGGGGATCGTCATCCCCGTCCTGCCGAAGCTGATCGAGGAATTCGCCGGGTCCAATGCCCGCGCCGGGGTGATCAACGGCGCCTTCGTCGCGCTCTGGGCGGCGATGCAGTTTCTTGCCTCGCCCGTCATCGGCTCCATCTCGGACCGCTACGGGCGGCGCCCGGTGCTGCTGCTCTCCACCGCGGGCCTGGCCATCGACTATGTGCTGATGGCCGTGGCGCCGAACCTGTGGTGGCTGGCCCTGGGGCGCATCCTGGCCGGCGTCACCTCGGCCAGCTTCACCACGATCTATGCCTACATGGCCGACATCACGGCACCGGAGAACCGTGCCAGGGCCTATGGGCTGATCGGCGCCGCCTTTTCCGGTGGCTTCGTCGCCGGGCCGCTGCTGGGCGGGGTGATGGGCGAGATCTCGCCGCGCGCACCCTTCTGGCTCGCCGCGGCGCTCAGCGGGCTGGCCTTCCTCTATGGCTGGCTCGTGCTGCCGGAATCCCTGCCGCCCGAGCGGCGCATGGGCTTTTCCTGGAAGCGCGCCAATCCCTTCGGTGCCTTCCGGATGCTCGCGCGCAGCCGGGATCTGGGGGTGCTGGCCGGGGTGAACTTCCTGCTGCACTTCGCGCACCACGTCTTCTCGGCGGTCTTCGTGCTCTATGCCGGGCAGCGCTATGGCTGGTCACTGTGGGAGGTGGGCATCCTCCTCTCCTTCGTGGGCGCGCTGGATGCAGCCGTGCAGGGGCTGCTCGTCGGGCGCGTGACGAAGCACTATGGCGACCGGCGCACCATGATCATCGGCCTCGTCTTCGGCGCGCTCGGCATCGCCGCGATGGGGCTGGCCCCCAATGGCTGGATCTTCGTGCTGGCGATGCTTCCCAACGCGCTCTGGGGCCTGGCCATGCCCACGCTGCAGGCGCTGATGACGGGGCTCGTCTCGGAGCGCGAACAGGGCCAGCTGCAGGGCGCGAATATGAGCGTCTCGAGCATCGCCGGCGTGGCCTCGCCGATCTTTTTCGGCAGCGTCTACGCGCTTTCGGTGGGTGAGGAGGCCGTCATCCCCTTCATCGGCACGGCCTTCCTGATCGCGGCGGCGGTGCTGATGGCCGGTGCCTTCCTTGGCGCCGCGCCGCTGGGCAGGCCGATACGCCAGGCACAAGTCCCGCCTGGCTGATACGCGATGGCCGGATGGCGGCGTTCCCCCTGAACGTCACCATCCGGCCATCAATCCGCGCGGCGAATGCCGCGCGACGCAAATGGTCAGGCCGCGTCCTCGCGCCGGTCGCGCGCCTTCACATAGGCCACCGAGGCGTGCTCGAGGCAGTAGGGCTTTCCGGCGAAGGCTTCCGCGGAGCAGAAGCGGAAATCCGGCGTGCCGGGCTCGCCGATCGGCCAGCAGCAGCTGCGCGCGGAACTGCGCTGGAAAGGCCGCACCTGCGCGGGCGGTGCCGCGGCGCGTGACGGCGCACGCGGCGGTACCGCGGTGGCCGCTGGCGCGGCTGTCGCCGCCGGGGCGGGTACAACCGCCGGCGCGGCAGGGCGCGGCGCGGGCGTGCTCACCACCGCCGGTGCGGCGGAGGGACGCGACGAGGCGGAGGCGGCCGCCTGCTCGCGCTGGATCGGGCTCGGGCGCGCCGGCAGGTGCAGGCGATGCGCCTTGCCCACCACGGCATTCTTCGAAATGCCCATGCGCCGGCCGATCTCGGCGGTGGAGTGTCCTTCCGCCCAGAGTGCCCTGAGTGTTTCGATCGCTTCCGCTGACCAGTCCATGCCCCTACCCCCGTCAACGTCGATACAAGATACGGTAGGTCAGCGGGTTGCCGTCCCACAAGATGCGGCGCACGAAAACTTGTGGACGGATATGTGGGCATGTCTGTGGACAGGATTCGTGCAGCGCGTCCGATCAGCCCCTTGATGCGCCGACTTCACACGGCGTCAGAAGAGTAATCCTTTCCTCAACATCCCGTGCACGCCCTTCTCGCCGTTCACGGTCTGCGTCACGCGGAAATCTACCGCGAGCGAGCAGAACTGGTAGGCATCCGCGGGCGAGAGATTCGTGCGCGATGCGATGAACGCGATCATCTCGCGCAGCGCCTGCTTCATGGCGAGGTCCAGATCCTCGTTCATCCCCATGGTGATGAAGTGCGTGGGCGTCTCCGCGCGCGGGAAGCGCAGGATCGGGTCGCGCGCCCCGCCGCCCTTCTCAACATGCAGGCCGAAGGTGCCGGTCAGGCTGGTCTCCAGCGCGTTGATGCACACCTCGCCATCGCCCTGGACGCCATGGCCGTCACCGGCCGAGAACATCGCGCCCGGCACATGCACGGGCAGCCATAGCGTGGTGCCTTCCACCAGTTCCTTGTTGTCCAGGTTACCGCCATGCGCCCGCGGCTCCTTGGTGGAGATGCGGCCCCATTCGGGTGGCGGCGCCACGCCCATCACGCCGAAGAAGGGCGCCAGATCCAGCTTGATGCCGCCGCCCATGGGCAGCACGCAGGTCTTGGCCGCCTGATCCACCGGGATATGAAGCATGCGGCGGAAGGGGAAATCCTCCGGCAGCGTGCCCATGAGCGGACGGAAGCCGCAGAAGCCCCAATCCGTGCCCAGCTCGATCCGTTCGATCTCCACCCGCAGCGCATCGCCCGGCTCCGCGCCGCGCACCTCCACCGGGCCGGTGATGATGTGCCCCGTCAGCCCCGCCGTGTTCGCCGCGGCGATGTCGCGCAAGGCCTGCGGCACCGTCATCCCGCTCTCCGGCCCCGGCACAGCATCGCCCATGCCCGAGACGCATTGCAGCACCACCCGCTCCCCGGCGGCGATGCTCGCCACGGGCGGAAAGCCAGCATCGAACTGGCCGATGCGCGTGGTCTGCGGCGTGGCGGGAACGAAATGCGGCTCGGTCATGCGCGAGTCTCCTCTGCCGCCAGTGTCGCGCGGGGAAGAGGGTTTGGCGAGGCGGGCGCTCAGCACCGCTCGAAGGACAGCACCCGCGAGCGATGCGAGACCAGCCGCAGCGTTCCATCCTCCTGCAGCCAGAGCAGCGGCCGCGCGCGCCAGGGCCCATGCCACCGCTCCGCCACGGCGCGGCCATGGGGCAGCGGAAGCAGCCTGCAGGACTCGCGCGGATGAATGCCGGGCAGCAGCGCCGTTCCATCCGCACGCACCTCCAGCGAAACACCGAAGGCCGCGTTCCGCCACCGGCCGTGCAGGGCGGGATCGAGCACCGTGTCGTCCGGCACCGGCAGCAGGTGCCGATGCACGCCGCCGATGCGGCCCTCGATGCCGCCGTCCGCCGCGAGCTGAAGCTCGGCCTCGAGATAGGCAGGCAGGGTGCGCGCGCCGCCCCGGGCGGCGAAGAGGCGGTCGGCGACGCCCATGAAGCTGAAGGTCTCGCCTTCCGCCTCGGCCCAGCCCTCGCCCTGCTCCTCGGCGTAGCGCCCGGGCGGCAGTCGTGCGGGCTGCGGCAGGGCGCGGCCCGTCATCGCTGACATGATCCGCAGGGCGAGCCAGAGCGGATCCGTATCCTCGCGGTTAGAGATCAGCGCGACGCCGCATTCGGACGTGGGCGCGAGCAGGAGATGAGTCTTGATGCCCGGCAGGGAGCCGCCATGCCCGACCAGCGCGAGCCCATCGAGTTCCTGGGTGGAGAGCCCGAGCCGGTAGAAGCTTTCCGCGCCATCGGGGAAGGGGCGTGGGGCAGAGAGCCGGTCGAGCATGCCGTGCATCGGCCCGCGCCCGGCAAGCAGTGCGGCGCCCCAGCGTGCCAGCGCCTCCGCGCTGCCGGCCAGCCCGCCCGAGGGGGAGAAATGCAGGCCGTAGCGACCGCGGCGCCAGCGGCCGCCATCCCGCCAGTAGGGCGTGGCGAGGCCAGGCACGGGCACCGCCTCATCCCCGGGGAAGGCCACCTCCTCCAGCCCCAGCGGCTCCAGCACCAGCCGGCGCAGCGCCTGGCCATATTCCTCGCCCCGCATGGCGGCGAAGGCCGCGGCTACCAGCCGCCAGCCCGTGTTGGAGTAGGCCATCTCGGCGCCCGGCATCCCGCCCGTGCCCGGCAGGCGCCGGCACAGGTCCAGGAGTTCCGTCTCGGACAGGCTGGCGGTGAAGGGCTGGCCCAGAAGCCAGAGCGTTTCCATCAGGTCCGGGATGGCGCCGGTCATGTCCAGCGCCTGCTCCAGCCGCACCGCCGCGATCCCGTCCGGCAGGCCCGGCACCAGCGTGCCGAGGGGCGAGGCGAGGTCGAACCCGGCCAGCACCGCCGTGGCCGCGCAGAAGGACTTGCTGATGGAGGCCCAGCGGCTGGGCGTGGCGGGGGTGAAGGGGATGCCGTGCTCCAGGCTGGCCAGGCCGCCCGCCGCCGCGCCCGCCGGCCCGCCCGGGCCGAACAGCACGATCGCCCCTCCGGGCCCGCCCTCCCTTGTCCATGAATCGGCGATGGCGGCAGCCTCGGCGGTGCCGCGGGCGAGATCGGCAGGGGTCATCCGGCAAGCCTAGGGCGGCACGCCGCGCCGGGGATAGGTGCCCTTTCCCCCATTCCCGCCGGTCATCGAGACCATAGCTGGTCGGCATTGGAGAGTTCGGCGGGCGGGGAGCATCTCTTGGCTACGGAAGCGGCGCGATGCGCCGCCGGACAGAGAGAACGGAGACCCCCCATGCGCAAGACCTTCGCCACGCTGAGCCTCGCCACCGCCCTGGTGCTGGGCCTGGCCGCCCCCTCCTTCGCCGACCAGGACCGCGTGCCGCAGGGCGCCACCGCCTCCGGTGCCTGGAGCCAGGCCGATGGCCGCACCCCCCTGGCCGGCAGCCAGGCCGGGGGTATCAACTTCGACATGACCCGCCAGGGCGCCTGACCAGCGTGCCTGACCAGCGTGCCTGACCAGCGTGCCTGACCGGGGCGGCTGAGGCCCCAAGCCCCCGAAGCCTCACTCCCCCAGCCCTGCCCCGGCAAGCCCGGCCGCCCCTCTCCCCCGGGGGTGGCCGGGTTGCACGCTTTCCGGCGACCATGCTCAGCTGGCGAGAGGCTGCTGAACCGGAACCGCTGTTCATGCGTTCCCCGGCTGAACCCGAGGAATAAATGACGGCCGTGGCCTCCTCTTCACAGTCCTGTTCCGTCTTCGTGCCCGTGCGGCCGGGGGGCGGAACGATGAATCGGGATCGGACGCTGCGTCCCCGCGCCTTCGGCTGCGAGGCCTCCTGACCGCCATGTCCGGAACCGATGAAACCAGGCGCAAGCCAGCGGAAGCCGAGGACGGCAACACCCGCGACAGCTTCCTGCGCCGCTTCTGGCGCCTAGCCCGCGGCTACTACACGGGCCCCGAGCGGCGCTCCGCCTGGATGCTGAGCGCGGGGGTGATCGCCCTGACCCTGGCCCAGATCGCCATCCAGGTGCGCTTCAACCTCTGGAACCGCGATTTCTTCAACGCGCTGGAGGCCCGGGACCGCGCCGCCTTCTTTGGCCAGATGGGCACCTTCCTGCTGCTGACCGCGGCCAGCATGTCGGTCGCGGTCTTCCAGCTCTATGTGCGGCAGCTCCTACAGCTGCGCTGGCGGCAATGGCTGGTCTTCCGCCTGCAGAACCGCTGGCTGGATGGCAGCCGCCACTACCAGATGAACTTCCTGCCCGACATCGCGGACAATCCGGACCAGCGGATCAGCGAGAACACGCGCTGGGCCACGGCCATGGCGGTGGACATGGCCGTCGGCCTCTTCCAGTCCGTGGTGATGCTGATCTCCTTCGTCGGCATCCTCTGGACGCTGTCCGGCCCGCTGATGGTCGCCTTCGGCAGCAACGAGTTCGAGATCCCGGGCTACATGGTCTTCGCGGCCCTGATCTACGCCATCGTCGGCTCCACGCTCACCTATCTGATCGGCCGGCCGATGGTGGACATCAACATCCGCCGCAACCAGGCCGAATCCGACCACCGCTTCGCCCTGATCCGCATCCGCGAGAACAGCGAGGGCGTGGCCCTGATCCGCGGCGAGACGGATGAGGACCGAGGGCTGCGCCGTTCCTTCGGACATGTGGTCAGCGTGATGAAGGACCTGATGCGGACGGAGCGGCGGCTGATGTGGCTCACCTCCGCCTATGGCATGGTCGCCGGCGTCTTCCCCATCCTGGTGGCCAGCCCACGCTACTTCTCCGGCGCCATCACCCTCGGCGTCCTGATGCAGATCGGCTCCGCCTTCGGCGAGGTGACGCGCGCCCTGAACTGGTTCGTGGACAACTTCCCCCGCCTGGCCGACTGGCGTTCCCATGTGGAGCGCGTGGCGGCGCTGGAGGACAGCCTCGACACCGCCGACCTGCTGGACCAGGAGAGCCGCATCAACGTCACCGAGGGCCCGCTGGAGGATGGGCGGGAGGTGCTGGCCTTCCAGAACCTCCAGATCGCCCAGGCCGATGGCAACATCCTGGTCGGCGAGGCGAATGCGGTGATCGAGGCCGGGGAGAAGGTGCTGATCGTGGGCGAGAGCGGCACCGGCAAGTCCACGCTCTTCCGCGCCATTTCCGGCGTCTGGCCCTGGGGTTCGGGAGAGGTGCGCGTGCCCCGGCGCGACCACATGATGTTCATGCCCCAGCGCCCCTACCTGCCGCTGGGATCGCTGCGTGGCGCCATCGCCTATCCCGCCGCGCCCCGGAAGTTCTCGGATTCCGCCATCATCGCCGCGCTGCAGCGCTGCGGCCTCGCGCATCTGACCGGCAGGCTCGACGAGGAGGAGCGCTGGGACCGCATCCTCTCCCTCGGCGAGCAGCAGCGCCTCGCCTTCGCCCGCCTGCTGCTGCACCGGCCGCGCTGGATCTTCATGGACGAGGCGACCGCCGCGCTCGACGAGGCGAACCAGGACGCGATGATGGGCCTGTTCCAGCAGGAACTCTCGGAAAGCGCCCTCATCTCCATCGGCCACCGCCCCGGGCTCGACCTGTTCCACGACCGCACTCTGCACCTCGTCCGCTCCCCGGATGGTGCGAAGCTGACCACGCCGCGGCGGACGGGCACGGTGGGCGTGCGGCGGCGCGGCGCCGGTGGTGCCAATGCCGCCGCCCGGGGGATCGCGCGGGTGTTGCGGGGAGGGCGGAAGGGGCGCTCCTGAGCCCCGCCCTCCGCGCCCCGGCGGCAGCGCCGCAGGCCAGGACACCGGACGGCGAGGGGCAGGGGGCGCCTCCGCCTGCGCGGGTGCCTAGCTCTTGGTCCGCAGCCGGAGGAGGCTGACGCAGGCTCCCAGCGCCGCCATGCCGCAGCCAAGGGTCAGCGCGGTTTTCGGCCCGGCCACGGGCATGCCGGCCATCCAGCCCAGCACCAGCCCCACCAGCGCCGCGCCGGTGGTCTGGCCCAGCAGGCGGGCGGTGCTGAGCAGGCCGCTGGCGCCGCCCGCGCGCTCGGGCGGGGCGGCGCCGACCATGGTGCGGTTGTTGGGCGTCTGGAACAGGCCGAAGCCGAAGCCGCCGAGGGCCATGCGCCACAGGATGTCCGCCACCGCCGGGTTGTCCGGCAGGGCGGCGAGAAGGCCAAGCCCCGCCGTCATCATGGCCAGCCCCACCCCGCCCAGCACCGCCGCCGGGATCCGGTCCATCAGCCGCCCGGAAAGGGGCGCCGCGGTGGCGGTGGCGAGGAACCAGGGCGTGGTCAGCAGCCCGGCGGTAAGGACGGAGAATCCGTATCCGCTCTGCAGCAGGAAGGGGAGCGAGGCGAAGGTGAGGCTCTGCGCCATGAAGGAGCAGAGCGAGGTGCAGATGGACAGGGCGAAGACCGGAATCCGCAGCAGGTCCACCGGCAGCAGGGGGCGCTTCACCCCGGCCTGGCGCCGGACCAGCAGGAAGCCCGCGAGCAGCCCGATGCCCACCTGCGGCAGCGCCGTCCAGGCCGCGCCGCCATGTGCCAGGGAATCCAGCCCCAGGATGAGGAGCCCGAAGGTGGTGGCGGAGAGAAGGGCGCTGACCACGTCGAAGCGGTGCCGGCCGCGCGGCGTCTCGGGCAGGTTCCGCAGCCCGATCGCGAAAGCGGCGATGCCGATGGGCACGTTCACCGCGAAGATCCAGGGCCAGTCCGCCACGCCGAGGATCAGCCCGGCCACGGTGGGGCCCGCCGCGGCGGCGGAGGAGACGACCATGGCGTTGAAGCCCAGCCCCTTCGCCAGGCCGGCGCGCGGCTGGATGAAGCGGATGAGGGCCGAGTTCACGCTCATCAGACCCGCCGCGCCGAAGCCCTGCATGGCGCGCCCGGCCACCAGCCCCTCGAAGCTCGTCGCCATGGCGCAGGCCAGGGAGGCCAGGGTGAAGAGCACCATCCCCGAGAGATAGACGCGCCGGTAGCCCACGATCTCCCCCAGCGCCGCCAGGGGCAGGAGGGAAACGGTGACGGCCAGCTGGTAGGCGTTGGTGGCCCAGATGGAGTTCGCCGGGGTGGTGTTCAGCGCCCGCGCGATGGTGGGCAGGGCCGCGCCACCGATGGTGCTGTCGATCACCGACATCATGATGCCGAGCGCGACGGCGGCGGTGGCCCAGTGGCGGCGGGGGAGGGGAAGGCCGTCCGGCGCGGCGTCGGGCGGGTTGGATGAGGCGGACAGGGGGGTGGCACTCCGCTTGGGCCGCCGGGCGGCTATCGCCCTTTCCTGCTCCCGATGCGCCGGCTTGGCTACACCCCACCCGCGCTTCAGCCCGGCGCCACCACGCCGCGGATGCCTCCGCTCACCCGCAGCAGATCCTGGGCCGTGGAGGCGAAGACATGGCGCGGGCTGCCGGCGGCGGCCCAGACCGCCTGGTGCGCGAAGAGCGCCTCGTCCACCACCACCACAGGCGCGGTGGCGTGGCCCAGCGGCGCCACGCCGCCGATGGCGAAGCCCGTCACCTGCCGCACCCAGGCGCCATCCGCCCGGTGGATGGAAAGGCCGGTCAGCGCCGCCAGCTTCGCCGGATCCACGGGATGGGCCCCGCTGGCCACCACCAGCACCGGGCGCTCCGCCCCGTCCGGCGCCACGCCGCGGAAGACCACGGATTTGGCGATCTGCCCGACTGTGCAGCCCACGGCGGCGGCGGCATCGGCCGCGCTGCGCGTGCCCTCGGGAAATTCCCGGATCTCGTCCGGGTGCCCGGCCTCCCGCAGCGCCGCCCGCACGCGCGCGACCGAACCGCCTTCCGCTTCGGCTTTTCCTGGTGCCCCTGCCATGACCATATCCCCCGCGTGACCGAGACCCAGATCCTGGCCCCGCCCGCCCCGCTGCCGAGCACGCAGGCCCCGGAGCCGCTCGCCCTCTACATCCACTGGCCCTTCTGCGCCGCCAAGTGCCCCTATTGCGACTTCAACTCCCATGTGCGCCCGGGGGTGGATGCCGCGCGCCACGGCCGCGCCCTGCTGGCGGAGCTGGAGCATGAGGCCGCCCGCGCCCGGAGCGGGGATGGCGGCCGCCGCGCGCTGGCCTCCATCTTCTTCGGCGGCGGCACCCCCTCCCTCATGCCGCCCGAGGCCGTGGCGGACCTGATCGGGCGCGCCAGGGCCCTGTTCGAGGCCGGGCCGGAGCTGGAGATCACGCTGGAGGCCAACCCGACCAGCGTGGAGGCCGGGAAGCTGCGGGAATTCCGCGCGGCGGGGGTGAACCGCCTCTCCCTCGGCGTACAGGCGCTGGACGCGGCCTCGCTGGGCTTCCTCGGGCGGAACCATTCGGCGAACGAGGCCGTGGCGGCGCTGGAACACGCCCGCGCCACCTTCCCGCGCCTCTCCTTCGACCTGATCTATGCCCGCCCCGGCCAGTCCGAGGCGGTGTGGCGGGAGGAGCTGCGCCGCGCCCTTTCCCTGGCGGCCGACCATCTCTCCCTCTACCAGCTCACGGTCGAGCCCGGCACGCGCTTCGCGACCGAACATGCCCGCGGCGCCTTCCGCCTGCCCGAGGGCGACGAGGCCGCCGCCCTCTATGCCGCCACGGCCGAGGAGGCCGCCCGCTTCGGCCTGCTGCCCTATGAGGTCAGCAACTATGCCAGGCCGGGGGCGGAGAGCCGCCACAACCTCGCCTACTGGCGCTATGCCGATTACCTCGGCATCGGTGCCGGGGCGCATCAGCGGCTGACCCTGGATGGCAGGATCCTGGCCACCCGCCGCCACCGCGCCCCCGAGATCTGGCTGGAGCGCGTGGAGCGCGACGGCCACGCCAGGGTCGAGGAGGAGCCACTTTCCCCGGTGGAGCGCGGCCGCGAGGCCATGCTGATGGGCCTGCGCCTGTCCGAAGGCGTCGATCCCGGCCGCATCGCCCGGCGCAGCGGGCTGGATTTCGACGCGGTGGTGGATCGCGCGATGCTCGATGCGCTGATGGAGGAGGGCTATCTGCGCTGGCTCCCCGATGGGCGGCTGCAGGCGACCATGGAAGGCCGCCTGCGCCTGGATGCGCTGCTGCCCGTGCTGCTCCGCTGACCGCCGGCGGCCGCAAGGGGCGGCGGAGGGCGGTGCGTAACGGAAGCTTAGGTAAACCGGCGGCATCGTGATGTCGGTCGCCCTCGCCGGCGGCGGATGTGCCGCCGGCGCTGCGACCTCTCGGAAGAGGGCAGACAGCACGATGCGCCGTTGGGCCGAAAATCTGAAAATCGGGGCGAAGATCGCGATCCCGGCGGGGCTGATGGCCGCGGTATCGGTGGGGCTCCTCGCCTATGCGCTGGCCGGCCTGCAGCAGGTCGCGGCCCTGAACACCGAACTGGTCCGGACCTACACGCCGCGTCTGGTGAGCGCGCTCGACATCAACACGGCGGTGAACCGGGCGGCGGTGCAGGAAAAGAACGCCATCCTCGAATCCGACCCCGCGGCCATACCCCAACGGGCCGAGCTGTTCCGCCGCACGACGCGCGAAGCCGCGGAGAGGCTGGACGCGATGCTCGCCATCGCGAAAGCGGAGCGCCGCCCGAGGGTGGAGGAAGCCCGGCGCGAACTGGATGCCTACTCGCAGGCGGCGGGCCAGGTCATCCGCCTGGCGGGGGAGGGCCGGCGGGAGGAGGCCAACGCCATCTCCTCGGGTGCGGCCCGCCAGGCCCGGCAGAAGATCGTCGATATCATGGTCGCCCTGGCCGAGACGAACCGGCGGGAGATGGCGGAGCAGGCGGCGATCTCGGCGGAGCAGCAGGCCGCGCTGAAGCGCGACCTGCTCATTGGCGGCGTGCTCGGCATCGGCCTGGCCGGGCTGATGCTGTTCTGGGCCGCGCGCTTCCAGATCAGCCGCCCGCTCTCCAGCATCACCCAGGACATGGGGCGGCTGGCCGCCGGCGACCTGGATCTGGAGGTGCAGGGCCAGGCGCGCCGTGACGAGGTGGGCGCGCTGGCCCGTGCGCTGGATGTCTTCAAGCGCAACGCCATCGAGGCGCGGCGCCTGGCCGCGGCCCAGGTGGAGGAGCAGGCGGCGAAGGAGCGGCGGGCGCAGCGGCTGGGCGTGCTGGTGCAGGGCTTCGAGGGAACGGTCCAGTCCCTGACCGGCCATCTCGCCTCGGCCTCCACCGAGCTGGAGGCGACCGCCCAGTCCATGTCCCAGATCGCGCGGCAGACCGATTCCCAGGCCGGCACCGTTTCCAGCGCCGCCAGTTCCAGCAGCAGCGGCGTGCAGACCGTGGCCACCGCCACGGAGCAGCTCTCCGCCTCGATCGGCGAGATCAGCCGCCAGGTCGCGCAGGCGACCGAGGTGACCAACCGCGCCGTGCAGAATGCCCGGGACACCGATCACACGGTGCGTGGCCTCGCGGCCTCCGCCACCAAGATCGGAGAGGTGGTGAACCTCATCACCAGCATCGCGGGCCAGACCAATCTGCTGGCGCTGAACGCCACCATCGAGGCCGCGCGGGCCGGTGATGCGGGCAAGGGCTTCGCCGTGGTGGCCAGCGAGGTGAAGAGCCTGGCCCAGGCGACGAGCAAGGCCACGGAGGAGATCAGCGCCCAGATCAACGGCATCCAGGCCTCCACCGCCGAGACGGTTCAGGCGATCCAGGCCATCACCACCATCATCGAGGATGTCAGCGCCATCACGGTCAGCATCGCCGCCGCCGTGGAGGAGCAGAGCGCGGCGACCGGGGAAATCGCCCGCGCCGTGCAGTCCACCGCCCAGGCCACGGAGGAGGTGACGCGCAACATCTCCGATGTCAGCCGCAATGCCGGCGAGACCGGCGCCGCCTCCACCCAGGTGCTGGCGGCCGCGGCGGAGCTTTCCCGGAGCTCGGAAAAGCTCTCGGCGGAGGTCGGCAACTTCCTCACCGAGGTGCGGGCCGCCTGAACGGCCCCTGGTCCAGTCCTGGAGGGGCCGGCCCGGGAAGGGCCGGCCCGGCGAGCCGGGCTCAGCGCCCCGGCTTGTGGACGCGCAGCGGGCCGAAGCTCTGCGCCACCGGCATCACCTGCAGCGTGTTGATGTTCACCCGCGCCGGGCGCGTGGCCACCCAGTGTACCGCATCCGCGATGTCCTCCGGCGTCAGCGGCTCCGCGCCATCATAGACCGAGGCGGCGCGGGACTCGTCGCCGTTGAAGCGCACCTTGCTGAACTCGGTGCCGCCCACCAGCCCGGGCTCGACATCCGTGACCCGCACCGGCGTGCCATAGAGGTCGGCGCGCAGGTTCAGGCTGAAGTGGCGGACGAAGGCCTTGGTCGCGCCATAGACATTGCCGCCCGGATAGGGCCACTCGCCCGCAGTGGAGCCGATATTCACGATATGCCCGCGCCCGCGCGCCACCATGCCCGGCAGCACCGCGCGCGTCAGGTACATCAGCCCCTTCACATTGGTGTCCACCATCGCATCCCAGTCATCCAGCTCCGCGCTCTGGGCCGGTGCCAGGCCGCGGGCGAGGCCGGCATTGTTCACCAGCACATCCACCTCGGCCCATTCGGCCGGCAGGCCTTCCACGGCGCGCGTCACCGCCTCGCGGTCCCGCACATCCAGCACCACGGGCAGCACCTTGTCGGCGCCCAGCTCATCCCGCAGCGCGTCCAGCCGCTCCGCGCGGCGCCCGGCGGCGATGATGCGCGCGCCGTCCTGCGCGAAGCGGCGCGAGATGGCGGCGCCGAAGCCCGCCGTTGCGCCCGTGACGAGAATGATCATGCCGAAGCCCCTTCGTTCAGGATGGACCAGAGACGCTGCGGCGTGGCCGGCATGTCCACATGCCGCACGCCACGATCCGCCAGCGCATCCACCACCGCGTTCATGACGGACGGCAGGGCGCCCGCACAGCCCGCCTCTCCGCAGCCCTTGGCGCCGATCGCGTTGGTGCGCGCCGGCACGGGGTGGCTGTTGAAGGCGAAGAAGGGCGCGTGCCCGGCGCGGGGCAGCCCGTAATCCATGTAGGAGCCGCTGAGGAGCTGACCGTCCTCGCTATAGGCTGTCTGCTCCGTCAGGGCCTGGCCGATGCCCTGCACGATGCCGCCATGGGCCTGGCCCGCGACCAGCATCGGGTTCACCAGCACGCCGAAGTCGTTGACTGTGACGTAGTTCACCACCTGGGCCTCGCCCGTCTCCTCGTCGATCTCCACCTCGGCGATGTGGCAGCCGTTCGGAAAGGCCGAGTCCTCGTACTGGTCGGTGGTGGAGACGCTGAGGGAGCGCAGCTCCTCCGGCAGCCCCGGCAGGGTGCGGGCCTGTGCGGCCAGTTCCAGGATGCCGATGCCGCGATCCGTGCCCGCGATGGCGAAGCGGCCATCGGAGAACTCGATGTCCTCGGCGGAAGCCTCCAGCACATGGCCGGCGATCCGGCGGCCCTTCTCGATCACCTGCGCGCTGGCGGTGGAAAGCGCGGTGCCGGTCGCCATGATCGACCGCGAGCCACCCGTGCCGCCGCCCGCGATCAGCAGGTCGCTGTCGCCCTGCTGCAGGCGGATTGCCTCGAAGGGGATGCCGAGCCGGTCCACCAGCACCTGCGCGAAGGGCGAGGCATGGCCCTGGCCGTAATCCAGCGTGCCCGTGAGGATGGTCACGCCCCCGTCCTCGTCGAAGCGGATGCCGCCCATCTCCTTGTTGGGCGGCGCCGTCACCTCGAGATAGTGGCCGATGCCGATGCCGCGCAGCTTGCCGCGGCGGCGGGCCTCCGCGCGCCGGGCCGGGAAGCCGTCCCAGTCCGCCGCGGCCAGCGCCTCCTCGAGGATCGCGGGGAAGTCGCCGCTGTCGTAATGCATGCCTGAAGGCGCGTCATAGGGGATCTGGTCGGGCTGGATGTGGTTGCGCCGGCGCAGCTCCACGCGGTCGATCCCCATCTCCCGCGCGGCCGTGTCCACCAGCCGCTCCATGTAGTAGTTGCCCTCGGGCCGCCCCGCGCCGCGATAGGCGCCGACGGGCGTGGTGTTGGTGAAGACGCAGCGCGTGCTCACCTCCACCAGCGGCGTGCGATAGACGCCGATCACGTTCTTCACCGTGTTCATGGTGGAGGGCAGCGTCGTCGCATTGCTCAGATAGGCGCCGAGATTGCCGAAGCCGGTGAGCCGGAGGGCGAGGAAACGCCCTTCCACATCCAGCGCCAGCTCCGCCTCGAAGTCGTGGTCGCGCCCATGGCTGTCCGAGAGGAAGCTTTCCGAGCGGCTATCCGTCCACTTCACCGGCCGCCCCAGCATCTTCGCGGCATGCAGCAGCGCCGGATATTCGGGATAGACGCTGGCCTTCATCCCGAAGGAACCGCCGACATTGCCGGTCAGGATGCGCAGCTCCTTCGCCTCCACGCCCATGACCTTGGCGACATTGCCGCGCATGCCGAACACGCCCTGGCTGCCCATGCGCAGGACGTAGCGGCCCTCCTCGAATGTCGCGAGGGCGGAGCGCGGCTCCAGCGGGGAGACGACGACGCGGCTGTTGCGGAGAGCGAGCTTCGTCACATGCGCCGCCCGCGCGAAGGCGGCCGCGACAGCCCCGGCATCGCCGTAGTGGAAATGCACCACCTCGTTGCCGGGGATGTCGTCATAGAGAAGCGGCGCGCCGGGCGCGGCGGCATCCCGCGCCTCGGTCACGGCGGGCAGCGGGTCGATCTCCAGCGCCACCGCTTCGGCGGCATCCCGCGCCTCCTTCGCCGTCCCGGCCACCACCATGGCCACGGGGTCGCCGACGAAGCGCACCTTGTCCGTCGTCAGCACGGGCTGGATGGGCGTGCGGGCCGGGCTGCCATCCCGGTTCTTCTGGCCGACCGAGACGGGCATGGGGCCGATCCCCGCCGCGATCAGGTCATGGCCGGTGATCACGGCCAGCACCCCCGGCATGGCGGCCGCCCCGGCCGTCTCGATCCCGCGGATGATTCCATGCGCATAGGGGCTGCGGACCATCACCGCATGCACCTGGCCGGGCAGGGACAGGTCATCGCTGTAGCGCCCCTCGCCCCGCAGCAGCACCGGGTCCTCCTTGCGGGAGACGGGCTGGCCGATGCCGAACTTCAGCCGCGCGGGATCGATCGGAGCATTCATCGGGGCGTCCTCATCCAGGCCTGCCGTGGGCGGGGCGGAAGCCCGCGAGTCGGCGTCAGGGTGCAAGTTGGGCCGTCACGCCGCCCCGCGTAAGCCCCGGGTCACGGCGTCGGGATCAGCCCGTCTCAGGCGGCATCGGGTTGCGGCCACGGAATTCACGGCTGGTCAGCAGGATCTGCCGGACCTGCCGCACCGAATGACGTCCGGCCAGTGCCTCCACCGCCTCATCCTCCGGCAGGCGGTCCAGCAGATACATATAGAGGGTGATCACATCCTCTCGCGTGGCGGGGCGCTCGCGCTCCAGCCGGGTGCGGAACTGGTCTTCCATCAGCCGGGCCAGCCGCACCTGGCGGTAATGCTCATGCCGCTTGCGGGAGGCGCCGATGATGCCGTCCACCTGGGAATCGACGCTCGCCGCCAGGTGGTGCTGCGGCCCCTCCACCCAGTTCATGCGGTCGAAGCCCATCTCCCGGAACTTCTCGTCCCGGAAGGATGCGCCCTGGGCGCCGATGTAGCGGGCGAAGCAGACATCGGTCATCACCCGCCCGATGCCCAGCGCGTGGCAGCCCAGCGTCTTCACCGCATCCTGGGAGGAGAAGCCGCCCGCCACCTCCAGGCTCTCCATCCAGCGGAAGATGGCAAGGTGGTCCCGGTAGGCGTAGTCCGAGCCTTCGAGGATGCGGTCATAGGGCGCCAGCCAGTCCCGCAGCCGCCGCCAGGGCTCGCGCCTGAGGCCGAAGGCCCAGTGGTGCTGCAGCATGGTCAGCCAGGCCTCGGGCCCCGGCGGCTGCGCCTTGTGGTCGCCATAGGCGGCGAAATAGCCCAGGCGTGCATCGCGGTCGGACAGCGCCCGCAACTCCCCCATGATCCGCAGGTATTCGGGGCCCAGTTCCAGGTCGTCCTCGAAGAAATAGGCGCAGTCGGCGTCCAGCGCCTCGAAGGCCAGCACCTCGCCCCGGCGGATATTGGCCGCGATTCCGATATTGCTGCGCGCCGCCGCCACCTGGCCGCGCGGGAAATGCTTGCGGAAGGCGGCGATGGAGGTTTCCACCTCCGCATCCTCGGCATAGCGAAGGCCGCTTCGGGCCGAGACGGCGCCGTCCTGCAGCAGGAAGACCCGGCGCTGGTCGAGGGTGACGCCGCGCTGCCGCAGCAGGGATTCGCAGACCCGCTCCAGATAGTCCGGCCGGTTGAAGGCGAAGAGGATGACCGGCACGTCCAGCACGGCCGGCGCCGGCCCGGTTCGCACGGCCGGGGATGCCACTGCTTCGCTCAACTCACCCTCGCTCCAGCTCCGGCGGCCTCGCTAGGCCGTGGCGCCGGCCAAGGCAACGGGCCGGCCTCAGCCTTCGTCGCGCCCCATTTCCAGGGCGCGCGCATAGACCTGCCGGCGCGGCAGCCCCGTGGCGGCGGCCACCATGGCCGCGGCGTCGCGCAGGGACTGGCCGCCGGCCAGTGCCTCGCGCAGGCGGCGGTCCACCTCCTCCGCCCCGCTCGGGGCATCCGCCTCGGCCGGGCCCACCACCACCACGATCTCCCCGCGGGCGGCATGGGCGGCGTAATGCGCGGCCAGGGCGGGCAGCGAATCCCGCCGCACCTCCTCGAAGCGCTTGGTCAGCTCCCGCGCCACGGCAGCTGGGCGGCTGCCGAAGCCCTCCGCCAGGGCGGCCAGGCATTCGGCCAGCCGGTGCGGGGCCTCGAAGAAGACCAGGGTGGCGGAAAGCCCGGCCCCCTCCGCGGCCCGCAGCCGGGCGATCGCCTCGCGGCGCGCGCCCTCCTTCGGCGGCAGGAAGCCCATGAACAGGAAGGGAAGGGGCGGCAGGCCGGAAAGCGTCAGCGCCATCACCGCCGCATTCGGACCGGGCACGCCGGAGACATGGATGCCCGCCTCCATCGCCGCCCGCGCCAGGCGGAAGCCGGGGTCGCTCACCAGCGGCGTCCCGGCATCGGAGACCAGCGCCAGCCGCGCGCCGCCGCGCAGCCGCTCCAGCAGGCGCGGCACCTCGCCGGCCTCGTTGTGGTCATGCAGGGGGGAGAGCGGGGCGCTGATCCCGTGCCGCGCGAGAAGCGGGGCCGTCACCCGCGTATCCTCGCAAAGGATCAGATCCGCCGCCCTCAAGGTCACGACCGCGCGGGGTGGAAGGTCCCCCAGGTTGCCGATGGGGGTGGCGACCAGCCATAAACCTGGAGCCAGTCCGGCGGACGCTCCGCCATAGCCAGAAGGGGCCTCGCGTGGATCCTCATCCTGTCCGGTCTCCGGGCCCGAATGCTCCTCGCCCTGCACGGCACGCCTCCCGCCTCGGCGCCGTCCTGGCGCTGGGCGCGCTTGTGGGCCTCGCGGCCTGCGCGCCGCAAGCCCCGCAAGGCTATTACGCCCGGCCCGCCGCTCCGCTCTTCGGGGGTGCGGGCAGCATGGCGGCACCGCAGGCGCCGGTTGCCGCCAGCACCCGGATCGCCCTTCTCCTGCCAATGAGCGGGGCGCAGGGCGCGCTGGGCCCGGCCATGCTGAACGCCGCCACGCTTGCCCTGTTCGAATCGGGTGCGCGGGGCGTGGAACTCGTGCCGCGCGACACCACCAGCTCCGCCGGCGGGGCATCCGAGGCCGTGCGCTCCGCGATCGCGGAGGGCGCTCGGGTGGTGGTCGGCCCGCTGACCGGCCCCGAGACCGCCGCGGCCGCCGGGCAGGCCCGCGCCGCCGGCGTGCCCGTGCTGGCCTTCACCAATGACGTGGACCAGGGCGGCGGCGGCGTGTGGGTGACCGGCATCACCCCCGCCCAACAGGTGCGCCGCCTGCTGGCCGCGGCACAGCGGGCGGGAATCCGCCGCGCCGGGCTGGCCGGGCCGGACGGGCCCTTCACCAGCCGGCTCGCGGCGTCGCTGCGCAACGCCTCACGCGAGGCCGGGATGGCGCCGCCGGTCATCGTCACCTATCCCGCCGGCGCGTCCCGCTCGCAGGCCGCCGGGCAGCTTGCCGCCCAGGCCGGGCCGGACGGGCTCGGCCTGTTGATCCTGGCTGAAAACGGCGCCCAGGCGCGGGAGATGGCCGCGTCCCTGGCTGGCGCCGGGCTTGCCAGCCCGCCCATGCGGATCGCGGGGACGGTGCTCTGGGCGGGCGATCCCTCGCTGACCTCCGAACCCGCCCTGGCCGGCGCCTGGGTTCCCGGCCCCGACCCCGGGGCCCGCAACGGCTTCGAGGCCCGCTACCAGAGCGCCTTCGGCGAGCGCCCGCCGCGCCTGGCCGCCACGGCCTATGACGCCACCACGGCCGCGCTGCGCAGCGTGAGGGGCGGCGATCCCCGCGCCCCGGCCGCCCTGCCGGTCGGGGAGCCGTTGCAGGGCGCCGACGGCACCTTCCGGCTGCTGCCGGATGGCCAGGTCCAGCGCGGGCTGGCCGTCTTCGCCCTGACCCCGGGCGCCGATCTGCAGATGGTGGAGCCGCCGCTGCTGCCCGGCGCCGCCGGGTCCTGAGCCCGCCCTTCTCCCGCTCGGCCCTGCTGCGTGTGGCGGGGCTGATCGGCGGGGTGCCCTGCGCCGCCTTCCTGCTCCTGCTGCTGACCGGCACGGATGCGGGGGCGATCCTGTTCTGCCTGGCGGCCACCGTCACGGCCTCGCTGCTGCTTGCCCGGGCCTGGCTGGTCACCCTGGCCGGGCTGGAGGCCGACTTCCGCGCGGCGGCCGAGGGACAGCCGCCGCCGCCGCGTGAGCCGCTGCTGCCGGCGGCCGCCCGCGTGGCCGATTCCGCCGCGCGCCTCACCCGCAGCCTCGCCATGCGGGAAGCGGAGGTGACGAAGCTCCGCCGCGCCGATGCCGCGATCATCGAGGCGCTGCCGGACCCGCTGCTGGTGCTGGCCGAGGACGGGCGGGTGCTGCGCGCCAATGCAGCCGCTTGCCGCTTCTTCGGCACTGGCCCGGATGGGCGGACCGCCGATACGGCCGCCTTCCTGCGCCATCCCCGGATCGCGGGGGCCGTGGACCGCGCCCTGGCGGAGGGCGCGGCGCAATCGGCCGAGGCCGTGCTGCCCGTGCCGGTGGAGCGCGACCTTTCCACCCAGGTCCTTCCGCTGGACCCGCCGCTGGCCGATGGCGGAAAGCTGCTGGTGGTGCTGGCGGATCGCACCCAGGCCCGGGCGGCGGAGCGGATGCGGGCCGATTTCGTGGCCAATGCCAGCCATGAGCTGCGCACCCCGCTCGCCTCCATCATCGGCTTCGTGGAAACCTTGCGCGGCCCGGCAGCCGGGGATGCGGAGGCGACCACCCGCTTCCTCGGCATCATCGCCGACCAGGCGGACCGGATGCGCCGGCTGATCGAGGACCTGCTCGGCCTCTCCCGAATCGAGATGACGGAGCACCAGGCGCCGAAGGGAACGGCGCGGCTCGATGCGCTGGCGCGGGACGAGGCCGCGGCCATGGCGCCCATCCTGGCCGGCCGGAACGTCACGCTGAAGCTCGACCTCGCTCCCGCCACCGCCGTGCCGGCCGATCCGGGCCAGCTTGCCCAGGTGCTGCGGAACCTGCTGGAGAATGCCGTGCGTCATGGGCGCGAGGGCGGCACGGTGGAGCTGTCCGTCCGTGCGCTCCCGGCGCCGGAGGGCGGGCTGGCGCAGGGCGTGCTGCTGCGCGTGGCGGATGACGGGCCAGGGATCGCGCGGGAGCATATCCCGCGCCTGACGGAGCGCTTCTACCGCGTGGATGCCGGGCGGTCCCGGAGCGCCGGCGGGACCGGGCTGGGCCTGGCCATCGTCAAGCACATCGTCGGCCACCACCGCGGCCAGCTTCTGATCGAGAGCACGGTCGGGCAGGGCACGGTGATGCGCGTTTGGCTGCCCGGGCACTGAGCCGGAAACCGGCGCCGCGCCACCCCCGTTTCATCGTCCCATCCAGGAGCCCCGCGCCATGGTCCGCCCCATCCTCATTCCCGCCCTTCGTGCCAGCGGCGCCCTTCCGGCCCTGCCCGCGAAGCCCGCGCCCGGCCGCTGAAGCCGGAAGCACCACATGCGAAAGGCCGGGGAGGGAACCTCCCCGGCCTTTCATTCTTCGTTGCGGCGCCCTGCTTCAGGCGGCGGCGCGGCCAGCCTGGGGATCGAGGCGGTAGCCGCCCCCTTCCGTCAGCAGCAGCGAGGCCGTGGCCGGATCCGGCTCGATCTTCTGCCGCAGCCTGTAGATATGCGTCTCCAGCGTGTGCGTGGTGACGGCGGCGTTGTACCCCCACACCTCGTTCAGCAGGATCTGGCGCCCCACCGGCCGTCCACCGGCACGGTAGAGGAACTTCAGGATCGCGCATTCCTTCTCGGTCAGCCGGATCCGGCGATTGCGCGCCGGGTCCTGAAGCATCTTCGCCGCGGGGCGGAAGGTATACGGCCCGATGACAAAGACCGCGTCCTCGGAATTGTCGAAGCCGCGGAGCTGGGCACGAAGCCGCGCCAGCAGTTCCATGATCCGGAACGGCTTGGCGATGTAGTCATTCGCACCGGAATCGAGGCCACGCACCACGTCCTGCTCGGCATCCGCGCCGGTCAGCATGATGATGGGCACTTTGATACCCTGGCGGCGAAACTCGGCGCAGAGATCCCGCCCGTCGCCATCCGGCAGCCCGATATCGAGCAGCACGGCATCGAAGCGCGCGCTATCCGCCAGCATGATCTGGCGTGCCTCGACCATGGTGCCGGCCTCGCGCGGGGCGAACTCACCCTCGACCGCGAGTTGCTCGGACAGGGTGGCGCGCAGCGCCGGGTCGTCGTCCACGATCAGGATCGGACGCGGGTCCGACATGCACCCTCCCGTTTGAGGCCTATGCCAGGAACCCGCCTAGACGGGCATCCCGGAGTTGTGAGTTAACGGATATGGGGGAAAATGACCTCAAGCGGCAAGGCTTGGCTCTCATTTTCGTGGGGATTGGTGTCCTGGACGCCACTTTGCCCCCTTTCGGACATGTTACCAGCCCCATATTGGCGCCGCATCCAACAGCGCGCTCCGCCCGTAGAGGCGGAACGCGGAGTGCCACGCCGGCTATAGCGGGGCGGAAGCAAGTGACCGGGGGGACTAAGTGGACGGAATGGCCGAAGCTTCCATCAGCGCCTTTTCGGCGCGCCTCACGGGCTCGCCCGCCGAAAAGGCGGTCGGAGATCCGCGGGCCCTCGCCATGCGGGCGGTGCACCGCGCCGCCTCGGAACTCCGCCGCGGGACCCCCGTGCTCCTGGATGGCGGTGGCGAATCGCTGATCCTCGCGGCCGCCGAAACCGTCGGGGCGCGTGGCCTGGCGGAACTGGCGGAGGCGGCGCTGGCCGCCCCGGTGCTCCTTCTCTCGGCATCCCGGGCCGCGGCTGTGCTGGCCCGCCCCGTCTCCGCCCCCGCCTCGCCGGAGGAGGTGCCCGTCGCGCTGCGCCTCTCCCCCGCGCTGCTGGCGCCGGACAGCCTGCGCAGCCTGGCCGATCCCGTGGCCGAGCAGCTCCTGCCCGAGTCGCCGCAGATCGTTCCCGCGCCGGGCTTCGCGGAAGCCTTGCCGCCGGCGGCCATCGCCCTGGCCAAGATCGGAAGGCTGCTGCCCGCCCTGGTCGCCGCGCCGGCTTCCCCGGCCATCGCGGCGCGACTCGGGCTGCTCTCTGTGCCGGTGGATGCGGTTCTGGCCTATCCCCTCTCGGCCGCTTCCAGCCTGGCCCGCGTGGCCGAGGCGCGTGTGCCGCTGGAGGATGCGCCGGAAGCCCGGATCACCGCCTTCCGCGCCGCCGATGGCGGGATCGAGCATCTCGCCATCCTCGTCGGCAGCCCCGAAACGGCGGAGGCGCCGCTCTGCCGCATCCATTCCGAATGCTTCACCGGCGACCTGCTGGGATCGCTGCGCTGCGATTGCGGCCCGCAGCTGCGCGGCGCCATCGCGCGCATGGCGGCGGAGCCCGGGGGCGGCGTCCTGCTCTACCTGGCGCAGGAAGGGCGTGGCATTGGGCTGGTGAACAAGCTGCGCGCCTACACGCTGCAGGATTCCGGGCTCGACACGCTCGATGCCAACCGCGCCCTGGGCTATGGCGCCGATGAGCGGGATTTCCGCGTGGCGGCCACCATGCTGGAGGCGCTGGGCATCCCGCGCATCCGCCTCCTCACGAACAATCCGGACAAGCTTGCGGGCCTCGCCGCCTGCGGAATCAACGTCGCCGGCCGTGTCTCGCACCTGTTCGCCGCCAATGGGGTGAATGACGGTTATCTCCAGACGAAGAAGGCCCGGTTCGGCCACCTCATGGGTTAAGCGGCACGCGTTTTGCGCCACCCCGGCCACGCAGGCGGCTGGAGTGGCGCATGAACGGCATCGTCCCGAACACCGTATCCCCCGAGGGCTGGGGGATCTTCGCCGGCCGCGTCTATGGCGGCACGCGCCCGGCCCCGGATGGCGGCCCGCCGCTGCTGGGCGATGAGGCCGAGCCCATGCCGGCCAAGATCTCCTTCGGCGAGATGCTGGAGTCCCTCAACCCGCTGCAACACATGCCGGGGGTGGGCATGATCTACCGGGAGGCGACCGGAAGCGCCGCGCCCATCGCCGCCCGCATCCTCGTCGGCACCGCCCTTGGCGGCCCTATGGGATTCCTCGGCGGCGTTGCCTCCGCCATGCTGGAGGTGACCGGATTCGTCGGCTCCCTCCGTGCCGTGGCCGATGGGCGGGACCAGCCGACCGCCTTCATGGCCTGGGGCGAAAAGGCGGATACCGCCACCATCGCCCGGGGGCGGCAGGCCTATCAGGAGCAGATGCTGGGGAACATGGCCTGAGCAGGCGCCGGCGCCGCCCGTGCAACACCCTTGCCCTGCCCCCCGCCGCATGGGCAGGAAGGCGCCATGACCACAGCCCGCCTCGAAGGCCAGCACCTGATCCTGATGTGCGACCGCTGGCGCTGCGCCATCGGCAAGGGGGGAATCCGCACCGACAAGCAGGAGGGGGATGGCGCCACGCCACGGGCGCTCATGTCGCTCCGCCGGGTCCTCTACCGCGCCGATCGCGGGCGCGCCCCGGTCTGCGCCGTGCCGGTGGAGCCGATCGGGCCGAATGACGGCTGGTGCGACGATCCCGCCGACCCCGCCTACAACCGCCCGGTCACGCTGCCCTATGCCGGGCGGCATGAGCTGATGTGGCGGGAGGACGGGCTCTACGACATCGTCGGCGTGCTCGGCTGGAATGACGATCCCGTGGTGCGCGGGCGGGGTAGCGCCATCTTCCTGCATGTGGCGCGCCCGGACTACGCGCCGACCGAGGGCTGCATCGCCCTGGCTCCCACCGATCTTCGTGCCGCCCTGGCCGCCGGTCTGACGGCGATCGAGGTGGCATGAGCAGGTTGATCACTTTTGGGTGATGCGGCCGGGGGAGGCTGGGCCTATCCTGCGCCGCGATGCGCCGAATCGTCCTTCCCGCCCTGCTTCTCCTCGCCGCCTGCGAGATGCCGGACATGGCGGAGCTGGAGCGCGGTGCGGAGAACGCGCTGCGCGCCAGCGTCTTCCTGCCGCCCCGGCAGGACGGGATCGCCCCCCGCCGCCATGACCCGCCCGCCGGTGCACTGGAGGATGAGGACGCGGCCACGACCGGCGGGCCGACCCTGCTCGTCTCCTATGGCAGCCAGCGCAAGGTGATGGCGATGATCCAGGGGAACGGGGAACAGCGCATGTGGCGATCCGCGGATGGAACCGTGGTGGCCACCGATGGTGCGCGGGTGGTTGCCACCGCCGGCACGGCCACCACCCTGGCCGCCACGCGCTTCGACAGCCCGGACCCGCTGGATGACATCCCCGCCCTTGCCGAACGTCCGGCGACGGCACGGCGCGTGGTGGATCTGGCACCCGCCACGCGCGACCCGAACCGGATGCGTTTCGGCGTGGCGCTGGAATGCCGCATGCGCGCGGCGCGGGTGGAGGAAGGGCTCTATGTCGAGGAGCGTTGCGGCGGTGGCGCCCGCTTCGTGAACCGCTACTGGGCCGATCCCGGCACGGGCGCGGTCTGGCGTTCGGAGCAATGGGTGGGGATGGATGGCCGCCCGATGGTGATCGAGGTGCTCAGCTCGCCCGCCAACTGAGCCCCTCGCGCCGGACGCGATGGGCGACATAGGCAAGCCAGGCCAGCTGCACCGCCAGCGGCGGCAGCACGACCAGCGGCTTCGCCCAGGATTCCAGATGCGGGAAGGCCAGGGCGAGCCCGGCCTGGAACAGCACGAAGCCGCCATGGATCGCGGCCACGCGGTGCACCGAAAGCCCGGAGCGCTGGGCGAGCTGGTAGAGATGCGTGCGGTGCGGCGTGCTCGGCCTCTCTCCCATCGCGATGCGGCGGAGCAGGGTGAAGCCCGTGTCAAACAGATGGGCGAAGAGCAGCAGCGGCACGATGAGGAAGGAGAGCTGCGCCGTGTCGAAGCGCGCGCAGGCCACCGCCAGCACGGCGAGGATGAAGCCGAGGAACTGGCTGCCCACATCGCCCATGAAGATGCGGGCGGGATGGAGGTTGAAAGGCAGGTATCCCACCAGCCCCGCCGTGAGGAACAGCGCCGCCGCATAGACGAACCAGGCTTCCTGGCCCGCCGCGATGAAGCAGAGCGAGGCACAGGCGACGAGAAGCGATCCGCCCACCAGCCCGTCCATGCCATCCATGAAGTTCACGGCATTGGTGCAGGCCACGATCCAGAACAGCGTCAGCAGCGGCCCTGCGATGCCGAGATCGACCACGCCGATCCAGGGCAGGGCGAGCCGGGTGACCACCAGCCCGCTCGCCATGGCCACCAGCGCCGCCCCGGCCTGCGCCGCCAGCTTCACCACGAAGCGGAAGTCCTTCAGGTCGTCCAGCAAGGCCACCGCCGCGATCGCGATGGCGGCGAGGATGGTGCCGATGAAGGCCGGATCCGCGATGCGGGCGAATTGCGCCGTGCCATAGAGCACCACCATCCCCGCCACGAAGGCCAGGACGATGCCCAGGCCGCCGCCCTTGGGCGTGGGCACCTTGTGCGCCGTGGCCAGGCGCCGCGCCGGATCGTCCAGCATGGGAAAGGCGATCATCAGCCGCACCACCCCGGCCGAGAGAAGGGCGAGCATCACCGCGAAGCCGAGATGCGGCAGGAACGCGCCCAGCCGCATCAGGGCATGACCCGGGCCGGATCGAGGCTAGCATAGACATCGCCGCTGTTCGCCGCATGGGGCAGGGGGGCGATCCAGTCCGCGATGGCCGTGGCCTCCACCGGGGCGGGCAGGACGAGCCTCATGCTTTCGCCGAGGGATGCGTTGAAGCGATAGGGGCCGAGCGCCGCCAACCGCGCCAGGCATTCCATCGCGACCCCGCGCTGGATGGTGGTGAACTCAAAGGACAGGGCCCGGGGGGCGAAGGAAAGCCCGCCCAGTGCCTCGGCCTCGAAGCCCTCCACGTCCAGCTTGATGAAATCGGGCGTTCCATGGGTGGCGGCCAGCACGTCGAGGGTTGTGACGGGGCGGGTGATCGCCCGGTCCCATTCCTGGCCTTCCCACCCGGCCGCGCCATCCGCGGCGGCCAGGAAGGCCTCCGAAGCGGTGGCGACCGTGGGGTTGCGCGTGTTCAGGCGCAGCACCGCCTCACCCGGCGCGGTGCCGACCAGGGCGGGAACGATGGCCACGGCCTCGTCCTGGCGGAAGATCCGGCGCAGCAGGCGGGCCAGGGCGGGCTGCGGCTCCACGGCCAGCGCGGTGGCGCCGAGGCGGCGGAAGCTCGCGGTGCGGTCCCCGACATGCGCGCCGACATCGAAGCCGAGCTCGCCCGGGGAGAGGAAGCGCGAGAGGAAACGGTCCAGCGCCTCCGCCCGGCCCGGGGCGTAGTAGGTTTCGATGGAGCGCCGCAGGGCGCTGGGCTTCCTCATGCCGCGAAAACCAGGGCGCAGCCGCCGGCCTCCCCCGGGGAAACCATCAGCCCGCCGGGCGTCTCCCGATGCGGCACGCCCAGGAGCGCGGCGCCCGTGGCGCGGAGATCGGCAACGCCGACCACCATGCCGATCACGGCGGGCAGGGCTGGGGGCTCGACGCCGGGGAGGATGCCGGCCGCCACCTCCGGCGACAGCATCCGCACCCGCGCGCCATCCGGCAGGTGCAGGGCGAAGCCGCCCGCGGGATCCGGCTCCAGCGGCAGGCCGGAGAGGCGGGAAAGCCGCGCGGCGCTCTCGGCCGGCTGCGCGGTCGCGATGATGGCGGCGCGCAGTTCGGTGGCGCCGTTCGGGTGCCTCATCCAGCGCTCCTGCCAGATCGCCTCGGGCGTCAGGTGCCGCACAAGCTGCACCCGCCCTTCCGGTGCCTCGGGCAGGGGCAGGCGCTCGAAGCGCGCGACGGGGCCGCCGGGCTCCACCGGGCGGGAGAGGGGCGAGATGCCCGGGATCTCCAGCCCAGCCCGCCGCAGCCGCTCCAGGTTGCCCTGGGAATCATCCATCCCGAGGGCGAGGATGCGCGCACCCTCGAAGCGGTCGAGCATGGCGCCCAGGCCGTTGTCGGGCAGGGCGGGGTCGAGGATGGCCAGCAGCTCGATATAGCCGCGCCGCAGCATGGCGCAGCGATTGCCCGTGCCCAGAGGCTCATCGCCCCGCGATTGCCGGGCGATGGGGGTCAGGGTGAAGCCGAGCCGTTCATAGGCTTCCCACAGCGGCGCCGCGCTGCGCGCGCAGATGCCGATATGGTCGAGGCCGGAGGAGGTCCGCATCCCGCGCGCCCCGCTCAGGCCGCGGGCCCTGCCTCGTAATGCGGAAGCAGCCAGTCCTCCGGCTCGCGCGCTGCCTCGTCATACCAGCGGGCAACGAGGGGATGGGCGCGCACGGCCTGCAGATAGGCCTTGCTGCGCGGCGAGATGGCCGGGGCATAGGTGATGAGCCGCGCCACCACGGGGGCGTACATGGCATCGGCCACGCCCATGGCGGCGCCGTGCAGGAAGGGCCCGCCGCTGGCATCCAGGCACTGGGCCCAGACCGTCTCGATGCGGGCGATATCCGCCATGGCGTCCGGCGTGGCGCCGCGCCCGGAGAAATCGCGGCCGAGATTCATCGGCATGGCCATGCGCAGCCCGCGGAAGCCCGCATGCATCTCGCTCGCCGCGCTGCGCAGGAGGGCGCGCAGCACGCGGTCCTGCGGCCAGAGGGCGGGGGCGAGTTCCGCGCAATACTCGCAGATCGCCAGGCTCTCCCATACGCGGGCGCCCCGGTGTTCCAGATAGGGCACCATCCCGGCGGGGGTGGCGGATTTGATGGCCTTGGTGCCGCCACCGCCGGCCAGCGGGATCAGCACCTCCTCCACATCCAGCCCGGCCAGGTGCACGGCCAGCCAGCCACGGAGGGACCAGGACGAGTAGCGCTTCGTCCCGATGACAAGCTTGCCGTCAGCCATGGGCGGGAACTCCCTTGGAGGTGGAGTACTCGAAATGCAGCGCCTCGCCCGGATGCACGCGGGGATGGATGGCATGGGCCGCCATCGCCGCCTCCGAGAAGCCCTGCAGGATGAGCTTCAGCTTGCCCGGATAGGTCGCGATGTCGCCGACGGCATAGATACCGGGGCGGGAGGTCTCGCAGGTGGCGGGCGTCACGGTCACGTGGCTGCGGTCCATCCCCAGCCCCCATTCGGCGATCGGGCCCAGCTCCATCGAAAGGCCGAAGAAGGCGAGGAGATGGTCCGCCTCCACGTCGCGCGTCTCGCCCTTCAGCGTGGCGAGGGTGACATGGCTGAGGGTGGCGCCATCCCCCTTCAGGCCGTGCAGCTGGTAGGGGATGGCCAGTTCCAGCTCACCCCTGGCCGCGGCGGCATCGAGCTGTGCGGCGCTTTCCGGCGCGGCACGGAATTTCGGGCGGCGATGCACCACCGTCACCTTCGCCGCGATCTCCTTCAGCGAGAGCGCCCAGTCCACGGCGGAATCGCCGCCGCCCGCGATCACCACCCGCTTTCCGCGAAAATCCTCCCGCCGGGAAACCATGTAGCGCACGGCGCCCGAGGCCTCGTAGCGCGTGAGATCCTCCAGCGGCGGGCGGTTCGGTCCGAAGGCGCCGGCCCCGGCGGCCAGGATCACCGCCTTGGCCCGCACGCTGTCCCCCCCGCTGGTGCCGAGGATGAAATCGCCATCCTCCTCCAGCAGCCGGTCAACGCGGCGGCCCAGCAGGTAGATCGGGGCGAAAGGCTGGGCCTGCTTCTCCAGCTGGTCGATCAGGTCGGCGCCGGCGATGCGGGGATGGGCCGGGATGTCGAAGATCGGCTTCTCCGGGTAGAGGGCCGAGCACTGGCCGCCAATGGCCTCCAGCGTGTCGATCACCACGCATTTCATCCGGAGCATGCCGCATTCGAACACGGCGAACAGGCCGGCCGGGCCTGCGCCGATGATGGCGACATCGGTGTCGATATGCGCGGTCATGGGTACGGCGCGTCCCCGTCTTCGGTGAGGGGAGGCGTGATACAGCGCGTTTTCAGGGGGGGGAAGGCATGGGGCCCGCAGGGGCAGCGCTGCTTCCCCTGCGGGCCCCGCCATCCGTCCCGCGGGCCGCGCCCGAAGGCTGCGACCTCAGGCGGGCGCCATGGCAGCCCGCCTGATGAAAATCAGTTCGGCCGCACCCGGTCCACCGCCCGGTCCACCGCGCGCCCGGTGGCTTCCACCGGGCCGCTCGGCGGGTCCACCGTGTCGCGCACGCGCTCCCCGAAGGTGCGGTTTTCGCCCGTGCAGGCGGCCAGTGTGGCGAGGAGGAGCATCGGCATCAGGGCCGCGCGAATCAGCTTCATGATCGTGGTTCCCTCTTGTGCGATTGCTAACCGGAACCGCCGGGGAGGGTTTCCCCCGCTTGCCCCTGGGGCGAGCGGGAGGGCAGATTGGGGCCACCCATGACCGCCCCGCTGACCCTTACCCTGCCTGACGAGGCGGCCACCGGCGCGCTTGCCGCCCGTGCCGCGCGGCTGTCCCGGCCGGGGGACGCCATCCTGCTGGACGGCCCCCTGGGCGCAGGGAAATCCGCCTTCGCCCGTGCCTTCCTGCGGGCGGCGGCGGGCGATCCGGCGCTGGAGGTGCCGTCCCCCACCTTCACCCTGGTGCAGTCCTATGACCTGCCGAAGGGGGCGGCCCATCACCTGGATCTCTACCGGCTGGAAGGGCCCGATGCCCTGCCGGAACTGGGATGGGAGGAGGCGCGGGACGGCATCGTGCTGGTGGAATGGCCGGACCGGCTGGGCCGTCACGCACCCCGCGACGCCTTGCGCATCACCCTGGCCCCGGCGGATGCGCCGGAGGCCCGCATCGTCACCCTGGCGGGCTGGGATGCCGCCCGCCTGAACGCCCTGGCGGCCCTTGCATGAGCCTTGACCACTTCCTCGCCGCCCATGGCTATGCCGGGGCGGAGCGCCTGGCCCTTCCGGGCGATGCGGGGCACCGGCGCTACCTGCGCCTCAAGGGCGGGCCGCGCCCGGCCCTGCTGATGGATGGCTCGGGCGCCGCCGCGGTGGGCCTGCCCTCGGCCGAGGCCGACCTGCGGGCCTTCATGGCCATTGGCGAGCATATCCGGGGAACCGGGCTCTCGGCGCCGGAGGTGCTGGCGGCGGATCCGCCCGCGGGCTTCCTGCTGATCGAGGATCTGGGCGAGCCGACCCATGCCGCGCTGCTGGATGCCGGGGCAGAGGCGCTGCCGCTCTATCTGGCGGCGACGGAGACGCTTGCCGCGCTGCATGCCGCCCCGCCGCCACCCGGCCTTCCGGCCTGGGAGGGCGAGACCATGGCCAAAGCCACCGGCGCCACCTTCCTGGACTGGTGGTGGCCCGCCGTGCTGGGTGCCGAACCCAGCCAGGCCCAGCGCAAGGCTTTCTTCGCGGCCATGCGGGCCATGCTCGCGCCCTTCGAGGGGGCGGGCGCCTTCGTTCACCGGGACTACTTCCCGGCCAATCTCCTGCCCCTGCCGGATCGCCCCGGCCCGGCCTCGGTCGGCATCATCGATTTCCAGGACGCGGGGCATGGGCACCCTGCCTATGACCTGGTGAGCCTGCTGCAGGATGCCCGGCGGGACGTGGCGCCAGAGGTCCGCGCGGCCGCGACCGCCCGCTACCTGGATGCCCGGCCCGGGCTGGACCGCGCGGCCTTCGAGGCCGCCACGGCGGCGATGGCTGCCCAGCGCCATTTGCGGGTCGCCTCGCTATGGGTGCGTCTGGACCGGCGCGACAAGAAGCCGCACTACCTCCGCCATGGCCCGCGCTGCTGGCGCCTGCTGGATGAGGCCCTGCGCCATCCGGCCACGGCGCCGCTTGCGGCCTTCCTCGATGAAAACGTGCCCCGCCAGCTCAGGGCCAATCCCCAGATGGAGCCTGCCGCATGATCCGCCTGACCCATGGCATGGTGCTGGCGGCCGGCTTCGGCACGCGGATGCGCCCGCTGACCGAGGCCGTGCCCAAGCCGCTGCTCGCGCTCCGCGGCCGCTCGCTGCTCGACCATGCGCTGGACCGGCTGGAGGATGCCGGGATCGGGCAGGCCGTGGTGAACGCCCATTACCTCGCCCCGCAGGTCGTCGCAGCCTGCGAGGCGCGGTCCGAGCCGCGCTGCAACGTGCTGGTGGAGGATGAGCTGCTGGAGACGGGCGGGGGAATCCGCAACGCCCTGCCGCATCTCGGCGAGGGGCCCTTCGCCGTGGTGAATGGCGATGCCTATTGGCTCGATGGCCCCACCCCCGCGCTGATCCGCCTCGCCGCCGCCTTCGACGAGTCGCGCATGGACGCGCTGCTGCTGATGGTGCGCGCCGCCAATGTGGAGGGCGAGGTGGGGCTGGGCGACTTCCTGCTCGATCCCCTCGGCCGGCTCCGGCGCCCGAAGGAGCGGGAGGTGGCGCCCTATCTCTATGCCGGGGTTCAGATCCTCCATCCCCGCCTTCTCGATGGTACCCAGCCCGGCCGCTTCGGCCTGATGGGCCCCTGGATGCGCGCGATCGAGCAGGGCCGCCTCTACGGCCTGGTGCATGACGGCGCCTGGTTCCACCTCTCCACCCCGCCGGACCTGCAACGGGCGGAGGATTTGCTGGACAAGGGGCTGGTGAAGCTGTTCTAGCGCTGTTCCCTGCCAGGGGGTGGCGGGACCAGTGACGGAGCGGGGGAGGGGCGTGGCGTGAGGCTGTACGAAATTCCCGCCCATCGCCCCTTCCTGGACGACCTGGCCCAGGGCGTGCTCGCCATGGCTGGGGCGCTGGACGATCCCGCCGCCCTGGCGCGCACCACCATCCTTCTGCCCACCCGCCGTGCCGCACGGTCCCTGCGTGAGGCCTTCCTGCGCGCCTCCGGCAAGCCGGCCCTGCTGCTGCCGCGCCTGCGCGCCCTGGCCGGGCTCTCCACGGAGGATGCGGAGGAGCTTTCCCTCCCGGCCCTGCTGGACGAGCCGCCCGCGGTGGACCCCGCGCGGCGCCTGGCGGTGCTGACCGAGATGGTCATGCGCCTGCCCCCGCATTTCGGCGGGCCGAGCAGCCCGGACCAGGCCTGGCGCCTGGCCGTGGAACTGGTGACGCTGCTGGACGAGATGGCGCTGGAGGGCTGCGACCCCGCCCGCCTGCCCGAGCTGGTCACGGGTGAGCTGGCGAAGCACTGGGAGATCACCCACACCTTCCTGGGCGGCGTGATCCGGGCCTGGCATGGCTGGCTGGCCGAACAGGGCCTTTCCGATATCGGCGCCCGCCGCGTGGCGGCGCTGCGTGCCCAGGCCGCGGCCTGGCGCGACAATCCGCCGAAGGACCCCGTCATCGCCGCGGGCATCGGCATCGGCGGCACCATTCCCGCCGCGACCGAGCTGCTGCGCCAGATCGCGCGCATGGAGAAGGGCGCGGTGGTGCTGCACGGCGCCGGGGAGGAGATGGAGGCCGCGTTGTGGGAGGTGCTGCGCGACGCGCATAGCCACCCGCTGAACGGCACGGCCCGCCTGCTGCGCGGCATGGATGCCACGGCGAATGACATGCGCCCCTGGCCCTATCGCGCGCCCGACGCCCCCGCGCCCAATGAGGCGCGCGCCGCGCTGCTGGCGCGCGCCCTGCGGCCCGAGCAGGGCATCGCCTGCTGGCAGGATCGCGAGCCCGAGCTCTGGCGGCCCGCGCTGGGCGGGCTGGACGTGCTCATCGCGCCCGACGAGGCCGGCGAGGCCGCCGCCATCGCCCTGCTGCTGCGCGAGGCGCTGGAAACCCCCGGCGCCCGCGCCGCGCTGGTGACGCCGGACCGGGACCTCGCCCGCCGCGTTTCGGTGGAGCTGCTGCGCCACGGCATCCTGGCCGATGATTCCGCCGGCCAGCCGCTGGGCATGACGCCGGCGGGCGCCTTCCTGCGCATGATCGGGCGCATGGTGGAGGAGGGTTTCGCGCCCGTCCCGCTGCTGGCCTGCCTCAAGCACCCGCTCTGCGCGGGCGGGATGGCGCGATCCGCATGGCTGCTGGCGGTGCGCGAGCTGGAGCGCCACGCCCTGCGCGGCCCACGCCCCGCCGCCGGGCTGGAAGGGCTGCGCCGCGCCGCCGCGTCCATCCGCCACGAGGCGCCGCGCGAGCGCGTGCGGGCGATGCTGGATGCGCTGGAAGCCGCGCTGGGCAACTTCCGCGCGCTGGAGCGGGAGGTGCGCCCGCCCGCCGACCTGCTGGCCGACCACCTCTCCGCCGCCGAGGCGCTGGCTTCCACCGACGAGGATCCGGGCGGGCTGCGCCTCTATCGCGGGGAGGAAGGCGAGCCGCTGGCCGTGCATCTCGCGGGGCTGGAGCCGGCCATGCGCGCCCTGCCGCCGCTCGAAGCCGCCGCCTGGCCCAGCCTGTTCGACGCGCTGCTGGAAGGCCCGCTGGCGCCGGGCGTGCGGACCATGCGCGGGCGCAAGGGCGCATCGCATCCGCGCGTGCAGATCCTCGGCCTGCTGGAAGCGCGGCTGCAGAGCTTCGACCGCGTTGTGCTCGGCGCGCTGGAGGAAAGCGTCTGGCCGCTGGCCACCGATCCCGGCGCCTGGATGAGCCGCCCGATGCGCACGCAATTCGGCCTGCCCGCGCCCGAGGCGCGCATCGGCCGGGTCTGCGCGGATTTCCTCCTTTCCGCGCTTTCGGCACCGCGCGCCACGCTGTCGCGCGCGCGCAAGCGCGGCGGTTCGCCGACGGTGGCCGCGCGCTGGCTGACGCGCATCGATACCTTCCTCAAGGGGCAGGATCTCGGCGGGCTGGAAACATCACCCGCCACGGGCTGGGCGGGGCTGCTCGACATGCCCGAGCGTCCCCAGCCCTGCGCGCGCCCCGCGCCTTCACCACCCGCCGCGCTGCGCCCGCGCCGGATCAGCGTGACCGATGTGTGGCTGCTGAAATCCGATCCCTATGCCTGGTATGCCAAGCGCATCCTGAAGCTGCGCCCGCTGGACGAGCTGGACGCCGAGGCGGATGCGGCGGAATACGGCAACATCGTCCACCACATGGTCTCGCGCTGGCTGACTCTCTGCGATGGCGATCCGCATTGCATCGACGCCGTGGAGCATTTCGCGGCGGCGACGGAGGAGGCGCTGGCCGAGTTCGCGCCGCGCCCGGGGCTGGTGGCCTATTGGCGCCCGCGCCTCGTGCGTATCGCCGAATTCGTGCTGGAGCAGGAGCGGCAGCGCGTGCACGTGGCGCGGCGCCATGCCGAGATCAGCGGCATGATCGAGCTGCCCTGCGGCGTGCGGCTGGAAGGCCGCGCGGACCGGGTGGATGTGATGAAGGATGGCCGCCTCGTCCTCATCGACCTCAAGACCGGCGCGCCGCCCAGCAATGCCGAGATGGCCGATGGCCGCGCGCCGCAGATGCCGCTGGAAGCCGCCATGGCCGCGCGCGGGGGCTTCAAGGACATCCCGGCGGCCGAGGTTTCGGGGCTGGAGCACTGGCATGTCTCCGGCGGCTATGAGGCGGGCAATGCCGTGCCCTTCCGCCCCAAGGATTCCACCCTGCCGGATGTCAGCGAACAGGCCTTCGAGGCGCTGAACGGGCTGGTGCAGGAATTCCTGCTTGGTGACCGTCCCTTCCTGGCCCGCCCGCATCCGGCGCGCGCGCCGAAGGGCGATGAGTACGACCATCTCTCGCGCCTGGCCGAATGGGGCGGCGCCGGCGGGGGTGACGGCGCGTGAACGAAGCCCTTTCCGCGCGCACCCGCGCCCGATACGCGCAGCAGGCGGCCTCCGACCCGCGCATCTCCGCCTGGGTGGGCGCCTCGGCCGGCTCGGGCAAGACAAAGGTGCTCACCGACCGCGTGCTGCGCCTGCTGCTGCGCGAGGACACCCAGCCCGGCCGCATCCTCTGCCTCACCTTCACCAAGGCGGCGGCGGCGGAAATGGCCACGCGCCTTGCCCTGCGCCTGGGCCAGTGGTCCGTGCTGCCCGAGCCGCAGCTGCGCGTGGCGCTGGAGGAACTGACGGGCATGCCGCCCACGCGGGCGGAGCTGGAGACCGCGCGCCGCCTCTTCTGCCGCGTGCTGGAGCAGCCGGGCGGGATGCGGATCGCGACCATCCACGCCTTCTGCCAGTCCCTGCTGCGCAGCTTCCCGCTGGAAGCCCGCCTGCCGCCCGCCTTCACCCTGCTGGAGGAGGCGGACAGCGCCACCCTGCTGGCCGAGGCGCGCGAGGCCGCGCTGGCCGGCCGCGCGATTCCGGAGGAAGCGCTGGCCGGCCTCGCCCGCCTCGTCTCCGCCGACAGCCTGGCCAAGGCGCTGCGCGAGCTCGTGGGCAAGCGCGAGCGCCTGCGCCCGCTTTTCGAGCGGGCCGATGGCCATGTCCTCGCCCTGCGCGAATGCCTGGAGATCCCGGATGGCGAGACGGAGGACACGCTTCCCTCCGGCATCGTCTGCCCGCCGGATGCCTTCCGCGAGGCGCTGGCCACCCTGGCGCAGCACAAGAACAAGACCCCGCGCGAGGCCGCGCTGGCGCTGCTCAACATCCTCTCCGAACCGGAGGAGGCGCGCGCCACGCGCTGGCTCTCCTGGCACACGCTGCTCTTCACCGGAGAGGGCAAGCCGCGCGCCGCGCTGGTGAAGGAGGATGCCTTCGCGCGGGAGATCGCGCGGGTGGAAGACATCCTCTCCCGCTGGGCCTCGCACCGCCTGCTCAGCGCCACGGGCTCGCTGCTCTCCGCCGCGCGCCCGGTGCTGGATGACTATCGGGCCCGCAAGCAGCGCCGCGGCGCCCTGGATTTCGATGACCTGATCCACCGCGCGCAGGAGCTGCTGCGCGACCCCGGTTCCGCCTGGGTTCTGTTCAAGCTCGATGGCGGGTTGGATCACCTCCTGCTCGACGAGGCGCAGGACACGAATCCCGCGCAATGGGGCATCGCCCAGGCGCTGGCCGAGGAGTTCTTCTCCGGCAACGGCACGCAGGAGGCGGGGCAGCGCACGCTCTTCGTCGTGGGTGACGAGAAGCAGAGCATCTTCGGCTTCCAGGGCGCGGATGCGCGCGGCTTCGCCGAATGGGAAACGCGCTTCGACAACCAGGTGACGCGCGGCGGCGCGGTGTTCGAGCGCGTGCCGCTGAACGTCTCCTTCCGCTCCTGCGCGCCCGTTCTCTCGCTGGTGGACCAGGTCTTCGCGGATGGCGACGCGCGCCGTGGCGTGGTGCGCGATGGCGTGGTGCTGGAACATTCCGCCGACCGTGCCGGTCATGCAGGCAAGGTGGAGATCTGGCCGCTGCTGGAACAGGCCGGCGCGGATGCGGCCGAGCCCTGGGTGGTGCCGCGCGAACCCGTGGCGGCGCAGGATTCCGAGGCGCTGCTGGCCGAGGCCATCGCCGCCCGCATCGATGGCATGATCCGGAACGAGACGCTGCCCGCGCGCGGCGACCGCCCGGTGCGCCCCGGCGATGTCATGGTGCTCGTCCGCCGCCGCACGCGGCTGATCGAGCTGCTGGTGCGCCAGCTCAAGCAGCGCGGCATTCCCGTGGGCGGCGTGGACCGCATGATGCTGGTGGAGCAGATCGCCGTGCGCGACATGCTCGCCCTCTGCGACGTGCTGCTGCTGCCCGAGGATGACCTGGCGCTGGCCGCGCTGCTGAAATCGCCGCTCATCGGGATGTCGGAGGAGGATCTCTTCGCCCTCGCGCAGGGCCGTGAGGGCCCGCTCTGGCATGTGCTGGTCAAGCAACGGGACGAGAGGACGCGCATCGGCGAGGCCGCCTCCTGGATCGCCGGCCTGGCCGACCGCGCCGACCTCGTCACGCCGCACGCCCTGCTCTCCGAGGTGCTGGGCGAGCATGGCGGCCGCGCGAAGCTGCTCGCGCGACTGGGTGCGGAGGCGGCGGAGGCGCTGGACGAGTTCCTCTCCGCCGCGCTGCGCCATGAGAACCGGCACGCGCCCTCCCTCCAGGCCTTCGTCCAGTGGCTCCGCCGCGGCGGGGCCGAGGTGAAGCGCGAGATGGAGAATGCTGCCGACGCCGTTCGCATCATGACCGCGCATGGCTCGAAGGGCCTGCAGGCCCCGGTGGTCATCATCCCCGATATCGGCCGCGGCGGCATGCGGGACGCGCTGCTCTGGAGCGGTGCCGCGCGGCGCGGCGCCAATGCGCCCGACATTCCGCTCTGGGCGCCGCGGAAGGAGTTCCAGGCCCTGCCCTGGACCCGCGCGCAACAGGCGCGCGCGAGCGCGGATGCGGAGGAGGAGAACCGCCTCCTCTACGTGGCCCTGACCCGCGCGGAGGACCGGCTGCTCGTCTGCGGCCTTGCCCCGCGCCGCGCCCCCTCTCATCCCAGCTGGCACGCGCTGGTGAAGGCAGGCTTCGAGCGCGGGATCGGGCAGGGGCTGGAGGGCTTCGCCCGCGTGCCCTTCGATCCCACGCGGCTCGGCCTGCCAGAGGGCTGCGGCTTCGGTGACGAGGCCTGGGAGATCACATCCCCCCAGCTTGCCGCGCCGAAGGCGGATCCTGAGGTGCTGCGCGCCGAGGCCGCCATCCTCCCGCACTGGGCCACCATCGCCGCCCCCCCCGAGGCAAGCGAGGACCCGATAGCCCCCTCACGCCTCGAAGGCGAGGCCGAGCAGCCCGCCGCCGCCCCGCATGGCGCCGGCGACCCCGGCGGCCGCCGCTTCCGGCGCGGGCTGCTGATCCATGGCCTGCTGCAATACCTGCCGGAGCATGAGGAAGCGCGCTGGGAAGGCCTCGCCCGCCTTCACCTCGCGCGCCCCGGCCACGGCCTCGATCCCTCCGAGCAGGAGGCGACCCTGGCCGAGACCCTCGCCGTGCTGCGCCACCCGGCGCTGGCCGGCGCCTTCGGCCCGGATAGCCTCGCGGAGGCGCCACTGGCCGGGGTGGTAAAGGGCATCTCCATCGCGGGCCAGGTGGACCGGCTGCTCATCACGCCCGATCGCATCCTGGTGCTGGACTACAAGACCAACCGCCCGCCGCCCTCGGACGTGTCGAAGGTGCCGCCCGCCTATCTGCGCCAGATGGCGGCCTACCGCGCCGTGCTGCGGGCGGCCTGGCCTGGGCGGCGGGTGGAATGCGCCCTCGTCTGGACCTGGTCGGGGCATGTCATGCCCTTGCCGGATGCGGCGCTGGATCCGCACGCGCCGGGCTGAAGGGTAATCCCATCCGAAGCTGCCGGCGGGCTCCGGGGGAGGGGAGAAAACCCCTCCCAGGGCACCGGCAGCGGCGGACAGGGGCTTCACCCGCCGGAGATGCGGTCCCGCAGCCGGTCCTCCTGCTCGGCCAGCTCAGGCGTCATGGCCGCGCCGAAATCCTCCATCTCGAAGATGGGGCGGATCTCGATCTCGCTTGGGCCAGGCATGGGATTGGGGCAGCGCTTCGCCCAGGCCACCGCTTCCTCCATGTCCTTCACCCGCCAGATCCAGAAGCCGGCGACCAGCTCGCCCGTCGCGGCGAAAGGGCCATCGATGACCTCGCGGCCCGGCCCGTCGAAGGCCACGCGCTTCCCCTGGGAGGAGGGATGCAGACCCTCGCCGGACAGCAGGATGCCGGCCTTCATCAGCTCCTCGTTGTAGCGGCCCATCGCGCCGAGCAGCTCGGTGGAGGGCATGGTGCCCGCCTCGCTGTCGGCCGTGGCCTTCACCAGCACCATCACGCGCATCCGTTCGTCCTCCCCTCCGTCCGGCATCATGCCGGGTGCATCGGAGCCTGGGGCATAAGCCGGCCCGGCCCAAGCCGTGCCTGCGTCGCTGCCTCGCCCATGCTGAGGCGCGCGGGGCGGCCGTGGCGCCCCGGCCACGGCTTGCCGATCCCGGCCGCGCCGTGAGATGCAGGGGCGTAACGGCCCGCCCCAGCGGGCCCTGGGGAACGCCAAGATGATCACACGCCGCAATCTCGGCCTGGCCGCGCTCGGCCTCTCGCTGCCCGCAGCCACCGCCGCGCGCCCGGCTGCCGCGCAATCGGCCGCCTCCTATCCGGATCGCCCGGTGAGCCTCGTCGTTCCCTGGGCCGCGGGCGGTTCCACCGATGCGGTGGCGCGCATCCTCGCCGCGCGCCTTTCGCAGGATACGGGCCGCTCCTTCGTGGTGGACAACCGGGCCGGCGCGAACGGCACCATCGGCTTCGCCTCCGTCGCCCGCGCGCGGCCGGATGGCTACACGCTGCTCGTCGGCACCATCAGCACCTATGCGATGGCGCCGCATCTCTATCAGCTGCCCTACGACAATGACCGCGCCTTCACCGGCGTGGGGCTGATCGCGGCCCAGCCCATGATCATGGTCGTGCCGAAGAACTCCCCCGTGCGGAGCCTGGCGGAATTCGTGGAGCGGGCGAAGCGGCCGGACAGCGGCCTGACCTATGCCAATTCCGGCACCGGCAGCTCCACCCACCTGGCCACGGAGCTGTTCCTCCAGGCCGCCGGCATCCGCCTCAACGACGTGGGCTACCGTTCCGGCGCCCAGGCGGTGCAGGGCACCATGCAGGGGGAGGTTTCCATGGTGATCCAGGCCGCCTCCGGCCTGCTGCCGCTGATCCAGTCCGGCGAACTGCGCCCGCTGGCCATCTCCTCGCGCGGGCGGAGCTCCGTGGCGCCCGAGATCCCCACCTTCCGCGAGCAGGGCTACCCCGAATACGAGGCGGTGGAGCACATCGCCATCCTCGCCCCGGCCGGCACGCCCGAGCCGATCATCCAGCGCATCAACGAGCTCGCCCGCGCCGCCATGACCGCCCCCGACACGCGGGAGCGCCTCGCCGCCCTGGCGGTGACGCCGGAGACGCAGCGGCCGGAGGAATGGGCGGCCTACAACGCGGCGGAGAACGCCAAGTGGCGGGATGTGATCCGCTCGCGCGACATCAAGGTGCAGTAGCGCGGGGCCCCCGGCCGGGGTGGGAGCCTCAGCCCACCCCGGTCGGCCCGTCCAGCACGATCCGCACGCGGCGGGCCAGCTCCGCCCGGCCATAGGGCTTGGCGATCAGGTCGAACTCCGTGCCGCCGACCTCGTCCGGGTTGATCGAATCATCGGCATAGCCCGTCGTGAGCAGCACCTTGATCCGCGGGCGGTGGCGGCGGGCCTCCCGCGCCAGCATCACGCCGTTCATGCCGCCCGGCATGATGAGATCGGTGAAGAGCATGTCCAGCGGGCGGTTCCCCTTGATGATCTCCATCGCCTGCTGCCCGTCATGGGCGAGGTGCACGACATAGCCGAAATCCTCCAGGATGGCCCTGGCAAGCTCGGCCACCTCGGCGCGGTCATCGACCACCAGGATGGTTTCCGTCCCCGGGCGCTCCACGATCCGGGGCACCGCCGGGCGGGGCGCCACATCCTCGTCGGCCCTTGGGAAATAGAGGTGCAGCGTGGTGCCCTCGCCCGGCGTGCTCTCGATTCGCACGGCACCTCCGGACTGGCGCGCGAAGCCATAGACCATGGAGAGGCCGAGCCCGGTGCCACGCCCCTCGTCCTTGGTGGTGAAGAAGGGCTCCATCACCCGCTTCAGGATCTCCGGCGGCATGCCGCTGCCATTGTCCGTCACGCTGATCCGGACATAGGGGCCCGGCTCCAGCCGGGTGGAGAAGCCGGGGGCGTCCGGCGGCACCTGCACGCCGCGGGTGGCGATCCGCACCTCCCCGTCCTGGCGGCCGGCCAGCGCATCCCGCGCATTGATCAGGATGTTGAGCAGCGCCACCTCGGCATGGGTCGGGTCCAGCCGGCAATTGCCGAGATGGGGGTCCAGGTCCAGGCGCAGGGCGACCGCCTCGCCCAGGCTGCGGGCCGCCATGTCGCGCATGCCCTCGGCGAGCGTGTTCAGGCTGACGGTCCGCCCCTCCAGCCTCTGCTTGCGGGAGAAGGCAAGAAGCTGCTGCGTGAGCGTCGCCGCGCGTTCCGCGGCGGCGCGGGCGGCCCCCAGGCTGCGTTGCAGCCTGGCCCGGTCCGGCTCGGGGCGGGAGAGGCCGTTGTCGATCATCTCCAGGTAGCCGCGCATCACCTGCAGAAGGTTGTTGAAGTCATGCGCGATGCCGCCGGTGAGCTGGCCCAGGGCCTCCATCTTCTGCGCCTGGCGGAGCGACTCCTCGGCATCCCGCCTCCGGCTGACATCGAGCTGGGAGGCGAAGAAGTAGATCACTTCCCCCTCATGGTTCAGCATCGGGGAGATGAACAGCGCGTTCCAGAAGCTGGATCCGTTCTTGCGGTAGTTCAGGATCTCGGTCGCGATCTCGCGCCGGGTCTCCACCGCGTGGCGCAGCTCCGCGACCGTGGCCCGGTCCGTTTCCGGGCCCTGCAGGAAGCGGCAGTTCCGGCCGATGATCTCCTCCGGCTCATAGCCGGTCATGTTGAGGAAAGCCTGGTTCGCGAAGACGATCGGGTTGTCCGGCTGGTGCGGGTCCGTCACGATCATCGGCATCCGCGTCATCTCGACCGCGGCGAAGAAGACGTCCGAATGCGTGTCGGACACGCCGCTTGCCTTGCCGCCCTCCACCTTGGGGCGGGCCCGCGGGTCCCTCAGTTCCTGCACGGGATCGACCGGCCGGCCGGGCCTGTTCTCGGCATCGTCCATCATGATGCGGTCCGGCCGCGGAAAAAGGTCAGCACCCCTTGCAAATCAGCCTGCCCTGCCGGCGCGCAAGCGCAGCGGCGCGGATGACCGGGCGCGTAGCGGGATGCCGGGCTCACAAGACCGTCAGAGATCATCCACGACCACATGCGGAGCGCCATTCGCGGCTCCTGCGATCAGGCCGCCAATGCCTGGATCGCCTGGGAATTCCGCACCTGCACCAGGGTGAACAGGCCCGCCGGCGGGCAGGACTCGAGGGATTCCACCTCGGCATCGGCGTCCAGCAGGTCCGACAGCGCGAAATCCGGGTGCCAGCCCAGCACGCGCGAGAGGGGGGCCATGGTCCGCTCCACCCACCAGCGCGGCCCGTCCTGGGCGGCGAAGTGGTTCACGAAGAGCAGCTGCCCGCCCGGCCGCACCACGCGCGACATCTCGGCGAAGAGGCGGCGCGCATCGGGCACCACGCTGGCCGTGAACATGGCCACTGCCATGTCGAAGGAGCCATCGGCGAAGGCCATGTGCTCCGCATCCATCTCGATCAGGCCTTCCACATGGGTCAGGCCTTCCGCCGCCACGCGCTCCTGGGCCTTCTCCAGCATCTCGCGGGAGAGGTCGATGCCGACCACGCGCTTGTCGCGGCGGTAGCGCGGCAGCGCCAGGCCGGTGCCCACCCCCACCTCCAGCACGCGGGTGCCGGGCAGGCGGTTCACCGCCGCCACCGCACGCTTGCGGCCGAAGGAGGAGACGCCGCCGAACACCGCGTCATACACGCCGGCCCAGCGGCGATAGGCATCACGGACCGCCCCCGCATCCAGCACCGCGCGCTTGTGGTCACGGGCCGGGTCGGCGGTCAGGTCGGGCAGGGTCCGCGACATGTTTCGTTCAGGATCCAGGTAAGGAGCGGAGATGGGGCGCTAAAGCAGGGGGAGGCAGCGTGCAAGCGCAGGCTTCGGCCCGAGGCTTCAATCCACGGGGAGGGCCCGGGTTGCAACCCCTGTTTCAGCCGGCTTCCGCGCGGGCTTCCAGGCGCGGGCGAATGAGGCGCACGCGGCGCCCCTCCACCCCCAGGGCCAGGTCGCCGTCGCGCAGGGCCAGGGCATCGGCCCCGAACACCTTCCGCCGCCAGCCCTGCAGGGCCGGCAGGTCGGCGGGGGCATCGGAGGCCAGCCGGTCGATCTCCTCGGAGCTGGCCAGCAGCCGCGGCGCCACCTGGTGCTCCTCCGCCTTGGCGGCCAGCAGCACCTTCAGCAACGCGACCAGCGCCGGGGAGGGGGAGGGGCCCGCCCGCTCGCGCGGGGCCTCGGGCAGCTCGGCCTCGGGCAGCGCCTTCACGGCCTCGATGGCGGCCAGGAGGGAGGCGCCGGACTTGCCGCGGGCAAAGCCCTCCGTCACGCCACGCGCCCGGGCCAGCGAACCGGCATCGGTGGGGGCGGTGGCCGCCACCTCCAGCAGGGATTCGTCGCGCAGCAGGCGCTGGCGCGGAATGTTCACCCGCTGCGCCTCCCTCTCGCGCCAGGCGGCGATCGCGCGCAGCGTGCCCAGGAAGCGGCGGTTGTTCGTGCGGGGCCGCAGCTTCTCCCAGACTGTCTCGGGGTCGGTGCGGTAGGCGGCGGGGTCGGTCAGCGCGCCCATTTCCTCCGCCACCCACTCCATCCGGCCCTCGCGCTCCAGCCGGCTCTGCAGTGCCTGGTAGATGCGGCGCAGATGGGTCACATCCGCCGCCGCATAGGCGATCTGGGCGGCGGAAAGGGGGCGGGCCGACCAGTCGCTGAAGCGATGGGCCTTGTCGATCTGCGCATTGGCCAGGGCGCGGGCCAGGCTGTCATAGCTCGCCTGGTCGCCGAATCCGGCCACCATGGCCGCGATCTGGGTATCGAAAAGCGGCTGCGGGGTCTGGCCGAAGCGCAGCAGGAAGATTTCCACGTCCTGCCGGCAGGCATGGAACACCTTCACCACATGCTCGTCCGCCAGCAGGGCGCCGAGCGGCGAGAGGTCCAGCCCCGGGGCCAGCGCATCCACCACCGCCGTGTCCTGGCTGCCGCCGAGCTGGACCACGCAGAGCTCGGGCCAGTAGGTCCGCTCCCGCATGAACTCGGTGTCCACGGTCACGAAGGGTTCCTGGCGCAACCGCTCGCAGAGCGGGACCAGCTCCTCGGTGGTGGTGATCAGGACGGGCTCGGGATCGGCAACGGCCGGGCGGCGGGACATGGGGCGGGGGTTTAGCGCCGCTGCGCCCAGGTCACAAATTCGGGTTCCGCCTCACAGCAATGCCCGCAGCACAACCGGCGCCAGGATGGCGCTCAGCAGCGCGTTCAACGCCATGGCGATGCCGGCGAAGGTGCCGGCCACGGGGTCCACATGGAAGGCGCGGGCCGTGCCCAGCCCATGGGCCGCCAGCCCCGCCGCGAAGCCGCGGGCCCGCATGTCCCTCATGCCCATCCCGTTCATCAGCGGCGTCACGGTCACGGCCCCGATCGCCCCGGTGAGGATGACCAGCACGGCGGCCAGGGCAGGGTCGCCCCCCAGCCCCTCGGCGATGCCCATGGCGATGCCGGCCGTGACGGATTTCGGCGCCAGGGAGGCCAGCACCGGCCCCGGCACGCCCAGCGCGTCGGCGATCAGCAGGGCCGATCCCATGGCCGCCAGCGACCCGGCCAGCAGCGCCGCCCCCATGGGCAGGATGGCCCGCAGCACCGTGCGCCGGTTGCGGTAGAGGGGCACGGCCAGGGCCACGGTGGCCGGGCCGATCAGGAAGTGGACGAACTGCGCCCCCTCGAAATAGGTGCGGTAGGGCGTGCCGGTGGCGAAGAGCACCCCGGCCGCGATCACCACGGCGATGAGCATGGGATTGGCCAGCGGGTGCCGGCCGAGCGCGGCCGAGATGCGGTCCGCCGCCAGATAGGCGAGCAGCGTCACCGTCAGCCAGAGCAGCGGCGTGCGGGAGAGATAGACCCAGAGGCTGAAATCCGCGTCTGTCATGCCGCCTGTCCCCGGGTGGTGAGGCGGGAGACGCCCACGAAGACCAGCACCGTGACCACCAGCCCGATGAGGGTGGAGGCGATGAGGGCCATGGCCAGGCCGAACCAATGGGCCGCCAGCACGTCCAGCCGGTTCACCACCCCCACCCCGGCCGGGACGAAGAGAAAGGCCAGGTTCGCCAGCAGCGCATCCGCCGGGCCGGTCACGAAGCCCGTATCCAGCGGCCGCGCCAGCAGATCGTTCCCGAGCAGCAGCAGGAGCAGGGCGATCATGCCCAGCACGGGGCCGGGCAGGGGCCAGCCGGTGGCATGGACCAGGGCCTCCCCGAAAAGCTGGCATGAGAGGATGAGGGCGGCGCCGGGTATCATGGCGAGGCTGTTTAGCGAGGATCGTGCCGCCCTGGGGAGCCATTACGCCGGGCCGCGACGCTCCGGGCGCAGGCCGGGCGCAGGAATGATCGGCGCAGAGGTGATCGGCGCCCCCGCTTCCGCCCCCCGCGCCGCGCCCTTAACCTCCCGGCGATTCTGGAAGGGGTTCGGCATGGCGCATTCGGCGGAGGCGGCCTGGGACCGGGTGATCGGGCTGGCGCGGGAAGCCGGCGCCGCCTCCATCCGCCCGCTGATGGCCGACCCGTCGCGCGCCGCCCGCTTCACCCGCCGCGCCGGGGACATCCTGGCGGACCTCTCCAAGACCTCCGTTTCCGACACGGTGCTGGAGGCCCTGCTGGAACTGGCCCGCGCGCGGGGCGTGCTGGCGGCGCGCGATGCCATGGCGCGGGGCGAGGCGATCAACACCACCGAGGGGCGAGCGGTGCTCCACATGGCGCTCCGCGGCCCGCGCGGCGCCTTCCGCGCAGGGGGGGAGGACGCCTCGGCCGAGGTGCATGGCACGCTGGAGGCCATGCGCGCCTTCTGCGGGCGCATCCATTCCGAGGGCCGCTTCACCGATGTGGTGAATATCGGCATCGGCGGCTCCGACCTCGGCCCGCAGATGGCGGCGCGCGCCCTGTGGCGGCACGGCATGCCGATGCGCGCGCATTACCTCTCCAACGTCGATGGCCATGCCTGGGAGGCGATGCGCCACGGGCTGGACCCGGCCCGCACCCTGGTGCTGGTGGCCAGCAAGACCTTCACCACCGCCGAGACCATGGCGAATGCCCATCTCGTGCGCGATTGGCTGCGGGGCGCGCTGGGGGAGGCATCCGATGCCCATCTCGTCGCCCTTTCCACCAACCTGAAGGCGACCCGCGAATTCGGCGTGCCGGAGGAGCAGGTCTTCGGCTTCCGGGACTGGGTGGGCGGCCGCTTCTCCATGTGGTCCGCCATCGGCCTCTCCGTGGCGCTGGCCTGCGGATGGGATGTCTTCGCGGCGCTGCTCGCCGGCGCGCGCAGGATGGACGAGCATTTCCTCTCGGCGCCCGAGGCGGAGAACCTGCCCCTGCTGATGGCGCTGGCGGAGCTGTGGCATGTGGACGGGCTCGGCTATCCCAGCCGCGCCGTGCTGCCCTATGACGAGCGCCTGGCCCGCTTCCCCGCGCATCTCCAGCAGGTGGAGATGGAATCCCTGGGCAAGCGGGTGACGCTGGGCGGGCTGCCCGTGGCGCGCCCGACCGGCCCAGTGGTGTTCGGGGAGCCCGGCACGAATTCCCAGCACTCCTTCATGCAGCTGCTGCACCAGGGCACCACCCCCGTGCCGGCCGATATCGTGCTGATCGCCAACCCCGACCACGGCTTCGAGGAGAACCACCGCCAGCTCCTCGCCAACGGGCTTGCCCAGGCCGAGGCGCTGCTGCGCGGGCGCGACGCCAGCGAGGTGCGGGCGGAGATGGAGGCCAAGGGCATGTCGCCCGAGGCGATCGAGGCGCTGCTGCCGCACCGCCTCTTCCCCGGCGACCGGCCCAGCACCACGCTGCTGCTGCCGCGGCTGGATGCGGGCACGCTCGGCCAGCTCGTCGCGCTGTACGAGCACAAGGTCTTCTGCCTCGGCGCTCTGTGGAACGTGAACGCCTTCGACCAGTGGGGCGTGGAGCTGGGCAAGCAGCTGGCCGGCGCGCTGCTGCCGGAACTCGCCCCGGGCGCGAGGCCCGGGCCGCATGATCCTTCCACCACCGCGCTGATCGCGGAGATCCACCGGCTGCGCGGCGGCTGATCCCGCCCCGCAGCCGCATCCCTCAGAACCGGAACTGCAGCCCCGCATAGACGCTGCGCCCGAAGCCCGGCTCGAAGAGGGCCGAGCTGGCATTGGCGGAAGGCGCGACCGAGGCGCTGGAGATGTACCGCCGGTCCGTCAGGTTGCGCCCCTCGGCGAACACCGAGAGACCGTTCTCGAAATCCCACCCCGCGCGAAGCCCGATCAGCGCATAGGCATTCGTCTTCAGCGTGTTCGCATTGTCCGCGTAGAAGCCCTGCGGCACCCATTCGATGTTCGGTGCCACCGAGAGGCCGGAGGGATGCCGGTAGCGCAGCTCCGCGCGGTAGAGGTGGCGCGGCGCGCCGGGAAGCTGGTTGTCGCCGTAGCGCGGGGCGCCGTCGAAGCGGAAGTCGTTGAAGCTATAGGCCTGCCGCAGGGTAAGGCTGTCCGCGCGACCCGCCGAGAGGAGCCCGCGCAGCACGGTCCAGGAGAGCGCGGCCTCGATGCCCTGGTGGATGCTGCGGTCCAGGTTCAGCGCCTGGCTCGCCCCTGTGCCGGTGGGATCGAGAAGCTGGATCTCGTCGCGGATCACGGCGCGATAGGCCGCGAGCTCCCATTCCAGCGCATCCCGCCGGCCGCGCGTGCCGATCTCCAGCGTGCGCGCCCGCTGCGCCTTCAACGAGGAGAAGCCGCGCGCGGCGAGCGGCGTCAGGTCGCTGATGGTGGGTGGTTCCGTGGCCCAGGTCAGGTTCGCGAAGCTCTGGATATCGGGCGCGATGTCCCAGAGCAGCCCGATCTGCGGATTGGCGTAGCGATAGGTGGTGGAGCCGGACCCGTCCCCATCCGAGAGGAATCGGTCCCGGCTGGCGCGATAGGCCTCGCCAAGTTGCAGCCCCGCGACGATGCCGAGATTGGGCAGGATGTAGAGCGTGTCCTGCAGGGTGGCGGTGTTGGTGCGCGCGCGGTCGCTGCTGGAATAGGTCAGGCGCCCGGGATGGCCACCATTGTTCACGTAGCGCCGGTTATCATAGGTGCCGAAGCCGAGCGTGCCCGCCATCAGCAGCCGGTTCCGCAGGCCGCCGATCCGGCCATCCAGGGTCAGCCGCGCGAAGCCGTTCACGTCATCCGTGCGCTGGTCGATGTACTGGAAGATCGGGTGGTCCAGTTCCCGATGGGCATAGGAGAGGCCCGCCTCCAGCACCGCGCCGGGCGCGATGCGCCAGGTGGTGCGGTTGCCCAGGCGGTTGCTCTCAATGTTGCGCTGGTAGTCGAGGAGGAGATTGCCCGGCGCCGCGCGCCGGGGATCGGAAAGCGCCTGGCCGCGCGTCAGCGTGCCGGGGATGCGCTGCTCGATGTGGTTGTAGCCGTAGTAGAAGCGTGTCTCGACATCGTCGGTGATGCGCCAGCCGAGATTGCCGTTGAAACGGCGGGAATCACCCTGGCCGTGCCGGCGGAACCCGTCCTGGCCGAGGGTGGAGAGGCTCGCCCAGCCATCCCAGGCACCGGAGGCCGCGCCATAGGCCGCCTGCGCGCGCCGGTAGCCATAGCTCCCGGCCTCCCCGCGCAGCACCGCGCCTGGATCGCTGCGCCCGGTGGGGGTGACGAAGTTCAGCACCCCGCCCAGCGTTGCCCCGCCCAGGCCGAAGGCATTGGCGCCGCGCAGCACCTCCACATGCCCGAAGGTGAGGGGGTCCAGCTCCTGGAAATCGCCGGAGCCATCCGCCTGGTTCAGCGGGATCCCGTCCTGCGTCAGCAGCACGCCGCGCAGGTGGTTGTTCCGCGCGAGGCCGGAGCCGCGGATGGAGAGGCGCGAATCCTCCCCCCATTTCGGCTGGGCGAAGACGCCGGGCGCGTATTCCAGCACGTCCCGCAGCGTGGTGACGCCCGCGCGGGCGCGGATCTCCGCCGCCGGCACCACGGTGACATTGCCGGGCACCGCGCGCAGCCGGGCCGCGGCCTCGGCGGCATCGGGGGCGGTGAGGGACGGGGTGCTGCCGGTCACCGCCACCTCAGGCACCGCGACGGGCACGGCGGATTCCTGGGCGAGGGCGGGCAGGGAAAGGCAACTGGCCGCGAGCAGCGCGGCGCGAAGCGGGGAAGGCATCTCGGGCTCCTGACAGGCATGGATGGACCGGCCCGGCGATCGGGCTGGCCGTGGATGGCTGTCAGGCGGCGGGTGGGGCCCTGGGCTGTTGCGGAGGCGCGCGGGGCGGGAAGGGCGGCAGCCCCGCGCGGCCGGCCGGATGGGCCGGCGCGGCATGGGCGATGCGGATGGCGGGCGCGCCGGGCGCATCGGCCTCGATGGCGGCCGGGCCCTGGCAGAGATCGCAGCAGGAGGGATCCTGCGCCTTCTCCACGGGCTGGCCATTCTGATCCACCAGGATGGTCCGCATGCCCGAGGGGCTGCAGAGCTCCACCGCCATGGCGCTGCCCATCGCCGCCATGGCACGCGCATGGGGCAGCGCCGCACCGGCCCACTGCATCAGCAGCAGGACAGCGAGAAGGCGCGCGAGAAGGCTGCGGGTCGGGCGCATCAGGGCCAGGCTAGCAAAGGACGGGGTGGTTGGTGAGGCGGTTTGTTCCTCCGCTAATACGAAAGTCAAGGGGCACGGCGGTCGCGCCATTCTAATGTCAGGTTCTCGTGGCCAGTGTGCCCGGCCGCCTGCTCGATTGGACTTGCCTTGCCGCATGATCTTCCGCCGGGTGCCCGCTCCGATCCTGCCCTGCCCCGGGCCCGGGAGGTGGGGCTGGCGCCCGCCGCCCCGACCGAACTCGTCCTTCAGCGCATCCTGCTGGACCGGCCGGTCGGGCTGCGGGCGCTCTACTGGACCCTGCGGGAGGATGTGGCGGCGGAGCCGCCGGCGGGTGGCTCGGTGCATGTGCCGCCCGGTGGCCTGCTGGGCTTCGACACCTATTTCGGCGTCTTCCAGGAGCAGAGCTGGCGCCTGCACACGGAACTCGGCGAGCTGTTCCTGCGCCTGGACCTGCGAGGGGCCTGCACCCTCCGCGTGACCCGCCGCACCGCTCATACGCGGCAGGTGGTGGTGGAGCAGCCGCTGGACGGGGATGGGCCCGTGCTGGTGCCGATCCCGGCCGAGCGCGTGAACTTCCGGCAGCACGGCTTGCTCGCCTTCCAGATCCTGGCGCGGGATGCGGTGGAGTTCCGGGGCGGAGCCTGGGTGACGCGGAGCGCGGCTCGGCCCGCGGGGCTGGCCGCCCTGTTCTGCACCTTCAACCGCGAGACCGACATCGCTGCCGTGCTGGAGGCAATCAGCGGCGATGACGCGGTGATCTCGTCCCTGGCACGCGTCCATGTGGTGAACCAGGGGCGGCCGGGCCTGGCCGCGCATCCGGCCATCGCGCCGCTCCTCGCGCGGCATCCCGGCCGGATCCGCATCACAGAACAGGCGAATTTCGGGGGCGCGGGCGGCTTCGGGCGCGGGCTGCTGGAGGCGCTGGACGACCCTGCCTGCACGCATGCGGTGATGCTGGACGACGACATCCGCATCGAGCCGGACAGCCTGTTGCGGCTGGCCTCCTTCTTCACCCTGGCGCGGGGTGAGTTCCCCGTCGGTGGGCAGATGCTCGATATGGTGCAGCCCACGCGGGTCTATGAGGCCGGGGCGATCATCCGGCCGGAGAACTGGTCCTTCTTCCCGCAGCATCACCTGCTGGATGCGGCGGACCCGGAGAACCTGATCTCGATGATCGGCCCGGACCCCGTGCATTACGGCGGCTGGTGGTGCCTGGGGCTGCCGCTTTCGCTGATCCGGCGTGAGGGGATGCCGCTGCCCTGCTTCCTTCGCGGGGACGATGTGGAACTGGGGCTGCGCCATAGCTTCGCGGGCATCCACACCGTCATCATGCCCGGCATCGCCGTGTGGCATGAGCCCTTCTATCTCCGCCTGGGCGGGTGGCAGCTCTATTACGAAACGCGGAACATGCTGATCGCCGCGGCGCTGCACATGGATCCGGGCGGGCGCGGCATGGCGCTGCGCATGATGCACCACCTGCTCTTTCACCTGCTGATGTTCCGCTACTACAGCTCGGCGCTGATCATCCGCGCGATCCTCGACTTCCTGCACGGGCCCGCGATCCTCGAGACGTCGCCGCTGCCGCTGCACGGGGAGATCGGCGCGATCCACGGGCGCTACCCGGCCGAGACGGTGCCGCGCGGGGTGGTGCTGGCGGAGCAGGAGACGCGGCGGGAGCCACGGACCGGCCCTGGCTGGTTCCTCCGCCGCCTCTCGCACCTGGCCGACAACGCGCTACGGCCCAGCCGCCCCGGTGCGGCGCCGCGGCGGTTGCCGGCGAAGCTCTTCCACTGGGGCGCGCTAGGGCGCGGGGCGGATGCCATCGCGGTGGAAACCTGGTGGGACCGGGAACTGCCGGTCTTCCGGCGCTCGCGCAGGGAATACTTCGCCACCTTGCGCGAGGGGGTTCCCGCCCTGTGGCGCCTGTACCGGGAGGGACCGATAGCGGGCGCGGCCTGGCGCGCGGCCTTTCCGCGCCATCGCTCCATCGCCTTCTGGCGGAGTTACCTCGGGCTGGCCAAGGGCGGGGCCATGGGTGGGGAGAGGGGGTGAGCCGGGGCTCATCTTTCCTTCACCGGCACAGGGCATCCTTGCTCCCGGGGCCTGAAGGCCCCATCCCCTGCCATGTGATTCCAGACCAGGTCATTCGCCGCCTTCCCCCCACCACCGCAGACCGCATCGCCGCCGGCGAGGTGGTGGAGCGCCCCGCCGCCGCCGTGAAGGAGTTGGTGGAGAATGCGCTGGACGCCGGCGCGCGGCGCATCGCCGTTACCCTGGATGGCGGCGGCATCGACCGCATCCTGGTGGAGGATGACGGGCGCGGCATGGTGCCCGCCGACCTGGCCCTTTGCATCGAGCGCCACGCCACCTCCAAGCTGCCGGACGAGGAGACGCTCTTCCGCATCGCCACCCTCGGCTTCCGCGGAGAGGCGCTGCCCTCGATCGGCGCCGTGGCGCGGCTCTCCATCACCACCCGCCCGCGGGACGGGGACGCCCATGCCATCTCGGTGGAAGCCGGCCGGGTGGACGAGGTGGTGCCCGCCGCCGCGCCCCCCGGCACGCGGGTGGAGGTGCGGGACCTGTTCTTCGCCACGCCGGCCCGCCGGAAATTCCTGAAGACCCCGGGGACCGAGGCCTCCCACGCCGTGGAATCCGTGCGGCGCCTGGCCCTGGCCTGGCCGGAGGTCGGGTTCCGCATGGTGGTGGACGGCCGCACCCTGCTGGATGTCGCGCCCGCCGACCGCGCGGGCCGCGCCGCCGCGCTGCTGGGACCGGACTTCGCCGCCGCCTCCGTGGCCGTGCGGGGTGAATGGCCCGATCTGCGGCTGGAAGGGCTGGCGGCGCTGCCCACCCATCACCGCGCCACCGCCGCGGAGCAGCATCTGGTGGTGAATCGCCGCCCCGTGCGGGACCCGCTGCTGCGGGCCGCGCTGCGCGTGGCCTATCGGGACGTGCTGGCTGCCGGGCGGCACCCTGTGGCCGCGCTCTTCCTCGAAATCCCGCCCGAGGCGGTGGATGTGAATGTCCACCCGATGAAAACCGAGCTGCGCTTCCGCGATGCCTCCGGCGTGCGCGGGGCACTGATCGCCTCGCTTCGCCGGGCCCTGGGCACGGGGGCCGGGGTGGGCATGGGGCGCAGCGGCTGGGATTCCGGCGGTGCGCCCGACCCTGCCTGGCCCAGCCGCGCCGGCCAGCCACTCCCCCCCGGCCCGCCGGAGGGCGCCGGATCGCCTTCCGTGAGCTGGTCCGACGGCACGGCCACCCCGATCCGGCCATCGGGCTTCGCCGAGGCGGGCTTCGGCTTCACGGCCGCCCCGCCGCCCCGCCCGGTGCAGCCGCGCTTCGCCCTGCCACCGGGCGCCCTGTCCGTGCCGGCCGAGGCGCCGCCCCTGCCACCCGGCACGCCGGAGGAGGGGCCGCTTGGCCGCCCGCTGGCGCAGCTGCTGGACACCTACATCCTGGCTGAGGCGCCGGATGGCGCCCTGGTCCTGGTGGACCAGCACGCGGCGCATGAGCGGCTGACGCATGAGCGGCTTTCGGCCCAGCTCGTCTCCGGCGGGGTGCGGTCCCAGCCCCTGCTCCTGCCCGCCATCGTGGACATGCCCCCGGCCGATGCGGCGCGCCTGGCCGAAAGGGCCGAGGATCTGGCGAGGCTTGGGCTGGAGATCGAGGCCTTCGGCCCCGGCGCGATCCTCGTGCGCGCCCTGCCCGCGCTGCTGGGCAACCCCGAGCCCGGGCCGATCCTGGCCGATATCGCCGCGGAGCTGGCCGACTGGGAGGAGAGCACAGTGCTGGAGCGGCGGCTGGACGCGGCGGTGGCGCGGCTGGCCTGCCATGGCAGCGTCCGCGCCGGGCGCCGCCTGAACCCGGCGGAGATGGCCGCCCTGCTGCGGGAGATGGAGGCGACGCCGCGCGCCGCCACCTGTTCCCATGGCCGCCCCACCTTCCTGCGCCTGGGCGCCGGCGACCTCGCCCGGATGTTCGGCCGGACCTGAACCGCCCTCAGGCGGTCTCCACCGCCGGGGCGGAGCGGCGGCCCGGAAGCAGCCAGCGCAGGGAGCGGCGCAGATGCTCCGCCCCGTCCCTCTCGAACCAGCGGCCATGGGCGAAGATCACACGCTCCGGCCTCCAGTCGAGAAGGCGCTTGGCGGCCTCGGCCGCCTCCGCATGGCGCCACTTCACCACGGCGCGCAGATAGGGCGGCGGCATGCCGTCCGGCGCCATCATGCCGAAAAGCCAGACCAGCGGCCGCATGGGCAGCGGCACCTTGGGCGGCTCCAGGTTCATGATGAGGTCGGTGAGCATCAGCGTGCGGCTGGGCTCGTGGAACATGGCCATCTCGTGGAACCCGGCGGCCCCGGGCACGGCGACGATGCCGATCGCGCCGCCCCATTCCGGGGGTGGGGTCTCGGAGAGGTCATGGTCCAGCCGGACACCGCTGCGGCGCACCTGCCCGCGGTCCCGCAGGCCGGGGGCGGCCCAGCTCACGGCATCCGGCACCTGGTCCTGCCATTCCTTCAGGAAGGTCCAGTGCGCGATGTTGGGGGCGACGAGATGCTTGATGGGGCCCAGCCGCTCCAGTTCCCGCCGCAGGGCGAAGGTGAAGCGGGTGGGGGAATGCAGGAGCAGCCCGCCATCGGGCAGGCGCACCACCGTCATCCGCACGCCCACCACCGAGCCGGCGAGGTTCGGCAGGATGCTGTCCACCACCCAGAGGCCATCGGCCACGGGCTTCGGCGTGTCCAGCGGCGGATAGGACGCCTGGTGGCCATGATGGGAATGCCCTTGCCCCATCAGCCGGCCAAGCATGCCGGAACCCTGGCCGGGGCCGCGGGGTGCCCGGCTGCTGGACAGGGCGACCACCGCCAGCTCCACTAGACCCAGGCCGACGAGAAGGGCGCGATCCGCATCGGAGACCCGGCGGAGGGAGAGCCCCGCGCCGATCAGCGCCGCGCCGCCCATGGCGTCGAGCGCGAGGTGCTGGCGCATGGAGATGGCCGGATAGGTGCCGCCCTCATAATCCGTCAGCACGGAATAGGCGGTGTGATAGGCGGCGGCCGAGCCCAGGGCACGCCGCACGGGCCGCGGGAGGCCCGGCGAAAGAGCGAGGCCGCCAAGCAGGGCGGCCACGCCGTAATCGATCATCCCGTGGATACGGGTGGGGATCTTCATCGCGCGCTTCCATGCGGGTGGGAACCCGATGGAAACGGCAGGGGCGCGGGAAGGATGCGGCGCGCGCCCAAAACCCCTAGGTGCCGGAGGAGGTCCGGCCCATCAGGGCTGGAAGGGGCTCAGGCGCCCTCTTCCTCGTCATCCGCGCCGCGCAGGTCGCAGGCGATGACATAGGCCGGAGAACCGTCCTCGGCCTCCATCTCCTCGATCAGGTCGATGCCGTAGATATCGATCTCGCCCTCTTCCTCATCCTCGCCGCCGAGCATGATGCCCAGCGCCACGGGGCGGGAGGGGTCGAGCTTCTGCAACTCGGCGATCAGGGCGCCGACCGTCATGGTCTCGGTGGCCTGGGTTTTGTCGGACATCGGAAACGCTCCTGAGAACCGCGCCGATGTGGCAGGCCCCAGGGGCCGCGGCAAGGGCCGGTTCGGTTATTCCTTCTTTGCCCAGCCATTCGGGCCCTGCTGCCAATAGGTCAGCGCATGGCCGGCGGTTCGGGCGCGGCGCCAGCGGTCCCGCGCGGCGTCCAGCGCGGCGGGGTCGTTGCCGTCGAACAGGTCGAAGATGCGGTCATAGGATTCCGGGCGGGCCGTTTCCGCGCCATCGGCCAGGAACAGGAAGCGGGCGCCGTTCGGGGCCTCGTCCTCGGTGGTCAGCCAGATCGGCTGCAGGTCGGGGTCGCCCGTGGCGGGGGTGCCATGCGGCAGCCAGTCCGGATCGGGGCAGAGCCAGAGGGCCGTGTCCAGCGCCGCCAGCCGCTCCGGCCCGCCCACTCGCACCACGGCCCGGCCGCCCGTTGCCAGCACGCGCCCCAGCAGCCTGGGCAGCGCCAGCTCCAGCGCCGTGCGGGTCAGGTGGTAGAAGCCGATCTCGGTCATTCGAAGCGGTCCGCCACCAGCCGGTCCAGCAACCGCACCCCGAAGCCGCTGGGGCCGGGGGGCAGGGGATAGGGGCCGGATTCCACGCCCTCCTCCCGCAGGTCCATGCCGGCGATGTCGAGATGCGCCCAGGGAATCCCCTCGGCCACGAATTCCTGCAGGAAGGCGGCGGCGTGGCAGGCATCGGGCAGGAACCTTCCGCCCCAGCCGCCCCCGCCCGCGGGCAGGCAGTGGCGAAGATCGGCGATCCCGCTCTCCAGGTCGCGCCGGTGCCCTTCCCCGGTCGGCATGGGCCAGAGCGGCTCGCCCACCGCGTCCCCTGCCGCCATGGCGGCGTCGCGCAGCGTGGCGTCGTTGCAGAACAGCCCGGCGCGCTGGTGGCCCAGGGCGCGGATGATGCTGCCGGTGAGGGTGGCGAGGTCGAGAATGGCGCGGGGCTTCAGCCGACAGGCGTGATGCAGCGCATCAGCCAGGACCAGCCGCCCCTCCGCATCCGTGTCCACCACCTCCACCGTGGTGCCGGAGGCCATGCGGAGCACGTCACCGGGCCGGTAGCTCTCCGCTCCCGTGGCGTTCTCGGCGATCGCGAGAACCGCGACGGCGGGGGCGGGGCTGCCGCGCAGGGCCAGGGCCAGCATGGCGCCAACGCAGGCGGCGGCGCCGGCCATGTCGCCCTTCATCGCCTCCATCCCGGCGGCCGGCTTGATGCTGATGCCGCCCGTGTCGAAGGTGATCCCCTTGCCGACGAAAGCTACCGGCGCGGCGCCTCCCTTGCCGGCCCAGCGCAGCACGACCAGACGCGGCGGCTGCGCGGAGCCGCGCCCGACCGCCAGCAGCCCGCCATAGCCATGCCGTTCCAGCCAGGCGCGGCCATGCACCTCCACCGAGAGCCCGTGCCGTTCCAGCGCGCGGAGGCGATCGGCGAATACGGCCGGCATCAGCCGGTTGCCGGGCTCCGCCGCCAGGTCGCGCGCGAGGCCGATGGCGCGCAGAAGCGGACGGATGCGCGCGAGGGCGGGCTCGGCCGCCTCCGCGCTGTCCACCAGCAGGTCCAGTTCCTCCAGCGCATGGGGAGGCTCGGCGCCGTAATGGGGCAGGCGGTGGGCGCGGATCCCCGCGCCCATGGCCAGGGCGGCGACCTCCTCGGGGGCGAAGCCGCGCGCATCCAGCATGCCCCGGCGGGGGCCGTTCCTTTCCTCACCTGCCATGGAGGCGGCGGCGAGAGCGCCGGCGGCTTCAAGCCCATGCGGCGCGCCGATGAGCCAGACCGTGCGGCGCAGCACCCCATCCAGCCGCAGCGCCTCGCCCCGCGCCGCGTCGAAGCCCGCCGCGGCGCCCGCCTCCCGGCAGCCGGCCGGCAGCGGCCGGCCGGGCAGCACGGGCACGGCGATGGGCTGGCGCCCGCGCGGCAGCTCGGTGGGGCGGAGCTTCAGCACGGGCAGGCGGATCAGCGGCGCGGGCGGCGCGCGGGCGGGCGGCGCGTGCCGCGCGGGGCAGCGCCAGGGGCAGGGGAGGGCTCGCCTGCCGGGGGCGCGGGCATGTCCGGGGCGGGCTCGATGGGTTCGGAACCCGCCGTTCCCTCCGACAGCGTGGCCGCATTGGCGATCCCGGCGCCGCTCACCGCCGCGGTCTCGTTCCCGGCCGGCTCGGGCCGGGGCTCGGCCGCGCGGCCCTCATGGTGCTCGGCCACCAGCCGGTCGAGCAGGCGCACGCCCCAGGCCGTCGCACCCTTGGGGGCGGTGGGCTGGTCCTTCCCGCTCCAGGCCACGCCCGCAATGTCCAGATGCGCCCAGGGGCAGCCATCCACGAAGCGCTGCAGGAACTGGGCAGCGGTGATAGAGCCGCCCGCACGCCCGCCACCGACATTCTTCATGTCCGCGATCTCGGAGCGGATCTGCCGGTCATAGGCCTCGCCCAGCGGCATGCGCCAGGCCAGCTCGCCCACCGCCTTGCCGGCATCCTCGATGCGGCGAGCCAGCCCGTCATCGTTCGAGAAGAGGCCCGCATGCTCGTTGCCGAGCGCCACGATGATGGCGCCGGTCAGCGTGGCCAGGTTCACCATGAAGGCGGGGTCGAAGCGCTTCTTGCAGTAGGACAGCACGTCGGCGAGCACGAGGCGCCCTTCGGCATCCGTGTTGATCACCTCGATCGTCTGGCCGGAATAGGAGGTGACGACATCGCCCGGGCGGGTGGCGGTACCGGAAGGCATGTTTTCCACCAGCCCGACAAGGCCGACGACATCCACCTTCGCCTTGCGGCCCGCAAGCGCGGCCATGAGGCCGGCGACGACGCCCGCCCCGGCCATGTCCCACTTCATGTCCTCCATGCCGGCGGCGGGCTTGATGGAGATGCCGCCGGTGTCGAAGGTCACGCCCTTGCCGATGAAGGCGAGCGGCTTGCTGTCCTTCTTCCTCTGGTCCGTGCCGTTCCAGCGCATCACCACCATGCGCGGCGGCTGCGCGGAGCCCTGGGAGACGCAGAGCATCGAGCCGAAGCCGAGCTTCTCCAGGTCCTTCTGGCCGAAAACCTCCACCTCCACGCCCAGCTTCTCCAGCTTGCGCAGGCGGTCGGCGAATTCGGGCGGGTTGAGGATGTTGGCGGGCTCGCTGACCAGCTCGCGGGTCAGGAACACGCCCTCGGCGATGGCGCGGCGGCTGGCCCATTCGGTCTTCGCGCCGGCGGGGTCCTCGCACAGCATCTTCACCGCGCCCAGCCTCGGCTTGTCCTCGGGCTTCTCCTTCGTGCGGTAGCGGTCGAAGCGCCAGGCGCGCAGCACGGCGCCGAGCGCGACATCGGCCGGCGCCCCGGCCCAGCCGCCGATGGCGCGCGCGTCGATGGCTGCCACGCTTTCCCGGCCCAGCGCGGCCACCGCATGGCCGCCCGCCGCCTCGGCGCCCGCCGCATCCAGCGATTCACGCTTGCCGAGCCCGACGAGCACGACCCGCGAGAGACCGCCGCCCGGCGCATAGAGCGTGGTGGCCTGGCCCTTGCGGCCCTTGAACTCCGCCGCGGCCAGGCCGCGCGCCAGATGCCCGCCCAGCAGCTTGTCCCATTCCCCAACCAGCGTGCCGCCCAGATCCTCCTCCGCCAGTAGAAGGACGAGGGCGCCGCTCTCGGGCAGGGCGGGCTTGGCGAAGGCGATGTCGAGCATGGGGGGCGTCCGGGCTGTTCAGGCGAAAAATAGCACTGACGCGAGGATGCGCCATGGCAGGGCGGCAGCTTCGTTCCGCCCTGATCGCCGGCCCACCGAGCCGGCCCCAGTTTTGTTCACATCGCCGTGATATTCGGGCTAGATGGGTTCTGGCCGCACTGGCCGCACGGCTGCCGGTCGTCCATGCCCCGGAGAACGTCCCTTCCCATGTCGTCGATCCTTTCCCGGCTGCAAAGGCGACGCGCGATGAGCCCGGCCGTTGCGGCAAGATGGCTTATGCTCACGGGGATGGCGCTGGCGCTTGGCATGCTGGCGCTGGGGACGGTGGTGCTGCTCCAGGCGCGGGACGTCGCCTGGGAGCAGGCGAAGCAGGCCTCCTCCAACCTGGTGACGGCGCTGGAGCGGGATATCGCCCGGAACATTGCGACCATCGACCTGTCCCTGGACGGCGTGATCGCTGCGCTGCAGGAGCCCGGAATCGACCAGATCACCCCCGAGCTTCGCCACAAGGCGATGTTCGACCGCGCCACGACCGCCGAGCATCTCGGCGCCGTCCTCGTGCTGGATGCCGAAGGCAGGGTGGCTGCCAGTTCCAACGGTAGCGCGTCCGAGGGGGTGATCCTGGCGGACCGGGATTACTTCCGGACCCACCAGCACCAGCCGAATGCCGGCCTCTATGTCGGCCACCCCTTCCGCAGCCGCCTGCGCAACGGCGACCCCAGCGTGAGCGTGAGCCGGCGCCTGCCCAGCCCGGACGGGCAGTTCCAGGGCGTGGTCATGGCCGCGCTCCGCATCGCCTATTTCGCGGACCTGTTCGACCGGCTGGACCTTGGCGCCAAGGGGTCGGTCGCCCTGCTCCGGACCGATGGCCCGCTGATCGCGCGCGCTCCGTTCAACCCCGCCGATATCGGGCGTGACCTGAGCCGGGGCGAGGTGTTCCGCCAAATCCTGGGCGGCGGTCCCGCCGGCACCTTCGTCGCCACCTCCACGCTGGATGGCGTGGAGCGATTCTATACCTACCGCCGGATCGGCAGCCTGCCGCTGGTGCTCAGCCTGGGCGTCTCGGTGGAGGAGATCTACGATGCCTGGTGGCGCAAGGCCTATGCCATGGGGAGCATCCTGGTTGTCCTCTGCGCCGCCATCGCCGCCCTTTCTTTTCTGTTCCGGCGGGCGATCCTGGGCCGGATCGCGGCGGAGGACGCGCTGCGGCAGGCGGCCGAGGAGCTCTCTGTCATGGCCGCGACGGATGGTCTCACCGGGCTCGCGAACCGCCGCCACTTCGATGCGCGGCTGGATGAGGAATGGCGCCGCGCCATTCGGGGTTCGACCACGCTCTCGCTGCTGCTGCTGGATGCGGATTGCTTCAAGGCCTTCAACGACCGCTATGGCCATCTGGAGGGGGACGAGGTGCTGGTCGGGATCGCGCGGTCGATCCGCCGCTGCGTGCGGCGCCCGGCCGATGCGGGCGCACGCTATGGCGGGGAGGAGTTCGTGGTGCTCCTGCCCGAAACCGACGCCGCAGGCGCCCGCACCATCGGGGAGGCGATCCGGGCGGCGGTGGAAGCGCTGGACATTCCCCATGCGGACACCCCCTTCGGACATGTGACCGTCAGCATCGGCTGGTCCTGCTGCTACCCGCAGCCGGGCCAGGCGCCCGCCCTGCTGATCACTGAGGCGGATCGCGCCCTCTACGCCGCCAAGCGGGGCGGGCGGAACCGCGTGGCCGGCCAGATGGCCGGGCTTGCGGCAGCGTGAGCCACACGGCCTGAGGGAGCCCCGGGCATGGCGGCGTGACGGGGGGTGCCCCTGGCCCCATGCTCCGCGCTATCTCCCCGGGATGACCGACGAAGACCTGCTCGCCCTGGCCGCCTCCCTGGCCGAGCGCGCCGCCCATGCCATCAACGCCATCCGCGCCGCGGGCTTCGCCGTGGAGCGCAAGACCGACGAGTCCCCCGTGACCGAGGCGGACCGCGTGGCCGAGGCGCTGATCGTCGAGGGGCTGCGTGCCGCGACGCCGGACATTCCCGTGGTGGCGGAGGAGGAGGTGTCGGCCGGGCTGGTCACCGCCCTGGCCCGGCGCACCTGGCTGGTCGATCCGCTGGACGGCACGCGGGAGTTCGCCAGGGGCTATGACAGCTTCGCCGTGAATGTCGGCCTGGTGGTGGACGGGCGCGCCCATCTCGGCGCGGTCGCCCTGCCGGCCACCATGGAGATCTTCGCCGGCATCGTGCCGCTGGGCCTGGCTTGGAAGCGCGACGCGCAGGGCCAGCGCGCCATCCGCGCCCGCGCCATCCCGGAGGAGGGCGCGACGGTGCTCGCCTCCCGCCACTATTCCGACGACCCGCGCCTGGACCGCTTCCTGGAAGGGCGGAAGGTCGCGGCCATCCAGAAGGTGGGATCGGCCCTGAAGTTCTGCCGCCTCGCGGAAGGGGCGGGGGATCTCTATCCGCGCTTCGGCCGCACCATGGAGTGGGACACGGCCGCCCCCCAGGCCGTGCTGGAGGCCGCGGGCGGCCGGGTGATGGGTTTCGACGGCGCGCCCCTGCGTTACGGCAAGCCGGACTTCGAGAACCATCCCTTCCTGGCCGAGGGGCTGGCGGGGGCCGCGTGACAGAGCGGCTCTCTCCCCGCGACATCGCCCGTGCCGCCGCCCTGCTGCGGGAGGGCGGGCTGGTCGCCTTCCCGACCGAGACGGTCTATGGCCTGGGCGCCAATGCGCGGGATGGGCGGGCGGTGGCCGGCATCTATGCAGCCAAGGGCCGGCCCAGCTTCAACCCGCTGATCAGCCATTTCCCCGATGCCGCCGCCGCCTTTGCCGAGGTGGTGCCGGATGCGCGGGCCGAGGCGCTGGCCGCGCGGTTCTGGCCGGGGCCGCTGACCCTGGTCCTGCCGCGCCGGGCCGAAGGCCGGATCGACCAGCTGACCGGGGCCGGGCTGGACACGCTGGCCGTGCGCGTGCCCGGCCACAAGCTGGCGCTGGATCTGCTGCGGCAGGCCGGGGTGCCGGTGGCCGCGCCCTCCGCCAACCGCTCCGGCGGCGTCTCCCCCACCACGGCGGACCATGTCCTGGATGGGCTCTCCGGCCGCATCGCGGCCGTGCTGGATGGCGGCCCTTGCGCGGTGGGGGTGGAGAGCACGGTGCTGGACCTCGGCGGCCCGCGCCCCCTGCTGCTGCGCCCGGGCGGGGTGACGCCGGAGGCCATCGAAGCGCTGATCGGCCCGGTCTGCCGGCCCGCCGGCGGGGAGCCGGAAACGCTGCGCTCGCCCGGCATGATGCTCTCCCATTACGCGCCCTCCCTGCCCGTGCGGCTGGATGCGCGGTCGGTGGGGCCGGATGAGGCGCTGCTCGCCTTCGGCCCGCCGCTGCCCGGCGCCGGCGCCAGCTGGAATCTTTCCGAGGCGGGGCAGGTGGCCGAGGCCGCCGCGCGGCTCTTCGCCGGGCTGCGCTGGCTGGATGCGGAGGGCCGGCGCCTGGGCCTTCGCGGCATCGCCGCCATGCCCGTGCCCATGGATGGGCTGGGAGAGGCAATCAATGACCGCCTGGCCCGCGCGGCAGCGCCGCGCTGAGCCCTCTTGCCCGCATCTCCGGACCGGCGGATTTTGGCCCCGTGCCCACGAAGCCCGTGCCCAGGAATGCCGTGTCCCCGCCCGAGGAACCGCCGCTCAACCCGCCACCCGGCCCGGGACAGCTTTTCGTGGCCTTCGCCAAGGCGGGGCTGATGGGTTTCGGCGGCGCCCAGATCTGGGTCCGCCGCGCCATGGTGGAGGAGCGGCGCTGGCTGACCGAGCGCGACTATGCGGAGGTGCTCGGCCTCGGCCAGGTGCTGCCAGGGCCGAATGTGGGCAATGCCGCCGTGATGATCGGGCGCCGCTTCGCCGGCCTTCCCGGATCCTTCGCGGCCACGGGCGGGCTCTATCTCTTCCCGCTGATCGTGCTGATGGGCCTTGTGCTGCTCTGGCAGGGCTTCGCCGATGAGCCGCTGGTCTCCTCCTTCATGCATGGGCTGGCCTGCGCGGCGGCGGGGATGGTGATCGGCAACGCCTTCCGCATGTCCGGCCGGCTGCGCCCGCCGCCGGAGCAGATCGCGGTGGGGCTGGCGGCCGCGCTGGCCGCCGCCTGGTTCCGGGTGCCGCTGCCCGTGATCGTGCTGGTGCTGGGTCCGGTCTCGATCGGGCTGGTGGTCTGGCGGATGCGGAGGGCCACATGAACCCGCTCGCCGGCGATATCTTCTTCTTCTTCCTGAAGCTCTCGCTCCTTGCCGTGGGCGGCGCCAATGCCGCGGTGCCCGAGATGCACCGGGAAGTGGTGGAGCTGCGCGGTTGGATGACGGATGCCAGCTTCTCCCAGGGCTATGCGCTGGCCTCCGCCGCGCCGGGGCCGAACGTGCTCTTCGTGGCGGTGATCGGCTATCACGTCGCCGGGTGGCAGGGGTTGGTGGCCAGCCTGCTGGGCTTCCTCGGCCCCACCTTCATCCTGGCCTGGGGCGTTGCGACGCTGACCCAGCGCCTGGCCGGGGATTGGCGGCTGGCGGCGCTGCGGGCAGGGCTGGTGCCGGTCGCGATCGGGCTGATCCTGGCCACGGGCCTCGTCACAGGGGCCGCCGCGGCGCGGGGTTCGGGGATCGAAGTGGCGGTGGCGGTGCTCATAACCCTCGCCTCCGCGCTGTTCACCTGGCGGAGCAACCACACCCCGCTCTGGGCCCTCGGGGCGGGCGGAGTGCTGGGCCTGTTGCTGCTGCGCTGACGGGGCAATCTCCTCGCCGCACTGATACGCATTCTCACCTATTGCCGGGGCGCGGGGCTTCGATCAGATTGCGCCTCGTTCTCAGGACAAGGCCAGCACCATGACCCGCCCGAAGAAGGCCGTGCTCTTCGCGCTCTCCCTCCTTCTCGCGCCTGTCGCCGCCCATGCGGCCGAGGTGAATCTCTACACCACCCGCGAACCCGGCCTGATGCGCCCGCTGACCGAGCGCTTCACCCAGGAGACGGGCATCCAGGTGAACACCGTCTTCGTCCAGGGCGGCCTGGCCGAGCGCCTGACGGCGGAGGGCAGCCGGTCCCGCGCCGATGTCGCCATGGTGGTGGATGTGGGCAACCTGATGGAGCTGGTGGACCGCGAGCTGACCCAGCCCGTGCAGTCCAAGGCGCTGGAGGAGGCCATCCCGGCCAATCTGCGCGACCCGCAGGGCCGCTGGTTCGCCCTTTCCACCCGCGCCCGCGCCATCCTCGCCTCCCGCGAGCGGATCCCGGAGGCCGAGGCCGCGAAGCTGACCTATGAGGACCTGGCCGACCCGCGCTTCAAGGGCCGGGTCTGCATCCGCTCTGGCCAGCACCCCTACAACACCGCCCTCTTCTCGATCCTGATGATCGAGCACGGCGAGGCCTGGCTGCGCGACTACCTGACGAAGCTAAAGGCCAACCTGGCCCGCCGCGCCACGGGCGGCGACCGCGAGGTGGCGCGCGACATCCTGGCCGGCCTCTGCGACGTGGGCCTGGCCAACACCTATTATGCGGGGCTGATGCTCTCCGGCCGCGGCGGCGAGGAGCAGAAGCGCTGGGGCGAGGCCGTGCGCGTGGTGCTGCCGGCGAACGAGACGGCGGTGAACATCTCCGGCGGTGCCGTGACGCGCCACGCCCCGAACCGGGCCGAGGCGGTGCGCTTCCTCGAGTTCCTGGCCTCCCCGGAGGCGCAGAGCATCTACGCCAACGGCAATTTCGAGAACCCGGTGCGCCCGAACGCGCCGGTGAACGAGATCGTGGCGGGCTTCGGCCCGGTCACGCCGCGCAACGTCTCCCTGCCCGAGGTCGCCGCGCGCCGCGCGGCCGCCAGCCGCATCGTGGATGAAGTCGGCTTCGATCGCTGAGGGGATCCGGCCCCCGGGCCGGCCTTTCAGCTTGCCATTCCGTCGCCTTCGGGCGGCGGGCAATCTCCGGCTGGGGGCGGCGCTCAGCGTCGCCCTCGTCGCCTTGCCCGTCATCGCGCTCGCCTTCGCCGCCGCGCGCGGCTCGGGCGACCTGTGGCCGCACCTCATCCGCCATGTGCTGCCCCATGCGATGGTGGAGACGGCGCTGCTCCTGGCGGGGGTGGGCGCCTTCGTGATCGGGGTGGGAACGGGCACGGCCTGGCTCGTCTCCTGCCACCGCTTCCCCGGCCGCAGGAGCTTCGCCTGGGCGCTGGTCCTGCCACTCGCCCTGCCGACCTATGTCTCGGCCTATGCCTGGCTTGACGTGCTGCACCCCGCCGGGCCCGTGCAGGCGGGGCTGCGCGCCATCCTGGGCGTCACCGATCCCCGCGCCATCCCGCTGCCCGAGATCCGGTCGCTGCCCGGCTGCATCATGGTGATGGGCAGCGTCCTGTTCCCCTACGTCTATCTCGCGGCCCGCGCGGCCTTCCTGACCCAGGGCGCGGACCTGCTGCGAGCGGGGAGGGGACTCGGGGCAGGGGGTATGCGCCTCTTCCTCACCATCGGGCTGCCCATGGCCTGGCCGGCCATCGCGGCCGGTGCCTCGCTGGCGCTGCTGGAGACGCTGAACGACGTGGGCGCGGCGGAATTCCTGGGCGTCCGCACCCTGACCGTCTCGGTCTATGTCACCTGGATCACCCGCTCCTCCCTGGAAGGGGCGGCGCAGATCGCGCTGATGATCCTGGCCATCGTGGCGGCCCTGCTGGCGCTGGAGGGTTGGGCCCGCAGCCGCGCCCATGGCGCCCATGGCGTGAGGGAGAATGCGCGGCCCGACCGGCGCCAGCTGCCCCCCGCGGCCGGGCTGCTCGCGATGCTGTTCTGCCTTGTGCCCGTGCTGCTCGGTTTCGTCGTGCCGGTCTCCTATCTGGTCTGGGCGGCCTGGCGGCGCGTGGAGGAGTTCGGCCTGCCGCCGGACCTGCTCACCTGGATCGGGAACAGCGCCACCCTGTCGGCCGCGGCCACGCTGCTAATCCTCCCCGCCGCCCTGGTGCTGGCCTTCGGGGCGCGCGGGGACGCCATGCCGGACCGGAAGGCCATGGGCGGCTCTGTCCTGCTGCGGGCCAGCCTGATGGGGTATGCCCTGCCGGGCGGCATCGCGGCGGTGGGGCTGATTGTGGCGCTGGGCGGGCTGGACGACCTGACCGAAGGCTTCGGGCCCTGGATCCCGGCTCTTTCCGGCACCGCCGCCGCGCTGGTCCTGGCCTATTTCGTGCGCTTCCTGGCCATCCCGGCGGGCGGGCTGGACGCCGCCTATGCGCGCATCCGGCCGCAGATGGACTGGTCCGCCCGGTCCATGGGGGCCCCGCCCGGGCGGATCCTGTGGCGGGTGCACCTGCCCTTGCTGCTGCCCGCCCTTTCCGCCGCGGCGCTGCTGGTCTTCCTGGATGCCATGAAGGAGCTGCCAGCCACCCTTCTGCTCCGCCCCTTCAACCGCGAGACCCTGGCGACCGCCCTTTATGCGGAGGCCGCGCGCGGCACCTATGAGGAGGGGGCGGTGGCGGCGCTGGCGCTGGTGGTGGTCGGGCTGCCCGTGATCGCCCTGCTGGTGGCGGGGGGGCGGCCGAAGGCGCGATCCGGGAAGCGGATGCGGCCGAACGAAGCGCGCCCTTGACCCATGGGCTCGGGCTGGCGTTTGGTCCCATTCCCATGCCCGACGTCAATCCACCCCGCCCCGCGACCCCGCTCCCCGCCACGCTGATGGCGGCCCTCCAGTCCATCCTCGGCCCGCGCGGCATCGTGACGGACCCGTCCGACCTTGAGCCGCATCTCTCGGACTGGCGCGGCCTCTATCACGGCGCCTCCCCGGCCATGCTGCGCCCGGCTTCCACCGGGGAGCTCTCGGCGGCGCTGAAGCTGCTCTATGAGGCGGGCATCCCCGTGGTGCCCCAGGGCGGCAACACCTCGATGGTGGGTGGCGCCATGCCGGATGAGAGCGGGCGGCAGGTGATCCTCTCCCTGTCCCGCATGAACCGCATCCGCGACATCGACCCCGTGGACATGACCATGGTGGCCGAGGCCGGGGTGGTGCTGAAGACCGCCCAGGACGCCGCGGCGGGGGCCGGCTGCCTCTTTCCGCTTTCCCTGGGCGCCGAGGGCACCGCGACGATCGGCGGCGTGCTCTCCACCAATGCCGGCGGCAACACCACCGTGCGCTACGGCAATGCGCGGGAGCTGATGCTGGGGCTGGAGATCGTGCTGCCCGATGGCGGGGTGATCAACGGCCTGCGCCGGCTCCGCAAGGACAACACCGGCTATGCGCTGCGCCACCTGATGGTGGGCGCCGAGGGCACGCTGGGCATCGTCACCGCCGCCGTGCTGCGCCTCTTTCCCCGCCCGCGCTCCGAGGCCATCGCCCTCTGCGCGGTGGAGAGCGAGGAGGCGGCCCTGTCCCTTTTCCGCCGCTTCCGGGACCGGGACGAGGGCGCGGTGCGCGCCTTCGAGTACATGTCCGGCAACGGCATGGACATGGTGATGCGCCATATCGACGGCGCCGCCCTGCCGCTTTCCGAGCGGGCTGATCACTACGTGCTGGTGGACCTCGCCTCCTCCCGCCCCGATGCCGATCTGCGCGGGCTGATGGAGGTGGTGCTGGAGGAGGCGCTGGAGGCGGGGGAGGTGCTGGACGCCGCCCTGGCCGAGAGCGAGGCCCAGCGCCACGCCATCTGGCGCCTGCGCGAGGAGCACCCGGAAGCCCAGAAGAAGGAGGGGGCGTCGGTGAAGAACGATGTCTCCGTCCCCGTGTCGAAGGTGCCGGAGATGATCCGCCGCTGCAGCGCGGCGCTGATGGAGCTGATCCCGGGCAGCCGCCCCGTGCCCTTCGGCCATATGGGCGACGGCAACATCCACATGAACCTGGAGCAGCCGGAAGGGATGGATCCCGCCGCCTTCCTCGCGCGTTCCCACGACATCATGGACTGCGTGAACGCCATCGTGCGCGAGCTGGACGGCTCCTTCTCCGCCGAGCACGGGGTGGGGCGCCTCAAGCCCGACATGCTGGCCGAATGGCGTGGCGGCGCGGAGCTGGATGCGATGCGCCGCATCAAGGCGGCGCTGGACCCGAAGGGCCTGCTGAACCCGGGCAAGGTGCTGCCCGCTTGATCCTGGGCGGCCGGGGCTTCCGGGCTGTCCTCCTGGCGGGGCTGGCGCTTTCCGCCTGCGCCGCGCCCGAGCCGCGGGCCGTGAACGAGGAGGGCACGCGCCCCCGGCCGGATGCCTTCCCCCGCATGCCCGATACCCCGGATGCCTTCCGGGCGGAGCTGCGGGGCGGGCAGGCCCCGGGCTGCCCTCTCAGGGGGCAGGCGGTCCATCTGGGCGGCGGCCGCTTCCTCACCGCCGCGCATCTGGTGGATGGGGTGGTGCCCCGGCTGCGCCACTGCACCGGAACCCCCATCCCCACCACCATCCGCTTCAATGGCCGCGTCCTGCCTGTGCGGCCGGTGCGGATGGGGCAGGGCTATGTGGAGCCCGGGGTGGGGCCGCTCTACCGCCATGGCGAGGATCTGGCGCTGTTGCAGGCCAGCGCGGTCCCGGCCGGGCCGGCGGCCACGCCCTGCGGGGCGGGGCCGATGCCGGGCCAGCCCGTGCTGGTCCTGGCGTCCCGGGGGCGGGCCGCCGTGCGGGCCGGGGAGATGGTGCCGGAGAGCCGGGCCGATGACGGCACCTATGCCGACCTGCCCCTGTCCATGGTGGAGGGAGAGTCCGGCGGGGGTGTCTTCGACGCGGAGACAAAGTGCCTTCTCGGCATCATCAGCCACCGGCCGGATGCCAAGCCGCAGCATGTCCGCATCGTCCCGGCCAGCGTGATCCGCGCCTTCCTCGGAGGTTGATCGCACCGGCCGCCCCGCCGAGCTTCTTTTTCACACGCGGCCATTTGCCCCCACCGGGGCGGATGGATAGGTTGCGCCCCCCATGAGCCGCGTCACGCGCTACATCTCCAGGCAGATCGCCCTCAGCCTGCTGGCCGTGACCATCGGTCTGGCGGCGCTGATCTGGCTGACCCAGTCGCTCCGCTTCATCGAGCTGGTGCTCGACCGCGGCCTGCCCTTCTCCGTCTTCCTGGAGCTGACGGGGCTGCTGCTGCCCTCCTTCTTCGCGGTCATCCTGCCGATCACGACCTTTGTCGTGATCCTCTTCACCTATGTGCGCCTCTCCTCGGACCGGGAGCTGGTGGTGCTGCGGGCGGCGGGGCTTTCGGACTGGCGGCTGGCCCGCCCGGCCCTGCTGGTGGCGCTCCTGGCCACCGGAATCGGGCTGTTCCTGCAGGCCTGGCTGGTCCCGGTCTCCCATGCCGCCTTCCGCGAATGGCAGTTCGAGATCCGCAACCAGATGGCCGCCATCCTCCTGCAGGAAGGCGTGTTCAGCAGCGTGAGCAACGACCTGACCGTCTATGCCCGCGTGCGGGAGCGGGATGGCACGATGCGCGGCATCCTGATCCATGACCAGCGGGAGCCGGGCGCACCCGTGACCATCCTGGCCGAGCGCGGCGTGATCCTGCCGAGCCCGAATGGCCCCCGCGTGATCCTCCAGAATGGCCAGCGCCAGCAGATGGAGCGCGCCGTGCCACCCAATTCCCCGCCGGGCACGCCGCCCCAGCCCCGGCTGACCGTCCTGGCCTTCGGCGAGAACAGCGTGGACCTGGCCCGCACCAGCCGCACCGAGGATGCCCGCAACCGCGACAGCCGCGAGCGCTTCGTGGGCGAGCTGCTGAACCCGGACCCCGAGGAAGGGTTGCCGGAGCGCGACATCCGCAAGTTCAAGGCGGAGGGGCATGGCCGCCTGGCTTCCCCCCTCACCGCCCTGTCCTTCGCCATGGTGGGGCTGGCCGCCGCCCTGGCCAGCACCTTCCGCCGCCACGGGGGCGGGCTGACGGCCGTGATCGCGGTGGGGGCCGTGGTTTGCCTGCTCGCCCTCGGGCTGGCCGTGGGCAATCTCGCGGCGCGGGACAACCGCTTCATCCCGCTGATCTGGGTGCATGTGCTCGGGCCGGGGCTGCTGGCCGCCTGGGTGCTCTCGGGCGCGCCGGGCTGGCCCCGCCGCGTCCCCCCCGTTCCGGAAGGGCGGGCCAACGGGTGACCTTTCCTTTCACCTTCGGCGCCTATGTCGCGCGGCGCTTCGCCGTCATGTGCCTCATCATGCTGGCGGCGCTCACCGGCCTCGTCGCGCTGTTCGACTTCATCGAGCTGCTGCGCCGGGCGGCGACGCGCGAGGCCGGCTTCGGCATCGTGGCCACCATCGCGGCGCTGCGGGTGCCCTTCGTGGCTATGCAGGTGCTGCCCTTCGCCATCCTGCTGGGCGGCATCCTTGCCTTCTGGCGCCTGGCCCGCGCCTCGGAGCTGGTGGTGGCCCGCTCGGCGGGGATCTCGGCCTGGGGCTTCCTGCTGGGCCCTGTGCTGGTGGCCTGCCTCTTCGGCACGGCGGCCACGGCGGGGCTCTCCCCCCTTTCCGCCGTGCTCCTGTCCCGGGCGGAACGCCTGGATGCCGCGGTGCTGCGCAACACGGCCGGCATCACCACCCTGGCCGGCGGCCGGCTCTGGCTGCGCCAGGCAGACCGCGAGCTGGACCCGCAGGGCGTCGCCATCCTGTCGGGCCGCCCCGCCCCCCTGCAGGCCGGCGGCTTCCGGCTTGAGGAGGTTTCCGTCTGGCGCATCTCGGGGACGGACCGCTTCCTCGGGCGGGTGGAGGCGCCGCGGGCCACCCTCTCAAGCGGCGCCTGGGTCCTGGAAGGGGCGATCTCCTTCGGGCCGGACCGCCAGGCCGGGCCCGCGCAGACCCTGCGCCTGCCCACCGAGCTGACGCCGGACCGCATCCAGGACAGCTTCGCCAGCCCGGACACCCTTTCCTTCTGGGTGTTGCCGGACTTCATCGCCGTGCTCGAAGATTCCGGATTCTCGGCCGTGCGGCACCGGCTGCAGTTCCAATCCCTGCTCGCCTTGCCCATGCTGGCCGTTGCCATGGCTCTGCTCTCTGCCGGTTTCTCGATGCGCGAGGCCCGAAAGGGCGGCGTCGCCCAGATGCTGGGCGCGGGGGTGGCGGCTGGCTTTGCCCTGTTCCTGCTGGACCGCGTGACCGGCGAATTCGGCGAGACCGGCACCCTGCCCGTGGTGCTGGCCGCCTGGGCACCCGCCGCGGCCGGGCTGATGTGCGCGGTGGCCCTTCTGCTGCACCTGGAGGACGGATGACGGACGTGACCGGGCGGAAGCACCCCCGCTGGCTGCTTTCCTCCAATCGCAACCGGCTGCTGGCGGGCACGGCGGGCCTGGCGCTGCTGGCCTTTCCCGCCATGCTGCCCGCGCCCGCCCTGGGCCAGACCGCGCCGCTGAGCCTGCGGCCCGACCAGCTCGGGGCAGGGGTGGGCCCGGCCGGCGGGGCGGCCACCGCGCCCGCCCGCACCGGTGCTGGCGCGGGACCCGGCGGGGCCCTGCTGGGGGGCGGGCCGGCCATCGACAGCAACGCGCCCGTGACCTTCACGGCCGCCGAGGTGGAGTACGACCAGAACGAGAACCGCGTGACGGCGAGCGGCGCGGTGGAGGCCTGGCAAGGCGAGCGCATCCTGCGCGCCGACCGCTTCACCTATGACCGCGACACCGGGATCGCGGTGGCCGAGGGCAACATCCAGCTCCTGGAGCCGGACGGGCAGGTCCTCTTCGCGGATCGCGCCGAGCTGAAGGGCGGCATGCGGGACGCGGTGGTGGAGGGGCTGCGCGGGCTGCTGGCCCAGAACGGCCGCGTGGCCGCCAACGGCGCCCGCCGCCGCACCACCGAGAGCGGGGCGGTCATCATGGACCTCTCCCGCGTCGTCTATTCCTCCTGCGATCTCTGCGAGGACAACCCCGAGGCGCCGCCGCTCTGGCAGCTCCGCTCCCGCCTCGCCACGCAGGATGGCGAATCGCGCCGGATCCGCTTCCGCGACGCGACGGTGGACTTCGCCGGCGTGCCGGCCTTCTACACGCCCTATCTGTCGATGCCCGACCCCTCGACGCCGCGCTCCTCGGGCTTCCTCACCCCCTCCTTTGGGCAGACCCGCTATCTCGGGGCCTTCGCGGAGATCCCCTATTACTGGGCGATCGATGAATCGAGCGATGTCGTCGTCACGCCGCTGGTGGCCAGCCAGGCGCCGCCCAGCGGCTTCTTCAACTACCGCCAGCGCTTCAACTTCGGCCAGCTCACCGCCCAGGGCTCCCTGGGCTACCTGAACGGCAAGCAATCCAGCGGCGAGAAGGGCTGGGGCGGGCACATCTTCTCGCGCGGCAGCTTTACCATCGACGAGAACTGGCAGGCCGGCTTCAGCATCAACCGCGCCACCAGCGAGACCTATCTGCGCGCCTATCGCCAGCCCGCCACCTCGGTGCTGAGCAGCACGGTCTATGCCGAGGGGTTCTGGGGCTACACCTCCTATGCCCGCATCCGCGCCCTGGCCTTCCAGGGGCTGCGGGAGCAGGACGTCACCGGCCGCATCCCCCTCGTTCTGCCCGACATGTACTACGAGACGGTGCTGGGCCGGGATTCGCTGGGCGGCACGCTGACGGCGGATGCCACCGCCTTCCAGGTCTATCGCAGCGAGGGCACGCAGAGCCGCCGGATCGGAACACGCCTGCGCTACGAACTGCCGCGCTTCGACGAGATGGGGGGCGTCTGGACCTTCCGCGCGCAGGCTGATGGGCTGGGCTACAATGCCGTCAACCTCAACCTCGCGCCCAACTTCAGCAACGAGAGCACCGCCACCACCGCCACGGGGAACATCCGCCTGGCCGTGGACTGGCGCCTCCCGATGGTGCGCTCGGCGGGTGCCTATGGCACGCAGCTGATCGAGCCGCGGGTGCAGCTGGTCACCGGGCCCAACACCGGCCGCCAGACGAACATCCCGAACGAGGACAGCCTCGATTTCGAGTTCACCGACGCGAACCTCTTCGCGCTGAACCGCTTCCAGGGGCGGGACCGGCAGGAGGGCGGCACGCGGGTGGACGCGGCGCTGCGGGGGGCTTGGTACTTCCCGAATGGCGGCTCGGTGGAGGCACTGGCCGGGCGCTCCTTCCGATTCTCGGATGAGGCGCTGTTCCACGAACGCTCGGGGCTGGAGAGGCGCGCCTCGGACTGGGTGGGCCGCGTCACCGTCGCCCCCACCGGCTGGTTCGACGTGACCGCCCGCACCCGGCTGGACGGAGAAACCGGCGACCGGCGCATGATCGAGACCGCCGCGGGCTTCGGGCTTGATCCCGTGGGCCTGCCGGGCACCCGCTTCAACGCCGGCTATCTCTACCAGGTGCCGTCCCCGCTCCGCACGCCGTCGCGCTACACGCGGGAGGTCTTCGGCGGGGTCAACACCCGGCTGACCACCTACTGGCGCGCCGGCGTCTTCGGCCGCTACGACCTTGAGGAGCAGCGCGGCGTCGCCGCCGGCGTGAACGCGACCTATGAGGATGAGTGCTTCATCTTCGAGGGGCGCTTCTACCGCTCCTATGCCGAGAACCCGGTCACCTCGAGCGTCTATCCCGGCGGCACCACGGTGCTGTTCCGCGTCTCCCTCAAGACGGTCGGGGAATTCGCGCTGCGCGCCCTCTAGGCGCGCGCGCTCCGGCTCGCCGAACGAAACACCATAACGGCCAGCTACGGGATCGCTTCAATCCCGGGCGCTCATGGTCTAGGAACCCGGTCATGCGACGCTTCACCCGCCTCCGCCCGGCGCTGCCTGTCCTCCTCGGCCTCTTCATGGGCCTGCCTTTGGCGCTGCAGGCCCGTGACGCCCATGCCCAGCCCACGGGCCGGCAGGCCGCGCCGCGCCCGGCCGCCGAGCCATCCAATGTCAACCGCATCGTTGCCATCGTGAATGGCGACGTGGTGACGGAAGCCGAGGTACGCTCCCGCGCCCGCCTCTTCGCGCTGAATGTGGGGCTGCAGCCCGCGCCGGACCTGGTGGCCCGCATCCGCCCGCAGATCCTGCGCCAGCTGATTGAGGAGCGGCTGCGGCTGCAGGACATCCAGCGCCGCCGCATCCCCGTGGGGGATGACGAGGTGGCCCGCGCCGTGAACGACATCGAGAGCCGCAACGGCCTGCCCCCGGGCGGCCTGCGCGCCCAGCTCCGCGCGGCAGGCGTCGAGCCCCGCGTGCTCTATGACCAGATTCGCGCCCAGATCGGCTGGGCCCGGCTGATCCGCGGCATGCTCGGCCCGCAGGCCGAGCCCTCGGAGGAGACGGTGCGCGAGGCGCTGGCCGCCCATGCGGCCCGGATCGGCCAGCCCGAATACCTGCTTTCCGAGATCTTCGTGCCGGTGGAGGACCCCTCCTCCTCCGCCGAGACCAAGCGCTTCGTGGATGACGTTATCGCCCGCCTGCGCCAGGGCCTGCCCTTCCCGGTCGCGGCCACGCAGTTCAGCCAGAGCCAGACGGCGCTGCAGGGCGGCGACCTGGGCTGGGTGAACCTGGAGCAGCTGGACCCCGAGGTGGCCTCGGTGGTGCAGCGCATGCCGCCGGGCGCCATCTCCAATGCCGTGGAGGTGCCGGGCGGCTACCAGATCGTGTCGCTGCGCCAGAAGCGCGAGACCGGGCGCGAGAACGCGACCATGGTCACGATCCGCCAGGCCTTCCTGCCCTTCTCCTCCCCGCTGGATCCGCAGAACCCGACGGACCAGCAGCGGGCCCAGCTCACCCGTGCCCAGGCCATCCGCGGCGGCTGCGATGCAGTGGAGGCCGCGAACCGCGCCGCCGGTGCCGTGCGCCCGGCTGATCCCGGCGGGGAGGTGCGGCTGGAGACGCTGAACCCGCCGCCGCTGCGCCAGCTGGTGGCCGGCCTTTCTCCGGGGCGGGCCAGCCAGCCCATCGTGACGCCGGATGGCATCCTGGTGATCGCCGTCTGCTCGCGCGAGACGCGGAACCTGGCCAGCTTCACGCCGGAGCAGGCGAAGCAGCAGATCCTGCGCGACCGGCTGGAGAATCTCTCCCGCCAGCAGATCCGCGACCTGCGCCGCCGCGCCACGATCGAGATGCGTGGCTGAGCCGGGCCAGGCCGGGCCGGGGGAGGGCGGGGTGAGCCTGTCCCCCGCCTCGCTCCCCTCCCTTTCCGAGACGGTCCAGCGGCATGGGCTGGCGGCGCGCAAGGCGCTGGGCCAGCACTTCCTGCTGGACGAGGCGCTGTGCGGCCGGATCGCCCGGTCGGCCGGTGACCTGACCGGGCGACATGTGCTGGAGGTAGGGCCGGGCCCGGGTGGGCTGACCCGTGCCCTGCTCGCCAACGGGGCGGAGCATGTGCATGCGGTGGAGCTGGATTCCCGCGCCGTCGCCGCGCTGGCGGAGCTGGGCGCGGCCTATCCCGGCCGGCTGACCGTCACCGAGGCCGATGCGCTGAAGGTGGACCCGGAGGCGATGATGCCCGCGCCGCGCCGGATCGTGGCTAACCTGCCCTACAATGTCGGCTCGCCCCTGCTGATCGGATGGCTTGCCCGCGCGCAGGCCTATGAGAGCATGACGCTGATGTTCCAGCAGGAGGTGGCCGAGCGGATCGTGGCCGCCCCGGATACCGAGGGCTATGGCCGGCTGGCCGTCGCGGCCCAGTGGCGCTGCACGGCGCATATGGTGCTGCGCCTGCCGCCCGGCGCCTTCAGCCCGCCCCCCAAGATCTGGTCCGCCGTGGTGCATCTGGTGCCCCATGCCGAGCAGCCCGATCGGGAACTGGCCCGCGCGATGGAGCGGGTGACGGCCGCGGCCTTCGGGCAGCGACGCAAGATGCTCCGGGGCTCCCTCAAGAGCCTTGGCGGGGCGGAAGCCCTGCTGGAGGCGGCGGGAATCGAGCCGACGCGGCGCGCGGAAACGCTGAGCGTCCCTGAATTCGAGGCGCTGGCCCGCGCATCGCTGGCGCGGGACAAGTAAGGGGGCGGGCGGCCTTTCCGCCCCGCCTTGCGGGGCCGGGTTCCGCATTGCGGGGCGCAGACGATCCGGGCGCCCCGGCGTTGGCTTCCACACTGCGGACCCAGGAGGCGCCCCCGATGTTCTTAAAACGTCTTCTCGCGATCTGGGACCAGCTGCGGCACGGCATGTGGCTGATTCCCTCGGTCCTGATCCTGCTGGGAGCCGTGCTGGCCGTGGCGCTGCTGGCGGTCGATGCAGGGCATGGCGCCGAGGACGAGGTGCGGAGCTGGTGGATGAATGCCGGCGGGGCGCAGGACGCGCGTGAACTGCTCTCGGCCCTGCTGTCGGGCGTGATCGCCATGGCCGCCACGATCTTCTCGGCCACGGTGGTGGCGCTGACCCTGGCCGCCAACCAGTACGGCCCGCGTCTGGTCCGCGTTTTCCGGGCTGACCTCACCACCCAGATCACCCTCGGCACCTTCGCCATGACCATCGTCTATCTCGTGCTGGTCCTGCGCACGGTGCGGGGTGACGCGGCATTCAGCGATGTTCCGCATGTGGCGGTCAGCTTCGGCACTTTGCTTGCCCTTCTCTGCGTCCTGGCGCTCCTGGTCTTCATCACGGAACTGGCGCGGATGGCCGCTGCCAACCGGGTGGTGGAGCTCGTCGGCCGGGAACTCGACACCGAGCTGCAAACGCTTCCTCTCCTGCCCCCGAACGGGGAGGGCGAGCGGCTGCGCCGCGCGGACGGGCAGGACACGCCCGGCGCGGATTTCTGGGATGCGGCCGGCTCCCTCACCTTCCGGCAAGAGGGTTATGTCCAGGCCGTGGATGAGCAGGGGCTCCTTGCCTGGGCGGAGCGAAAGGATGCGGTGCTGCGCCTGGATTTCCGTGCGGGCGACTTCGTCGTCGAGGGCGACCCCCGGATCCTGGTCCATCCCGCCTCCGCGCTGCAGGCGGCGGAGGAGGACAACATCTGCAACCTCGCCGTCGTGGGGTCCGAACGCACGCCTACCGAGGATCTTGAGTTTGCGATCCGCCACCTGGTGGAGGTCGCGGTGCGGGCCCTTTCCCCCGGCATCAATGACCCTTTCACCGCCATCGCCTGATCGATCGCCTTCGCGGCTGCCTGACGCGTCTCACCGCCCGGCAGCTGCAGGAGCCCGTGCTGCGCGACCGGTCCGGGCGCGTGCGCATCATCCGCGAGACGACGACCTATGCCGGCCTGGTCGATGCCGCCTTTCACCAGATCAGGCAGGCCGGGGCGGGGCACCCGGCTGTGGTGATCCACCTCATCGAAGCCATTGCCCGCATTGCCGAGCACACCCGTGATGCGGAGCAGGCCGGTGCCCTGGCCCGCCATGCGCGAATGGTCGCGGCGGCCGGGCTGCGAAACGCGGAAGAGGCGGGTGACCACCGTGACATCCAGCGCAGCCTCGCCCGCGCGGAAAAGGTGATCGCGGGCCGCGCCGCCGAGAGCATGGCCGCCTGAAGGCGATGAAACGGGGAGGGCTGCTTTCGCCCCGGGATCGCCGCCGGTATGCCGGGTCTTGCCGCTCAGCGCCTTCCCGGCCTTCATGCGGCGTCCTCGCGGGAGAGCGAAGTGCAGCAGAAGGTCATCGGGTTGATCGGCGGAATGAGCTGGGAGAGCTCGGCCGAGTACTACCGCATCATCAACGAAAAGGTGCGGGACAGGCTGGGCGGCCTGCGTTCGGCGCGCTGCCTCATGTGGTCCTTCGACTTCGGCGAGATCGAGGCGCTGCAGCATGCCGGGCGCTGGGATGACGCCACGGCCGAGATGATCGGGGCTGCCCAGCGGCTGGAGCGCGGCGGGGCGGATCTCGTCCTGATCTGCACCAACACCATGCACCGCATGGCGGACCAGGTTCAGGCCGCCATCAGCCTGCCGCTGCTGCATATCGCCGACCCCACCGCCGAGCGCATCAAGGCCGCCGGGCTGCGGAAGGTGGGCCTGCTCGGCACGGCCTTCACCATGGAGCAGGACTTCTACAAGGGCCGCCTGACGGAGCGGCACGGGCTGGAGGTGCTGGTACCCGGCGAGGCGGACCGTGCCCTCGTGCACCGTGTAATCTATGACGAGCTGGTCCAGGGCCGCGCCGAGCCCGCATCCCGCCAGGCCTATCGCGAGGTGATCGCCCGGCTGGTGGAACGCGGCGCCGAGGCGGTGATCCTGGGCTGCACCGAAATCATGCTGCTGGTCCACCCGGAAGACAGCACCGTGCCGCTCTATGACACGACCGCCATCCATGCCGAAGCGGCGGTCGAGATCGCTGTCTCGGGGCTGTGACACCGTTCCGCGCGGCTTCCCCGGAGAGGGCTCTGCCCTCTCCGGACCTCGCCCGCCAAGGGCCTGAGGCCCTTGGAACCCCGTCTGGCTGCCGCCGATTCGATGCATGCAGGGGTTTCTGCCCCTAATCCTGCCCTTCCAGTCGCCTCCGGTCATGGACCGGAGGCGCACCGCCAGCCGAACCTCTCCAACTACTAGAAGAAGATGATGGTGAGGGGTCCGGGGAGAGGAAGAATTCCTTCTTCCTCTCCCCGGGGCCAAAAGCGCCACAACACAAGGCGCATCCTACGGAGCCCTGCTCGCCGGATCCGACCCCGATCGGGGTGTTCTTCACCGAGCGCCGCGGGTTGGCCTGGCTAGGCCGCGGTGGCCAGGGCGCCGAAGCGTTGGGCGAAGGCTTCGCGCTCGGCCGGGGTCATGTGCAGGCCGCGCTTGGTGCGGCGCCAGAGCACGTCATCCGGCGCCTCCACCCATTCATGGGCGCGCATCCATTCCAGTTCCCGCGCCGTGATGCCGCCGCCGAGATCGCCGCCCATTCCCTCGATGGAGGTGGCGCCGTCGATCACGCGCTCCAGCAGGCTGCCATGGGTGCGGATCAGCCGGTTCAGCAGCGGGCGATCCAGCCATGGATGCGCGCGGGCCATGCTCTCGGTGAAGGCGGCGCGGGAGAGGCCGCCGAAGTCACCGCCGGGCAGGGCGGCCCGGCCGGTCCAGGAGGTGCCGCTGCGGCCCAGCGCGCGGCCGATCTGGTTGGCGGCGTCCTCGGCAAGGCGGCGATAGGTGGTGATCTTTCCGCCCAGCACGGTGAGCAGCGGAGCCCCCTGGGTATCCATGGAGATGGTGTAGTCGCGCGTGACCGCCGAGGGATTGTCCGACCCGTCATCATGCAAGGGCCGCACGCCGGAATAGGTCCAGGCGATCTGGTCGGGCGTGACAGGGTTGCGGAACTGGCGGGAGACGGCTTCGCAGAGATAGGCCGCTTCCTCCGGCGTGCAGCGCGGCGGGCCCATGCCGGGGTCATGCGGCACGTCGGTGGTGCCGATGAGGGAGTAGCGTTCCTCATAGGGAATGACGAAGACCACGCGGCGATCGTCATTCTGCAGGATATAGGCTTGGTTGCCCTGGTAGAGCGCGGGCACGACGATGTGGCTGCCGCGCACGAGCCGCACGCGGCCCTTCAGCGCCGTGCCGGTGGCGCCCTGCGTGACGGTGACCCAGGGGCCGGCGGCATTGGCGATGGCGCGGGCGGTGACGCTGCGGGCGCTGCCGTCCTGGCCGCGCAAAGTGACGACCCAGGCATCGGTCCCGCGCTTCGCGCTCTCGAAGGCGGTGCGGGGCAGGATGGTCGCGCCGCGATCCGCCGCGTCCCGCGCATTCAGCAGGACGAGGCGGCTATCCTCCACCCAGCAATCGGAATAGGCGAAACCGCGGGAGAATTGCGGCTGCTTCAGCGGTTCGCCCTGGGGCAGCGCGTCCAGGTTCAGCGCCTCGCTCGCCGGAAGGGATTTCCGGCGGGCGAGGTTGTCATACAGGAACAGGCCGGCGCGGATCATCCAGCGCGGCCGCATCTCCGGCCGGTGGGGCAGCACGAAGCGCATGGGCCAGATGATGTGGGGCGCGATGCCCAGCAGCACCTCGCGCTCCGCCAGGGCTTCGCGCACCAGGCGGAACTCATAGGTTTCCAGGTAGCGGATGCCGCCATGGATGAGCTTGGAGGAGGAGGAGGAGGTCGCCTCGGCGATGTCTCCCCTTTCCACCAGCATCACCGAGAGGCCGCGGCCCACCGCATCGCGCGCGATGCCGCAGCCATTCACGCCGCCGCCGATGACGAGGAGATCGACGGAATCAGGAATGTTCATCAGAGAAGCCTTGCCCGCACGCGGGTCACGACGATTTCCGCCACCAGCACGACGGCCAGGATGGCGAGGAGGATGGTGGCGACCTGGTCCCACTGGAAGAAGTTGATGGCATCCTCCAGCACCACGCCGATACCGCCGGCGCCGACCAGGCCGAGCACGGCGCTTTCGCGCACATTGATGTCCCAGCGGAACAGCGCGACGCCCCAGAAGGCCGGGCGGATCTGCGGCCACACGGCCTTCAGCATCTCCGCGCCCCAGGGGGCGCCGGCGGCGCGCAGCGCCTCGCGAGGGCCGGGATTCATCTCCTCCAGCGCCTCTGCCAGAAGCTTGCCGACGAAACCGATGGAGCGGAAGGCGATGGCGAAGACGCCCGCGGCCGCGCCGGGGCCGAAGACCGCGACGAAGATCAGCGCCCAGACCAGGGAGTTGACCGAGCGCGACGCCACCAGCCCGACCTGGGCGAGGGCGTTGAGCGCGGGGATGCGGCAGATGTTGCGCGCGGCCATCAGTGCCAGCGGGAGCGCCATGAGGAAGCCGAAGGCGGTGCCGAGGCTGGCGATGTGCAGGGTTTCCACCAGTGCCGCATGGATGGTGGTGGGATAGGCGGCCAGGTCGGGCGGCCACATGCGCAGCACGAGGTCGGCCATCTGTTCCGGCGCGTCGGCCAGGAACTCCGGGATGATGTCGATGGTCCGCACCGCCCAGACGACGGCGGCGACGACGGCGAGGAACATCAGCCAGCGCGTCAGGCGCTCGGCCGGGCTGTGGCGGATCCATTGGCGCCGAAGCGGCGCCAGCGTATCGCCGCTCGGATTGCCCGTGGTGGCGCTCATCGCATGGCGGCCCGGATGCGGCCGGAGACGAGCTCGGCCAGGAGGATAAGGGCGATGATGGCGATGAGGATCGCCGAGACGAAGTCGTAGTCGAAGCGCTTGAAGGCCGCGAAGAGCGTGCCGCCGATCCCGCCCGCGCCGACGACGCCGACCAGGGTGGAATTCCGCAGGTTGCTGTCGAGTTGGTAGAGGCCGAAGCCGACGAAGCGCGACGCCACCTGGGGCAGCACGGCGTAGAGCAGCACCGCCATGCCGGAGGCGCCGGTGGAGCGCACGGCCTCCACCTGCTTCATCGAGATTTCCTCCACCGCCTCGGCGAAGAGCTTCGCGACAAAGCCGATGGAGGCGATGATGAGGGCCGCGATGCCGGCCAGCGCGCCGAATCCCAGTGCCTTCACGAAGATGATCGCGACGATCACGTAGTGCAGGCTGCGGCACACCGCGATGAAGGCGCGGGTGGGCCCCGAGACCCACCAGGGCGCGATGTTGCGCGCGGCCATCAGGCCCAGCGGAAGGGAAAGGATGATGCCGCCTACCGTCGCGAGCACCGCGATCTGGATGCTTTCCAGCAGGCCTTCCAGAAGCAGCTCCCAGCGTTCGAAATTCGGTGGGAAGAGGCGCGCGATGAAGCGCCCGCCCTCGCCGAGCCCGTTGATGAAGCGCCCGAGGCCGAGATCGAGCTGCGTGGAGGCGTAGGCGAGATAGGCGATGATGAGGATGCCGAAGATCCGCATCCCCCAATCGGTGGCGAAGGGGGCGCGGCGCCCGGCGGGAGGATTGCTGCCGCTCACAGCCAGTCCTCGCCGCCATAGATCTGGGTAAGGTGGCTGTCCTCCAGATCCTCGGGCTTGCCGTCGAACACGATGGCGCCGCCGGACATGCCGATGATGCGGCGCGCGTAGCGCCTGGCCAGCGCCACGTTGTGGATGTTGATGATCACCGGCACGCCCTCGGCGCCCGCCAGGGTCGTCAGCATCTCCAGCACCTCCACCGAAGTGCGGGGGTCGAGGGAGGAGGTCGGCTCGTCGGCCAGCAGCAGGTCTGGCTTCTGCATCAGCGCGCGGGCGATGCCCACGCGCTGGCGCTGGCCGCCCGAAAGCGCATCGGCGCGGCGCGTGGCGTGTTCCGGAAGGCCCACCGCATCCAGCAGCTGGAAGGCGCGGGCGATGTCCTGGTCCGGGTATTTCCGCAGCCAGGCGCGCCAGAGCGGCACATAGCCCAGCCGGCCGCAGAGCACGTTCTCCATCACGGAGAGGCGTTCCACGAGGTTGTATTCCTGGAACACCATCCCGATCCGCCGGCGGGCGAGGCGCAGGGCCCGCCCGCTCAACTTCGCCATGTCGATGCTACCCTCGGCACTCCGCAGGCGGATTTCGCCGCGCGTGGGCTCGACCAGCCGGTTGATGCAGCGGAGCAGCGTGGACTTGCCCGTGCCGGAGGGGCCGATGATGGCCGTGATCCCCTCCGCGCCGATGGACAGGTCCAGGTTCCGCAGCACCGGCTTGCCGGCCACGTATTCCTTGGTCAGCCCGCGGATGTCGAGGGCGGCGCTCACGGCTGGCGTGCCGGCGCCGGGGCGGCGCTGCCGCCGGCCTGCGGAACATTGTGCACGCCGCCGCTCTGGGTCTGTTGCGCGGCGCGGGCCGCGTTGCGGCGGGCCTCGGCCTCCAGCTCGCGCCGGCTCTCGGCATCGAAGGCGGCGCGGCTGTAGGGCGCGTTCACCGCATCGGCCACGGCGCGCACGGGGGCCCACTGCTCGGCATAGGTCGCGGGCCAGAAGCGGTCATTGCCGCCGAGGTCGCGCGCCATCTGCTCGGGGAAGCGGTACTCCATGAAGCACTGGCGGATCTTCTCCTGCAGTTCCGGGCGCAGGTCATGCGCGTAGGCGAAGGAGGAGGTGGGGAAGGGATCGCTCTGCCAGATGACGCGGAAATTCTCGCCTTTCACCTGCCCGCGCGCGACCATGCGGGAATACACGTCCGATGCCACAGGGGCGGCATCGTAGTCGCCGGCATTCACGCCCATCACGCTGCGGTCATGCCCGCCGGAATAGAGCACGCGGTAATCCTCGTCCGGCTTCAGGCCCATGCCGGGGAAGAAGGCACGCGGGGCGAGGTTGCCGGAATTGGACGTGGCGGAGGTATGGGCGACACGCTTGCCCTTCAGGTCCGCCAGGGAACGGATATCGCTGTCCGCGCGCACCAGCAGCACCACGCGGTAGCTCTCGAAGCCTTCCGGCCCGCCCTTCACGGCGAAGGGAACGGCGCCCGCCAGGTTCACCGCAAAGGCTGTAGGGCCGGTGGAGAAGCCGGCGATATGCAGCCGGCCCGAGCGCATGGCCTCCACCTGCGCGGCATTGCTCGTCACCTGGAAATAGACGGTGCGCTTGCCCGTGCAGCGCGTCAGGTGGTCGATGAAGGGCCGGAACTGGCTGGCATAGAGGGCCGGGTCCTCCACCGGGGTATAGGCGAAGACGAGGGTCGAGGGATCGCGCAGGCGCGACGCATCCTGGGGCGTGTCGGCCACGAGGTTGCGGTCACTGTCGCAATAGGCCTCGTCCAGCTGGCCACGGAAGCAGCCCCCCTGCGCCTGCTGCGCGGCGGCGGGCAGGGCGGCCAGGGCGATCAGCCCGGCCGGAATGGTGGCCAGAAGCAGGTTCCTCATGCGGCGTTCTCCTCCAATGCGTTGTTGCGCGCGGCCAGCAGCGCCCGCGCGAATTCCGCGAAGCCGCGCCCGCCCGGCGCGCTGGTGACGAAGGCGGGGGGCGTGGCGATCCGGGCCAGGAAGGGGAGCACATTCGCCACCCCCACCGAAAAGGGAATCGCCGCGAAGAGCGGCGCGTCATTCGGGCTGTCGCCCAGGAAGGCGACCTGCTGCAGAAGCTGTTCCAGCGGGGCGAAGCGGGTGGCGAAAAGGTTCTCGATCCCCGTGCGCTTGTTCCAGGCGCCGAACCAGGCATTCACATGGATGGAGGAGACCTTGGCGGTGGCGCCGCCGGCTTCGAACACCGCGGCGATGCGCGCGGCCGCCTCCAGGGGCAGGGGGCCCGCATCCTCGGCGAAGTCCACGGCGGCGTCGAAAAGGCGGAAGGGCTGGTCGGCGGCCAGGCGGGTGCCAGGCACGGCTTCCATGGCCTTCGCAGCCAGGGCCATCAGGCGGTCCCGGCTGGAGAGGCGTGCGGCCTCCTCCTGGGCCTGCCAGCGGATCATCCGGCGGGCGGCGCGGTCCTCGGCGTACCAGAGGGCGCCGTTCTCCCCCACCACCGCGGCCACGGGCCATTGGCGGGCGATGGCGTCGCACCATCCCGCGGGGCGCCCGGTGACGGGAATGACGGAAAGCCCGGCCCCGGCCAGCTCCTCCATGGCCGCAAAGGCCAGCGCCGGCAGGCGCCCCTCCTCGGTCAGCGTGTCGTCTATATCCGTCAGCACATAGCGCAGCGCAGCCAGACGGGCGCGCGGCGCGAGGCTCAGGGGCTGCGGGGCATGCGCCTGGGGCAAGAGGGTTCCTCCGACTTGTGTGGAGGATGCCACTTCAGATGTGGAGGGTCAAACATCTTCCGCGACATGCACCCGCACCCCCGCCCGCTCCAGCGCGGCAGCCAGAGGAGGAGGGGGCGGGGCATCGGTCACGAGGTCGGTCAGTGCGGACAGATCCGCCACGCGTTCCAGATAGCCGCGCCCGAACTTGCCGGAGTCCAGCAGCAGCACCCGGCGCGAGGCACGGCCCAGCATCGCGCGCTTCACCCAGGCGGCCCGGCTCTCGGCGTCGCTGGGGCCTTCCAGGGTCAGGCCAGAGGAGCCGATCAGGGCGATATCGGCGCTGAAGCGCCGCAGGAAGGCGTCGGTCTCGTTGCCGTAGAGGGCGCGCTCGGTCGCGTAGAACTCGCCGGGGGCCACCAGCACGCGCAGCCTCTCCGCCTCCCCGGTGGCGGAGACCACGGGCAGGCTGTTGGTGATGATGGTGGCGGCGGTGCCCCGCGTGGCCAGGGCGCGGGCGAAGCGGGCGGTGGTGCTGCCGGCATCCACCATCAGCACCGCCCCGGGCTCCACCAGCCCCGCGGCGATGGCGCCGATCCGCGCCCGCTCGGTTCCGGCCATGGCCTCGCGGGCCTGGAAATCGGGCTGTACCCCGGCATGGGTGACCGAGGCCCCGCCATAGGTCCGGCGCACGGCCCCCATGGCCGAAAGGGCCTCTATGTCGCGCCGGACGGTTTCGCCCGACACGCCGAATCGTGCCGCCAGGGTGCTGATCCGCACCGTGGGGTCTGTGTTCAGCGCCTGCAGGATGGCCGCGTGCCGGGCCTCCTTTCCTGGTGCGCCTTCCTGTCGTCTGGCCATGGTCGCAAGGTGATCGGGCCGGGCCGGGTGTGCAACATCCCAACCCCCTGGCCGGGCGTTTCCGGCCGTGACAGGCTCATGAAGAATGCCGCAGCCCGGAGCCGCCCCATGATCCGCCGCCGCCATCTGGTCGCCGCCAGCGCCCTTCTGCCCCTGGGCGCCCACGCCCAAGGGGATGCGCCGGCCGTGGCATCCCGCCCCGCGCCACCCATGCCGGCGCCGGGCAGGCGGGAGTGGGCGGCCCAGGTGCCGCAGATCCGCCTCGGCGTGCTGGGCGGGGAGTCCGAGAGCGACCGGCTCGGCCGCTACGATGCCTATCGCAAGCTGTTCGAGGACACCTTCGGCGTGCCCGCGCGGATGTTCTTCGCCTCGGACTATTCCGGCGTGCAGCAGGCCTTCGCCGCGAAGCAGCTGGAGATCGCGAACATGTCGCCGGCCGCCTATGCCGGCGTGTGGCTGGACACGAATGGCGGGGTGGAGCCGATCCTGGTGACGCGGGAGCCGGATGGCAGCACCAGCTACGTGGCATTGATGTATGCGCGCGCGGATTCCGGCATCACGAAGCTGGAGGACATGCGCGGCAAGGCCATGGCCTGGTCCGATCCCAACTCGGCCTCTGGCTACCTGATCCCCCGCGCGGAGCTGCGGGCGGCTGGGATCAACCCGGAAAGCTTCTTCGGGCGCACGGGCTTCGCGGGCGGGCATGACCAGGCGCTCGTGGCCGTGCTGCAGAAGCAGTATGACGCGGGGGTGTGCTGGTCATCGGGCCAGGGCGACGAGAGCAAGGGCTTCACCCGCGGCGTTCTGACGGCGGCCGTGGAGAAGGGCCTTCTGGACATGAAGGACATCCGGATCATCTGGCGGTCCCGCCCGATCCAGAATGGCCCGATCGTCGTGCGCTCGGACCTGCCGGCTTCCTTCAAGAAGGACATGGTGGATTTCCACCTCGCCCTCCCCGCTGCCCATCCGGAGATCCACAAGGCGGTGGAGCGCGGCAGCGCCGTGGGCTGGGTGCCCACCAAGCACGAGGATTATGCCGTGTTCGTGGATATGCGCCGCGCGGAGGCGGCGGAGCGGCGGCGGCGGAACTAGCCCGCCGCCGTGTCCAACAACCGCCCGGGGAGGCCTGGGCCGAGGCGTGGCTCAGGCCGTCCCGGAACCTGCAACCCCGGGCCGGTCAGGCCCGGGGCGCTGCAGGTAGGTTGCTTCAGGCAGCGCGCGAACGCGAACGACGCGCCAGGCCCAGGCCGACCAGGCCGGCGCCGAGAAGCAGGAGCGAAGCCGGCTCCGGCACCGGGGCGGCGAAGGTGGTGGCGGAGAAGCTAACCCGTGCGTTCTCGGCGCCAGGCTGGGTGGAGAAGGTGAAGACGCCCGGCGTCGGATCGAAGCCCGTCAGCGTCAGGGTGCCGGTGGCCTCGAGGTTCAGGAAGGCGCCCCGGCTGTTGGGGATCAGTTCCGACTGGGTGATCGCGTTGAGGGTGAAGGTCGTGGTCAGCAGACCCAGGGTGGCGGTGTAGAGCTCGAAGGGAGCGACCGCACCGACGCCGGTGTAGCTGAAATCGGTGAAGACGGCGCAGTTGAAGCAGCCAGCGTCGAAGCCGGGCGAGAAGGAGCCCGTCGCGGTGAACTGGGTGACGTTGGCGGTGGGGCCGAAGTCAATGGCCGTCGTCATGCCGCTCGTGGAGTAGCTGACCGGACCGCCGAAGCTGATCTGGCCGGTGATGGGGGCAGCCTGGGCCGCGATGGGAGCGGCGCTGATGGCCACCAAGGCGGTCGCGGCGAGGAGAAGATGGCGCACGGGGTGGACTCCCTGAAATGCCTGTCGGCAAACCGGACCGGGTTGGTCCCGGGGTACTGAAAGCACAGATTGTGCCACGAATTTTTCGCTTAATTTTCAGTGATGTATTTGGGGCGGTTCGATTGTATTCTGCGATCTGTAAGAATGATCGACATCTACTTTTACCGAGCAGCCGAAGGCCGTTTTCCGGGGACTGCTCGACACGTTGCGGCCCGTGATCGAGCCTGCCTGGATGGGCTGGACCACCGCGCCGATGGCTTCGGGCGATCTTTGCAACCATCCTCTGTCAAATCCGCCGACACGCCCCTGGGTCCTCACCAGGCCCCGCCAAGCCTGGGGCAGCCGCCGGTCATCGTGGCTGGTGACGATGCCAGGGCGTTCGAGGCGTTGGAGGGGAGCTTCGGCCCGGCGGCTCATCCCAGGCGCCCCGCGCCGCGCCGGCTCCGCGCCCTCTCCCGAAGGTGACGCACCGCACCATTCCACTGGGGGCGCGATCGGCCTAACCCGCGCCGATGCCTGCCCCCATGCAAGCCCCGCCCCCATGCCGCCCCCTGATCCTGGCCTGCGTGATCGCCTCGATGTTCATGATCGCGATCGAGGCCACCATCGTGGCGACGGCCATGCCGCAGATCGCGGCGCAGCTGGGCGACCTGCATCTCTATGCCTGGGTCTTCGCATCCTTCCTGCTGGCGCAGACGGCCATGACCATGGTCTTCGGCAAGCTGGCGGACAGCCATGGGCGGCGCCCCGTCATGCTCTGGGGCATCGGGATCTTCTTGGTGGGATCCCTGCTCTGCGGCTTCGCCTGGTCCATCCCCTCCCTTATCGCCTTCCGGCTGCTGCAGGGGGTGGGGGCGGGGGCGATCCAGCCCATCGCCCTGACCATCGTGGGCGATCTCTATTCGGTGCGGGAGCGGGCGAAGATCCAGGGCTGGCTGGCCAGCATCTGGGGCATCTCCTCCGTGCTCGGGCCGCTGGTGGGCGGCCTTATCATCCAGAACACCAGCTGGGCCTGGATCTTCTGGATGAACCTGCCCGTGGGCGTGCTGGCCGCGGCCGGCTTCGTTGCCTTCCTGCGGGAGGACGTGGCCCGGCAGCGCAAGCCGGTGGACGTGGCGGGCGCGCTGCTGCTGACCCTTTCCGTCGCGGCGCTGATGACGGCGGCGACGGAACCGGGCAGCCGCCTCTTCGCCATTGCCGGAGTCCTGGCGCTGGCGGGCAGCGCCGCCTTCCTGTGGTGGGAGAACCGGGCGCCGGACCCGATCCTGAATCCCGCCCTGTGGCGCCGCCGCCCCGTGGCCACCGCCAATGCCACGGTGCTGTTCAGCGGCATGGCCGTGATCGGCCTTACCGCCTTCCTGCCGATGTATGTGCAGGCCGTGCTCGGCCGCTCGGCGCTGGAAGCGGGCTTCGCGCTGACCATGATGGTGCTGGGCTGGCCCATCGGCGCCACTGTGGCGGCGCGGGCCTTCGGGCGCTTCGGGCTGCGCGCCTGCCTGATCTTCGGCGCCGCGCTGCTGCCCCTAGGGGCGCTGGCCTTCGTGCTGCTCAGCCCCGGTTCCTCGCCGGTGCTGGCGGGGGCGGGATCCTTCGTGATGGGGCTGGGCATGGGCTTCCTCAGCACCGCCGCCATCGTGATGCTGCAGGAAAGCGTGGACTGGCGGGAACGCGGGGCGGTCACCGCCTCCAACGTCTTCTCCCGCAACCTCGGCAGCGCGCTGGGGGCGGTGGTGCTGGGCGGGGTGCTGAATCTTGGCCTGGCGCGGCAGGGCGGCGCGGCCGCCACGATCGATTTCGAGGCGATCCGCCGCCTGCTGGAAACCGGCGGCGGCGCCGTGACGGATGCGGCCGTGCGCGGCGCCCTGGCGCAGGCGCTGCACCTGACCTTCTGGGCCATCCTTGCCCTCTCCGTCGTGACGCTTTTGCTGGCGCTGCTGGTGCCCGCCTTCCGGCACCAGCCCCGCCCGCATGAAGTGGAAAGCCGCGCGCCGGCCGATTAGGCGTCCCGGAGCAGCGGCCAGCGTTCCCGCCAGCGCTTGGAGGCGACACGCTGCTCGAAGACCGGGCGCTTCGCGCCGGTGAAGCGCGGCCCCGGCCGGATCACGCCGCCCAGGAGATCCGCCAAGCCAAGCGGCGCGAGGATCCGCACGCGCTCCCCATCCCAGCGCGCCGCGACGGCGGTGGCGGTTTCGGGCCAGTGGCGCATGGCATCGGCCGTGTCGCGATAGGGCGGATCCCCGTTCCGGCCGTGCATCCTGGTTTGGTTGGTGACCGACCACGCCACGCCCGGCACCGCCGCGCGCAGCCGAGCCTCGATCGCGCGGTCCGCATCGGCGGAGGGCCGTTCCGGGCTGAACCACACCACATCCACGTCAGCCGCCGGCGGGCCGGGCGGGCGGCCATGGAGATGGTCCCAGGCGGCATCGCGGACGAAACCGGCGCCGATCCAGCCATCCGGCAGGCCCAGCGCGGCCACGGCGCGCAGCAGAGGCAAGCGCCAGGGATCGGCGGTGAGCAGATTGGCCAGGGCGGTGTCGGCTTCGCTCAGGGCTGTTCTCCGGACAGGCGCGGCATGCGGGACCTTGCCGTTCGTCCATGATTTTGCGCGTGGCGGAAGCGCGGGGCCACGCCATCTATTGCCAGGTCATGAAACGGGCCGGACTGCTGCCTTCGGGGCAGGGCGGCGAGAGGAGGGTGGGCATGGCGCAGCGCGGCATCCCCGGAAGTGGCGAGAGCGAGGCGTGGCGTGTGGATGGCGCCGGCCCGGGCGGGGTGCCCCGACGGGCCGCGCTCGCCTTGCCGCTGCTCGCTATCCTGGCGCCCGCCGCGCGCGCGCAGGAGGTGGAGGGCATGCCCGCCACCGTGGAAGTGGCCGGGCGCCGCCTGGTGCTGAACGGCACGGGGGTGCGGCGCTTCCTGGGCTTCCCCGTCATGCGTGGCTGGCTCTATCTCGAGCGCCGCAGCCAGGACGCGGCCTCTATCCTGGGTTCGCCGGGGGTGAAGCTGCTGCGGGTCCGCTACATCGTCAGCGTGCCGCGCAGCCGGCTGGTGAGCGGCTGGGAGGATGGCTTCCGCGAGGGATGCGGATGCGAGATGCCGCCCGAGTTCCGGGCCCGGCTGCGCGACCTGCCCGCGGGGCAGATGGAGGACTGGCTCTTCCTGCCGGACCGGGCGGAGATCGCCTATGCCGGCGAGGCCCCGGTGCGCGTTACCGCGCAGCAGGGCACCTCCATGCTGGCGAGCTTCATCGGCCCGGATGCCGCGAGCGCGGGGCTGCGGCAGGGTCTGCTCGGGCAGTCCTAGCCGACGGAGGGCAGGGCGCTCCGCGGGACGTTCCCGGCCCGGTGGTAGTCCCTCAGTTTGAAATCAGCCCGGCTCGAATCCCGGGCTAGCCGATCACGCCCAGCAGCCTCATTCCTACAACCATGAGGATGAGCCCGACGCCGAGCAGGATGATGAACAGGTCAAGGCCGGACATGCGCCAGTTCCCCATTGGCGCCCATCGCGGGGCATAGGCGTATTCGGGATTTGCGGCTTGCTGCCGCTGGGCCATCTCGCGGAACTTGGCGTTCTCGGCCCGGCTCTGAGCGTCTCCCAAATCACCAGGGCCGTTAGTCATGCCTGGCCCTCCCTGGGGGCAGGCGTCACCGTAGCGCATCGTCATCGCGCGTCGCGCGTGATTATGCCGCCTTCGGCTGGCGCGGCTTGGGCAGCAGGGCAGGGCTACGAGCGCGGCAACCCGTCAGCGGCTAAATTCAAAGCGAGACACTACCGGCCCCATCGGGGGATTGACCGGGGTGGGGGGATTTGGTTCGATTCCCCCGGCTCGGACGGAGCCCCCGTGTCCGCGGAAAGGGCTGCGCCCACGCTCACGAAGAGTGGCACGACAGTTCATCCACCCTTTCCTGTCTGATCGGCGGACGCAGACGCGAGGAAGGGGCTTTCCTTGTCCGACCATCCGGCATCCGCGCGCCTGCCCGGCGCGGGGCGTTACGCATCGCCATTCCGGCTGAATCTCGAACAGCAGCGCACGCGCGCCAAGGAACTGCTGAACGCCCTGCGCGCGGGTGACCCGGCCGCCCTGCGCCGCTTCCTACTCCACCATCCCAGCGCGCCCGAAGCCGCCATGCAGCCCGCGAAGCTGGCCAGGCTGAGCGAGGCGCAGCTTGTCATCGCGCGGGAGCTGGGCCTGCCGAGCTGGCCGCGGCTGAAGGCCCATGTCGAGGCCATGGACCGGGTCTGGAACCGCATCGCACGCGGCGACGCCGCGCCCGACCGGGGCATGGCAACGCTGCATATCCGCTGCGGTTCCGATATCGGCCCCACCTTGCGGCAGGCCGGCTTCACCGGGGATTTCCTGGAATACTCCGATCCTCTCTGCCAGGGCCCCGTGCTCGACGGGCCGGGCTGGCTGGAACGCCGCGCGGATTTCCTGGCGGAACGCTTCGGCGCCGGGACCGGGCAGGGGCGGGAAGAGATCGCGGGCAGGCTGGCCAAGGCCGAGCAAGGGCTGCGATCGGCCGCGCGAAGCCATGAGCGCGTTGTCCTCTGGTTCGAGCACGACAGCTATGACCAGCTGATCCTGGCGCGCTGCCTTGCTCATTTCGCGGAAGCGCCGCCGCGGCGGCTGGAACTGGTCTCGCCCGGGCACTACCCCGGTGGAACCCGCTTCATCGGGCTGGGGCAGCTGCCGCCGGAGGCGCTGCGGCTGCTGTGGGAGGAACGGGTGCCGGTGCCGGAGGCGGCACTGCGGGCCGGGCAGGCCGTCTGGGACATGCTGCGTGCGCCCGACCCGCGGCCGCTGGCGGATTTCGCCCGCGACGGGCTGCCGGAACTTCCCCAGCTCGCCCGTGCCATCCGCCGCCACTGCCAGGAACTGCCCTGGACGCTGGACGGACTCGGCCTGAGCGAGCGCCTGATCCTGCAGATCCTGGCCGGGGCACCGCGGAGCGTCGGGCAGGTCTTCAGCGATCTGATGATGGAACATGAGCCGCTTCCCTGGATGAGCGACCTCATCCTCCTCTCCATCGTCGAGGACATGCGGAAGGCGGAGCCCTCCGTCCTCGAAGGCGCATTCGAGGGCGAGGACCGGTACTGGGCGAAGGAACGGCTGGCCCTCACGCCGCAAGGCCATGCCGTGCTGGCAGGGCAGGCGGACTGGCTCTCCCTCAGGCCGCCGCCGCGCTGGCTCGGCGGGGTGCTCGTGCCGGGCGCGGCACCTTGCTGGCGTTGGGACGAAGCCTCGGCGACGGTCGTGAAAGCCTGACCTTCTGGCGCTTCTGGCTTCCGGAGAGGGCGGAGCCCTCTCCGGGAACCACCAGGCCTGTCAGGCGCCGAACATCGCCTGGATCGCGGCGGGGTCCAGCGCGGCCATGCTGGCGGGCTGCCAGCGCGGGGCGTTGTCCTTGTCCACCAGCACGGCCCGCACCCCTTCGGCGAAGTCCGGGTGGCGCGTGACGGCGCGGGTGAGGGCCAGTTCCATGGCCAGGCAGGCGGGCAGGTCCAGCGTGGCGCCGCGCCGCAGCAGTTCCAGCGTCACCGCGAGGGAGGTGGGGGAGACGCGGTGCAGCACCTCGGCCTGCTGGCGCGCCCATTCCGTGTCCTCGGCCGTGAGCAGGGCCATGATGGAGGGCAGGTCGTCCGGGGCGAAGCAGCGCTCGATGGCGGCCCGCATCTCCTCCACCGGCCCGGGCGGCACGGCGGCGGCGAAGCGCTCCACCACGCCGGCATCCCCGGCCAGCAGGGCGTCGCGCAGCGCGGCCAGGCGTTCGCGCGGCACGTGATGGGTGGCGAGCCCGGCCTCCACCGCCTCCGCCCCGTGCAGCCGGGCGCCGGTCAGCGCCAGCCACTTGCCCATGGCGCCCCGCGCGCCGGGCAGGCGGGGCAGGGCATAGGAGGTGCCGACATCCGGGAACAGGGCGATGGCCGTTTCCGGCATGGCGAGCATCGCCTGCCCGGTGACGACGCGGTGGCTGCCATGCACCGATACGCCGATGCCGCCGCCCATGCAGACGCCATCGATCAGGCTGATCCAGGGCTTCGGGTATTCCGCGATCATGCGGTTCAGCGCGTATTCGGTGGAGAAGAAGCGCTCCACCGTGGCCGTGTCCCCCGCCAGCACCGCGGCGCGCATGGCGCGCACGTCGCCGCCGGCGCAGAAGGCGCGGCCGCCCGCGCCCTCGAGGATCACGAGGCTGATGGACGGGTCGTCGCGGAAGCGGGTGGCGGCCCCGGCCAGGGCATCGATCATGCCCTGGTCCAGCGCGTTCAGGGCACGGGGGCGGTTGAGCAGGATCGTGCCCGCCCGGCCTTCAACCCGCGCCACCACGCTCGGCTCGGCCACATCCATGCCTTCAGCTCCCCTCGCTTTCCTCCGGGCTAGCCTCCGGGGGCGCGCAGGGCAAGCGCCGGGGGCCCGTGGGCCCCCGGCCAGTTCGGTCAGTACCAGACGAAGTCGCTGGCCGACAGGTTGGCGAGGGTGACGCCGTCGAGCGTCACGGCCGAGTCCGCCGTGCCGTCGCCATTCGCATCCACCAGCAGCTGGTGCGTGTCCTCCACGAAGCGCGCCTCGGAAGCGCCCTGGCCGGTGAAGCCCCGCGCGCCCAGGAAGGTGAACTCTCCCTGGAGCTGGTTCTGGAAGACCAGCACGTCCTGACCCGGGGTGAAGTCGAGGATCCGGTCCGGGGCCGCGGTGGTGGAGGAGCCGGCGGTGAAGTTGAAGCGATCCGCGCCGGCGCCGCCGAGAAGGGTGTCGGCGCCCTCACCGCCGACCAGCCAGTCCGCTCCATCGCCGCCGACGAGCAGGTCATTGCCCGTGTTGCCGTAGAGGATGTCGGATCCGGCATCGCCGATCAGCGTATCCGCATCGGCACCGCCGGTGAGCACGTCGTCGCCCCAGCCGCCGAAGAGCAGGTCGCTCCCGGTGTCGCCCACCAGCGTATCCGCGCCGGCGCCGCCGGTGAGCACGTCATCGCCTGCGCCGCCATAGAGGGCGGTGGCGGTGCTGCCCGACACCGTCACGCGGTCCACGTCCGAGCCGCCGGTCACCAGCTCCACCCCTGCGACCACGAGGGTGTTCGGGCCCGCCGAGGACAGGGTGAGCTCGTCCGCACCGCCGCCGAGATCGACGGTGATGCCGTGCACGGCGTCGCCGAGCGTGACGTCATCCGCGCCGGAGCCGCCCCGGATGACCTCCGTGTTCAGCACCGTGACCTTGTTGGTGCCGTCGGCGAGCAGCAGCGTGTCCTGACCCGTGCCGAGATCGACGGTCAGCCCGATGATGGCCTTGCCGAGGGTGACCGTGTCGCCGGCATTGCCGCCGATGATCGTCTCGACATTGCTGACGGTCAGGCTGTTCGGGCCCCTGGAGGCGAGGACGAGCCTGTCCGTGCCGCCGCCGAGATCGACGGTGATGTCGGATGCGGCGGTGCCGAGGGTGACGGAATCCGCCGCCGTTCCGCCGAGGATCTTTTCCGCGTTCGAGACGATGACGTGGTTCGCGCCGGCCGAGGACAGGGTGAGGCTGTCCGTGCCGTTGCGCAGGTCGATGCTGCCGTTCAGGGGCGCGCCGAGGACCAGGTTGTCAGCGCCGCCCGTCCCCGAGTTGCCGTTGGGCGGTGCGGGGTTAGGGGATGGCACCGGGGCCGGAGTGGGCGCCGGGGCAGGTGCGGGTTCCGGCGTCGGCGCAGGCTCGGGCGTCGGCGCAGGCTCGGGCTTCGGCGCAGGCTCAGGCGTCGGCGCGGGCTCCGGCTTCGGCGTAGGAGCTGGCGCAGGCTCCGGCGTCGGCGCGGGTTCCGGCCTCGGCGCAGGAGCTGGTGCAGGGGCCGGCGTCGGCCGGGGCGCGGCGCCGCCCGACCAGGGCGAGGAACTGTCGACCGCCGGTTCCCGCGTCAGCACCGTGATGCCGGAAATCTTGGCCGCGCCCGAGGCGAACTGCGCGTTGGTGAGGCCGAACACGCTGTTGTTGGCGATGTTCGCCGCGGCGCCGGTCTGGTTGTAGAGCAGCCGCGCGCTTGAGCTCGCGAGCTCGTTGACGAAGCTGTTGCCGCTCATGGTCAGGCTGGAGCCGGCATAGGCCGTGCCCTCGCCGCCGAAATGCACCATGGACGGGTTCTGCGAATGCGCACCCTGCACGACCGTGTTGCCCGTGATCGTGGCCTTGCCGCCGTTCGGGATGTCGATGCTGTAGCTGCCGGTGCCCTTGTCGCCGTCCACGATGCGGCTGTCCGTGATCACCGTCTCATGGGCGCGGCTCTTGATCTGGTGCCCCACCACGGCGTCGTGGAAGTAGCTGTCCTGGATCGTCAGCTTGGCGATCTCGCCCACATAGATGTTGTGGGTCCTGCCATCGCCGGCGCCGTTATGCGCGAATTCCGTGTTGCGGATCGTGATGGTGCCGCCCGGCTTGGAATTCGAGAGCAGGCCGTTCTGGTTGTCGTGGAAGTAGCTGTTCTCGATGGTAAGGTTGCCGCCCTGGTAGCGGATGCCGGCACCGTTGCCGTCCGGCACCTTCGCGCCGGAGAAGGACAGGTTCTCGATGGTCACGTCGGTGTTGGTGACCAGGATGCCCTTGCGGTTCGCGGGCGAGGAGGTAGCGACGAGGTTCGCCATCCCGCCGACGCCCTGGATGGTGATCTTCGTGTTGATGGTCGCGAAGTCGTTCACATAGTTACCGGCCTTGACGGCCAGGATGTCACCGTCCTGCGAGGCGGCGACGGCGGCTGCGATGGTCGCGTATTGCTGGCCGGAGCCAACGGTCAGTGTTCTCAATACGGGTACTCCTATCCGGCCTGGTCAGGCCGTGGCCGTGGGGCTTCTTGGGCTGCCGTATCTGCCTGCCTGTGGCACCCTCCCTCACGGCTCCGTGAACGCAGCAGGCAGTCGGGTTAAACATGTTAAATCCAGCCATGGAACCGCGAAGGCCGTTCGTTGCCGGCCCGAACGTCGATACTGTGGCCCAAGTGGCACGATATTCCCGTATAAATTGTGATAGTTGTTCCATTACTTGGACTCCTCGCTCTCAAGGAGTTGCGTTCCGGATCTGGCCGCGGCGCGAGTCTTGTTGACAGCCCCGCCTTGCCCCGCGATCCAGCCGGGCTGGAGGGTCCCATGGCGCGACTGGTCAGTTTCAGCACCGAGGGCACGATTTTCGACGGCGCCGCCCCGCGCCCGGTCCGGCCCGCCGCGCTGGGCGAGCCCGCCCCGGCGGCCCTGCTGGCTTTCGAAGCCGTGCGGAAGGCCGGGTACGAAAAAGGAGTGCAGGCGCTTGCCCCGTTCGACCTGCAGGTCGCCAGGGGGGAATCCGTTGCCCTTCTCGGCCCGGCCGGAGCCGGGAAGAGCGTGGTGATCGACCTCGTGGCGGGTTTCCTCCAGCCGGATGACGGGCGGCTGCTGCTGGGCGGCGAGAAGCTGGCGCGGCAGGCGGCGTGGCGACGCGATATCGGCCTGGTTTCCGGCGCGCCGGACCTGTTCCCGGACATGACCGTGCTCGACAACGCCGCCTTTTCCCTGGAGGCGCGCGGCGTCGGCCGGGCGGAGCGGGAGGACCGGGCGGCGGCGATGCTGGAGCGCTGGGGCGTGCCGCCCGGCCTCGGTGCGCGCCGCCCTTCGGAACTGTCCCTGGCGCGGCAGATGCGCGTGGCCTTTGCCCGTGCCCTGGTGCATGGGCCGGCCGTGCTGCTGCTGGACGACCCGCTGCGCGCGCTGGACGGGGAGGAGCGGGATTCCCTTGCCGCGGATCTCGGCCGCCTGCGATCGGAGCTGGGGCTGACCGTGCTGCATGCCACGCGCGATGCCGGCCTCGCCTTCGGCCTTTCGGACCGGGTGGCGGTGCTCGATGGCGGGCGGGTGCGGCAACTCGGCACGCCGCAGGCGCTTTATGACAGCCCTGCCGATCCCGTGGTCGCCGCGCTGACCGGCCCTTGCAACCGCCTGCCTGGCAGCGTGGTCTCGCTGGATGGAGAAGCCTGCCATGTGCGCCTGGACTGCGGGCTGGAGGCGATGGGCATGGCGGTGGCGGGCCCCCAGGGCGGACCCGTTGCTGGCGGGCGCTGCACGCTGGTGATCCGGCCCGAGCAGGTGGCCGTCGCGCCGCTCTCGCCGGAGGAAATGGGAGAGGACGCCGTGCCCGCGCGGCTGGTGGAGGCGCGCTTTGCCGGAGACCATCTTCGCCTGCGCCTGGCGCTGGGGGAGGGCGGCGAGCTCGTCGCGCACCGGCCGCCCGGCCTGCTGCTGCCGCCGATCGGGACCGAGGCCTCCATCGCCTGGGACCTCCACGCGGCGCGCGTCTATCAGGGCTGAACGCCCCTTCACCTCATTCCGCCCCGCGCCATCATGGGTTAAGCTGCGGCGCACAAAACACCGGACCAGCGAGAGGCCGCGATGCCCCGGTATGGGTTCCCCCTGGCGCACCCGATCACGCGCAGGCTGCTGGCCTCAGCCCCGCTGGCCCTGGCCGCGGCGCCCACGCGTGCCCAGGCGCGGGACCTCACCGTGGTGTCTTGGGGCGGGGCCTATCAGGACGCCCAGCGCGAGGTGATGTTCCGCCCCTTCCAGCGCAGCACCGGCCAGCGCCTGCTGGAGGAGACCTGGGATGGTGGGATGGATTCGCTGCGCGATACCGTCCGTACCGCCAGCTGGGACATCGTGCAGGTGGAAGGCGACGAGCTGCTTCTGGGCTGCGCCGAGGGCCTGCTGGAGCGGATCCCGCCGGAGCGGGTTGGGGGCGAGGCACATTACCTTCCCGGCGCGCTGACCCCGTGCGGCGTGGGCAACATCATCTACGGCTTCGTCCTGGCCTATCGCCGGGGCGGGGTGGCGCCGGATGGGTGGGCGGATTTCTTCGATCTCGGCCGCTTCCCGGGCCGCCGCGCGATGCGGCGCGGGGCGAAGACCACGCTGGAGATCGCGCTGCTGGGCGACGGCGTGGCGCCCGGCGAGATCTATACGGCCCTGCGCAGCGCCGAGGGGGTGAACCGGGCCTTCCGCAAGCTGGAGACGATCCGCCCGGCGCTCCGCTGGTGGGACCAGGGCAGCGAGCCGCCGCGCATGCTCTCGGCCGGCGAGGCGACGCTGGTCGTGGCCTATAACGGCCGGATCGATGCCGCGAACCGCGAGGATTCGGCTGATCTGGGCATTGTCTGGGCCGGGCAGCTGCTGGCGCAGGACAGCTGGGCCATCCTGAGGAACAGCCCGAACCGGGAGAGGGCGCTGGCCTTCCTGCGCTTTGTCGGCGACCCCGCGCTGCAGGCCGGGCTACCGCTGCGCATTCCCTATGGCGTCACCGCCCGCGGGGCAGAGTCCGGGCTGCCGGACGAGGTGCTGGAGAACCTGCCCACCGCCCCCGGCAATGCCCGGGGCGCGCTGCGGATTGACGACGAGTTCTGGCACGCGAATCTCGACAGGCTGGAACGGCGCTTCGCCGAATGGCTGGCCGCCGGGCTCAGCCGGTGAGGCCGGAGCCCTTGCGGGCGGCCCTGCTGGCCATGCCGCTGGTGATGCTGGTGCTCGCCGGGGCGGTGGCTCCGCTGGGCCTGCTGCTCTGGCGCTCCGTGGCCGAGACCGAGGTGGCGCCCGCACTGCCGCGCACCACCCGCGTTCTGCGCCACTGGGATGGGCAGGGCCTGCCGGATGACATGGCCTTCGAGGCGCTGGCGGCGGACCTGGCCGCGCTGCGTGCCGCGGGAGAGCCGGGGCGCGAGGCCATGGCCCGGGCGGCGGAGCGGCTGGCCGCCGACCATCCGGCACTGCGCGAGGTTCTGCCCGGCACCGCCGAGCGCGCGGTGGAGACGCGGACCACGCGCGCCACGGCCATCCTGGTGGCCGATCCCGCCTGGGGCGAGGCCGAGAGCTGGGCCGCCCTGCGCCGCGCGGGGATGGAGATGTCCGGTTTCTATCTTCTCGATGCCATCGGGTTGCGCCAGACGGCCGCCGGTGGGCTGGAGGACAGCCGGCGCGGGCCGCATGCAAGGGCGCTGCTGGCGCGCGGGATCGGAGCGGCGCTGATGGCGGTGCTGGCCTGCCTTCTTCTCGCCTGGCCCCTGGCACGCTGGATCGCCGCGGCCAGTCCGCGACGCGCTGCGCTCCTCGCGGTGCTGGTCGCCTTTCCGCTCCTGGCGGGGGAGGCGGCGCGGAGCTTCGGTTGGTCCCTGCTCCTGCCCATGGGACCGGAGGCCGCGCTGGCCTCGCTGTTCCTGGGGCTCCTGCCCCTGATGGTGCTGCCCATCGCCCTTGCCTTGCGCCGCGCCGATCCGCGCCTGCCGCGCGCCGCCGCCGCGCTGGGGCTTTCGCCGCGCCGGGTGTTCCTGCGGGTGCGGTTGCCCTCGGCGCGGCCGGGAATCGCGGCGGGCTGCGCCCTGGTCTTCGCCCAGGCGCTCGGCGCTTTCATCGGGCCGGGATTGCTGGATCCGGCCATGCCATGGGCCGCCGGTGCCCTGGCGGGCGCGGCGAAGGCAGGGAATTGGGGCGAGGCCGGCGGGCTGGCCGTCTGGCTGCTGCTTCCCGCCCTGCTCGGCGCCATCCTGCTGCTCCGGTCCGGGGCCGGGAAGCGGGTATGAGGCGCCTCCCGGCCCTTGGGCTCCTCCTGCTCCTGCTGCTGCCCCTCGCGGCGCTGTTCCTGGCGGGCAGCACAGGGGAGTGGGCGGCGCCGCTGCGGAACAGTCTCGTCACGGCCGCTGCCGCCAGCATCCTCGCCACGATCTGCGGCACGGCGGCGGGAATGGGCCTGAGGGGAGGATTTCTCGGGCGTTCTGTCGCCATCGCCATCATGGTGCTGCCCCTTCTCCTGCCTCCTCCGGTCCCGGCAGCCGCGCTGCTGCTGCTGGCGGAGGAAACCGGGCATGGGGCCGGGCGCCCCGGCGCGGCGCTCTGGCACGCCATGCTGGCGGCGCCCCTGGTGGCCCTGATCGTCTGGACGGCGCTCGGGGCGGTGAGCCCGGCGCTATTCCGCGCGGCAGCCGCCTGCGGTGCCTCGCCGGACATGGCGGCGCGGCGCCTCTCCCGCCCGCGGCTCCTGCCGGCCATAGCGGGCGGCGCGCTTCTCGCCTTCGCGCTTTCCCTGGGCGAAAGCAGCGTCGCCTTCCTGCTCGGGGCGGAGACGCTGGGCGCGGCCTCCCTGCCCGGCGGGGTGGCGGCGGGTTCCGCTATCGCGCCGCTTCTCGTCGCGGGGGTGCTGGCCCTGGCCCTTCTGCGCGGGCCGGCGCGGCGGGGCGGCTGACCGCCCCACTGGCAACCCCGGCGGAGGAACCACCTTACAGGGACCGGGCGAGGCAATCCCGCCACGCCATGGAGAATCGCGCCGTGATCCCATCTTCCCGCCGCGCTGTCCTGGCCGGGATTCCCGCCCTGGCGGCCCTTGCCCTGTCACGCCCCGTGCTGGCCCAGGCCCCCTCGGGCCCGCACAGCCTGCCACCGCTGCCCTATGCGCCCAATGCGAACGAGCCCCATATCGATGCGCAGACCATGGAGATCCACCATGGCCGCCATCACCAGGCCTATGTCACCACGCTGAACAACGTGCTGAAGGACCATGGCCAGCTGGCTTCCATGCCGCTGCACGAGCTGCTGGCGAAGCTGGACCAGGTGCCGGAGAACATCCGCACCACCGTGCGCAACAATGCCGGCGGCCATGCCAATCACAGCATGTTCTGGCCCATCATGGGCGGGCGCGGCGGCACGCCCTCGGGCGAGCTGGGGGAGGCGATCACCCGCGACCTCGGCGGTTTCGACAAGATGAAGACTGACTTCAACGCCGCCGGCACCGGGCGCTTCGGCAGCGGCTGGGTCTTCGTGACCGTGGCGCGCGACGGCAAGCTGGCCATCACCAGCCGCCCCAACCAGGATACGCCCCTGATGGACGGCCAGCGCGTGCTGTTCGGCAATGACGTGTGGGAACACGCCTATTACCTGAAATACCAGAATCGCCGGGCCGATTACCTGAACGCCTGGTGGAACGTGGTGAACTGGGACCGCGTGGCAGAGCGCTATGCCTCCGCAAAGGCCGGGCGGCTGGAGGTCTGATCGCCCGGCGCGCCCTGGGGAGAGGCAAGGCCTTCCCCGGGGCCGTCAGCCGACCATGTCCGACCGGATCCGTTGCACGCCCAGGGCCTCCATGTCGCGCCAGGCCCGGGCTAGGCTGCCATTCAGGTCGATGCCGCGGCAGGCATCCTCGATCACCGTGGCTTCCAGGCCGAGCTGTCGGGCATCGATCGCTGTCCAGGCTACGCAGAAATCAGTGGCGAGGCCGGCAATGAAAAGGTGGCGGATGTTGCGGCTGGCCAGGTAGCCATCCAGACCGGTGCGGGTCCGGCGGTCCGCCTCCAGGAAGGCGGAGTAGGAATCCACGCCGCGGTGATGGCCCTTGCGGATCACCAGCTGGGCATGGGGGATGGAGAGATCCGCGTGCAGCGCCGCGCCCGGCCCGCCCATGACGCAGTGATCGGGCCAGAGCACCTGCTCGCCATAGGGCATCGCCGCCATGTCGAAGGGCGCCTTGCCCGGATGCTGGGACGCGAAGGACAGGTGGTCCGGCGTGTGCCAGTCCTGGGTGAGGATGACATTCGCGAAGCGCGGGGCGATGCGGTTGATCAAGGGGATCACCGCATCGCCTTCTGGCACGGCGAGGGCGCCGCCGGGGAGGAAGTCGTTCTGGACATCCACCACCAGCAGGGCGGCATCCGCGCCGGGCGCCATGGCCTCAGAGGCCCTCGGGCCGGCCTGCAACCGTCACGGCCAGCGCATCCGGCTGCAGCACGCGCTGCGCCACCGCGGCCAGCCTTTCGCGCGAAAGGGCGGCAAGGCGGGCAGGGCGGTTGGCCAGCCAGTCCAGCGGGCGGTTGTTCCGCTGAAGGGCGAGCAGGATGCTCGCGATCTGGCGCGTGGAGGTGAAGGAAAGCGGCTGGCTGCCGGTGAGATAGGCGATCGCCTCCTCCCGCTCGGCATCGGTGGGGCCGGAAGCGGCCATGCGCGCCCATTCGCCGCGCAGCACCGACAGGGTCTCGGCCATGCGGGCATTCTCGGTGGCAACAGAGCCGACGAGGATGCTGCGGCCCGCCACGGGCTCCGGACCGGCGCCGATGCCATAGGCCAGGCCGCGCTCCACCCGCACGGCCTGCATCAGGCGGGAGGAGAAGCCACCGCCCGCCAGGACGCGCATGACCACGCCCAGGGCTTCCCAGTCCGGATCATCCACCGCGATGCCGGGCTGGCCGAAGACGGCGGCCGATTGGGGGCTTTCCATCGGCACCACCTTCACGCCGGTGGCGGAGAAGGGGGGCAGGGCGGGAAGGCCGGCGGGCTGGTCCATGCGCCAGTCGCCGAACAGGGTGCCGAGCACATCGCGCAGCTGCGGGGCCGTGATGGCGCCGGATGCCGCCACCATCAGCCGGTGCCGGCGGAACTGCCGGCCGGGAACGGTCTTCAGCACCTCCCCCGACAGGGTGGCGAGGCTTTCCGCCGTGCCGCCCGGCGGGTGGCCGAAGGGGCCGGGCAGGGCGGCGTTCCAGAAGGCGCGGCCGGCCTGGCCACGGGGGTTCTCCAGCGCTTGGCGGGCCCCGGCGATGGCGCGGGCGCGCACGCGCTCGATGTCGGGCGCCTCCATCCGCGGGGCTGAGAGGGCGAGGCGGGCGAGGCGGAGGGCCTCTGGCAGCGCCTCCGAAAGGCAGCGGAAGCTGCCGGAGAACTCGTCCCGGTCGGCCGAGAAGTTGAAGGAAATGGCGGCGTCGCGCAGCGCTTCCTGGAAGGCGCTGGCATCCAGCTCCCCGGCGCCTTCCGTCAGCAGGGCGGCGGCAAGGGCGGTGGAGCCCTCCCGGCCCTCCGGGTCCAGCGCCGCACCGCCGGGGATGGAGAAGGCAATGGAGATGACGGGGACCGAGTGGTCCTCGGCCAGCCAGGCGGTCACGCCGGCCGACTCCACCACCTGCACGGGGAGGGTGAAGCCGCTGGGGATGATGTCGCTCATGGTGCGCGCATGCCCTCGGGCAGCAGCCAGCCGGTCATCGAGGGATGGGTAAAGACGGCGCGGGCGGCGGCCATCACGGCCTCGGGCGTCACCGCCCGGATATGGGCGGGCCAGTGCTCCACCGCATCCGCCGGCAGGCCGATCGCGAGCGCGCTGCCGAGCAGGCGCGGGGCGGCGCCGATCCCATCCAGCGAGAGCAGCGCGCCGGCCGTGAGCTGGCGCTGGCTGCGCGCCACTTCCTCGCCCGTCACGCCCTCGTCCAGCAGCTTCGCGATCTGGTCCTCGACGGCGGATTGCAGCTTGGCGGGCGTCGTGTCGCCGCGCGGGGTCGCATAGAGGGAGAAGCTGTCCGCCCCCAGGTTGTCGCTGTCATATCCGGCGCCGGCGCCGACCGCGAGGCCGGTCTGCACCAGGGTCTTGTGCATGCGGGAGCCCGGGCCGCCGCCCAGCAGATGCGCCAGCACCTCCAGCGGCAGGGCGTGCTCCATCCCCGCGCCGCCCCTGCCCCAGGTCAGGGTGGGGGCTATCCAGGAGCGGAGCATCTGTGCCTCGCGCACGCCGGGATCGTTGCGGACCAGCCGCGCCTCCAGCGGGGCGGGGGGCGGATCGGCGCGGCGGCGGGCGATCGGCTCGCCACCGGTCGCGCCGCCATACTCGTCCTCCACCACGCGGCGCAGCGCGGCCTCGTCCACGGCGCCGGAGACGACCAGCACGGCATTGGCGGGCGTGTACCAGCGCTGGTGAAAATCAAGCATGTCCTGGCGCGTGATGGCGCGGATATCCTCCGGCCAGCCAATGATGGGGCGGCCGCGCCAGTGCTGGCGGCCCCACATGGCGGCATCGAAGGCCTCGCGGAAGCGGGCGCGCGGGTTGCTCTCGGTGCGCTGGCGGCGCTCCTCCAGGATCACGGCGCGCTCGGGCTCCACCCCGCCCTCGGGGAAGAGGGGCGCGCGGAGGCGGTCGGCCTCCATCATCGCCACCAGCTTGAGCCGGGTGGCCTCCACCGTCTGGTGATAGGCGGTCACGTCGCGGGAGGTGAAGGCATTGTCCTGCCCGCCTTCCCGCGCCACGCGGCGGGAAAACTCGCCATCCGCCACCTGCTCGCTGCCCTTGAACATCATGTGCTCGAGGAAATGGGCGAGGCCGGAGCGGCCGGCGGGGTCATCCCCGGCGCCGACGCCGTAGAACAGGTAATGCGCCACCACCGGCGCGCCGCGCGTGCGCACATGCGCCACCCGCAGCCCGTTGGGCATGCGCCAGATCGTCGCGCCGAAGAGGGGCCGGTCCGCCGGGATGGGCGGCGGTGCCACGGCGATGGCGGGGGCGGGCGGGGTTTGCGCCGGGGCACGGCTGGCCAGGGCGGCAGGCATGACGGCAGCAGTGGCCAGGGCCGCACGGCGGGTCAGAGGGGTCATTCCGGGCATGTGGGGCTGGGAGGGGAAAGCGGAAATGGCCGGGTGGGTTTCGTTACATCAAAACCCATCCCGGCCATCCATCCTAGAACAGGCCTTCCAGCAGGCCCCGCTGGCGCCGCTGGATGATCGGGGTCTCGCCCTGGTCCGGGGCGCGGCCAAGGGCCGCGGCCTCGCGCAGGCGCTGGGCCTCCCGCTCCGGGTCCAGCACCGTGCCCGGGGGCGGCGCGTCCTGCCAGAACATCAGGCGGTCGGTCAGGCTGCGCTGCGGGCGCTCCAGCCGGCGCGCCTCCTCATCCACCTGGCGGCGGAGATTGGCGGAGGTGGCGCCCACCCCGGCGGACTGGCTGGCCTGGGCGATGAGCGCGGATTCGGCGCTGGAGGGGCGGTCGGTCCGGCCTTCGCCCATCAGGGTGCCGGGGGCGAGGGTGCTCTCGCCACGCTCACGGGCGGAAAGCTCCTGCGGGCGCTGCGCGCCCGGGCGGGGCGCGGGCAGGTGGCCCAGGCTGGAGGGGATGGAGAGGGGGGCACGGGTGACCACCTGGAATTCATCCGGGGCGTCACGCGTGAGGCCCAGGCTGCGTGCCGTGTCACCGCCACAGGCGGCCAGCAGCAGCAGGGGGGCCAGGAGAAGGGGGCGGGGGGTCATGGCGGCCGTTTCTAGCAGGGGTGCGAGGCGCACGGAAACCGGGGAGGAGGATAGGTCATGCCGCCCGGCCCGGCTCATCCGCCGCGGGCCGCGCCGTCACGGCCTCGACCAGCAGCACGAGCACGCCCAGGACGATGGCGGCATCGGCGATGTTGAACACGTACCAGTGCCATCCCCAGGCATAGGCATCCACGAAATCCACCACGGCGCCGAAGCGGACGCGGTCGATCACATTGCCCACGGCCCCGCCCACGATGGCGCCCAGCGCCAGGGCGGTGCGCCGGTTCTCCGCCTTGGCCATCCAGCGAATGAGGAAGACTGCGATGGCGGCCGCCATGGCCGCCAGCGCCCAGGCATGCCAGGGCTGGCTGCCCGAGAGCAGGCCGAAGGTGACGCCGCGGTTCCAGACCATGGTCAGGTCCAGCCCGAAATCGCCGCCGCCCAGCAGCGGGACATTCCGGCGCTCCGGAAGGTTCACCACCTCCAGGATCCACCACTTGCTCAGCTGGTCCGCGACCAGCACCAGCAAGGCGAGGATCAGCCCGCGCCGGAGATTGAGGGCGGCCATCAGGCGACCGCCGCTTCGCAGCGCAGGCAGAGGGTGGGATGGGCGGCGGAACGCCCGACCTCCGGCAGGACGCGCCAGCAACGGTCGCATTTGTGGCCCGGCGCCGGGGCGAAGCGCGCCGCGGCGTGCTCACCTTCCTCCACATCCTCGCCTTCCGGCTTCGTGCCGAGGAGGGTCAGGTCGGAGGTGATGCAGAGCTCTGCCCAGGGAAGGTCGGCCAGGTCGGCATAGGTCTCGCCCAGGTAGAGCTCCGGCGCGGCCTGGAGGGAGCTGCCGATCGTGCCGGCGGCGCGCGCCTTCTCCAGGGCCGCGGTGACCAGGGAGCGCACGGCGCGCGCCCGAGCCCAGCGGGCGGCCAGGGCTTCGTCCCGCCATTCCACCGGGATCTCCGGGAAGGTCTGCATGTGCACGCTGTCCGCATCCTGGCCGAAGCGGGCGAGCCAGGCTTCCTCGGCCGTGAAGACCAGAACCGGGGCCAGCCAAGTGCAGAGGCAGCGATGCAGCACGTCCAGCACCGTGCGGGCGGCGCGGCGGCGCGGGTCATCCGCGCGGTCGCAGTAGAGGCTGTCCTTGCGGATGTCGAAGAGGAAGGCGGAGAGGTCGGAGGCGCAGAAGTTGTGGATTTCCGGCACGACGCCGGACCAGTCGTAATCCGTGGCCGCGCGACGGATGCGGGCGTCGATCTCGGCCACGCGGTGCAGGATGAAACGCTCCAGCTCCGGCAGCTCGGCGTGGCCGACCTTCTCGGCATCCGTGAAGCCATCAAGGCTGCCGAGCAGCCAGCGCAGTGTGTTGCGGATGCGGCGATACAGCTCCGCCTGCTGGCCAAGGATGGTCTTGCCGATGCGGAGATCCTCGGCGAAGTCGGAATTCATCACCCAGAGGCGCAGGATGTCGGCGCCATAGTCCTTCATCACCTCCTGCGGGGCGGTGACGTTGCCGAGGGACTTCGACATTTTCCGGCCGGACTCATCCAGCACGAAGCCATGCGTCAGGATCGCCTTGAAGGGCGCGATCCCGCGCGTGCCGACGGATTCCAGCAGCGAGGAATGGAACCAGCCGCGATGCTGGTCCGAGCCTTCCAGGTAGAGGTCCGCCGGGAAGGGCAGGTTGTGGTCGGGCAGGCAGAAGGCATGGGTCGAGCCGGACTCGAACCACACATCCACGATGTCCATCACCTGCTCGTACTCGTCCGGGTTCCTCTCATTCCCGAGGAAACGGGCGGCGGCGCCGGGCCTGTACCAGGCATCGGCCCCTTCCTCGCGGAAGGCGCAGATGATGCGGTCCATCACCGCGGGGTCGCGCAGCACCTCGCCCGTCTTCTTTTCGACGAAGACGGCGATGGGCACGCCCCAGGCGCGCTGGCGGCTGATGCACCAGTCCGGGCGCGCGGCGACCATGGAGCCGATGCGGTTGCGGCCCTGGTCCGGCACGAAATGCGTGTTGGCGATGGCTTCCAGCGACTTGGCGCGGATCTGGTTGTGATCGTCCATCGCGATGAACCACTGGGGCGTCGCGCGGAAGATGACAGGCTTCTTGCTGCGCCAGCTATGGGGATAGCTGTGCTTCAGGCTGCCCTTGGCGGCCAGCGTCCCCATCGTCTCCAGCGCGGCCCAGACGGCGTCATGCGCCTTGAAGACATGGATGCCGGCGAAGCCGGCGGCCTGGACGGTGTAGATGCCGTCATCACCCACCATTTCCGGCACGGGAAGGCCATGGGCGCGGCCGAGGGCGAAGTCGTCCTCGCCATGGCTGGGGGCGATGTGGACGAAGCCCGTGCCGGCCTCCGCCGTCACGAACTCGCCGGGCAGCATGGGCACGTCATGGTCATAAGCGCCCCCGCCCGGGCCCCAGCCGCGCAGCGGATGCGCGAGGATGGTGCCGGCGAACTCGCTGCCCTTGATGATGCGGCGGATGGAATGCGCGGCCAGCCCTGTTTCCTTGGCGAAGGCGGGCAGCAGGGGCAGGGCGATGACGAGCTTGTCGCCCGTGGCGAGCAGCGAGCCCTCCTCGATGCCATCCACATGCACCAGCGCATAGTCGATCTCCTCGCCATAGGCCACGGCGCGATTGGCCGGGATGGTCCAGGGCGTGGTGGTCCAGATGACGACGCGCGCCTCCTCCAGGTCCGCCGCGGCCGTCTTCACGATGGGGAAGGCGGCGTGCAGCGTGGCGCTGGTCACGTCGTGATACTCGATCTCGGCATCGGCCAGCGCGGTCTTCTCGACCGGGCTCCACATCACCGGGCGCAGGCCGCGATAGAGGGAGCCGTTCATCAGGAAGCGGCCGATCTCCTCGACGATCACCGCCTCGGAGGTGAAGTCCATCGTGGCGTAGCGGTTTTCCCAATCGCCCAGGACGCCAAGGCGCTGGAATTCCTCGGACTGGATGCCGAGCCAGTGCCGGGCATATTGCCGGCACTCCTCGCGGAACTCGAGAACGGGGACGGAGTCCTTGTCCTGCTTCTTGGCGCGGTACTGTTCCTCGACCTTCCACTCGATCGGCAGGCCATGGCAGTCCCAGCCCGGGACGTAGTCGGCGTCCTTGCCCATCATCTGGGCGGCGCGGTTGATCACGTCCTTCAGGATCTTGTTCAGCGCGTGGCCGATGTGCAGCGGGCCATTCGCGTAGGGCGGGCCGTCATGCAGGACGAATTTCTGCAGCCCCCGGGAATGCTCGCGCAGCTGGCCGCGCAGATCCTGCGCCTTCCAGCGGGCCAGGGTGGCGGGCTCGCGCTTCGGCAGGTCGCCGCGCATGGGAAAGGGGGTCTTGGGGAGGAAGACGGTGCCGCGGTAGTCGCGGCCCCCCTCGGTCTGCTGGCTCTCGGTGGCGGGGGCGTCGGTCATGGTCGGTCCGGATCTCGGGGCCGCACGGCCCATGGCGACGATGGGGGGCGGCAAAGGGCAGGCGCTGAAATTTAACCCCGGCCCTCAGAAGAGGACCGGGCCGGGAATTCGCGCCCGCGCGAGGGCTGGCTGCAGCCGGATGAGCATGGACGCCATATGCGGAGGCGGCACGGGTGGGGTCAAGCGACCCCGCCGCTCCCTGTCAGCCTTCTTCCGCGGGGGACGCGGCCTGGTCCCGCAGATAGGGCTCAACCTTGCCCTGGAGCTTCATGGTGAGGGGCTTGCCGGTGCGGTCCAGCGTCTTGCCGACGGAAAGCCGCACCCAGCCCTCGCTGACGCAGTATTCCTCGACATTGGTCTTCTCCACGCCCTTGAAGCGGATGCCCACGCCGCGCTCCAGCAGCTCGGCGTTGAAGAAGGGGCTCTTCGGATCGGTGGAGAGGCGGTCGGGCAGGGTGTCGGTCATGGAGGCAGGCCTTGCGTGGGCGTCGGGGCGGGGGTGTTAGCGAAGGGCGGCGGCGCTGTCCAAGGCCTCCTCCCCATCGGGGAGGACCGGCTCGGGCGTGCCAGGCTCCAGCGGCACGCCCAGGCGGGCATAGACCTCGGCCAGGCGCCGTTCATAGGCGGCGGCGCTGAACAGCGCGGCCCGGCGGCGGCCGACATGGGAGAGATGGTCGCGCAGCTCCTCATCGGCATCCAGCACGCGGATGCCCTCCACCATGGCGCGCACATCATAGGGGTTCACCTTCACCGCCGCGTCGCCCACCACCTCCGGCAGGGAGGATGTGTTGGAGGTGAGGACGGGGGTGCCAAGGCTCATCGCCTCCAGCGCCGGCAGGCCGAAGCCCTCATAGAGGGAGGGGAAGAGCACGGAGCGCGCGCCCCGGATAAGCGAGACGAGAAGGCGGAAGGGGGCGTAGTCCAGCTGCACGACGCGGCCCAGCCCCTCCGGCACCGGCCCCGTGCTCGGTGCCAGCGGCGATCCCTTGAGGACGTGCTTTGCCTCCAGCAGCCGCAGCTCGGTGTCGGCTTTCCAGGCCTGCTTGCCCAGGATGACCAGGGGCGTGGTGACGCCGGAGGCGAGATAGGCCTCGATCAGCCGGGCCAGGTTCTTCTTCGGCTCGATGGCGCCGAAGAACAGGTGGTAGTCCTTCCAGTTCATGCCGAAGGCGCCGCGCACCTCGTCCCGCGCCACGTCCTCCGGCTTGTTCGCCAGATGGGGCGGCAGCTCCACGGACTGATAGGTGTTCGTCACCTTCTCCGGCGGGGCGCCGAGCAGGGAGATGATGTCCTGGCGGGAGGCCTCGCTCACCGTCACGATGTGGTCGGCCTGGTCCAGCAACAGGCGGCAAAGGCGGTAGTAGCGGCGCTTCTGGTCCAGGGTGGTGAAGGGCAGGCGCAGCGGCACCAGGTCGTGGAAGGTGTAGATATTGCGCGCCCCGGGCACCCTCAGGGGCAGCGGGTAGGTCCAGTGCGCGACGGTGGGCGGGCCGTCCGGCAACTGCACCGGCACGATCTTCGGGCCCCATTTGAAGCGGTTATGCGCCCGGTTGAACACGTCCTCCACGTTCCAGAGTCGGTCGAAATACGGCAGCCGTCCGGCATAGGTGTCCGCCACCACCTGGCCGGTGACGGGGATATCCACCGCCCTCTCGCCCAGGCCCGCCATCATGGTGCGGCGGAAGCGGCGGATGCGGCGCGCCAGGGTCATGCGCTCGATCGCCGGGTCGTCGAAGAAGGCCACCTCGCGCATCAGCGGGGCCCATTTCGGGTTCACATGGCGCCCATAGAGCACCTCCACCGCCGCGCCGGCGGTGCCGAGCCGGTAGGAGAGGTTCCGGGCATAGGTCGAAACCCCCGTCCCGTGCTCCAGGGCGAGGTTGAAGCCGTCGATCAGAATTCTGGGGCGCATCGGCGCCACCCTAGACGATCCTCGGGCGGAGCCGAAGCCGGGCAGGGGTCACACGCTGGTCAGGGCGGTGCGGGCGCGGCATGGTCCGCCCGCAACAGGATGGGGGCTGGCGGTGGCCGAGGACTGGGCTGGCGATACCGAGGATCCGGGCACGCTGCTGGCGCGGGCGGATGCCGCGCGGGACGGTCGCCGCTGGGCCGAGGCGGCCGAGGCCTATGGCGCCTATCTCCGCCTCCGCCCGGATGACCGCGGCATCCTGGTCCAGCGCGGCCATTGCCTGAAGGAGAGCGGCAGGGCCGCCGCCGCGCTGGAACTGTACCGCCGCGCCGAGGCGATGCAGCCGGATGACGCGGACATCCATATCCAGATCGGCCATGCGCTGAAGCTGACGGGGCAGCGTGAGGCGGCGGCCGAGGCCTATGGCCAGGCGCTGCAGATCCATCCGACCGATCCAGATGCCCTGCGTGAGTGGCGCGATGCGCTTTCGCAGCTGCCGCCGCGCGCCGCCACCGGGCCGGTGCTGGACCTTTCGGACCTGGTGAGCTGGTTCTTCCACCGGCGCGCGCCCAGCGGCATCCAGCGCGTGCAGGCCGAGATCGCGGCGGCGGCGGGGGATGTCACCCTCTGCGCCATGCATCCGGATCAGGGTGTCTGGCGGGCGCTGCCCATGGGGCTGTTCCGGCGCCTCCACCAGCTCTCGCGCAGCGGCGCCGATGCGGAGGAGCCGGCCTGGAAGGCCAGCCTGGCCGTGCTGGACGCCTGGCGGCGGGAGGGTGCGGTGCTGCATCCCGGGCCGGGCGCGGTGATCATCACCCTTGGCAGTGCCTGGTGGCTGCCCCGCTACGCCACCGCGCTGCGCGCAGCGCGCGAGGCCGGGGCACGCCACGTGCCCGTGCTGCATGATTGCGGGCCGCTGGTCCTGCCGGGCATCGCAGGCCCGGCCCTGCGTGCCGAATTCGCCCGCTGGTTCTCCACCCTGCCGGTGCTGGCCGATGGCGTGATCGCCGTGTCCCAGGCCACCGCCGTGGAATATCGCCGGCTGATGGGGCGTCACCTGCCGGACTGGCCCGCGCCGCAGGTACTGGTGGTGCCGCCCGACGGCCGGGGCGAGGAGAGTGTGGAGGAAACGGCGGAAGCCCCGCTTCCCGCCGCCCCGGCCTCCGGCGCCTTCCGTCTCGGCGGCCTGTCCCGCCGCCGGGCCCCGGCCGGGGGGCGCGGGGGCGCGGCCCATCCGGACCTGCCGGACGGACCCTTCGTGCTGCTCGTCTCCAGCCTGGAGCCGCGGAAGAACCATCTCCTCGCCCTGACCGCATGGCGGATCCTGCTGGACCGCCGGGGAGCCGCGGGCACGCCGCGCCTCGTCTTTGCCGGAAGGCGCGCGCCGGGCGACGCGCCGGTGATGGAGGCCCTGGCGGCGGACCCTGTGCTGGCCGAGCGCGTGACGCTGCTGCACGATCTGGACGACGCCACCCTGGCCCGGCTCTACCGGGGCTGCCTCTTCACCCTCTACCCCAGCCGGCATGAGGGCTGGGGACTGCCGGTCTCCGAATCCCTTCTCCATGGGAAGGTGCCGGTGGTCTCGGAGATCCCGGCGCTGCTGGAGAGCGGCCGGAACGGCGCGGTGTTCTTCGAGCCGAACAATGCCGAGGACCTGGCCGCCGTGGTGCTGGGGTTCATCGCCAATCCCGCCCGCCTGGCCGCCGCCGCGGCGCGCATTCCTCGCCATGGCGGGCTGCGGCCCTGGGCGGAGGTAGCGGATGACCTGCTTGCCGCCGCGCGCCGCCTTGCCTTCCAGGAGCGGGAGCCGCCGCCGCTGCTACCGCTCTGCGAGCCGCTCTCCCTCGGCCATGGCGGCTCTTCCGGCCCGCATCCGGCCCTGGCCCGCGCCGCCTTCATCCAGGCGGGGGAGGGCTGGCATCCGCCGGAGGCCTGGGGAGTCTGGACCCGCCCCGGCATCGCGGAGCTGCGCCTGCCCGTGCACTGGGACGGCCCGGCGCGCGTCGCGCTGGCGCTCCGCCCCCCGCCGGGCGCGCGGGGCATCCTCCGCGTGAGCCTGGGCCGGCGCGGCGCGGCGGCGGTGGAGCGGGAGAGCAGGGCCGAGGAGGCAGGCGAGATCTCGCTGGAGATCGAGGCCGGGGAGCCCGTGCTTCACCTCACGCTCGAGGCCGATCCCGGAACGCCGCTGCCGCCGGATGAGCAGGGCGTGGCCCTGGAGGTCGGGGTGGGGGTGGTCTCGGTCGCGGTGCTGCGCGGCGGATCGCCCGCCGACCGCCTCGCCTATCTCGAGAAGCGGATCCTCGTTCCGGCCCAGCCGGCCTGAACGCGATCGGGCCGCACCCGAAGGTGCCGCCCGACCGGACGCAAACCGGAAAGTCCGGGCCGGGAGGGGCGGTGCCCCCACCGGCCTTGCGGCGCTACTGGAACACCCGGGCCGAGAGGGCGCTCTGGTAGATGAGCTGCAGGATGTCGCGGCCCACCTGGAAGAGCTTCGGATCCAGGCGCGGCAGGGCGATCAGCTCGTCGCCCGGGCGCGGGCCCTCGGGCGGGTCCAGGATCAGCTCGCCACTGGGGCGGCGGATCATGATGTTCGAGAGATTGCCGCGCTGCGTGAAGCCGCCCGCGAGATTCGCGTAATCCTCGACCCGAAGGTTCGGGCGCCAGACAACGGCCTGGGGCGTCACCACCTCGCCGGCCACCATCACCACCTCGCTCCGCTCGGGGATGACGATGGTGTCGCCATCCATCAGCCGCGTGTCGGTGCAGCGGCCGGAGCTGTCGGAGACGACCAGCCTTCCCTCGGGCTGCACGCGGCGGCCGCGGGAGATGTACTGGGAGACGAGCTGCGCCTCGCTGGCCCGGATCTCGGCCACGCCGGTCGTGAGGGAGGTGGCGTTGAAGAGCTGCCGCTCCAGCCGGTCCAGCGTCTCGTTGATGGTGCGCCGCTGCTGGGCCGCGATGCTCGGGCGCAGCAGATAGACCGACTTGGTATCGGCCAGCACCGGGTCCACAGCCACATGGTCGAGCAGCTGGCAGAGGCCGATATCGCGGTCCGCGATCAGCACGGAGGGGCCGATGCGGCTGCCCTCGATGGTCACGCGGATGGTCTGGGGCGGCGCATCCGTAATGAAGGTCGCCACGTCCTGGTCGAGCAGGGAGAGGCGCCGCAGCTCGGTCACGGTGGTGTAGCGCGACCAGGGCGCGCCGTTGCGCGTGCCGCGCACCACCACATTGGTCGCGGCCGGCAGCGGGGCGGAGAGCTGGACCAGCTCGTCGCCCGGCATGGCGCGGCCCGGCACCTCGAACAGGTAGTTGTTGCGCACGGCGCCATCGGCGCTGACCAGCGCGCCCTGCTTGGCCACAACGATCGTGTCGCCTTCCTGGAACAGGAAGCGGGGCAGGCGGCCGGTGAGGAGGAAGGGGTAGAGGTCCACGGTCTGCACCGTGCGGCCGCCACGCTGGATCTGGATGTCGCGGTAGGAGCCGCGGGCGGGGTCCACGCCGCCGGCGCGGGTCAGGTAATCCAGGATGCTGTCCATGCCCGTGCCGGTGTGGCGGCCGGGGCTGCGGACGAAGCCGGTGACGAAGACGCCGACCTTGTTGACGTTCAGCAGCACGGAATAGACCTGCACCTGCTGCGTGTAGATCCGGCGCACCTCGGCCTCGACCACCTGCTGCAGGTCGCCCGCGCGGGTGCCGGCCACGCGGATCGGGCCGATGGAGGGAAGGAACAGGTTCCCGTCCGGATCAACCTGGCCGATCGCCTCGGATTCCACGGCGCCCCAGACGCGGACGGAAACGCGGTCACCCACGCCGATCACGTAGTTCGGGTTCGGCGTATCCGTGGAAACGGAGGCGCCACGCGTGAAGAGATTGGCGCCGAACACCGTGGTGGCGGGCCCGGGGGCGCGGAGCGGCTCGCCCAGCGGGCCGGTGGCGGTCGGGCCGCCCTCCGCTTCCGTGGCCGTGCCCTGGCGCGTCGTCAGGCTGCCATCTGGCAACAGGGAGTCGATGGTCTGGACCGGCGAGATGGCCGAGGTGCTGGGCCCCAGCCGCCCCGGCACGGGCTGCTGCACATTGCCCCCGCCCGGCAGGGATCCCTGGTTCAGGTTCTGCGCCAGGGCGCCGGGCGGCACCGTCAGCGACAGGGCGGTGATCAGGGCCCGGAGCAGGGCGGGGCCGCGCGTGGCGCGGCGTTCAGGCTGCATGTTCACGGAATCCGGCGAAGATCAGGGAGCCAATGCCATAGATGACTAGGAGCACGGCGAAAACGCTACCCACCGCGAAGCCGGCTTTCGGGAACTGCGCGCTTTCGGCCACATGGGGCTCGGTGATCGGGGCGAGGTAGAGCTGCTGGCGCGCGACGTTCACCCGCGCCGCTTCCAGGCTGGCGACGGCGGAGGCGAACTGGCGGTCGGCGAATTCGCGTTCCAGCAGCAGGCGCTCATAGCCGGCGAGGGTCTGCGGCACCGACTGCTCGCCATTGGTCAGGCGCTGGCGCTCATTGGCGATCTGGTTTTCCAGCGCCGAGATCCGGTTCCGCACCAGCCCGATCTGGGGGTTGTCGGACCGCATGAAGGCGAGCTTCTCGCGCAGTTCGGCGCGGGCCTGGGCCAGGGCTCCTTCCATCGCGGTCACGGCGCCCACATTCGCGGCCGTTTCGCTCGTCGGGTCGATGGCGCGCTGCTCCTGCCGGAAGGAAATCACGGCCTCCCGCGCCGCGATCACGCGGCGTTCCGCGATTGCCACCTCCTCGCGCGCGGTGCCGAGCGTATCCGCCCGCTGGCGCTCGCTCAGGCGGTTCACCAGGTTCTCGGCGATGCGGAGCAGGCCGTCGGCGATCGTCTTCGAATCCTCGGCGCGGAAGCTGCGGACCTGCACGGTCACCGCGCTCGATTCGCTGTCGTACTCGGCCGTCACCATGCGCCGGTAGTAGCGGGTAAGCTGCTCGATGGTCGGCTCGCTCTCCCACAGCATGGCGGGCAGGTCGGCTTCTTCGCGCCGCCAGACATCGACGAGGTTGATGGAACGGCGCAGTTCGCGCACCGCATCCTGCGAGGTGAGGAAGTCCCGCACGGCCATCGCCTCTTCCTGCACGGGCTTGAAGCCCGCGCCGCTGAGAGCGCTGCCCAGGGCGCTGTTCGCCGCGCTGGCGGAGCCGGAGGCGCCGCGCACGAGGAAGCGGGTCTCGCTCGAATACTGGCCGGCGGCGATGCCGTAATAGTAGGCGGCGGCGAGCGCCGTGGGCAGCACGACGACCAGTAGGAAGCCGCGCCACTTGCGCAGGCTGCGCGCCAGCTTCGAAGGACGCCGCTGCGCGGGAACGGAGACACCCGAGCCCGGCGCCGCCGGATCAAAGGCTTTGATAGACGGCGATACCTTCATCGATGTCCTCATACAGCTCGAGCAGGCCGTTCCGGAGCACGACGGCGGTGCGGCAATACTGCCTGATGTGGTCGGCAAAGTGCGAGACCATGAGGAGCGAGGCGTTTCCGAGCCGCTCTTCCAGCATGGTCTGGCAGCGCTGGACGAAGCGCTGATCTCCGGCCGAGATAATCTCGTCCACCAGGTAGCAGTCGAATTTCACGGCAAAGGACAGGCCCATGAGCAGGCGGCCCATCATGCCTGCCGAATAAGTCCGGACGGGTTCGAAGAAATACTGACCGATCTCAGAAAAGGACTGCACGAAGTCGAGCGTCTCGCGCACGTCCTGGCCGTAGATGCGGGCGATGAAGCGCGCATTGTCGGCGCCGCTGAGGCTGGCCTGGAGGCCGAATCCGGAGCCGAGAGGCCAGGAGACGGACATCTCCCGCCGGACGCGGCCCGCAGTTGGTGCCTCCACCCCTGACATGACACGCATGAGGGTGGACTTGCCGGCGCCATTGCGGCCGAGGATGCCGACGGCATCCCCGCGCTCGATCACCGCATTGATGCCCTTCAGGATTTCCCGGCGCCCGCCACGCACGGGATAGGACTTCCAGACGTTCTCAAGGATTAGTGCCATTACAGGAAACTCATCGCCGGGATCAGAAGATCTCGAGCTTACGCCGGGCGGTCCGGAGCGCGAGCATGCCCAGCAGGTTCGTAATCAGGATGCACCAACCAACATATTTGAGGTCGTAATAGGACGGGAAGGCGTTGCCGAAAATGCCCTCGCGAATCGCCTCATGAATGCTGACCAGCGGGTTCCAGAGCAGCGCCTCGCGGGCCCAGTTGGGAAGCCAGTGCAGCGCGAAGAAGGCCCCGGAGAGCGGCATCATCAGATAGGTGATCGGATGGATCAGCCGGTCCGCGCCCTCCCATCGTGAGACGAGGGCCGCAACGCCCATGGAGATGCCATGGCAGAGCACCGCCATCAGCATCAGCGCGAAGAAGACCAGCAGCGGGTTCGCCGGCCAGATGCCCACCAGCCAGATCGCGACGGAGAGGATGAGGATGATCACCCCGACCACCGATGCCGCTTCCAGCAGGTTGCGGGCGATCATCACGTCCACCGGCGTGACCTGGCGGTGGAAGAGCAGGGTGAGGTTCGCGTGCAGCGCGCTGCCGGCTCGGTTCACCATGGTGCGAAACATGAAGAAGGGCACATAGCCCGCGATGCTGAACAGGAAGGGGTTCACCCCGCCCGGCAGGTGCCGGCCATGGGCATAGTGCATCAGCCCGACCATGCAGCCGAGGAAGAGGGGCTCGAAGAAGAGCCAGAGGAAGCCGAGATTGTGGCGTCCGAAACGCGTCTGCATCTCGCGCATGACAAGCGCGCCGATGACACGGCCCTGGGTGGCCATGCCATCGATGATCCAGTGGCGCCGCTCCGGCCGCGAGGGCGGGATCGGCACCATGCCGGCGGCGCTCACGGCCGGTAGACCGCCCCGCCGCGCAGCAGGGACCGCGCCGCGACCCAGCCCTGGGCGGGGTCGTTGCAATAGGTCGCGCCCGGCGCGCCGCCCGGGACGGCGGCGCCGAACTGTACCTCACGGCACTCGCGGCCGGAGGCGGCGTTATAGGCGCGGACCATGCGGGCGGTGACGGTGCGGCCGCCACCGGGCAGCGAGACCGTCTCGACCTGGCCGGCCTGGGCGCGCGCGGCGAAGGCGGCCACCGGATCCGCGGCGCGGACGGGCAGGACCACATTCGTCGCGGGTGGCGGCGAGGTGGGGGCGGGGCCGAGGCCGATCGGGTTCCACCAGCTCTGCTCGGCCGCGCCCTTCGCGCATCCGGCCAGCGCCGGAAGAGCGAGAAGGGCGGCCAGCAACGCGGCATGGCGGGGCGCGGCGCGGCGACAGGCATGGGCCGGTTCCGCCGTCCGGGCCCCCATCCGGGCCCTGGTCGGCCCCAGGGGCATGGCTTGCTTCATGGCGCCAGTTTATCCTACCGCGCCGCACCAAGCAAAACCTCATGACGGCCCAGGGAAACCACGCCGACCTGTCACGCGATACGCACGCCGCCCGCCTGCTCGCCCGCTGGCCGCATCTTCCGGCTTTCTGGCCGGAGGATCCGGGCCTGTTCGCGGCCGGTGGTGCGGAAAGGATTCCGGCCTTTTCACTGGATCCCTTCGCGCCGCCGCGCTTCGCCGGCCGTGATGCCCCCCCCTTGATCCTAACCGGGCAGCCGGTTGCGCTGGAGCCGGGCGAGGCGGCCGGGCTGGCCTCCCTGATTGCCCATGCGCGGCTGGGTGGCGCGCCGGGGCTGCCCGATCCCGGGGCAGGGGCCCTGGCCCTGCCGGAGGGCCGGGCGGTCGTGTTCGACCCCTGCGATCCCGCGCGGCGCATGGAGGGCGAGGCCGCCCTCGCTTCGGCCCGTGCCTCCGGGCGCCCGGTGGTCCTGGCGCGCGATCCTTTCGCGGAGCGGGCAGCGCCGCCTGTGCTTGCCGCCCCGCCTGGTATCCGCGCCCTTCCCCAGCCGCTCTCGCCCTGGACCCTGCTGGAGGGTGCCGGGATGCTGCATGGCGCCCGGCCCTTCATGGCGGCCCTGGCCGAGGCGGCGGGGGTGGCGCATGACCGGCCAGGGGAGCATCTGGCACCCCTCCTCTCCCGCATCCGTGCCGCCGATCCCTTCCGGCGCCGACCATGGAGCCGCGCGGAGGGCTTCGCCCTGCTGGCGGATTGGGTGGCGGCGGAGCGCGCGAACCGGGGGATATCGGCCTGCATAGGGATCGCCCGCTGGAAGCGCCGCCAGGTGGCCGCGCTGCTGGCGCATGAGGGCGGCGCCCCGGCCTTCGCCGCAAACATCCCCCGGGCGATCGAGAGGGCGCGGGCCGAGGGCGGGGCGGTCCTGGCCTGGGCAGCCTCCTGCCCCGATGATCTGGCTGGGGCGATTCGGCGCCAGGGGGTGGAGCTGCGCCTGCTGGAGGATGGCTTCGTTCGCTCGCGCGGGCTCGGGGCGCGGTTCCTGCCCGGCGCCTCCTACAGCCTGGATGGCCGTGGCGCCTATTACGACCCGCGTCAGCCCTCCGACCTGGAGGTCATCCTGGCGGAGGAGCGCTTCGATGCGGGGCTGCTGGCCCGTGCGGCGGCGCTTCGGGAACACATCGTCCGCCGCGGCGTCTCCAAGTACAACCTCGCCGCCCGGGGCAGCCTGCCCGAGATCCCGGCGGGGCGGCGCGTGGTGCTGGTGCCGGGGCAGGTGGAGGACGATGCCTCCGTGCGGCTGGGCGGGGGCGGCCTTCGCTCCAACCTCGATCTGCTGAAGGCGGCCCGGGCGGCGGAGCCGGATGCCTTCATCCTCTACAAGCCGCATCCGGACCTGGAGGCGGGGTACCGGAAGGGCCGGCTGCGCGCCGCGGAGCTGGAGGGGCTGGCGGATGCGGTGGTGGGCGGCGTTCCGCTGCCGGCGCTGCTTCCGAAGATCGACGCGATGCATACCCTCACCTCGCTCTCGGGCTTCGAGGCGCTGCTGCGGGACAAGCCCGTCACCTGCTGGGGCCAGCCCTTCTATGCCGGCTGGGGGCTGACCGATGACCGCGCGCCGCTGCCGCCGGGCCGGCGGAGCGTGGCCCGCAGCCTGGACGAGCTCGTGGCCGCCGCGCTCATCCTCTATCCCCGCTACATCGATCCCGTGACCCTTCTGCCCTGCCCGCCGGAGGTGATGATGGAACGGCTGGACGACCCGGCGGCCTGGCGCATCTCCCCCCTGACCATCCACCGGGGGATCGAGGGCTTCATCCGCAGCACGCTGGCGCGGATCGGGGGGCGTCGGTGAAGGGCGGGGTGATCATCTCCGGCGCCTCGCGCGGGCTGGGGGCGGCGCTGGCGCAGCGTTTCGCCGCGCCGGGCGTGACCCTGGGCCTGACCGCGCGCAGCGAGGCCGGGCTGCGCGAGACGGCCGCGGCCTGCGAGGCGCGGGGCGCCACCGTTAGGATCGCCGCCCTGGACATCCGCGATGCTGCGGCGGTGGAGCGCACCGTGCTGGCCTGGGATGCGGGGGCGCCGACCGTGCTGGTGATCGCCAATGCCGGCATCGCCGCCGGGCGCCGTTCGGACGGGCGGCGGGAGGGCGTGGCGGAGGTGACCGCGCAGGTTTCGGTGAACCTGCTCGGCGCCGTGAACCTGGTGGGGCCGCTGCTGCCGGCGATCCGGGAGCGGCGCGCCGGGCGGATCGGGCTGGTGGCCTCGGTGGCCGCCTTCCGGGGGCTGCCGGACAGCCCGGGCTACTGCGCCTCCAAATCCGGGCTCTGGGCCTGGGGGCAGGCGATCCGGGCCGATCTGGTGGGAACGGGGGCCGGTGTCACGCTCATCGCGCCAGGGTTCTTCGAGAGCGCCATGGGGCAGGCCTGGCGGGGATCGCGCCCCTTCTCCCTTTCCACGGACCAGGCCGCGGCGCGGATCGAGCGCGCCCTGCGGGCCGGGCGGCCGGGCTGCAGCTTTCCCCTTCCACTGGTCCTGGGCTTGCGGGCGCTGTCCTTCCTGCCGGCACCGCTGGCGGATCGCGCCGTGCGGCTGCTGCGCTTCCGGATAGACGCGGAGCACTGACCCCGGGCCGCCCGGAAGAGGGACTAGAGCAGGGGCGGCGGTGGCTCGATCACGGGCTGGTTGACCAGCCCATGGTGCAGGCGGTGCGCCGCCGCCTCCACCGCCACGTCCAGGCCGGGGCGGGCATAGTAGACGCCGCGGATATGCAGGCAGTGGACGATGCCGCGCAGGAAGGCCTCGCGCAGCTCCGGGTTGGGAGGGCGGCCCTCGCTCCAGAAGCTGTCGAGCGGGCCCTCATGGGCCAGGCCGGGGATTTTGTAGAGGGCCTCGCCCATGGCGAAAGTGGGCAGCCGGTCCACGATGGCGCGCAGCCCGACCGTGCTGTTGATGGTGATCACGCCCTGCACGCTCTCGGTGATGTCGCCGAGATTGCCGCCGCCGAGATAGTGGACGCGGTTCGCTACCCCGGCCCGCTGCGCGATGCGGGTAACGCGCCGGTGCCAGTTCTTCACCGCCGGGTCCAGCGGATGGACCTTGAAGAGCAGCTGTGCATCCGCCGGCGCATGAGCCGCGAAGGAGCGGGTGACCTCCTCGATCGCGGTGTCGAGGTCCGCGTAGTTCGAATAGGCGCGGACGGAGAAGTCAGTCTCCATCTGCATGGCCATGAGGAAGAGCGGGCCGCCCTGCTTCTTCAGCTGCGCGATGATGCCATCCGCCCGCCTGTTCGCGCGGCGCCGCGTGACGATGCGGTAGAGCGTGCCGGCATAGACCTGGAACGGATGGTAGATCTGGTGGCTGTCATAGTGCCGGAAGAAGCCCGGTAGCAGCGAGAGCAGATGGTAGGAGACGTCCAGCACGGCCTGGTTGAAGAAGCTGTCGCGGTGGCGGACGGCCAGGTCGGGCGGGGGCAGGGTTTCCGCCAGGGCGAGGATGGCCTGCGGATCACGGGGAAAGAGGCTGTCGCGGCCGAGCCCGTTGAACTCGAAGGTGATCCAGTCCGGGCGCAGATAGCCGAAATCGGTGGCCACCACGGCGATGCCACGCTCCCTGGCGGCGGCGATGGCCACGCGGTGGTAATAGCGCTGCTCGCCCAGCAGGATGATGTCGGTGATCCCGTGAGTGTCGAGGAAGCGCTCGATGAAGGCGGGCCAGTCCTCCTTCCGGGCGGTGAAGTCCACGGCGCCCGGGCCGCGCCAGAAGAGCTTGTCGCCCAGGCACAGGTTGATCCGGTGCACGGCATGGCCAAGGGCCCGAAGGCGGGCCCCCACCTCATGGAAGAACGGGGTGATGGGTCCCTGCAGGAACAGGAATCGCCTCGGGCGCGGGGCGTTTTCGGGTTCCGCTGGCACGTCCCGATCCATATGCGCGGCGCCGGGGGAGGACAATCCCATCCCGGCACTGGCACGGCGTTGCCTGGCGCGGCTCCGAAACGCCTTCCGGCCTCAGGGACGGGCCCTCAGCGCGGCCGGGATATCACCCGCGGCGACCAGGCGCACCCCGCGCCGGCGGCCTTCCCGCAGGGCCGCACGGTCCGGAAAGGGGCAATAGGGCAGGGGCTCCACCTGGCGTTCCTCCGCCTCCCCCTGCGACAGGCCCTCGATCACCCGGGCGGCCAGGGGAAGCGCGGCCTGGTGGAGCAGGCGTGCGGCGGTGGAAGCGCTGGTGCCGGGCGGCAAATCCACGGCCTGCTGGGCCAGGATCGCACCCGCATCAATGCGCGGGACGAGGCGGTGGATGGTCACGCCATGGGCGGGTTCCGCCTCCATCGCCGCCCAGAAGCCGGGGATCGGGCCCCGGTGCCGGGGCAGCATTGAGGGGTGGATGTTGATGCCGCCACGGGCCGGGATGGCCAGGGTGGCGGCGGTGAGGATCTGGTCGAAATGGAACGTGACGACCAGTTCCGCCCCAGCCTCGCGCAGGCTCCTGTGGAAGGCAGGGCCGTTCACATCCTCCACCACCATCGCGGGAATTTGATGATCCCGGCACAACCGCAGCAGCGGGCCCGGGCGTGGCGAAAGCCTGGAGAGAAGCTGCGGCAGCGCCATGTTGACCGCGAGATAGCCGAGCATGCGGGGGCCGGAGCGGCGGAGGTGTCGCCAGCTCTGGCCCAGTGAGCCGCCGGCGCTGCGGCGATAGGGGTTGGAAAGCCCGACCAGGGCCAGCCTGTCCCGGTGCGCGGCGGCGAAGGCGGCGACAGCCTCCGAACTCGCCGCGCTGGGCAGGGTCAGGAGGGCGAGGCGTGGTGCGCGCCGCGCCGATGCCTCCGTCAGCTCGCCAGCTCCGACGGGGCCACCCCGGCCGCCGTCTCGGCCACGATGTCCAGGGCCCGGTCGATCTGCTCCGGCGTGTGCTCGGCCGAGAGAAAGAAGCGCAGCCGCGCCGCGCGCTCGGGCACCGCGGGGAAGGTGATGGGCTGCACGTTCACACCACGCTTGAACAGCTCCGCCGAAAGCCGTCCGGCCCGGACGGAGGAGCCGGTCATCAGCGGCACGATGGCATGGCCGCCCGAGGCGCCGGCATCCAGGCCGCGTGCGCGCAGCCCGTCGCGGAAGCGGGTGGCGTTGGCGTTCAGCCGCTCCACCCGCCAGGGCTCCTCCCCCAGGATCCGCAGGGACTCGATGGCGGAAGCCGCCAGGACCGGGGCGAGGCCCACGGAATAGACGAAGCCCGGCGCGGTGTGGCGGAGCCAGTCGATCAGCTGGCGCCTGGCCGCGACATAGCCGCCGCAGGAGGAGAGGCTCTTGGAAAGGGTGCCCATCCAGATATCCACCCCGGACGGGTCCACCCCCTGCAGCTCCGCGATGCCGTGGCCGGTCTGGCCGAGCACTCCCATGGAATGCGCCTCGTCCACCATCAGCCAGGCATCGTGCCGGCGGGCGATCTCAATGAAGCGGGCGAGGTCGGGGACATCGCCATCCATGGAGTAGTGCCCCTCGATCACCAGCAGGGCGCGGCCCGCGCCGCGGCGGGCGGCGGCCAGCTCGCGCTCGGCGGCCTGGGGGTCGTTATGCGCGAAGGGCAGGCGCCGCGCGCCGGAGAGGCGGGCGCCCTCCACGCAGGAATTGTGGATCATCGCGTCGTGCACGATCACGTCGCGCGGGCCCATGATGTGGCCGATGACGGTCACGTTCGTGGCGTGGCCGGAGACGAAGCAGAGGGCGCCTTCGGTGCCGTAATGCGCCGCGATGCCCGCCTCCAGCTCCGCATGCAGCGGCCGCTCGCCCGAGACGATGCGGGAGGCGGAGGCGGAGATGCCGTGGCGTTCGATGGCGGCATGGGCCGCCGCCTTCACGCGCGGGTCTCCGTTCAGCCCGAGATAGTTGTAGGAGGAGAAGTTCAGGAACTCTTCGTTCCCGATCACCGTGGTGGCGGCGGCCACGCCCTGATGCGGCCGGAAGAAGGGGTTCGGAAGGTCGAGCGCCTCCATGGCCGTCTTCATCAGCTCGAAGTCGCGCACCGCCGGGAGATCGGCGAAGGAACGGCCGCCCTCGCTCCCGCCGCTCTCCTCCTGCCGCGCGCGGCGCTTGGAGAGGCGTTGCAGGAGGGCGAGGCGTGCCGTCGCAGACAGGCCGAGGCCTTGGTTCACGCTCAGGTCTCCATCGCGCCGGGGCGCGTCATCGGTACGGGCTCCGGGCCGGCCATGGCGGGCTTCCCGGCGGGCGGGGCCGCGCCCATCGTCTCGGGCAGGGTGGCCGCATCCGCCGGGGTCGGCTCCGGCGGCGGCAGGAGGCCGGCCGCCGTGGTCGAGCCGGGCTCGAAGTGCTCGATCAGCGTATCCAGTTGGGCTTCCCGTGCCCCGCCTGAAAGACCCTCCACCATCCGCGCGGCCAATCCGGCGATGGTGAGGTCCTCCGTCACGGCGGAAAGGGGCACGGACATGCCGAGCCTTGCCTCCAGCGCGCCCCGCAGCTCCAGCCCGCCCAGGCTGTCCAGCCCGAGGCGTGCGACCGGCGCATCGGGGGCGATGCTCTCGGGCGGCAGCCGCAGGATGCGGCCCAGTTCCTCCGCCCCGATCCGGGCCAGCAGGGCCTGGGCCTCGGCGGGCGGCAAGGAGAGGAGATGCGCGCGCATATCGGCGATGTCGGACGCCGTTTCCTCGGCCCGGCCGCGCAGGGCGGCGAAGGCGGGTTCCCGCAGCACGGCCAGGGCGGCCCCGGCGCGCTTCCAGGCGACCCGCGCCAGGGAGACGACCGGCAGGCCGGAGCCGATCAGTTCCGGCAGGCCTTCCAGGGATTCCCGCGCCGTCATTGGCTCCACGCCCAGGCGGCGGGCGAGGGTGCGCGCCGTGTCGGCCTCCCGCGCCAGGATGCCGGCATCGGCGATGGGGCCCCAGCCCACGGCCAGGGCCGGGCGGCCCCGCGCGCGGCGGCGGCGTGCCAGCGCCTCGATCGCCGCATTGGCCGCGACATAGTTGGCCTGGCCGGGATTGCCGAGCGGCGTGGTGGCCGAGGAGAACATCAGGAACAGCTCCAGCGGGTCCCCGGCCGTCAGGTGATCCAGGTTCTGCGCCGCTTCTAGCTTGGGCGCGAGGAGGCGGGCGAAGCGCGCCGCATCCATGGCGCTGGCGGCGCCGTCATCGAAGACCGTGGCCGCATGGACCAGGCCTGTGATCGGCCCCTCCTCCCGCAGCGCGGCGAGCACGGTGCCCAGCGCGGCGGCGTTGGAGGCATCCACCGCATGGGCGCTGGCGCGCGCGCCCAGGGCGGCGAGGGCGGTGAGCGCCTCTCCCACGCCCGGCGTGGCCGGGCCGCGGCGGGAGAGCAGGGCGAGGCGGGTGGCGCCGTTCGCCGCCAGCCACTTGGCGCATTCCAGGCCGAAGCCGGAAGTCCCGCCGGTGACGAGGATGGTGCCCTTGGCCGAGGCCTCCAGGGACCAGGCGGGCGCCGGTGCGGCATCCCCGCGCGGCGGCAGGACCACGATCTTCCCGATATGGCCGCTGGCCTGGAGCAGGCGGAAGGCACCTTCCGCATCCTCCGCCGCGCGGCGGGCGTAGGGAAGGGGGCGCAGGTCGCCGGAAGCGAGGCGGCCGCGGATGGATTCAAGCAGCCGCGCGGCCTCGGCCGGGCGGGCCTTGGGCAGCTGGTCCACATCGACGCCGAAATAGGTGATGTTCCGGCGGAAGGGGCGCACGGCGATGCGCCGGTCCTCCGCATAGTCGCGCTTTCCCAGCTCCACGAAGCGGCCGAAGGGCCTGAGCAGGGCGATGGAGCGCTCCATCGCGTCCCCGGCGAGGGAGTTCAGCACGACATCCACCCCGTCCGGCCAGTGCTGGCGCAGCGCGTCGTCGAAGCCGGAGGCGCGGCTGTCCAGCACGATGTCGGCCCCGGCGGCGCGCAGGAAGGCCCGCTTGGCGGCGGTGCCGGCGGTCATCGCCACCTCGGCCCCGGCGGCCTGGGCCACCTGCAGGGCGGCCAGGCCGACGGCGCCCGCGCCGCCATGCACCAGCACCCGCTCGCCCGGGGCGATGCGCGCGCAGGTTTCCAGCGCATAGACGGCGGTGAGGAAGGCCACGGGGATGGTGGCGGCCGCCGTGAAGGTCAGGCCCTCGGGGATCGTGGCCAGGGCCTGGGCACGGGTCAGCGCCCGGCTGGCCAGGGCGCGCGGCGCGAAGCCGAAGACCCGCGTGCCCGGGTGGAAGGGCGTGCCGGGGCCGGCGGCCTCCACGATGCCCGCGCATTCCATGCCCAGCCCCGCGCCCGCGAAGCCGTCCTTCAGCGTTTCCTCGGGAAGCAGGCCCTGGGCCCACATCAGGTCGCGGAAGTTCAGCCCGGCGGCCTCCACGCGAATCCGCACCTCGCCCGGGCCGGGCTGGGGCAGGGGGCCCATCGGCTCCCAGCCGAGGCTGGCGAGGGCGCCGGGCTGGCGCACCACCAGCCGGGACGCCGTGGCGGCGCGGGGCGGGTAGCCCTGGGCCAGGCGCGGCACGCGGCGGGCCGAGAGGCCGAGCACGATCTCCGGTTCATCGCCGGGCGCCAGAAGCTCCGCCAGCAGGCGGCGCGCGGCGGCGGCAGGGGCCAGGGCGGCATCGATCAGGATGCGGCGCGGGGACAGGTCCGGCATCTCATTGGCCAGCACCCTGCCCAGGGCACGCACCGCCTCGGCGGTGGGGGTTTCCGGCCCACCCTGGGCGATGAGGGCAAGGCCCGCGCAGCTGCCGGACGCCGTGCTGGCCAGCTGCGTGATGCCGGCCAGGGTGGTGGAGAGGGCCTGGCCCGCCGGATTGGCCAGGGCCAGCACCGCCGCATCCCGCAGGGCGCGGGGCGGAAGAGCAGAGGCATCCTCCAGCCGGTGGGATTCGACGGCGGCGCCCGCGCGCTCCAGCGCGGTGGCAAGGGCCTCCCCCAGCGGCGCCGCGCCGGTATCGGCCAGGAGGATGAAGCGGCTGCCGGGCCTGGCCTTGGGCATGGCCGGAACCGGTGCGGGACGCTGGGCCGCGACCAGCAGGGCGGGCCAGGGCGAGGCGCGCAGCGCCTCGGTCCGGGCCGCGGACCAGCCGCCCTCCTGCAGCGCATCGCGCCAGGCGGTGGTGCCGGGCAGGGCCGGCATCGCCCAGCTCTCGGGATCCTGTCCGCGCAGGAAATCCACCAGCCGGCCGGGAAGCGGTTCCGCCAGGAGGAGCGTGCCGCCCTCGGCCAGGGCCTCGGCGAGGCTGGGCAGGATGGCGGTGCCGATGCGCGCGCGCACGGCCGTGTTCACCCCGACCACCAGATCGGCCGTCACGGGCGGCGGGGCGCTGCCCGCCGGATCCCAGTCAAGCGTGGTCACCTCCACTCCCGGCTGCGGGCTGGGTGCGGGCCGGGCGGCCCCGGCCAGCATGTGCATCACCCGGTGGCCGGAACGGGCCAGCCCGGCGGAGAGATGGCGCGTGACCGCCGAGCCGCCGAGATCGAGGACGCGCAGGGGCCGGTCCGAGGGCCAGGCCGCCGCGATGGTGCTGGCGGCATCGGCGACGACCTGGGCCAGCCGGTCATAGGCCGCCGCTTCCTCGGAGACGCGGAGCCTCGCGCTTTCCGGGGGAAGATGGCCCGAAAGTGCGTCCGGCAGGCGCTCGGCCGCGAGGGCGAGAAGGGAGAGGTCCTGGGCGAGGGCCGGGCGCTCGATGAGGACGGAGCGCCAGATATCCTCCGGAGCCGGCAGGTCCGCCTCCGGCAGGAGGCGCCAGCCCGCTCCTTCCCGCGTCGCGAGCCCGTCCTCCTCCAGGGTCCGCAACAGGGCGGCGGCATAGGGGGTGGTGGGCAGGATAGGCTGGCCCGGATGGGACGCGGCCGATGTGGCGAAGGCGCGGATGGTGGCGGAGGCGGCAAAGCCCTCCAGCAGCAGGGCCGGTTCCGACAGATCCAGCGATTCGTCGCGGGCCCCGGCGGCGAGGAGCGCGAGGTCGAGGGCGCGGGTCCGGTCGGGGCAGGGAAGGGCGGGGTCGATCGCCGGCAGGTCCTCCAGCCGGAAGGCGACAGCTTCGACGGCCTCTGAGCGTCCGAGGCGGGCGCGCTGGAACCACACGCCCTCGGCCACGGCAATGGTCTGGCCGGCGGCATCGGCCAGGACCATCCGTGCCTCGGCGGCGCGCTCGCCGGCATGGGTGAGGGCGAGGGCGGCGCGCTCGGCCGGGCTGGCGTCGCGGCGGACCACCAGGCGCTCGAAGCGCACCGGCACCAGCGCCTCGCCCGGGGTTTCGCCCAGGCGCGGCTCGCCCGGCGCGGCCGGACGGTCGGCCAGGAGACCGATCAGGCCCTGCATGGCCCCGTCCAGCCGCACGGGGTGCAGGAGGAAGGCATCGTCGGCCGGCGCCTCCGCCGGAAGGCCGAGCGCGACCTCGCCCGTGCGGCCCGACGGGGCGATGTCCACATGGCGCACGGGGCGGAAGGCCGGGCCGTATTCCAGCCCGCAGCGGGCCGCCACGGCGTGCAGGCCGGGCTCCTCCACGCGGCGCGCCTCCTCCGGGGCGGGAGGGAGCGATGGCAGGGCATCCTCCGTGGCCGGGCGGAGCAGGCCGCGGGCATGGAGGGACCAGCCCTCCCCGCCCATGCGCCGGCGGGATTCCAGGCGGAAGGTGCCGTCATCGGCCAGTCGGAAGCGGATCTGCTGGCTGCCGCCTTCGGCGCCCGGGCCGCCCTGCGGGATGGGCAGGGGGCGGAGGATCTGGAAAGCGGAGAGCTCCAGCGTCTCGGCCTCGGGATAGCGGCGGGCGGCGGCGGCCAGCGCCATCTCGGCCATGCCTGCGGCGGGAAGCACGGCCTCCTCGCCCAGGCGGTGATCGGCCAGCCAGGGCATCAGCGCGGAATCGAGGTTCCGCGTCCATTCGGCGAAGCCATCCTCCGCCGCGCCAGCGCCGCGGCGGAAGCCCAGCAGCGGGTGGTCCAGCGCCGGGTCATGCAGGTGCATGGCCTCATGCGTGCCCGCGAACCAGTGGCGGGTGCGGTGATAGGGGGTGGCGGGAAGGCCTCGCCGCGCAGCGGGGCCGGAGAAGGCGGGCGCGCGGCGCGGATCGGCACCCATGGCCGTGGCGCGGTCCGCGATCAGCGGGATCGGGTTGCCCGGGGCATCGCGCTTGGAGAGGCTGGCCAGGATCGGCGCCTCGGCCTTCGCCGCGCGAAGGATCTCGCGCAGATAGGATTGCAGGATCGGGTTGGGCCCGATCTCGATCACCGGGCGCGCGCCGAGCCGCCCGGCTTCGGCGGCCGCATCGGCGAAGCGCACGGGGGCGCGGAGGTTCCGCCACCAGTATTCCGCATCCGCCGGCGCATCGAGCAGGGCGCCGGTGACCGTGGAGAGGAACGGGATGCGGGGCGCGGCGGGGGCCAGGCCGCGCAGGGATTCGCGCAGCACGCCCTCCACCTCGTCCATGGCGGCGGAGTGGAAGGCGTAGTCGAGGTCGAGCGGGATGATGGTCAGCCGCTCGCGCTTCGCCGCGGAGACCAGGCGGAAGATGGATTCCGCCGGACCCGCGATGGTGAGGGCCCGGGGCGCGTTGCGCGCGGCAATCTCGAGCCCTGGGCCGCATTCCGCGAGAAGCGGCGCCGCCTCGTCCTCGGTGGCGCTGAGGGCGGCCATGCGGCCCTTGCCGCGCGTGCGGGCCTGGGCGGTGGAGCGGGCGACGATGAGCTGGGCGGCGCCGGGCAGGTCCAGGATGCCGGCCGCGAGGGCGGCGGCAACCTCGCCGACGGAATGGCCGAGGACCAGGCCGGGCGCGATCCCCTCATCCGCCAGGGCGGCGACAAGGCCGTGCTGCACGGCGAAGAGGGTGGGCTGCGCCACCTCGGTGGCGGCCAGGGCCTCGGCGGTCAGCCCATCGGCGATGGCGGCGGCCACCGACCAGCCCAGGCGCGGGGCCAGCGCGGCATCCGCGGCTTCCACCGCCTCGCGGAAGCTGCGGGAATGGGCCATGGCCTCGCGGGCCATGCCGGGAAACTGCGCGCCATTGCCCGAGAAGGCGAAGACCGGGCCGGCCACGCCGCGCGCGGCCGCGATGGCGGTGCCCTGCACCCCGGCGGCTTCGCCGGCCGCGAAGGCGTCCAGCGCCTCGGCCAGGCTTTCCGCATCGTCGCCGCGCAGGACGAGGCGGTGCGGGGCGAGGTCCCGGTGGCGGGCCAGGCCGCGCAGCAGGGCGGGGGCACGGGCCGGTTCCGCTCGCAGCCTGGCCGCCCAGGAGGCGGCGGCTCGGGGCAGCGCTTCGGCGGTGCGGGTGGAAAGGATGAGCGGCGGCATCGGGGCCGGCGCTTCCGGCGCCACCCTGGAGCGACGGAGGGCAGGGGCGGCTTCCAGCAGGACGGAGGCGTTGGTGCCGCCGAAGCCGAAGGAGTTCACCCCGACCACCGGGACCTTGCCCGGCAGGGGCTCCGGCGCGGTGGGGACGCGGATGTTCAGCCCTTCGAAGTCGATCCGGGGATTGGGGTCGTCGAAGTGCAGGTTTGGCGGGATCACCCGCTTCTCCAGCATCAGCAGGGCCTTGATGAAGCCGGCGATGCCCGAGGCGGTCTCGAGATGGCCGATATTGGACTTCACCGAGCCGACGGGCAGCGGGGCGGTGCGGCCGGTGGCGTCCGGCACGGCCAGGGACTGGCCGATGGCCTGGGCTTCCACCGGATCGCCCGCCTGGGTGCCGGTGCCATGGGCCTCGAAATAGCTCACCCGGTCCGCGGCCAGGCCGGATTCGGCCAGCACGCGGCGGATCAGCGCCGCCTGGGCCTGGGGATCGGGCAGGGAGAGGCCGATGGAGCGGCCCACGGCATTGACGCCCGCCGCGAGGATGACACCGCGGATCGCATCGCCATCCGCCAACGCCGCCGAGAGCGGCTTGAGGATGACCACGCCCGCTCCTTCGCCGCGCACATAGCCATCCGCCCGGGCGGAGAAGACATGGCAGCGCCCGGTGGGGGAGAGCATGGATGCCCGGGAGAAGCCCGCGAAGGCATAGGGCGAGAGCAGGAGCTGCACGCCGCCCACCAGCGCCGCCTCCACGCGCCCGGCCCGGAGGGAATCCACCGCGAGGGAGAGGGCGACGAGGGAGGAGGAGCAGGCGGTGTCGATCGTCTGCGCGCCACCGCGCAGGTCGAAGACATTGGTGATCCGGTTCCCCAGGATGGAAAGGGTGTTGCCGGTCATGAAGTAGCGGTCGGCGCCGGCCGGGTCGGAGAGGCGCAGTTCGGCATAGTCGGTGGAGGAGCCGCCGACGAAGACGCCGATTTCCCGCCCGGCGACGGAGGAAGCGGGCCAGCCCGCATCCTCCAGCGCTTCCCAGGTGATTTCCAGCAGCAGGCGCTGCTGCGGGTCCGCCTCCGCCGCCTCGCGCGGGGAGAGGCCGAAATGGGGGGCATCGAAGCCCGTCACGTCACCCAGATGGCCCGCTGCGAAGCTGTAGGCGCGGCCAGGCTCCCCACGGCGGGGATGGTAGAACCAGTCCTGGTTGAAGCGGTCAGCCGGAAGGGTGGAGACCGCGTCCCGCCCCTCGGCCATCAGCGACCAGAAGGCGTCCAGATCCGGGGCACCGGGGAAGCGGCAGGCGGCGCCGACAATGGCGATGGGCTCGCCTGGCGCATGGCCCGCGCGGGCATACGGACGGGCGCCCTGGCGACGGGCAGGGGCGGAGCGTGTCACGGCGGATCCCACTTTTGGTGGAAGTCAGGTAGGGGCACCGCCCGGCCCGACCGGCCGGGAGCGCAGCCAGCCCGGGAGGGCGGCCTGCAGGGTGGCGGGGCTGCGGCGCCGGGCCAGCGTGGCCAGCAGGTTGTCCACCCGGGCGAAATGGCTGTCCCAGCGCGGGGCGCGCCAGCCGGACAGGCGCGCGAGCTGCGCGTTGCGCGCCGGGCTGGCGGGATCGGCATAGTCGAGGATGGCGGCGCGCCAGGCGATGCCATCCAGCGGGTCGAGATAATCCGGCACGTGGCCGCCCACCTCGCGCAGGGCGGGCAGGTCGGAGCAGATGGCCGGGACGCCGAGCGCCAGGGCCTCGGCCAGTGGAAGGCCGTATCCCTCGGCGAAGGAGGGGAAGAGCAGGGCGCGGGCGCCGCGCAGGATCTGCCAGACCTCCCGGTCCGGCACCTGGCCCATCTCCCGCACCGTGCCCCGCAGCGCCTCGCAGCGCTCGAGGATGTCCACCACGTTCTCGTTCTCCCAGCCGCGGCGGCCGACGACAAGGAGATGCGGGGTGCGGCGGCCCATCCGGCCCGCCAGGTCGCGCCAGAGATGAAGCAGGAGGAGGTGGTTCTTCCGCGGCTCGATCGTGCCGAGGATGACGAAATAGGGTTCCGCCGGCAGGGTGGGGCTGGCCGCCGGGGGTGGCTCGATCCCGAGCGGCGCCACGGTCACGTGCGGCGGGATCTCGCGCGTGCCGAGATGCGGGCGCAGTGCCGCGGCGGTGTGGGCCGAGTTGACGATGATGGCATCCGCCAGCGCCGCGGTGGTGCTGATGCGCTTCATGTGCCGGTCCGCCTGGCCGGGGCGGGCATATTCCGGATGGGTCGCGGGGATCAGGTCGTGGATGAGGGGCACGAAGGCGCAGCCCGCGTCCCGCATGGCCTGGATCGGCCGCTCGCGCTCCAGGGCGCGGTGGGAGACGAGGAGGAAGACCTTGGGATCGGTGGTCTTCAGGCGGCGTGCGAGGGTGCCCTTGCCGATCCCGGCCATGACGCGCCAGCGCAGCGCGACCGAGATGCGGCGCGCGCGCCGGGCGGCGTGGAAGTCGGGGTCATTGTGGGACCAGGCCTTGGTGAGATTGGCGATCAGCCCGACCACGGCGCGCCAGGGCAGGGCCACATAGTCCCCGGCCAGGGCCTGGGCCACGAAAGTGCAGCCGGCTTCCGGCATGGTGGCCCAGCGCCGGGCATAGGCGATCTCGACCCGGTCGATCCCCGAGGGGGCCGCCTTCGTCCCGCAGGCCAGGAGGCGGGAGACGTCCAACACCACATGCGGCGCCGGGGCGGGAGCCGAGGCGCGGGTATCATAGAGTGTGATCTCCTCGCCACGCGGCACCCGCATCTCCTTTACAAATGATAAGACCGTGTTTACCGCAACTGCGAAGGGAGATGCCACCGTCTTTGCCGGTCTTCATTTCAACCGGCAGGGCGGTCTGAGGCTAAAGAGCCCTGGAACGAGGGGGCGAGTACTCCATCTGCTCCTGATTCGCAGGAGGTGGTGGCAGATAAATTAGTCGTGATGAGGGAGGATGACGTTCGTCATTCTTCTTTCCAACAGAACGTCTCTCATGGTTTCTGAGCTCTTTTGCCGAATATCCGCAACAGAGTCCGGCGAATGATACGCGCTGTGGGGCGTGATGATCAGGCGGCCTGCCAGCCACGATTCCCGCGCCCGGTAAGCGGCCAGCAGGGAGGGGATGGTGGGGCCCGGCGGCTCCTCCGGAAGAACATCCAGCCCGGCGCCTGCGATGGTGCCGTCTCGCAGGCAGCGCTCCAGCGCGTCCAGGTCCAGGATGGGGCCGCGGGCCGTGTTCACCAGCACGGCGCCGGCCGGCATCAGGCGGAGCAGGCGCTCATTCACCAGCCCGCGCGTGACCCGCGTCAGGGGCGTGTGGATGGAGAGGGTGTCGGCCTGGGTGAAGAGATCCTCGATCTCCCGCGCACGCTGGATGCCCAGGGCCAGCTCGGTGCCATTGGGCAGGTAGGGGTCGTGGAACAGCACGCGCCAGCCGAAGGCCTTCGCCCGGAGCGCCACCGCCGTGCCGATGCGGCCCAGGCCGAGGATGCCGAAGGTGCGGTTGGAGGGGCGCTGGACCAGGGGCGAGTCGATGGGCGCCCAGGGTGCCGGCGGATCGGCCCGTTGCGCCTCATGCTGCAGGAGCAAGCCGCGGCGGAGGGTGAGGGCCAGGGCGATGGCGTGGTCCGCCACCTCCGTGGTGCCGTAATCCGGCAGGTTGCATACCGTGACGCCACGGCTGGCGAGGGTCGGCCGGTCCAGCCGGTCATAGCCAACGCCCATCCGCACGACGCAGCGGAGCTTCGGGAAGCGGGCGATGTCGTCCGCGGTCAGCCAGTGGCGGAAGACGAAGAGCCCTTCGACCTCGGCCAGGAGGGAATCGGGCAGGTCGGCGAAGCGCGCGGAGTTGACCTGGATGATGCACACATCGGGGCCGAGCACAGCCCGCTCCACCGCATCATCGGGATAAAGACCCTCCGCCTGCATCACCGTGACCGCCATGTGCCTCTCCCCCCCTGGATGAATGCGCGGCATCCTGCGGCCAGGTGGCGCGCCCGTCCATGCGGGGCGCCGCAGGGGGAATGACGATGGCCGGGCGGCGGATTCTGATCACAGGGGCTTCCAGCGGCATCGGCGCCGCCACGGCGCGGGCCATGGCGGTGCCGGGCGCCTCGATCGCCGTGCATTGCCGGGGCAACCGGACCGGGGCGGAGGCTGTCGCGGCGGAGCTGCGCGCGGCGGGTGCGCGGGCCGAGGTGCTGGTGGCCGACCTGACCGAGCCGGAGGCGCCGGCGCGGCTGGTGGCGGAAGCCGCGGAGGCCTTCGGCGGGCTGGAGGTGGTGGTGGCCAATGCCGGATTCGCCGACCGGACGCTGGTGGGTGCCATGACGGATGAGGGCTTCGCCCGAACCGCGGACACGGTGCTCTGGGGTTTCATGCGCCTGGCACGGGCGGCGGGGCCGCATCTGCGGCAGGCCGGGCAGGAGGGCGGATTCGCGCGGATGGTCGCGGTCTCCTCCTTCGTGGCGCATCTGTTCCGGACGGATACGGCGCTGTTCCCTGCCAGCGCGGCGGCCAAGGCGGGGGTGGAGGCGCTGGTGCGGTCGCTCTCCATCGAATGGGCGCCGCATGTCACCGTGAACGCCGTGGTGCCCGGCTTCACCCAGAAGGATGCCGGCACGCATGTGGCGTTGGAGGCGCCGGCCTGGGAGGCCATCCTCTCGCGCATCCCGCTGGCGCGGCTCGGCAAGCCCGCGGACGTGGCGGCGGCGGTCGCCTTCCTGGCCTCTCCGGGGGCGGCCTACATCACCGGGCAGTCCCTGCATGTCAGCGGCGGGGTGGTCATCTGAAGGGGTGGCCTTTCCGGCCCTCGCCGCAGCCCTCCATACTCCACGCCTGAACAAAGGGATGGAGACAGGCCGGATGAGCGACGAGGCCCCGCTTCTGGTCACGCGGCAGGGTGGCGTGGTGCGCGCCGTGATGAACCGGCCGGCGCGGCGGAACGCGCTGAACGGCGCGCTGTCCGAGGCGCTGGACCGGCTGCTGGCGGAACTGCGCGAGGACCGGGCGGCGCGGGTGCTCGTGCTCTCCGGGGCCGGCGGGCATTTCTGCGCGGGGCTGGACCTGGGCGAGGTGGGCGGCGAGACCGGGACCGAGGAGCAGCGCATGGCCGCGCAGCTGGAGCGGAACCGGCGGATCGGCGCGCGTTTCGCCGCGCTGGCGGCGCTGCCCCAGGTGGTGATCGCCTCGGTACAGGGCTCGGCCTTCGCGGGCGGGCTGGGATTCGTCTGCGCGGCCGATATCGCTTTCGCGAGCGCCGAGGCGCGCTTCGCCGCGCCGGAGACGCGGCGCGGGCTGGTGGCGGCGCAGATCCTGCCCTGGATCGTCCGCCGCACCGGGCGCAGCCATGCGGCGCGCATGGTGCTGCAGGGCCATGTTCTGGGTGCTGCGGAGGCCGGGCGCATCGGGCTGGTGCACGAGGTGGCCGGGGATGCGGCGGCGCTCGAAACGCTGGTGGCCGCCACGGTGGCCGATGTGATGCAGGGCGCGCCCGGGGCGCTGGCCGAGACCAAGGCCATGCTGGCTGCGCTGGGCGCGGCGGTGCCGGAGGGCTATGCGGAGGCGGGCGCCGCGGCCTTCGCGCGCTGCGCCGCGAGCGGCGAGGCGGATGAGGGCATCGCGGCCTTCCGCGACCGCCGGCCGCCTGCCTGGTTCGCCACTCAGTCCTCGTAGATCATCTTCCGCGTCATCCCGCCGTCGGAGATGAATTCGGCGCCGGTCACGAAGCCGCTTTCGGGGGAGAGGAGCCAAGCGGCCAGCGCCGCGATATCGGCGGGCTCACCGACCCGGCCGGCAGGGTGCTGGGCGTGGTCGCGCTCACGCAGCTTCTCCCCGCTGACATCGATCCAGCCGGGGGAGATGACATTGGCCCGCACATCCGGGCCGAGGCTGATCGCCAGCGCATGGGTGAGCGCGACGAGGCCGCCCTTGGAGGCGGCGTAGCTTTCCGTATCCGGTTCGGACTGGTGCGCGCGGGTGGAGGCGATGGTGACGATGGCGCCCCTGGCCTGGCGCAGCAGGGATTCGGTGGCGCGGGCCAGCAGGTAGGTGCTGGTGAGGTTCGTGCCGATGACCCTGGACCACTCCTCCAGCGTCAGGTCGCGCAGCGGCTTGCGGATCATGATGCCGGCATTGGCGACAAGGCCGTCCAGCCGCGCCTCGGTGCCCGCGATGCCGTCGACCAGGGCGCGCACCGCGGCTTCGTCTGAAATGTCGGCCTGGACATGGCGGGCGGCCTCCTCCGGCCCCTTCGCCTCGGTATCGGCCGTGACGACGTGCCAGCCATCGGCTGCGAGGCGCTTCGTGATGCCCCGGCCGATGCCGTTCGAGCCGCCGGTGACCAGCGCGACGCGCTTCCCTTCCGCCATGATCCCGCCCTTTGTGATGCGGGGTGGCAACGCCGTTCGGGAGCGCGGGTTGGGGGCCTGGCCGCCACGCCACAGTCCCGTGGCGTGGCGGGATCCGCGGAACCTAGAGGGCGCCTGTCAGGCGCGGGAGGAAGAGGACGAGCTCCGGCACGAAGGTGACCAGCAGCAGGGCCCCGAGCATGGCGCCCACGAACCAGATCACCCAGGGCAGGGTGGATTCCATGGAGCAGCCGGCGACGCGGCAGGTGATCATCAGGTTGACCGCCATGGGCGGGGTGAAGGCGCCGATCGCGACATTCATCGTCAGGATCACCCCGAACCAGGTGAGGTCCCAGCCGAAGGCGGTGGCGATGGGCAGCAGGATCGGCAGGAACACCAGGAAGACCGAGATGGCGTCGATCAGCGTGCCCGCAAGCAGGATCATCACCGTGATCAGCAGCAGCATGATCGTCGCATTGTCAGTGAGGCCGATCAGGGAACCGGCCAGGGCATCGAAGGCGCCGATGGTGCTGCCAGCATGCGCGAAGATGGTGGCAAGGGCGATGATGATGAGGACCACGGCCGAAACCTCGGCGGAATCCCGCAGCACGGCATAGACATCGCGCCAGGTCAGGGTGCGATAGATCACCAGCCCGACGAAGAGGCCGTAGAACACCGCCACGACGGCGGCCTCGGTGGGGGTGAAGGCGCCGGAGCGGAGGCCGCCCAGGATCACCACCGGCGCGGCCAGCCCCCAGATGGCGCCCTTGAAGGCCTGCCAGAGAGGAATGCGGGCCTCGTCCGGGGCGGGAAGGCCGAAATTACCGCGCCGGGCGAGCCAGATGGCCGGCAGGATCAGGGAGAGGCCGGCCAGGATGCCCGGCACCACCCCGCCCATGAAAAGCGCGGGCACGGAGACGCCCGGGATGAGCACGGCATAGACGATGAAGGGGATGGAGGGCGGGATGAGCACCGCCGTGGAGCCCGCGGCCGCGACGAGGGAGGCGGTGAAGGGGCGCGGATAGCCCTGCCGCAGCATGGGCGGCAGCATCACCGCCGCAACCGCCGCCGCATCCGCCGCGCCGGAACCCGAGATGCCGCCGAGGACGAGGCAGACGAGCACGGCGACGATGGCCAGCCCCCCGCGCCGCGGACCCACCAGGGCGGAGGCGAAGTCCACCAGCCTTTGCGCCACGCCGGATCGTTCGAACACCATGCCGGCGAGGACGAACATGGGCAGCGCCAGCAGCGGATATTTCGCGATGCCCGTCCAGACATTCGTGGGCAGGGCCATGACGCCCAGCCCCTCGATCGCGATGACGAGGATGCCGGAGGCGCCGAGCGCGACGCCGATGGGTGCGCCGAGGAAGAGCAGGGCGAAAAAGGCCACCAGCAGGATGGCCGAGCCTTCGAGCATCACGGCGCGCGGACCACCCGGATGATGCGGCCGGCGATGCGGAGCAGGATGACCACCGAGAGCACGGGCATCCACACGGTGTAGAGCCATTGCGGCACGCCGAGGCCGGGCGAGAGGGATTCGAAGCGGTATTCGTCCCAGGTGTAGAGCGCGCCGAGCCAGCCGATCGCCCCGAACAGGGCGAGGGAGATGAGCAGCAGCAGCACCTCGATCTTCCGCGCCACCGCGCGGGGCAGGCGTTCGGTGAAGAAGGTCATGCGGATATGGCGGTCCGTCGCGAAGGCGGCGGCGGTGCCGAGGAAGGCGAGCACCACCATGATCGCCACCGAGTATTCCTCGGTGAAGGCGAAGGAGATGCTGGTGAAATAGCGCACCAGCACATTGGCGAAGGTGATGACGGCCAGCACCGCCATGGCGAGGGCGGCGAGCGCGCCCTCCACCGTGACGGGGATGCGTGGCGGGGCTTCCCCCAGGCGCAGGCCGGGGGCCTGGATATCGGCGTGCTCGGTCATTCTGTTCCCCGGCCTGTCCCGCTCAGCTCACGCGGGCGATGGCGGCCTCGGCCTTGCGTACGAGGTCGATGCCCACGGTCTGCGCCCATTTGTCGAAGACGGGGCGGGTGGCCTGGGCGAAGGCGCGCTTCTCGGCAGGGGAGAGGTCGATCACCTCCACGCCGCGGCGGGCGCATTCCTCCAGCGAGGAACGGTCGCCATTCATTCCCAGGCCCTTGCGCGCGGCGTTGTTGCCGGCCTGCCCGGCCTCGCGCGCGGCTTCCACCACGATTTCGCGGTCGCGCGGCTCGAAGCTGGCAAGGGCCTGCTTGCTGATCGCCACGATCCCGGCATCGGCGCAGTAGTTCCAGAGGGTGAGGTGCTTCTGGGCCAGGGAGTCCATCCGGAAACCGAGGAAGAGGTTCACCGGGTTCTCCTGCCCGTCCACCGCGCCGGTGGAAAGGGCGGGCTGGAGATCGGCGAAGGACATCTGCACGGGGTTGGCGCCAAGGGCGGTGTAGATCTCGCTGAAGATGGCGCCTGCGGCGAAGCGGATCTTCAGCCCGCGCAAGTCGGCGGGGGTGCGGATGGCGCGCTTGGAATTGCTGATCTCGCGGAAGCCGTTCTCGCCCCAGGCCAGCGGCTCGATATCGCGCTGGGCGAGGGTGCGGAACAGGGTCTGCCCCACCTCGCTGGCCACCAGCGCGTCGAAGGCCGCCGTGTTGGGCATGAGGAAGGGGAGGGAGAAGAGGTTCATCTCCCGGATCTGCGGGGAGATGTTGATGGTGGAGAACACGGCGCCGTCGATCACGCCCTGGCGGATCGCCACCAGTTCGCGGGTCTGGTCGCCACCGACGAGGGAGGAGCCGGGATAGACCTTGAAGTTCAGCCGCCCCTCGGAGCGCTGGTTCACCAGATCGGCCCAGACGAAGGCGGATTCAGACAGGGCGATGGGGCGGTTGCCCACCACGGTGATCTTGTATTCCGGCTTGTAGCGGCCCGTGCCCTGGGCCCGGCCGATGGCCGGCATGGCCAGCACGGCGCCCGCGGACAGGAGGGCGCGGCGGCCCAGGCGTTCGATCGTCATTTCCATCCCCCGAAATCACTTCTGGTTGCGCGCACTCTGCGAGAAGCGGGGCGGGGGCGGCAAGGGGTGGCGGGCATGGGATAAGCCCGGCATGACCGAACGCGAGAAGATGCTGGCGGGTCTTCCCTATGACGGGATGGACCCGGCCCTGCTGGCCGAGCGCTACCGGGCGCGGGCCCTGGTCCAGCGGATGGACGCCCTTCCGCCCGAGGATGAGGCGGCCCGGCGCGCGGTGCTGGAACAGCTCCTGGGAGCGATCGGCGAGAAGACGATGGTGATGCCGGGCTTCCGCTGCGACTACGGCAGCAACATCCGGCTGGGCGCGGGCAGCTACGTCAACTTCAACTGCGTCTTCCTGGATTGCGCGCCCATCACCCTGGGCGACCACTGCCAGGTGGCGCCCGCGGTGCAGATCTACACGGCCACGCATCCGCTGGAGGCCGAGCCGCGCGCGGCCGGGATCGAGAGCGCGCATCCCGTGACGATCGGGCGCAATGTATGGCTGGGCGGCGGCTGCATCGTGCTGCCAGGGGTGACGATCGGGGACGATACCGTGGTGGGCGCGGGGGCCGTGGTGAACCGGGACCTTCCCCCGGGCGTGCTGGCAGTGGGGAACCCAGCGCGGGTGGTGCGGCGCCTGGGTGGCGCCGACGCGGGTCAGGCGTAGTTGGAGAGGGCGTCGTAGACCCCGGCGAGGCCGAAGCCGACGATGTCGTCGTTCCCGTCGCCGTCCACATCCGCCAGCTCGCGCGGGAAGAGGGTGTCGTTGGCCCAGCCGCCGCTCCTGGCGCCGAAATCGGCGAGCAGCTGCGTCACCGGCCCGAAATGGCCGCCGCCGGTGGCGAGGGCAGCGAAGGCACCGCCAAAGCCGAAGCCGACGATGTCTGCCATGCCGTCCCCGTTCACATCCGCCATCCGGCGCGGGAGGAGGTTGTCGCTCACCCAGCCGCCGTTGTTGGCACCGAAGGCGCCCAGTTCGAAGGTCGCGCCCGCAAAGTGCCCGCCGCCGGTGGCGAGGGAGACGGAGACCCCGCTGAAGCCGAAGCCGACGATGTCGGCCATGCCGTCCCCGTTCACGTCCGCCAGCTGGCGCGGGAGGAGGTCGTTGCTGACCCAGCCGCCGTTGCTGGCACCGAAGGCGCCCAGTTCGAAGGTCGCGCCCGCGAAGTGGCCGCCGCCGGTGGCGAGGGAGACGGAGACACCGCTGAAGCCGAAGCCGACGATGTCGGCCATGCCGTCGCCGTTCACGTCCGCCAGCTGGCGTGGCAGGAGGTCGTTGTCGACCCAGCCGCCGCTGTTGGCGCCGAAGGCACCCAGATTGAGATTGGGGGCCGCGAAGTGCCCGCCGCCTATGGCGAGGGAGACGAGCACGCCGCCGAAGCCGAAGCCGACGATGTCGGCCATGCCGTCGCCGTTCACGTCCGCCAGCTGGCGCGGGAGGAGCTTATCGCTGGCCCAGCCGCCGTTGTTGGCGCCGAAGGCACCCAGATCGAGGTTGGGGGCCGCGAAGTAGCCGCCGCCGATGGCGAGGGAAACGGAGACCCCGTTGAAGCCGAAGCCGACGATATCGGCCATGCCGTCCCCGTTCACGTCCGCCAGCTGGCGCGGGAGGAGGTCGTTGTTGCTCCAGCCCCCGGCATCGGGGGCGAAGGCGGCCAGGGCAAAGCCGGACGAACGGAAGGGCACGTCGTTGTCCAGGATGGTGCCGGTGCCCACGGCATCGGCGAGGAAGGCATTGTTCGTGGGGCCTGACAGGACGACGGAGAAGGATTCCCGCGGGTCGTGAAGGGTGTCGTCGAGGATGGCGACGGAAATCGTCCTTGAGGTGGCGCCGCTCGCGAAGAAGAGGGTGCCGGAGGTGGCGACGTAGTCCGCGCCGGCCCGGGCGGTGCTGTCCGCCGTGGCGTAGTTCACCTGGAAGGAGGAGGTGCCGCCGGTACGGGTGACCGTGAAGTTCGCATAGGTGACGCCCGCCGCGCTTTCCGAGACGACTGCGTCGCTGATGGCCAGAGAACCCGGCCAACTGCTGGCCGATCCATAGATGGAGCGGATGCCCGCGATATCGTCCGGCTGAGGGGTGGCAATGGCGGGGTTGTAGTAGGGGTACATGAGGGCGCTGGTGAGCCCGGAGTGACTCAGTCCCAGCGAGTGCCCGATCTCGTGCGTGGCGACGGCGAGGAAGCTTTCAGGGGTCCAGAAGCTTCCCTCGGCGCTGTCGAAGATGATGTCGCCGGCAAAGGCCACGCTGGCGGGGTTCGAGTAGGTGGGCAGGTAGGCGGATGCCAGCACGTTGCCGCTGGTGGGGCGACCGTCCACGAAGCCGGCGCCGATGCGGATGTTCGCGGAGAGGCCGGCACCGAGGCTGGCGCCCCCATCCGCCACCTGGGCGAAGGTGATGTCCGCCACAGCCGACCAGGCGGCGAAGGCCTGGGCGAGGACGGCGGTGTAGTCGAAGGAGAAGACATGCCAGAGCGGCACGGTGGTGCCGACGAAGAAGCTGGAGTTGCCCGTGGCGTTGAAGAGACCACCCCCGGCGATGCTCCAGGTCACCACGCCCCCCGGCGTGCCGAAGCTGCGGGAGGCGCCCCATTTGCCGAAAGAGGCCGAGTAGGCCTCCGGTTCATGCGGCTGCGCCGTGCCGCCGTCCAGGTCGTAGAAGACGTGCAGTTCGGGGGCGTCGGACGGCGTCAGGCCCGGTGCTGGGGTAGGGTGGGCGCCGAGGGCTGCATCGTTCTCGCTCAACCCCGCACCACTCAATTCGTAAGCCGCCACTTGCACGCATCCTCTGGCCCGGAACCCCGCCCGGGGAGGAGCATGATATTCCGGAACGTTCCGCGCGTCAGCCCATGATGGCTCCCAGGCAGGCTGCGGGCCGGAGATTCAGGCCACCCGTTCCTCCATGGCGTGGGAAAGGCGGATCAGGTCCTGGGTGTGGGTGTGGAGGGCCTTGCCGGCGCGAAGGGAAGCCTCATCCAGCACCTCCACGATGCGGCCGCCCTGCATCACCGCCAGACGCCCGCAGAGATGCGCGACCACGGGGAGGTTGTGGGAGACGAGGATGCAGGTGAGGCCGCGCGCGGCGCGGAGATCGGCCAGCAGGTTCAGCACCTCCGCCTGGACCGATACGTCAAGGGCGCTGGTTGGCTCGTCGAGCAGCAGAACGCGGGGATCGGCGATCAGGGCGCGGGCGATGGCCACGCGTTGCCGCTGGCCGCCGGAAAGCTGGTGCGGGTAGCGGAAGCGCGCCGTGCGGGGCAGGGCAACCTCCTCCAGCGCCCGGGCGATGCGGGCGTCGGCATCCGGCACGCCATGCACGGCCAGCGGCTCGGACAGGATGCGGTCCACTGTCTGGCGTGGATGCAGCGAGCCGTAGGGATCCTGGAACACCATCTGCACCGTCCGGAAAAAGGCGCGGTCCCGGCGGCGGCCGAGCTCCTTCCCGTCCAGCGCCATCCGGCCGGTCCATTCGGTGATCAGCCCGGCGATGGCGCGCAGCACGGTGGACTTTCCGCTGCCGCTTTCGCCCACCAGGCCGAAGGTCTCGCCCGGGGCGACGCGGAAGGAGATGCCGCGCACCGCATGGTTCGTACCGAAGCGGATATCGAGATCGGCGATGTCGATCATGCGTGCGGCGCCATCCAGGAGGGATCGCGCCGCAGCGTGGGCAGCCGGTCCCGCTTTTCCACCAGGCTGGGGAGGCATTCCAGCAGGCCGCGCGTGTAGCCATGCGTGGCCTTGTGGAGATCGGCGGCGGGCAGCTCCTCCATCACCTGGCCGGCATACATCACCGCCACGCGGTCGCAGAAGCGGGAGACCAGGGGCAGGTCGTGGCTGATGAGCATCAGCGCCATGCCGCGCTGGTCCACCTGTTCCTCGATCAGGCTCAGGATCTCGGCCTGCACGCTGGCGTCCAGCGCGGAGGTGGGCTCGTCCGCGATCAGCAGCTCGGGGTTGGGGGCCAGCATCATCGCGATCATCACGCGCTGGCCCATGCCGCCGGAGAGTTCGTGCGGATAGGCGTCGTGCACGCGGCGCGGGTCCCGGATCTTCACGCTTTCCAGCAGGTTCATGGCGGCATCCCGGGCTTCCCGCTTGCCGATCCTCGAATGGGCGCGCAGGGCCTCGGCGATCTGGCTGCCCGCGGTCATCACGGGGTTCAGGCTGTATTTCGGGTCCTGCAGGATCAGCCCGATCCGGCCGCCGCGCAGGGCGCGCATCTCGGGTTCCGTGGCGTGGAGGATGTCGGTGGTGCCGAAGCGCAGGACATCCGCCCGCACCTGCGCGGAAGGCGGCAGGAGGCGCATGAGCGCGCGGCCCGTGACGGACTTGCCCGAGCCGCTTTCGCCGACGATGCCCAGCTTCTCCCGCCCGATGGTGAAGGAGACGCCGCGCACGGCCTGGGTGACGCCGGTGGGAGCGGGAAAGGCGACATGGAGGTTGCGGACCGCGACCAGCGGCTCGCCCTCGGTCAGGGGATGGGTGCTCATCGCTGCTTCGGGTCCAGAACGTCGCGCAGGCCGTCGCCCAGCAGGTTGAAGGCAAGAGAGGCGGAGAAGATCGCGATGCCCGGCATCACGGCCACCCACCACTGCTCCAGGATGAAGCGCCGGGCCGTCGCGATCATCGTGCCCCATTCCGGCAGGGGCGGCTGGGCGCCGAGGCCGAGGAAGCCGAGGCCAGCGGCGGTGAGGATGATGGAGGACATGTCCAGCGTGACGCGCACGACGAGGGAAGGCATGCACATCGGCATGACATGGCGCAGCACGATGCGGCCATGGGAGGCGCCGGTCATGCGCGCCGCCGCCACATAGTCGGTGCGGCGGATGGTCAGGGTTTCCGCGCGGGCGAGGCGGGCATAGGGCGGCCAGGCCGTGAGGGCGATGGCGATCACCGCGCTCTCCACGCCGGGCCGCATGGCGGCGACGAAGGCCAGGGCCAGGATCAGCCGCGGGAAGGCGAGGAACACATCTGTCACCCGCATCAGCAGCCGGTCCCAGATGCCGCCCGCATAGCCGGCGATGCAGCCCACCAGCAGGCCGAGCGGCGCCACCAGCAGCACCACGGCGACCACCATGCCCAGGGTGATGCGTCCGCCATAGAGCAGGCGGGACCAGACATCCCGGCCCAGCTCATCCGTGCCGAGCCAATGCTGGGAGGAAGGGGCGGCGAGGCGGTTGTCCAGCTGCTGGATGCCAGGGTCATGCGTGGCCAGCACGGGCGCCAGCAGGATCAGCAGCAGCATCACCACCAGCACCACCAGCCCCGCCATGGCCAGAGGGTTGCGGCGGAAGGCCAGCCAGGCCTGGTAGCGCTGGCCCCAGGCCGCCTGGGAGCGGGAGGCGGGGGCGTCGCTCAGCAGCCATTCGCGGCGGCTGGAAGCGGCGCCGGGCTGGGGCGAGCGGCGGTCGCCCAGTCCCTCGGGTATCGCGTCGGGCGGGATGGGCTCCACCGAGGCGGTGGCCGTGGCGGCATCGGCCATGGGGCTGCCAGGGGAATGGCCAGGGGCAGGGACGCTCATCGCGTGCGCGGGTCCATGAGGCGGTAGAGGAGATCGGCCAGCAGGTTCAGCACCACATAGATCAGGCCGACGACGAGGGTGGCGCCCAGCACTGCGTTCATGTCGGCGTTCAGCAGGGAGACGGTGAGATACTGGCCGAGGCCGGGCCAGGCGAAGATCGTCTCGGTCAGCACCGCGCCTTCCAGCAGCCCGGCATAGGTGAGGAAGATCACGGTCACCAGCGGGACGAGGGTGTTGCGGAAGGCGTGGCGCCAGATGATGCGGGCGTTGGAGAGGCCCTTTGCGCGGGCGGTGGTCACGTATTCGCTCCGCAGCTCCGCCAGCATGAAAGCGCGGGTCATGCGGGCGATATAGGCCAGGGAGAAGAAGGCCAGGATGCCGGCGGGCTGGATGAGGTGCAGCACCGCATCCCAGAAGGCGGGCCAGTCATTCGCCAGCGCGGCGTCCAGCGTCAGTATGCCGGTGATCGGCTCCACCATGTCCTGATAGACGATGCCCTGCCGCCCCGGGCCGGGCAGCCAGCCCAGCCAGGCATAGAAGACGAGCAGCGAGATCAGGCCGAGCACGAAGATCGGCAGCGAATGGCCGGCAAGGCAGAAGATGCGCACGGCCTGATCCACCCAGCTTCCCTGCCGCGTGGCGGCCAGCACGCCAAGGCCGATGCCAAGGATGGCGGAGACGATGATGGCCAGCGTCGCCAGTTCGAAGGTCGCGGGAAAGAAGCGGGCGATGTCCTCCCAGACAGAGTTGGAGGTCATCACGGAGCGGCCGAGATTGCCGGAGAGGATGTCGGTCAGGTAGCGCCAGAACTGCACGTAGAGCGGCTGGTCCAGCCCCATCTCGATCCGCGCGCGCTCCACCACGTCGGCGGGGGCACGGTCCCCCACCACGGCCAGAACGGGGTCGATCGGCACGACGCGGCCGATGAAGAAAGTGACGACCGCGAGGCCGAGAAGGGTGATGGGGATGCTGGCGGCGGTGGCCGCCAGCGCCCCGAGGCGGGCTTTCAGCAAGATCAGGCCTTGGCGATGGTGGCGTAGCTGGTGCGGTCGCTGAGCACGCCAATGCGCAGGCCGCGGACGGCGTTGCGGGTCACCGCCACCTCCACCTCCTGCAACATGATCGCGAAGGGGCTGTTCTGCTGGTGGTCGCGTTGCAGCGCCTCGTACATCGCCACGCGCTTCGCCGGATCTGTTTCCTTCACCGCGGCCTGGGTGCGGGCCGTCAGCTCGGGGATGCTCCAGCCCGAGCGCCAGGCGAGCGTCTTGTTCCGCGCATCATCCCCGTTGTCCGGGTTCATGCTGAAGGCCTCGGCATTGGTGTGCGGGTCGAAGTAATCCGAGCCCCAGCGCAGCAGGGCGAGGTCGTGCTGGCGCGCGCGGGTCTTGGTGATGACCGAGCGCATTTCTCCCGGCAGCATGCGGGCGCGAATGCCGATGGCGGCGAGGTTGGCCTGCACGGCCTGGGCGATGTCGCCGATCGGGGCGCCGGAGAAGAAGTCCAGGCTGCACTCGAATCCATCCGCATGCCCGGCCTCGGCCAGCAGGCGCTTGGCGACCGCCACGTCCATCCTGAAGGGCTTCTCGGTCAGGGCGCCGGGCAGGCCCTCGGGCAGGAAGGCCTGGTGGACGGCGTAGTTGTTGGGGACGATGTTGCGCTGGATGCCCTCGTAGTCGATCGCCATCTTGATGGCCTGGCGCACCTGCGGCTTCGCCAGGATCGGGTTCTTCTGGTTCATGGCGATGTAGAGCAGGCTGGCCTTGCGCTGGGACACCACCGTGTAGCGGTTGTCACCCGAAACGCCCCGGATCTGGTCGGAGGCAAGGTTGCGCGCGATGTCGTAGTCGCCGCGCTGCAGGCCGAGAAGCTGGGCCGAGGGATCGGCCACATGCCGCATGATGATGCGGCGCGTGGCGGGGGCGTTGGTGGCGTGCGGGTTGGCCTGCAGCGTCACCGCCTCGCTCGCGCGCCAGTTGACGATGCTGTAGGCGCCGGAGCCCGCGGAATTCGTCTTCAGCCAGGCATTGCCCCAGTCATCGCCCTGGGCGCGGCCGGAAACAACGGCCTTCTCCACCACGCTGCCCACCGCGGCGGAGAGGCAGTAGAGCAGGAAGGAGGTGGCGGTGGGCTCGGCCGTGGTCAGCACCACCGTGCGCGGGTCGGTCGCGCGGATGGTCTGCACCATGTTGTCCTTGGTGAAGCCGAACTGGTTGACGATGAAGGCCGGGCTTTTGTTCAGCGCGATCACGCGCTGGAGGGAGTAAGCCACGTCCTCCGCCGTCACCTCCTTGCCGCTGGCGAATGCCTGGCCGGGCTTCAGGCGGAAGGTGAAGGTCTTCGCGTCGTCGCTGGCGGACCAGCTCTCCGCCAGGTCCCCCTGGATGCGGGCCGGCTCGTCATTCGGGGTGGTGACGAGGCGCTGGTAGACATTCCCGCAGATCTCGGCCGCCGTGTATTCGAAGGCCTCGGCCGGATCGAGGGTGATGATGTCGTCGATCTGCTTGGCCATCACGACCACGCCCGGGGGGGTCTGCGCATGGGCTGCCCGGATCAGGGAGTCCCAGGGCAGGAAGGCGGTGCCGGAGGCGGCCCCGAGGCCGGTGAGGAGGTTGCGGCGGGTCGTCATGCTTCGTCTCCGGAGGGAGGGCGCGGCGGATTCCCCCGGGTATGGGGCCCTGCTGAGGCTGGACCACTATCCCAGCTCATGCCAATCGCGAAGAGATGGAGTTCTGGCAGAGATTTGAGCCGGTCCCGGATGCGGGGCCGCACCGGGAGAGCATGGCGGCCCCGATGCCCGACGGTACGGCCCTGCGGCTGCCCCTTCGGGACTATGGCAGGCTGGCCGTGGCCGGGCTGATCCTGAACCAGGCCTCCTTCGCCGTTCTGCGCCGGCTGGCGGAGTGGGTGGCGGAAGCGGCCCGGCCGCTGGGGGCGGAAATGGTCTGCGGCCTGCCCGTGCTCGGCCATGCGGTGGCGCCGCTGGTGGCCGAGGCGCTGGGGCATCCGAACTGGGTGGCCGCGGGCTACTCGCGCAAGCGCTGGTACGAGGAGCGGCTTTCCACGCCGGTTTCCTCCTCCACCACGCCGGGGGAGCGGCGGATCTGGCTGGACCCGCGCATCCTGCCGCGGCTTTCCGCGCGGCGGGTGCTGCTGGTGGATGACGTGATCAGCACCGGCAGTTCCGCCCTGGCGGGACTGGCCCTGCTGGAGCGCGCGGGGGTGCGGCCCGTGGGGCTGGCTGTGGCGATGGCGCAGGGAAACCGCTGGCTGGCCTCCTGGCCCGTGGATGTGCCGGTCTGCGCCGCCTTCGCCACGCCGCTGCTGCGCCCCGCCGAGGGTGGATGGGTGCAGGACCCCGCCACGCTGCCGGGGGTGATGCTGCCCGGCTGACAAAAGCGTGCAGCATGACAAAACCGTTGCGGCCTGCCGGGTTCGCCTCATGTAATGCCCCAGCACGGGCGCGAGGGCATGCTTCATGCGGCGACGGTCCCTTCTGGCGGCGAGCGGTGCCGCCATGCTGCCCGCGCTGCCTTCACGCGCCGAGGGCGCGGTTGACCTGCTGTTGGTCCTGGCCGTCGATGTGTCCCGCTCCATCGATGACGACGAGGCCCGCCTGCAGCGCGAGGGCTATCGCAGCGCAATGACCGATCCGCGCATCATCGAGGCGATCCGGGCCGGGATGCTCGGGGCCATCGCGGTGGCCTATGTCGAATGGGCCGGGTCGGACTACCAGCGTCTTGTCATCCCATGGACCCGCATCGGCAGCCCGGTGGAAGCGGAGGGCTGGGCGGCGACGTTGGCGCGGGCGCCGCGCGTTGCGCTGTCCTGGACATCGATCTCCGGCGGGCTGGATTTTTCGATGCGAACCCTTTCGGAATCCCCTTTCGAGGGGACCCGGCGGGTGATCGATGTCTCGGGCGACGGCGTGAACAACAGCGGCCTGCCGGTCGAAGCCGTGCGGGACCGGGTGGTGGCAGAGGGCGTGACCATCAACGGCCTGCCCATCATCAATGATCGCCCGACCTTCGGCCGGCCCTCGCCCGTGCCGCTGGACCAGTATTACCGGGACTCCGTCATCGGGGGCGAGGGCGCCTTCCTGATCGCGGCCGAGGATTTCGCGTCCTTCGGCAATGCGGTGCGCCGCAAGATGGTGCGCGAGATCGCGGGGCTGCCGGGGCCGGTCTTCGGCTGAAGCGCCGGCCCCGTGCGGGGCCTCAGCGCTCGATCTCCTCCACCACGATGCCGAAGGCGGCCAGCCCCTCGGCCAGGAGATCCCCCAGCATTTCCATGCCCATGAGATAGCCGGCGGGATCGGTCTCGTTCCGCTCCCGGGCGAGGTTCAGCGCTTCCTCCCACTCATCGGGCTCGTAATCCCCATGCCCGACCCAGGCGAGGGCGATGAGCGCGGCCTGCTCGTCCTCGTTCAGCTCGTCGATCAGGGTCTCCAGGGTCTCGTCGCTGGAATCCGCATCTGCGGCATCCTCGGCGGTGAGGTCCCCTTCCTCGTCATCCTCGTCGCTCTCATCGGCTGCACGGGCCGTGTCGATGATATTTGCGACAGCGCGCAGGCTGATTCCGAGATCCACCTCGTCATCCTCGTCCCGGGGCGAAGTGCCAGGGATTCCAGAGGGTTTGTCGCTCATGGCGTGGGGGCCCAATCGCATTTTATCGGTTGGTGTTGCCCGCCCAACGCTTGACCTGCCCTTCGGCTTCGCGAAACCGCTTTCCCGACTCCTGCGTTCATTCCGCAGAGGGCGGCGCAAGATGTGTCGTTAAGTCTCTGATTGGAATGGAAAGAGGGGGTCGTTACATGGTGAAAGTCGGTGCGATCGCTCTCTTCGGGCTCCTGGCTTTTGCGCCCATGGCGCAGGCCTCGGGGACCCCTGCCTTCGTGAATGCGACGATGTGCGACGCGGCCGCGCCGATTGCCTCGAACGCCACCATTTTCTCCCGCAAGATCCGCGCGGAGCGCCGGGCAGGCCAGCGGAGCGGGGCCCGTGCCCAGGCCGGTACCCAGGCCAGTGCCCGGCAGCGCGCGCCGGTGGCGCGCCCCGCCCCGGTGGAGCCCGCCGTGGAAGAGGCGCCTTCGCTGGAGGCTGAGGCCGTGCTGCGCCCGGCCGTGCATTTCTGTGTCACCCCGCGCGGCGAAGGGCGGCCGGTCCGCTACACCTGACGCGGGCCGGCTGGTTCGGCCGGCCCGGCTCGACCAGGCTAGTTCGACCAGTCGGGCGCGAAATCGGGGTTCACGAAGCGCTGGTCCTTCGGAAGCCCGTCGAGGAGCGCCATGTCGGCCTTCGTCAGCTTTCCGGCGAGATCGAGCGCCACGAGATTGGCCCGCTGGCTCTCCGGGCGCGCGGCCTTGGGAATGGCCGTCACGCCGTCCTGGCGGAGCAGCCAGGCCAGGGCGAGCTGGGCCGCGCTGACGCCCATGCTGCCCGCAATGGCGGCGACATTGGGGTCCTGGGCGAGCTGCCCCTTGGCCAGGGGCGAATAGGCCGTCAGCACCATCCCTTGCGCTCGCGTGATCTCGAGCAGCCGGTCCTGCGAGAGAAGGGCGTGGTATTCCACCTGGTTGGCGGCCAGGGGCACGCCGGTCTCGATCGCGCGCTTCAGCAGGCCGGGCGGGAAGTTGGCGACGCCGATGGCGCGGGCGAGCCCGTCCTCGCGCAGCCGGGCCATGTCATGCATCACCTGGTGCATGTCCATGCCCTGCGCCGGCCAGTGCACAAGATAGAGATCGACATAGTCCGTGCCGAGCCGCTGGAGCGATGCCTCGCAGGCCGCACGGATCTCGCCGGGGCCGAGATGTGTCCACCAGACCTTGCTGGTGACGAAAACCTCGGAACGGGGAGGGCCGGAAGCCCGGAGACCGGCGCCGACCTCGGCCTCGTTGCCATACATTTCCGCCGTGTCGAGCGCACGGTAGCCGAGGGAGAGAGCGGACTCGATCGCCGCCTGGCCCTCGGCACCGGAAAGCCTCCACGTGCCAAGGCCCAGGCGGGGGATCGAGAGAAGCCGGGTGGTGATGCGGTCCGTCATGCGCCCCAGACTGGGGGCGCCTCAGCGCTTCGCCAAGTCAAGAAGCCCGGCGAAGCCGGTTTCCGTGCCGAAGGCGAGATGGGTGCCCGCCGGGTTCCAGGCCAGGGCCGAGACCGCGCCGCGCCCCGGGGCCGCCACGGGCACCACCTTGCCGGAGGCGATCTCCGCCATCAGCACCAGCCCATCCTGGAAGCCCGCCACCACCACCTCATGCTGCGGATGGCAGGCCACGCGGGTGCAGATCACCTGGTCCCCGCCCGCGACCTCCGTGGGCGCCTTGCCCATGGGACCGCCGCCGAAGAAAGGCCAGAGAACCACGGAATCCGCACCCGAGGAGGCGAGCCATCGCCCCTTGGCGGTGAAGGAGAGGGAGCCGGTCTTCGCGGGATAGCCGGACATGCGCATGTGCTGACTGTCGGTCAGGCGCCAGCCATGCAAGGCGTTCTCCTGCATGCCCGTCACCACGTTCTGCCCATCGGGTGAGACAGCGATGGCGTGGTGGCTGCCCTTCCACTCCAGCACGCGCGGCTTGTCCTCCTTCGCCGCGACGAACCAGGCGGAGACGCCGTTGTAGTGGGAGGCGAAGATGCGCTTGCCCTTGGCGTCGATGGCCACACCGCCGACGGTGGAGGGATGCGGGCCCAGCACCTTCAGCTTCGCACCCTTGCCGTCGAAAAGATGGACATGCTTGCCCACCGCCACGGCGCGCAGGCCGGAGGAATGGGTGGCGATATGGCTCACCCACTTCATCATGCCGAAATCCGCGACGGTCTCCGCCTCGCCATCCGGCGTGAGGCGGATGAGCTTGCCGTCGTCGCCGCCGGAAAGAAGCCCGTCCGTCGCATCCGGCACCATGGCGAGCCCGGCGCCGTCATGCAGCTCCAGGCGGCGCCATTCCGCCGCATGGTCGGATGGGGTGGCGAGATGGACGCTGCCATCGGAAAGCGCGAAGCCGAAGGAACGGCCTTCTCGCCCGAAGGCCACATCCACCACCCAGGCGCCGAGCTCGCGCCCGGTGCCGCGCTGGTCCAGCAGGAAATCCGCTTCCGCGACGCCCGACATGCTCAGGCCGCCGTGGATTCGAAGCCGCGGCGCAGCTTGGGGCGGTTCAGGTCGCGGCCGATGAAGACGATGCGCGACTTGCGCGGATCGCCCTCCTTCCAGTTCCCGATGTAGTCGCCGTCGGCGATCATGTGCACGGCCTGGAAGGCGAAGCGGCGATCATCGCCCTTGTAGTGCAGGATGCCCTTGGTGCGCAGCAGGTCCTGGCCCTTGGTCTGGAGCAGCTCGCCGATCCAGGCGTTGAACTTCTCCGGGTCCACGGGGCGGTCCAGCTCGAAGGAGACGGACTGCACGGCGCTGTCATGGCTGTGGTCGTCATCGCCCGAGAGGAATTCGGGCTCCCGCGCCAGGATGCGCTCAAGGTTGAAGGAATCGCGCCCGATCACGGCGTCCAGCGGCACCTCGGACCGGGTGGTGCGGCGGATCTCGACGGTCGGGTTGATGGCGCGTATGCGGCGCTCGACCTCATCGGCCTCCTCGGTGCTCACCAGGTCCATCTTGTTCAGCACGATGATGTCGGCGAAGGCCACCTGCTCCTCAGCTTCCGGGCTGTCGCCCAGGCGGGTGAGGAGGTGCTTGGCGTCGACCACCGTCACGATGGCGTCCAGCCGGGTCGCGCGCTTCACATCCTCATCGACGAAGAAGGTCTGCGCGACCGGGGCGGGGTTCGCCAGGCCGGTGGTCTCGACGATGATGCCGTCGAACTTGTCCTTGCGGCGCATCAGCCCGCCGATGATGCGGATCAGGTCTCCGCGCACGGTGCAGCAGATGCAGCCGTTGTTCATCTCGAACACTTCCTCGTCCGCATCGATGACGAGGTCCTGGTCCACGCCCATCTCGCCGAACTCGTTGATCACCACCGCGAATTTGCGGCCGTGGTTCTCGGTCAGGATGCGGTTGAGCAGGGTGGTCTTGCCGGCGCCGAGATAGCCGGTGAGGACGGTGACGGGAGTGGGGGCGGTTTCGGACATAGGGGTCGCCTCGGGGGAGGGAGGGGCAGGTTCGGGGCGTTATATGGTATCCTCCCCAGGCCGGACCATGGGGGGAGGGACGGGCGAGCCCGGGGGGCTGACCCGCCCCTGGCGCCGGTTGCGCCGGGCTAGGTCGGCCTGCCCTTCTCCCCCAGATCCCACCAGAGCCCGGCCATCAGCCCCAGCCCGTCCCGGAACAGCGTGCCCAGCCCGTGCTCATCCGGCCCGTGCTGGCCGCAGCCTCCATAGGAATGGGGGATCCAGATCACCGGCGTGCCCAGTTCCCGCCGGAAGAACTCGGAGGGGCCGGAGGCGCCGATATTCGGGATGATGTTCGGGGCCTGCCCGGCCGTTCGGCCGAAGGATTCCGCGATGGCGCGGACCCAGGGATCGTTCGGATCCGTGCGGGAGGCCTGGAACATGTCCCGCTCCGTCACCGGCACCACCTCCACCTCATGGAAGCCCTGGGCGGCGAGATGGGCGCGCAGGGCGGGCACCACGCTGTCCCCCTCCACATCCACCGTGTGGCGGAGCTGGATGCGGGCGCGGGCGGCGCCGCCCACGGCGTTCACCGGCGATTCCGGCTGGCCGGAGATGCTGGCGAGCACGATGGCGCTGCTCCAGGCATAGATCCGCTCGGAGGCGCTGAGGCCCGGCTCGCCCCAATCCGGCTCCGGCACGGGGGCGCCGGGCAGCACCTCGGCCCGAACGGCCTTCGCGGCGGCCTGCACCGCCTCCGGCACCGAGGCGGGGGTCCAGCCCGGCACGAGGATGCGGCCATCGCGCGAGATGATGCTGGCGATGGCATGGGCGAGGATGACGCCCGCATCCTTGAGCAGCCCGCCCCAATGGCCGGAATGGTGCCCGCCTTCCCGCAGGTTCACCACCAGGTCCATGGCGATGCCGCCGCGGGTGCCGAGCGTGACGTCCGGCACCTCCCGCGAGACGCGCGGTCCGTCCAGCGCGATGAAGACATCGGCGGCGAGCAGGTCCTTGTGCTGGCGGATGAAGGGCAGCAGGCCGGGCGAGCCGGCTTCCTCGCCCGTTTCGACCATGATCTTCACGTTGAAGCCAAGGCGGCCGCCGCGCTCGGCCATCACCGCGGCCATGGCGTCGATGCCCAGCAGGTGCTGGCCCTTGTTGTCCACCGTGCCGCGCCCGTAGATCCGGTCGCCCTCCACCTTCAGGGTCCAGGGATCCAGCCCCTGGCGCCAGCGCTCCGGCATGGCGCGCACCACGTCGCCGTGGCCGTAGAAGAGCACGGTGGGGAAGGCGGGGTCCTCGATCCGCGTCGCGACCAGCACGGGGCCATGGATGGGGTCGGGATTGTCCAGCACCTGCGTCCCGAAGCCGAGCTCGGCGACCATGGGGCCGAGCACCTCGTGGCAGTAGCGCTCCAGTTCCGGCTTGCGCTGGGGCGGGTGGCTCTCGGTCGGCACGGCCACCAGCCTCGCCAGCCGCTCCACGAAGCGGCCGGTGTCGAAATCCCCTTGCGCGCGCGCGATCGCGCCGTCCCTCGTGCCGGTCATGCTGTGCTGTCGTCTCCCCTGGGCTTCTGGCCTATGGCGCCGGCCTGACGGCGGCGACATCCAGCACCTCGTCCACGCGCGGCTCGAATTGCAGCCCGCGGCGCGCGGCGAAGATGGCCTTCTGGATATAGAGCGGCGCGATGGCGACATCCTCCATCGCCATCCGCACGGCGCGTTGCAGCAAGGGCTCGCGCGCAGCGGGATCGGCGGTGCGGCCGGCCTCGTCCAGCACCGCCTCGAATTCGGGATTGGCGTAGCGGCGGTTGGTGCGTGCCGCGTCGCGCAGGTTCAGGATGGAGCGGAGGGGGTAGGAGGCCTCGCTGGTCGCGGCAGTGCCGCCGAGGAGATAGGCGGAGAATTCCCGCCTGCCCTGGCGCCCGGAATAGCTGGCCCAGGGCAGGGCCTCCACCGTGGTCTGCACCCCCACGCGCTGCCACATCTGGCCAATGGCCTGCAGCACCCGCGCATCATTCGGGTAACGGTCATTGGGCCCGTGCAGGGTGATTCGGAAGCCCTGCGGGTAGCCTGCTTCGGCCAGCAGGCGGCGCGCGGCATTCGGATCATGCACCGGCACCAGCCCCGGCACATGGCCGCTCAGCCCCTCGCGCACGACCTGGGCCGAGGGAACGGCGGAGCCCTCCATCACGCGCTCGGCCAGCGCCGCGCGGTCGATCGCCAGGGAGAGGGCGCGGCGCACGCGCGCATCGCGCAAGGGAGAGGTGGCGGGCTTCTCACCATCCGGGCCGGTGATGAAGGGCGTTTCGTCGCGCAGCGTATCCAGGCCGAGATAGACGATGCGCAGCCCTACCGTCTCTGCCACGGTGATGCGGGGATCGGCGCGCAGCCGCGCGAGATCGGCGGTGGGCACGCCGTTGATCACGTCCACATCGCCCGAGAGCAGCGCGGCGGAGCGGGCGCCGGCATTGCGGATGGTGCGGTTCACCGCGCGCTCGTAATGCGGGCGCGGGCCCCACCAGGTGTCGTTGCGCGCCAGCTCCACGCGCTCCCCAGGGGCGTAGGAGACGTAGCGATAGGCGCCCGTGCCGATGGCGAGCGTGCCGTCGTTGAAGCCCTGTGTCGTGGCGTTGCCGTGGATGCTGCGGCTGAGCATTCCCACCCAGGAGAGATTGGCGGGCACCAGCGGGTCCGGCCCCTTGGTGTGCAGGCGGACCGTATGGGGGTCCACCACCTCCACCCGCGCGATGCTGGAGGTGAAGATGACGAAAGAGCCGGGCGAGTTCGGCACGTTCGGCACGCGGTCGATGGTGAAGGCCACGTCCTCGGCGGTGAAGGGCGTGCCGTCATGGAACCGAGCCTCGGGCCGCAGGTGGAACTCCCACACTTCCGGGCCAACGGAGCGCCAGGATGTGGCAAGGCCCGGGCCGATGCTGCCATCCGCCCGGAGCGTGGTGAGGCCATCGAAGATCTGGCGCGTCACCTCGACATTCGGCGTGGCCGTGTAGAAATGCGGGTCCAGGCTGGTGACCGTGGCGTTGTTGCCGAAGGTCAGGGTCTGCGCCTCCGCCGTGGTGGTGGCGAGGGTTGCGGCCAGGGCAACCACCAATGCGGATATCCGGTGCAACGCTTCGACCCCCCGTGCTGGCGGACCCCAGAAACAAAAACGGCCGGGGCGGTGGCCCCGGCCGGTTCGTCCATCAGGCGATGGCGTGGATCGCGTCGCTGAGCGTCCCGATGATCCGGTCCACATGCGGCTTCTCCACGATCAGCGGCGGGGAGAGGGCCACGATGTCGCCGGTGACGCGGATGAGCACCCCGTCATCGAAGCACTTGCGGAACACGTCCATGGCGCGGGCGCCGGGCTTGCCCTCGCGCGGGGTCAGCTCGATGCCGGCGATCAGGCCGAAATTGCGGATGTCCATCACGCCCGGCGCGCTGCGGAGGGAGTGCGTCGCCTCCTCCCAATAGGGCTCCATGGCGCGGGCGCGGCCGGGCAGGTCCTCTTCCCGGTGCAGGCCGAGGGTGGCGATGGCCGCGGCGGCCGCGAGCGGATGGCCGGAATAGGTGTAGCCATGGAACAGCTCGATCCCCGCCGGCGAGCTGTTCACCACCGTGTCGAAGATCTCGTTCGAGGTGGCGACCGCCCCCATGGGCACGGCGGCGTTGGTCAGGCCCTTCGCCATCGTCATGATATCCGGCGTCACGCCCAGGCGCTCTGCGCCGAAATCGGCGCCGATGCGGCCGAAGCCGGTGATCACCTCGTCGAAGATCAGCAGGATGCCGTGCCTGTCGCAGATCTCGCGCAGGCGCTGCAGATAGCCCGTGGGCGGCACCAGCACGCCGGTGGAGCCGGCCACGGGCTCCACCATCACGGCGGCGATGGTGTCGCCATGGAGGGTGACGAGGTCCTCCAGACGGTCCGCCAGCTCAGTGCCGTGCTCCGGCTGGCCCTTGGTGAAGGCATTGCGCTTCAGGTCATGCGTGTGCGGCAGATGGTCCACATAGGGGAGCATGGCGCCGAACTGCTTGCGGTTGCCGCCGATGCCGCCGACGGACATGCCGCCGAAGCCCACGCCGTGGTAGCCGCGCTCCCGCCCGATGAGGCGCACGCGCTGGGACTGGCCGCGGGCCCTCTGGTAGGCGAGGGCGATTTTCAGCGCGGTGTCCGCGCTTTCGCTGCCCGAATTGGTGAAGAAGACCTTGTCGAGGCCCGCCGGCGTCATCTCCGCCACGCGCGCCGCCGCCTCGAAGGCGATGGGATGGCCGAGCTGGAAGGTGGGGGCGAAATCCATCAGCGCGGCCTGCTTCTGGATGGCCTCGGTGATCTCGCGGCGGCCGTGGCCGGCATTGCAGCACCAGAGGCCCGCCGTGCCGTCCAGCACCTCACGCCCTTCCGGCGTGTAGTAGGACATGCCCTCCGCACGGGCGAGCATGCGGGGGTTCTGCTTGAAGTACCGGTTGTCAGAATACGGCATCCAGAATGAGTCGAGGTTGTTCGGACGTGGGAGGGACATCTCGTTCATCGGAAGGGCACCTTCGGGCGGGGCGACAGAATGAGCCTTTCCTGGGCCGGTGAACAAGGCGGTCGCGACGAAAAGGCTTGTATTCCTATAATCGTTGCGTATACATTCCTGCTTCGTTCTTTGGCAGGAATCCATCCATGGGCTTACCCATCCTCGCCCTCGCGGCCTCCCTGGCGCCGGAGATCATGCGCCTGATCGCGGGGGACCGTGCGGGTGCCGTTGCCGGGACCGTGGCCGAGGCCGTGCGCCAGGCCACGGGCACCGAGGACCCGGCCACCGCCCGCGCCGCCCTGGCCGCTGATCCGGCAAAGGCAGAGGCGTTGCGCATCCGTCTGGCCGAGATCGCGCTGGAGGGGGAGCGGCTTCTGGCGGATCGCGAGGCCGGGCAGCGTCAGGCGGAGCTGGAGAGGCTCCGCGCCGTGCTTTCGGACACCCAGGCAGCCCGCGCGAGCATGGTGGAGATGCTGCGTGGCGGCAGCCGCCTGGCCTGGGGGCCAGCCACCGTTTCCACTCTGGTGGTGCTGGGCTTCTTCGCCGTGCTGGTCCTGCTGGTGACGCTGGATCCGGGGCCGGGCGGCGGGGCCCGGTTTGATCCGCAGGTGGCCTCCATCATCAACATCACGGTCGGCTCGCTGGGCGCGGCTTTCGCGGCAGTGGTGAATTTCTGGATCGGGTCCTCCCAATCCTCCCGCGACAAGGATGCGATCGTGGGGCGGCTGCAGGAGGCCCAGGCCCGGACGCAGCTGCAACAGGCGCAGGTTGCGATGGCGAGTTCCCGCGCCGTGCCGGTGCGGGCGGAGGCGGCAATCCGGCCTGTCTCACTGGGCGCCGGCGCCGCTTCCGCCGGCGAAGCGCGGCTCGAGGCCTGCCTGGAATGGGTGCTGCGGGCCGAGGGCGGCTTCGTGAACCACCCCGCGGATCCGGGCGGCGCGACGAATATGGGTATCACCCGGCGCACCCTGGCCGAGTTCCGCGAGGCCGATGTGACCGTGGACGATGTGCGAGCCCTGACCCGGGCGGAGGCGCGGGAGATCTATCGAGCCCTGTACTGGAACCCGATGCGCTGCGCCGAGCTGCCGGCCGGGATCGACCTGATGGTGTTCGATTTCGGGGTGAATGCCGGGCCGCGGCGCAGCCTGCGCATGCTGCAGCGCTGCCTGGGCGTCGCGGCGGATGGCGCCGTGGGGCCAATCACCCTCGCCGCGGCCGGCGCATGCCGGGCTCCGGAGCTGATCGCCCGCCTGGCGGAGGAAAGGCTCGCCTACTATCGCGGCCTTTCCTCTTTCGGGCAGTTCGGGCGCGGGTGGACCAGGCGGGTAGACGATGCAAGGCAGGCTGCCCTGGCCATGGCGGCCGGGCCCTCGACCCTCCCAGTGGTGGCGTGATGCGGTGCCTGTCGCCGGGGGGTTTCCCCCGGCGACAGTGTGCTGTAAGGAGAGGGCACGGACCCGTAGCTCAGCTGGATAGAGCGTTGCCCTCCGAAGGCAAAGGTCGTACGTTCGAATCGTATCGGGTCCGCCATTCTTTTCAAGAAGTTAGCTTCGTCCGTTCGATGACGGCGCTAACCGCCGGAAGCGTAGCGGAAGCAGATGCGGCAACCAGATCTGCGGATTCCCTCGTCGACCGACCTTGATGGCGGTCCGGCGCTGTGCCCGTTCCAGATTGACCTCGCCCCGGACGGGAAGCGGTACGAGATCCTGTTGACGGCAGAGGTGGACGCCTTCCGAAGAAACCCGTCCGACGAGAATTGGGCAAAGCTCCGCCGGTTCAGGCCTGTCTTGCTACGTGGAGATCAGGAGGTCGAGGGTGATCGTCCCTTGATCCTAGACTACGGAGCTCTGGACCCCAGGAGCCCCAGCGACGTTCTGCTCCAGCTAACGGGCAGGAGCCTTACACGCCTCCAGTTTTTGCGGTTCACGCATAAAGACCAACAGAGCGTCCCCGGTCGGACCCTCAGCGCCGCTGTCCTAGACATGTTTGGCAGACAGTCTTTCGAGGTGCTTTTTAGCTTGGCGGGACGGCTACTCACCCGCGATGTGGAGCACTCGCTGCTCACTCCAGTCTTGGACGCAGCCTACCACGGCAAGCTGGTGATCGCCGGCATCACGCCTCCAGCCTCTCCTTCGGGGCACTACGAGGAGGTCAGCGGAGCCCTACTCGAGCAATGGCGTTTCAGGCTCGGAGATGATAGCGCGGCGCCAGTCGACCCCGGCGGCAAGTCACTAGTTCAGGTCCGTGTCTTCACGCCCGAGGAGTTGGCTCTGGTGCGCGGGGCTGCGGTGAAGCTCCACCAGCCTGACGGACCACCGAGCGCGCCGGCGAAGAGGCCACCTCGCCCATCCAGTGCAACGAAGATTCTCTTTGAATGGTTCCGTGATCACGCAGGGCACTGGAAGGCAGCTGAAAAGCCGTACCCAAACCAAGATGAAGTTCTTCGGGAGGCCCGAGCAGCTATCGGTGACTGGGTGTCTCGCGACGACATTCGGGAGCATCAACCAAAATTCGTGCCCGCGTCCATGCGCAAGCAGGGCCCCCGGCGAGTTAGTGCCCGCGCGCTGGATGAATCGAGATTAGACCGTGGCAAGTAACCTGGTTTGGTTTTCGGGTCTTGATTATCTCAAGACCCGAAAGGCCGTAAGATATCAATGAATTTGCGCGCTGATGCAGGATGCCGACCGAGTCCTGTTTCTGCCGCCTCCAGCTGTTAACGGCGACATGCTATCATACTGGGTTTCTTAAAGATTAACGGCAGGAGTCTCTTTCTGGTGGCATGCTCAACGTCGGCCTAGCTACGCTGGAAGGTAGCGCGCGGACACCTCTATTTGGCGTTGTTGCGATAATCAGCGCTGGAGGGAGCCAAGGTAGAGGTTGGTTCGGGTGGTAGCCGGCCGCGGCGGCGGTACCGGACGCGGAACTGGCGGGAGTACGATCGGGCGCTGGTAGCGCGCGGTGACCTGACAGTCTGGATCTCGCCCGATCTGGTCTGGCACGGGGTGAAGGGCACGGGCCGGCGGGGCCGGCCGCGGGTCTTCACGGATGCGGCGATCCAGGCGGTGCTGATGCTGACGGTTCTCTTCCAGCTCCCATTGCGGGCGGCCCAGGGGATGGCGGGAAGCGTGATCGGCATCGCTGGCCTGGACTGGAGAGTGCCGCACTAGCACGCTCTCGCGGCGTCAGAGGGATCTGACGGTCACGATCCCCTACCGTGCCCGAGGTGGCCCACTGCACCTCGTGATCGACAGTACAGGGTCGAAGGTGCTCGGCGAGGGCGAGTGGAAGGTCAGAAAGCACGGGGCCGACAAGCACCGGGTCTAGCACAAGGTCCATCTGGTGATCGATGCGGACAGCCACGAGGTCAGGGCGGTCGAGATGACGGACCACCGGCACGGGGATGGTGAGATCGTGCCGGGCCTGCTGGCCCAGGTGCCGAGGGCTGAGCGGATCGGGATGATCAGCGGCGATGGGGCCTCCGATACACGCGGCGTCTACGAGGCCTCAGCCTCGCGGGATGCAGACAGGCTGTCGATCGCGGTGCGGCCCAGGCGGTCCAGCTTCCAGACGGTCAGCATGTCCCCGGGCCGGAGGTCCTGCAGAGCGGTCAGGAGGCCGGGCCGGTCGGGGGCGGCTCCTGAGATCCCTTCGTCGGCATGAATGACTGCGGCGCCGGCGGCGATAAGGGCGTTCCGCTGCAGGTCGATGGACTGGTCAGCGGTCGAGACCCGGACGTAACCGATGATCCGAGGGCCAGGAGGTGCATCGGGCAGCAAGTCGAGGGTCTGGGCCCGCTCCGGCCCATCCGGGACGGGGATTTCAGGCAGGCAATTTCGGGCAGGGGTTTTTGAGCGGGATTTCACGTTTGAAATCAAGCACGCCGTTACCCTGCCCGAAAAGAAATGTTTTCGGGCAGGGTGCGGCGCCGCATGATGTCGGCGCCAGAGCCTGAGTCCTGCCGGTCAGCTCCGAAGGGACGGGTCGTTATCTCACTGACGCAGAGCGGTGAGTATAGCCGACCACCCGGGTGCGTCCCTCGCGAATCTCAGTCGGGAAACGGCCGATAGACTGGAGCATGCCGGTGAGGTCGCCAGCAAACTCGATCCATTCAATCGAGCGGAGGGCGATAGGTCCGAACTCGATCGTGTCCACATACGGACGCGGCACTTCGAGGCTTGGCGGAAACCGCATTGGTCGCGGTTCGTCCATGTTGATGAACTTGACCGTCATCCGTTTCAGGTCGCCGCGCCCGCTCTGGACGGCTTCGAACAGCCTCCGCCACTTCGTGTCAGACATGAGCGCGGCAGAGAACAACCTCCTGGCGCGACGCCCGTCCGCAGCTAGATCCAGAGCCTGGAAACGCCTCATGTTGGCCAGCATGGATCCACTCCGTGCATTCGCAAACAGCACAGTTCATGTGAGAATGCTTCGGCGAGGAGTGAAGCGCGGGTATCGAGCATCACATCGCAGCCGGAGAGCAGCCGCAGGTCCGAATGCGTGACTTTCGCCCCAATCCCCATGCTGTCGATCCCGTCGAGTATTCGACCGGGACCTGGATCCGCTGCTTTGTCATCGCGGGGCTGGGTCTCGCGCTCTACTGGATTTGCAGAGCCGCGGCGGAACTGATCGCGGTGCCTGGCTGGGGAACAGCATTCGGTCTCCCCTATGCGCGGGTGCTGGGGCACCTTCTGTCCTTCGGACCGGCGTTCGCCGTTGGGCGCCTGCTGTCAGTCGATCGGGGTAGCGCAGCGCTTCCGCCGGTCGTTCCCACCCTCGCCGCGGGCGTCACGATCCTGATTGCGGGGAAGATGCATCAGGATCCTCTGGGAGCCGCAAGTCTGCTCGATAACGTCCTCCGTGGAGCGCAGTTCTACTTCATATATGCAGGCCTGAAGGGCCGCTTTCCGCGGCCTTGAAGTGTGCGGCTGTCCAGTACGGCCGCCGACGGCTCCTCAGCGAGACCTTGGGCCAGGCGCAGCCTGCAACTCGTTGACCTGAGCATCACCGTCTTTTCGATCCACCAACTCGGTCCTCGTAGGGCTGACCGCATCCTCAAGGATGAGCCGGGCTTCTGCCTCTGGCGAGCGCCCGTTCTGAGCGGCCCAGATCTTGATGTTTTCGGGCAAGGCGGACCGTCGCAAGATGTAGCCGGACGCCGCGTGTTTCCCGACGCCCCCAAGAGATTTCCCAGAGAAGAGGTCCTTGGACGCTGCTTCATGAGGGAGAAGGCCAGCACCGTCGCCATAATCTGTACTGGCCCTGTTAGAGCTTATCCTGGTCCTACTTCCCGCGCCTGATGAGGCAACTCGTCCGTGAACTGGATGAGAAGAGGCACTCGTGGCACGGTCGGTGAGGCAGATTGTAGTGTATCAGCAATGAAGGACGATTCCTCTCGGCCGCCCACCTCATCTTCCTCTTGGACCGGCATCCCAGATGAAAGGCGCGGTGACCTACTCGGACGTCAGCACCACGGATCTATGGATCGCTGGCAACGTGAGGAAGCCTTAACGGCATTCCTGCTCCTTCTCTTGGGTGTCATGCTCTACTGTGGATGGTGGTTCATTCTGAGCTTCCACTCGCCTGTTACCCCTGACTCCGCGACTGGGCACACGGAGCCCCTCTCTCTGTCCCGAGCAGCAGGGCCAGGAATTTACGTCAGAAGGTCCGAAGCCTTGATCGCGCTTTCCCTCGGCATGTCGTCCTTCATCATGCCCGGAGTATATGTGGCCTGGAGGAGCTTCCGTAGGCATCGGCCCAAGTAAGCCACCCAGGAGCCGGGACCGCAAAAGTTCTACGAAGCGATTGCTCATCTATCGCGATTGCTGGATGGGTAACGGCAATGCTGTCGGACGACAAATGGCGCTCGCTGGAACCGCCGTGGAGCGCGCTGTAGCCTTCGCACCAGCATCTGGCCAAGCCCACAAACTGCAGTAGGCACAAGGCCTGCACGCTTGTCGCCCAGGCACGCCGACATAGGGCACTTCAGTCTTGCACAGACTCGATTACACATCAGCAAGTTGTGCCCATTCAAAGGGTGTAAGCTGCCGCTTAGACGGCTCCTAATCAGAGTTGTTATAGATTAACTTCGGCTCCGGTATAGCGGCGTTCGATCTCGCCGTTGGCGGAAGCGCCCAATCTCTGGCATTCACAACGAAGGAAGATAAAAGCTCTTCTATCTCGTGGCGAATCTCTCTCCAGCGATGCAGATGGTGGCGATCAATAGTCAACCGAATGAATAGGCCACGAAAGACCCGGTACCATTCACAAGGAACTGGCTTGTTCTCATTCTTCTCCTCATATTGGACGGCACATTCTATAAACTCTGGCAAACCTTCGCCCGATTGTGAATCAAATCCGGCCGGCTCATGAAGCAAGAATAAGTCGCGGGTTCGAACTCGACGGAGCCTGACGTCGCTCGCGCTCGGAAGAAGCCGCCCAGGATAATAGATGAGCCCCTGTGGGACTTGGCGGTTGGTAGTGTCATCCAACTGCTCAGCAGCGTGAAGAGTTTGCACTCTTCCAATGTCCCGGCTGAAGCGGAGAGCATTCTGTACGCTCGCCGCTCCGGAAAAAGGTTCGGATAGATTGACCCGGACTCTGCCACCACGCTCCCAGAACACCTGTTGCGAGATGCCAAGTAGCGCAAGCGGCCGAAACGATTTGATGTCGATGCCTAGCTCAATGGTCCCGTCGCTGCCCCGAAGATGAATAAAATCGCGAGGTATTTGTAAGATGATTCCTCTTGCTTCTGTTTGCATGGCAATCCACTCCTGTTGAGCGAGTGCTTCAAACTTAGATGGCGTCGCCATAATCAGAATGAGCGCGGCGGCTATCCTGGCCAGATGCGTCCTCAAACCTAAAGGTCCTTAAAAGATTGGTATGGAACATCCCTTACTAGTCAACTGACACTTCCAAATTTCCAGGGCAGAAGTTCATCGAGGCGGGATGCTGGGTGATCGGGGAAGTGGGCGAGCACATCAGCGAGCTCCGAAGTAATGATCCACGTCACCATGGGCACCCTCCTGCTTCGCAGGGTCGCTTATCTTTGAATTTTCAAGCTTTCACTTAGAGCGTGTTACGGACCAAACCTCAAGTCATACCGATGCGAGCGTCTTCACTGCTCCGGCATTTCAAAAGATCCAGCAATCACCTTGATCGTATCACCAGACTGCATCTCTACACTCAAACAACACAGTCCGTCTGTTCTTACATCAGGCCCTGTGACGATGTTGATTGAGACACTGGATCCCCAGTCGTGATTACGAGGGATATGAAGTTCACGAAGTTTGATTGCTCGAAGAGTGCGCAGCCCCGAGGGAGATTGAAGGTCTAGACGGGCCTGTCCGCTCGTCCAATCGACGGTCACGGACAACAGTGACCAATCATGCATCTTTTTGACTATGCCCCTCCCAGTGGAAGCCCGCCCGCGTGGTCCGTAACACCCTCTAGGGCATGTACATTGGGTTCGAGCGCATCTGCCGCATGTTTCTCTCGCGCATGCACGCGGCCACAGCCTGTCTCCTGGGGTCTGGGCTGCGAAGCACAACATAACTCAAGTCGACATCGTCAGCGCGATCGGGGTCAAACGCGGTCACACACTCCTTGAGGCTCGACCGCGCGATCTGCGTGGGAACCATGATCTGCCGGTCTGAGTCTGACAGGCGTATCCACATCCATTCGTAAGACGGAGAACAAGCCGAGAGCACGAGGGCCAGCCCGCACATCGTGACCAAGCGGCCACTGCTCCGAGGCTGCCCGACCATACCACCTCCGCCTGGCAAACCACAGGAACGCGCACGCTCAGGGCGTGCCCTATATCGGGGCGCAGTTCGGGGAGGGGTCCATTCTCGGGACATCCGTTCCTCTTAGTCAGCATGGAGGTGCCAGCGGGCGCTCTGGGGCACCTTGCCGTGCCGCCTAGCGGTTGCCATCGCCACCTCGAAGAGGCCCATGGCCCTGATCTGGTCCTTGTCGGAGACGATCAGCCCGGCCCCACGCGCCTCCGGAACCTCCTTGGGGACGAAGAACACGTGGTACTCACCCACGACCCGATGCGTCACCTCGAAGTCAAGCGTGATGCCTGACCTTTTCATCGCTCCTGGCCTCTCGTCTCGCTTACGGACAAGGCCGTGAAGGCGAGGAAGTTGATCACGTCCGACTGTTCTGGTCTTGCAACTCCTGCAGGGCGTCCGCTTGCTCCCGGAGCACCTCGCGGGCGAGTTGTAGCTGGCGTTCCAGTGCGACACTGCGCCTGACCAGCTTCACGCCGTCGGACAGCTCAATCAGGGTAAGCTCCTGGCCGGCCTCTAGGCCCATGCGGATGCGTGTTTCGGCGGGAAAGATGATCCCGACCGAGTTACCGTGTCGCCGCAATCTGACCGTCGCCATGGGCGCTCTCCTGCAGGTAGGGCGGATCACAACAGCGATTTGGTGGGGCTACGGCCAATAGCCCACCAGAAGATGGCTCCGGCGATCAGCCCGCTGAACGTCCCGGAGACATAGAGAAATGCCCCGAGTGGCATGGTCACGATGAATCCGCTGAACGCACCGACGATAGGAAGTAAGGGGCCGGGCGCTCCACGGCGGAGCGCAAATGGAAGGAGCCAAGCCGTAACAACAAGCGCGAACGGTGTCCCGACGAGGAGACTGAGTTTGATGAACCAACCTACCGCGATAGGCGTGAGGCTGTGAAACGCGAGAAGCAAGAAAGGCACTGATCCTATCACAGCGGCGATAGGTGCTATAAGGAAGCCAAAAAAGTATGGGTGCTCGCGCCACACCCAATCGGTCCCTTCATCTGGCGAGAAAACGAAGCGGGTGCGTGGCATGCACTCTATAGTTCCATTGAGTTCAGGCTGGATCTAGTCACTGTCAGTGTTGTTCTACACCGAAAGTGGAGGTCAGACACCATGGACGATACCAAGCCGACCTCCGGAGAGACCATAACCAGCGTGTCGCAGGACCGTATCCGCCGCGCTCTGGCGGGAGAGATCACGATCGACGACTTCAGCGAGGCTGAGACTGGCAGTTACTTCTCTCAACTCGGTGCAGCGATGCAGCAGCCGGCTGCGGCACAGGTGGAGTTCTACGCGCAGCTTGGCGCTGACGAGGATGCCCCCGGCATCTCAGAGTCCGATTTGTACGGCTGGCATCCGGCCCCTGGCCTATGTTCTGACCGGCTGTAATTCTGAAAGTCTCTGATGCCTGACCTGATCCCTGATGCGCCGTCCCCGGCGCCCCGCCCCGAGCCGAAGCTGCTTGCCCAGCAGGGCAAGCATGGAGGCCCGTCCTGGACCTATCGGGGCGCGACCATCCACTCGAACGAGAAGGGCACCCTCTTCTCGCTCGAGAACGGGCCGGCCGATCTGCCCGGGCAGTGGAACGGGGTCGGCACCAAGCAACTGCTGATCCGGGTTCTGGATAGCTGGCTCGATGAGGGCAAGCTGCCGCCGCCGTACTCGCGACCGAGCCAGGTGGGTGAGGATGAGTTTGGCGAGCGCCTGCTGGCCAGAAAGGGATTGGTCCCGAAGGGTGTTTTCCCCACGGACTGAGGTCCCCCCCTCTTTCAGCTCTGGCACCCGTCCCGACCTCAATCATCTGCACTGAGCGGTACGCCATAGTAGGCGAGGTGAGCGGCGCGGTTGTCCCGGCGCCTCGCCGTGTTCTCTGGCCTGTCCCGCTCCCATTCCAGGACGGTCCGAACTAGCGCGACGTCACGGCCGAGAATGGCGTCCGCGAGGGCCAGGACGTGCAGGTTCGGGACGGATTGCGGCCGGATCCGGATGAGCTCGTCGAGCGCCTCCCTCTCACGCCCGGGCCCGAGCCGATCCGCGATGATGGCCAGGGCGACAGCGGGCGAGCGGCCAACTCCGACATTGCAGTGGACCAGCAGGCGGCCGCCACTGGCGCTCGCCCGCCCGAACTCCAGCGCCCGCTCGATGTCGGCCCGCTCGGCCATCCGGAAGACCGGCATCGCCGCGTAGGGCGGAGGGGCAGGCCGGTCCATGTCGACGAAGCAGAGCACCAGGTGATCGGGGTGCGGGTCCTGATGGAAGCGCAGCCGCCTGGATTGCCGCTGATCCGGGTCTTGCAAGGTGAGCACCGCCGCGAAGGCGCGCTTCCAGCGCTGCGCCCAGGTCACGCCTGACACCGCCAAGGGCCCACGAGGGGGCAAATGGCGGGGCCTCACTGGGCCTCGGCCGTCAGGTAACCAAGGACGGCGATAAGGTCCTCGATCGATCCCTGGGCCATGCGCTCGAGGGCGCTCTGGCCGTCAAAGAGGGCGCTCGGGGTCCGCATCCAGGCATGACCCCTGACAGGGTCCGAGAAGAGGGCGCGCGTGCCCCGGTGGATGCCGAGGAGGATGCCCAGCCGCAGAACGGTCTCGGGCGGAAGGCCTGCGCCAAGGTCGTCCTGCCGCCAGGCCTCGACGGTCTCAGCGTCTGGGGCGCCCAGGAGGGCCTGAACCTGGGCCGGCGTGGCCTGCCAATGCTCCAGGAGGCGCAGGGCCGCTCTCAGGCCTGCCGCTCCCTCCTCTGGCGTGATTTCGGCGGTATCGTCGTCCTCGAGAGGGCCCACGGTTCAGTCCCTCATTCCCGAGGACCAACCAGCGGGGAGGCCAAAGGGCCAGTTCCAGTCGCCCGTCGAGGCAACGCCGGTCAGCACCCCACAGGCATCGCAGGTGTCCTCCGACCACGTCGCCATGTGCCCCGCTGGCCAGACGCCGCCATTCGCCCTGGCACAGGGCGCGCAGACATAGCTGACGCGCCGCGGCGGCTTCGGTGCCGCCTCCTCATCTGATTTGCTCATGGCTCGGACAGTGAGGAACTGGCGGAGGCGGGATCCTCGTCACACACCTCAGACAGGAGGCCTTCGCGCCTTCTCGTCTCGTGTGTTCGAGGATCGATCGAGACCCTGACGTCGATCCGGCGGTTGCCGCACGCGGCACAGCGCAGCCGTGCCGCGAACTCCTCGGTGGTCCGGTTTCCATCCTCTCCCATGAGGGAAATGGCGCGGCCGGTAGAGGAGCTCGCGACGCGGCCGCAGCCTCTGGGTTCTGAGCAGAACAGGCTGAAGAAGGTGGTGTCCCGCAGCGGCACGTAGCACCGTAGCCGGACGTAGCCGTCAGCACCGATCGCGTCATCATCGGCGCTCATGGATCAGGCGATCCGCCGCCAGGTCGTGCCGTCGGGCAGCCTCCAGGCGTGGTGGGCCCGTTGCTGCTGTTGCCGCCGGAGTGAATCTGACCCGGTCGCCGGTTGGAATCTGACCCAGGTCTAGGGTGCCCCGTCGTGGTGATGGGGGGCCGGATGGTCGGAGAGGAACTGGCGTTGGAGATCCGGGTGT